>CAVTVE010000001.1:0-83176 GCA_963738165.1 uncultured Acidobacteriota bacterium
CAACCCCGTCACTCACGGCGTGTCCAACCGCTTCCTCCACCGTGGCCAGGGATTGGAGATGATTCGTGAGCTTATAGCCGGTATAAAGGGTCATCACGCCAGAGGCCGCAAACTCGGGCTTCGACAGGAGGCTGTTAGCCCCGCTGTAAGGAGAATGAAAACTTTCATGGCCCTGGGCGATAGCATTCAACGACCCCGATATCCAATACCGGCTGTCGTCAGGATGCTCAAACATGGTGGTGACCGCCTCATCATCACCATCATCCGACGAATTGATGGTCGGTTCCGGGGCATCTTTCTGAGCTAGCGCGTTCCCGCAGAGCAGCAACAGGATCAGTGTCATCCCCAGAAATACGTGAGCGGCTTTACGTAGTAGCGTCTGATTTTTCTTTTGTCTCATCTAAGCTGCTACCTCCTGAGCAAAGACTTCCGAGGAAGACTCGACCAATTGGGCAGGAATGCCGCACCACTGAGTTCCAGGTGGGAGCATCTCGCCCTTCATCACCAATGAGAGGGCATCCAGGCTGGCGCCTTCGCCAACCGCTGAATCATAGAGCACGATGCATCGCGGCGATACAGAGGAATTACGTCCGATGATCACGGTCGACATTTTCATGATTCGGTCTTCGAACAGATGAGTTTGCAAAGACGTCTTGTGGCCGATTGCTGCATCATCTCCAACTTCGACCAGATCAAACTCGGTGAGATACGTGGTTTCCATATAAACACGGCAGCCGATTTTCGCGCCGAAGATACGCAGCGCCGGAGCTAGAAATGGCGTGCCGGTCAGTCCTTCAAGCAATAACGGCACAGCCACCGACTCGTAAAGACCGGTAATCAACTCGCTGCGCCAGACGAAATGACACCAGGCCGGCACCACACGAGACCGATAGCGGCCCACCATCAGCCACTTCATCGCGGCCACCAGAACCGTCCCACACACCCCGGTGATCAGCAGGATTGCGGGGAGCATCAGCACCAGCGCCGCAGGAGTGAGCCGTAACGCGACCAGCACAATGAGCACGAATGCTACGGAGTGAAGCGTTGCCGGTAAAGTCACGCGGACGAACTCAATTGCCAAACGAAGGGCAACCAGCCTGGCAGGCGGACGATAGGTTACGCTCTCGTCGAAACCCTCCCAGAGCTGCCGCCGCGGAAGGAAAATTGCCGGCGAGCCTAGCCAGGAAGTGCCTTCGCCGATGGCTACCATTGGCGGAACAGAGTGCGCCCCGATCAAGCTGTTGTCGGCAACCTTAGTGTTACTGCGCACGATTGCCGCATTGCCGACGAAGGCCCGGCTGCCGAGTTCTGTCGCTCCAAATCCTATATAGCCCTTGTGAAACGTGGCCGCGCCGATCGAAGCCATATCGCCGACAAAACTTTCTTCGCCCAGCGACAGCAGATCCGGATCGATGCGCGAGACGGTGGAAAGCTCGGCGCGATCTCCAACTTTGGCTCCAAGCAGGCGGAGCCAGGGCAGTGCATAGAGAGTTGCGTAGAGCGTATTGGTAGTCGCCAGGCTGAGCTCCATCAGTGCGTCAGTCAGCCATTTGCGTACGCCAAAGCCTGAGCGGAGCGGGAACACACCGGCCTTGATGCGCGGCATAACCAGGTGTTTCGCAAAAGCGATTACAAAGCAGGAGGTGAGCACGTATGCCAGACCCGCCAGTGGAGTTACCGCCAGTGCGGCGAGCGGCCCTCTTCTCAAACCAGCATAGAGAAGCAGTAGCAACCCCGGCACGGTTGCGATCATTGCCACCAAGTCAAGCAGCACGCAACCGCCGGCAAATGCTATGTAGTGCTGGAACTTCCAGGCGGACGGAGCCGCCGGGCGGGCTTCGATCTCTGCGAGCATTGGGTCTTTGTGTTCGGCTGGCCGAGCCGGCGATCCGCCCCAACTCTCCCAGTCCGGAATGCTTTGGCCGCGGGTTACCAGAGACTGTTCGGCAACGCGGGCATTGCTGCCGACTCGTCCCCCGGTCATGATCACCGAGTTCGTGCCGATATAAGCACCGCTGCCGATAGAAACTGAACCGAGAGTGATTCTTCCGCCCTCGACAAAATAGGTCTGAAGATCAACATCGTAGCCAATACTGACGTCGTCGCCAATCTCGATCAAGTCGGGGTGATGCAGTGCCGCGTTTGCAATGTGGCAGCCACGGCCAACTCGTGCGCCCATCAGACGGGCATACACCGGGACAAGCGGCGGAAAGAGGTATCCCACGGGAGCCAAGTCAAGGATATGACCCACCAACCAGAGCCGAATATAGTACCAGCCCCAGAGTGGATATGTGCCGGCGCGGTAACGGCCGATCAACGGCCATTTCGCCGCGATTGGGAGAACAAGAAAGACGATTGGCAGAGCTGCAAACAGCACTACCCAGCAGATCGCCATCCAGAAGAATGGGCGAGCGCTGTTCGCCGCCACCCGCAAGCTGACCAGTGGTGCACCGGCCACAGCCATCAAGGCATACGTCAACAAGAATTGGGCAGCGCCACAACTCCATACCCGCATGCTTCTATGCCGGATCGGTTGCGGTTGGGGTCTAGTGTCGCTCGGCCTCCGGGCTGTCACCTTTGTTGATGAGTATGCCGCCAGACCACGGATGGTTGGATTGCGATACAGATCGGCGACGCTCAGACCCTTCATTTTGGGCTGCTTCCTTAACTTGGAGATCACCTGGGCAGCCCACAGAGAATGCCCACTGAGATCCGTAAAGAAATCGGCTTCGACTGAGATTCGCTCTTGCTGAAAGACCGATTCCCATACAGTCGCGATTTCCTTTTCCAAATGGGTTTTCGGCGCAAAATAAGTTCCGGATTTCATGCTAAGGCGCGGCGAGGTGGGCAACGGCAACTGGAGGCGGTCCGTTTTACCGCTCGGCAACGTTGGCATCGATTCCATGATCTCGATGAACGCCGGAACCATATATGACGGTAGCCGACTGCGCAACCGTGTCGCCAATCGTTGCCTGACCGCGTCGGGGGCTTCTGTATCGCATAGCGTGAGGTAGGCGGCCAGTTCTTGCGTGCCGTTATCCTGATCCACAGTCGTGGCGACCGCCTGATTGATATTGGGGTCCTCGAGCAGCACAGCCTCGATCTCGCCAAGCTCAATACGGTAACCACGGATTTTTACCTGGCTGTCGATCCGGCCCAGGCATTCGATCTCTCCATTTGGCGCGATGCGGCCGAGATCTCCTGTTCGGTAGAGACGATCTCCGTTTCCGTTTGTGGCAAAAGGATCCGCGACAAACTTTGCGACCGTCAATTCGGGACGGTTGACATAACCTTTTGCGACTGCCGCCCCTCCGATACAGATCTCGCCTGCCATGCCGGGAGCGACAGGACGCAGGGTGTCGTCGAGCACGTGGACGTGATAACCCGGCATCGGAATGCCGATCGTGACCGGCCTGTCCGGGGAAAGCTCAGCGTAGGTGGCGGTAACGGTCGTCTCCGTAGGTCCATACGTATTCAGCATCCGGCGTCCAGGCCGGCTCCATCGCCGTACCAGGCAATGGGGAACTGCCTCGCCACCAACGATCAGCGTTCGCAGCGTTGGAATTTCCTCATCCAGCATGGCAAGCAGGGTTGGAACGCAGCACAGAACGGTGATCTTATGCTCGATCAGGAATTCAGCCAGCCCAGGACCGAAGCGGCGACTGTCGGTCGGCCCGGCTACCAGAGTTCCTCCGGCGATGAACGTCGGCCAAATTTCCTCGATGGAAAAATCAAAGGCGAGCGTCATGCCTTGGTAGACGCGGTCCTTTGACGTGACGCTGTAAATCGGCGTGCAAACCCTGAGGAAGTGGCAGATGTTGCGATCACTTATCTGTACACCTTTGGGGCGGCCAGTGGTGCCGGAGGTATAGATAACGTACGCAGTGGAGCCGACTTCAGGTGCGCTCCAAAGCCGCGTGCTCGGAAACTGCAGAACTTCGGCTGTCGTGTCAAGTTCCACTACTCTGCAAGGCAAGTGGCGCATGGTGCCGTGAACAGCGGCGGTTGTGAGAAGGACTTTCAGATTGGCGTCGCCCACAATAAATTCGACGCGGTCTTTGGGAAAAGTGGGATCGATCGGAACAAATGCCGCACCGCTCTTTAAAACCGCTAGCAATGCTACATAAAGACTTACGCTCCGATCGAGCAAAATGCCGGCTCGGTCGCCTGGCCGGAGACCTCGGGATATCAGGTAATGAGCCAGTCGATTCGCACGTTCCTCGAGAGCTGCGTAAGTAAGGTGTTCGGCGCCGCAGATCAAGGCCAGCGCGCCGGGAGTGGCGTCGCACCGCTGCTCGAAGAAATGATGCATTCGCACCGCTGGCTGAGCGTGCGAGCTTAATAGCTGGTGCTTCTTGTATGGATTGGGATCATTCAGTGTGGAGAGTAGGTCGCTCGTGCTCATTGATATCCCTTAGTCCTTGAGGATCAACTTCGGACAGCAACGAATTCAACTCCGGACAGCAACATGGGCCTATGATTCCGGCCAGCATACCTCGAGATGCCACCTCAGGGCCGAAAACTTTACATTTCTCAGCAGTCGCAATTGCTGCGGAACCGCAGTACTCTTTTTCGGACTCAAGACGACAATGCGAATGGCAGATTTATTCCAAGAAGATGAACGCGAAGGTGAACGGACAACCGTAGAGAATGTCACTGCAACTTAAAAGTAAGCAGCTACAAACCTTTCGTGGAGAGGTGCGTCTCATGCTTCCAGACTACCCGCAGCGTCAGTTGATCGCTAAGTGGACAATGCTGCTTTCTTTCATCTCAATCATTTGTTTTGGGGTTCCGGCTGTCAGTGCGGCAGCAGACAAGAACTCTGTCGTTAGTGACCTGGTTCTCGCCAATCAAATCCTTGACGAAAAAGAAGTGCTGGATGGATACGGCCAGGTCAGCGTGCGCAATCCTCGCAATCCAAACCAGTACTTCCTCAGCCGCTCCATGGCCCCGGCGTTGGTTTCCGAATCGGACATCATGACTTTTGACCTCGACAATAATCCGGTTGGAAACGATAAACGGGAGCCCTATGCAGAGCGCTTCATCCACGGCGAGATTTATCGTGCTCGTCCGGATGTAAACGCAATCGTCAACTGTTACTCGCCTGATCTCATCCCGTTTGGCGTCACCAAGGTTCCGCTACGGGCGCTCTATCAAATGACCGCTTTTATAGCTTCGGGTGTGCCCGTCTTTGAAATCCGGGACTTTCGAGCTGCCGGTAATAAAAGCATGCTGGTGGATAATCACGAGCTCGGGCAGGCGCTGGCCCGCGTGCTGGGAGCAAATTCCGCGGTGCTCCTCCGCGGCCACGGCGCCGTTATCGTTGGCGTCAGCATTCCCCAAGCTGTTGGACGCAGCGTTTACCTGCAAATCAATGCCAAGCTGCAGATGAAAGCACTCGCACTCGGCCAGCCCATCAATTATCTGGCGGCTGGCGAGGATGTTCCTGCGGCGGCCAGTCTCTTTGACCTTGATTGGGACGCATGGAAAGAGGAGGTAAAGGAAGACTCGGACGAGAAATAGCTGGCGGGCCGGGCCGTGATGGAGGTCATGAAGATCCTCTACCTCACCGGCAGCCCGCGGCTTACACCGTCGTGATCGCCCCCTTAAAAGAAATGCTGCAGTGTCTTGAAATCACCAGCGGAGTGCTGGGCGTCTTAGGATTCCTTGGTTCCGGGTGAGTGGTCGCTAGCCTTGATCGGAAACGCCTCGGCGGCAGACTTGTGTGTAGATGTGTTTGCTCCCGAGGCGTTTTCGATAAGGAGACGAGAAGGAAGCCGCTGGCGCGGTGGACGCGGTGAGTCACCGGGAGCTATGGGTTTTGAATCGGCCTCGGTGCTGGCAGGATGGTTATTCGATTCGGCGTTGAGGACTGGAAACTGATCGGAAGACGCGTCTGGCAAAGCGATGCGCTTTCACGAGTGGCTGTCAGATGTTCACGACAGTGGATCCGGGCGGGCTTCGAAGCGATGCGGTCACACGGGTGCATAGGCGTGCGTGGAGCAAGTCGCTGATACGAGTTGTAGCAGTGGTTCACGATGAGTTGATCTCCATGGAGTCGAGTCTTCGCGAGACGGCCATAGCTCCGCCGCACTTTGGGCAGTGCCACAGCGGAGTAACCGCGGTGGCAGTCTTACGCGGTGGCTCGATGAGCTTATGATCCGATTGGGCCGCAAGCAGGGTTCTTGCCAAGGGGATGCTCTGGCGGCGGAAGCGATTGGAGAGCAAGCCGAAGTGGCGGATGCGCACGAAGCCTCGGGGAAGAACGTGGAGGAAGAATCGGCGCAGGAACTCTATGGCGTTCAAGGTCATGACACGCTGCTTGTTCCCATGGGTATAGTCTTTCCAGCGGAAGGTAACGCGTTCGCCGTCGAAGCCGACCAGGCGGTGGTTGGAGATGGCGATGCGATGGGTGTAACGCCCCAGGTAGCGCAACACTTGCTGCGGTCCTCCCATGGCCTGCTTGGCATAAACCACCCAGTGCTGGCGATGAACGGTCCGCATCAGTTGCGCAAACTGTTTCGGCTGCTGAAGAGCTGCGGCGGGGCCGCTGCAGTTAAGCAAGCCTTTGCGATAGAGGCGCCGTAGCCCGGCAATGAACTTGCCTCGGAATACCTTGCGCAGAATCGGGATGGGAAGTAGGAAGCGATAACGTGTACCGATCCAGCGCGAGCGGTCGGGTGCGAGTCCTCCGGCTGGGATGACGCAGTGGATGTGCGGATGGAGCAGCAGGTTCTGACCCCATGTGTGAAGGATAGAGTGGAAGCCGATTTTAGCCCCCAGATGTACCGGGTTGGCCGCCACTTCCAGTAGCGTCTGAGATGTCGCCGAGAACAACAGATCGTAGAACACTGCTGCGCTGGTGAGGGCCAGGACGTTCAGCTCATGGGGCACGGTGAAGACAACGTGAAAGTAGCTGGTGTCCAGTAACTCCTGTTGCCGCGCCTCAAGCCATCGCTGGCGTGCCAGCGCCTGGCACTTGGGGCAGTTGCGATTGCGGCAGGAGTTATAGGAGATGCCGGCTTGATAGCCGCAACGCAGGCACACGTCGAGGTGGCCGCCGAGCGCGGCAGTGCGACAGCGGGACACAGCACGGAACGCCTTCAGCTGTTGATAGCTGAAGCTGGTCTGATAGCGTTCCAGCAACCGGTCGCCCTGTGCACGGAGGATATCGGCCACCTCCATGACAGGCCGGCTCATGGCTGATGCGGACGGTGAAGCGTACGGCGACTCTGATCGACGCTGTTGAGCGCGAGATCTTCCAGCGGGTTGGAAACCTGCTGCAGGTGTCGTTGCGACAAGTGCAGATACTTGGCCGTTGTCTCCAGATCGCCGTGCCCGAGCAGGAGCTGGATCGTGCGCAGGTCGGTCCCTGCTTCCAGCAGATGCGTGGCCCAGCTGTGGCGCAGCGTGTGCGGCGTTACCCGTTTGCGAATGCCTGCCTGCTTAGCCGCGAGGGTGCATGCTATCCAGACGGTCTTGTCTGAGATGGGTTGCTCAATGTCGTGGCGGGTGCGTGAGGGGAACAGGTAGGTCTGCGGCTTGAGCCAGCGCCAGTGGGCGCGCAGCGTCTCCAGCAGCGCTGGGCTCAGGGGAAGATCGCGATCCTTGCCGCCCTTGCCCTGCACCACGCGAATGATCATGCGCTGACTGTCGATGTCGCTGAGCTTCAAGCGGGCGACTTCGGATCGGCGCATGCCTGTGCCATAAAGAACCATCAGCAGGGTGCGCCGGAACAGGTTCCCGCTGGCGTTGATGATCCGCGCCACCTCCTCCTTGCTCAGGATGCCGGGAAGTCGATGTCGCCTTCTTGGATAGGGCAGATACTCCCGGAACTCGGGTCGCTTCAAGGTGCGTACGAAGAAGAAGCGCAGCGCTGCCACATGGTTCTCAACCGTGGCAGGATCCAGCTTGCGTGTCTGTAGCAGGTAGGCCTGGTAGGTGCGAAGATGCTCCAGACCAAGCCGGTCTGGCGGCTTGCCGAAGAAGCGGGCAAAATCTTCCACCCAACGCAGGTAGTGGCGGATCGTAGTCTCGGCGTAGTTGCGGCGCTGGAGTTCCTCCAGCATGATCTTGCGTAAATGGGTCACATGCACCTCCTGTGACCCACACCCTACACCAGTATGAAAACTCACGGGACACGCACGCGGTAGCGTCCGCCGCGCCAGCGGCTTCGTTCTGGTCGCCTACTCGGAAGTTATCTTGGGACCGGAAAACTCCGTCGGGCCTCAGGTTGACTTTGACCAACTTTTGACCAACGCAGTCGGCTGGTGCTCAACATGGCCCTACAGAACCAACGCTGCAGTCAAACCCTCCGTGCGCACAGATTTGATTTTAAACACCGCCGTTTGTTGCACTTGCATTTGGCGCAGTCAAGCATCCAGGCTGCCTCTTAATCAGTAGGTTGTAGGTTCGATTCCTACCGCGCTCACCATCTAAACCACTTCACCAGAATAAGTTACAGTGTTAGCCGAAAATGCCCGCCTAGCGGGCGTTTCTGCGTTGTGCCTAAAATTGTGCCCACCTAAAAGGGTTACATTCGACTGGATCTCGACGTTGCTTTGGGATTCCCCTTTTCCAGGCGAGTCAATCCGAGTCTTGAAAGGTGCCAAGTCTGCGACGCGAGATGTTCCTTTATGCGCGACGTACCAAGCAGCTTTTCCACTGGGCACCCGTTGTGTTTCCCGAATAACTGGAGCAACGCAATCTTCGCCTGCGGTTCACATTCGAGGAACGTTCTGCGAAGCAATCCCGGACGGTATTGCTCCGGGCTCCAGTCCATGGTGGTATCGAGGTGAAAGCGATGCACCGATCCAGTAAGGCTGTTCTGCTCTCGTGCATTTTGCTGCTCCTGGTTTGCGGAGGACCGATTGTCGTCATGTCCAGAGCGCAGGAGTCTCAGACCGTCGCCTCGGGTTCTCCTTGTCCGGCGAAGTCGGAAACGCGAAGCAAGGCGAAGTCCGGAAATTCTCCGCAGAAATGCGATAAGCTCATTCAACCTGAATATCCCTGTTCGTCTATAGCCGTTACAGTGTCTCCGACGGCCGCTACAGTGACTCCATCCGTTCAAGTAGCTCGGAGCCAATTGGCAACTGCGCAGGCGCAGGAGCATGAGGCGCAAGCAGCGCTGCAACAGGCGCAGATTAATCTTGACCACACGCGAATTATGGCGCCGGTTGACGGCACTGTCATTGCGCGCCGCATGGATGTCGGCCAAACCGTAGCGTCAACGCTCAACCCGCCAACGATCTTTGAGATCGCGCAGGATCTGACCAAAATGCAGGTAGACACGAACGCGGACGAATCGGATGTGGGTAATGTCGCCAAGAGGTCAAAAGGCGACATTCATCGTTGATTCTTATCCTGATACCAAATTTACCGGTGTGGTCGCCGACATACGCAAGGCTCCCATTATTACCCAGAACGTGGTCACCTACGATGTGGTGACCACGGTGGATAACTCTGAACTCAACTTGTTCCCCGGCATGACCGCCAACGCTACGATCCTAGCGGCAAAGCTGGATAACACACTAAAAGTACGAGACTCCGTCTTGCGCTTCCGGCCTTCCGCGGCTGTGCTGAAAAGGACTGGCCTACCGGCGGTACAAGCAGACAAGCAGCAGGTTTATGTACTTGCAGCGGGAAAGCTTAAGAGGCTTCTTCACATATCATGTCCGTCATGCTCGCGGCCGTGGCCTCGGTTTCACTAATCGTGGGCGGCATCGGGATCATGAATATCATGCTGGTTTCTGTTCGGGAGCGGACGCGAGAGATTGGGCTTCGGCAAGCCGTCGGCGCGAAAACTCGCGACATTCTTACCCAGTTCCTGGTGGAAGCCGTAGCGCTGTCGATTGCCGGAGGATGTCCCGGAATTACCCTTGGCATCGCCGCGTCCATTGTCATTTCACGTTTGGCAAGTTGGAACACAGTTGTCAGTGCGGGTTCAGTCGTAGTGGCGGTCCTATTTTCCGCGTTGGTAGGAATCGGTTTTGGATACTACCCTGCGCGAAAGGCGGCATATCTTGATCCCATCGAAGCTTTGCGCTCCGAGTAAGGAGGTTCATCTCAGTTCGGCAACGGAACAGGCGCAATCTGCACAGTAGCTCGCGCCAAAGATTTTTGCTGGGCGACGAATGTTTCTTACCCCCTGATCCTCGTCTAAATCATGCGTTGCACGCGAGAGTACTTGATCCGCACCCAACGACTAAGAGCGCGGATAAACGGTGTTCGCAAAAGAATCCAGCCCACGATAAGCCGGCGTGGCAACCCAAAATGCATTCGGAAGCTTCACCGCAGTCGTTCGATCGCCATAAGCCCGAGAGCGTCATCGCCGCGCGAGAATGTTTCCATGTCCGACGAGCAGCACGCGAAGCATCGAGCGTTACGTGCGCAGCCGATCCACCACTTTGCCATCGGCGGCGAGCATCCGGATATCCAGCGGCGTGGTGCCAAAGGCATGGGATGAGCAGCTCAGGCAGGGATCGAAGGCGCGCACCAAGGCTTCCACCCGATTCAATATGCCCGGCTGCAGTTGGTTGCCTTTCACGAATTGGCGCGCCACTTGGAGCACTCCGCGATTGATCGCGAGATTATTGTGCCCGGTTGCGATCACCAGGTTTGCCGACTTGATGAGCCCGTTTTGGTCGATGCGGTAATGGTGAATCAATGTTCCTCGGGGTGCTTCCAGAATGCCCACGCCCTCGAATTCATTGGGCGCGGCGTGGGCCCGCACATTCTTACCCAGAATCCCGGGCTTGTTGAGTAGAGTCTGCATGCTCTCAATAGAGAACAGGATTTCGATCAGTCGTGCGTAATGGTAATAGAACGAGCTGAGCACCGGATGCCGCTCTAACTCGCGGAACTCCGCAAGTTCTTCATCGGCCTGCGTAGTGCCCGCTGACTTGCACATATTGAGCCGTGCCAGCGGGCCCACCCGGTAGAGTCCGTCGGTCGGCCCGGCTGGCTTGAAGTAAGCGGATTTCAGGTAGGAATCGTCACTGCATGATTCGCCAATGTAGGCCATATAGCCGGTGCCGGTGATGTGGTCGGCCACGACATCCAGGTTGGCATCGACAAAGCGCAGCCACCCACCATAAAACGAAAGCTCATTGGAATCGTTTGCCATCGCCAGGAACAGCGATGGGAAATTGGCGAACGAGCGCACCTCGGCGCGAAAGTTCTCAATCTGTCCCTTGAACCAGCGCAACGCGCTGCGAGTGATCCGGATCGCCTCGGGGATTTCACTCAGAATCAGCTCGCGCTGATCCGCCTGCAGGGGATGGCTTACCCCGCCGGGGACGATCCATTCGGGATGAATGCGCTTTCCACCCAGCATTTCCACCACGCGCTGACCGAACTGGCGCAGTTTGATGCCGTCGCGCGCCATCGCCGGATACTTGCGTATCACCCCCATGATGTTGCTCTCCTCCGGATCAGCGTCCATCCCCAGCAAAAAATCCGGCGAGGAAAGATAGAAAAAGCTGAGGGCGTGGGATTGAATGATCTGCGCAAGGTTCAGAATGCGGCGCAGTTGTTCAGCCGTATGCGGAATGCGCACGGCCATAATGTCATCACACGCCTTGCAGGAGGCCAGCAAATGGCTGGTCGGGCAAATTCCGCAGATCCGTGCCATCAACGCCGGCATCTCGGTGAAGGGACGTCCTTCGCAGAGCTTTTCAAAGCCGCGTAACTGGGTCACATGGAAGCGCGCGTCTTGTACTTCGCCCCGCTCGTCCAACTGCAGCGTGATTTTGGCATGGCCCTCAATGCGGGTTACGGGATCGATTGTGATCGTGGCCATAAGTTTCCTAGGCTCCAAAGCGCGTGGTCGAATTCAACTCCGGCATGCGCCCTTCCAGCAGTTCGGTGATGGCGAAAAAGATGTTGTCAGCCGAAGGCGGGCAGCCCGGCAGAAAGACGTCCACGGGCACAACCTCATGCAATGGCATCACACGCTCCAGCAGCTTTGGCACTACCCTGTTTGGCACCTGCTTGTTGATCGTCGCATTCTCGACGTACACCCGTTCCAGTACCTTCTCCAGCGGAAACACGTTGCGCATGGAAGGAACGTTGCCGGTTACTGCGCAGTCGCCAAGCGATACCAGGATCTTGGAATTCTTGCGGATCAGGTGAATCTTGTGCAGATCTTCTTCGGTGCCGATCGCGCCTTCCACCAGCGCAACGTCCACGTTTTCCGGAAATTGCTTTGCGTCCACAAAAGGGCTGTAAACCAGCTCGATCTTTTCCTCCAGCAGGATCAGGCTCTCGTCCATGTCCAGCAGAGACATGTGGCAACCCGAACACCCATCCAGCCAAACTGTTGCGACTCGTGCCTTAGTCATTTTCCACCCCCCGCATCATGCTCAAGTAAGGCAGGAACATGCGACGCTTCGCCATCTCGCCGGCGGCTTGTCCCTTCTCGCTTAGCGCGCCAGTGGGACAAACATGCACGCACTTGCCGCAGCCAGTGCAACTTTCGCTCTCGCCCCAGGGCGCATTCAGATCGGTGATCACTCGAGCCTTGGTGCCGCGCCCCATCACGTCCCAAGTATGCGCGCCTTCCACCTCCTGGCAAACGCGCACGCAGCGCGTACACAGGATGCAGCGGTTATGGTCGGCCAGAAAGCGTGGGTGCGAGGCGTCAACCGGCAGGTGCGGATGAAGGTATGGCATGGTGATGTGGTCTACGCCGAGCGTCTGCGCCAGCGATTGCAAATCACAGTGGCCGTTGGTGACGCAGACCGAACAGATATGGTTGCGTTCGCTGAAGAGCATCTCCAGGGTAAGCTTGCGGTACTCGGCAAGCCGCTTGGAGTTCAACGTGATCACCATGCCCTCCTGCACCTTGGTGACGCAGGCAGGCACCAACTTGTTATTGCCTTTGATCTCGACCAGGCACAGACGACAGGCACCGATGTTGCTGAGTCCCGGAAGCCGGCAGAGGGTCGGGATGAAAATGCCGTTTTCCTCGGCCACTTCGAGAATCGTCTGGTCGGCGCGGCCGGCGCACTCGCGATCATCAAGAACAAGCGTGTAGATCTCAACTCCGACGGTCTTCATGCGCTCAACCCCGCTCCCTGCTTGACCGGATGACAAACGCCCGCCGGACAACGCCCCTCCTCGATGTGAGCGCGATATTCGTTCATAAAATAGCGCAGGGTGGTCAACGTGGGATTGGGCGCGCTCTGCCCCAGCCCACACAGGCTGGTCGCCTTGACCATGCCGGTCAGCCGCTTCAGCAGTTCCAGGTCCTGCGGCTCAGCCTTGCCTTGGGTAATGCGCTCTAAAATGCTATGCATCTGGGCTGTGCCGACTCGACAGGGCACGCACTTGCCGCACGATTCGGACATACAGAAATCCATGAAGAAGCGGGCAATATCGACCATGCAGGAGCTTTCGTCCATAACGATCAGACCGCCTGCGCCCATGATGGAGCCGATGCCGACCAACGACTCATAGTCCACTGGAGTGTCGAGATACTGCTCTGGAATGCAGCCGCCAGCAGGCCCGCCCGGCTGCACGGCCTTGAAGCGGCGGCCTTCCGGGATTCCGCCGCCGAGTTTGAAGATGATTTCGCGCAGCGTCATGCCCATGGGAACTTCGATCAGGCCCGCATTCTTGACCTGCCCGGCGAGAGCAAAGACCTTGGTTCCCTTGCTCTTCCCAGTGCCGATGGAGGCGAACCACTCGCCGCCGCGCCGGATAATAGGTGCGATGTTGGCAAAGGTTTCCACATTGTTGATCAGCGTGGGCGCACCCCACAGGCCTTGCTGCGCCGGATATGGAGGCCGCGGCCGCGGCGTGCCACGACCGCCCTCGATGGAGGCAATGAGAGCTGTCTCCTCGCCGCACACGTATGCCCCAGCCCCCAGTCTGACCTCAACCTTAAAATCGAAATGGGTGTCGCCGATATTCATGCCGAGCAGCCCGTTGTTCTCCGCTTGGCAAATGGCAATTCGCAGCCGCTCGATCGCAAGCGGGTACTCGGCCCGGCAGTAGATGAAGCCCTTGTTGGCACCCACGGCATAACCGGCAATAGCCATGCCCTCCAGCACGCGGTGCGGATCGCTCTCCATCACGCTGCGATCCATGAACGCGCCAGGATCGCCTTCATCGGCGTTGCAGATCACGAACTTGCGGTCGCCATCGGCCTTCGCCACGGTGGTCCACTTCAGCCCGGTCGGGTAGCCGGCTCCGCCACGTCCACGTAGGCCGCTGGTGGCGACCAGCTGGATGACCTGGGTTGGCTTTAGCTGGGTGAGAACGTGGAGCAGCGCTTTGTAGCCATCGTTAGCGATATAGTCCTCAATGTATTCGGGATCGATCTCGCCGGAGTTCTCCAGCACGATTTTCTTCTGCGCGGTAAAAAAGTCGATCTTGCTGTCGATTACGATGGCGGAAGGAGCCGGCTTGTTCTCCACGATGTTATCGATAATCGCCGCGGCGTCATCGGGCGTTACCGACTGATACATCTTTTCATTTCCATCGGCCGAGACCAGAGGCCCTGCGGCGCACAATCCCATGCAACCGACGCCTTTGATCTTGCAGCAGCTCTCAAGTCCGCGATGTTTGAGTTCGCTTTCCAGTTGCGTCTTTACCTCGCCGGAGTTGGCCGCAAGACAGCCGGCGGCAAGGCACACCTTCACGACGTGATCGTAGCGATTGTTGTTTTGCTTGGTTTGAGCCGCGATCTCTGCCAAGGCCTCCTGATTCATTCGTGCTCCTCTCCGGCGAGAGATTCGCATTCTCCCCCCAGGCAGGTGCGGACGCGCTTATTGATCGAGTCCGTGTCGCTGCCGGCCACTTGTTCGTCAAGTACCACAACAGGAGCGAACCGACCGCATAAGCCGAGGCAACGCGCGGTGAGCAACGACAGCCTTCCGTCCGCTGTGGTTTCACCCTGCAAGATTCCGGCGGATTCCTGCACTGCATGGAGCGTTGCAGGCGCACCCTTGATGTAGCAAGCCGTGCCGGTGCAGACCAGGCAGGTATGTTTTCCCGGCGGCTTAAGATTGAAGAAGTGGTAGAAGCTGGCGACTCCGTACACCTTGCTCAATGGCATCCGCAATGAGGCTGCTACGTATTTCAGTCCTTCAACGCTTAGGAACCCGAAGATTTCCTGAACCGTATGCAGCACCTCTATCAGAGCGCCGGGTCGATGCCCATGACGCCGCATCATGCTGTCGACGATTTCCCAGCGCTTATCTTCCGTGGGCGACGGAATTACTTTTGGCTCGGGTAGCATGGCTTGCTCCTCGATCCTTCATCTCTGCAGAACGTGCCGTTGACTTAAACCCTCCAAAGGTCAAGTAGACGCCGAGAACGAGCGTGATGGCGGCATACAACTCAAACGACCGTTCGTTGTGAAACCCCGCAAGAAAGAGGCCCGACGCCGCCTCCCGCGATAGAAACAATAAGAGCACGCCTTTAATCAGCGACAACCAGCCGATGAGGGTGACGGTGACGGGAAGCCCACCGCCTGACCAGATATTGTGCCCGAGAACCATCGCTAATCCAGCGGCCACCGCGATCACACCTATTACGAACCCCAACGCAGGGTTGTGCAAGAGTGCGGTCATCGTCTCCACAGTCGCTTGCCTGTGCGCGATCATGGAGAGCGACATGAGAATGCAATAGATTCCGATTAGCTTGCTAAGAAAGGTTGTGCGTGGCGACATGATTTCCTCCGGAACGAATCAACGAGCCCGGATTCCGACCTCTTAGCGAGGCGCACAACTGGCCAAAGCGTCTTCCAGCAGTGAAAAATTAGAAGCATCAGCAGGGCAGCAGCGTTTCAACTCAACCAGGGCGGGATAAAGCCTCGGGTTACGAATGGCCCCCGCCGCCTCTAGCGTGAGACGTCCCGCATTGCCCGATGACAACTCCGAGAGGAGAGGCTCGATTACTCCTTCGTCTTTTCGCAGCGCCAGGCCAACCAGCGCTTCCCCGCGGGTTTCATCGTGTGGGTCGGTTATACGAGCAAACAATGCTTCGCGAATCTCTGGCGCGTCCGACGAAATCATCGTGCCGAGCGCGAATGTCGCCCAATTCCGCACCAACTCCTCACTGTCTCGCGAAAGTTCGATCAGCGCTTCAATTGCATCCGGGCGGTCGTGGCCGGTCAGTCCCAATACAACACCAAAACGCACATCGGAATTGCGATGGCGTTTCAGAGGCAGGAGCAATTCGATGGCCCTGGGGTCTTTCAAATGCCCGAATGCCACCCCAATGCACTCCAGAACGTTGGGGTCAGTTTCCTTGCTCAGCATTGCCGCGAGTATTTCAAAACACTCATCCGGAAAAGTCCTCTCCGGCATCCCAAGCTGGCCGAGGATGTTTGCTCCAAGCTGACGCTCGTCCGCTCTGTCGCTAGCACATAGTTGCTTGGCTGCTTCGAGAACCTCCCGGCTCCCTCGGCAACGCAGCGTTGTTACGGCTCCCCACGCAGCATCCTCGTCCTGCTCTGTCAGTGCCAACCTCACAAGTTCCTCGATGCTGCGGTAGTCATTACGCTTATGACCGTAATTGAGATTGGTGCTCATTCAGGCCACCATACCTGCCGCGATGTGATGAACTGTGGACGTGTCCACGCTGTAAAAACGCACATTGGCATCCCCATCCATGTGCGCTTTCAACAACCCGATCAGTTGCGAATACACGTTGCGATGATGGTCTTCAGCATGATCTCTGGTCTCCCAGAAAGTGATAACAAGGAATTGGCTCGGTTCGTCGCTCGACTGCAGAATCATGAGATCGACTAAGCCGCGCTGCCTGCGCAGTACTGGAATGATTTCCTCATGGATGATCTCCCGGGTCAGCTCGCAGGTATCCGGGAGCACGGTGAACGATGCGATGCAGGTGTACATGGAGCGCCTCCTGGCGGATTAACTCCTAAGCATGGCTTACCACTCCCCCGCCTGTTAGTCCGTAGCAGCGGTCACACCAGATTGTGATAGTCGGCGAGTGGATGGATGTTAACCAGCAACTCAGGATTCTCAGCATAAGGCAAAAGAAATCAACTCTGCCGTGACAACAATCACCGCCGCTCGGCTGCGGGCGGGGTAGCGTTGTTTGAGATGCCGATAAAGAAAGGAGAAACGCACCATGAAACACTTAGGGGGAACAGTACTTGCGAAAGTACCTGCAATCTCCCATTTGGTCGAGGGCGATCCGTTTGTTGCACGCATGCAAGAGCTTCACGAGTCGATTGCCCGCCGCGCCTACGAAATATTCAAGGAAAGTGGGTTTAGCTTTGGCCACGATCTCGAAGACTGGCAACGGGCTGAATCCGAGTTGCTGTTGCCGGTACCAATGAAGCTCACCGAAACGGACGATGCGATCAGCGTGCGCGCTGAGGTGCCGGGACTTACCGAAAAAGATATTGAACTCAAAGTGGACCCTCACCGCGTTTTCATTACCGGCAAACAAGAGAAGTCATCGGAAAGTAAGAAGGAAAAAACCGTCCACTCTGAACGGAGTTCGAAGGAACTTTTTCGTGAGTATCGACTCCCTGCGGAAATCGATCCGGAAAAAGTGACTGCAGAACTCAAGGATGGTGTGCTTGAGATTCGACTGCCGAAATGCGTCAAGACCAAGAAAGTAGCGTTGACGAGCAAGGCTGGGTGAAAATCGTCGAGAATCGAAGAGATACATTGTGACATCAGCGTTAGAGCCACGAACCTCTACTGTGGCACGCGACTGTAATGCACGTCACAGACTCCGTTACAGAAAGAAGATACGATTCTCGACCGGTGCAGCCGATGAGTCGTTTCTGGCAATGGCTAGTTGGCGCTTCACTCATTGTTTTGGCAGGTTGTGCCGGGATCGGCGACCAGAGTAGTACTATGGAGCGCCTTTTTTCTTTTCCAACGCCAATAATTGTTCCGCAGCAGAGCCTCTCAGTTCAAGGAGAGGCCGCTCTGCACGCCATCATCGATACAGGTCGCCTTGGAGACCTCCGTTGGCCCGATTTCACGGACTACCGCCCCTCCGTAAGAAGATTCTATGAACTGAACGGGTACGCTCTGGGGTGGGTGAGAGGGAACGGGATGAGCCCACAGGCTTCTTCGCTGATCGCCAACCTGCAACAAGCCGACAGCAAAGGACTGCGGCCCGAAGATTATGACGGGCCGCGCTGGACAAATCGTATAACCAACTTACAGCAGCCGATATCCACGCGGGAGAGCGACAGGATCACCTTCGACGTGGCACTCACCGTTTCTGCGATTCGTTACGCCTCAGACTTGAGCCGCGGACGAATCAATCCTCGCCACGTTGGCTTCGGTTTTGACGTTGAACAAAACAGGTGTGATCTGGCCGAGTTTTTGTCTCGAGTTGCGGAGGCACCGGACGTCAGCTCCGTGCTCCAGGAATTGGATGCGCCATTCGAAGCATACCGCCGTACACAAAGGGCGCTGCAGACGTACATCATGCTCGCTCGCGAGCATGATGGGGAAACAATGGCCGCGATCCAGAATCCCATCAAGCCGGGAGATACCTATACAGATGTGCCAAGATTGACGCGCCTGCTCAGGGAACGTGGTGATGTGCCCGATGAAGCGACGATTCCCGATCTGCCTATCTATCAGGGAAGCCTGGTAGATGCGGTCAAGCGATTTCAAAGTCGGCACGGTCTTGAAGACAATGGCTGGATTACGCAACAAACCATATCAGAACTCAATGTTCCGCTAAGCCAGCGTGTGCGACAGCTCCAACTCGCACTTGAGCGTTGGCGCTGGATTCCTCGCCAATATTCTCAGCCTCCCATTGTGGTGAACATCCCGGAGTTCAAGCTTCACGCTTTAGACGAGCAATACAAATCGGCTTTGGTGACTAACGTTGTGGTCGGCAAGGCATATCGGCATCATACCCCTGTGTTTGAAAAGGCTATGCAATATGTAATCTTCCGGCCGTACTGGGACGTGCCGAACAGCATTACTCGTGCCGAGTTGCTGCCGCACATCGAACGGGACCGCCGTTACCTGAGCGAACATGACTATGAGATTGTTGCCGGTAATGGGCGAGTCATCAGAGAAAGCGAAATCGATGGGAATGTAGTCCAACAGCTGCGATCAGGACAGCTTCGCATCCGGCAGAGACCTGGCCCCGATAATGCCTTGGGCCTAGTGAAGTTCGTCTTTCCAAATGAACAGGACGTCTATCTGCACAGCACCCCCACTCAGGAGCTTTTTTTAAAGCCTAGGCGCGATTTCAGCCATGGATGTATCCGGGTTGAGCATGCAGAGGAGTTGGCTGTGTGGGTCTTGCGCGCCAAACCTGGCTGGAACATCGATCGCGTTCGGGCCGCAATGAATGGAACGCAAACCGTTCGGGTTGACCTGGATAAGCCCATTCCCGTTCTCATCGTGTACGGCACCGCGATCGCCTCATCCAATGGCGAAGTGCATTTCTACGATGACATCTACGGCTACGATACTGAGCTGGAGCGGATGCTGACCAAAGGTTATCCGTACCCCAAATGAATCGCCTACCACCACCGGGGTCGGCCTACGTCAACATGAACGAACTGTGAGCGTGGGTAGTATCCGACACCGCCCCGATGAAGCAGAAGTGCGGCGTTTCGCAAGTCGGAGGTTCTTACTCCGGGTACGCGGATATCGATGGCCATCGCTTGCATGTGCAGACTGTTCTTGGCAACACCAGATGAATGTTGTCGAAGATATGCATTACTCCAAGGCGTTCGGTAGCCGCAGATCACGTCGATCTCTGCACCAGGCCGACCCAAAGCAGTGGTCAAATCTTCTAATAAGTCGAATAACTTCGGATCAAAGTGGTGAATCTCCCCGGTGCGGTGGTCGCGAAGAAACCGATCAAGTTGAGCAATCGCGTCGGGAAGATACGTATCTCCTTTGCGATAAACAATGTCAATCCATTCAGCAGTATGCGTGTGGTAAAGCCGGAGACGGTGTTCATGCTCTGTTGGAACGGATGCAACGGCGCTACGAGTGGCGAAAAATGTGACCACCAGTAGCGCCAGAAGGACGGGAGACAGTCTCTGGAGAAATAATCTTTGCACTTTAAATTCGAATTTTTCGGGAATTGCAGACCATTGTCTCGCGCCACGTCTGCCGTTAATGTTGTTGGTTGCAACAACCCGCAACACGGTTGTACGCGTGGTGGTTTAATTTAGCCGCGTCAAGTTTGCTGTGACTTTTAGCAACATAGCGTTATGATGGCGCAGGTCCGGTGTAGCTCCTATGGCCAATGAAACCATTCTCACGGTAAAGGACGTCTCCTTAACGCTGGATCATGTGCAGATCCTTCGCAACGTCTCCTTCTCCATGAGGCAAGGCGAGGCCGTCGCAGTGATCGGACCTAATGGCGCTGGCAAAACCGTCTTGTTTCGCGCATTACTGGGACTCCTCCCCTGTACCGGAAGTGTCAGCTGGCGACCGGGTATCAAAATCGGCTACGTGCCGCAGAGGTTCTCAATCGAGCGTTCCGCTCCGATCACGGCGACGGAGTTCTTTCTGCTGCAGTCGGCAAACTTCTGGCGACCGACCGCGGCATTCATCAGTCATTTGGACCACGAGCTTACCTTGATGGGGCTCGACCGGAGCATATTGCAGAAGAACCTCGGGCAATTGTCCGGCGGAGAGACACAACGACTGTTGATCGCCTGGGCCATGCTGCCGCACCCTGACGTGCTTCTGCTCGACGAGCCAACGGCAGGCGTGGACGCCGGTTTCGAAGACACCATCTATGCCCTCCTTCACCGGGTTCAGATCGAACGTGGTACGGCCCTCTTGCTGATCTCACATGATCTAAGTGTGGTCTACCATTACGCGCAGCAAGTCCTGTGTCTCAACAAGAGCGTTGTCTGCCAGGGCACGCCCATCCAAGCCTTGAATCCAACAGCGCTTGCGACCCTCTACGGAGAAACCGGCTACTATCGTCACGAGCACGACCTGGGGCACTGATTATGCACGCGCCCTATCACGCGCCATACTGGATCGCTCTGCTCGTCGGAATCGCATCCGGTAGCGTCGGACCGTTTATCCTTCTTAGGCGAATGGCGCTAGTTGGCGATGCACTTTCGCACGTGGCGCTGCCTGGCATCGCTCTAGCGCTTGTGTACAGACTCGATCCGTTCTATGGGGTGATTGTCTTCTTAACAGCAGCCGCCTTCTTGATCTTCTGGCTCGAAGGGAGGAGTTCTGTTCCGCCGGATGCAATCGTTGGCCTCCTGTTTACGGCCAGTTTGGCCGTTGGCATTCTGATCATGCCGGATACCGAAATTATCGAGTCGCTGTTCGGAGCCTTCCCGGTGCTCTCATTACGCTTCCTGCTTTTGATCCTATCCGCGGCAACGGTACTCTCCATACTATGTTTCATTCTGACAAAGCACTTTCTGTTCATGATTGTTTCCCCGGACCTGGCCAAGGTACACGGGTCGGGCCGGGGATACGATCTCGCTCTGCTATTGATTTTCGCTATGATCGTGGCCCTCGGGATCAAACTGGTCGGAAGTTTGTTAATGGGCGCGCTGACCATCATTCCTGCCTCCATTGCAAAGAACCTCACCCGTGGAATGCGGCTATATGTGATTGCGTCTTCCCTGCTGGGCGGCGCGATTTCCGTAGCTGGAGTGTGGATCGCCGACGCCTTCCGGTTCCCTCCGGGGCCAAGCATCGTTTTGTTAGGTGTTGGCCTTTTCCTGCTGAGCCTCCCCGTTGCACGAAAAGGTGTCAAGGGCGGACTCAACGTAGGCCAGCGCGGCAGTCTAAGCGGGACCCGGGAGAGTTAGCAGGACAGGTCCTAGCCGTGCGATTCTATCGCTAGCGCTTGTAGCCTATCGTACGCAGGAGATCGTGCCGCCAGGTTATATCGCTCTGGGCTTCGACGCCTTTGGGCGACGCGCCGTCGATCACACCAAGCACTCCTTGGCCTTGCTCAGTCCGGGCCACAATCACTTCGACTGGGTTGGCGGTGGCACAAAATATCGAACATACCTCCGGGACCATGCGGAGCGCATTAAGAATATTGATGGGATAAGCAACCGAAAGAACGAGTACGAACGTATGTCCCGAGGCGAGCGCCTGGGCATTGCGTATGGCCGTGTCCTGCAGCTCTCGATCATTTCCATCGGACCGGGTCAAGCATGCTCCGGAACTTTCATTGAAGGCCAAGCCGAACTTGGCTTGTGGCGCTGTTGTGGTGATTGCCTCGTATAAGTCTTCCACGGTCTTGATGAAATGCGACTGACCAATGACTATGTTGGCATCAGAAGGAAATTCCATGCGAACCGACTTGATCTCGATCATAGTTGGGCCTCCGCCCGTGCCTACAGGATCCGTCATGCCGAGCTGCCATGAAGCCAATGGTACGATTATGCGACGTGAGGTTTCTCCCGCCGTTCTCCGAGATGCACTTCAAACCATGCGCGTGCCAGCCTCGCCACCTCCTCCAAGGCGCCCGGTTCCTCAAACAGGTGTGTGGCGCCAGGAACAATCTCGAGCCGTTTGTTGCAGCGAAGCCGCTCCATGGCCTGGCGGTTCAGATCAATGACCTGAGCATCCTCGCCACCCACGATGAGCAGTGTCGGCGCCTGAACCCTGGGAAGAGCCGACCCAGCCAGGTCTGGCCGTCCACCGCGGGAAACCACAGCTCCGAGGTGATGCGGAGCTTCGGCGGCGGCCACCAGCGCGGCGGCCGCTCCGGTACTGGCGCCGAAGTAGCCGATCTTTATTCCTTGGACTTCCGGCTGCTGTGTTACCCAATCAGTGGCGCGGAGCAGCCGTTGCGCCAATAACTCAATGTCAAATCGCAGCTGGGCCGTTCTCATATCGACTGATTCTTCATCTATGGTCAACAGGTCGAAGAGCAGAGTCGCAAGACCGGCTTGGCTCAGAACTTGCGCTACGTAACGGTTTCGCGGACTGTGACGGCTGCTCCCGCTTCCATGCGCAAAGAGAACCACACCACGCGCCGCCCCAGGAATGCCGAAATCTCCTTCGAGCACTACCTTGCCCGCCGGTATGTGAACGCCGAAAATCTCTCCGCTTCCGGGAAGCCGCTGCTCCTGTCGTCTGCGAGTGTGTGGCATATCAAAGCACCCCTGCTCGTCTGAATTGCGCAACGCATGTTAGGTTGCCTGAAAGGGGTAGCTAAGCGTGGGCGTGGGGCGTGGGGCGAGAGTCCAAATCGGATGGAGCCAACGCCGATCCGCATGTCTCCCTACGCCATCGCCCACCAGCTCGCGGTTTCGCCGAACATAAAGACCAGAGTCGGTGCTACGTGTTCGGCGAGTAACTACCAAATAATCGCAAAGCGCATCAGCGCGAGCGGAACTCAGTTTTGGTTGCGAATGTCACTGCTTCCTCAGTGAAAATCCGCATTCGCATAAGAGCCCATCTCCGTCGCATAACGAAGGATGCGCCGTTTTCTGTGCCACGTAGAAGCTTGCCCGTAGCGAGCAGGCGTTTGTCAAGCAGGCGGCGTTCCTCCTGTCGGTGAGCATGTGGCATCAAAGCACACCCAGGCTGCGGGGGCACTGACTTAACTGACGACATTCGGATAGAGCTGGGCGGTTACCAGAACTAGGACTGTGAAAAAGAGCAGGAGAATTGTGGCGTCCAGCCCAATTCCGAAGACTGTCTGGCCTCCTTGCACCATTAGCGAACGTAGCGCGTCGACCTGATAGCTGAGGGGATTGACCTTGGCAACTGCCCGCACCCAGCCTGGCATGCTGGCAATCGGATAAATCGCGTTACTGGCAAAGAAAAGAGGCATCGTCAATACCTGCCCGATGCCCATAAAGCGTTCGCGAGTTTTTACCAGGCAGGCAACGGCCAAGGAAAAGGTCGAAAACAGGCCTGATCCAAGGATGATGAAGAAGACGACACCCGCAATGTGCCAGACTGAAAAGCTCAGATGGATATGAAGCACGAATGCTAAGGCATAGATGATGATTCCCTGCGCCAATCCTCTAACGCCTGCAGAAAGAGCCTTGCCGAGAACCAGGGCCGCCCGCGGCGCAGGACTCACCAGCAGTTTTTGAAGGATCCCGAGATCCCTTTCCCATATCACGCTGATCCCATAAAAGATGGCAATGAATAACACGCTCTGAGCAAGAATGCCTGGCACCAGGAAGGTCAGGTAATCGAGGGAACCGGTCGGAATGGATTTGAGCCGGCCAAAGACCTGCCCAAAGATCAACAGCCACAAGGCTGGCTGGATGGCCCGTGTAAACAGTTCGGCCGGGTCGCGGCGTAGCTTCCGCAACTCGACATCGGCGAGCGCGAATGTATCTCGCAGGAAATTCAGTAACGGGCTTATCCCAAACGACGTGCTGTTCGCCGGATTTGGGAGCTTTCTCGATACCCTCCACCATCGTCAACCAAGCCTCCTGCAAAATGTACAAACACATCATTCAAGTCTGCCTCAATGCTGACTTGGGCCTTCAATGATTCAGGCGAACCACTTGCCACCACATGACCACGATGCATGATCGCGATCAGCTCACAAAGACGTTCAGCTTCCTCCATATCATGGGTGGTCATCAGGATGGTGGTGCCAAAGCGGTCCCGCAGATCCCGGAGGTGTCGCCAGACCGTATGGCGAGCGACCGGGTCTAATCCTACGGTAGGTTCATCCAGAAACAGCACCTGGGGACGGTGCAACATGGATTGCGCAATTTCCAAGCGCCTAATCATGCCGCCGGAATAGTTCCGCACTAGAAGCGGTCCCGCTTCATTCAATCCCATGAAGTCCAGAGCCTCGAGAATTCGCACCTTTCGCTCATGCTGCGGGATACCGTAGATTCTCGCGAATAGCAGCAGGTTTTCATACCCCGTGAGTGCGCCATCTGCAGAGAGCATCTGCGAGACATATCCGATGACCCTTCTTACCTGCACTGGATGTTGGACGACGTCAAAGCCAGCCACTTGCGCCGTTCCAGCGCTGGGCACGAGCATGGTCGTCAGCATCTTAATGGTGGTAGTTTTACCTGCACCATTCGGCCCCAGCAAACCGAAGATGCACCCGTGGGATACGGAAAGGTCCAAGTCCTCTACGGCCGTTACAGAGGCAAACTGCCTCTTCAGGCCGATCGTCACCACTGCGGGAGGCAACGTGTGTTCTTTTCCTGCGTCGTCTTCACTCATCTAGGTCATTGTATCCCCGCGAGAAGTGGCGACCTGATGTCCTGCAATTCTCACTCCCCCGTTGTGAGAGGCACTCGCGACATTAGCGTCCGTTTGACTTCGACGTTTCGCGCTCAAGCATGGAGGAGTTCATCCGCTATGCCACTATGTTGTCCAACATTTCGGGTCGCATCATTGACCGGAAACGTAGGATCGTAGTAGTTCCATCGGTGGAGGCGATCTCTACACCTTGGTGTTCCCCGGTCGAAGATTGTTTGAACCTGATATTCGTGGGAGCGTCTATTATGTGAGTCACTAGTTCCTTCATCGTCTCCCCCATCTGGATATAGGCGTGCTCCGGCCTATCGCCATGGTCGATGCTGATTCCCTGCAATCGGCGATCTTCGACTATGGCCTGTCTGCCTGCAGCACTCACGACTTCAATCGTCGCAAGCCAGTTCAGGTGTTGGCGGCTGAAGCTATCCAGAAACGAGAGCCACTCGTCGTGAGGAATATCGTAATCCCCTTGAATTTCCTCAGGCGTGGATTGCGGCTCACCGCCCGGTCCGGTATTCAATCCGCCTAGTAGCTGGCCACCTTCCCAGGTCAATTCGGAGCCGCCGTGATCCTTATAGCCCGTCGCACCGCGCTCGCTCTGCCCCCAAGCGGCTTGCTGTTTCATCTCCACGTTTCCTGCTGGGTGAGGACCCGACATCGGATACACGCCCGAGCGGCCAACCTCGTCCTTTCGTCCTTTACCGCCTCCAGGAACACCGCTCTCACGCTTGCTGTTTTCTTCGTCTTTTGTTGAACGGGAAATGTCCTCCATCGCTGCACCTCCACTATCGCCCCGCGCCTCTGCTTTACTCGTCGTCGCCGAAAGCCAGTACCTCACGCGACTGTGGATGCGCCGCGGGGGGCGATTCGTCTAGCGGCACGCTGCAATAGGTCTCGTACCTCCTCGTCAGAAACCTGATGGAAGTCTTCATAGAACTGGCCGATTGCGAGAAACGACTCAGGCTGCGCTAGACAGACAATCTCATCTGTTTGCGCCACTAATTCTGCGCAGCTCGAGGGGGAGGCCACCGGAACTGCAATCACAAACCGCTTGGGCTGTTGTTGCCGCACGACCGCAGCGGCAGCCCGCATGGTTGCCCCAGTTGCGATGCCATCGTCCACCAAGATGACCGTACGTCCGCGAATCTGTGGGGCGGGAGCATACCCGCGGTAAAGCACTTCGCGCCGCGTTAGCTCCCGCTGTTCGCGCGCAATGACCGCCTCCACGGCACGGTTTGAGATTCCAAGACCTTCAATCACCTCTTGCGAGAGAATGCAGATGCCGCCCGTTGCGATTGCCCCCATCGCGAACTCCTGCTGGCCGGGCACGCCCAGCTTGCGAACGATCACTACATCGAGAGGCGCATTCAACGCCTCGGCTACCGGAAAGCCAACAAGAACCCCGCCGCGCGGCAGGGCGCAAACAAGAAGACCCTTATCATTGGCATATTGCGAGAGCCGATCTGCCAGCAGCCGGCCCGCCTGGATTCGATCGAGGAACAGCATCTCACCCTCCTTGCGTCCAACTCGCACCTACCGCTTAGCGACCTTTTGGCGTGCGGGATACATGAAGTGCGTGCGGAGCCTGATGAAAGGAGCGGCCCTCTCCGTGTGCCTGCCAGCGGTAGTTGGCGGGCACACGGCTCAGAGCGAACCAACCCGCTCCTTTGGCCAGGGACGCGAGTAGATCAAATCGATTGTGACGGGTGTGGGAGTTATTCTTTGGAAGGGTGTGTTTCATAATCGCCTCCCGTTGGAGCGTCCGGCAGCTAACGCAGCGCCCCATCGATAGACAGAGGATAATTCCCTTCCTGAACGAACGGTAGGACAGAAGTCACTCCAGAGTTGCTTCGTTTGTCCCATATTGAAAATAAGGGATTGTTATCTCATGCGGATCGCTGTATTCGCGCTCTCCGTGGCCGACGCTCCTCCAGCCATTTATACAATTTCTCCGATGGCCATGTGTTCACGACCGAAGCAGGCTGGATCCAGCCTCGCCTTGCCTGTAAAACTCCAAAGCGCATGAAAGAGAGCTGTGCAGCGCTGTGCGCGTCGGAGCCAATTGCGAACAAAACACCAGCCTGCTGCGCGGTGTGTGCCGCGTATCGCTCAAATCGAGGCGCCATGGAGAGCCATTAATCTCGAGAGCAACTCCGGCTTTTTTCGCAGCACAGACTACACGCTCGAAGTCGAATGAGGCAGGATCGCGCGTACCGATTATGCGGGTGGTTGGGTGAGCAATGACGTTCACGTAGGGGTTATCAATGGCTTTGAGGATTCGCGCCGTCATCTCCCGGCTTGACTCGTGAAAATTCGCATGCACGGCAGCGACGACCACATCGAAACGGGCGAGCACATCGTCGGGATAATCTAGCGAGCCATCCGGCAGAATATCCACCTCTGTACCGAGCAGCGCGCGTGGCCCTGAGCCGTTCCGTTCCTTGCAGACCCGTGTCAACTCCTGCACCTTCTTCTGGAGCCGCACAGTATATCCAGACCTCGTGCAACGCGCTCTGAGGGAGAGTGATCGGTCAGGGCCAGATACTCGTACCCCATGCTTTCGGCTCGTTCGATCATCTCTGAAATCGAGGATCGTCCATCTGAGTAAGTTGTGTGTGCGTGCAGGTCGCCACGGATGCTCTTCAACTTGATGACTTCGGGGAGTGCCCCTTTCAGCGCCGCCTCAATCTCCCCCGATCCTCTCGAAGTTCAGGCGGGATGAAAGGCATGTCCAACAGGCGATAGACATCTTCCTCCTCAGCGCCGCCCAATTTCTTATCTTTACGGAACACCCCATACTCGTTGATTTTCATTCCACGCTGTCGCGCCAGCAACCGCAGATGAGTATTGTGCTGCTTTGAGCCGGTGAAGTACTGCAGCGCCGCGCCAAAACATTTCTCTTGGGGCCTGCGCTCGTATGGTCGGCAGGTGCTTGGGGTATCTGCACCGTATCTGAGAGCGGTCGGTTCTCTCCGCCCGCACCCCAAGGAGTGCCCGAGGCCGAAAGATTGAGATCGAGGCAGAGCTGAGCGTGAAAACATCGGTCGATTTGAGGACGATCTAATCCGTTTCCAGGGACGGGTCCGGAGGGAGAATTGTGAAAGGCGTTCTTGGGAAAGGAAAAGGGAGGAAGGAAGCTGCACCTCAGCATGCAGCCAAATCCGAAATCTGTAAGTTCACGAGGAGCTTGCAAAAGCCAGCCAAGCTGCCGAACCCAGGTTAGAGAGGCAATCTGAACGGTGCCGCGGAACGCATTGGTGTGATCCCTATCACGGCCCGATTCTGCCTCATGAGCTAGCATTTTTTATGGCACGATCAATGGTCCGCGACTTCCACATTGTGCAGAACAGAATGATCGAGTGCGAGAGGCTTCCAGGTTTCTTATGTCACTCCAACAAGCCAAGCGGGGAATATCACCGGTGCTCAAGCGTTATGAAACGCTTCTGGAGCTGACAGGTTCGATAGTCTCTCACGTCGATTTGTCTGAGCTGTTTCGGGATCTTCTTCAACGGCTCCAAGAGGTTGGCGGATTCGATTTTCTCAATCTGATCTTGCACGATCCGGCCAAGAACATCATGCGGTTGAATGTATTGCAGGCCCTCATTCCTGTGACGATCCCCATGTCTCTTGAAGTAGCCGTAGGTGACTCGCCTGCAGGATGGGTGTGGGAGAATCAGAAACCACTCCTACTGCCTGATCTTGCCGACGTGGAACGCTTTAGTCCTTATGTTGCGATGCTCAGGGAAAGCGGTATCAGAACCTATTATGTGTTTCCACTGACTACGTCCGAGCGGCCCTACGGGGCAGTTTCCTTTGGCAGCAGGCAGGCCAACGCGTACAACGATTCGGATTTGAAGTTCATGGAGCAACTGGTCCAGCAGATATTAGTTGCGGTGGATGTTGCTCTGACGCATGAGACGGTCCGCACCTATCAGGAGCAACTGGCTGAGGAACACGAGCGTTTGCGACTCGTGCACGACATCACCAATACCCTAGTCAGCCACTTAGACCTGAAAGAACTTTTTTTCCCAGATTTCAAATTGCATAGGACGCGTGATGCAACATGATTACTGTGGCCTTTGCTTGTATGATCCCGCAAACGGGCAATTCCGCTTCCACGCCTTAGAATTTCCTAAAATGGGCGACCTGCTTCGTGACGAAGACATAGTCTTTTCTGTTGAAAACACACCCTCCGGCAGGGCTTTAGCAACACACAACCCTGTGCTGATCAATCGAATCAACATCGAGAGTTTCCCCTCAAAAGCAACGCAGAGGCTTCTCGACTCCGGAATTAGGTCCGGATGCTGGCTGCCTCTTGCTGGCCGCAAGCGCTTTCTGGGGGTTCTGAGTGTTTGCAGTTTCCGGGAGTCAGCATTCAGCCAAAGCAATCTGGATTTGCTCAGTGAAGTGGCCAATCAGGTGGCAGTCGCCGTCGATAATGCCTTGGCGTTTCAAGAAATCGCTCAGCTACGGGACAGGTTGGAGAAGGAAAAGTTTTACCTGGAAGATGAGATCCGAACAGAACACAACTTTGAAGAAATCGTGGGGGAAAGCGCCGCGCTCAAGCACGTCCTTTACCAAGTCGAGACGGTAGCTCGCACGGATTCGACGGTGATGATTCTTGGGGAAACGGGAACCGGAAAGGAACTGATCGCCCGCGCGATTCATCATCTCAGTAATCGCCGTGATCGCGCGCTCGTGAAGCTGAATTGTGCGGCAATTCCTACTGGGTTATTGGAAAGCGAACTTTTCGGTCACGAGAAGGGAGCGTTCACAGGCGCAATCGCACAGAAGGTCGGGCGAGTCGAACTGGCAAACAAGGGAACCCTCTTCCTGGATGAAGTTGGCGATATTCCACCGGAGCTGCAGCCCAAGCTGCTGCGCGTTCTCCAGGAGCAAGAATTTGAGAGGCTGGGCGGCATACGCACCATCCGCGTGGACACGCGGCTCGTTGTCGCGACGAATCGAGACCTGGACAAGATGGTGGCTCAACGGGAGTTTCGCCAGGACTTGTTTTACCGGCTTAACATCTTTCCCATTCAACTGCCTTCGTTGCGGGAACGGCCTACCGATATTCCTTTGCTGGTCAACTTCTTTGTAAAGAAGCACGCGAATCGAATGGGCAAGCGTATTGAGCGGGTTCCGGCGGAAACAATGCGAGCCCTAGCCAAATGGCACTGGCCGGGTAACGTCCGCGAGTTGGAAAACGTCATTGAGCGGGCGCTGATTCTATCTCAGGGGCCCGTTCTGAACGTGCCGCTTACCGAACTGAAGAGAGGCGGGGAGCCGCCTCCGAACAGCAAGGTACAAACCTTGGAAGTCGCAGAAAAGGAACTCATTCTGCGTGCTCTCCGCGATGCAAATGGCGTCATTGCCGGTGCCGCAGGAAAGCTTGGGATGAAACGCACGACCTTAAATTCCAAAATGCGTAAGCTACACGTTTCACGTGAGGACTTGTTCTCGGCCTGAATCGTCATTCTGACCTCGCGAGAGTTGGTTACTCATTCCTCTTCTCCGTTGTAGCCAGGTTTGGTACGCACCGTGAGTATGGGACAGCTTGCGCAAGAAATAATTTTGGAGACTTTGTCGCGCAGGTGGGTTTGCCACGGCTCTTCTGGGCGTACGTCCATGACGATAAGGTCCGCTAAAACCTCGTCAGCTACCTGAAGAATACGTGCCGTAGAATTCTTCGCAACCTCAACTCTCAATACCGGATCCACGAGAAAGTCGCCAGCGAATTTCGGCAAAAGACCTTGCAGAGTCCGACGGTACGTTCTGACCCATTCCTGATCTGATCGCTCGGTCTCGTCTCGTTCGACAACGTGCAATAGCAAAAGCTGAGACCTGTACTGAGTCGCCAGACGAATCGCATACTGAAGACCATGGTGTGACTCCTCCCGGAAGTTGGTAACGTAGAGGAGTTGAGCTGGCGGCTCACCACAGGTAGTAGACATATGCGGTCCTATCGTCAGGACGGGGCACTTGGCTGAGCGGATAATCTCCTCTGCAACGGAGCCGAGAAAGAATTTATCGCTCTCCGACTTCCCTCTAGTGCCCACAACTACCAAGTCAATGTGCTCTGACCGGACAAGGTCCTCGACAGCCTCCCAAACTTCACCTTCCCGCAACTCCCGCAACCAGGTCCGGTGCGGAACAGTTCCAACCACAGTCTCCAGCGCTTGCAGCTCTCGTTGCGCATTCACGCGGGCGTGCTGGTATATCAACTCGTCCGTGGGCGGTATCTCCCGTAGATGAAGCACATGCACAATATGAACCGTAGAATTGAACTGTCTTGCGATCGGCACAACGCGCTTGAGTGCGGCGAACGAAGCCGAAGAAAAATCGGTAGCGATCAAAATATTCTTCAAAGAAACTTCAACAGGACGTGTAAGTTGCGCCATATTCCTCCTTTTTCGGCCAGAGCTTGATGGTCCGACTCGCAGGCTTGCTCCGCAGTTTCCAGGAACAACAACCTCAAATCTTCGATACTCCACAGGTGCACGTGCGCTTCCCAATCCCTATCGACGCTTCATGATCAATTTCCATTCGAGTCAGCAGGTTACGCGGAGCTTCACATTGGCGATAGGAATTTGATCATCGGGAGTTTCGCCATAGTGACGGAATAGTGCCGGAGAAACACTTTTCAGCTTGCGTGGCGGGTACGAGGGTCTCGAAGCTAACTCATCGAATCTGAGGACAATTGCGAGCCAGGGAGGTGTTCCCCATGGTCGGAAGGCCAGATGCACAGTCTTCTCTTTGGAAACCCGATCAGTTTGCCCGGCGCTTTTTATCTACAGTGTGTCCAGCAGCTCTTTAAGGAAAATCGCTTTGCTCGTGGAGAATTTATTGGCTTGAACAAGCAATTGTCGATGAAAGACATCACCTGCCCAGTTTACCTGCTGGCTGGCGAAGCAGTGACATTACGCCGAAGGAGCAAGTTTTCGACGCGGAGAAATATCTGGGGACTCCTAAGGACAGAATCATCAAGACGCTTGCCCCTGACGGGCACATTGGCCTGTTCATGGGCCCCAAGGCGCTGGCGGAATTCTGGCCACCAGTTGCCCAGTGGATTTGCTCGGCGGAGGTTTCCTTGGGGCACTCGGGTATGGTCGGCGCTTCGCCACAGTGACGGAATAGCGCCAGAGTATTCACGCTGAACTGCCATATGGGACCTAGGTACGGAACCTATCCCATCGATTTCACGGCAATTGTCCATGAATGGCCTTCGCAATAATTCGGAAGGCCAGATGCACAGATTTCTTATGGATCGTCGGATCGCGCAGCTCTCAATCCGTACAAAATACTAGGGAGTAGCTGTCGGGAAGGAACTTCTGAACAAACGATTGAGCCAGCAGAATTCAGTGCGGTTTCGATGAATCGGATGTATCTCGAAAAGCGGAGGAGAACAACGTGGGCGGCATGATTCCATTATCGGATGCGTCTCGACGGCCCAGTAGTTTCCCCTTCGTCACGATCGCAATCATCGTCGTGAACGTGCTCGTCTTCGTACTGGAACTGATGGGTGGTGACGCATTTGTAATGCAGTGGTCGGTGATCCCCGCCGATATTGTTGCAGGCCGGCACTGGATTACCATCTTGACTGCGCTGTTCATGCATGGCAGTTGGATGCACATTATTGGGAACATGGTGTTCTTATGGGCATTCGGCCCGGAAATCGAAGATGCGATGGGACACCTACGCTACTTGGCATTTTATCTGCTCAGCGGTCTAGTGGCTTCGGCGGCACAGATCGCAGCCATGCCCAGTTCCACCGTTCCCAATCTGGGTGCCAGTGGAGCGATTGCAGGTGTGATGGGCGCCTTTTTAATTACCTATCCTAGTGATCGGATACGCGCGCTACTTGTGTTTGGCTGGTTTGCCAGGATTACATTTATTCCCGCAGCGCTATTGATCGGACTCTGGTTCATTATTCAATTCTTCAGTCAGGTCGGCGCCGTGGCGAATGTACAGGGCGGTGGCGTCGCTTATACAGCTCATGTGGGCGGCTTCGTCTTTGGGGTGATTACCGCACGAATCTTTGAGGGCTTTGGACGCACCGCCGAATCGGGAACTTAGCCATGTTGGCCAATGCAGAGCAGATTCACGTCGCGATTATCGGCTTAACTACCCAGGAAGCTGAGGCACGGCTCGAACGGTTCGGTCCGAATGAACCCGCAGCGACACAGCACCATTCTTTTTTTTCCGATCTCTTGCACGTGTTCATGAATCCCTTGGTTTTGATCCTGGTGATTGCTGCGGGCGCATCAGCATTCCTGGGCGAAAAGGTAGATGCGGGAATCATCGTCGCGATTGTTCTGCTGAGCGCCGCTATTGACTTAAGTCAGACCTATCGCTCTCAACGCGCCATCGAACAGTTGCGCGCACAAGTTGCCCCTACGGCTACCGTCCTGCGCGATGGGGAGTGGAAGGAGGTTCGGCGGCACGACGTGGTGCCTGGAGACATGGTCCGACTTTCAGCCGGAGACCTGATTCCGGCAGACGCACGACTTTTGATTGCGCGTGATCTCTATGTTCTGCAAGCATCGCTAACGGGCGAATCGCTCCCCGTAGAAAAGGAAGCGACCGGAGAGGCCGCTTCGACTAAAGCGGATGCGCCCAACATGGTGTTCCTCGGTACATCCGTCGTTAGCGGAACGGGAACGGCAGAGGTCGTGGCGACGGGCCCTCGCACCGCCTTTGGTGATATTGCAACTCGCCTCAGCGCACGTCCGGAAGCAACAGCCTTCGATCTCGGTTTGCGCAATTTTAGCCACCTCCTAGCGCGAACAGTTATGTTTCTCGTTCTTTTCCTGATTCTCGTCAGCGTTGCACGCCATCGTGATCCCCTTCAATCGCTGCTGTTTGCGGTTGCGCTAGCAGTTGGCCTCACACCCGAGTTCCTGCCCATGATAACGTCGGTGACGCTTTCAAAAGGTGCCATCGCCATGGCCCGTAAGAAAGTCATCGTCAAGCATCTCTCCGCAATTCAGAACCTCGGTAGTTTGGATGTGCTTTGCAGCGATAAAACGGGAACGCTCACCGCTGGAACAATGTCGCTTGATCGCTCTCTCGATTCTTTTGGGAATGTATCCCCGCGCGCACTGGAACTGGCCTACCTTAATAGCAAGTTTGAGACTGGTATCCGCAGTCCCCTCGACGAGGTTATCCTCCATCGGCCTCCGCCAAAGGCGGAGGAGTACACGAAACGCGATGAGATTCCATTCGATTTCGAACGGAGGCGTCTCTCGGTTGTATTGGAGCGGCAGTCCCACCGAGTTCTCATTACGAAAGGCGCTCCAGAAGGGATTTTTCCACTACTCTCCGGTTACGAGATCGAGGGCAAAGCAGAACCCATCGGCGAGGGCGTCGCCAAGCGAATGCGGCAGACAAGCGATGAGTTGAATAATCATGGTTTCCGCTCGCTAGCTGTGGCTTACGCAGAAGTGCCTGCGCGCGCTAACTATTCCGTGGACGATGAGCGCGATCTGATCCTGGCCGGTTTCTTGACTTTCTCTGATGAGCCGTTAGCCGACGCCGCCGAGGTTCTGGCATGTCTAAAGCGGGATGGGGTTGAAGTCAAGGTCATCTCCGGTGACAACGATCGCGTCACCGGCCATGTCTGCGCGCAGGTAGGAATCAACCCTGGCCAAATCATCACCGGCGAGGAAATAGAAGGGATGACGGAGCCGGCGCTGGCGCACATCGTCCAGAAGACGCCTGTATTCGCCCGCATTGCCCCCGCTCAGAAAAACCGGATTCTCCTGGCGCTCAAACACAACGGCCACTCAGTGGGGTTCATGGGTGACGGCATCAACGATGCGCCATCGCTGCACGCGGCCGATGTTGGCATTTCAGTGTCCAGCGCGGTTGACGTCGCCCGCGAGTCTGCCGACGTTATTCTGGTTGAGCCTGGCCTGCGGGTCCTCCATGATGGCATCATCGAGGGTCGCAAAGCCTTCGGGAATGTGATGAAGTATCTGCTGATGGGCACAAGTTCGAACTTTGGAAATGTATTCAGCATGGCTGGGGCGTCGCTTTTTCTGCCCTTCTTGCCGATGTTACCCACGCAAATCCTGTTGAACAACCTTCTATACGACTTATCCCAACTTACTATTCCAACCGACAATGTCGACGAGACTTACATCCAAAAACCCCAGCATTGGGATATTGGGCTAATACGCAATTTCATGCTGTTCATTGGGGGGGGGGGGGGGGGGGGGCGGGGCAGAGCGGGTCTGTCCCAAAAACGTCGCGATGCGAGATCCCCGATGGCATAGCCGGGTCGCGCCGGCGCATGGAACAGGCCGATGCGGCCGGTGTCCGAGGATGGGCGTGTGCAGTTGAGCCGCGAGGAGTTGCGCTGTATCGGCGGTATCGATCTGAACGAAACCAGGAGCGAGTGGTACGCAGCCAGTGGGAAGCGATCCGGAAAAAGCGCCAGACCGCTAATACAGGCGATCGATGACATATCCACAGCGTGATCTGCGATCTGAACGCAGATGAATCTGCTTCCAAGTCGTCTGTCGGTCGTACTGGATCCGGTTGCGGCGGCGATCATCGCGCACTGCAGCAGCAACTGGAAGCGAAGGTAGCAGATCTGCGCGGCCAGCAGTGCTTGCGAGGACTGAGATGCTGGTGCTGAAGCTGAAGAGGAGCTTCGTCTGGAGCGCATCCGCAAGTACGGCAAGCGCAGCGAGAAGCTCTCGGATCTGCAATTGCAGATGCTGGATCTTGAGCTTGCGGTATCGAGCGAAGAAATTGAATCCGAGATGAGCAGCGGCCCGCTGCCTGACACCGCGCAGAACAGCACGGAAGACAACAAGCAACAGCGCAGAGGAAGCATCATCCTGGCCGCAACGAACTGCCTGCACATCTGGAACGTGTTGGGAGATCATTGCCTGCACGCCGGAGCAGTGCAAGTGTGGCCAGTGCGGCGGCCAGACGAGCGTAATCGGCTACGAACAGACCGAGGTGCTGAGTAAGAAGCCAGCGGTTCATTTCGTTCGCGTCATCAAGCGCGAGAAGCGTGCCTGTGCGGCGTGCGTCAGGCATGGCGTTGCAAGGCCGCTGTGCCTGAGCGCATTGCGCCCAAGTCGATCTTCGGACGAAGTGATCATCGACTTCGTTGTGAGTAAGTATTGTGATGCATTGCCACTTTATCGTCAGCGCGCGATGCTCCTGCGTGATCTCGGCATCGAGGTGGCGCTGACAACGATCGACGATGCGGTGCTGCGGGTAGGCGAGTTGCTGATCCCGTTTAGCAACTGATGAAGCGCGATCTGCTGCGGGAATTACATCCAGGCAGACGAGACCTACGTCGGAGTGCAAACCAAAGAGAAGAATGGTAAGAACCACACCGCGTACTCTGGCAGTACAGCTCGCCAGGAAAAGGGGTAGTCCGACTCGAGATGACGCGCCGCGGCGAGGTGCCGAGAAAGACTTCAAGATACCGCGGCAATACACACAGATGGGTATGCCGCATACGGCGAAAAGGTCGGTGCGAAGGCATGATCATGCGTGCTGTATGGCTCATGCAAGAAGAAAGTTTATCGAAGTCGTCAAGGTGAATGCAAGTTGAAGACGACCGACGCCGACTGGCGGCGTTGTCGTGCTCATGGACGGGTTGTTTGCGATCGATCGGAGGCGCGCCAGCAAAGCCTGTCGATCGCAGAGCGCGATGCGGCGACAGGAACGTGCGCCGCGCTGCTGATGAGTTGCATGCTGTGCTCATGAAGATGAAGGATCGTGTGCTGCGAAGTCGCGGCGGGCAAGGCAGTCTACACGTACGCGCTGGAGCAAGCTGACGCGACATGCAGGACCGGGTGATCGAACTTCGACAAACTGGGCGGAAAACTCGATGCGCCGATGATGGTCGTCGGAACGGCTGCACCTTGGCAGCAAGGAGGCGGGACCGAAGGGGCTTCAGCGTGACGAGAGCGCGCAAGGAACAGGAGAGGGAGGGGGAAAAAAAAAGACCTATCAGTTCCATTTTTGATTTTCTGACCTTCTACGTGCTGTTGCATTTCTTTCACACGAGTGAAGCCCAGTTTCATACCGGCTGGTTTGTCGAATCACTGGCGACCCAGACGCTAGTGCTCTTCGTAATCCGCACCTCGAAAAATCCCCTGCGGAGCCGCCCTAGCGGTTCATTGACAGCAACTTGCCTTGCGGCGGTAGCGGTCGGGATTTACTTGCCATTCAGTCCGCTCGCACGCGTGCTCGGCTTCACGCCGCTGCCAGCAACGTACTTTGCTTTTCTCGCCGTCGCCACAGGAGCCTATCTCTTGCTAGTGGAAGCCGCCAAGCGTCGGCTTCTCCGTAAGGGAATCAAGGATGCAGCCAAGGCTGGAGATAGCATGGCGCTCGCAACCTAGACGCGGCCGTGAGATTTCGAGAATGGAACGCAGGAAGCGCACTGGTGAAGTGGCCGTTGAAATCGTCATTGTGACGCGATCTCGCCATGCTCGCTTTCACTAGATAACGGCAAAGCAATTTTTCTCCTCTGTTCATGGGTCTGGTGAAGCCTCTGTTGTTCGGCTTCGTTATTTCGACGGTCGGCTGTTTTTACGGTCTCAGCGTACACGGAGGAACACAAGGCGTAGGCCCGGCAACCACGCAGGCAGTAGTGACTTCTTCGGCGCTAATTATAATCACGGATTTAATGGTGACTAAAATAATGATGAACTTCTTCTCCTGAACCCATTCGCTGCACGAGCGCTACTGCCTGCACGTGCCAGGGATTTCATTTGACATCGTCCATCTCCCCCGAGCCGGTGCCTGGTTTGTGGTAGTTGAAGTAAGTATTGTCATCCCGCTCATAGTGCGAGAAAAGCAAAAGCACTTTGGCTTTTGCTTCCATCGAAAAATGGCTCGGCATCCACAGCCCCTTCGCGATGGGTGCCTGCTCAAATTCGAAGCGCGTGCCTGGCTCTATCCGTGCGACAAAACCCTCTATCCAGACCGGACGTACAACCTCAGCCTCGGCTTTCACCCAGTGAAAAGTAGCTGTGTCGATCCAAAGTGTTCCTTGCATGCCGGTCAATGCCTTGGCGTACTGGTTGGGAGGGCGATAATCTACCCGAGGCGTACCCTTCAGGACATAGACTTCATGTTGCCCCAGCATCTGCTTCCCCGATAAGGTGAAGTCAAGCGCTCTAGTAAGCTCCCCGATCAGCACATGATCTCGATCGATCTCCTTTTGATATTGCGCGACCCGATGCTCGCGTTCTCTGGCACTTTCCTGATGCCGCTGTGTAACGGCCGTCTCGAATCGTTGCTGCTCCTCGGCTTCGCTTTCAGGTGATAAGGTCTTATCGTCGACCGCTACCAGCCGATCATATCTGGACCCAGCAAGCATCATTACTTCATATGTCTTGGTCTTTTCACCATCTCGCTCACGCTGGAAATAATCGTAGTCAAGGGCTGCATCCCAATCTCTTCGGTTGACTTCGGCTGAACGCCGGATGATCTCTATCGGGCCGAGTTGTTGCGCCAATCCCGAAATTCCGACTAGGCCGGATGTGAACAACACAGCACATAGGAGGTGACGAGTTCGACCCATTGATAGTGGCGAGGGCATTCACGATCCTCCACAGAACATCCGCACAAGATCATTATTCGTTCATGTGTGTCAACAGTCTTACGGTGATCTCATTAATGATTGCTCAGACGCAGACAACACATTCTGCACAAGCTCAGCCGTGCAACTCCTGGCAGGACACTTCAATATGCGCTTCATCGGCAGGAGATCTTAAGGCCTCTTTTACGACGCTACCGCTCACGGTCTCTTGCTTCAGGAGTTGCTCGGCTAATTTCTTAAGGGCTTTGCAATGTTCCCTCAGCAACGACTTAGCACGCTCGTATTGTTCGGTCACGAGACGCTGAACTTCTCCGTCGATAACCTGACGAGTGTCTGGACTGATCTGGCTGTTGTCTTCGACCGATCCCGCCAGGTATTGGAGTTGTTGACCTGCATAGCGCACGGAGCCAAGCTTTTCGCTCATGCCAAATTCTGTGATCATGCGGCGGGCCAGTTCAGTCGCTCGCATAATGTCGTCACTGGCCCCGGTGCTGATAGTTTGAAACTCTACCAGTTCGGCGGCACGCCCGCCCAGCATGACGGCGATCCGATCCTGCAGTTCGTCGATCGTGAGCAGATAGCGGTCTTCGGTTGGCATTTGCATCGTGTAGCCCAAGGCCCCACGGCTGTGAGGAACGATGCTTATTTTGCTGACCGGTTCGCCATGCGGCACCAGCTCCGCCACTAGCGCGTGGCCAGACTCGTGGTATGCAACCGTGGTCCGTTCCTGTTCGTTCATCACCCGACTTTTTTTCTCGGAGCCTGCAATCACCCGCTCGATAGCCTTCTCGAAATCATTCAGCGTAACTGCTTCGGCCTTGTGCCTGGCTGCGAATAATGCGGCCTCATTCATGGCATTCGCCAGATCAGCGCCGCTGAAACCAGCTGTCATCCGGACGGCCTGCTCTATGTCAAAGTCTGCCGCCAGCTTTACGTCCTTGCTATGAATCTTCAGGATTTGCACTCGCCCGATCAGATCTGGATTGCCGATGGCGATCTGACGATCAAAGCGGCCTGCACGCAGCAGTGCCGGGTCGAGCACCTCCGGCCGGTTGGTGGCAGCCATAATTATTACTGGGGCGCTGGCGTCGGTTTTGAAACCGTCAATCTCGGCCAGCAACTGGTTGAGGGTCTGCTCACGCTCGTCATTGCTGCCCAGGCGCATTACCCCTCCCCGGCTCTGGCCGATAGCATCAATCTCGTCGATGAATACGATCGCAGGAGCAGCCTTGCGGGCCTGCTCGAACAGGTCGCGCACGCGTGCGGCACCGACACCCACAAACATCTCAACGAATTCGGGGCCGCTGGTCTCGAAGAACGCAACATGAGCCTCTCCGGCCGTGGCTTTGGCCAGCAGCGTCTTGCCCGTACCCGGTGGGCCGGCCAGCAAAACTCCCTTGGGTATATGCCCACCGAGTTGAGTGAATTGCTCTGGCGCCTTTAGGAACTGAATGATCTCTTGAAGCTCGGCAATGGCTTCATCGGCCCCGCCCACATCTTTGTACGAGACCCCGACATCTTCCGGTTTGACCTCGATCGCTTTGCTCTTGCCGATCCCAAAGATGCCGCCCGGTCCTGCCGCGCCCCCGCTCGCTCGCCGGTACGCCATGTACCAGAAACCGCCGAGCAGCACGAGCGGCAGAAAGTCCAGCAAAATTCCACCCAGTGGGCTCGGTGGGCGCTCGAAACGGTAAGTCACATTTGCGTTTTGTAACTCTTCAATCAGCTTAGCGTCGGTAGCAGGTGAAGGTACGGTATTGAATGGGACGACCGAAGGAGATGCGTTCGGTTTGGGGTTTTTCATCTCACCAACGATGCCCCTGGCGCTGATGGTTGCGTTTACGATTTGAGCATCGTCCAGTTTTTTCTTGAACTCGCTGTAAGGAATTTCCGTGCTCTGGCTCAGAGGAGCCATGACGAATAGCTGGAAGAGCCACAAGACAATCAGGCTTGTGATCAGGTAGCTAATGCCGAAACGAAACTGGCGCTGGCTTCGCTCCTGGCGCTTCTTTTCATCGCCGTGGTCGTGTGTTCTTGGTGACGATTTCGGTTCGTTCATGGTCCACCTCCTAAGTGCTCATACAGCGGTCGAAGCGATCTGCTGAACGGTCGAACGCATCATCGATTCAGTCGCGATTAGTTCGATTCCTGCCTTGGCCATCTCCATCAATAGTTTCTTTCCCTGATCATCGACGAAGTCCACACCGTCCAAATCCACTCCAAAGGTCTTCCCAGTCACACTGCCGCTGGTTGATCGCCAGCATCTCTCCAGTTCGGTGACCCAAGGCCCCTTCAGCTTGCCTTCGACCCGAAAAACGACTTGATTTCCCCGCTCTTCAACCGTAACTCTTAGCATGATGCTCTGGCGCCTCCCAGGACAGCCTTAACACTGCATCTCGATTGCCAAGCACGAACAACAGCTGCTTATATCGTAAGTTCGTGTAGGCGTGTGACTTATTGCCGGCCGTTGAATACTGCAATCCGCAGATGGCCGCTCCGCACGTGTCAACGATGACATCTCGTCAAAGTGACGAGAAAGTGTGGCTAACTCTCGAAGGCTCTGGAAGCGAAGACTCATCGAGTCAGTAGCTTATGTCTGGCACTCTATTTGCATTCTCAGCTCTCGGTGTAATTCACAACTTCAGTTAGGAGATGACTTATGGATCGAGTGTTGGTGGTGGTTTTTGACAATGAAACAAAAGCGTATGAAGGAAAGAAGGCGCTTTTGCAATTGGACGGCGAAGGCAGCATCACTGTTTACGACTCTGCCGTGCTTGCGAAAAATGCAGATGGCAGCGCGAGCGTGAAGCAAGGGCATCACCCCGGGCCAGTCGGCACTCTTTTCGGCACTTTCCTCGGAAGTGTCATTGGCCTGTTAGGCGGACCCGTAGGTATGGGAATAGGCGCTGCCGCCGGACTTGCTGCTGGCGGGACTGTCGACCTGCACCATATGCGGGTCGGTAACGATTTCATCGACGACGTCAACAAGGCGTTATTGCCGAACAAAGTGGCGGTGGTCGCTGATATTGACGAGGAATGGACCACGCCCGTGGACACACGCATGGAACCGCTGGGGGGGATTGTATTCCGGCGCTCGCTTTCGGAGGTGAAGCATACAATCCACGAGGAGAACATCGCCGCGATGAAGGCCGACCTCGCCCAGATGAAGGCGGAGCATGCCAAGGTCCAAGCTGACCGGAAAGCAAAGCTCCAGGAGAAAATCAACCAGCTCGACTCCAAGATACAAGCTCAGCTACAAAAGGCCAAAGACCGACGCGAGGCGTCGGGGCGTCAGGCGAAGGAAAAGGTCAAAGCACTCGAAGCAAAAGCAGCGGCAGCGAAGGCCAAGGTGTCATAACGCTAGGTCTTCAAAGAAAACTGTCCGAAAGGGAGGTCGTGAAGGCCTCCCTCTTGAGAACAATACGCGTAAGGAGGTTCGGATGCCCGCGCACGTTTCAGATAAGAGGGCGATTACCCTGTTCGCGCTCGGTGGTGTCGTCGCTTTTCTTTCTTGTGCCTTGGGGGCGGGCCTGAGCCAAACCCGTCCGGAACCGTACACGTTCTTTAAGCAAGGCATCGGCTTGAAGGACGATCAGATTGCAAGCATCGAGCTCGGCAAAGCCGTAGTGCAAGTACTGCCAACTCAGGCAGCTTCCGAAGTGGCGGTTTTCGGTGCGATCTACATCAACGATTATCCAGAGAATTACTTGAGGTTGGTGCGGAATTTTCACACTCTTCGCGGTACCCCGCACTATCTCGGCATTCGGCAATTCAGCACACCGCCGAAACTGTCGGACTTCGAAGGCTTCATCTTGGAAGATGACGATATCAATGAGCTCAAGAACTGCAAACCCGGCAAATGTCAGGTTCAGTTGCCAACGAATTTAATGCAGGAATTTCGAGAATCGGTGGATTGGTCCGCGCCTGATGTCGCTAACCAAGTGAATAGGTTAGCGCAGAAGATGGCCCTCGAGGAATTGATCCGATACCAGAAGGATGGCAACAGCGCCCTGGGAACTTACTACGACAAGGAACATCCGCTGAGTGTCGTAGATCAATTCGAGTCTTTGCTGAGTGAGTCTGCTTCGCTGACACAATACCTCCCGGATCTGCAGCGTTATCTGGCCGGCTACCCCCAAACGCAGCTCTCGAATTCAGAGAGCTTCTTCTATTGGGAACGAGTGAGATTCGGTTTGAAGCCCACATTGCGCATAAACCAAATGGTTATTTATCGTGGATCGAAGTCGGCCGCTCCGCTCGATTCCGTCGTCATCAAGCAGCTTTACGCCAGCCACTATTTTCAGACAGCGCTCGATTTGTCGGTGTGCGTGAGAGACAGCAACCGATCGGATGAAAAGGGCTTTTACCTGATAACCGTGAAGAAATCGCGACAGGCTGGTTTGACTGGGCTCCGGGGCACCATGATTAGGAATACTGTCGTTTCCAGAATTTGCTCCTCGTTAGAGGCTTCGTTGACGCGCGTGAAAAGGGTGCTGGAGAGCAGCCAGTAGTCAAAACAATTCAACCGTGCTGCCGAATCGGTACAGACTGATGACGGCTGTGCACGAAAAAGGAGAAGGACTATGACCTATGTTTCTGATATTTTCGCCGCCGGCCTCGAGCAAGTCAGGAAATCCTGGGGCTGGTTCCTTGTGTTCGGCATTCTGCTAATGATTCTCGGCTTCGTATGTGTCGGCAAAGCGCAGTCCGCGACCACGTTTTCGATCCTGGCATTGGGCTGGGTCATAGGTATCAGCGGAGTGCTGTGGCTTATAAATACATTTTTCGCTTTCAGCTGGCACGGGGTTTTCCTTTACCTGCTGAACGCGATACTCCGCGTAGTGACAGGGTACCTGCTGATTCGTCATCCGGACGCAGGCGCGGCAGGAGTGACCATGCTGCTCGCTTGCCTCTTCATCGTGGGAGGGCTGTTCCGCTCCGCCGTGGCGAGTACCATTCAGTTTCCCAGGTGGGGATGGACGGTATTTGCGGGCCTGGTCTCTCTGGTTCTCGGTGTCTTTCTGCTGACCACTTGGCCTGGCGCCAGCGCCTATTTCATTGGCCTGGCAATCGGCATCGATCTCATCTTTGATGGCGCCGCCCTGGTAGGGTTCGCGGGTGCGATTCACAGCTTGCCCAAAGTGCCCAAAGCGCAAGCCAGAGCAGCCTGATGACGGGCAGAGTCGGAGCTGGATTATACCCATGTCGAGCTAACATTCCGCCCGATACAACAACGCGTTCACAAAGGCGCGAAGAACGACAATTCTTTGCGCCTTCTGATATAACGGCTGCGGCTGAAAAGGCGCCGAGTGCGCCTCTGGCTGGCGTATGAGAATGCTTCCCCTGTTTATAGCTGCCGGCTCGGTGTGGATATGGGTCCACCGCTTGGGAGGACCGGGGTTAATACTGCTTGGAATCGCCGACAACACACCTTTCATCTCTGCCCCGGCGGGAAGCGTGGACGTATTCCTCATCCTGCTTGCGGCACACCACCACAAATGGTGGGCCTATTACGCATTTATGGCTACAGTAGGAGAGGTGCTTGGTGGCTACCTCACCTACCGGCTGGCCGAGAGAGGCGGCCAGCAAACCTTGGAGAAGAAAGTTGGGAAAGCGCGCGCAGAGAAAATTTACAAGCGCTTCGAGAAACGCGGGGGCATCACGGTGTTCATCGGCGCCATCCTACCGCCACCGTTCCCTTTCACTTCTGTCCTGATGGCCGCCGGGATCATGCAGTATCCGTGCAAGAGGTTCTTCTCGACGCTGACCGCGGGGCGTGCCGTGCGTTACTTTGCCGTGGCCTATATGGGCAGTATTTATGGCCGGCAAATGATCGGCTTCTTCTCGCACTACTACCAGACCGTACTGTATATCTTGATCGCGCTGGCCGTGACGGCCAGCATCGGCGCCTTGGTCTACTTCAAATGGTACCGACCCAGGGCACAACGTGAAGAACGCGAGCGGGGCGGCCAGTTGAAGAATTTCCCTTTCCAGTCCGGCACCCGAGAGATAGCGACGACGCCACGCGAAACCGGCAGCGGTGAGTGAAAGAGTCAAGTTGCTGAATTTGAAGCGCGGCTTCTCCGCTCTCGCAGGCCCGACGGCATTGAGTATCGCGCATGGGTTATTGAGGGCGAGGTGGAGAATTCGTTGCCTGCGTTTTTCCGTGCACACCATGTGGATGCTCCCGAGTACGTTCTGCGGGTCGCATCGCGTGAAAGGTGAGTGGGTGGACATGGTCTCGCCAATCGAATGCACCGTCAGCGACTTGAACCGACGTTACCCAGAGACGCTTACCTCCGACCCCTACGCCAGTAGCTGGCTGATGGAGGTCGATAGTCCGGACGCGAAGACGAATTTCCGCAGCCTGCTTCGGCGACGCGAACTTTGCGCGTCCGGAGTCGCTTGCGTTGCCCGAGCTTCGCAAACGGCTCTCGCGGCTTCGGCCCACGTGGGCGCGCTTCCAACGTTACAGCTGCTCGGTGCAGCGGGCTATCGTGGGCGTAGAGGCGGTGCCGGGAATCGATCGGATGCCCAGACCGTTATTCTCGAAGGTTCGCCACGTCCTGTGATTGCGAAGGCCGCGTCCGAACTGGACTGCCAAATGACCATAATGGGGACTCACGGCCGCTCAGGGCTGGCTCATCTGCTTTTGGGCAGCGTCGCCGAGTACGTCGTGAGGAGCAGTAAGGTACCAGTCCTTACTGTCCGTATGCAAGGAGTGCAGAACGAATCCAGCCTATCCGGGACGAGCGAAGGAGGGAAACTTCTCGGCCTTGTCTGATCACGCCAGCTCGGCGCATCGTGCCCGAGGATGAAAGGGGGCGCGAAACATCACCGATTTCTAAGGCCCACGTCAGTGCAGTGACCTTCTCCAAATCCTTCTTTTCTGAAGGTTCCGGCAGCATCGTTGACCAGGATGTCGAGCGGACGAGGCGGTTAGCCTCAATCGGGCCGGGAATTAGACGCGACGTGCGGGCACAGTAGGCATCATATTCGCCACCGAACTGTGTTGGTGGCAACCTCAGGTATTCGCGCGCGGATGATCGCGTCCCGAATACTGCGACCAAACCGTTCCTAACTGGGTTCGAAGAAGATTCTCCCAGCGGAAAATGAGGAGCACTATAGGAATCTTATTTTTTTATTTGTTCGCCGTTTCCTGCGACTGCAATGCAGCTTTTTTCCAACCAGAGCCGGGATTATATTCCGTCATCGCTTTGGCGAGTTGTTCGGTTTTTTTGCCTTGATCTTTCTGATACAGGACGCCATTCTCGTTGACGATGAACGTCATTATGCCCGATGACCTGTACTCCGCAGGATAGGCGACGAAGGCGAAGCCCTCGGTCATCTTGCCGTCTACGATGTAGTTCTTCGCGCCGCCTGGGGCATCCTTCCCCTGAGCTGTCAGGATGCGGTAATAATAGCCGCGGTACGGAGTTGCCGCACCATCTGAGCTTTCGGCGTGGGCTGGGGTAAAGGCGGCGGCAAGCAGCGGGCCGATCGGGCTCTGAGTCTCGCTTCCGGATGTTTTCCAATAGAGGCCATCGTGTTGCCCGTCATCACTGGTTATCTTCTGAGCGTATTGGTGATTTTGGGAGGAATATTCCTTATCGGCAGCGACGAGTTCCTGGCAGACTCGAATGGCCGACGCTTCATTGCGGCCGACTCGCCGGTAGAGAATCTCTTTCTCGCCCGCCGCGGTGTCGAAGCACCATGAATTTCCTTTTTGCATCAGCGGAATGGGCGTGGGCCAATTCTCAGCGCCGATATACAAGACAGTGGTGCCATCGGGTTCTTTCATCAGACGGTGCATCTCTTGATATTTCTGCGCAAAATTGGCGTGGCTCTGGGCGTCCTCGGCTTCATCTCCTGACGAAACGATTCGCTTTGCATTTGGTCCGAGAATTTCAAGCAACGCTTTTTCGTCGTTGTTCTTTGCTGCGGTTACGAGGGCATTGCTTGCCTCTTCCGGCGAGGAGAATGTTTTCTGCCCCGACTGCTGAGCCAGGGAGTGCGCCGGAAAGCACATCGCCCAGAGGATCGCCACCGCCGCGAATTGCGAGAAATTGGTCCAGTGAAATATGTTGAAGTTCAGCTTCGTTTGCCGCATTTAGCTTCTCTCCATTTCTAGATTTCACAAGCTACTCGGAACAGAAGGTCGATTACCGATGCCCGCCTCCGCCGCCGTGAAATCCTCCGCCAGCCCCACCGTGAAAACCTCCGCCGCCCAAGCTGGCACTTCCGCGTGACGAAAAGCTCCGCACATGGTCGATGCCGCTGAATGCGCCCGAGTGAACACCGGTCTGACCGTGCGGCTCAGCGAATCCTCTGGCGGCTTGAGTGTTGCCGTTGAAAGGACGAGGCGTTGCTCCGGGATGGTTAAAAACTCCGCCGCGGTTGCCGCTCACTCCGTGTTGCACGTTCCCTGCTACGCCGCGCGCTCCCGCATACGGCTTGCCCGATACATTTGAGCATCGATTGCCTTTTGTACATTGCAGGCGGATACTGTGGTGCTTCCTGCTTGCCTCGCCAAATGGTCGGATTCGCACAAAAGATCAACCAGAGCCATGCGCTGATGCGATAGCCTCTCCGCGTCTCCGGCCAGCCGCGCACTATGGTCGATAGTTCGAGCCACTGCGCTACGATCCAACGGAAGCAATTTTTTCGAACGCGCAATGGTGGCGATCATCCGCGCATAAAGCAGATGGTTTTCGGGGCTGCGCTCCATCTAGTCGTCAAAATCAACTGCGACTTTGAACAGGCCATTGAATTCAGGATCATATCGACAGAGCAAGTAATAAAGCAGCCGATCCCCGACTAGGATGACCTTGACCTGCAAAGGAATGGGTTGAGGTTCCAGTGAGGCAGTGCTGATCAGGCCCAGCGCCTGTCCCAGCGACTCAATTCGTATCTGTGATGATTGCAAGGCGCGCTTCAAACCGTCCAAACATACGGCTGCATGAGAACCTTTTGAGCGTCGAGCATCAGGTAGCCGCCACTGGCCCGGTGCAACGCCCCTCCCCGGATCAGGTTGAAATCGGTGGATAACGCACCGAGCTGAGACACGTATTCGGTTTGGCCGATCAAATTCTGGTAGGTGGGATGGTCCTCGTAGACGAGCAGCGCCCCTTGGGTAGCGCTATGGTCTACCACCACGTTGACGCGGTACCGCCTGAGGAATGGCGGGCCATCCAAGGGAGAGCGCGACACACTTATCCACGCGGCAACGTCAGATTCGCGCGGCGTTAGAAACTGATCCACGTTTTCAATGACATCTTGCTGGAACGCTTTAAGATAATCCACCACTTCTGCCGATGCTGCGTATTTCTCCCGCAAGGTCTCGATCAGATGACCGACGGCGAAGATCGTAACATCGCGGGTAAGTGCCTTTAGCTTCTCCCGGCCTTCCTTCTCCATCTGCATGACCTGATTTATCACAGCCTGCAGTTGCTCCTGCACCGAAGTCATCGCGGCTTCCATACGCTTGCGCTCTTCTTCCGGAAGAGCAGCAAACTGCTCGGGGGATAGGACCTCGCCATTCTGCAGCGGAGCAAAGACAAAGCCGGCAGGTGTGCGCGCCAAGCCGATACCCATGGCCTGTGCCTGTCGCGAAAGCTCCTCGAAGGCTTTCGCCTGTTGGGTCTTAGTCTCGATTTCAATGGCCTGCTTACGAGCCCTATACTCGTCGCCTTCAATCGTGGAGCAAAGTTCTTGTACTAACCGATCCACATCCTGGCGCAACAAGAGTCCTTGGCCTGGAGCCAACTGCAACGCCAAGGGTCGTCGCGGTTCCTCAACATTATTGACATAGCACCAATCAGAGGGCGTGCGTTCTTGGGCCGCTCTCTCCTGCACAAGATGGCGCATCGTTCAGTGTTTGCCTATTCCGGTTGGACCTGACAAAAGGAGCTGCCCACCTTGTGCGCAAAGTGGGCAGCATTGCATTGGTCGCGGGAGTCACTGAATCCGCGCCCAATGATTAAGAGCTCTCACCTGACCGATAAGACCGGGCAATGAGCTCGCAGATGAATCTGCATGCTACAGTCCGGTGCCTCTAGCGGAGAGCCCATCACAATTACATCAGCTTCGTGTTCCGCCGCGGTATCGACGACCCCATTCGCTACCGACCCGATTGCGATGATAGGCTCGACGCTGCATAGATGAGCATCGGCCGGCAATAGATTGAGCAGCTTGCCCTCAAAAGCGGCCTCTACAAGCCAGTCGGATGAGGCCTCGCTGGTATCGACGTACACCAACATGAGATGTGAATCTTTCTTCTTCGCCAACGACAGTGCATAGGGAAGAGCACGCAACGAAGCTGGAGAAAAGTCCGTCGCATATAGAACCCGCTCGAGTCGTTCGGCTATATGCGCTCTCATCTGCTCTCCAACCGTGAGCACGGGACAGGGCGCTTCAAACAAGATCTGGCCCGCAACCGAGCCAAGCGCAGGCAGTCTCTGTCCAAGGCCGCGTGTGCCGAGCGCAATCAGGTCAATGTGCTCGCAACAGGCAAGGTCTATCAAGGTTTTGGCGATGGGGCCACGCGCCACCCAGGCTTCAAATGGAACGCCTGTAATCGGGTGCTCACCCAGAAAGACACTCATTGTTGTCTGGATGGTTTGGCTCCTGCGGTGCTGCCCGGGAAGCAGCGCGGATTCATCCTGTCCCGGGGAAACGACATGCACCACGCGAACGGTGGCGCCATGGAGCTCTGCAACCGCACGGAGACACGCCAGTTCAGCCGCCGAACATTGCGAAAAGTCTGTAGCGAAGAGAATGTTTTTGAATTCGGGGTAAACAGCTTGCGGTTGTACTTTGACGAAGGTAGCAGACATAGGACACCTCCTATCTGGAGACTTGTCCATTAATAGTTTACGTCTATGGCAACACCCTCTCAGTGATAAGGGTCATGCGGCGTGATAAAGAATCCGGCGATAAGCCGACGCGAATGCCCAATATGCTTCGCGCAGATCCGGCAGTTCTCAAGTTCCTCAAATCTTAACGATGGGGTCTGCCCTGTACAGGTGCCTCGTTTTAAGTCTTCTTGAGCTGCTTTGAGCCGCGATGCGGAGTCTCGACTTACAGTGTGAGTAACTGGGCACTGACAAGATGAGAGACCCTGGTGTGATATGTGTCCTATCGCTCGTGCGGCCATGCGAGTAACCGTTAACACGTAAATTCTCTTAGGTGAGAGCATTTCGATTCATCAAGGCGGGGATATGGAAAGAATGGCCGAGGACGGGCTCCAAAAACCCGAAACGTTATCCTGCAAAGTGGACTCGGAAACAATCGAACGTTATCTTACATCGATTCGGGGTCAAGCCGTCACCGTTCTTAGCTTGGCCATTCTCGGGCAGGATAGGGAAAGCGCATCTGTCAAAGGCTACGGATATGGTGTTCCAATCCGAGTTGATTATCGAACAGCAGATCGCCAGCTCCACACTGCGGTTTTGCACACGATGAGTGCCGGAAGTTTTGGGCATGAACACATGTCGGACCGTGCTCGGAAGCTGCTGTGGGAACATCGGGCGTTCAATCTACTGCCCCTCCACGTTCGCTCGTTGGATGTAGGAGGATTCCAATCCGACGGAACTCTTGTTTCTGTCAGCAAGGTGGAGGAATTCTGTTTGCTGACGGATTATGCAGACGGCCAACCTTATTCTTTAGACCTCGAGAAACTTCGGAACGGCAATGCATTGACAGACCTTGATAATGCTCGCGCCGATGCGCTTTGCGATTATCTGGTAGATATTCACCGAACGCACGGCACCGACTCTGGTCTTTATGTTCGGCGAAACCGTGAACTGGTGGGCGATAGTGAATGCATTATGGGACTGGCGGATTCATATCCACTGGACCACCCTTACATTACTCAGGAGGTTCTGGAGCAGATCGAACATTTGTGTGTGCGCTGGCGTTGGCGGTTAAAGATGCTTGCACATCGATTGCGTCAGATTCACGGAGATTTTCATCCATGGAACATTTTGTTCCTGTCCGGAACTGATTTTCGACTGCTGGATCGTTCGCGCGGAGAGTATGGTGATCCTGCCGACGATGTCACGTGTTTAACCGCCAATTATCTTTTCTTTTCTCTACAACGTAGCGGACGGCTGGAGGGGAGCCTGGAGAAGCTATTTCGGCGCTTTTGGGATCGTTACTTGGAAGGCAGCGGAGATGGCGAGATTTTACGGGTGGTCGCTCCGTTTTATGCTTTCCGGGGCCTCGTGATTGCCAGTCCACTTTGGTATCCCAATCTCCCAGACGTGGTTCGCCAACGAATTCTGGCATTCATTCTGGCCGTGTTACAGAGCGAAGAATTCGATCCTGCTCAGGTGAATACGTACTGTGGCACCTAGAATGCCAAATACTTTCGCAATATGGATCACTGGTCTTCCGGCTTCCGGCAAGTCCACTTTGACCACGTCTCTGGAAGCCCAACTGGACGCACGAGGACTGGATGTCGCCGTGCTCGAGTCCGACGCACTACGCCGTGTGTTCGTGAGAGATTCGCTATACAACGAGCAGGAGCGGAATGCCTTTTACGAGCAGATGGTATATGTTGGCGTGCTACTCACTCAGCATGGGGTGCCTGTGATTTTCGACGCGACTGCGAACCGTCGCAGCTATCGTGAACGAGCACGGCTGCAGATTCCACGATTTCTGGAGGTGTATGTGGCTACTCCGCTGGATATCTGCATGGCCAGGGACCCGAAACATATCTACCAAAGAGCTCAGTCAGGCGCTGCGACGAATGTACCCGGGCTGCAGGTTGCGTACGAAGCGCCGGAACACCCAGACGTCATCGTGTACAGCGAACGCGAGACTTCCGATGCCGCTGCAGCGCGAATCATCGCAACTCTCGGCACGAAAGGCTATCTGTAGCGAGCCGCGGCTCGGCGACGGGCCACCGGGTTGATTCTCCGCCATGGCCCTGGCATCGCAACGCCCTACTCAGCCCCCGAAGGTCACACTCTTCTCGAACAGAGTGATCACTCAGGCCGCGCCCTTTTCTTCCTTTTTCTTCTTTCCCAGGGCCTCCCCTCGGAGTCGATCAGAGCAGCCATCACAGATTGTGACTGTCCCTTTTGACGATTTTCCCTGAGCTAAGCGGAAGTTGGCCAGACCCTAGCCGACTTGCGGGTATAAATCCTGGCTACTCGCCCATCGGAGGTTGATCGATGTTTTCAAGGTGTTCTAGTAAGGTTTCAATCCGAGCTGCCGCTCTGTCGATTTCGTTAGCTGGAAGAAGGATTTGGCCGTGGACGAGCTTATTCCTGATACCGCGCAAGCGACGAATCTCTTCTTGGTCAACTGGCTGAACACCATACGAATCAAGAGATGGCTGCAATAAGCTCGCACTAAAAGAGGAACTCTTCTTGCCTGTCAATCTCTGCAGCTTACGTTCCAGAGATATCCAACGCGTAAGGAAGTTGCCCATTGCGACATCGAAATTCCGCTGCCCCTCCTCTGTTCCATCGGTGGCACGTTCCTCGCTCAGTACTGTTCGAAATAATTGATACCGTTCAGGGTCTTCAGCAGTGATTCCGTCTATCAGCCTGTCTGCTAATGGGCTGTCACTTGGCTCTCCGGCAACTTTTTGAAGATACGGATGCAATCGCGACGGCGTATCGATGCCGGCGTTTTGAAGAAGAGGTAGAAGGAAGTTCAATCGTCCAATCTCTTTGGAAAATAGGTTCGGAACCTGTGCAGACAAAAACTCCTGCAATTCGTAAAGGTTCTCGAATTGCGCATCGGGGCGTCCCACCCGTTCTTCTATAAGTCGTTGTAGGCGCTCCAACGCGATCTCTCCTGTCAGGACGAGACCGTTGACCTCATCAAGCGTTGCAAGTTCCTCTGTCGACGGCACCCCTTGGATTGGCTTATAGCGGAGATCGTGGTCGATTTCGGCCCACGCATGCGTCAGGATGGAGGCCACCTGTATTTCAACACTGCCTTGGACATATCGATGTTGAACCTGAGGCAGGCGGTCCTGCCGAACCTAACAAGTAACGACAATATCGGAGTGGCGCCTTCAGTATCTGACTTGGATCACAATTCATCCCCTGAAGCTAATCGAACGTAATTGTCCTGGGAGCTTCCTCGATGCGTCTCCGCTGGTTTTCATTGATCGCCAGTTGAAGAGTGTCGCGGTGGGAGGCTTCCTGGCCATCGAGGCATTCCTATCGCATTCTCGACTTCAGTCTGATGATCTCGCCATCGACAACGAAGCTGCCATAGCCCTGATGGTGAATCGTCTTCGGATTCTTCTGCGCTGGGTCGACCCATGCCTTGAGCACTTCGAGGATGAACAGATCGTACTTGTTAACCAAACTGGTGTCGGCCACATTGCATTCGAGATTGGCAAAACACTCCGCCACCAGAGGCGCGGCCACGCACTTGGCTGGCAACGCCGTTAAACCACATTTCTCGAATTTATCCACCTCCCGCCCTGAGCAGTTACCGATCGCTACGATGCCATAGACTTTCGCATCGAGCTCGCCTATGGCGTTCTCCTTCAACTCCGCCACATACTGCAAGTGAAGTTCGCCGGCTGCACCGTTAACGAGTTTGAACAGGTTCTTGAAGACTCCGCCGTCCTCAACCACGACCTTGGCGACTGGCAGCACTTCGACGCCACCTTCCTCACCATGGAAGTGGGTTTCGGAATAGGTCATCTGCGCATGCCGGCAAACGTGAATCTTCGCGTCCATCACGTGTCTGACCTTGACGGCGTTGGGGAACGAGCAGTGCGCAAGAAATGTAACATTCGCACCTTCGCCAATCTCGAACTCGGAGATGATCTCCTGTAAGCCCTCCTTGGGGATCACGCCGAAACAAAGATGAACCGGGTCCTTCACGATCGTTCCAGGGGCGACCGTGATCCTGGCTCTTGCGCCGGTGGGAGTTTCCTCGCCTTCGATCCGCACGCCCGAAATGCTGTTGCTGAACAGGATTCGGTGGTGGCTGACCACCAAGCCTGCGAAGCGGTCGTTGAAGAGCACGAGTGGATCCCCTCCGGAGGCTTCATACGCAGACGAAATGTCCGCGAATTCCTTTGCGTAATCAGGCATAAGTTTCCTCGCCTGCGGGCTCGTTCGGGTGGGCACACTCCTCGCAATGATTGCGGAAGGAGCGCGCAATGCTCTGTGGGTCCCCGGTCTTCACGATGGTACCGCCACACAAAGATGAAGCTCGATCCGCGATGGCTGCGACTGCCTCATGATGTGTGATCAGCAGAACTGCAGTTCCGTTCTTCGTCTGGGTTCTGATGACGTCAACGATATTTTCAATGGAAAGCGGGTCGATGCCCGAGTCGGGTTCGTCGAGAATTGCCAGCCGCGGGCTCATCGCCAATACCGCGGCCAGTTCCACTCGCCGCCTTTCGCCACCGCTCAAGGTGGCATCCACTGCTCTCGTAAGATACTGAGCTGGTTCCAGGCCTACTTTGGCAAGACACTCCTTCGGACGCAGAAAACCGCTTGAGGTGGAGTGACTACCTATCTCGAGATACTCGGCAACCGTCAGACCTTCAAAACGCGCTGGTTCCTGCCATGCAAGGGTAATCCCGCGTTGCGCACGTTCGCTGATTGCAAGGCCAGTAATGTCTTCGCCTCGAAACAGCACCTTCCCGGTCGCTGACGCGTAACCACTTAACCCCATGATTACAGCGGCCAGAGTGGATTTTCCCGTGCCGTTTACACCCAGGATGCTGTGAATCTCGGCCTCGCTGATCGACAGATTGACGCCGTGCAGGATCTTCCTGCCATTCAATTCAAGCCCGACATCGATCAGTTGAAGCATGCCAATCCCAAAATTCCCATCATCGTTGCTGACTACGCAATTTATCATCGGCGCGTCTGTGCGTATGTGATGAATGATCGCCGGCTTCGTGATCAACGACTCGAATTGAAGGTGTGCCTGAGCTCCCCCGGGAGCAGAGCGCTCGGCTTCGCCGGGCGGCCATTCTCTTCTGCTCTCCTAAACCATTCGCCCCCGAACTTCGAATGGCACAGCCCAAGCAAAGCTAAAGGTTACGCATCGAGAAGAAACGGAGCGCTTAAGAACACAGCAAGCCACAAGAATTACCAGTACGGAAGCTGATGGATAGAGATCCGGTTCTGATGGAGCAGATCGATCACAGCCTGATAAAGCCGGGTTGCGTATTATCCGCCGCAGGACTCCCGCCGGCCAATGCGCTCTGGCAGCCAATTCCGCAGGACTGGTTTGATATAGAAGCGAGGCAAGAGCAGATTGTCATCGGCTCTGACAAGGCCCTCGGCAACAGCGATGGATGCGAGTGGCGTTTGTGGATAAATTCTTAGCCCCACCGTGATCTTCAGTCCGTCGAGATGCAAGCTGTCAGCGTAATCCAAACTTTCCTCGACTGTTTCTCTCGTTTCGCCGGGGCCGCCGAGCAACAAGAAACCTTCGCGCTTGATGCCTATACCAGCAAAGGCATCGGAGATCGTTGTTACCTCTGCACAGGAGAACCGTTTGTTGAGTTGTGGCAGCATCGCTTCGGAACCGCTTTCAAAACCTAAGCTGATCTGCGTGCAGCCCGCTTCGGCCATTAATTCCACCAGTTCCATGTCCACCCACTTCGGGTACACGATAGCCCACCAGTCCAGACCGAGGTCAGCCTTGATGAGCTTGCGACATAACTCCTTGGCATAGGACGGAGGCAAGTTGAAGGTGTTATCTACAAAGTGAAAATGTCGAAAGCCGTTCTGGCGAAGTGTGGCGAGCCATTGAACCAGAGATTCAGAAAAGCGTCGGCGGATTGGCCTCCCTTCGATGACACTGGTCGAGCAGTAAATGCAATCCAAGGCACAGCCTCGTCGGGTCTGGACTGGAATCCGCATTTCGGCACTGCCGGGAAAATTGAGCCAGAGGCGCGGCTCAGGCAAAGGAAAACCGTCGAGGTCGGGCGCAAATCTCGTGGGCGTATGCGAGCCATTCGCAAAATACGTTGAAGGCGGCGGTGGCAAGTGACGACCATGCTCAAGCCATGAGAGCAGCGCAGGAAAGGCTACTTCCCCTTCTCCACGGATGCCAATATCGGCCCCGAGGTACGTCAATGCGCTTTCCGGGAAGATGCTATAACCCGCACCGCCTAAAACAATGGGAGAACGAGAGGCAGCGCGGCAGACGGTCACCACCTCCTCCACGCTCTCAAGCAGAAAGCGCGAACACTGCATATTCTGGTCATCGATATTTCTGACCGATATACCGATTACGTCAGGAGAAAAGCATTTTATTTCTTGCCGAATCTTCTCACAATCGGAACCCGAGTCGAGCGCGAACAAGTGCACGTCATGCCCATCCCTTTCTGCGGCGGCACCGACGCACGCCAGTCCCAATGGCAGAACAGTCGCGATACCTGTATCGTTCGCTTTCGAGATGAGCAGTATTTGCACCCAGACCTGCCTTGCAGTTTCTGCAAGTAGTAAATTACTCCTGTTGTGCGAACTATGCGAGAGCGGACTGTTGCGTTATCGCTAGAACTTCACCCCAACGCCTTTCTCGTGAACCCCCAACCAGCGGCGTCATCGTCCGGCAAACCGCAGGCAACGGTAGAGTATCTGTTTCGTCGCCTACTAGCCCGCCGCGAGGGGAGAACTCGCAGTGGGACGGCAGTACGGGTGAGCGAGACTGGACGAAAAGCCATTCCCGGCAATTACCTTATCGTCCAGACAGAGCCGATGAAATGAGCTGGTGGCCGGAGTTGGCTGCCAAAGACGACTGTTGAGCTGAGTTCTGTGGCAGCGCTGCCTTGGTAAACACCATATAGAACTCGGTGCCTGCGGCCAGCGTAACCACAATTCGCTCGTTCGAGATCATCTTGGCAATCTGGGTGTCGGCGGTGTTGCCCATGTTCTGAGAGATTTGCGCTCGGATCATGTCCTGGCCGCTCAATGCCGTACTTGTGTTGTTCCCGAGCATCATCGCCGTCGTTTGGCCGATTCCGGAGAGAGTAGCGACGAGCATGGCCTTGCCGCGGCTGCTTCCGGTCACCTGCCCCTTCAGCGAGCGCAGGTTTGTATCGACCGCCACGGCGCTGATAGGCACTGTGGTGCTGTTTGGCAGATCGACGGACTCAAACGAGATTGCCATATTACCGTGCGCATCGGCGCTGTTGATGCGCCCAATCGCACGGCTCCCCGCCGGCAGGACAATTTGCCCATTGCGCTCGTAGTTGTATTCGATCACGGCGGTGACGGGGCCGCGACCGATGTGGTAGCCGAAGATTCAAGCCTGGCAGCCACGTGGGCGGGGAAAGCTGAGAAATGTGGCGAAGCCTGGAACTTGGTACCGGAGCGGACGTCATCATCAGTGCGCTCTCATCGGGGCATGCAAACTACTATCCCGTCGAGGGCGCGTCGGGTTAATTACCAAAGAGTAACTACACGGCTTGCCCTCAGAACGAAGCCGCTGGTGCGCCGGACCTACCGCGTTGGTGATGCCGGCGGCAGTTGCGGTACACACCTTCCTGTAAATTGTGGGGCACAAGGAGGTTGTCCCTGTGATCCATCTACGCAAGATCATGCTGGAGGAACTCCAGCGTCGAAACTACTCTGAGGCTACCACCCACTATTACGTCCGCAAGGTCGAAGCTTTCGCCCGGCACTTTCACTGCTCTCCTGATCGTCTGGGTCCGCAACACATTCGCGAGTACCAAGCTTACCTGTTCACAAAATGGAAGTTGCCACCTCGTTCGGTGATGAACCATCTGTGCGCCCTGCGGTAAAGTCGTGAGTCAACGGCAAAAATACAGTGAACATGGTGCCGCCGTTCTGGCAGGCGCACTCGCAGCGAGACCGAAATCTGATAAAGCCGCCGTGTTTTTGTACGAGCTGGTTTGTAATCCACAGCCCTAGACCTGTTCCCTTATCGCCCTTTGTGGTGTAGAAGGCATCGAACAATTTCTTGCGAGTCTCCGGGGGAATCCCGGGGCCACTATCTGCAACGAGGATTCTGTACCCCGCCCGCCCGTCCCTCCAGTCCCGTGCAGGATGAACACGGATGACCAACCTGCCGCTTGTTTGCATTGCCTCGATGGCATTCGATATCAGATTTGTGAATATCTGACGCAACTCTCCGGGGAACGCACAAATCGGCTCTGAATAGACCAAGTCAGTCTGGACTTCGACACCAGCTTTGCGAATTCTGGGCTCTTGAAATTTCAGAACGCTCTCAATTAGTTCGACTACATTTGTCGGGAGAGGATTGGGCGACTCCCGATAAAACGTGAGCGTACTGCGGGTTATCTTTGCAGCACGGTACAATTCGTGTTCGACAAGCTTCAGGTTTTCTTTGACGGGCTCGGGAACGCCATCATCCGTCCTGCAAAGGTAGAGAAGCCCGCTGGCAGCCTCTAATGGGTTGTTAATTTCATGCGCGATACTTGCCGCCATTCGGCCCGCGACCGCAAGCTTCTCCACTTTGAGCATAGCTTCCTGCGCCTGTCGCTCCCGCGTAATGTCAATAAGGATGCCCACCAAGCGGACGGGCTGGCCATCTTTGTCGCAAAAAGCTTTACCTCGTGAAATGACCGTTCGTATCTCCCCGTCATCGCGCACGATGCGAAATGTCGCGTTGTACTCGCGGTGCTCCCTGAGAGAAGCCTCGATGAGTGCTTGCGTACTGGCACGCTCATCCGGATGAATGCGATTTAGGAAGTCTTCGTAGTGAAGTTTCCGATTATCGGAAACTCCGAAGATAGCTCGGCAGCGTTCGTCCCAGTACAGCTCCTTGGTTATCAGGCTGCGCTCCCAAGTCGCGAAGCCTGCACTCTCAGCGGCCAGCTTGATTCGCTCTTCCGTATCGAGCAGCTTGGAAAGAGTTTCGACCCGCTGCTGTTCACTCTTCCGATGCGCCTCATGAAACAGGCGTATCGCTTCGGCAGCACGAGGTACAAGCGTGGCGAAAGCAACGGCGGTTGCCACAGAAGCTGCCGCTGTCACTACCTTCACCGAAGTTGATAGCCAGTAGACTGGTTCATAAAGCGTGACTACTTCAAAGAAGTGCGTGAACCCACAAGCAACAATGAAGAGGCCGAAGGCAACAAACACCCAACGAAACCCAAGCAGCGTCTGAGTTTTCCGCAGGAGCACGGCAAGTCCGACAGAGATGGCAATGTAGGACAGCCAGATGAGGCTGTCAGAAACCGCGTTTGTCCAAACCAGTCCGGGCTGAATTAAACAGAAGCGGTGCGGCATAAAATCTGCCGAGAAGAGTGTACCCACAATGTCGTACTTGGCTGCTGCCCAAATCGCAACTGAAATCAGAGCCAATCCCGTTACGGTTCCGGTGAACTTTGTAAAGACCGTCATCTCGGATACTCCTCTTGCGAATGGTTGCCAGAACGTCAGCGGCACAGCGGCGGCTCGCGCCTTTGTCTCCTAGTCGAGAAAAAGGCTGACCAGAAACTGACAATATGGTTTGGCGCACGACTCTGCCGAAAGAGACTGTTCTTCTCCCCACGTTCCGCTATGCACGATAGTTTAGCAAAGAAGTTTTCTGTTTTTTGCAATGGCGTGCGGCGGAGAAGTTCGAGCGCGTAAGGCCCAGGGTGTGAGGAGTCTATTGCACCTGCCTCGCATCTGTACTCCACCTTCGTGGAACACGCAGGGGAGACCGAAGCTGCCGACCGCCTGAAACGGGCGTTGAAGATGGAGTTCGCAGCAGCCCTGTGGCGGCAACGAGCCGACTAGGCGGCTCGTTTTTCGATGAGCCGAGGCTTTCTGGCCACGTCTATAGCGGAATCGAGCTTACGGCACCGAACGCCAGCAGCGCCCACCCTGCGCCCTTCCGGGTATCGCGGCTAAGTTTGCCAGCAACCAGCAAGCCCAATCCTGCGCCAAGCGCAACGCGGGTGCCTGCTACAAGCATGATTTCTGGAATTGTGAAGGCTCTCTCTGCCATAAGCATCTCCCGTAAAAATAGTCATGTGCTTGGATGCTTAGAGGAGTAGGTTTGCAGTGCGAACTTGATGCCGGAATTCATAGCGCAGGAGAAGCTGTAGTTCGAGTAGCAGGCATTCGCTAGCGCATCGTTGGGGCGAGTGGCAGCCAGACCGTAAAGCAGAAGCCATGCGAATCCGGCTCAATACTGGTGGTGACGCCGAGGGAGCCATCATACTTTTCTACGATGCCCCTGCTCACCCAAAGCCCGAGCCCGGTGCCAACGCTTTCCTTGGTTGTAAAGAAAGCGTCAAAGATTCGCTCGACGTTAGCCAACAAAATTCCGGCTCCCTCATCCTTCACGCACACTGCGACACCGGATTTCCCATCCGATTCTTTGCGTTCAATCCCTAGCCGAATCGTGGAGCCTTGCTGCGAGACGTAAATAGCATTCGAGATAAGGTTCGCGAACACGGACCAAGACATTGTTTTCCCGCAGCCGTTATGATCGTAGGTGGAACTTGAGATTGACTGTAAGTGAGGCCCACTCATGCCGCTTTCTGCAAACCGTATTTGGCGACAATTGCCGAATGACATTAGAGTCTCCGCCAGCAAATTGTTCTGGACGGAGCCAACCAAAGAACAAAAACAGTTCTTCTTTGCCGCTCTCGCGAAAGCAAATAACGTTCGTGAGATTAGTGTCCGCCGAGCCCCGCTTGAGCGCCTGGTCAACTGGACGGCAGCAACTCTTACTCTTCCTGATCAGATAGCAAATAATCTGCTGCAGGACTATCTGCTCCACTATCATCGTGCAACGATTGTGCGCTATCTCGATTGGCTGGGGATTCCTCATTCCGATGGAATGATCGAGGAAAGCTTCGACCTCGCATCCCTGCCGAAAGAGCGCGTCCAGGACGCGGCTCGAACCCTCCTCGCATCCACAGATCGCCCAGCAGTCGAACTTTACCTGAAGTATCTCGTGGTTCAAGGTGGGCCCTGGTCGGTGATTGAAGAAGTCCTGCCAACCGAGTGAAGCGTTTGAAAGGCATTTCTGGCGAGTGTTCAAAACTATGATCGCAACACTCATTGGCGGCACAGGCCTTACGGGTTCATCTCTGGTTCGGCAGCTCTTGGCAGACCCCACGATCACGAAGGTGATTTCCATTTCGCGAAAGTCATTGGATATTTCGAATCCAAAGCTGACCGAGGTTTTGATCTCCGACCTAGCAGCGTTATCGTCGATCGAATCGAGGATTCGCGGGGATCTCTATTTCTGTTGTCTCGGCACGACGATCAAGGCGGCGGGCAGCAAAGAGAACTTCGAAAAGGTCGATCACGCGGCCATCGGCGCTTTCGCGAAAATCGCGAGGGCTCACGATGCGAAGTCATTTGCGCTCGTTTCCGCTATGGGCGCGAACGCAAACTCGATGATCTTTTACAACCGGGTCAAGGGTCGGACTGAAAACGATGTGAGAGCTCTTGGACTGCGCTCCCTGATCATCTTCAGGCCTGCGCTCTTGGCCGGCCGACGCCACGAATTCCGCTTAGCCGAACGCATCATGGCCAAAACGCTGGTTCCGCTATCGCTGATCCTTCCAGTTCGGATTCAGAAAAGCCTCGTGACGAAAGCCGAGACATTGGCGACACGAATGTTAGCCGAGGGAAAAGCTGCACCCACTGGAGTTCACCTCATACAGGCGAAAGACATCTAGTGGCCGAGCTGCTAGACAAGAAACCTCAGGAAGATTAGGAGGCTCGGAGAAACCTGCCACAAGCCGACTTCAGGGTAGTAATCCTTGTCGGCGAGTGACTCGGCAATTTGCACTAATTGAGAGTTGTTCCGGAGGGGATGGCGCACCCAAGTCGGCAAGTGAGGCCCAATCCGCTCGACCTCGTCGAGCGAGATCTCGTCCGAGCGGCGTAGAGCCCAGTAGTGCGCGCCGACTCGTGATTGGCCGCGCGACCTCGAGCTTTCCCCCATTCTTCAGGTACTGGTAATGCCGGTCGCCTGGAAGGTGTGGCAGCCGATCTCGGTCGCGATGCCGGCGGCCTCGATGTACTCCTCGAGATAGTGGTCGAGGTTGTGATGGGTCGGCATCTCGTGCTCCTTCCCGCAACTTGCCAACATAACAGTGCCGCCCCCGCCCGGTGGCGCGGTTTTTTACTCGCGTTGCTTCGCCTGGAAGCGCTCATCGGCCACAACTCCTTTCCCTGATTTGCCGTCGTACCATCCCACTCTTTTCGCTTCGAGGTGATCAAAAGCCGGAACATAGGGCTTTAGATCGAGCAGCGGAGTGCCGTCCAGCATATCGACATCGGCAACGCGAAGACGGTTTCCTTCAATCGCGAGCAATCGCACGGCGGACATCCCAATGTGATTCGGTCGCGCCGGAGAACGAGTAGCAAAAACACCATGCTCCACCGAATCGAGATAAGGGCGCACGAGCAATTGCGGCGATGCTGCGCAGTGAAACTGATAGATCAACCAGAGCCGTTCGAACCCTTCGATGTCTCGCAGCCCCGGAACATACTGCGGAAACAGTTCAATCGTGCCTTCGACGCCATGGGCAGCCGAACTCTGAATCGGTGCTCTGGTCACCGTACTGAAGGGCGTGCGAATGCAGCCAATCGGGCGCAACACGATCTCGCAGCGTTCCCCCTGTGCCATTGTTTCGTCCCTTGCTTTTCCTCTATTTGCCTGCCCAGCAAGCAGCGCGCTTGCCCAAGAACGCGCTGATACCTTCCTGCGCGTCGGAGGTCATGGAGTTCATGCTCATGACTTCCCTGGCGTACGCGTAGGCTTTGGGCTGATCGAGATCAATCTGGGTGTCATGAGCCGGACGCCTCCGCCAAGCTAAATTCCCAGCCGCAATACTTTCCTTCAGGAGCATCAGGAGGGCAATGCAGACATTGCGTGCGGATGCGGGAATCGATGGTGCGCGCAAAGGTCTCGAACTCGACAACTCCGACGCTCCTACAGGGAAAATCAGGCAGACCCTTGCTGCGCCGGGTCTGCTGTACCCGGCAGGTGTCGACAAAGAGCACGAGTGCCTGCCGGTCATCCGACCACTCCAACCGCTGGGAATTGATCACTGCATAGAGCCTCAGGTTCAGCGCTTGTTCCAGTGCTTGTAACCCACCGCCCGGCGGTATATGAAACGTTGCCATGATGCGCCGGGCCTCGGCCGCGGCAAACATCTCCCAGGAGCGCCGATCCAACTCGATGGCGTGATCCATCCCGAGCCGTTCCTCGGCGGCCAGGAACCAGCAACCATCGTGGGCCAGCCACTGCTTTGCGGCCATTTCGAGGGCTTGCAGTAGCTGTTCGCGGCTCATCCGTTCGAAAGCTGTCGAGCTGTCATTTGACATAGGCGTACCTCGCTGAGCGGCGTTAAGAGTGTTCAGTTGCAGCTCGTGCACTTTTCTTCGCCATTCTTTTGTTCCCTATCCGGGCGGCCATTTCCGATCGGTTCCCGAGTCTTTTGATTCCTACCCCGAGGCGGATTGTGCTCCTCAAAGAATGAACGCAATTAGGACATTTGCGTTACTGCGCCGCGAAAAAAAGTCGGCGAAGGCTAAATTTGTTGTAACGCTGGTCCTGCCGTTGCATTTAATCAGTGAGTCAGAGACGGCTCTGATCTCATCGTGACAGGGTATGCGGCGGTAATGCTTGGCACTTCACCACAGCAAAGCGCTGTTCCGCTGATTAGGATCTCGATCCTACCGTTTTTAGAAGGAGAAGTAAGGATGCCCTTGTACCAATATCTGTGTCGCTGCTGCGGCAAGAGCTTCGAGATGCTGCGCCGCATGCAGGATAGAGATCGCGACTTACGCTGTCCGAATTGCCAATCCGACAAAGTTCAGCCGGTATTCTCCAGCTTCAGCACCGGCGCATGCGGCACGTCGGCTTCCGGGAAGTTTCGTTGAGGGTTTTAGGCGCGCGGCCGGTCGGCCGCGGAATGGATCGCAACAGCAGCAAATAGATTAGACAAGAGCGCTTCGAATTCACTGTTGTCTTCGCAGGAGGTGGCGCCCAGCGCCAAAAAAAATAATGGTTCGAAATCTGAAGGTCACCGCAATCGTGGAAAATACGGCGGGCACATTCGATGCCGCAGGGGAGTGGGGTCTCTCGCTATGGATTGAGGCGGATTCTCATCGCATACTCTGCGATACCGGTCAGGGCCACAGCTTGCTCCAGAACGCAGCCCTGCTTGGAATCGAACCAGGAACCGCCGAAGCCTTAGTCATCAGCCACGGCCACTTCGATCACACGGGAGGCATTGCCGCTCTGGTGGACGCCGGTTTTCGCGGCAAGATCTACGCTCATCCTGCAGCTTTGAACGGCAAGTACTCACAGGAGAAAACACCGCCTCAGCGGAACATCGGTATTCCTCAAGTTTCAGAACAGGTCCTCCGATCTCGATCGTCAGACCTGATCGAAACTCTGCGACCGACTGAGATCGCTCCCGGAATTATCGTCACGGGAGCCATTCCCCGTACGAACTCATATGAAGACGTTGTTGACCCACCCTTCGTCGATGAGAACTGCTCTCAGCCCGATCCACTGATTGACGATCAGGCCCTCTTGATCGAAACCGATCGCGGCTGGGCGGTGATTACCGGGTGTGGACGCTCAGGGTTGATCAATACTTTGAGCTATGCCAAAGAGTTGATCGGTAGCGGCGGTATTGTCGCAGTAATCGGAGGATTACACCTGTTTCGGGCCTCGGCCGAGCGCATCAAAGCAACAATTGAAAATCTGCGCGAATTCGGCATTGAGCATATCGCACCCTGTCACTGCACCGGTTTCGAAGCTACCGGCGCGTTACAAAGCTCGTTTGGAAGCCGTGTGATGGCACTTCGCGCCGGCCTCAGTGTGCAGGTTTCATAGGCAGATTGAGCAGAGCACGTTGGCAGAGGTGGAGTTATAAGACGAGGCAGGCGGGTCTACTACGACGTTTTCTGCGGCTTACCATTTACCCGCCTGCATGAGCTTTGTGATTCGGCGCTTGATCAACCCGCGCTTTCGGTCGCTGATCCGAGACAGGAACAGCCTGCCTTCCAGATGATCGATTTCGTGCTGTAAGGCTCGTGCCAGCAAATCGTCAGCAGTTACCTCAAATCACTCGCCGTGGGCGTTCTGCGCCCGCACGTTCACTCGGCTCGCACGTGTCACCTTCTCCCGAAAACCCGGCGCAATCGCCCCAGCATCGATCACTTACCTTCTATTCTGAAAACAAAGTTCACGTGTACCGTCCCAGTAGATATGCAGTCGATGCATCGATGCAGCGAGAAAAGTTGCTGCCCCTTGAGGCCGTGGTGCCATAAACTTTAGCAGCGGTATCTCTGCCGCTGCTCGCTTCAGGCTGAGAGACACAAGCTCTCACGATCCAAAATCTCGCGCACTTTTCGCAGCAGAGCTTCGGGAGTAAAGGGCTTGTCGATGAAGGCATGGCCGCGAGCAAGCAGTTCATTGATGTCATCTACATATCCAGACATATACAGCACCTTGGTCTCGGGATGGGAAACAGGCAGCGCTTGGGCCACTTCGCGGCCTCCCATCTTCGGCATTACCAGGTCGGTGATCATCAGGTCGATTCGTCCTGAGTGCTTAGCCGCAAGCAGCAGTGCCTCGCGTCCATCTTCCGCCGGCAACACCGTATAGCCATTTCTGCGCAAGATCTCGCACACCAGGGTGCGAAGTCCGTCCTGATCCTCTACGACCAGGATCGTCTCCGAACCGGGCGCCAATCGGGAGGCGACTGCTTGCCTCTCCTCAGGCAGTGCTCCTTCCGCGCGCTGGAAGTAGACGTAAAATTCCGTTCCCCGCCCTGGCTCGCTCTCCACCACGATATGTCCAGAGGTTTGCTGCACGATTCCATAGACGGTGGCTAAGCCCAGCCCCGTGCCATTGCCTTGTTCTTTGGTGGTGAAGAATGGCTCAAAGATATGGGTCAGGGTCTCGGCGTCCATCCCACATCCCGTGTCACGGACGGTCAAGCGGACATATGCCCCAGGCTGAGCTCCGGCCGGAACCCGCGCTCCTTCCCCCTCGAGCATGAAGTTGGTGACCGCCAGTGTTATTTTGCCGCCTTTGGGTGTGGCATCGCGCGCATTGATCAGCAGGTTCAAGATCACCTGCTGGATTTGCCCGCTGTCTGCGCGGATCAGGCACGGCTCGGAGTCAACTAGAATGGCCAGTTCAATATCTTCGCTCACCACCCGACGCAGCATGTTGCTCATATCGGTGAGCACGCTTTTTAAGTCCAACAACCTGGGTTGAAGCATTTGCCGGCGGGTGAACGCCAGCAGCTGGCGAGTTAACGAGTTGGCCTGTTCCCCGGCGCGCATAATCTCCTCCACCTTCCGTTGAAGGGGCGTGTTATCCTCCAGGGCAGTGCGCAGCAAGTGGCCATAGCCGGTGATGATGGTCATCAGATTATTGAAATCGTGCGCGATGCCACCGGCCAGCCTCCCCATGGCTTCCATCTTCTGAGACTCGCGCAACTGTACTTCCAGCCGTTTTCGCTCGGTGATGTCAGTCGCAACGCCACAGGTCGCGTACGGTCTACCCTGTTCATCGCGCAGCGGCGCCTTAATCGAAATATAGGTATGCAGTCCGTCTGGGTGCAGGGCAGTGTCTTCGGTCTCTATCACCTTTCCCGCCGCCAGCACCCGCTGGTCGGAGTCGAGGTAGGCGTCGGCCTGCTCCTTCGGGAACAGGTCGTGATCGGTTTTACCCAAAATGGATTCCCGGCCCGCGGACAGTCCGGAAAGCGCGTTTGTACGTAGCAGTTCCTCCATGCGGCGGTTAATCAGCAGGAAGCGGCCTTCCAGATCTTTCACGTAGATGAGTGCGGTCGAGTTATCGATGATGTCCTGTAGCCGTTGCCGGCTCTCACGTACAGAGGCCTCGGCGCGCTTGCGCTCAGTTATATCGAGCATCAGGCCGACTAGGCCGCCGACCGTGCCGTCCGGCCGGGTGAACGTAGCTTTGTGGAACATCACGTCGCGCATCTCGCCATTTGCGTAGCGGACCTGACTTTCATATATCTGAGACCCCGGTTTGTCGAGAAGTTTGCGGTCGGCGGCGACATACGAGTCCCCCAACTCCCTGGTGGTGGCGATCTCGTGTGGCGTCTTGCCGATCACTTCGCCAGCGGGCAGACCAGTGAAGGCTTCGAAGGCGCGGTTGCAGCCCAAGTAGCGGAGCTGCGGGTCCTTGTAGAAAACGGGACCGGGGATCGCCTCGATCAATTGCTGCAGGAAATGAAGCTGCTGTAATAGTTCAGCGGTGCGTTCGGCGACCCGATTTTCCAGTTCCGAATGGGATTTCTGCAGCTCTTCCTTCGCCTTGGCCAAGGCATCGAGTGCGCGTTCCAGTTCCTCGGTGCGATGCTTGACCTCTGCCTCCAGCATAAAGGTGGTCTGGAGCAGGCTAAAATCGTTATCCGGATTGTTCAGGTTGCGCTGCACCTGGTTCATCAGGGCGTTGATGATCTTATCGCGTCTTCTGATCTCGCCCAGCAGCCCTGCGGCATCGCCGGGATCGCAGCGAATGTCGGTATGGTCGCTCATGCAGCCCGCCTGGCGCCGATGGCGATGCCAGTGAAGGTTTGGTTCACGTGCATGCCGCGGAACTGCTCACCATAGGTGCTGAAGCCGACCACGTTGTGCTCGCGCAGAATGGCTGACACTTTGTCGATCGCGCCATTTTGCCTGAGTTCCAGCCGCCGCAGAATGCAGTCGCAGCCAATCACCAGCCGTGGCGGGCCGATGCGCTGCTCGATATCGTCGAAAAGCGCGTTGAGATTGTCCACCAGGTCAACGCCCTTGGCAACGTTGAACACGATGCCTTCGTCGATGGCACAGAAGAAGGTCAAGCTGCCGTCGGGATTTACCTTCTGGATTGAGCGCACAAAATCGGCTCCGCCGATCTTGACCACCATCGGGTGGGCCGAGAACACCAGGGGGTCCAACTGATCGAGGTTCATGCCGATGGTCCGGGCGTATTCCTCGGCGGCGGGAAAGCCATTGATCTCGGTCACGATGCGCCGTTCCGGTATGGCTCCGCTGACCACCATGCGTTGCTCGCCTGAGACGAAATGCTGGGTCTTAAAGCTGGTGAAAGGGTGCGGCGTGGCGGCCACCAGCAGCACCGCCGCATCATTGCGGAAATGGCCGTCGTACAGCACCGTCGTCTGCTGAAAGTTCATCCCGTCGCCGGCCGAACCGCCGACCATCGGAATTCCGCCCAGCCCATCATGAATTGCACGCGCCACATGTTCCTCATGACCACAGAGTCCGTCGATCAGCAACAGGGCGAAGCAACGACTGGTGTTGAATGGCTCCATCCGCTGGGCCAGACGCTGGCGCAGGTTGTACGCAAAAGCCTGGCCACGTCTATGATCCAGCCCTGACACGCCCTCAAGTAGGCCGATCTCGTAGGTCAGGTCGTCGCGCCCGATGGTCAGTCCTGACACGCCGGCTTCCAAGTAGCCAAGCGGCCCGATCTCACCGGCAGTGGTACAACCGATCATCGGCACCGCGCCGAACTCGCGCCGCAGATCATCGGCCATGGCATCGCGGTTATAGCGGCTGGAGACAAAAACCAGCGCCAATCCGCCCTTGTCATGGCAGATCTGCTGCCGCAACTCTGCCGCGGCCGCTGCCGTATCCGCTTGGGCTGAGAACCCGAGGCGGACCTGCGGCTCACATGCTAAAGCGGTCTCGATTGCGGGCTGTATCATGCGGAAAACGCCTTTTGGAGCATGGGGGAACGCCTTTGACGGGGATGTTATCACGGAAGCGGCCCTGCCAGCAGCATAGCCCGTTCCAGGAATATTCCTAGTGCTACGGGTGATCGAATCTTGCACCGATACCGTTATGCCGAAACATTAGATCCAAGCCATGTCATGGTGGCTTTTTTTGTTGCTGAAGGTCCAGTCATCTTGATTCGGTTGCTTGGATAAACGCGTCTATCAGACGCCCGCATTAGAGCAGGACAAACATCTCAAGCACTTCAACGACAGCCCGCCTACATCAACCTGAGGATAGGCTCGAACACGTGGATACGTAACGATATAACCTTTGGCTATCCTTTCTATAAATTCATTTTCTGGGAATAACTTGGACTTTCTGGCATCTGATCAGATAGTCCAAGCAGAGTTCGCTCGAAGAAACTGACAGCTGAAGAATATCGGATTAGTCGTAAGCGCTCTGAAACTTCAGTAGTCACATCCCGGAAAGGTAGGGTGATGGGAAAAGTCTATTTAGTCGGAGGCGGCCCCGGTGATCCCGACTTGCTGACTTTGAAGGCTGCGCGCCTGCTCGAACAAGCAGATGTGGTCCTGCATGATGCACTCATCAGCCATGCGGTCTTGGATCTGATCGGTCCAAAGGCGAAGATTATCGACATCGGCAAACGATGCGGACATAAACTTCTTACCCAAGCCGAGATCAACTTGCTCTTGATCTGCTATGCCGAAAGGAATCAGGTTGTCGTTCGACTGAAAGGTGGCGATCCGGGTATTTTTGGCCGCGCCGGAGAAGAGATTGAAGCCTTGATGGAAGCGGCCATTCCATTCGAGATCGTGCCGGGTATAACTGCCGCTCTTGCGGGCGCAGCCATCGCTGGGGTGTCTCTCACTGATCGCCGGTTTGCCTCCAGCGTCATCTTCATGACGGCACATCGCGCGCCAGGGGCGGACGGAGTTGAGTGGGACCGGTTAGTTTCGTCCCGGTCCACCCTTGTGATTTACATGCCGGGCAATAGTTACAGCGAACTAAGTCATCAACTCTGCGCTGCCGGACTGGATTCGACTACGCCGTGTGCGGTGATTTCTTCTGTTGGTTCACCGGGCCAACAGGTTCTTGTAGCTGACCTGGGCTCTCTGCATCGCTACAGTTCGCTGCCAGCTCCGGCACTTGTAATCGTTGGGTCCTGCGCCAATCCGTTGCGGCCGCTTGCATGCCGGGACGATCACAAATCACTTCCGCGAGAGGCAAATTGTTTCTACGACCTGACCAGATAGATTTTATTCCGCCATTCGGCGCACGGAGGTAAAGAGATCGTGGAGAAGCTGGTAGTCGTAGGAAATGGAATGGCCGGAGTGGCGTGCGTGGAGCAGATCCTGCGGCACGCTCCCAAATTTGAAATCACCATCTTTGGCGACGAGACCCACGTCAACTACAACCGAATCCTCCTATCTTCGGTGCTGGCGGGCGAGAAATCGGCTGACGACATCGTTCTAAATGGACTCGATTGGTACCGGCAGAACGACATTGATTTACGACTCGGTGTCCGGATTGTTGACGTAGATCCGGCCGCAAAGACCGTCACCGGCGATGATGGCAGTGTTACTCCCTTCGACAAGCTTCTGCTGGCCACAGGCAGTCATCCTCTCATTCCTTCCATTGAAGATGTAAAGAAGGATGGCGTTTTTGTCTTCCGCAATCTTGATGACACTCGCGGGTTGCTCGAACGCGCCCGGCCGGGACTCAAAGCGGTGGTAATCGGGGGCGGTCTGCTTGGGCTTGAAGCCGCGCGCGGACTTCAGGTACAGGGTTGCGAGGTGACAGTCGTCCATCTGATGGAAACATTAATGGAGCGGCAACTCGATGCCACCGGCGGCAGTTACCTGGCAAGCAAGATGAATCAGCTTGGAGTGACAGTGCTTTTGGGCCTTTGCACCACTGCGGTCCTCGGCAACGGCAAAGTAGAACGCGTGCAATTCAAGGGCGGCGGTAGCATTGCCGCCGATCTTCTTGTGATCGCTGCGGGCATTGTCCCAAACGTGCACCTCGGCCACAATGCAGGTCTTGAGATAAAGCGCGGAATCGTGGTGAACGACTACATGGAAACTTCGCATCCCGATATTTTTGCCGTCGGAGAATGCGTGCAACATGGTGGCATCTGCTATGGCTTGGTGGCGCCGCTTTTGGAACAGGGCAAGGTGCTGGCCGCCACCATCACGGGAAATAAGGGGCCGAAGTATCAGGGCACGATGCTCGCTTCCAAACTAAAGATCATGGGCGTGGACGTCTTTTCCGCAGGTGAAATCCATGACAAGGTGGACGGTTCGGAAGTCGTTCGCTATGAAGACCCATCGCTCGGCATTTACAAAAAGCTCAAACTCAAGGACGGCAAATTGGCCGGTGCGATTTTGGTGGGTGATACCTCCGACAGTCATCGTTATATGGAGTGGCTGCGCAGCGGGGTTGATCTGGCCCCCATGCGGCGGCAGCTCCTGTTTCCGGCGTCCGTCGAAGATGGGGGACTCGATGTAGCTAAGATGTCAGACAGCGAAGCGGTCTGCGGCTGCATGGGCGTGAGCAAGGGTACCATCATTCATGCTATCCACGAAAAAGGACTGAGTACGTTGGCGCAGCTCAAGGAGTCGACCCGAGCCTCGACGGGTTGTGGCAGCTGCACCGGTCTTTGTCAGCAGCTACTCAAGGCCGTCGTGCCCGAGTTCGAAGAAGAAGTTAAGACGACGATGTGCAAATGCATTCCCTTTTCGGAGGACAATCTCCGCGAAATTCTGCGCAGCCAGCAGTTGAAGTCGGTGCAAGATGTTCTGGAGATCTACGGCAACGGAATCGGTTGCGAGATATGCAAGCCTGCGTTGAGTTACATGATGGACATGCTGTGGTGCGGTGATCACAAGGAGGACCGCTCCGCGCGGTTCATCAATGATCGAGTCCACGCCAATATCCAGAACGATGGAACATTCTCCGTGGTCCCCCGCATGCGAGGCGGCGTGACCTCGCCCGACGAGTTGCGGCGCATCGCCGATGCCGCCGACAAGTACAAGGTGCGGATGGTTAAGGTCACGGGCAGCCAGCGCATTGATCTGCTGGGCGTAAAGAAATCCGACCTGCCTAAGATATGGGCGGACCTTGGGATGCCTTCCGGCCAGGCGTATACGAAAGGCGTGCGCATGGTGAAGACGTGCGTGGGGACCGATTTTTGCCGCTTTGGTGTGCAGGATTCGACCAGCGCAGGCATCGAACTGGAGCGGCGTCTGGAGAATCTCTTCACGCCCCACAAACTGAAGATGGGCGCTGTGGGCTGTCCGCGCAATTGCGCAGAAGCCACTGTGAAGGACATTGGCCTCGTCGGACAGGAAGGAAGCTGGCAGGTGGTGGTGGGCGGGGCCGCGGGCAAAAAGGTGCGTAAGGCGGACTTGCTTATCACGGTTGAAACCACCGAGCAGGCGCTCGAGGCTGCCGAGCTGTTCTTTCAGTATTACCGCGAGAACGCAAATTATCTGGAGCGTACTTACGACTTTGTGGAAAGGCTGGGTATTGAAAAGGTCCGCAAAGAGACCGTGTACGCCACGGAGGCAGTGCGGCATGGTTTGCTAGAACGGCTGCACAGGTCAAAAGAGCGCTCGCGAGACGCCTGGCTCGAACGTGACACGCCAAATCATCCGACGCAGTTCGTACAAATCAGGCCGCTGGACGAGGTGCTCGCATGAGTGATGAGAATAAATGGGTCCGCATTACGCATTGCGAGAACATTCCGCTGCGCGAAGGCCGGGCGGTGAACATCGGTGGCAGAGAGATTGCCATCTTCAACTTGGGCGACCGTTTTCTTGCGGTCAGCAATCGATGTCCGCACAAAGGCGGCCCGCTAGCCGATGGTGTCGTCTCCGGCGATATCGTCGTCTGTCCTCTTCACGCCCGGAAGTTCAGTCTTGAAACAGGTCAGGGCGTGAGCAGCGCCAGCGCGTCGAGCTGTATTGAAACGTTTCGTACACGGGTCGAGCATGGCGTGGTGTTGCTTGAACTGCCAGTTGAAGCCGCAGTGAACGAAGAGCCGCCGACGGCGTGCATCGAGCACAACGTGCACACTGCTTGGAGTGAACGCTCCACGGCAGGCGACTAGTCAATTAGGGAAAGATCCGTAGACACAGCACGTTCGGCGATCGGAAGGAAATGAAAATGGACTACGTAGCTCCGAAAGACCTCCTACAGGAAGCCCTACTTTCCGCGAAGAAGAAATCCGCACTGAGTATCGGCGACATGATGATCCGTGGCATTCTCGCTGGTGCGTTCCTTGGTTTCGCGACATCGTTAGCCGTGGTCGTGACTTCGCAAGGCTTGCCTCCCATCGTGGGTGCGATTTTGTTCCCAGTCGGATTCGTGATTCTGTGCCTGCTAGGCCTGGAACTGGCTACGGGCAATTTTGCTCTGTTGCCTGCGGGTCTAGCGGCCGGAGAGGTATCGTTCGCGAGGCTTCTGCGGAACTGGGGATGGGTGTATTTGGGAAACCTGGTTGGCAGCGTCTTCTACGCCTATCTCTTCTACCTGACGGTTACGAACTTCGGCGCGACCAGCAGCGGACCGGTTGGTGAGCTGTTGAAGGTGGCTGCTCAGAAGAAAACACTGGCCTACATGACACTCGGCTCCAGCGGATGGGCGTCAGCGTTTGTCAAAGGCATTCTCTGTAACTGGATGGTCACAATCGGCGCATTGCTCGCGCTGGTTTCGCGCTCAACGGTGGGGAAAGTGGTGGCCATGTGGCTGCCCATTATGACCTTTTTTGCGCAGGGCTTTGAGCACTCAATCGTCAACATGTTCGTTGTTCCCGTTGGAATGATGTTCGGTGCTCCGGTTTCCATGAGACAGTGGCTGCTCTGGAACCAGGTACCGGTTACGCTCGGAAACATTGTCGCGGGAGCGCTCCTCACTGGCTTGCCGTTGTATGCAACGTACCGTGTCAAACCAAGTCTTTCATCTGCAACAACAGAAATGGCGACCGGCGGTCAAACAGAAGGTGAGATAGCTTTTAGGCAGGCAACCAGCATCACCCATTAACACAAATAACATGGTTTAACCTGTTGGTGCTGGGATTGAACTATGAGAACCATCTATGCCGAAGAGTAATTTCGATGGTCTTCGCGTGCTGGTGCTCGAAAGCCGGCGCGCCGTGGAGATCGCGCGCCTCATCACGAATTGTGCTGGCGAGCCGCTCGTTGCCCCGTCGGTAAGAGAGGTCTCCCTGGAGTCAAATCAGGAAGCTCTTGAATTTGTTCACAGGCTCAGAGACGGAGACGTAGAGATCGTCATTTTTATGACGGGTGAAGGAGTGCGAGCGCTGGCGAGGGCGGTGGAGAATAATTATCCGCGAGAGCAACTTGCTGCCTTGCTGAATAAAGTAACGGTCGTCGCTCGCGGCCCCAAGCCGGTTGCTGCCCTCAGGGAGATGGCGGTTCGAGTGAGCCTATCAGTTCCAGAGCCAAATACGTGGCGTGATCTGCTATCCGTGTTCGATGAAAAGAAGGACGAATTCCCTCTAGAGGGACGCCGCATTGCAGTGCAGCAATATGGCATCGCCAATCCGGAATTCTGTGCCGGCCTCGAAGAGCGTGGTGCTAGAGTGATGCCGGTGTGCGTTTATGAGTGGGCTCTGCCGGAAGATACCGGGCCTCTGGAAGCAGCGGTTGCGTCGATCATTGGTGGCGAAGTCCACGTGATGCTCGTAACTTCCTCAGTCCAGATACGCCACTTGTTCCAGGTCGCCGAACGTATAGCCAGCCAAAGCGCGTTGCGAGAGGCGCTGTCACGGGTAGTCATCGCGTCCATCGGACCATTGACCTCGGAGGAACTGCACAGTCGCGGGCTTGATGTTGACATTGAGTGTACTCACCCCAAAATGGGTTATCTAGTACAGGAAGCCGCGGAAAAGAGCGTCCCCCTTTTCCAACTGAAAAGGGGGACAACGCCCAGAGGAAGGGATTTCTTACGGGAGTGAGCTTGGCGCGCTCGCCGATGCCTACGCCGGCGCGTCGATAGATTCGACGCAAACCAGCTTTTTGTTCACAAACTCCTGGATGCCCGTGCTGCTGAGTTCGCGCCCGTAGCCGGAGTCCTTGATCCCGCCGAACGGCAAATCCGGTTTCGTCCAGGTTGGGTGATTGACGAACATCATGCCCGTGTCGATGCGGCTCGCCACGCGTTTGCCTCGCGCAACGTCCTTGGTGAAGACCGAGCCCCCCAACCCGAAATCCGAGTCGTTGGCGAGCGCGATCGCCTCGTCCTCGTTCTTGACCCGGAAGAAGAGCGCAACCGGCCCGAAGAATTCCTCCCTGAATGCGGGATTGTCAGGTTTGACATTCGTAAGAATCGTCGCCTGCATGAACGCGCCGGGTCGATCGATGCGTTTTCCGCCCATCACCAGGGTGGCGCCCTTGGCCACGGCTCCTTCGACCTGATCCAACACTTGTAGTAGGGCCGCTTCCGTGGATAGTGGGCCGAGAGTCGTAGCCTCGTCCATCGGGTCTCCTGGCTTAAGTGCCGCTAGTGCCGTTTGGAACTGATCAAGAAAGCGGTCTGCCACTTCTTCGACAACAATGAAGCGCTTCGCCGCGACGCAGCACTGGCCCGTGTTGTTCATCTTGCCCCAGACCGCCCACTTGACCGTCTTGTCAAGGTCGGCATCTTCGAGCACGATGAATGCGTCGTTGCCGCCAAGCTCCATCGTCGATTTCTTAAGGTTTTGTCCAGCTCTCCCGGCAACGCTCTTGCCAGCTTCCGTGCTTCCGGTCAAAGCCACACCCTTGATCCGGGAATCGTCGATCACACGGTTCACCTGATCATATGAGATCAGCAGGTTGGTATACGCTCCCACTGGCGCACCCGCCTCCAGCCATAGCTTCTCAAAGGCGATGGCGCACTGCGGAACGCAGCCTGCGTGTTTCACCATAACGACATTGCCCGCCATTAAATTGGGCGCGGCAAAGCGCGCAAGCTGGTAGTAGGGAAAGTTCCAGGGCTGGACGCCGAAGAGCACACCGATCGGGCTGCTTTCAACCACTGCTTCGACCGAACTCGTCTTCAGGTGTTCTGGTGCGAGGAAGCGCTCGGCGTTGTTGGCATAGTAGTCGATAATGTCCGCGCTGAGCACAACCTCGCCGCGGGCTTGGTCAATGAGCTTGCCCATCTCGAGCGTCACCGGGCGAGCGAATTCGTCGATGCGTGCGCGCATAATAGCGGCCGCTTTCGCGACCACGGCTGCTCGCTCGGCAAAAGTCTTGTGCCGCCACGTCTCGAAGCAGGTTGCGGCGGTTTCAAGTGCCGTTTCGAGTTGCTTGTCGCTGAGTTCCTCAAACGTCTTCAGGATCTTGCCGTCGTAGGGGTTAACGCTTCGGTAGGCCATAGCTTTGTCCTCTTCTAACCGGAAGTTCCGTTTTGCTACCAACAGCCCACACTATATACTTCGCATACCCCACGAGGAATTCCATCACACTATTTTTCCGCACGGCACAGGGGCCGTGTGCCCGCAACGTCTGAACACGGCCTTCCCATCCGGTTTTGTCAGAATCAGCGCGCCTGGGCGGAGGACTTGATTAAGGACGCAAACAACGACGCACGTTCAGCGGATCCTTCCACTGCTCACGAGCGGTGGTGGAATTTGAGCAGCGCTGGAAAGGGAGATTCCTGCTCAACAATTCGTGCTAGCATCGGTGCCGCTTGAATCGTCGCAGGTTTCGACAACTGGAGGGTATCGATGCGTAAGCTGGAAATCGGCACAATCGCTGTAGTCGTGTTCCTTTTTTCCAATGCGGCAACAGCTGCTTCTGCAACTGGCGCCGAGCAGTGCATCGAATGCCACAGCAAGGTTACTCCCAATATTGTTTCTGATTGGAAACAGAGCCGCCACAGCGAGATGAACATCGCCTGCGACTCGTGTCACGGTTCTGATCACATGACGGCTGCGGATGCGTCGAAGGCCAAGATTCCGACCCCTGAAACTTGCGCCCAGTGTCATGAAACCCAAGTTGCACAATTCAAGAAGGGCAAGCACTCGATGGCGTGGGCGTCCATGGATGCGATGCCGACCATTCATTGGCAGCCGATGGAGATGACCGAAGGGATGAAGGGCTGCGGCTCCTGCCATAAGATCGGCCTTAAGTCGCCCGAGCAACTCGCCACACTGCAAAAGGAGGAGCGTTTCGGCACTGCATCGTGCGACTCGTGCCACACGCGCCATACCTTCTCGGTGAAAGAGGCCCGTTCGCCGCAAGCTTGCGAAACCTGCCACATGGGCTTCGACCACCCACAGTGGGAGATGTATTCATCTTCGAAACATGGTGTGCGCAACGAGCTAAAGCAGCTCGGGGTGAATCCGGCTACCTCCGCTGCTCCGACCTGCCAGACCTGTCACATGCAGGAGGGCAACCACGAAGTGAATACAGCGTGGGGATTCCTGGCTGTGCGACTGCCGATGCCTGAGGACAAGCAGTGGGCCGCCGATCGCGCCACCATCTTGCAGGCACTGGGGGTGCTCGATCCGAATGGCAAGCCCACCGCACGCCTCGACGTGGTGAAGGCGGCAGACCTTGCGCGACTCGACGAGGCATCTTGGCAGACCCAGCGCGACAAAATGTTGAAGACCTGTAATCAGTGCCACTCGGGGAACTTCGCCAAACGGCAACTTGAATACGGTGATGACATGATCAGGAATGCCGATCGCCTGATGGCCCAGGCGATCCTGACAGTGGCAGGCCTCTATAAGGACGGTCTACTGCCGAAGCCGAAGAACTACGCGTATGCTTTCCCTGACCTGCTAACCTTCCATGACGCGCCCACCGTTGTCGAGCAGAAGTTGTTCGTGATGTTCCTCGAACACAGAATGAGGACGTTCCAGGGGACATTCCATGCCAGCCCTGACTACGCCCTGTGGTACGGATGGAGCGAGATGCAACGCGATTTGACTGAGATCAACACTTTGGCCGCTGAGATTCGCCGGACCGGCCACGTCGAACCGGCGATCAATGTGAAACCGGTCGTCGCGCAACCGGGCACTCCCCAGAAACCGCCAAAGTAACAAGGCGAATAGATGGACGTAGACGCTGTTGCCAAGGCTACTCGGAAGCAGGCATTCGAAAACGGGTCATTCGCAACAAGTATCGCGCGCTCTTAGGTTGATCCCTGTGCCGTCGAAAGTTCGTATTCAACGCAGTCGGCTGATGCTCGACATAGCCCTACAGAACCAACGTGGCGGTCAAAGCCTCCGTGCGCATGAAATCGGATTAGATGCCGCTGTTTGTTGCACTTGCATTTGGCGCAGTCAAGCATCCAGGCTGCCTCTTAATCAATAGGTCGTAGGTTCGATTCCTACCGCGCTCACCATCTTTTACCCTCCGCAAGCTCAACAGGATTTTCCCCCTGCCGGCGTCGTAGGGATTTTTGCTCGTGGCGCCTGTACTATTCCGACTTTAGAGTACTTGGTTCGAGCACGCGCCAACATGAACGCCACCTCACACATCTAATGATCGCTGTTGTAGCCGGTGTTGAATCCTGGCGCCGGCAGATAGCAGTACGGAGGTGTTCGAATGGTTTCGTTTTTGCCGCGTCCGCTTGAAGTGTTGGCAGCCACACTGTTGACCGTGATTTTTGCCGCTCCGAGCCCCATCACGGCACAGAGCCATCTGGTGAGTCCCGCAGAGGTTCAGAAGCAGGTGTTGGCGGCCAGCCAGACACGACAACACGATGAGGATACGGTGAGGAATTTTGTGTCCTCACCAGAGGCCGAGAAAGCAATCAAGGGCGCCGGCATGGATCCTGGCCGCATTCAGGCGGCGATCCCAACTTTGAGTGATCAGGAGCTCTCGCAGATTGCGTCACGAGCAGAGAAGGCTCAGGCGGATTTTGCGGCAGGCTATATCGGTAACCACGACCTGTTGCTGATTCTGGTGGCCATCGCGGCTTTAATCCTGATCATCGTCGCGGTTCGCTAGCGTGAATTGTTCTGTGCTGGCGCGACGGATTGCCGTCGCGGTGCTGCTTTGCGTCTCTGTGGCGGCGGGGGCAGCGCCGGGAATCTGGCTGGACGTTCCATACGTCAAACAACAGCCGGAGGGTTGCGGGGCGGCCAGCATCGCAATGGTCATGCAGTATTGGTTCAATCAGGATGGACGTACGCCGGACGAACGGGCGGACGCGACATATATACTTCGCACGCTTCATTCGCGCGCGGGGCACGGAATTTACGCTTCTTCGATGTCCGAGTACCTGCAGGGGCAAGGGTTCCGGACATTCTCGTTCGCCGGCGATTGGAAGATGCTGGAAGAGCATCTACTGGAGGGACGCCCGCTCATTGTGGCGCTGAAACCATCGGCGACTGATCGTGCGCTGCACTATGTGGTCGTCGCCGGCATAGACTCGCAAAGGGAGTTCATCCTGATGAACGACCCGGCCGAACGTAAGTTACGCAAATTAGAGCGCGCGACATTCGAAAAGCAATGGGGAGGAGCCCGGAACTGGACGCTACTCGCTGTGCCGCAACAGTCCGGCCGCTGATCCGTTGCGCACTTCTTCTGGCAATAGCGAGCCTGCTGGTGCTACCTGTCTGCGGAGAGGACGCTCTGAGTTCGCGGACGCAGCGGTTTTTTGCCGAGGAAAATTGGCAGGAAGTCGTTCGGGCGGTTGAAGGTGCTGCTGGGCACACGGCTGATCTTGATTACTACTACGGAAGCGCGCTCGCACGACTTGGGCGGCTGGACGAGGCTCACCGGGTATTTCTGGCGGGATACCGCTTGTATCCTCGCGATAAGCGGTTTGCGATCGAGCTTGGCGGAATCGAGTTCCTGCGGAAACGCTACGCAAAAGCTGCGGATTGGCTGGTCATTGCTTCGCGCATCTCTCCCGATGACGCGTACGTGAATGATTTCTGCGGCAGTGTCTTCTACCTGCAAGGCAATCTGGATGCGGGGCTGAAATATTGGAATCGCGTGGATAAGCCGCGGGTGGAAGTTGTAAGCAGCGATCCCGTCCCAAAGGTGAGCCCGATATTGCTGGACCGGGCGTTCGCCTTTGCTCCGGCCAGCACCTTGCGATTGCCGGAGTTGCTGGCAACGGAAGAGCGGTTGCAGGGCATGGAGGTATTCCCAAACTACACTTTTACTCTTTCTGCTCGGCCGGATCAGAAGTTCGACGTGACGTTCCACGCGCAGGAGCGAAATGGCTGGGGAGATTCCAAAGTCGAAGCGTTGCTCACTACGTTTCGAGGCATTTTTTACGAGACACTTACCCCGGAGTACTACAACATGAATGGGTCCGCTACCAATGTCTTGACTCTACTCCGGTGGGATGACCAGAAGAGGCGGGCTTTGGCCTCCTTGTCCGGCCCAGTGCATGGAGAAGCGCGATGGCGCTACCGCACGATGGTAGATCTTCGCAATGAGAACTGGGTCATACGCGAATCGTTCACCGGTCCGGCACCGCCGCTCGCCTGGTTGAATCTGCGGAGAGGATCGTTTATCGCAAACATCACTCGCTTCCAGAGCGAACGTTGGAGTTGGTCAAGCGGAGCCGAACTGTCGTATCGCGACTTCCGGAATGTAAATCTTGGATCTGTCTTGCCTGCGGGGCTGCTGCTTCAGGGCTATCAACTCAAGCAGACGGCTGAGCTAAAGTACCGTCTGCTTTACATCCCCGAAAGACGCCTGACCGCCACGGCCGACGCCTCCACTGAGATGGGCCGGATATGGTCTGAACCCGCAAAGACATTCTTCAAGTCTCAAGGCTCTCTCGTCGCGCATTGGTTTCCGCGAGCGACGGGCGACGACCTCGAGATGCAAGAGCAGGTACGAGTGGGCGATATCTTCGGGGAGATTCCATTTGACGAACTGTTCATGCTTGGCCTGGAGCGCGACAACAATCTCCCGATGCGGGCTCACGTGGGGACACGCTACGGCCAAAAAGGTAGCGCACCGCTGGGGCGGAAGTACTTCCTGTCCAATTGGGAGATGGACAAAATTCTTTATGGCAACGCGCTGTTCAAAGTGAAGCTTGGCCCGTTTCTCGACACCGGGCACATCACGGATGGCTCCAATCCAATCGGATCGCAAAGATGGCTTTGGGACACAGGCGTCCAGACAACGGTAAGCGCGCTGGGGGTCAAGTTCGTACTCAGCTATGGCAGAGACTTACGGGCAGGCAAGGGAGTGTTCTACGTCCGTACGGGCACGCGATAGCTGGCGCACGCGCGTTGCACCGCACTCCTTGTGAGCGATGGATGAACGGAACTGGCCTGCTACCCGGGAAACGAACAAGCTTATTCCTCGGAAGTCCTTGATCTTAGCTCGGTAACGTGGAAAAGTAGATCAGACCTTTAGCACAAAGCCATTCATCAGGAGGTAGCAATGTCCATTTATTCCGGGATTCGCGAGGGTTGTCGGAGGATGAAGATCATGAAGACCAGGTTCGAGTTTACGGGGAAAGCTGAAGACCTTCCATCGAGTAAGCACAGCGACGAACATCCCAGCGATGAACCAGGCCCGTTGCATATGGAGCTTGAAGACTCTCACCACGAACATCAAATACCTGTTCCGAGCAAGAATGCGATCGGAATGGAGGTTGCGGGCGCGTCGAAGAGATAGCCTGATGTGAGTGAGGACTGATCCTATAAAAGCCAGCGTTTCCCCGGAATGGATACCGGCGCGCGTCGGAACTTTCCGGGCACTGCGTCATCGCGACTTCCGTCTGCTCTGGGTGGGACTCGTTGTTTCGGCGGTCGGAACCTGGATGCAGATCGTTGCGCTGAGCCTGCTGGTATTGAAGATCACGCATGGCTCAGCATTTGCTTTGGGCACCGTCTCTCTCGTACAGGCACTCTCGTTCTTCCTTTTTGCCCTGATCGGCGGAGGCGTTGCCGATCATTTCGACAAGCGGCATCTGCTGCTCTTTACTCAAAGCGTCTCGGCGTCGCTGGCATTTCTTCTCGGTGTTCTCACATGGACCGGCATCATCCAGTTCTGGATGATTCTCCTGCTTGCATTCCTGAATGGCACAGTGCTGAGCTTTGATCAGCCAGCGCGCGCTGCGCTGATTCCGGCCCTGGTGCCGCACGACGATCTGATGAACGCCATCAGCCTGCAATCGATGGTCTTTAACGGCGCAGCCATGCTGGGCCCGGCCCTGGCCGGAGTCGCCGTTGCAACGATCGGATACGCCGGCAACTTCTTCCTGAACGCAGCCAGCTTCATCGGGGTCCTGATTGCACTCTACTTCATGCGAGCACCCACACGACAAATGCACTCGCATCAGGAACCGATGTGGAACGCGATTCGCTCCGCGCTTGGAACAGTCCGGCGGGACGCGGTTTTGCCTTGGGCGTTGTCGGGATACGCGACACTTCTGTTCCTGGGTCCGTCGCAGGCTTTGATGCTGCCACTGTATGCGGTCAAGATCCTTCATATCAGTCCGGCACGCCTTGGGCTCCTCTTCTCGTCCACCGGATTGGGAGCCATCCTCGGCGCGTTGCTTCTGGCATCGCTGAGCAGCACGGCACGAAAAGGACATCTCTATTTCTGCGGCATCTTCGTCTGGGTGGCGGCACTTGCGGTCTTTGCCATCAGCCACTGGCTGTGGCTTTCGATGCTTGCGCTCGTCGCCTTCGGAGCCGGGCAGACCTTCACTGGAACCACGACAGTCACGCTGCTGCAGACCCGGGTTCCGGCGCAGATGCGAGGACGAGTGATGAGCCTGAATACGATGCTGATCATGGGATTTCGGCCGCTCGGCGACTTCCCTACCGGCGCATTGATTTCCGTAATCGGCGTGCAGACAACGGTGCTGCTCAGCGCTGCCCTCGTCGGCGGCTATGGAGCGTTTGTTTTTCTCACACGGCGAGTGCTGCGCTCGGTCTAAGATGAAGGCCGGCGTGTAAAAGGCGGACGGAGTTGCGCGATGAAATTCAAGCAGATGGGGCAAAAGATCGGCTTGGCACTGCTGGCGTTTGCGCTGTTGCAGACGGCGTCTGCCGCAGGCGCACAAGCACCCGCGGCAGACGAACCCATGGCGCTCGGCATCGCGCTCGACGAATATCCTTATCCATGGCCGGCGCATTTTTTGCCGCTTAAGATCGAAGGGCAGGAGCTCCGGATGGCATACATGGACGTGCCGCCTTCAGCCACTGCAAATGGCCGCGCAGTCGTGCTGATGCACGGCAAGAACTTCGGCGGATATTACTGGCGCGGCGTGGCGGAGGTGCTGGCCGCTGCGGGCTATCGCGTGATCGTCCCCGACCAAATTGGCTGGGGCAAGTCGCCGAAGCCGGATATTCGATATAGTTTTCAGCTCCTGGCAATGAACACGGCGCAGCTACTCGACGCGCTGGGAATTAAGCAGTTTGTGCTGGTCGGGCACTCGACCGGAGGGATGCTCGCGGTCCGCTTCGCGCTGATGTATCCAGAGCGAGTGACGCAGCTTGTCCTTGAAGATCCGATTGGCCTGGAAGATTATCGGGTGAATATTCCGGCGCAAACGGATGAGACGCTCTATCGGGCCGAACTCGCAAACAGGGACGCAGCCAAGCTTCGCACGTTTTATTCGCACTACTTCGCCAATCCTCAGCCGCAGATCTATGAACCGCTCGCGGAGGTACAGATCCGGGTGACGCTGAGCGGCGAGTATCCGCGCTGGGCGAAGGCCTCCGCCCTCGCCTATCAGATGATTTACCAACAGCCGGTTCGCTACGAATACCGTCTGCTGCTGCTGCCGACGCTGCTGATCGTCGGCGA
>CAVTVE010000002.1:0-202237 GCA_963738165.1 uncultured Acidobacteriota bacterium
GGCAGTGCCGCCGATCTCGCCGATCATGATGACAGCATCGGTTTCCATGTCGTCGTTGAACAGCGCCAGCGCATCGACAAAGCTGGTGCCGATGATTAGGATCGCCACCGATGCCAATTGCGGTTGACTGTCCGAGGCCAAGTTGCGAGAGCTGGTGGACGCCTCGTAGGTCAGCGTGCCCGAGCGCGATACGATTCCAATGTGACCGGGGCGATGAATGTTCGCTGGCATAATGCCGATCTTGCATTTCCCCGGAGAGATAATGCCAGGGCAGTTCGGCCCGATCAGCCGTGACTTGCTTCCTTCGATATAGCGCAACACGTTCACCATGTCGCGTGATGGTATGCCTTCCGTGATGCAGATAATCAGCGGCACCTCGGCATCGACTGCTTCCATGATTGCGTCGGCGGCAAAGGGTGGAGGCACGAAGATTACGCTGGCGTTGGCTCGAGTTTCTGACATTGCATCGGCGACGGTATTGAATACCGGCCATCCCTCATGGGTGGTTCCGCCCTTGCCAGGCGTTACTCCGCCCACAACCTGTTGTGCCGTAGGCCGCGCAAGCTTTGGCGTGGAAGGTTCCTTCGCGGCCGGTGAGGCCCTGCACGATCAATCGGGTGTTCTCATCAACAAGAATGCTCATCTTTTATCTCCCCGCTGCCGCGGCAACAACCTTCTCTGCCGCGTCTTTCATGGTTTGCGCCACAATAAAGTTCAAGCCGCTGGACTGCAGAATTTCGCGTCCCTCATCCACGTTGGTGCCTTCCAAACGCAGCACGATCGGCAGTTGGATGTTGGTCTTGCGCGCTGCCTCGACTACGCCCTTGGCCAGGGTATCCACCCGCAGAATTCCGCCGAAGATGTTGATGAGCACGGCCTTCACGCTTCTTGTCGGCGAGCAGAATTTCAAATGCGTGTGTCACCTGCTCGGCATTGGCTCCGCCGCCCACGTCGAGAAAGTTGGCCGGCTCGCCGCCGGCAAATTTGATGATGTCCATCGTCGCCATGGCCAGTCCCGCGCCGTTGACCATGCAGCCCACGGTGCCGTCCAGCTTGATGTAGTTGAGGTTGTACTTGCTGGCTTCCACCTCCAGCGGATCTTCCTCGGTGATGTCGCGCAGTTCCTTTACGTCCAGACGGCGGTAAAGGGCGTTGTCGTCGATGTTCACCTTGGCGTCCAGCGCAAACACGCGGCCATCGGTGGTGGTGATGAAAGGATTGATCTCAAACAGCGAAGAGTCGGTCTCCTCGTAGGCCTTGTAGAGCGCCAGCATGAACTGTACCGCCGGTGCGATAAACTAAGGCTTCAGACCGAGGCTGAAGGCGATCTTGCGCGCCTGGAAGGCCTGAAAGCCAATCGCGGGATCGATGTACTCCTTGATGATCGCATCCGGGTTCTCGGCCGCAACCTCCTCGATCTCCATCCCGCCTGCTTTGGAGGCCATGAACACGGGACGCGAAACCGCGCGATCCAACAGGATGCCTAAATACATCTCGCTGGCGATCGGGAGTGTCTCTTCGATCAGCAACCGCCGCACGTGTTTTCCCTCAGGACCGGTCTGGTGCGTTACCAATCGCATCCCCAGAATGTTTTCTGCCAACTCGCCGGCCTGCGTGTAACTCTTCGCTAGCTTCACACCACCGCCCTTACCGCGGCCTCCAGCATGAATCTGCGCCTTGACTACTATTCCGGTCGCTCCTGCGCTCATCAGGTCTTTAGCGGCACGCTCTGCTTCCTCGCGCGACTCCACCATCGTGCCGCGCGGCACCGCGACACCGTACTTCGAGAGAATGGCCTTGGCTTGGTACTCGTGAATGTTCATAGTGAGTTCTCATTGAAGCTGCGAGCCTTTCGCTCGCGATTGGGGAGATGCACCTGAGTACACTTCCGCCGTTAAATCAATCAGCACATCTGCTTATCAGATAAGTTGTCGCAGAGAGGTGTGCCCTTGAACGTTCTCTTCTCTCCTTATCCCTCCTTGATACTTATGCGTACTTCACCATGTTCAGTGTCACCTAGAGCACAGCTCTACTATTCGAGGCTATCCGCAAGGCGTTGGGCGGTGTGCTCTACCTTGATGTTTGAGTGGCGTTTGTCGAGGCCGCCACGAATCTGCATCACGCAGCCGGGGCAATCGATGAGCACCAGCGGCGCACCTGCCTTCTCGATGTTCACCAGCTTGCGTTCGAGAATCGGTGCGGAAAGCTCCGGTAATTTCAGCGTGTAAGAGCCGCCCATGCCACAGCACATATCGCTCTCCTGCATCTCCACCAATTCGTATCCGGCCTGCTGCATGAGCTGGCGCGGCGCCTGCTCGGCTCGCAGCGTCCGCTTGAGGTGGCAGGAATCGTGATAGGTGAACTTCGTTGGTTCAACACCGCGCTTGAACTTGAGCCGGCCTTGATCCACGAGCTGTTGCACGAGAGTTGAAAAGTCCACGACTTTTTCCGCGAGCTCTCGCGCGGCGGGCAACTCCGCGTTGCGGCCCACGGCTTCGAGGTTGGCGACGAAGTCCTGCTTCAGCGCGATGGTGCAGGTGGGGCAGGCGGAGACGACGTATTTCACATCATTGTCGGCGAGCAGAGCGCGAATGTTATCGGCGGCATTCTGCGCAGCCACTTCGTAGGCTCCGCTGTAGCGTGCAGGAGCGCCGCAACAGGTCTGCTCCTCGGGGAAGATCACCTCGATGCCCGCCTTGTTGAGCACCTCGATGACGGACTCGCCCATCTCCGGATAGGCGAAGTCCACCAGGCAGCCGCCGAAGAATGCGGCTTTTTCCGTACACTTCGGTTGTTTGATCTTCTTCACCCGATCGCGGAACGGTACCTCGGCGATTGCAGGCAGCGAGCGGAACTCGGTCATGCTGCCGAGAAACAACGGCAGATGCCGTATGAATCCCTGCTTTGCGAAAGGCTTCTGTCCGAGCGAAGCCGCGCGCAACATTGTGTGGAACATGCGCCTGTTATTGATCACCGAAAAGATTGCCTTCTCTACCATGGGCTGTCCTTTTTCGAGGGTGAGCCGGCGACGCAGCTCCTGGATAAGGTCGGGAATATCGACCTTACCGGGGCAGACGTCCTTGCAGTTGCCACACTGGATGCAGAGGCTCTGGATCTCGTCGGATTCTTTTAGCGCATCAAACCACGCGGTTAGGATGGTGCCGATGCCGCCGGTGTAAACCTTGCCGAAGACGTGCCCGCCGACGAGACGAAAGACTGGGCAGACGTTCAGGCATGACGCGCAACGGACGCACTGCAGCGCCTGCTTGAAATGCGGATCGTGCGCCATCTCGTTACGCCGGTTATCCATCAGGACGATGTGCAGCTCTTTTGGCGTGCCATCGGTATTGGGCACGGGGCCGCTGATAATGGAGACGATAGCTGGTGAGCAGTTGCCCGGTGGCACTCTTGGGCAGCGCAGTCAGGATGGGCGCGATATCCTGAAAGTGTTCGATCAGCTTTTCCATCCCCACGATCGCAACGTGAATGCGCGGAAGCGTGGTCACCAGCCGAGCATTGCCTTCGTTCGTAAGGATGACGATGCTGCCGGTTTCGGCAACGGCGATGTTTGCGCCGGTGATGCCCATGTCGGCATTGAGAAACTTCGGGCGCAGTTTGCCGCGCGCAAACTTCACCAGCTTCGGAATATCGGGTTGCTGACCTTCTTCGACCTTGTCGTTAAAGACCTCGGCAACCTCTTCCTTGGTCATGTGAATGGCGGGCATCACCATGTGAGAGGGGCGCTGCCCGGCAAGTTGAATGATCCACTCGCCCAGGTCTGTCTCCTTTACCTCGATGCCGGCCTTTTCCAGATGCGCGTTGAGATGAATCTCCTCCGACGCCATCGACTTCGATTTCACGATGCTCTTGACGCCGCGCTCCTGGGCGAGGTGGAGAATGTAGTCCTTTACCTCCTGCGGATTGCTGGCGCGGAAAACCTTGGTCCCGCGGGCTTCGGCTATGCGGACAAACTTCTCTGCGAGTTCGTCGAAGTGCGCGGCGGCGGAAGACTTGATCCCGGCGATCTGGGTACGCACGGCTTCGAAGTCAACGCCTTCATATGCCTTGGCGCGGCTGCCTCGATACGCCTCGGAGAATCGTCCGAGCGCGCCAGTGAGGTTCGGATTGGCGAGTGCGTCGAGAATGGATTGCTTGAATTCTTTGTTCACGCCGCAACCTCCAATTCATCCACCATGACAATGATGAGACGCTCGGGACCATGCACGCCGATGGTCAGCACGCGTTCGATATCGGCTGTGCGGCTGGGCCCGGTGATGAACGAAAGATACGCTGAGTCGCGCGGATCAATTCGGTTGAGCAGCGTGGGCAGATCCGGCACCAGCGCCGAGGTCGAAACGATGGCGATATGCAACAGCGGCAAGGTAGAGACCAGGCGCTTGTCCACCGCATCCGCACGCTGCACCAAGCTGCCGGTGTTGGCTATCGCCCAATCCATCTGGCTGATGCCGACCTTGGCGTCAGCCGCCATCTCGCGCGTAACATCGAACACCAGCCCCGGTACTGCGCTTTTCAGTAACTTCTTTTCGGTATCGCCGACCATCGGACTTTCGGCCCATACGGCACGCAAGTTTGGCTTGTCGTCCACACTCTCCTGGTGCAACAGGCGGACGATCAGTTCCAACGCCAACACCTTGTTTGCAACCTTCTCAACCTGCGCGCTGACGGCTTCCGCACGCGCCTTAAATGACTCAAGCATTGTGGAACACTCTGTTACGGCGCTCATGAAACCTCCAGGCCACCACGAATAAGTCTCCGGAAATCGCAGTCTCCCGCCAAGGGAGACTGCGATTCATCCCCAAACACACAACAGACACTGCTTTCTCTTGTCTAGCGAACCACCAAGTTAATGAACGGCGAGACATAAGCCATCAGATACACCAGTAATCCCGCCAGGCAGGCTAGAGCTAAGCTGTGGGGAAGGACAAAGCGTAGGATGCTGCCTTCTTTGCCATAGGACTGTGTCGCCGTGCTGGCAACAACGATGCTCTGTGCCGCTATCATTTTGGCCATCACGCCACCCGCCGTGTTTGCAGATGCCATGAGGGTAGGCACGACACCAATCTGCGCCGCCGTAATCTTCTGCAAGCTGCCAAAAAGTACGTTGGCGGACGTGTCCGATCCCGTAGAGGCTGTACCCAGCCAGCCCACCAGAGTGCCGAAAAAGGGATAGAAGTGGCCGGTACGGGCAAAAGCCAGACCCAGTGTCACGTCCATTCCGCAGTAGCGTGTGATGAAGCCCAGTGCGAGCATGGCCGAGATCGTAACTAGGGTGAAGCGGACGCTGAACAGTGTCTTGAAAAACGTTTTGGCAATACCAATCGGACCGATGCCCATGAGCAGACCGGAAATGGCCGCAGCCAGCATGATCGAGGTGCCGGTTGCGGACAGCCAATTCAAGCTGAATACGGCTGGTTCCGTGGTGGCCCTCGCCGCCACCGGAGGCATGCGCTGCACCAATTGATGGAGACCTGTAACCGGGAACTTAACCGTAGTGCCAGCCACCGCGTGCTCGAACTGCGGCATGCCCCACACAAAAACAAGTACGCTGAGTACCAGCCAAGGCAGCCAAGCCTGGAAGACCTTGCCCGGAGTGTTGCCGTGTTCGGCTCTGGCGTGCCTGGTGACCTCCTTGCCATCGGCCCGGATGATGGTCTTGGGCTTCCAGAACATCAGGAAGACAATCAGGACCAACAAAGTGACGACCGAGGCGATAACGTCTACCAGGGCCGGTCCGTTGAAGGTCGCCACGGCCAACTGTGTGAGGCCGAAGGTTCCCCCAGCCAGCAGAATAGCGGGCCAAACTTCCAGCATCTTTCTGAAGCCAACATAGGCCCAGATGAGCCAGAACGGCACGATGAAGCAGAACGGAGTTAGGATGCGCGCAACCGTTGTGGTCAAATGCAGCATGTCCAACCCGGTAACGCCCTGAAGCGCGATCACCGGAATGCCCAATGCGCCAAACGCTACCGGGGCGGTATTCGCCAGCAAGGCGAGACCTGCCGCCTGGAGTGGTTTGAAGCCGAGACCAATCAACAAGGCTCCGCAAACGGCAACCGGAGTGCCGAAGCCTGATGCGCCTTCAAAAAACGCGCCCAGGCAGAAAGCGATCAGCAGCAACTGCATGCGGCTGTCTTCTGTCACGCTCATCAGACTTTCCTGCAACATCTTGAAGCGGCCCGACTGAACCGTCAGCTGGTACATGAAGATCACCGGAACGATGATCCAGCAGATCGGGAAGAGACCGTAGCCGGCTCCATAAACTGCACCCTTCAGAGCCAGCGGCGTCGGCATATGGAAGAAAAACAGGGCGACAATCAATGCTGTCAGCAGACCAAGCAGCGCGGCAAAGTGCGCCTTGACGCGAAGGACGCCAAGCGTTCCCAGCAAGACCAGAACGGGGAGCGCAGCCAGCACCGTGGAGAAGATCCAGTTTCCCGTGGGATTGTAACTCTGCGACCAAGGCGTGGAGAGAGCCGGAAGTCTCAGGATCACGATTGCGGCGATCACACCAGCTGCAACCACCAAGGCAGATACGAGGTAGTTGGGGCTAGGCTTGGGGGATGGGCTGGGGGTGCTTGCAGGAACGACGACCGCCACGCCCTCTATATCTGACTTGGAGGACGGTGTAGGTCTTTTGCTTGTAGGTGGTGGAACAGTGAACGAGTTCAGTGGAACCTCCGTCGCAGGCCAGCAGGGATCGGGCTTGTCAGATCTGACCCTATTCCCCAAAGCGCCGCCGGATCCGGCGGGCACCGAGTTGGCTGAGTGGAGAAACATTACTACATATCAGCTTGTCTGACAAGCGGACAATCTGATTGACTGGATGGTTTTTTCGGGCTAGTCTGATTCTGTTGAAAGCCAATGCCTTCTAAATTGTTGGATAGTCTCGATCCGTTACCCCGCGCTACTTTGAGCGAACAAGTGGCCAAGCGCCTTGCGGCCCGTATCACGGCAGGTGACTGGCAGCCCGGTGCTAAGCTCCCCTCCGAAGCAGAGCTCTGCAAAGCCTTCAATATCGGCCGTTCCAGCCTGCGCGAGGCGCTCAGTTCGTTGGCCTTCATTGGCCTGATTCGCGTGCGGGCGGGTGGGGGAAGTTATGTTTCCGAGCAGCCTTCGGCCTACTTCACAAGCTCCTGGCTGAATAGCGGCGTGCTTACCAGCGAAAAAGCATTGCGCGAATTCGCTGACGTTCGTCTGATCCTTGGGACCGAAGTTGCTGGATTGTGCGCTGAACGCGTGACGCCGGAAGAACTGGATGAGATAGAACTGCTGGTGGAGAAGATGAGGATTTCGGTCCACGACTCCGAAGAGTTCTCAAAGCTTGATGTATCTTTCCACCTTACGATGGCAATAGCCGCAAAGAACGAAGTCCTCAACCAGATCCTTTCGAGCGTGCGCGAGCAGACGATGGAGTTGATCACGAAGAGCCTGCTTTTGGAAGAGGGAAGGGAAAATGCGCTGCGTGGCCACATCAAGATTCTGGAAGCTGTCCGGCAGCACAACCCCACCAAAGCGCGCGAGGCACTGCGAAATCACCTGCAGTCCTTCCAGCGCGGCTACAAAGTTCTCTTCGAACAACACCGACTGAACGAGCAGGTTTGAGCTGTTTCCGCACTGCCATTCCTGGACAGTCGGAAGTGATCACGGTCGCAACTAGTACCAGGTATTCGGCTGGAGGACGGGGTGATCCGGGCCGAAGTTGGGTTCTGGGAAGCCGATGTGGAACGCGACAACGGCCGATTGCGAGCGGCTCCGTCCGTAGCGATGACGCCCCAAACGTCGACGTTCTCGACACTCTCGGTCTAGCCACAAACCCCTCGTGCCAGCTCCTGTCTAAGTAGTTGAAAACACATGCTTGGATTTACGCCATCTCGGGTGCCATAAACCTTTACGTTTGTGGCCGCCTGAGAGATGGAGCTCGGAGGAGAACACCGCGACTGCGGAAAGTCTTAAGCGCAGTGCAAGCTAAGGTGGATGGCGATTCATGGCGATGTTGTTCTCCGGCAGCGGGCTTGTAACAGGTGTGACGCGGCGTTCTGGATCTGTCCCCGCTGTGACCGTGGCCAACTGTGATCAACGCACTTGTCGCATGTGCGCATCTTTGTCATTACCTTTGAACCGGAAGCAGTCCGGAAGCAGTACTGTTCTGCTTTTTGGGGTGGATATTTTACGGATCGAGAAAAGAGTCGGGAGGACTGATGCCCTCGCCATACGGTTTGGACATCATCGAGAACTGCCTTAGTTGCACGATGCGGGCGGAGCACAACTTTTGTGATCTGCCTGTGACTGCACTGAAAGCGTTTGAATCCATCAAGTTCGTCGCTGCATATCCAGCAGGCGCAGTGCTGTTTTTGGAAGGCCAAGAGCCGCATGGGATCTTTGTTTTATGCAAAGGGCGCGTGAAGCTCTCGAATTGCGCTGCAGACGGCAAAACGTTGATCCTGAAGATTGCCGAGGCCGGGGAGGTACTGGGATTGAGTGCCTCGATTACCGGCAAGCCGTATGAACTGACGGCCGAAACGGTAGAGCCCTGCCAGATCACCTTTGTAAAGAGCTCCGATTTTCTACGTTTTCTGAGGGAAAACCACGAGGTGTGCTTGCGCGTGGCCGAGCAGTTGGCTGAGAAATACTACGCCGTATGCCGCAATCTTCGTTCCCTCATGCTGTCACACTCGGCGGCAGAAAGGCTTGCGAAACTGCTACTGGAATGGATGGCAAGAAACGGCGAGAACGCCAAAACAGAAACACGCATCAAGCTCTCCCTGACCCACGAGGAAATTGCCGAGATGATTGGAACCTCGCGTGAGACGGTGACGCGATTGTTTGGCGAGATGAAAGTGCAGCGTATCGCGCAGTTAAAAGGCTCGACACTCGTGATTCATAACAAGGCCGCACTTCAGGCGTTCACTACGGCCGCCAAGCTTGCTCACGGGATTGCCAGCTCTGATACTCACAGGTGAGGCGGAGCGTGCTAGCTGATGAACCGGACAAAGCGAAATCTGCAGCCGTGCTGGTTCACGATAGCTGGCTTATCGCGGACAGGATTCTTTATCACGCCGCCAGGTGACCCTTATCACTGAGACGGTCTTGCCATAGACCTATCCTATAAATGGACAAGTCTCCGGTAGGAGGTGTCCTATGTACACTTTGGTCAAAGAACAACCGCAAGCTGTTTACCCCAAATTCAAGAACATCCTCTTCGCGACAGATTTTTCGCAATGTTCCGCGTCCGCACTGGAGTGTCTCCGTGCAGTTGCGGAACTTCATGGCGCCACTGTTCGCCTGGTGCATGTAATATCACCGGAACAAGATGAAATTGCGCCGCTTGCCGAATCTCGCGAGAGCCAAGGCATTCAGACAAAAATGACTGCCTTTCTGGGTGAGCACCCGATTACAGGCGTTCAATTTGAGGCCTGGGTGGCCCGCGGCCCTATTGCCGAAACCCTGATAGACCTTGCCGTTGCAAGGACATTGATCTGATTGCGCTCGGCACACGTGGTCTGGGAAAGTTGCCCGGACTTGGCTCGGTCACGGGCCAGATCTTGTCTGAAGCACCATGTCCTGTGCTCACGGCTGGAGAGCGGATGCGAGCGCATGTAGCCGAACGACTTGAGCGGATACTATATGCGACGGATTTTTCTCCAGCTTCGTTGCGTGCTCTACCTTATGCCTTGTCGTTGGCGAAGAAGAAGGACTCACATCTCATGCTGGTGTACGTTGATACCCGCGAGGTTTCGTCCGACTGGCTTGTAGAGGCTGCTTTCGAGGGAAAGCTGCTCAATCTACTGCCAGCCGATGCCCATTTGTGCGGCGTCGAGCCGATCATCGCAATTGGGCCGGTAGCGAACGGGATCATTGATACTGCGGCAGAACACGATGCGGATGTAATTGTGATGGGCTCTCCACTAGAGGCACCGGACTGTAGCATGCAGATTCATCTGCAAGCTCATTGCCCGGTGTTATCGGTCAGGTGAGAGCTCTTAATCGTTGGGCGCGGATCAGTGCTCTCGCGCCCAACGCATGATTTAGACGACACGGCTTTCGCGGGGGGGGGAAGAATCCAGACGGGCCCAAGTGCGGTCCGCCCGCTCAACGCGATCGATGAATAACTTGCGGCTGACAGCTCACGATTGGGAACTCGAAACCGGAGGCGATCAGAGTTCGAAGATCGCCCTCTAGCCTCCGCCAGACATTTTTGCCTCCGTTTGACAGTTCTGCGCCGCACCACAACCCACTTTAATTGTTTGGCCGTTCCCCGTCATTGGGAGCGCTCACTTGCTTGCGTTCTCACGTGTTCCCGAGTCGAAGGTTAACGGTTGCTGCAAGCGAAAACTGAGAGCGGATTCGGCCGGAATTTCCAGCTCCTTGTTCCCGGTAAGGCCTGCGCCCGCTGCGCCAGCGCCGCCTCCAAGCAATGCGCCGATCGCTGCACCTTTCCCTCCTCCTGCAAGACCTCCAATCAGGGCGCCACCTGCAGTACCCCCGCCGGCAACAACCGCGGTGCGCTTTCCCTTTCCCTTGAGAGTCAAGGTCTGCGGGGCGGTATCGATTTGATGCGAAGCGCCCTTAGTCGTCAGAGTGGTCAATTTGACAGACAGTGTGCCCTCACCCTTGAACTTGCCAGGGCTTTTGGACTGCACCACGACACCTTCGACATGAGCTCCTCTTGGGACGACAACCTTGCCATGCACGCTGATTGGCGAGGCCGTCGTTCCGGTGAAGACGTCTCCCTCTTTTGCTGTCTTGGTGTTAATCGCCTCCGAGACATGCACCGTTAGTGTGGTGCCGGCTGGCAGCACAATCGGCGCCGGAGGTGGTGGAGGAGTCTTCTCAGCCTCCGCTGGAGGCGCAGGCGTTGGAGTGGCAGGTGTTGGAGTTTCAGGCGTTGGAGTAGCAGGCGCACTTGCTGGAGGCGTCGGTTGGTTCGCAGCGGCTTGTTGATTATTCGTGTTAGGTGGCTGGTTCTCTGAAGTGTTGGTTGATTTCGTATTGCAAGCCGATACTGTAAGCATCAACAGCAACACCCCGAAAATATCGATGCGCTTACACATATGCACTCCTCTGCTCAGATATTCGGACTGCGCCATCAACGGTAACACCGGACGATTTCTGTGCGGACTGGCAGTTTTACTAGTTGAGATTCCTGGAATGCTCACTCAGCCTACGAGGCGCTTAGGGTGAAGTCCCTTGGCGATTGGTGGGCAGTCCACAATGCCAGGCAGCCCGTTGCAACAAGTTTCCTGTGCGCGGGGCCACGAGGAGTAGGTGGTCAGCGGAGCCCATCTGTCGATTTGCGAAGGTACGTTGAACGCATGCGTAATAGCAGACAACAATATCGTTGCGTTCGCCAGACCTGCTACACCCAAATGTTTGAATGAAAGCGCAAAACGGAATGCCGACTTGGTTGAGAGTGCTGCGTGGGATTGGAATCGCAATGATGTGGTTTATTCTCGCGCTGCTTACCATGTGGGCGGTGGCAGCTCTTTACGTCGATCTTCGGATTACTGCATTACGAATTCCCGTGGCTGTGATCTATGTCCTTGGAATCTTCACGATTCTACTCAAGTTCAAACGATCCCTTTGGGCTGCAGCCCTGTGCTTCATGGCCTTTTGTGCCGTGCTCGCATGGTGGCTCAACCTAAAACCCTCGAACCGTGGGGATTGGCAACCTGACGTTGACCGAACAGCCTGGGCTGAAGTGGACGGAGATCGGGTTACGATTCACAATTTGCGCAACTGCGATTATCGCAGCGAAACCGACTACTCGAATTGCTGGAGCGACCGCACACTCTATCTTTCACAGATTCGGGGGGCCGACCTGTTCCTGACGAACTGGGGGCTGCGCTGGGCGAGCCACCCGATTCTCAGCTTTCAATTTGGAGACAACGATCATGTCGCATTCTCAATCGAGGCGCGCTACAGAGCTGGTCAATCGTACTCTCCAATTCTCGGATGTTTTCGTCAATACGAGCTGATTTTTGTTACGGCGGATGAGCGCGACGTGATTCGATTGCGCACCAACTATCGCAAAGATGAGGAAGTGTACATGTACCGCACCCGGTTGCGACCGGCAACAGCGCAGGCCATGTTCCTCACCTATGTCGCCTACCTGAACAAATTGAAAGATCATCCCGAGTGGTACAACCAGCTGACAAGAAACTGTACGACAACGCTCAACAAACAGCTTGCTGCTGATCTTCCCGACCCGCAGTCATGGAACTACCAATTCATAGTGAACGGTACGCTGGACAAGTTGCTATACGATCGGGGACGCCTGGTCACTGGTGGGCTTTCATTTCCAGATTTGAAGCAGCGTGAGCATATCAATGCAGCGGCCCAGGCGGCGAATCGGTCGCCTGATTTTTCTGCGGTGATTCGAGCGGGCCGAATTGGATTCTGAGTGGAAGTAGAAGAAACCGGAGGTTACCATGGGTAGCACCTGTCAACTTGTAGCCGCTCGCTGGCGTTCTTATTACACTTCGCTGAGGGTCGGACTCGCTCTACTCGTTGTGATGTCTCCGCTCATCGCCGTTGCCCAGAGCGCACCAGCGGCCTCCAAGCGGATGACGATCGGGGTTGCGCTCGAAGGCGGCGGAGCGCTCGGGTTGGCCCACATCGGAGTGCTCAGGTGGTTTGAGCAACATCACATTCCAGTCGACTATATCGCCGGAACCAGCATGGGTGGCTTAGTGGGAGGCATGTACGCAATCGGCAAGAGCCCAGATCAACTCGAAACCCTCGTCAAAGGAATGGACTGGCCGCTTATTATCGGCGGCGGAACGCCCTACGAGGACCTCTCTTTCCGCCGTAAGGAGGATGTGCGCGCGGTTCAAGACGATTTGGTCATTGGGTTCAAACACGGGGCGTCCCTCCCATCCGGATTGAATGCGGGACATCAAATCGGCCTCGTGATTGACCAGGAAACACTCGCCTACTCATCCGTGAAATCATTCGACGACCTACCCATCCCCTTTCGCTGCGTATCCACCGAGTTGGTTTCAGGAAAAGCCCATGTGTTCGACCACGGCCCGATTGGTCTGGCTATGCGGTCCACGATGTCCCTGCCAGGAATCTTCGCTCCTGTCCGCGAGGGGGACCGCTTGTACGTGGATGGCGCTTTGGTGGACAACCTGCCTACAGACCTTGTACGAAAGATGGGGCCCGACGTGGTCATCGCGGTTCATCTCCAGGTCTCTCCCATCACCGCGAATCAAATCCAGTCCCTCTTCAGTGTCCTCGGACGCTCAATCGATATCGGCATCGCCAAAACAGAGATCCGTGGGATGGAGGAGGCGGACCTCGTTGTCAAAGTGGATGTTCAGAACTTCAACACTTTGGACTACGACAAGGCGGAAGCGATCATCCAGAAGGGAATGCAAGCGGCAGAGGACAAGGCCAAAATTTTGCAGCCTTATTCGCTCGATCAAGCCGCATGGGACGAATACGTGGCTCAGCGCAATGCGCGCAAGAGAGGAGCCGTGGGCGTTCCGCAATTTGTGAGAGTGGAAGGAACCAGCAACAATGCGGACCAAAAGATCGAAAAGTTTCTTCAGCCCTTGGTGGGCAAGCCGATCGACACGCCCATGCTGGACACCTATTTAACCCGCTTGACCGGAGTTGGCAGATTCAGCAGCGCTTCTTATTATTTGACCCAGAATGATGGCGAAACAGGCCTGCAGGTCACCGTCCAGGAAAAGAACTATGCGCCACCCGTTCTGCAACCCTTCTTTGTGATAAACGGCACAGAGCCCGACAACGTCACCTTCACGATGGGAGGACGATTAACGTTTCTCGACATCGCCGGCTTCGGCTCGGAATTGCGTATGGATTTTGAGGCAGGAAGCACTTATGGGATTGACGGCGAGTTTTACAAGAAGTTCAACCAGACTACCAAGTGGTTCTATGCGCCACGCGCGAGTGCAAGCAACGCCGCACTTTGGATCTATTCCTACAACAATCCTGAGGCGGACTATCGCCTGGCCATGGAAAAAGTTGGGGCTGACGTCGGCTATGCGTTTAGCCGTTTCAGCGAACTTCGCGCCGGTTACGAAATCGGACATCTGAATGCGCGCATAAAGCTGGGTACTCCGCAATTCCCATCCGTTGAGGGAGGAGTCAGAGATTCGCGGTTACGTTTTCGCACCGACCATTTAGACGATCCGATCATTCCGCGCCGGGGTTACGCAGGGGAGTTGAATTTCCACTGGATGGATAAGAGCCCGGGAGCGCCCAACGCGTTTCCAACTCTGGATCTGATATCCGAGTTCTTCAAAACCATCTCTCCGCCGGCTTCTGTTTTCCTGCGCGTTCAGGGAGGCTCCACGCTTGGCTACGATCGCACCGGTCTTCCTCAGTACCTCCTCGGAGGGCCCGCCGGGTTGCTGGCTTACGGCCAGAACGAGGTTCGCGGAGATCAGTATTTTCTCTTCCGCGCGGGATACCTGCACAAACTGCTCCTCCTCCCGCCATTCCTCGGCAACGGCCTCTACGCCACTACGTTTTATGAGCTTGGGAAGATGTACCACGCTCCGGGCGTCAGCAGACTTCCCAACGATGGAACGGCAGGGGTAATCGCGCGGACCGCTTTCGGCCCCTTGTTCTTCGGCGGAAGTGTCGGAGATACAGGACATCACACGTGGTTCTTTGCGCTGGGCCGCGTATTCTAGTCCGTCCTCAACAGAGAGCTAGCATCCCGGTCGCGGCTCTCCGCGACGGGATGTGAGCCACGCTGGTGGGCGGCAGTAGGTGTACCAGAGATAGCCCATCATCGCTTTGACTCGCCGGCGGTTTAATAACAATCGGCAGAACCATCGAGATCGTAAGAACGGGCGAATAAGCCTGAATTGCAGTGTGTCGCCGAAGCGCTTCTTATATTCTGCGAAGAGCTCCTGTGTGTACTCGGGGAAGCCTCTTACGGTAGAAGCCGCCATAGCTGAGATTAAAGATCTGCGAACGTATTCTCGAATACCGCTCTTGCGTTGGGCGGAAAGGGAAGATGCAATGAGCCGGTCGTGATTGGCGAGAACCCGGTTCGCGCGAAATGATTGTGCCCCCGACTTGGAGAGGCTGCCCGGTACTCCCAGATGCCAGATGACTTGTGGGTCATTTGTATAGGCGAACGAGGAGACCGCCGCGATTCTGAACCACAAATCCTGATCCTGGCCATTTTTGAGTTGCAGATCGAAGCCCCCGACCTGATTGAATACATCTTTGCGGACGACACCAGAGCAGCACCAGAGGATCTCTCCACCGGCGAAGAAATTAGTGACCATGCCTTCGTAGCGGCCATTTAAAGCGCGCCTGTTCGCAACGTAACGAACCGATCCATTGGCCTTAAGGAACCAGGATGCGGTGCCATAGGCTCCTGCCTGCGGATACCTAACAACCAGCTCTTCGACGGCTTCCAGATGACGAGGTAAGTATTCATCGTCTGCATCGAGGAAGGCCAGGAGATCGAATGAGGCTTCCATCGCACCGCGGTTCCGCGCCGAAGAAGCACCGCCATTCTCCTGTTGCACAAAGCGAATTCGACTGTCAGTCATTGCGCGGACGACCTCTGGTCCGCGATCGGTAGAGCCATCGTCGACCACGATGATCTCGAAGTTTTGCCGCGTTTGGGCCAGCACAGAATTAATACAGCGAGCGACGAAGTGCTCTTTGTTGTAGAGCGGAATAATGACGCTGAATTGAACGTTACTGTCGGTCACTTGGCCCTCTCGAGAGAAACTTCCAGTGGATTGAATTCGACTTGGCCTGCGGCGGGACCCTTGTGCGATATAACAATGCAGGCTGCCACTACTGAGCGGCGCCGCTCAGCAGTGCCTCATGGCGCTGCTGCTGTTCCGGAGTAAATCGCTCGCCTAGTATCTTCGCAGGGGTCCCGCCAACAATCGCATACGGTGGCACGTCTCGAGTCACGACAGAGCCGGCGGCGACAATGGCACCCCTTCCAATCTGAATGCCGGAAAGCAGGATTGCTCCGAATCCGATCCAGCAATCCTCGCCGATGTCGATGTCAGCGACGGACGGGGGATGGTTGAAATCAGGATCGCCAATCCAGGGACTTGCCCGGACCGTTTTGCCGACGGTGCGGAAATCATGATCGAGGCGCCCGACCAAGCCGACCTGGTTGGCGAGCATGGTGCCACTGCCGATGCTTCCATTGCACTCGATGCTGCAATACTTTCCAATGTAAACGTCATCGGCTATCCGAAAACCATGGGTGGAGTCGATGATCGTTCCAATGCCGATATGCACCTTGCTGCCAAGAGTGACACGGCCGCGAACAGCGTAGTAACGATACACGACCTGCCATAGATTGCGAAGCGAAGCCCGGAGTACTCGTTTCACTGCAGTCCTCCTTTATGCCTTAGGATTCGTGCGACTCGATTCACCGCAGCTTTTGGACGTAAGAATGCTGCGAAGGCCGTATGCAATGCTCCAGTAGCTGGGCGGCCCTCGGCGGAACTGATGATGCCGCGCCGGTAATGCGATTCTGCAGCGGCATCGACGCGCTCGAATAACCGCATCTGCCAGGGGCGATGCTCCCATTTGTGGGCGAACTCTTCGAAGCTGGGTTCGGGTAAGGACTGGCTCCGCAACTTGGCGCACAAAGTTGCGAACTCATAGCCGCGGGCGAGCTCAGGTCTTTGACTTATACCTATTGAGGATCGGGTTATGCGGTAAGAGTAAAGAATCTCCGGAAGGTTGGCGACCTTACCTTGCTCGCACATTCGCAGGCAGAAGTCGATGTCTTCCCCAGCACCAGAGATGCGATACCCTCCAATATCACGTGCTACACGAGTTCGAAAGACAATCGAAGGGTGGCAAACCCCGGCCTTGCCGTTGAGAAGTCGCTGGTGAATACCCTCATGGTCAAGCGGCGCCAGTCCGGCTTTCACCGTTTTTCCTGCCGCAGTGAAACGGATCTGGGTTCCAAGCATCACTACTTCCGGGTGAGCATTCAGATATGCCAGTTGCAATTCGATTCGGCGAGGATCACAGAGGTCATCGGCGTCCATGCGGGCGAAGTATGGCGTCTCGCAGAGTTGAACCAGCCGATTCAGCGTGGTGCCAAGGCCTGAGTTTGTTTGATGAATCACGGTAACGCGGGGATCACGAATGGAATCCAGAAATTCCGAAGAGCCGTCGGATGAGCCGTCGTCAATAATCAGCACTTTAAGGCCGGCGCAAGTTTGCTGCAAAACGCTGTGCACCGCATCCGGCAGATACGGCATCGCGTTGAAAACCGGCATTGTGAGTGTAACCGCGCGCAATATAAGTCTCTTTTCGTTTCGATTCTAAGAGGTAAGCAGGTCATGCCGGAAAAAGAGCTTCGAAGGGACGCTTCGGTGCACCTAAATCGTCAGCCGCAGCATGATAAAATACCTCAACGTCCTTAACTGATACACGTCTCTCATACGGCAGTTACAGATCAAGTTCCGTGTGAATTCGTGTCGTCACCCGGAAGATCGGCGCAATATTTCTTAAGAGTATATCAATGAATCAGCGATCACGACTCCGGGTCCTAGTGTCTGCGTACGCGACCTCTCCGGCGAGCGGAGGTGAAGCGGCTGTGGGTTGGAATATTACTCGAAGGCTTGGGCGTTATCACGACGTAACGGTATTATACGGTGCTCGCGACCACAAGCTTGAGTGGGGCGCCGAGGTGGCGGGGTACTTGCGCGAGCACGGCCCCATTCCGGGCGTCACCTTTGTTGCGGTGGAGCACCCTCCTTCTGCTCGAGTTTATCAGTGGCTTCACGATAAGGGTCTGTGGGTCTTCTACTACTGGGGCTATCGCGCCTGGCAAAGGGCGGCACGCAAGGTTGCAGGCCAACTGCATGAACGCCAGCCATTTGATTTTACTTACCAACTCAACATGATCGGTTATCGTGAGCCAGGTTATCTGTCGTCGATGCCGGTGCCATTTGTGTGGGGACCCGTCGGCGGAGCATCCAATATGCCCTGGCCGTACTTTAGTCAGATGAGCATGCGCGGCAGGCTTTTTTATGGCATGCGCAACGTGGTGAACTGTCTGCAAATGCAACTTGGCGGGCGGAGCCGCAAAGCCGCGCGAAGAGCTTCCCATATCTGGGCAGTCGGCGATTCCGCGATGAAGATGATTGCACGCTGGGGAGCCGCGCCGGAGGCCATGCTTGAGACCGGCACTGAACTGAGAAATGACACGCGCCTTCGTGAGCGAAGAGCAGGCGTGCCGCTCCACCTTTGCTGGAGCGGCGGTCACATCGATCTTAAGTGTCTTCCAATTCTTCTCCACGCACTGTCTCGGATCGACCGCGCGGTTAGACCCCGATTGACAGTTCTTGGCGAGGGAATTAAAACCGCGCAATGGAAGCAACTCGCACGCCAGCTTGGGTTGGAGGAGATCGATTGGGTTGGAATCCTGCCGCACCATAAGGCGCTGGAACTCATGAAGTGCGCCGATGTGTTCGTACACAGCAGCTTGCAGGAAGGAACGCCGCACGTAGTGATGGAAGCGCTGTCGATGGGCATTCCGGTAATATGCCATGATGCCTGCGGAATGGGCGTCGCCGTTACTGCTGACTGCGGCATTAAGGTGCCATTGGCTGATTTTGAAACCAGTGTTCGCGGCTTTCACTCTGCACTGAATCGCCTCAACCAGCATCCTGATCTGTTAGGCAAACTCTCGCAGGGCGCTTTGCAGCGTGCCGCAGAGCTGTCATGGGATGCTCTCGCGGAGAGGATTGCACAGAAATTCGACCGGCTTGCCGATGCAAGTCAGGCAGGGAAGGCTACGTCAAAGGCAAATCGAGAGCTCGCATGAGAGCGTCGCCTATAGTTGCCTGAGATCGAACATCGAGGATGCGCCTCAGCGATTGGTGGCGCATCCGCTGACGCAGGGCGGGATCGTGGGACAACGCCGCAAGGCGCTGCATGAACTCCTCCACTGTGTTGCATAGGAATCCGCTCACGCCATCTTCGATGATCTCCGGCATCTGCCCAACATGAGTGGAGAGAACGATCGCTCCACGACGCATCGCATCCATGGCAGGTAATGGACCTCCCTCCTGAAATGAAGTCACAATGTAAACATCTGCTGCGTCCAGCAGTGCAATATATTGTTCATCCGGCAACGGAGAGCGATCCCACTTGGGACGGAAGGCGATGGCAATTCCACGTTTTTGGCAGGCACGCTCGATTGCATTGAACATCTCGAAGCGCTTCCGGCGGTAGATGCGGCCCACTGTAATTGCGAGCAGGGGGCGCGATGCAGTGTTGTCGATGTGAGAGGGATTAACGGCAGGAAGCAGCGAAGTGGTAGGAACGCACTGAGCCTCAACTCCGGCAGCCGCCAAATGGCCTTGAACCTCGCGCGAGATACAAATGACCTTCTCCTGCCCCTTCAACCGCTCGATGACCCTGGGATAGGGCGCTGAATCTTTCCAGGTCGGGACCTCATAGAACAGTTCCAGGGGATCATGGACGCAGACATACGCTGGCCGGGTGAAACTTATGTGTTCGGCAAGTTCCATGATGTACGCGTATCCGAAAAACAGAACGTTGTATTCGGCTTGAATCGCAGGATCGCTGAGGAATTCCTCTAGTGCGATCATGGTGCAGGAGACGCCCGGAAGCTGCGAGAACCACAGGAGTCCGACGTTGTAGATGGCCCAGCCGGAGTGAATATATAGAATGCGGAAATTCGCTTCTGGGTCACCTATTCGATGGATCGAGGAGCCGGTCGTGCGCTTATTGCAGCGAGCCGCCAATATCTCCTCGAAGTCGCGGGCGAACTGCCCGATTCCGCCTACGCGGATTCGATAGAGCAAGGAAGAAATCTGATGGATGACCAACTTCATCGTGCATGCCTCCCCTCTGCAAGGCTATGCATATTGAACCGGAGCGTTACTGATTTGCGCCGCAAATTCACCAAAGGTGGAGCCAGGTGTGAGTATCAGTCTGGATGCACGGCTAAGTAAAAGTATGTCTATCAGCGAACCACGCGCGCCTGGAAGGGAACCGCGCGCTCCTTCGAAAAATTCTGGCTTCTCAACCCGCGGCAGGATTCGTCCCGGAAACGCCGCGTAAATCTCTTCAAGCTGTTCCGGCGAGGCATCGCTCGCCAGAAAGACCGCGGCGCGTTCCGGCATTTCCGCTAGGGACTGGCGTATAGCCGCGATGTAGCGCAACTGGGGGATCGCCTGGCCAGTGTGAGTGACGAAGTCGCCGCGACGGATATGGACGCCCAGAACGCATTGAGGCCACAGAGTAACAGCGCATTCCACGAAGGCAGTGATTTCTGCGCGGGGCCGGTACCACTTCCGAAAACTGTCGCAATAGGGTCGGACGGAGCCTAGTAAGTATTCGGAGCTGACGTCCTGCCATTGAGTCTTGAAAAACACGAGATCTTCTGCGTAGTCCGACGCGTCGCCCTGGACGGCGTTGATGTTCTTGAGATAACTCAGGTGGCGGATACTTTGAAAGCTGATAGCCGTCGATGCATCGAACTCAAACAGATCGGCAAACACGCATCCTAGGTGTTGATTACTCGCCCAGATAGGTACGAGCGTTCTGCCCGTTCGCTCCGCATAGGCTGAAGCAATTACATGCGCACGAAGGCGGTTGGCTAGACCGGCACTCCCGAAGTAGGCAACGTAACGTGAGCCATCGCAACTCCGAGAACCGCGCAGCCGGCGCAGAAATGAATTCTCTCGCCTGGATGCCACCTGGCGGAAAAACTCGTCCCTCGCTCTCTGAAATAGGGCTGCCTTCAGCAATTGATTCACGCCTCATAAGAATGCCATTTTCGGAGTTAAAATACCAGCAGCTACCAACGACAATGTTAAACTGATTAAAGTGGGCATTGCGCGTTGAAAATCGTTCTCATCTCTAAAGAATTTCCTCCTTCGCCTCGCTCCTATGGGATCGGTACTTATACCCATGAGACAGCTTGCGGACTTGCAAACATGGGCCACCAGGTAACTGTGATCTGTGCAGCAGATATTCCCGCAGGAGCTGGTGTTTCAAAGCAGTGCGGGGTAAATGTCATTCGCCTGTGTGATGACGAGCTTTTTCAGGGGGGATGGAAACGCCACCTCTGGCCGGCAGTTGAGTGTGCGTTGACATACCGGCGTCGTGTAGCGGAATGCCTGGATCGATTGATTGACGACGATTGCGCGGAAATTGTGGAATTTCCTGGCTTTCGCGGCGAATCACACCTCTGGGCGAAAGGCCGCCGCCGCATACCGATGGTGGTCCGCATGCACGGAGCCACTGGATGGGTAGATCCAAGTTGGAAGGACTCTCTCTCTGCCACGCGCAGAATGCAAAAGCGGTTTGAGGCAGAGGAGTTGCTGGCTGCTGACCGAATCACACTGGTTGCGGATCATCTGCGCCCGATCGTAACCAAGCGCCTGCCAAAGACAGCTACAGTCACAACTGTGCACAACAGCATTGATACACAGAAATGGTCTGCTGCCGCCGATGCCACTGCTGAAGGAGTGGGCCCTAACGACATCGTCTTCGCCGGCTCGCTTACGAAAGGAAAGGGAATCTTCGATTTGATTCAGGCCGCCGACCTTCTCCGGAATCGAACCGCATGGACCGGAACCCTCCACTTGTTCGGTCGAGCAGGAAGCGAGTTCTCGCGTTATGTCCGCAAAAGATGGGGGGCAACCGGAACACCGCCTTTCGTCCGTATTCATGGCGCGGTGCCGCGCGACATCCTGCCCTCGGTCTATCGCAGTGCGGGCGTTTGCTGCTTTCCATCCCACTTCGATGCGTTTGGTTACATGGCGGTTGAAGCGGGCGCGAGTGGAGGTCTGGCGATCGGAACGCGAAAAACCGGAATGGCTGAGCTGATTGAAGACGGGAAAACGGGGTACCTTGTAGATCCCGGGGATCCCGAGATGCTCAGCGCGACCCTGCAACGCGCCCTTTCGATGAGTAGCGACACCGCGCAACGAATGCGGGACGATGCACGAGCGCATGTAGCAGCACAATTCGATTCGAGTGTGATTATGTCGCGCCTGATTGGTTTGTATAGCGAAATGGTGGCGCAACGAATGGCGGCCGAAGGGCAACTTCGATGCTGCTAACGGCTGCTACCTATGCGTGTGCGTTCTTCCTCTTCTATCGCATTTTCGTCTCCCACAATGACCAGGAGGCCCTCGGATATGTGCTTGCCACTCCGCTGCTGACCATTCCACTGCTGCATTTCGGAAACTCGGCTGCCGGGGGAATTTACGCCTTCGATATAGCCATCGTGGTTTATGCGCTAATCTTTCTACCCCCCGTGGCCACTGATCTGAATACGATGTTGGCAACCGTGCCCGGCTTGGGGGCAATGCTGGTAATCGCGATGATGGCGTCCGTTTCCGCTTTGATCAACTGGGCACTGATTGAGTCGGATCCATGGCGCTTCTATTTCTTCTGCATGTTCCGCTATCTCCAATATGCTATCGTCGCGGTTTTGGTTTCCACGATTCGAATACGCGCGGGGTCGATTCGCGCGATGTTCAAGCCGCTCGCAATTGGATTGCCGCTGTATGGTGCAGCCCTGTTACTTCACCTGAGAGGTCTGGTCGCGCTCGATGGCGCGACTGCGTGGGCTGGAATTGAAGTTGAGAACATAAATCAGTCATCGAGACAGAACTGGTTCCTCGGGACATTCAAAGCTTCCTACGCCGGTAATGTCTCAATCGGTATCTTTTTTCTTCTTGCCATTTTGCCATTCGTTCGTGCGCGATTTCGTATACCGATAGCGGTTGTGTGTACGCTGCTGGCAGTGGACGTTTATCTGAGCACATCGCGCTCCGATCTGATCGGGCTCATCGTGGGACTTTGCTGCTCGGGTTTAACTTTAGCCATAGGCGTACCACGCTGGCGCAATACTGTACTGATCGCCACGGTGTGCGCAGTCCTTCTTGGAGGCGTGGTCGGCTATGTCGTATGGAACCGCTGGGACGAGACCTCGCGCGAGAGAATCACCGAAATCTGGAATTCGGATTTGCGAGCGTCCGGTTCCTACGCCGATCGAGCGCATGACCAGGCAGCCCTCATCAAATACATGTCCGGTATGCCCCCGGAATTTTTCCTGGGAGCGGGACCGGGTAATTACGGCAGATACAAGCGAATGAACGTAACGATCATCGGCTTGGGGCACAGCTCTTATCGCGGCATGTTTGGCGAACTGGGTATAATCGGCCTACTTGCCATGCTGTACTGGTGCTTCAATATTGCCACACGATGCGTACCCCTTCCGCGAAGCGACACAAACACACGCTTTCTCTCTGCCCTCGGCACTCGGTCTGCTTCTGGACCTGATGCTTTCGGCATGGTCCGCCGGTGGCCTCTTTGACGCGTTCGGTATGGCAGAGGTCAACTTTTTCGCGCTAACTTGTCTCTATTTGATTTTCCGTCTAAGGCGATACGTGGACCGCGATCAGCGCAGCGCACTAGGTCGATTTGGATCCTGCGAGGAAACCGAGGCAACGGCTTCCGTTCAACCCTAAGAGAAATGCCCAATTTTCAAAAGGTATCAGCCTAGGTATCTTAGCGGGGGCGCTCATTTTTCCGAGCATCATCGCGGCGCGTTAGGTTCAAATCGAAAGCCGCAATCACTCTGTTAGGAGCGACGCAGTGCCAATCCTCACCAATGGCAACGATACAAACGTGAATACAGAACTAGATCGAGCCACCAATTATTCTTCCGCTGATCTCTGCGAGCCTGCTCCTTTGGAGCAGAAAAGAATATGGTCTTTTGAATCAGTCTTCTCTCTGCTGATTGGCATCATGGCTCTGTTCAATATCGTGTCAGCCCTTCGCCCCATCACGGGCAGCGATGAAAGTATCTATTATGTTCTGGGGCGCGGTTTGCGGTATGGCCTCTTTCCCTATCGCGATTTCTGGGACACCAAGCCAATCGGAATGTATTGGGCCACCTGCCTGCTGAGTTACATCCCGATGGCATTGGGCAGAATCGTGATGATTGCAGCCTTTGCGGGAGCGTTGTACTGGCTTTCTTTTTGTATGGGGCGAACGCGAAGGAGAGAGGGCCTCGCATTAGCCGTGGGTGGAATCGCCATATTCTTCTCCCCATTATTTTCAGCGCCTGCGGTGCTCACTGAACCACTGGAGGCTTTGTTCGTGTTGCTGAGTTGGGGGGCGATCATTCGCGCATGTGCCCATCGGCACACGATTACCAGGTATTGTCTGTCGCTTATCAGCGGAGCCTTATTGGGATTTGCTGCAAACATTCGACCAACGGCGGCAGCGGCTGCGATTCCCGTTATCCTGTTCATGCTTTTCGGGAAAAGCGACGCCAAACCGCGGCGTGCTCTCTTGCTCTTCTGGCTCGCAGGAATCGCATGCACCGTAATTGTTATCGTATCTGTTTTGCGAAACGAAGGTATTCTGACCGCCTGCCTGGATCAGGTGTTGCGGGCTAATTATCAACTCAGAAACTCCACCACCGGAAAAGAGCTGTTAAACGCCTGGCAAACACAAGTTGGTTTTCTTTGGGAGATGTCATTTGCAATTGTGCTGGCGGTCGCCGGTGTTCTCTCGTTACGTAATCAAAGGTCTGTTTTTGCGATTCTCTTCTCCTCGTCCGCTATCATCGGGCTAGCGGAAGGATTTGCGACGCGCAGAGGATATGCGCATCATTTTATGCCCTTCGTATTTGCCCTTCTTCCTATAGCATTTGAAGGGTACTTATATATCACGACTCTGCCCAAGAAAGTTCGCGAAATCATATTCGCTTGTTTGGCGGTGTTGTCCATCGGACCACTTCTATTTTGGAGCGGCGCTAGATGCGCGCTCACCGCTTCCGAACTGGTACATCCCAGCGCCCGTCTGCAATCCTATCTCTCGCTTCGGAGCGAGTTGGAGCCACAGCAATATGCTTGGTCTGGGATAGGTGGTGGAGAGCTATTCTGGTACACTTCCGCGCGACCCTCTTCTCCGTACTTTCAGATTAGCTCGGATTTCTTGCGTGCCATTCCTAGCCCTTGGGAGAAAATCGCCTCCGACTTCAAACAGAAACCGCCCGCTTTAATTCTGGTACCTACATGGTGGATTGAAGGCCGCACACCTCGGGACGGAAGCTGTCCCTTACCGATCGCTGGCTATATCGAATTCCACATGAAGTACGACAGAGCGTTGCCTGCGCTCGATGCAATTGCCTTTGTTGCAGATCGATAATCAGGGTAGATGCCAAATAGGTCAACCATAAATCGTAAAGCCCAGACACTGCGATCGAGCGGTTGACGATGTTCAGAGCGAAAGCCCCAATATAACTCTGTCAGGAGCAATAAGTGCCAGTGCTTGCCAATGACGTCAAAGTCCATACCGTAGTCTCTCCCGCTGCGGGCACGGCTCCCCGATTGGATTTCCTGGATGCTGTCCGCGGAATTGCTGCTCTTCTCGTGATCCTGCACCACTGCTTTGACCACTTCGTGCGCGGTTACTCGGAATGGGCATCACATCACCTGTCACTTGGGCCAGTCGGTGTTTTTGCCTTCTTTGTCGTAAGCGGTTTTGTGATCCCTATGAGCCTTCAGCGCTCCGGCTCGTTAACAGGATTCTGGGGAAATCGAGTATTTCGGCTTTTTCCATTGTATTGGTTCTGCCTGATATGCGTGGGACTTACCTTCGTCACACATGCGGCAGTACTAGAGGTTCCGGATAGTCATTTCATTCATAGCTTCGCCGCAAATCTTACGATGCTTCCGCAGGTATTCGGCTCGCCGAATTTACTTAGCGTTTTCTGGACACTGAATCTCGAGTTGGTCTTTTATTTCCTTTGCACGGCAATATGGTTGGCAGGGTTTCTGCGGCAATCGTATCTTCTGCTTTGGATGGCTGCTCTTGGCTACGTTTCAGTCAATCTCGCCGGAATTCTGGTTGTGCATCGCCCGATTTCGGGCGATGATATGGCGCTAATCGTAACCGCTTTCGCGGGCGCCGCTGTTTATCAGTATTTCCAGGGCGAGTTGCCCCTCCGCAAGTTGCTGATCGGAATGGTTCCCATGGCGCTCAGTTTGATGTTATGCCTGTGGCTACGGCATGTGCGCTATCCAAAAGCCTACGAACAAAACCTGGGAACAATTCGAAGTGAAATGGTGTCCATCGTCTGTGGTTGGGCGCTCTTCGTGGGATTCTATCTTCTTCGCAAGCGGCGCATCCCCAAGGTTGTGATCTGGCTAGGTAAAATTAGTTACTCAACGTACCTCACCCATGCCGTACTCCTGATGTTTTTCCCTCGCACCATGAACTTCTGGCTTGGCACGGGACTCCTCACTACCAGCACCCTTCTATTTTCCTCGCTCACATTCCGATATATCGAAACACCTTGCATTAAGTTTCACAAGCGCCTCTCCGCACCTCCGAAGCTATCGACATAGGCAACCGAGAGGCTTCCTCAGAAAAGCGTAGCTAGCCCCGGTCCGGCCGTCTGCCGAAAATTGCGTCCCGCCCCGTCCAGAACAAAAAGAGAAAATTCGTGACCAGATAGCGTTTCCACAATCGCCGCGGTTCGCGAATCAGACGATAGGCCCATTCCAGTCCCAAACGCCTTAAGAACTCAGGGGCTCTGTCCTTCGCGCCGGCCAGAATATCGATTGCTTGACCGACACCTAGCAGCACTTTGGCACTGAGTTGGTCCCTATATTCAAACATCCACTTCTCTTGCTTCGGGCATCCGAGGCATACCCATACCAACTGAGCCCCGCTTTCATTAATCTCCCGGCACACCTGAGCCTGCTCAGAGGCACTCAGAGGACGGAACGGCGGAGAGTAAGTTCCCACAATCTGCAACCCGGGGTACTTGATTTTCAAGGTGTTTGCTGCTTGCTCCGCGACGCTAGGCGCGCCGCCATAGATGTAGTGCCGCTGTCCCAACTGGGCCGACTGTTCGCAGAACCCATTTATAAAATCCGGTCCCGCAACCTGCGACACACGGTCTCCATAAGAAGACCTTCCAATCCACGAGAGAGGCTTACCGTCAGGGCAGTTCAAATCTGTCTGCAGAAGCATATGCTTTAGCTTGTGGTCGGATTGCGCCTCGACAACCATGTGCACATTTGCAAACGTAACCAGGCGGCCAGACGGCCCAGCGTCGACCCAATCGTTCACCTGCTGAACCGCTTCGTCGAACGTAATCCGGCCGAGGGGAACCCCAAGGACGGCGAATGTCTCAATACCCACGATCTGAATCCTCTTGCAGCACGCTTGTCGTTGGAATCTAAGAAAGAGTATATCTCTCAATTTAGCTCACTTCGCGCACTGATGGCGCGGTCCAGCGCGGGCATTGATAATCAGAGGCGCAGGCACTTGAGTACCTCAGTAGGGTTAAAACCTCATGAAACAGTCATGAGGTCTCAGTTCGTCTCGATTTTTTCTCTGAGCGCCCACAAGATGTTGGTCGAGAGAAGAACACTCGGATATACTTTCTTAAATGCCTACCAATTCAACAGACTCTACTTATTCTTCAGCGCCCCTGCGTCTCAACACGTTTGACAATGGAGATCGGGACCTGGTCGATGAGAGTGGAGTCCGTCTTACCGACCTGCTTCAGATGCTCTATAGCCAACGCTGGGTACTGGCAGCAGTCATTGGGTTGGCGATAGCGGGAAGCATAGGGTACCTTTCCATCACGAAGCCGCGATTCACGGCTCGAGCGGAGCTGCAATACCTGGAACCGCATAGCTCCGAATCACTCAGCCTGCAAGAGCTTGGCATCGCATCTCCTTCGGCAGAATTGCACGATCGCGCGCTTACCGAACAGAAAATTCTCGAGAGCGACACACTTGCGCTGGAAGTAATGGATCAACTGCATCTCGCGTCAGATCCCGAGTTCATGCACGGCAAGAAAGCGTTGGACATGAATTCGGTCAGCGGTAAGTCGGACCTGCTGAGTTTATGGCACGCCAGGCTCCTCATCTCTCCGATACAAAAAACAGACATGATCGACGTCAAGTTTACGACGCATTCTCCGGAGCTGTCCGCCAAAGTCGTGAATGCGCTTGTCGATCGTTATGTGGAACGAAGCTTTCGTGTCAAGTATCAGGCTACGATGAAGGCATCCGGTTGGCTGGGAGAACAAGTTGCTGGGGTAAGGGAGAACACGAGAAAAGCAGAGAAGGCCTTAGCTGATTACCAGGAAAAAACCGGTCTGATATTACTGAGGGGCGGTCAATCATCCGGTAGCAGTGGCGGAGGCGACTCGGCTGAGCCGTCCAGCCTCAGCGAGGCCCAACTCTCCGGGACGCTCAAGGCCTATGCGGATGCACAATCCGATCTCATTGTGAAGGAGGCTCGTTATAAATTGGCGACCTCCGCCGATCCTGCTCTGCTTGCCGCGATGCTTCCTGAAGGGTCTCTAGCTGCACTGAACGGCGAGCGTGTGCAACTTCTGACCCAGTACGCTTTGGCGTCAGCTAAGTACGGCTCAGAGCATCCTCGCGTCTCGGAACTCAAGGCGCAGATGGACGCAGTTGACAGTTCAATCCGTAAGCAGGCCGAGGCTATCAGAGAGCGAGTGAGGGACGAATACCTTACTGCCGCATCTGTAGAGGGCACCCTGAAGAAAAAGTTGGATTTAGAAAAGCAGGGAGCGTTCGCAGAAAATCGGAATGCAGTTCAATTAATGATCCTTCAGCGCGAAGCGATGTCGAACCGCGAGTTATATGAGCAGCTTTTCATGAAGTTGAATCAGGCTGGTGTCGTGGCTGGCCTGAGCGCTCCCGGTGTCGATGTAGTGGACTATGCCCGGATTCCAAGCACGCCTTCCGAGCCACACCGAAACAAGGTCTTGGCCCTCGGCATGTTCGGCGGTTGCATTGTCGGGCTTGTGCTTGCTTACATTCGGCACAATATCCACGATACCGTCGGTTCGATGGAGCAAGTGGAGAAAGTCTCAGGCCTGCCCACGCTCGGAGTGATCCCCAGCATGAAGGCTCGGGGCGCTTCAGGCGAGAGCCTGGTCGCAAGAGATTCACCGCGGTCGGCAGGCGCCGAGGCTTTTCGTGCTTTGCGCACGGCAATTACCCTCGCCAAGGCGGGCGGAGGTTGTACCGTCATTACCGTGACAAGTACAATGCCGGCCGAGGGAAAGACAACTACGAGCACGAATCTGGCGATCATGTTAGCCCAGAGCAAAAAACGTACCTTGTTGATTGATGCTGATATGCGCTTGGGCCGGTTACATCAACTGCTTCAGTCTCCCATCGATAAGGGACTTAGCCTTTGTCTCTCAGGTAATGCAACCTTCGATGAAGTGATCATCAATGATCCCGAAGAGCCTATGCTAAGTTACGTCGCGCGTGGCAAAGGGCCGCCACTTCCCGCAGATCTTCTCGCCTCTCCTGCGATGAGTCAGTTATTGGAAGAATGTCGCAAGCGATTCGAATACGTTATTGTCGACACTCCACCAGTTCTCTCTGTGACGGATGCGGTAATTCTGGCGGCACAATCGGACGGAACAGTGGTCGTAGTTCGGCCTGGAAAGACCGGTCGTGCCGCCCTGAAGCGGGCGATTGAGGTCCTGCGCCAATCTCATATCAAGCTGTTCGGTGCTGTGATTAACACAATGGATTTAACCGGTCCAAACACTTACTACTACGGTGCTTACAGGAAGGGTTACTATGAGGAGTCCTAGCCTCCACCGCAGAGCTTCTAGTTGGATTTTGCGATATGGCATCGCGGCGGTAATCGCCTGTTCGTTGTCGGCTACTTGGGGCATGGCACAGAACACGAATGCAGGCGGTTTCGTACTGCAAGGCTCAACGGCCCAGAATTCCGCAAACGGCCCATCCACAAGCACGAGTGCGCCTGCCACAACAGGTGCGAGTCTAATGCCTGGTAATTACAAAATCGGCGAGGGAGACGTGCTGAATGTGAATGTCTTCGATACGCCGGAGTTCAGCGGGACCTACTCAGTTTCTGATAAACAAGAAATCAATTTTCCGTTACTTGGAATACTGAGGGTCGGCGGGATGCGGGCCAACGAACTGGCGATCCTGCTGCAAACCAGACTTGTAAGAGCGAACATTCTGCGTTACCCGCAGGTGAACGTCATCGTCTCCTCCTTTGCCAGTCAGGGAATCTCTGTTCTGGGCGAGGTCAACCATCCCGGCATCTACGCCACGTATGGAAGCCAGCGGCTGCTTGACATCGTGTCACTTGCATCTGGATTTACCCCTCTGGCAGGAAGCACTGCGTTGATACGGCACAAGGGTGAGGAATCTGCCGAGACGATCACGATCCGTTCCGCGAAGGGCGAGATAAGCGATAGAGAAGTTCAACTCGAGCCTGGAGATACAGTCATCGTTCAACGGGCCTCGGTGATTTACGTTATGGGCGAAGTCGCAAAGCCCGGTGGCTTTGTAATAGATCGCGGCAAGATCAGCGTACTCGAGGGGATGGCTATGGCTGGTGGTCCGCTCAAGACCTCGGCTCATAACCTAATGATTGTTCATGCCAGCGACCGTGGAATCGGACCCACTGCGGTGAACCTCGACCGAATTACGCGCGGCAAAACGCCGGATCTTATCCTTGAACCTGGCGATATCTTGTATGTACCTAACAGCATGCTTCGAACGGTCGCGCAGATTGGCGTTCCTGCCGTCATCTCCTCTACCGCGAGTGCGGTCATTTATTCGCAATTACGCTGATCAGCGCGAGAGTTAAAGCGTGCCGGGTGACCCATTGGAGACACTAACTCGCCAACGTGTTTCAGACAAGAAACGATTGCTCGAGAACGCGCTCGCGCTGTATGCGAACCAGTTTGCGGGATACATATTCCCATTAATTCTCATCCCGTATATAGCGCGCACCCTGCATCCAGCCGCCCTCGGAAAGGTGGCTATGGCACAGGTTTTTGCGGCCTGGGCCGCGATGCTGATGAACTTTGGGTTCTCTCTATCAGCCAGTCGCGAAGTCGCAATTTCACAGGAGGACCCTGCTAAGTTATCAGAAATATTCTCCAGTGTTCTGGCCGCCAAAGGCATGCTGGCTTGCATAGTAGTTCTGCTTGCAGTATTTGCAGGGCATTATGTTCAGATCTTCCGCGAATCGCCAGCGTTTCTCTTCGCCGCACTGCTGATTGCGACAATGAATGGCATGAATCTGACCTGGTTTTTTCTTGGGTTGGAACGTGTTCGCTTCATTACCTTTTTCGATCTGGCAGCAAAGACCTGTTCATTGGTCGGTGTTCTGCTGACAGTGAAAGGGCCTCAAGATGCATGGAAGGTACTCGCATTCCAGGGCGTAGGTGCTACGATTCCCGCTGCCGCGGGTATGGTGATTGCTCTTCGATACGCGAAGATAAAGGTGCCATCGCTGGCAAGAACGTGGCAAAGCATCGCTCAGTCCTGGTCTTTTTTCCTGGTTAACTCGATCATTACGTTTTACGGTTCCGCGAACGTCATGATTCTTGGAACCGTGCAGTCCGCTCGCATTGTCGGCTTCTACTCGGGTGGAGACAAAACTGTTCGGCCGTTCTGCAATCTATTTGGTCCGATTACGCAGGCTCTTTATCCCCGTATCTCTATTCTCACCGGCGTCAACTTTCGTGAGGCATCACGCCTTGCCTTTCGGAGCATGCGAATTCTCGTTTCTCTGGGATTTGCCATGGGCTTGATCGTGAGTATTTCGGCGCCTCTGATAGTCAAAGTTATGCTCGGAAACGATTATCTCGCGTCAATTCCTGTGATTCGCTTACTCGCTTGGCTCATTCCACTTACCGCCGCAGGATTCTGTGTTGGTCAGCAGGGAATGTTGCCCTTTGGCTTCGAGAAGATATTCGTACGCACTGTGATGGTCTCTGCAATTATTGATGTCTCTCTCGCGTTTGTCTTTTCTTCCAAAGTTGGTGCCGTTGGACTCGTTCTGGCGATGCTTATTGCGGAGACGATCACTGTTATTGGTAACTACTGGTATCTTTCCTATCGCGGTGTAGCACCGCATCAATGGCATCAACAGCGCGAGGTGCCTCTTTCACAGGTACTATCATCGCAAGCTCATGCACACAGGCGCAGCCCGGAGGTCAGCGTGGAAACATTACGCGAGGAGGCGCAAATCGATTGACCATCGTTACTCTACTCTGTCTAGCGCAGGAATAACGTAGTATCCCTTCGCAGCTCGGCTCCGGTCATCTTTGCTTAATCTATAAATCTGCAATTGCGCCGTTCTGTGCTAGCTGCGCGTCTCTGCGGCTCTGTGCCAAAAACACTGGCCCGCATCGGTGCGGGCCAGCAGAGCATAAATCCACAGTCAGCTGCTAAGCAGCGATGCCAAAGGTGTGATCACTTGTTGGGCTCAGTGGACGGATTTGACTGTTGATTCGGCGACGGCGCATTGCTGGTTCCCTCGGTGCTAGGAACGTTCTTTTGCGTGTTGGCGCCCGATGAGTTGCCAGTGCCGTTCTCGTTACCTGTGGTGGAGTTTGTAGTGCCGCTCGCAGCGCCCGAGCTCGTGTTCGCACCCATGCTCCCGGGCTCCGTTCCTGTCTGGCTTCCGCCTTGGGCTCCGCCTTGGACTTCACCTTGGTTACCGCTCTGGGTGCCGGCTCCAGTTGGACCCTGAGTTCCGGTCTGGGTTCCGGCCTGGCCCTCTGGCTGGGAACCTTGCTGCATGCCGCCCGTACCCGCTCCGGTGTTTCCGGAGGCGCCCGCACCTGCCGCCTGAGCCCAAGCCAATGTTCCAAGTGAAAGTGTCGCTATCAATAGAAGCTTTCGCATTGTTGATTCTCCCTTAAGTTGATGAACGGTCGCGACCATTCATGACCGCTTCCGTAATCGAGTCAAAGTGGCGTCGCCTAGGTTCTGATGCCAGCCGGGGGCATACGTTTGGGCCGAAAGCGGCAGATGCATTGGAATTCGAGAGCCGTCGTTCTGTGAAGTAAAAGGGCAGATTTCGGAGAAGGGAAGGGAAGTAGTCTGAAGCGGCACTCCGACTGTGCGCTCGTGTATTGCGGGGAGTTTGCCTTCAGGCAAACTCCCCTGCTTAATACTGCAAGTCTGACAGAGCCATCGTCTCTTTACTTACAATGTGGCGACCGGCTTGTTCCGGGATTGAGTTGCCGTTCGCTGCGCCTCGTCTGTGCCAGGGAAAATGTCATAGACGTAGTCGTGTGCGGCCAAAGCGGACTTGTTCATCGCACCGGATTCAACTCGCTTAACGACTTCCTCCCGCGAAAGATCGAAGATCGCATCCAGAATCTGCGTGCGCTCCTGCGGGTTCGCGCTCCCGACCACGAAGAGCACACGGGCACTATGCTGGATGTAGTGTGGCGAGAGCAGTTGCCGCTTCAGCAAGTCCATAATCACTGTCGCCTTGCTGCGGTCAAAGCGTCCCGGATCACCCCGCCGATCCAGTTCAGCGAAGAACGCCGCTGTCCACTCGTTGTGATAATTCCACACCTTGTCGAACATCTCTCGGGTGAAGCGGGTACCAGCCTTGATCAACTCCGCATTCTCGGCTAATTCAACGCCGTCCTCGGTGAGAGCCTGACGCTTCATGTAGCCTTCTTTGGTGATCGGGGCCTGATGATACGCAAGCGTCCATAGCCACGACACATTGATGCGGTAAGTGGCCAGATCATTCATAAACCGCAGCTTCAGTTCGTAGTCGTCGATCGCAGCGGCGAAGTTGCCATTGAGAATCTGGAAGCCGTAGTTCGCTGCCATGTAGAACGCATGTTGAATGTGCTCGATGGTTACGTCGCCTTTCGGAACGCCGTAGATGTCATCCCAAAGCTTCTGTGTAAAGAGTTTTTCCGGCGTGTCCAGTGAGTCCTTGGTGACGACCAAGGGCGTAATCTTGCCCGCGGAATTCAACAAGCCGCGGGACTGGAACAGAGTCCGCTCGGCGTCCGTCAGACCGCTGGCGACGCTCGCCACCGCTTTCCCCTTTACCTCCGAGATCTCTTTCGGCGCATCGAGGATCGCCTGAAGCTCGCTCATCGCAACTTGCAGCGGCTGATTGCCTGCGGCCACATAGGCCGGCTCAGGGCTCGCCACCCAGCTCTGGCGATACACGTCGTACAATCGTCCCTTCACCCGCTTTGCGAGGACGTCATCCAGCGTGGGCTGTTGACCTGCCGGCAATGGAGCGTCAGGAACGAAGATGAGGCCCAGCACACGTTCGCGCAGCTTGTCGATCACCATGGCGCGCAGGGCCAGCGGATTATACTTCGAGCGGCCGTAGGGATCGCCGGATTGATAGATCATCACGGCAGCCATGCCGCCAATGGGCGCGCCCTGCGTGAGTTCGCCGTTCTTCATCCCGGCCATCAGCATCATGAGCGCGTTATAGCGCTGATAGGCGATCATGTTCGGAGAAGCCATGCCGATCGTCTGTGGATCGGGGAAGATACCTTTCGGGTCGCTCTTCCAGATCTCAATCATGCTGCCCAGGTAATCCCAGCGGCCCACGTTCGTCCCCAGCAGCCGACGGCGCAGTACCCACGCAATCGCCGCCAACATCCGTCCGGCATTTCCTTCCTCATACAGCATCTTGATCTTGAATGTGCCCGCCGGGACTCCAATCATGGCTTCCACCCGTGACATGAGCTTCTCCACGATCAACGCTTCCTGTGGCGTCTGCAGTTTGGGAATATAGAAATACACGCCCGTACCGGTACGCTTGAGCGACTCGTAGTTATTCGCCACCCATAGCACCACGATTGCAATCAGACCTGGTGCCGGCTGGCCGTCCACCACAACATGGTCATACTGCACATGGATGCTGGGTGGTCGAACCAATCGCGTCGGCCACTTTCCCTGCGGTGTAGTGATCTTGTAGGAGCGCGTCTTTCCTTTTTTGGTCACCTCATACGGACGTTCATTCCACTGGCCTTCCAGGATCTCTTTGGCGTTCTGCAAGGCCGCAAAAATCCCCACCGGCGCATTCGTCGGCGTGCCATCCGGCTGGAAATGCGGCGGTGCGGCATCTTCAAAATCCGGCATGTTCATCGGTGCGGGACTGTTCAAAGCATTGAAGGCCATGTCGAGTGGATGCCACGGTCCGGTGAGCTCCAGTCCGGGGTTGTTCAATGGGTGAACGTCATTCGGGATGGGCACCTCGTCATTGAGCCGCCAGCGCCAATCGCTTTCCCGCCCAAGGAAGTTGTCGATCATGCCCTGCACAATCTGTCGAAAGGTCCAGGGCTTGTCCGACACTGGATCTGTGAATGTCTCTTCCCACTTCGGCCACGCATACTTTTTCGTGACTGGCTCGTCGGACTCCAGCAGCACTCGACGCGCGGTTAAGGCCGCAGCGATGTCGGGGCGCAGCTCTCGTGTGAGCGTGGCAATGGTGTTTTCAATATCGATCTCCCGCCCGTTCACCTTCTTGGTTCCGAACAGCTCCGGGAACTTCTGCAGAATATCCTCACGGATCATGGGTATTTGAGCTCCTTGGCCCTTATCTTCTAATGATCTTTCGTCTGAAAGCTTCGTAACAGTTTGTAATCAACGATTCCTGCAACTCTTGATTAGCGCGTGCCGCAGCCTACCCCACCAATGACCTCGGGTTTGCAGCGCGAAAGATTACCACACTCGTTAGGGGGCTTGGGTCACAGAAGACGTTCGGCATCCTTCAAACCGTAACAGCATGCCGATGTGCGTCCGAATGCAACTCCATGGCAGATGATGATCATTCAGCTGCAATGGTTGCAAAATTTGGCGTGCACATACAGTTAGGCGTACGGAGCCGGCAGGCCGTGCGCGAGCCGATGCGCCCGCATCTCCAGAGCCTGATGGGTGCGAACGCGCAGATCACTGCACGGCCGCGCCCGGCAGAGCAACACAAAGCCTGCCTTCTCATCCTCTTTGAAATATGTATCCGCGGAGGACTGATCGACCTTGCCCTCTACCAGTCTCCCGGCGCAGGTGAGGCAACGTCCCTGTAAGCAGATGAACGGCAGAAGCACGCCTTGGCGTGCCGCTGCGTCCCACAGGAACTCATCTTTACCGCAGACCAAGTGCCGAATGCCCTCGGATGTCTCCAGAATCACCTGAAAGCTCTGCTCGTGCTCCTGTTCTGGCATCAGCCTTCCTACGGATTGTAGAATCCGCGATTTTTGCTATACGGCGCCTCGCCCGGTGTGCCGCGACGGAAGTGGCCGGACGGTACTGATTTTCCATCTCGTTCATGCGCCAGCAGCTCGATGAACCAGGCCTCGTGTTCAATCTCCTCGTTGAGAATTCGGGAAGCCATATCGTAAGTGCGCGGGTCTTTCCCGAACGTCATGTCGCAGACCGCGATCCAGCTTCGAATCGCACAACGCTCGGACTCCAGTAAGAGCGTAAGAATGTTGACAGCAGTCGGCGGATCGGGAAGCTTTGCAGCGCGGCAGCCCGCCTGATCGTGAAACGCCGGCAAGTCGTTCGGAAGACTTCCGCCCAGCTCGTAAATTCTGGGCACGATCAGCTCCCAATGGGCTCTGTCTTCCAGTCGTGCGTCTTCGCAGATTTCCTTGTAATCCTCATGCCCTGCAAGATTCATGCGCAAAATTGTGTAGTAGTAATAGGTGCTCGCAAACTCTGCGGCGGCATTGGCTACCAGCATTTTGATTAGCTTTTCCACGTCGACGCCGCGGGCACGAATCACTTCGACCCCGACGCGCTGGGTCACATCTCCAGGCTGAACCGTCTCGTTGGCCATCAGGAATTCCTTTCTACTTTCAACGGCCGTGCAAGTCAGGGCGCGGCCAAAGGTGGGAGATGATTCGAACTCGGCAGCGGTTGCACCCGGATGGCGTTCGACTCGGAGTGCCGGTTCTATTCGAACCTTAACTCTCGCTCACAAATCCCTCCAACAATTGAGTGATTATCCTCATTGTCGTCCGCTGAAAGGCTGCCTATACTTGCATATGGCTGATGTGATTCCGTTCCCTACCAAATCAGAACCGCCCTCTCAATGCAGTAGCTCCGCCCGTTGCAGTGAAAAACTCTCGTGCCCATCCTGTGGCTACCTGGCATGCTCCGCCCCTGAACTTCACGCGCATGTGGAGCGGATGCATCCGCTCACGCCCCGCGAATTAACGACTCTCCAATTCGCTCAAAGACCCGGCATCGAAGGCGACGCGCAGTAACACCACTCCCGCTTCTCTGAGTTCACGGCGTGAGTTGCAAGAAGCTTCGCTCCGCGATGCGTTCCGGAGGTGACTCCGCTTTTTCGTGCTCATCGGCCTCACTCGTGCAACTCGACATCGCCTGTCGGCTTCCAAGTGAGCGCTCCCAAAATTTCGTTGTGAATTTACCCACCTACACAAGCCCATCCATAAAAAGGAGCGCTGTATGTTTACAAGAGTGGTCGAACTAAGAGCGAAGCAGGGGAAGAGAAACGAATTGGCCAGCACTGCAAACGAAAAGATCCTGCCGATTCTGAAAAAGCTACATGGCTTTCAGGACGAGATGGTACTCGTCTCCAATACCGATCCCGACCGGGTGCTCGCGTTAAGCTTCTGGAACACTCGCGAGGACGCCGAACGCTACCACCACGAGCAGTTCTCTCAGATCACCGAGATGATTCGTGCCATGTGCGATGGCGAGCCCAGGGTTGAGACCTACGACGTGAACACGTCCACAATACATCGCATTACCTCAGGAAAAGCCGCATAAGCTGAAAGCATTGGGAGCTAAAGGCAAGCCTGCCCGGGCTTGCCTTTATTGGATCAAGCCGCTCAATCTTTCATTCCCGCCGCACATCTGTTCCACTTGGCACACGCCTGCGTCGTCTCGTGCGTCCTCTTTGAACCTCCCATCATGCAGCTTTGACGGCGATATCCGGACGTTTGCAGATGGATTCGACTTTTTCAAGCAGCCGTTCCGGAATGTCCGAAACCATGTTCTCCCGGCGCGTTAGGTGCACGCCTTCGCCCACCATCAGCAGAACAGCTTGGTTGGGGTCTTTTCCTGTAATCGAGTCGCAGAATTCGAGCGCCATCTCCGGCTGCCCACTGGAATTTACGACAATGAGGTCGTAGATCCCGGGCCTGCAACGCTCCTTCGCCTGTTGTATATCCAACGCGGGAAATACCTTGTATCCGCGTTTCTGCAGAACCGAAATGCGCTCCTTTCGGCGTGACGGGTCGCGGTCAATCATCAGCACCTTCACCAGACCTGAATTCATAGCTCACCATCCTTTTTTCAGTGTGACAGGGGTGTGTCCCTAGACAGAGAGGCTGCTCAGCGAGAGCGGGTTGCCAAGGGCAGGAGGTATTAAGAGAATATTGCAAGTCGCTCGGAAGCTCGCTCGCTCAATAAGCTAGAGCTTGGCAAGTGACCCAAACGGAGGGGGCAAGTGACAGGCATCACCGACGCACTGGTCCAAAACGGGTAAAAAGCTCTTACGAGTGGGCCCTTCCTTGAGATCCTCAGTAGAGCGGAACTTTAATGCCAATCGAGAGTCTCTGGAGAGTTCAGGTTAGGACGTGCAATGGAAGCGACAAGGAAGAGTGCCGACGCTGATCATGAGATTTCTGCCGCCGCAAACCAGAATACCTCGGTAAACGTTCACATCTTCCAAGCATTGGAGCACAGCGCCAGGAATCCCGTGGCCTCCCAAGGGGATGGCGTCGGGAACTTGGAATTCGCAGACATCATCGATGTTCAGATGATCCAGTCGTTGATGGAATACTTCTATGAGCTTGTTCACATTCCGATGTCGATCGTCGACATCAAGGGCAAGCTGCTGGCTGCCGTAGGGTGGCAGGACATCTGTACTAAATTCCACCGGGAAAACACAGAAACCTGCAGGAATTGCGTAGAGAGCGACACCCAGCTTAGTGCAGGGGTTGCTGCAGGAGAATTCAAGCTCTACCACTGCAGGAACAACATGTGGTCCATAGTGACGCCCATCGTGGTAAACGACTGGCACTGCGGAAATCTCTTTTCAGGGCAGTTCTTCTTTGACGACGAGCCATTGGATTGCGCCCTCTTCCGGGCACAAGCCAAGCAATACGGATTCGACGAGGAATCCTACCTTGCCGCGCTTCGAGCGGTGCCTCGGCTGAGTCGGGAGGCGGTTGCCAAAGGCCTGGCTTTCCTGAGAAGGCTCTCCCACATGCTCTGCCATATGGGGCACAACCATCTCAACCTGGCCCGCTCGGTTCAGCAAATGAAACAAGCTCAGGCGCTGGCGGCTGAGCGGGAGACATGGTTCCACACCCTGTTCAACACGATTCCCTTAAGTGCGGCTCTCATTGATCTGCAGACGCTGGAGTTCCTGCAGTTCAACTATGCGGCGGCAGAAAACCTCGGTTATACTCCCGAAGAATTTTCTAAGCTGACGGTCTACGACATCGAAGCCGCTCACGGGCCTGAACAACTTGACGAACTTATAGCCCAGCAAAGCTTTGCGAATGATCTAATCCCTCCCCTGGAGACCAGGCACAGGACGAAATCCGGCGAGTTGCGGGATGTGATTGTGTACAGGCGCAACATGTCTGTTGGCAATCGCCGTGTTAGGAACTGTGTGTGGGAGGATGTAACCGAGAAGAAAGCGACCGAAGCGGCTCTCCTGCAGAGCGAAAAGCTGGCATCGGTAGGCCGCATGGCGGCGACCGTCGCTCACGAAATCAATAATCCTCTGGAAATGGTGACCAACTGCATCTTTCTTGCCGCAAACACTCCCAATCTTCCTCCTGAGGTAACACAGTACCTGGCAACTGCCGAGCATGAGCTTCACAGGGTAGCCCATATCGCCAGGCGGACGCTCGGCTTCTACAAGGAAACTACAAGGCCGGCGATTGTGGATATCCGCACTCTGGTAGACGAGGTGGTGGAACTCTATGACCCGAAGTTCACGCACAAGGATGTTCGCCTCAAAATTGACCACAACGGCCATTGCACCGGAACCATCGCTATTGCGGGAGAGATTCGACAAGTCATTTCGAACCTGCTGACGAACGCGATCGATGCGTCGCAAGCCAAGGGCATGATCAGGGTCCGCACCAGTCAGGTTATTTTGAACGGCTGCGGCTACACGCGGGTGACAGTTGCCGACGGGGGCGTCGGGATCTCAAGGGCCAATCTGGGCCGCATCTTCGAGCCCTTCTTCACAACCAAGAAAGACGTTGGCACAGGCTTGGGCCTTTGGGTCAGCGGCGAGATTATCCAAAAGCACGAAGGGAAGATTCAGGTCCGCAGCGTGGAGGGAAAGGGAACCGCAATCTCCGTGTTTCTCCCCTCCGGGAAGAGCAAAGTGGCGACGCAGCATTAGCGCCGCCACTGGAAGTTCAAAATATCAAAGTGACAATATTACTGTTCAGAGCGTACACAGAGCGCCCGTCTGTTGACGACGACAAGAACGGAACTCTTCTTCGTACTCTGGAAGGTGAAGAGCTTGTGGTCCCCTGAAGAGCTCGGAGCATTGTTGGTCCATTCCCACCCGGTAACGCGAATCCGGCCCTTGACGTGCCAGTCATTCACGTCCTCGTTCTCATCGTAGATCCCCGCAAGCTCGTCAATCGACGGTAGCCGCCACTTCGAATAGCCTGCAAGTTTCAGATTGCTGCAGTAATTCTCGGCTTCACTCCAGGTCAGGTTCGTGCCACTATCCTTGCCCGCCCACATCAGCCCGGTTGCAGAATCGGTCCAGGTCGGGTCGTCTGTCGGTTTGGTTGTCGGCTTAGTCGCAGTTCGCTGCACGGTCGCCTCCAGCTTCGGCTCCGATGTCGGTTCCGTCTCGGCTACCCGCTGCTGGTGCGCCTCTTTGAGCTTGATGTCTACCATCTCCTGGCCCGCTTGTTTGATCGTTACAACGCCTCTCCATTTATCCTGCCCGTCGCTGGAATAAGCCTGAACGAGGTGTTTGCCAAGCGAGATCGGGACAACCACAGAGTCGTCTGCCTTGAGGTTCCCTTGCGGTTTGCCGTCTAGCTTCCACGTGCAGTCGAGGTCGGTAGTGGCCAGCAGCGTCGTCGCTGACTCTGCCCACAGCTGGGCCTGAACCAGAAAAACCGCCACCAACAGAAACAAGAAACCAATACGTGTCTTCACTAGCTGTCTCCTTCTGGGAATCTCGAACGTGCGGGCATTAGATTGCGGCACCCCGACTCCATTTTGCGAGGAGACGGTTGTCCCTAAGCCCGAGAGCTGCGAACTTGAAAATTCTGATGGGATTCCTTGTAAGCACTGATTGTACCGGAAATATAGCGCCTGGAAATCAGTTTGAAAGACCAGAGCCAAATCAGCGATGGACAAAAGTTCGTGGACACGGGCAACGCCGACCCGCTCGTCTGACACGCGGCATCACGGAAGATCGCAAATCAGTTTAGTCCAAAACATTTGGTTGCTTTGTCACTGACATATGTGAGCCGTCTCACATATTTCTGGAACATGAATGAAGTAACGTGCGCAACGATTTTCATCCCGGTAAAAAGGTTTCCAGAATGGGGCTGGTCGCTGCAATCGTAAATAGGAATCCAGGCTGCGGGTAGGCTTCTCATCTCGTGGGGAACCGTTAGCTTGCAGTTCATTCGTTGGCTGTCGGAAGTACATTTCAAATTCACCGGGCGGAACCAAGCCCTTATGTCGGTGGAGTAACTGCAGTATCTATTCGCAATACAGTAAGCCGGCGGTGAACGCCTGCGGCTATCAAGGAGAATGGATATCATGTCTTTAAAGGAAATACTTACACATAAAATCGAGGAGTTCCGTCCCCGTACAGCCACGCTCGTCAAGGATTTCGGCGGGGTAATCATTGACCAGGTAACGATCGACCAGGCTATCGGCGGTGCTCGTGATGTCCGCTGCCTGGTTACTGACATCTCCTACCTTGATCCGCAGGAAGGCATCCGCTTCCGTGGCAAGACCATTCCGGAGACCTTCGCGGCGCTGCCCAAGGCAAAGGGTTCACAGTATCCTACCGTCGAATCCTTCTGGTTCTTCCTTCTCACCGGTGAGGTCCCAACTCAAGCCCAGGTTGACGAAGTCGTCGCCGAATGGAAGGTTCGCCAGAGCGTCCCCTCCTACGTATGGGACGTTATTCGCGCCCTCCCGCGTGAAAGCCACCCGATGGTGATGCTCTCCACCGCCATGCTGGCCATGCAGAAGGACTCCAAGTTCGCGGCGTTCTACAGCTCGGGCAAGTTCAATAAGAAAATCGCGTGGGAATATGTCTACGAAGACGCCTGCGATCTCGTTGCCCGCATTCCCATCATCGCCGCCTTCATTTACAACCTGAAGTATCGCAATGACGTCCAGGGCGCGATTGATCCGAAGCTGGACATGGGCGCGAACTTCGCCCAAATGATCGGCCAGTGTGAAGCGTACAAGGATGTTGCCCGCATGTATTTCATCCTTCACTCCGATCACGAGTCCGGCAACGTCTCCGCCCACACCACTCACCTGGTACACTCGGCCCTCTCCGATCCCTACTATGCCTATTCCGCCGGCCTCAACGGCTTGGCTGGCCCGCTGCACGGCCTGGCAAACCAGGAAGTTCTGGACTGGACCATCAAATTCCAGGCGAAATACTGCAAGGGCGTCGAACCGACCAAGGAACTGATCACGAAGGCTCTGTGGGATACCCTCAATGCCGGTCAGGTGGTTCCGGGTTACGGCCACGCCGTTCTTCGCAAGACTGATCCCCGCTACATGTCGCAGCGCGAGTTCTGCCTCGCCACCCCGGGCCTCAAGGACGATCCTCTCTTCAAAGTGGTTTCCATGATCTTTGAAGTGGCTCCCGGTGTGCTAACTGAGCAGGGCAAGGCCAAGAATCCGTGGCCCAATGTCGATGCCCAGTCCGGCGTCATCCAGTGGTACTTCGGCCTCCGCGAATGGGACTTCTACACCGTTCTCTTTGGCGTCGGTCGCGCTCTGGGCTGCATGGCCAACATCACCTGGGATCGCGCTCTCGGCTACGCCATCGAGCGTCCGAAGTCGGTCACCACGCAGATGCTTGAGCAGTGGGCTGCCGAGGGTGGCCGCAAACTGCCCGCGGCCGTGGCGCCGAAAGAAGCTGCGATTAAGTAGTACGTGCAACCGCAGCCGACGGATGAACTCCTCGGCTGTTTATGTATTGGTGCGAATCAAAATGGCGTGCGGTGCTTGGCCGCACGCCATTTTTCTCGCGGTTTTCTCGTGGTAAGCTACGCGGCTTTGATTGGGCGTTTCCTCGAGACCGAGCGATGAATCAGCTGTTTCAGCTCCAGGGCGTTATGAGGTGCGTAAGCAGAGTCGTCGTTATCAAAATACACATAGATCGCCTTTAAACTCCTGCTCCATTTCACCACCTGAGTAGCCCATCCATTCAGAGCCTGTCTGTCATAGCTGCCTTGATATTTTCCCCCGGGTCCGTGCAGGCGCACGTAGGTCCAGTCGGCGGTAACCATCACAGGCGAGCGGTATCCGCTCAGCTCATAAATGCAGTACGCGGCATTGTAGCTTCGCAGCAGCGCGTAGACCTCCTGTGTATTCCAACTGAGATCCCGAAACTCGAATGCATAGCGGTGTTGCCGCGGCAACGCAATCAGGAAGTGCTCGAGGCGTTCGAGGTTGAGCTTCCATCGCGGAGGCAATTGAAAGAGTATCGGGCCGAGATTTGGGCCGAGAGCTTCGGCTCGCGAAAAGAATCTCTCCAGCGCGTCTTCAGGATCTTTTAACTTTTTGTTATGGGTGATAAACCTGCTTGCTTTCACCGCAAAACGAAAGTTTCCGGGGACAGCGGCGCACCAGGAACAAAAGGTCGACCTCTCTGGCAATTTATAGAAGCTGTTATTCAATTCTACGGTGTCGAAATACTGGAGGTAATAGCTCAACATCGCAGATCCTGAAATCGGCTCCGGATAGAAGCGTCCGATCCAATGCCAGTAATGCCACCCTGAAGTGCCGACTCGAATCTCCGCTGCGTCACTCAACCTACATGCCTTCAGAAGATGAGATGCAGACTCACAAGGCCGCAGTTTGCGAGCGGCAGTTGCAGATCAGCGTTGAATCAGGCGCACGGACGCACGCGCGATTGACACATATGCCGGGGCAACTCGATGGGATTGGCACTTGTTCATATGAACGAAAGTGACAACCCAAGGAGGATCCCGAATGGGACTGTTTTCATTGAAGCTGGAGAGTCTGCAGCAACTCTTCGTCAAAGAGCTTCGCGACCTCTACGATGCCGAGCAGCAAATTACAAATGCCCTGCCCAAGATGATTGATAGTGCAACGGTTCCGGAGTTGAAGCAGGCGCTCCAGAACCATCTCGACGTAACTCGCGGACAGATTGCCAGGCTGGACAGGGTCTTTGGAATGCTTCAGCAGAAGTCTTCGGGTGAAACCTGCCGAGGCATTAAGGGCATCATCAGCGAGGGTAGCGATTTGCTGTCAACCGGAGGCGAACGAGGCGTGATCGACGCCGGCATTATCAGCGCGGCGCAGAAGGTGGAGCACTACGAAATAGCAGGGTACGGCACCGTGCGAAGCTACGCTGATCTGCTAGGGAAGAGAGAAATTGCACAGCTGCTGCAGCAGACACTGGAAGAAGAGAAGGAAGCCGATTCAACACTGAACAGCATTGCCCAAAGCGTCAATATCGAAGCGAAAGCGGCATAGGACGAAACCTGCGGAGCGTTGAGAATCGCGCTCCGTCATAAGGAACGAGCAAAAGCCGTCGCCTGACGGCTTTTGTTTGCTCTCGCCTCTTAAAGCACGGCGGATGCCGTTCCCTCTGATCAAAATGCGTATCCCGCCTGCTCAACTTTAATGCCGGACGTGATGTTGTTCGCATTCACGATACAGGGGACAAGATTCTGTGGATCGTGGTGATCCTGGCGGAACGTTCATAGGCGTCGAGAGATAGAATGAAATGTACTACTCTGGTATCAGGGATTCTGGACGAAGACGAGAAGGAGATTTATTGTGCCGAAACGTATTGCAATGGTATTGGCGCTGCTGATGATGAGCGCCGCTGGATTCGCGCAGGACGGGAAATCGGGCGGCAAGGCGAATGGATATTCGGGAGATCTCTTCCTTGGATATTCTCTCAATCACGCCAGCACGGGTTGGGGCAGCACTGGAAATCTGAATGGATGGGAAGGCTCCATCGAGGGCAAGATCGCACCCTGGGCCGGACTCGTCTTCGATGCGAGCGGGCATTATGGCACGCTGCAGTTGGACAACCAGCACATCACTGGACTGCCTGGCTCTATCCCTTCCACGCCGCGGGTGACGACCTATCTTTTCGGGCCTCGCGTCTCGACTTCCAAGGGAAAACTCCGGCCGTTTGCACAGGGGCTGGTCGGGGTCGCACACCTGCATGAGACAGCACACGAGTTCAGCTACGCTGAGTCGACCGTCGGAGATGCAATCGGCGGCGGGCTGGATTACCACCTGCGTCCGCGCTTCGCCTTGCGTGTGCAAGGCGATCTGCTGCAGACCCGCTTCCACAAGACAACGGAGAACGACATACGTATGTCGACCGGAATGGTCTTCGACTTCTAAAAATCCAGCTCTGCCCGCCCTCCAGCGCACCACAGCGCTGCTTGAAGCGGCTTACCCGGTTGAAGCATCCAATAAAACGTAGCGCGCCAATCAGGATCGAGTCTCGGAGTTCAATCTGCACTCCGGGGCCGATCGGGATAGTTTCACTGGGTAAAGCCTATTCAGCGGTTGTCGCCAGCCTCGCGCTATGGAGGATGGAATGGGTACAGACGTAAACACAATTCGAGACCTTGCCGAGCGGGAGTACAAGTGGGGTTTCGTCTCCGACGTGGAGTCGGAGAGCGTTCCCAAGGGTTTGAACGAAGATGTTATCCGTCTGATCTCAGCTAAGAAGCATGAGCCGGAGTTCATGCTCGACTGGAGACTCAAGGCTTATCGTCACTGGGCATCTCTGGAAAAAGCGCAGGCGGAACCGAAGTGGGCAAACATCAAGTACGGCCCGATCGACTACCAAGACATCATCTACTACTCCGCTCCCAAACAGAGGCCGACTCTGGAGAGCTTGGAGTCGCTGGACCCCGAGCTTCTGAGGACCTATCAGAAGCTGGGGATTCCACTGGAAGAACAGAAGTTGCTTGCCGGCGTCGCCGTCGATGCTGTCTTCGACAGCGTCTCCGTAGTTACCACCTTCAAGGAAAAGTTGCGTGAGGCCGGTGTTATCTTCTGCTCATTTTCTGAGGCCGCGCAGCAGCATCCTGAACTTGTAAGGAAGTACCTGGGTTCAGTAGTTCCGTACACGGACAACTTCTTTGCCGCGCTGAATGCAGCGGTATTTTCGGATGGCTCCTTTGTCTACGTGCCAAAGGGCGTGCACTGTCCTATGGAGCTCTCCACCTACTTCCGCATCAACGCCGCCGAGACCGGACAATTCGAGCGCACCTTGATCGTTGCCGACGAGGGTTCCTACGTCAGTTACCTGGAAGGCTGCACGGCGCCGATCCGCGATCAGCATCAGCTTCATGCGGCGGTGGTCGAACTGGTCGCCCTCGATGATGCGCAGATCAAGTATTCCACGGTGCAGAACTGGTATCCCGGCGACAAAGAAGGCCGCGGCGGAATCTACAACTTCGTAACCAAGCGTGGCAAATGCCAGGGCGTGAATTCGAAAATCTCCTGGACGCAGGTGGAAACCGGTTCAGCGATCACCTGGAAATATCCGAGCTGTCTGCTCATGGGAGATAACTCGGTCGGCGAGTTCTATTCTGTCGCTCTCACCAACAACTATCAGCAGGCTGACACCGGCACCAAGATGATTCACCTCGGAAAGAATACCAGGAGCACGATTGTCACCAAGGGCATCTCAGCCGGATACGGTCAGAACACCTATCGCGGCCAGGTGAAGATCATGAAGGGTGCTACCGGAGCGAGAAACTACACGCAATGCGACTCTCTGCTCATCGGCGACAAATGCGGCGCTCATACCTTTCCTTACATCGAGGTAAGGAACTCTACCGCGCGTATGGAACATGAGGCTTCCACCTCCAAAATCGGTGAGGACCAGATGTTCTACCTCCGGCAGAGGGGGATCAAAGGGGAAGATGCCATCTCGATGATCGTGAACGGTTTTTGTAAACGTGTCTTCCGTGAACTGCCGATGGAGTTTGCGCTGGAAGCTCAAAAGCTGCTGAGCGTCAGCCTGGAAGGCAGTGTTGGATAACACAGAGTTGGATAGTGCTTCAGGAGCAAAAAGACGAATGATCCCACTGCTCGAAATCAAAGACCTCCACGTCAGCGTGGACCATCACAAGATACTCAAGGGCATCGACCTGCAGATCAATGCCGGTGAAGTTCATTCCATCATGGGACCGAACGGTTCCGGAAAGAGCACCCTTGCCCAAGTATTAGCCCGGCGCGACACCTACGAAGTAACTTCCGGCCAAGTGTTATTCAACGGCAAGGACCTGCTCGCGATGAAGCCCGAGGAGGCTGCCTGGGAAGGCGTTTTCATGGCCTTCCAATACCCCGTGGAGATTCCCGGCATTAGCAACGTGTACTTCCTGCGCTCGGCGCTCAACGCCATTCGCAAAGCTCGCGGACTGGACGAGATGACGGCAATCGAATTTCTGCCGATGTTCCGCTCGAAGCTTGCGTTGCTGGAGATGGATGATAAGTTGATGAACCGCTCTGTCAACGAAGGATTCTCGGGCGGCGAAAAGAAGCGCAATGAGATCTTGCAGATGGCGGTGCTGGAACCAAGACTCGCAATTCTGGACGAGACCGATTCCGGCCTGGACATCGATGCCTTGCGAATTGTCGCGAAGGGCGTGAACGCCATGCGTAGCCCCGAGCGAGCAATGGTCGTGGTGACGCACTATCAGCGCCTGCTGACATACATCGTACCCGACTTTGTACACGTGCTCATGGACGGGCGCATCGTGCGCTCGGGCGGCGCTGAATTAGCGCTCGAACTGGAAGAGACGGGCTACGGCTCCATGGAAACTAATGCCTCCGTCGCCTGAGGAACAGAGGGGAACGCGCCGTGACCACTGCAACTCAAACTCTGCAGAATTATCTTGAGAGCTTCAACGAATTTGAGGCGGTCGCCGCCGGCCAGGAACATCTATGGTTACGCCAACTTCGCCGCGAAGCTTTCGCCCGCTTCTGCGAGGTCGGATTTCCTACCACTCATGACGAGGACTGGCGATTCAGCGACGTTTCGGCAATTGCGAAGACCGCGTTTCGCTTGGCGCAGGACGAGCGATCTGCAGTTTCACCGCAGCAGTTGAAGTCATTGCGGGTCAAAGGTGCCGGTTGCCAACTTGTATTCGTCAATGGCCGTTTCGCACCGGAGCTATCGGTCTTAAGCCAGCGAAATGAAAATGTAAAGGTTGCTGGACTTGCCGATAAATTGACCAGTAACTCCGGCCTCATCGAGCAGCATCTCGGACATTACGTTGACATTCGTCGAGACGCTTTTTCCGCTCTGAATACGGCCTTTGCGGAAGACGGCGCCTATGTTCACGTTCCGCGAGGGACGATCGTCGAAGAGCCGATCTGTTTGCTCTTCCTCTCAGTGCCGGGCGCGTCGCCGGTGATGAACCATCCCAGGAATCTGATCCTGATCGATGAGGATAGCCAGGCCACTGTTGTCGAAGAATATGTTTCGCTGGGTGACGGAAGCATATTTTGCAATGCAGTCACAGAGATTGTTGCGGGCGGCAATGCCGTGCTCTCCCACTGCAGGATTGAGCGCGAGCAAGCGAGCACCTTCAACGTTTCGACATTGCGCATCCAGCAGGGAAGAAGCGCAAACATTTCCTCGCATTCGGTTTTGTTCGGTGGAGCGCTAGTGCGCAACAATGTGCATCCCGTTCTTGCCGGCGAGGGAGGCGAGTGCCTGATCAATGGGCTCTTTCTCGGCAGCGGGAATCAGCATATCGACAATTACATGCTGGTCGAACATGCAAGCCCTCACTGCGGCAGCCGGCAGTTCTATAACGGAATCCTGGACGATCATGCGCACGGCGTCTTTCATGGCAGAATCATCGTTCACAAAGACGCACAGAAGACCGATGCCAAGCAAACGAACCGCAACCTGCTCCTCTCCGATGATGCGCAAATCGACACCAAGCCTCAGTTGGAAATTCACGCCGACGATGTGAAGTGTACGCATGGAGCCACCATCGGGCAGATTGACGAGGAAGCGCTTTTCTATCTGCGCTCTCGCGGAATCGACGAAGCGTCAGCGCGAAATCATCTGCTGCTCGCGTTCGCCGGTGAATGCGTCGAACGCATGAAGGAAGGCCCGATCCGCGGGTACGTCGAGAACCTGGTCAACGGCTACGTGCGCCAAATCGCCGGTGGCGCTTCGGATGGGCGGAGCGACGTTGGCAGGACTCTTGTCAACAGTGAGCCCCAAGGTGAATTCGGATGAGCGAGCCAATTACGCTGAGCCGCGCCTGTGAAGCTGTAGAAATTCCAAGTGGAATTCACCATGTGCTCCCGACGGGCACTGAGGTGCGAATCAGCCAATCGCTCGGTGACACTTACACCATTGAAACTTCACAAGGCATGTATCGAATCGATGGCAAAGATGCCGACGCTCTAGGCCTCTCCGCTCATCATGCGGCTGCCAATCAGGTAGGCTCCGCAGCGCAGCAGGGAACTTTCAGCGAGGAAGCGGTCTGGAGTGAGTTGCGCACCATCTTCGACCCGGAAATTCCCGTCAACATCGCCGACCTTGGCTTGATCTACTCGTGCGTCATCACGCCGCTTACGGATGACGCCAAACGGATCGAAATCAAGATGAGTTTGACTGCGCCGGGCTGCGGAATGGCCGACATCTTGAAGGTCGACGTTGAGCGCAAGCTATCCCAATTGCCGGGCGTTAAAGAAGTAAATGTCGAGGTGGTCTTCGATCCTCCCTGGGACCCAAGTCGCATCTCCGACGCAGCAAAACTGCAGCTTGGCCTCGACCTGGATTTCAGTCCGAGTCCATCTTCGCTGCCCATCATCAAACCGGAAAGGTGAGGCGTTTAACTCTTGGCCGCAGCAGTCTGTACCTGCTGACGGGCCATCTCCCGAGCCATATTCACAATACCCATCAGCCCGAGAGACTTCCCCATCGACAGTTCATTTCCAAAGATGCGGTAGACCACGTCTGCCGGCACCTCGGCAACTTCATCCAGCGGAGCGCCAGAGAGCGAGTCAGCCAAAATAGCTGCCAACGCCATGGCAGAGATGCCCTGCGGATTCTCCACCGCAAAGTAATACGTCAAAGTTCCATCCGGCCTCGCCTCTGCCCACACGTATGCCTCGGACTCACAACCCGGAACGCGATGCTCAATGGCAAAAGGCCGCTGCGCGATCCGCGACGGCACCGGCTTGAATTGCCCGGCCACCTCGATCAGCATCTCGATGCGATCACTGCGGTCGAGACCCTCGAGTGTGGCCAGCAGGCCTTCAAGTCGATCAGGCAGCCGCTTCATCCCGTGCCTCCGCACTTGGATTTTCCACGGGCACATTCACAAGGTTTCCCCACTCCGTCCAGCTACCGTCATAGTTCCGGATCTTCGAGAAGCCAAGCAGATAATACAGCACGAACCATGTATGGCTGCTCCGTTCGCCGATTCGGCAATAGGCGATGATGTCGTCCTCGGGACGCAGTTTGTTCTCTTCTGTGTAGATCTTCCGTAGCTCGGCAGCGTCTTTGAATGTGCCGTCTTCCTGGTTCACAGCCCGCCCCCACGGAATGCTCAGCGCACCCGGTATGTGCCCGCCGCGCAGTGCTCCCTCGTTCGGGTAGTCGGGCATATGCAACCGCTCTCCCGTGAACTCCTCAGGGCTGCGAACGTCAATCAGCGGCAGCTTCCGTTCCACGTGTTGAAGTGTTTGATCGCGGAAGGCACGGAAATGAGTATCGTCGCGCTCGGGAGCCTCATAGTTGCTGGGCGGGTACTTCGGCACCTCGCGCGTAACCGGCCGGTTCTCCTTGATCCACTTCAGCCGACCGCCGTCCATGATCCTGGCGTTTGTGTGTCCAAAGAGTTGCAGCAACCAGAACGCATATGTTGCCCACCAGTTGTTCTTGTCTCCATAAAGAACAATGGTCGTGTCGCGAGTCGCTCCAATTCTGCGCATCAGTTTGTCGAACGCGGAGCGCCCCAGGTAGTCCCGCCGGATTGGATCGTTGAGGTCCCTCGTCCAGTCAATCTCAACCGCACCTGGAATGTGATTGGAGCTGTAGAGAAGCGGGTCTTCGTTGGATTCGGCGATGCGAATCTTTGGATCGTTGAGGTGTTGCTGAACCCACTCCGTAGAAACCAGGACGTCGGCCCTGGTATAGCCGCGCTCACCAATGCTCTTGCTCATCTTCCACCTCTGCGCATTCGAAACTCACAGTGTTTCGATGCGCGGATTACGAGTCAGGTAGCAGAAGTGTTCCGAACTACTCGGGAGCAGAGCTCAATTCCCACTATTATCAGGGCCCAAGCCTGGATCGTTCAGCGGCGGAAAATGACCCCCACCTGCTTTGGCCTGCTTCTGCACAAAAAGCAACGAACCCACCAGCACAATAACCATAACGGTTAGAAGGATCAACTCCATCACCGCATGGTGGAAGCTGATCTCAGTCGCTTGCGCAAGTTCAGGCAACTGCGCGGTGAGAACCAGGATCCTGCGGATGACGGAAATGAGCGCCACGACAAGAAAAGGCTCGGTCACCAGTCCGTGTTCGCGAAACGAAACCTGTACGGTATAGAGCAATTCCACAACCAGTAGAATCAATAAAACTCGATCCAGCAGATCGACAAATTGTCCGGCGTTGGCAGGTCCGGAGACCACATGTATGAAGTCTCCGAAGCCTCTCACCAGCAGCGTGATAGCGTAGATCGCGAGCAGAATGCCAAGGCCTGAATAGATTACGTCCTCAACCAGAGACAGAGACGAAATCACCCGCGCTCGGACTGGGTGAATCGGCCCTTGTGGCTTCTCAATCATCGTAGCTCCTCAGGGGACGGTTCCAGTTCTGGAAGACGCTTCGCAACGGAGCGAAGTCGCCCACAGCATGTTTTCACATCATAACTGAACGTATTGACTCCGGATGAAACGGCGTGTTCCGATGAGAAGTGCTCAGCCGCAAACTCGCGCTCCCCGTCGACGCTACTCTGCCGGAGATTATCGACTCCCTGACCCGGAATCCGAACCTGGTGATCGAAGCTCCGCCGGGCGCGGGAAAAACCACCCGGGTGCCGCCCGCATTACTTGAAATCGTAAGCGGAGAAGTGATTGTGCTGGAACCGCGCCGCATCGCGGCACGACTCGCTGCACGCCGAGTTGCATGGGAGATGGGCGAACAACCCGGCGAGACCGTCGGTTATCAGGTCCGGTTTGAAGACGCAGTGGGGCCGCGCACGCGCCTGCGTTTTGTCACCGAGGGCGTGCTGACCCGGCGCCTGCTTTCCGATCCAACGCTGAAGGGCGTGGCTGCCGTGGTGCTCGACGAATTCCATGAGCGCCATCTCGAAACCGATCTCGCGTTGGCATTGCTGAAACGGCTGCAGCAGACGCGGCCCGAGCTGCGAATCGTGGTCATGTCGGCGACCCTCGATGCAGCTCCCGTGGCTCAGTATCTCGGTTGTCCCACCGTGCGCTCCGAGGGTACCCGCTTCGATCTTTTGATTCAGCATCTGCCTTACTCGCCAAAGCCGGTCGAAGCACAGGTGAGGGATGCCGTGGAGTTGCTGATCGCAGAGAAGCATTCCGGGGACATTCTGGTTTTCTTGCCCGGGGCGGCTGAGATTCGCCGCACGATGCGCGAGTGCGAGGCGGTCGCACGCCGAAGCGGATTACTGGTGCTGCCCCTGCATGGCAGCCTTCCACCGAAAGAGCAAGACCGCGCGCTCTCGCCGGCTGCTGAGCAAAAACTTATTCTGGCCACCAACGTTGCCGAGAGCTCAGTAACGGTTGAAGGCGTAAGCGCGGTGATCGACAGCGGATTGGCGCGCTTCGCGACCTATTCCGCGTGGAGCGGGTTGCCGACGCTGCACGTTGGCCGGGTGAGCAAGGCCTCAGCAAAGCAAAGAGCCGGACGCGCCGGACGCACTGGACCGGGTCGCGTGCTGCGCCTCTACACCGAAGAGGATTATCTGCACCGCGCAGAGCAGGATGCGCCGGAGATCGTGCGCAGCGACCTCTCTCAACTGTGCCTCGCTCTGCGGGCGATGGGGATTGCCAATGCCCGTGAAATAGAGTGGCTGGATGCCCCGCCACAAGCAGCACTGGAAAACGCCGAATCGCTGCTCGATCGGCTGGGCGTAACCAGAGATGTTGCCTACAGTGCCACAAAAGGCGTGAAAGAAACTATGGCGCAGCGGCTGGCGCGTTATCCGCTGCCGCCGCGCATCTCACGAATTCTGGTGGAGGCCTTGGAACGCGGCGTCGGTGAGGCTGGATGTGTTGCCGCGGCGCTGCTCTCCTCCGGCGTGCGGGTGGAAAAAAATGATCTACTTGCCGCCATTGAATCCGATAAGGACTACCGCTTGATGCAGCACGTCGAGCAACTCCGCAGGATTGCGCGTCCTCGCAGGGAGGCGAGGAATAATCATGACGACGACGCGCTGCTCATGTCGGTGCTGGCTGGGTTCCCGGATCGCGTAGCGCGGTTGCGGGCTGGCAATCAGGTGCTGCTCTCGACAGGCGCATCGGCGGAGGTGGTGGGCGAGCCTCCCCGGTATGAGTTCATGATCGCCGTGGATGCCGAGGAGCGCAAAGATAAGCCGCTGCCGCTGATTCGGATGACGGCGCGCATCGAGCCGGAGTGGCTGCTGGACCTGTTTCCGGATCATGTGCGGGAGCAATCCAGCGTGACATGGAATCGTCTCGCAGAGCGGGTGGATGCGGTGAGTGCGTTGCTATACGACTCGCTGGTGATTCAGGAATCGCGCGGTGCGCTTCCGAATGCCGAGGCCGCAGCGGAGTTGCTCGCTCAAAAAGCTATAGAAACCGGCATCGAACGCTTCGTGGATATCGACGCTCTTAATGACTTCATTGGACGCGTCGAGTTCGCTGGTTTTGAATCTCCGGACATTCCACAAATCCTGCGTGAACTATGTTCGGGACTGCGAAGCTTCGCCGAACTGAAAAGCGCCGCAGCGGAGCTGGTTCCGCTCCTCGAACAAAAGATAGGCGTGCGACGTCTGAATGAGATTGCCCCCGCGCGCATCCGCTTACAGAACGGGCGCCAGACGAAGGTTCACTACGAGCGATGTAAACCGCCCTGGGTCGCGTCCCGCCTGCAGGACTTCTTCGGCATGCGAGAGACTCCGCGGATTGGGCCCGAGCGCACGCCCGTAGTGCTTCACCTGCTAGCGCCGAATCAGCGCGCCGTGCAAACGACGACAGATCTGGCGGGATTCTGGGAGCGGCTTTATCCGCAAGTGCGCCGGGAGCTGATGCGACGCTATCCCAGGCACTCCTGGCCGGAACGACCATTTTCATGACTGCGGCAGTTCGTCGTACGGTGCGAAAGCCAGCCTGCCATCCCAACCATTGCCTAAATGGTAACTGCGTCCCTACTATCTGTTACTTGTATAGGAAATGTTCAAACTCGCCAAACGATTAACCAATCAATAAATCGCGCGACACGATTTACCGATCGATAAACTTCGCTCGCCAAACGATTACCTTTTGCGCCAATCGTCTCGAACACGCAGCTTACCTGCACCGGCAATTTGGCCTTACAATGAATGCATCCGTACACGGAGGAATCATCATGCCAACATCCGCGGTTCCAACTCATGAACAGACACTGAAAAACCTTCTTGCAGCCTTCAACGGCGAGTCGAACGCCTCTGCCCGCTACGCCGCCTTTGCGATCAAGGCCGATGCGGAAGGCTATTTGAAGGTCGGCAGTCTTTTCCGTGCCGCCTCGCGTGCCGAGCAGATCCATGCTAACAATCACGCGGAAGTCATTCAGAAGCTCGGTGGCAAGGCCGTGGCAACCATCGAAGCCGCGGTGGTGAAGAGCACGGTGGAGAACCTGCAGGCAGCCATCGCAGGTGAACTCTATGAAGTCGACGTCATGTACCCCGACTTCATTCAGGAAGCCGAGGCGCAGAAGAACGCAGCTGCCCGCCGCACATTCCACTATGCCATCGAGGCGGAAAAAGAGCATGCGCAGCTCTTTACCAAAGCCTTGGAACATATTCAGCACTGCGTGGATCAGTCATGCCAGAAGCTATCGAACAAGGCGACCTACTACGTCTGCCCGGTGTGCGGCTTCACCGCCGACAAGGTCGAGTTCGACCGTTGCCCTGTATGCGGCCACAAGAAGGAAGAGTTCGAACTGGTCAGCTAGTCTCAGGAAAGAAGACGATTAGAAGTAAGTTCGCACCGTTCGGCGATGACTTTTGCCATGGAACGGTGCGCTCTTATTTTGCCCGAAGCAGGAGAACGGGCACGCTGACGCTATGCTGGACTCGGCTCGCCGTGGTGCCGAGAACGATATCGGCAAGCAATCGGTGCCCATGGGTGCTCATCGCCACCAGGTCGCACCCATTCTTTTGGACCCAGTTGACGATTTCCCTGACCGGTTCGCCGTAGGCCAGCTCGGCCTCTGCGGGAATGTCCATGGACTGAAACTCTGCCCGGACGTTTTCCAGATACGCAGTGTCTTCCGTGATCTCCGGACCGACCGCATCCTCGCCATAGGTTCTAGCGGCCCATCCATCGGCCACGTGCAGCAACACCAGATGGCTGTGCGTCAGCTTGGCAAGCTGTTTCACATGCTCGATAATCGCGCGGTCGGTCGGGGTGCAGTCTAACGTAACAAGAATTTTGTCGTACATGGGTGATCCGTTTCTGTCGTCCGCCGTTATCCGCCGGTGATGACCTGCCACGCAGACTTTATTGAGTCCGGCAGGCCGTAAATGTCCATTGCGGTAATGAGGATAGCACTGGCCCATCCCGCAAACATTAAGAACCTGCCGTTCTTCCAATCACCCATTCGCTTGCGCGAACTGGTGAACTGCAGGAGTGGAAACATCGCGAACGGAAGCTGCAATGCCAGCACTACTTGACTGAGAGTCAGCAGATCGGTAACGCTGCTTTCGCCGCGAAGTCCGATGATGAAGACCGCCGGAAGTATGGCTAACGTGCGGGTGATAAGCCGCCGTATCCAGGGCTGGATTCGCCAATGCATGAATCCTTCCATCACGACTTGTCCGGCGAGGGTGCCGGTGATGGTGCTGCTCTGGCCGCTTGCCAACAGAGCCACCGCGAACAGAGTGCTCGCAAAGGTGGTTCCCAACAATGGCGCCAGGGTAAGATAAGCGACCCGAATCCAGTCACTGTTGGGACTGAACGCGACCAGTTTTCCGCCCGGCACAACCACGCTGTCCTTGCCAAAGAAGACCGTCGCCGCAAGCACCAGGATCGCCGCATTGACGAAGAACGCGATGGTGAGGGCAACGACAGAGTCGATGGTGTTGAACCGAATCGCGCTTCGGATCGAGGGCGTGTCCTTCTGCAATTGGCGGCTCTGTACCAGGGCCGAGTGCAGATAAAGGTTGTGGGGCATCACGGTGGCCCCGATAATGCCGATGGCTATGTACAACATTCCTGCTTGACGAAAGTGCGGCGAAATCAGTGCTCGCCCCATTTCCAGAAAGCTGGGTTGCGTCTGCGGAAGAACGAATAACTCAATGAAATAGCAGACGGCGATGGTTGCTACCAGAAGCACGACGACCGCCTCAATGGTTCGCATCCCATAACGTTGCAAAGCAAGGAGGAGCAGCACGTCCAGGCCGGTGATGATGACCGCCCATAGGAGCGGAATATGGAAGAGCAGGTTGAGGGCGACAGCACTGCCAAGCACCTCGGCCAGGTCACAGGCACCAATCGCCACCTCACTCATCAGCCAGTTCGGCCAACGAGTCCAGCGCGGGTACCAGTCGCGGCAGCATTGGGCAAGATCTTTGCCAGTTACCACCCCCAAACGGGCAGAGATTACCTGCATGAAGATCGCCATCAGGCTGGCGACTCCGACTACCCACAAAAGCCCGTACTTGTATTGCGCGCCGCCCTGCAGATCCGTTCCCCAGTTGCCGGGGTCCATGTAGCCGACGCTGACGAGAATCGCCGGCCCGACGAAAGCCCGCCATTGCCGCCAGAAGCCGGCGTCATGGCGTGGCACAACAACGGAACCGTGTACCCCCTCTAAAGACGGGTGGTTATCATCTGCAACCAACCCTGGCGCCTGCTTCGGAGCGTTTGCTGGCGAATTGGTCCCCGTATCTTTACCTGTCCGATTCATCTCATTAAAAACTTAGACTACCAGAGACTCGCTCGCTCAGACTTTCTACTTGAGAGCGATTCCGGGTGCAGTTTACACCATTCTGCTTTCGGCTTTGCCTTACCACGCTAAGAGCCTGCCGGAGTTCCTCCCAGTAAGGCACACGATTCTTGCCGGAACCGTGTTCCAGACTGCATCTCAATGAATGTTCATACTGCCGGGCGGGTTCAGCTCCGGACCGACGTGAAGGTTGACAGCGGTAGTAACATAGGCGACTACGCAGACTTTAAAGTTTGCGCGGAAAGCGGTGTTGTATGAAGTGGGAAGAGCCTCGCCGCAACTTCCCGATTACGGGAGCCAGTTCACTGGAGCTAAGGAAGTTCTTCGCGCCGGAGTTCATCTTCGGCGCTGGCGCTTTATCTCTGGCCGGGCAATATGCGCGCAACCTGGGTGGACGTCGTGTTTTGGTAGTTTCCGATCCAACGGTGGAAGCTGCCGGTTGGGTACAGCCGGTACTTGCGAGCCTGGAAGAGGCTGGGCTGGGATTCATTGTCTTCAAACAGGTCACGCCGAATCCCCGGATCGAGGAGGCCGAGGCCGGGGCAGACGCTTTCGCTGAGAACGCATGCGACATCATCGTAGCGGTTGGCGGTGGGAGCGTCATCGATTGCGCCAAGGCTATTGGGGTATTGGTGTCGAACGGCGGCAACATTCGCGATTTTATCGGAGTTGATAACGTGCACGCGGCGATGCCGCCGACCATCTGCATTCCAACCACAGGCGGAACGTCCGCCGACGTCTCGCAATTCGCGGTGATCACGAGTCGCCAGTCAATGCGCAAGCTATTGATTATCAGCAAAGCTGTGTTACCTGATATTTCGCTTATCGATCCGGTGACTTTGACGACCATGGACCCGTTTTTGACTGCTTGCACCGGACTTGACGCTCTGGTTCACGCCATTGAAGCATTTGTCTCGTCAGGACATTCACCCTTGACGGACATTCACGCATTGGAGGCAATGCGTCTCATCAGCTCGAATCTATTGAAGTCCATTGCCGAGCCCCTCAATATTGATTACCGATCGGGCATGATGTTGGGGAGCCTGGAGGCTGGGTTGGCTTTCTCCAATGCGAGCCTGGGCGCAGTTCATGCTATGGCTCACAGCGTCGGCGGGGTGATGGATCTGCCGCATGGCGAGTGTAACGCGCTGCTATTTGACCGGGTCGTGGATTTCAATTTCCCGGCGGCCGAGGACCGTTATCGGGCAATCGCAAGCGCCATGGGACTTGAGGTGAAGGGAGTTTCGGGCACCGATCTGCGCCATCGACTTGTCGGGTATCTCCGGAATCTTCGTGAGATGGCGGGCGTGCATAATACTCTTTCTAACTCCGGAATCCATCGAACAGAAGTTCGGGAATTATCTGAAATCGCCCTCGATGACTTATGTATTGTCACCAACCCTCGTGTCCCTTCTCGACGTGACATTGAGGTTATCTATGAAGAATGTCTCTGATGAGCGGGAGGAACTGCGGCGCAAGATACTGGGTCTGGGAGATACTTCGATCCACAAAAGCCATTATCCCACCCTCAGACAACGTCTCGCCGAGCTTGAACGCTTCCGATCCTTAGTGGATCTGAGCAGCGACTTATTGTTCGTCGTGGAGAACCCGTCGGGCCGCATTCTGGATGTCAGCGCCTCGGCGTTTGACCGTCTCTCAACCAGCCGGGCCTCGCTGCTATCGGCTTCCTTCGCCGATCTGGTACCGGGCGAGACCTGGCAGCAGATGCGAATTCTAATTGACGAACTGGGGAACGGGCCCAAGCGCAGTGCGTTTGTCAACGCGGAACTCTCGAATGGCCAACCGAGCTATAAGGTGCCGGTGGAGATTGCCATTCAGGTCTTGCGCATTGGCGACAGCACGTACTCTATTCTGGCGGCGCGAGATATCACTGAGCGGCGGAAGGCGGAGCAGCAGCTTCGCCTGGCGGCTGCAGCATTGAACGCTGCAGCCAACGCGATACTCCTCACCGATCGGCAGGGAACGATACTGTATGTCAATCCGGCTTTCACCAAGCTGACCGGCTACACTGCGGACGAAGCGCGCGGAGCTACACCCCGGCTGCTGAAGTCCGGAGTGAACAGTGCTCTGGTTTACGAGGATCTTTGGAGCACGATTCTCTCCGGCAAGGTGTGGCATGGGGAGCTCACCAATCGTCGCAAAGACGGGAGCCTCTACATTCAAGATACGACTATCGCTCCGGTCTGCTCGGAGACAAGCGAAATCAATCACTTTGTTGGGATTCAGGTTGATATTACCGCGCGCAAACGTTCGGAGGAAGCCTTGATTCAGAATGAAAAGCTGGCCTCCGTCGGACGAATGGCGGCAACCACCGCCCATGAAATCAACAGTCCGCTTTCGGCCACCATGAATGCGGTTTATCTTGTTCGTTCCGATCCTTCCTTATCTGAATCTTCACGAGAGATTCTGGGCATTGCAGAGCGGGAATTGAAGAGGGTGGCGCACATTACGAAACAGACTCTCGGATTCTACAAAGAATCAGGTCAGTCTGTAATAGTGGACCTTTCTGAACTTCTCGATGGCGTTCTCGACCTGTATGAGTCAAGAGTGCGAAACAAATCCATCCACGTACAGTGCAGGTACAACTGCGGGATTGCAATTCAGGGCGTGGAGGGCGAGTTGCGTCAAGTGATTTCAAACCTGGTCACGAACGCAATTGACGCGTTGCCCGAGGAGGGGACTCTATATGTGCGCACGGCTGGTCCTTTTCCTGTGGCGGATCAGCGCCCAATGGTTCGGCTCACGATCGCCGACAACGGAACAGGGATCGCTCCCGACAACCTGAAGCAAGTCTTTGTGCCGTTCTTCACAACGAAGTCGTCCATCGGCACTGGTCTGGGCCTATGGATCGTCAATGAATTGGTGAAGAAGAATGATGGAAGAATTAAAGTGCGCAGCCAGCCGGGACGGGGCAGTGTTTTTGCAATCTGGTTGCCGACAGAGCGCCGCACCCAAGTGCGCGGTTAACTCGCCTGAAGAAAAAATCTGGCTTGGAAATAAGTTTGCCGGGCAGAGCAGGGAAGATGTCGGCGAAGATCCGGAGATATTCGCATCTACCTTTTCTGCTCAGCCCGGCATTGGCTGAATATTGCGCTACTTAAGTAGTGCAATCCCTCCAGGGCTAAGGGCCGAAACGGACCAGTTTACAGCCTCGATGAAGAAGTTCGGGAAGACTCCGATGATCACCGTGGCTGCCGCCGTGACGCCCAGCGCAAGGTTCATGGCCCCGGTAGATGGAACCGGTTCTTCGGTATCCGCCTTGCCCATGAACATCGCATTGGCCACTCTCAGGTAGTAGTAGCATGCGACCACCGCAAAGAGGACAGCTACGGTTGCGAGCGTATAGTGTCCAGTCTCGATCAGGCTGAGGAAGATGAAATACTTCCCGTAGAAGCCGGCGAAGGGCGGAATTCCTGCCAGCGAGAGCAGGAAGACGAGCATGAGCACGGCTTCCACCGGCGCCTTGTGGATAAGGCCGGCGATGTCCTCGATGTTGTCTCCTACAATCTTCCGGCGGCGCAATGAAGTCAGTACAGCAAAAGCGCCCAGATTCATGAAGGTGTAGGCGAGCAGGTAAAACAGAATGCCCTTGATCCCGGTGCGATTCGCCAGACCGTCGCTCGCCACTAAGCCGAGCAGCATGTATCCCACATGCGCGATCGACGAGTAAGCCAGCAGCCGTTTGGTGTTCGTCTGCGTGATTGCCGCCAGGTTTCCGGCGGTCAACGTCAGGATCGCGACAAACACTAACAGCGGAACATAGAGCGGACGCAGCGGATACAGACCGAAGAGAAGCATTCGGAGCATCAGGGCCCAACCTGCGGCCTTCACCGACACAGACATGAATCCCGTCACGCTGGTAGGCGCGCCTTCATAAACGTCCGGCGCCCACATATGGAACGGAGCGGCGGCAATCTTGAAGAGCAGGCCGGTCATCGTCGTGAGCAGCGCCAGGATGATGATTGGATCTTTGGGATTCGCCGCCATGCGCACACTGAGCGTATGAGCGATATCGCCGAGGTTAGTGGAACCGCAGAGGCCATAGAACAGCGAGAGACCGTAGGCGAGGATCGCTGAGGAGAACGCGCCTAACAGAAGGTACTTGAGCGCGGCCTCATTCGATCGCTTGTTGCTGCGAAGGAAACCGACCAGGATGTAGCTTGAAAGCGCCATCAACTCGAGGCCGATGAAAAGCAACACTAGGTCGTATCCGGCGGCCATGCACATCATTCCCGTGACCGCGAAGAGCACGAGCGCGTAAAACTCACCGTGGTTCTCACGCTCGATCTCGAGGTACTTGATGGAAATCAGCACCGCTACGGCGGCGCCCACCAGGAACAGATAGAAGAAGTAAATGGCAAATGGATCGATTACGATGTTGCCGAAGAAGCCGCGCAGCGGTTCGCCGCTCAAGGGCAACATGAGCTGGATTCCGCGCGTGGCATAAGCGGCAACGCCAAGCCCGATCAGAGCCGGAATTGCGCTGTATTGCTTCTTCGAGGCAGGCAGCACCAGGTCGAAGCACAGAATGCCGAGGGCAAACAGCGTGAGCACGATCACGGGCCCGCCCAGGCGGTAGTCCATGGCCGTGAAGGGCGCAAAGGACGTCAGGATCATGGCGGCTACAGTCATGGTTCTAGCGCCCCGCTTCCGGAACCGCAGTGTTCGATGCAAGCTTTGCAGTCTGCTGCGGGGTGGTGGCCTGAGCCTTCACTTCTGCTCCCGGCAATAGCTTCACGTTGTAGACCTGCGGATGATTAATCTGCTCCACCAGCGCGGTGACGGGCTGGTCGAGAATCTGGAAGAACGGCTTCGGGTAAAGACCGATCCACAGCGCAACTGCAACCAGCGGCAGGAAGGTGGCAAGCTCGCGTGGGCTCAGATCCAGAAGCTTTTGATTCTTCGGATTCTCATTTTTGCCGAAGAAGACTCGCTGATAGAGCCAAAGCAGGTAGGCCGCGGCTAACACCACTCCGGGCACCGCCCATGCGGCCCAAACCCAGTTGGCCATATATGCGGCCTGGAGAATCGTAAATTCGCCGACAAACCCGTTGAGCAGCGGCAATCCCATCGACGATAAGAACATGATCAGCGCGATGGTTGCGTATACAGGCATGATGGTTGAAATGCCACCGTACTCGGAAATGTCGCGCGTGTGGCGGCGTTCGTAAAGGATGCCGACGATCAAGAAGAGTGCACCGGTCGAGATGCCGTGGTTAATCTGCTGCAGCACCGAACCGCTTAGACCGGGGCCGTTCAGGGCAAAGATGCCGAGAGTGCAGAAGCCAAGGTGGCTGACCGAAGAGTACGCCACGAGTTTCTTCATATCTTTCTGCACCAGGGAAACCAACGCGCCGTAGATGATGCCGATGAGCGAGAGCGCAATCATCGTCAAGCGCACCTTGGGGTAATGCACCACTTCCGGAAAGAACGGCAGCGAAAAGCGAATCAGGCCGTAAGTTCCCATCTTCAGCAGAACGCCGGCGAGGATGACCGATCCTGCCGTCGGCGCTTCCACGTGTGCATCCGGCAACCAGGTGTGGAAGGGGAACATGGGAACCTTGATGGCGAAGGCGAGGAAGAACCCGAAGAATAGCAGGACCGCCACCGTAGTACCGTAAACCTGCGGCACCAGCGGCGCAGTATGGTACAGCTCCTGAATGCTAAAGGTATAGACGCCAGTCTGCGAGTGATGGAAGAAGTACAGGAACACCACGCTCAACAGCATCAGCATGGAGCCCACCAGCGTGTATAAGAAGAACTTGATTGCCGCGTAGAGCCTGCGCGGGCCGCCCCAGATACCGATCAACAGGTACATCGGCACCAGCATGGCTTCCCAGAAGACAAAGAACAGGAAGAAGTCGAGCGCCATGAAGACGCCCAACATGCCGGTCTGCAACAACATGAACCACGCGTAGTATTCCTTCGGGCGATCCTGAATCGCCGTCCAGGAAGACAGGACAGCGATGAAGCCGAGAAACGTGGTTAGCATGATGAGCAGGAACGATATGCCATCAATGCCGAGGTAATATCCGGCGCCAATGGTGGGAATCCAGTTGCCCGGCGCGCCCTCCACGAACTTGAAGCCCGGAAGGTCTTTTACCTGCCAGAACCAGCTCACCAGTGGCAGAGACACTGCAAAACCGAGAAGAGCGAAAATGTTGGCAACCCAGCGGATTGCGTTCTTCTGCCCGCTGGGAATGAGCAACAGCACGAGGCCACCCACCAGCGGCGTGAACAATATGATCGAGAGAATGTGGTTGTACATTTGATCCGTTCCTGCGGAGTTCTCCGCAACCATTTGCCCCTACCGGAGCACGTAATACCAAAGCAATCCTGCAACGCCGAAGACCATGACGAGCGCGTACCACTGCACCAAGCCCCACTGAACCATTCGAGCCGGATAGGAAAGCATGCGAGTGACATATGCGGGGCCGTTCACAAAGAACCAGTCGATCACCCACTTATCCCACCAGGAGGAGACGACGCCAGAGAACCGCGTGAACCAGCCAGTTCCATTCACACTGCCGTCAATCACGCCGGAGTCGAATTTCCAGAGCGCCTCTCCGGCGCCGATCGCGCCCAGGCGGACGCCGCCCACTTCGCTTCGTCCGGTGAATAGCTTGTCGTAGAGTTCGTCCACGTAATACTTGTTCAGCAGCGTGCGGTAGACGGGCGGTGCGGCGACGGCGATCGGCTCGGGCACTGTTTTGCCTTCCACCGAGTAGGCGCGCTTTGCGAAGAACCAACCCGCGGCGGCGGCTCCAATGGAGCCCAACATCAGCGCGTACTCCATGGGCGATCCTTCCTCGCTCTTTTCTTCTGCCGGAGCACCAGACTCAGCCACAGCGACTTTCTCCGGGCCATTATCAAAGACCGGGGCAAGGAAATGCTCGAAGACATTGGTTTGGCCGTGCAGGCCAACGAAACGCGCAATGCTGGGGCCGACGCCGAGATAACCGGCGAAGATCGCGCAGGTCGCCAGCACCATGAGCGGCACCGTCATCGACTTGGGCGACTCGTGAACGTGGTGTTCAGTTTCGTGCGACATGCGCGAGCTGCCAAAGAAGGTCAAGTAGACCAGACGGAACATGTAAAACGAGGTCATGAGCGCGGTGATGTAGCCGATCACCCACAACCAGCGGAATTCGCCATTATGTGCAGACCACGCCTGCCACAAAATCTCGTCCTTGGAGAAGAAGCCCGCAAGGCCCGGAACTCCGGCGATGGCCAGCGTGCCGACGAGCATGGTCTTGAAAGTGATTGGGATTTTCTTGGCCAAATTGCCCATGCCGCGCATATCCTGTTCGCCGCCCATCGCGTGAATGACCGAGCCGGAGCCGAGGAAGAGCAGCGCCTTGAAGAAGGCATGGGTGAAGACATGGAAGCATCCGGCGGTGAAGGCACCGACGCCGAGCGCGAGGAACATGTAGCCGAGTTGAGAAACGGTGGAGTAGGCGAGAACGCGTTTGATGTCATTCTGCACCAGGCCGATCGATGCCGCGAAGATTGCGGTCAGTGCACCGACGATGGCAACAACCTTCATGGTCTCCGGTGCGAGCACGAATACGGCGTTGGAGCGCGCCACCATGTAAACGCCGGCAGTGACCATGGTCGCCGCGTGGATAAGGGCGGATACAGGGGTCGGGCCTTCCATGGCGTCGGGCAGCCAGACGTAGAGAGGAAGCTGGGCCGACTTTCCGCAGGCTCCCACAAACAGAGCCAGGGTCGCCAAAGTTATAATACCCGTCCCCATCAGCGTTGCCGACTGTGCACGCGCCAGTTCGGTGATGCGCACGAAGTCGAAGGTTCCGAAGACCCAGAAGAGGGTCAGCGAACCCAGAATCACTCCGGCGTCGCCGATGCGGTTTACGATGAATGCCTTGTTTGCCGCCGTGGAGGCTGAGTGCTTATGAAAGTAGAAGCCGATGAGCAGATAGGAGCACAGGCCCACGCCCTCCCACCCCACGAACATCATCATGTAGTTGTTCGCCAGAATAAGCGTGAGCATGGAGAACATGAACAGGTTCAGATATCCGAAGAAGCGGTAGTAGCCGCCCTCGTGCGCCATGTAACCTGTGCTGTAGATGTGGATGAGCATGCCGACGAAGGTCACGAACAACAGCCATACGCAGCTCAGAGGATCAAGCAACACACCGGCATTGACGACGAACTCCGCCGTCCCGCCGCCGTGGAGCGAATACAACATGTGTCCGCCGCCACTGCCGAGCCAGGTAAAGAGCACGTGTTCGTAGCGAGGCAGTCCGCTATGAGTAAATTGCCAGACGGCCAGCGCCGTCCACACGAACGACAGCGCCACTGCGCCCACGCAGCAGACGTTAACGAGTTTCTTCGGTAACTGCCGTCCAAAGAGCAGCATGATTGCCGCGCCTAATGCCGGCATCAGCGGTACGATCCAGATGTTCTCAAGAAAAAACATTTCAGCTCTCAGTATTCCTACGGCTTGTTGTGCCGCTTAGCCCTTCAGCAGATCCACTTCATCCATATTCACGGTCGCGCGGTTACGGAAGAAGGCGATCAGGATTCCTAAACCGACAGCCGCTTCCGCGGCAGCATCGGCTGCGATGAAAAGAGCGAAGACTTGTCCATGTAGTCCGTACAGACGAGAGAACGCAACCAGGTTCAGGTTCACAGAGCTCAACATCAGCTCAATGGACATGAATATGATCATCACGTTGCGACGAGTAATAACACCCACCATTCCGATAAGGAAGAGTATGGCGGCGACTACCAGATAATGCACAATTCCAATTTCCAACATTGTTACACCCTCCGCTTCGCCATAACCACGGCGCCGATAACCGCTACCAGCAGAAGAAGGGAAGCGATTTCAAACGGGAACATGTAATAGCCCATATTGCGGCCGTACAGCAGTAGCCCGATATCCTGCACATTGTTCTGTTCAGTAAGTTTGACGACGTGCTGCGGGAGTGTCTTGGCGTCGTGTATCAGCGCTCCCAACATCATGAACGCAAGCACGCCTGTGGCGACCACTCCGACCTTCCACTGGCTGTTCATCATTTTCTCTATGTACAGATCATCGATGTTTACCAGCATCATCACAAACAGGAACATGACGAGGATGCCGCCGGCATAGAGCACGATCTGAACGCCGGCGATGAACGGTGCGTAGAGCATCAGGTAAAGCCCCGCGCCCGCCAGCAGCGATACGATCAGCGCCAGGGCCGAGTGCACGGGGTTCACCTTGGTGACCATGATAATCGCGGAGAGAATCGCGATGCCAGAGATGAGATAAAAGAAAAACGGGGTTGCGACCGGGGTCATTTGTCGTAAACCTTTCGCGGAAATCCATTCTCCAACTGGTTCCGGTCCAGTTCCATTCCTGCGCGGGTATAGAGCGCCAGTTCGTAGTCTTGCCCCAGCTCTAGGCAATGAGTGGGACACGCCTCTTCGCACAACCCGCAGAACATGCAGCGGCTCATGTCGAAGCCGAATTCAGTGAGAACTTTCTTCTTGGTCTCTGGATCGCGCAGGCTGCCAATCTTGATGAGCTTCTCAGGACAGGCGAGCGCGCAGGCTCCGCATGCAGTGCAAAGCGCCTTGCCGTCGGCATCGGTCTTTAAGCGCGGCTGCCCGCGGAAGCGATCGGCAATCACAGGACGCTCGAGCGGATACTGCTCGGTTACCAAGTCGTCGGGGTGCTGATGACGGAACGTCACCGAGAGCCCCTTGAACAGATCGATCAGAAAAACCTTTCGTAGCAATTCGACAACTTTCATCGACCTACCTCCACATCAGTGCGAACAAATCTTGCCGCACTCCTATCAGGGCCGTAAGAATCACCACTCCTATCGAGATGGGGAGCAGCACCTTCCATCCGATTTTCATCAACTGATCGAATCGATAGCGAGGGAAGGTCGCGCGGTACCAGATGTATAGATACATGAAGCCGAGGACCTTGAGAGTGAACCAGTAAATGTCCTGTATCCGCTCGCGTACGCCCGGCAACAGCAAGAGGACACCCAGTGCAAAGAGGAAACAGCCAAGGCCAGCCTGTCCGATCGCGTTCGCACGCATCGCGCGAATGCGCGGCATGCGCGTGTAAAAGAAGAAACACAATCCCGCCAGCACCATGAAGCTAAGGCCGGGAACCAGAGAGAAAGCTAGGTCCCAGTTGTTGCCTGCCAGCAGGTTGGGGAATGGACGGAGCCAGCCGCCTAACCAGAGCGCGGTTGCAATCGAGCTCACGGCGATCATGGCCGCGTATTCTGCAAGGAAAAAGAGGGACCAACGGAAGCCGCTGTACTCAGTCAAGAAGCCTGCTACCAGTTCGCTCTCGGCCTCCGGCAGATCAAAGGGGGCGCGATTGGTTTCCGCCACCATCGCGATGGCGAACACGACGAACGCGACCAGCCCGACAGGGAAGAACGAGAAGACAAACCAGACGTGCTGTTGCATCTGGGCTTGCACGATTCCAATCATGCTCAGCGTTCCGGTGCCTGTGCCCATGCTCGTCATCATCACCGCGGAGACAACAGCCATGGCCATTGGGACTTCGTAGGAAACCATTTGCGCACCAGAGCGCAAGCTTCCCATCAATGAATAGTGCGAGTTGGATGCCCAGCCCCCCATAATGACGCCCAGCACACTAAGCCCAGAAACGCCGAGCATGAAGAGCACGCCGATGTTCATGTCTGTAATAGCGTGAGTGGGCCCATACGGGACAACGATGAAGCCGCAGAAAGCGGTCATGCAAACCGTGACCGGTGCAAACCAGAAGACCAGTTTGTCGGCATTGGCCGGCATAAGGTCTTCCTTGAGAAGGAGCTTGAGTGCGTCGGCAACCGGCTGTAATAAGCCATGGGGGCCAACGCGCATGGGGCCGAGGCGCACCTGCATGTGTGCCATCGCCTTACGTTCGAACCAGTTCATGAACATGACGATGGTCGCAACGCCGGCGAAAACCAGCAATACGTAGACGGTCACCCAGAACAGGCTGCCAGCTTCGCCTGGCGTCAGATTCGAATGCAGGTACCCGAGGATGTCGTTGATCACCGGTCCACCTCTCCGAGCACGATATCGAGCGTTCCTATAATTGCCACCACGTCAGCCACCAGACTTCCTTTTGACATCTTCTCCAGTGCTTGGAGGTTAATGAACGATGGCGGACGCACGCGCACACGATAGGGCTGCGCGGTGCCATCACTCACTAAGAAATAACCCAGTTCGCCCTTGGGAGCCTCAATGCTGACGTAAACCTCGCCCACTGGAGGCTTGATCACCTTGGGCACCTTCGCAATGATTGGCCCCTCGGCCAGTCCTTCGACAGCCTGACGAATAATGCGAATCGACTGCCGCATCTCCTCGACGCGAACCATGTAGCGGTCGAAGGTGTCGCTTGCGGCGCCGATCGGGATATCGAACTCAAAATCCTCGTAGGACGAGTACGGCTGCGCTTTGCGCAAATCCCAGCGAATTCCACTGGCGCGCAGCACAGGCCCGGTGATCGCGTACGAAATGCAATCTTCTTGGGAGATGTAGCCTACGTTCTTGGTGCGATCTTTCCAGATACGGTTCCCGGTAATGAGACCCGCGTATTCATCGATACTTGGCAGAAGATCGTCGCAGAGACCCAGGATTTCTTTTGAGAAGCCTTCGTATGCATCCCAGCGGCAGCCTCCGATGCGGAAGGCGTGGTTGGTAAGCCGTGCACCGCAGTATTTTTCGAAGACGTTCAGAATAGCTTCGCGGTCGCGGAAGGCGTAGAAGAGCGGCGTCACTGCGCCAATATCCAAAACGTGGGTGCCCAGCCAGATCTGGTGACTTGCTAGGCGGCAGAGTTCGGTGAGAATAACGCGGAGGTACTGTGCCCGCTTTGGCACTTCGACGCCGAGGAGTTTCTCAACCGCCAGGCAGTAGCCCAGATTATTGGAAACGGCCGCGGTGTAATCCAAGCGATCGACGAACGGGGCGAACTGAGCCCAGGTACGGCTTTCGGCGATCTTCTCGATACCACGGTGGAGATAACCGAGCACGCATTCCAGACCGTTTACCTTCTCGCCGTCCAGCTTCAGAATGACCCGAAGCACTCCGTGCGTGGAAGGGTGTTGTGGCCCCATGTTGAGAACCAATTCGTTGGAGCCGAGGAACGTCTGGCCCGGTTGAACCTCGTCGAGCGAGTCATAAAAGTTCTTATCGCTCATATTCCGCTCTCGATTCCCAGGTTCTTCTGTACCCAATCTGTATCTTGTTTCTGTAGGTCATAATCTTTGCGTAGCGGATATCCGGTCCAATCTTCGGGAAGCAGAATGCGCCGGAGGTCGGGGTGGCCGGCAAAGCGCACTCCGAACATGTCGAAGATTTCGCGCTCCATCCAATTGGTTGCGGCCCAGAGGTCGGTTGCGGTTGGCACCTCTTCGCCCTCTGCGAACCGTGCCTTCACGCGAACACGCTCGTTGGCGGACATGGAATACAGGATCCAGACGATCTCAAACGGCAGCTCGTCTTTGGGGTAATGCACGGCGGTCAAGTCGGTCAGGCAGTGATAGCCCAACTGCTCATTTAGCGTGCTCAGCACCGCATGGCAGATCGAGCGGTCTACCACAAAATAGTTCTGGCCGGCGAAGGTGGTGGCTTCGCGAATTCCGGAGCCGTACACGTCCTTCAATTGCTGCACCATAGCGCAGTCCCACGGCAGCGGCGTAGGTTTCGTCGATGCCGCCGCAGGCGCAGGAGCCGCGGGAGTCTGCTCCAAGGCTGGGCTCGGCGGATTCCCCTCTGGTACTTCAGGCATTCTTTTTTCCCCACATTTCCTCGTTCGAAGCCATCGAACGTTGTTTTCAAATTGAGCTGGTGGTCAGGATTCTCGAAAGGAGGGCAAGATCAAAGCAGCTGAATTCGTTGCGATCAAACCGGACCCGATGGAGCCTTAAATCCATTCCAGCGCGCCCTTCTTCCAAACCCATACGTAGCCGAGCACCAGGATTCCGAGGAAGACCAGCATTTCCAGAAAGCCGAATGCACCAAGCATTTTGAACTGGGCCGCCCATGGGAACAGGAAGATGGTTTCCACATCGAAGACCACAAACAGTATGGCGATGATGTAGAAACGCACCGTGTACCGCTGGCGCGCGTCATCCACCGGCTCAATACCGCATTCGTAAGGCTGTGATTTGACCTTCTCTGGGTTGTTCGGACGTACGACGGTGGCGATCAGGAGTGTTCCGGCTGCCACCAGGAAGGCGACGAGCAAGAACACGAAGATCGGGACGTAATTTTGTGGCATGGAACTGCGCTCCCTAAGCCGCTTTAAAGCCTGGCAAGTGTTTTCTCGCCTACGCTTACACACCTGCGAATAAAGTGGACTCTTTTTATATAATCTGAAGGGCGTCAGGAATCTGTGATACACGTCACAATTCACAGTTTGAGGAGCCGTCATTCGACGGCTTGCCCGTTACGCAACTACAGATTGCGCGCGACAGCGCTTTTCGCAGGAGCTAGCGGATCACAGCGGAGCGAATGTGAAAACAAATGTTCAACATTCAGGCGCGCTCCGCTCACAAAACTGGCGGCCAATGTTGAAGAACTGTAGCATGAAACGTCGGGCGCTGATTGCACCCGCGGAGTGCGAGGTAAACCATGCCGGATGTGAACGAAAAATTGCGAGCGGAATTCAACCAGTGGGCGGTACAGGGTCGAGGCGAAGAGATGCAAAAACACCACATCTCCATCGCCGGGCAGACGATTGCCGGCATGGCGCTGAAGCCCGGAGATCGGGTACTGGATCTGAGCTGCGGCGTGGGTTGGGCGACGCGCATGCTGGCGGAGGCCGTGGAAGGCGAGCAGGGAATGGCCGTGGGCATGGACGTCTCAGACGAGATGATTGCCCGAGCGCGGGCGGCCTCGCGCGAGGTAGAAAACGTCCTTTTCACGATTGGTTCCGCCGATGAGATTCCGTGGCGGGACGAGTCCTTCGAGAAGGCCCTCTCGATCGAGAGTTTTTATTATTATCGTGACCAGGAAGCAGTATTGCGCGAACTCTATCGCGTGCTGATCCCTGGCGGATCGCTGTTTATTCTGATCAACCTGTACAGAGAAAATCCCTATTCGCTGGGGTGGGTTGAGCGGTTGAAGATTCCCGTGCATGTGCGCTCCGAGGCCGAATACGAGGAGATGCTGCGTGCACAGGGGTTCGTCGAGACCCGGATCGCGCATATTCCCGACCTGACGGAGACACCCGCGCAGTACGACGGCGACTGGTTTGCGAGTGCCGACGAACTTCGGGAGTTCAAACGAATTGGCGCGCTATTGCTGGTGGCGCGCAAACCTGAAGTGAATCGATAATTTGCGGTACAATGCTCTGGAGCAGTTTTGTGACGCATATCACCGACCAATGGTTCGCAGGTGAACAACACTAAGGCATGCGCATTTTGCAGGGGGTTGCATGAGCTGGATCGAAGATCGTTTTGAACAGAACTTTATGATTAGCACGGTAGACTACGTCTTCAATTGGGCGCGTAGGTCTGCCATTTGGCCGATGACCTTCGGTCTTGCCTGCTGCGCCATCGAGATGATCGCGTCATCGACATCGCGCTTTGATATTGCGCGCTTTGGCTCAGAGGTCTTCCGTCCCAGTCCCCGTCAGAGCGACCTGATGATTGTAGCCGGAACCGTGAGCCTGAAGATGGCTCCGGTGGTGCAGCGCATCTACGCGCAGATGCCGGACCCGAAGTGGGTAATGGCGATGGGCGCTTGCGCCTCCGTGGGCGGCCCGTTTGCGACGTACTCCGTGCTGCAGGGTGTCGATAAGATTGTGCCGGTTGATGTGTACGTGGTGGGATGCCCCCCGCGCCCGGAGAATCTGTTTTATGGATTGATGAAGTTGCAGGATAAGATCGACCAGATGACGATTGCGCGCCGTCCGACCGAAGTGCGCCTGAAGCAAGAGATGGCTGAGGAATTCGCGCGCAATGTGACGGTCAAGCAGACCGTACATGATGGATCGGTGGCCGGAATCGGCGTTATCGAAAAGTAAGAAAGCTGGGCATAGCGCGGAGAAGCTTTATTTTGCGATTTGCTGTTTCGCTTTATCGAGGAACGAGTTACTTTAAGGCCGCCCGTGATGGCGGCCGCTGTTTTTGCGGTCTGCCGGGTAGGCAGTCATTCCACGCATTCCGTTCCAGGCACTTCGAATTTGTCCTGCACCTGTGACGTGTCACAGCATAGCGTGACGTACGTCACGTCCTGTTTGGCTGCTAAAAGGCAAAATGCTCGGCTGAGGAGACAACATGGCACGTGGAGTCGTTTCAATAGTCGTTGAGCGATGTAAAGCGTGCGGATTCTGTGTCGAGTTCTGTCCTACTAAAGTGCTCGCACTCTCATCCGCCTTTAATTCAAAGGGTTATCATCCACCACACGCAGTCATACCTGAAAAATGCAGCGGATGTGATCTCTGTGGCATGTACTGCCCTGACTTCGCAATCCACGGATACCGCACAGACAAGCCCGGAAAACCGGAGTCGCAAAAGGAGCCGGACGATGCACGCTGACCCAATTGGCGTCCTTACGGGCGCACATTTTATGGATGGTGACCACGCCGCGTGTGAGGGTGCACTCGCCGCCGGAGCACGTTTCGCTGCAGGTTACCCCATTACGCCCTCGACGGAAGTCGTGGAGCGCTACTCGCACCGCGCACCCAAGGTAGGCGGAACTTTTATTCAGATGGAAGATGAACTGGCCGCCTCCATCGCAATTCTCGGCGCGGTCTGGGGTGGAGTAAAGGCCTTCACGGTCACTTCAGGCCCTGGCTTCTCTCTGATGATGGAACATATCGGCTTAGCCGCAATGACCGAGACGCCCTGTGTGTTTATTGACGTGCAGCGCGGCGGCCCGTCGACCGGACTGCCCACCCTGCCTGCGCAAGCTGACATGATGCAGGTGAAGTGGGGCTCTCACGGCGACTACGAAATCATCGCGCTCTGTCCTAATTCTCCGCAGGAATCATTCGACCTCACTATTAAGGCTTTCAATCTTGCTGAGCAATACCGCGTTCCGGTATTCGTGATGTTGGACGAATGTGTCGGACACATGACGGAGAAGGTTGTGATTCCGCGCGCGGAAGACATTGAAGTGGAGCCGCGGCACTGGACCAGCAAGGATCCGAGCAATTTCCGTCTCTTCGAGCCGGTCGGTGACACGCAGGTTCCGGAGATGGCAAAGGCCGGCGACGGATACAAGGTGCATGTCACGGGCTTGACCCATGACGAGCGCGGTTATCCTGACATGACGATACCCACGCAGGACAAGTTGGTGAAGCGTCTGGCCAGCAAGATTCGCGACAACACCGAAAAGATCACTCTGACCGAGCAGGACGGTATCGAGGGTGCCGACGTCGTAGTGGTCAGCTATGGAATTACATCGCGGGTGGCGCAGCGTGCAGTTGAACTCGCACGCGCTCAGGGGCTCAAGGTTGGCAGCTTGCGCTTGATTACGGCATGGCCTTTCCCTGATCACATCATCCGTGCCATCGCCCCCAAGGTGAAGGGACTGGTGGTTCCTGAAATCAATCTCGGCCAGATGGTGCGAGAGGTGGAGCGCAGCGCCGGTGGACAATGCCGCGTGGTTCCCATATCCCATGCGGGCGGCACCGTACATCAGCCGGAAATGATTCTGAAGGCCATCCAGGAGGTAGCACGATGAGTGCACCCGTGATTTGTGAAAACATACCGGCGAACCCGGTAGAACAGTTCTTGCGTTCAGAGCGCATGCCGCACATCTGGTGTCCGGGATGCGGCATCGGCACCACGGTAAACTGCTTTACAAACGCTCTGCTCGATTCCAAGACAGATCTCAGCAAACTGAGCATTGTCAGCGGCATCGGCTGCACCGGACGCGTCGCAGGTTACCTGAACCTTGACTCGTTCCACACCACCCACGGCCGCGCCATCCCGTTCGCAACCGGATTGAGGCTTGCAAATCCCGAAATGAACGTGGTGGTCTACAGCGGCGACGGTGACCTGTTCGCCATCGGCGGCAATCACATCATTCACGCCGCTCGCCGCAACATGGATATCAAGGTCATCTGCGTAAACAATCTTACGTACGCGATGACTGGAGGACAGACCGGGCCTGCTACGCCACTCGATGTCATCTCTGCAACTGCGGCCTATGGAACCTACGATCCGCCATTCAACCTTCCTTCCTTGATGGATGCCGCCGGTGCGGTGTACGTCGCGCGTTGGACAACCTTCCATGTGAAACAGCTCGCGAAGTCCATGGCGGAGATGATGAAGAAGAAGGGCTTCGGATTCATCGAAATCGTCTCGCCCTGCCCGACGCTTTATCAGCGCCGCAACAAAATGGGCGATGGTTTGGACGCGATGAAGTTCTACAAGGAAGTTTCGAAAATTAAACACGGAGCGCCAACCAACGAAGTGGGTCTCACCAAGAGCGGCGAAATCATCGTCGGCAAGTTCGTGGACCGCGAACGTCCGGACTACGCAACCATGATGAACGAGCATCTCCAGCAGCGGCTTGGGGAAAAATATATTCCGGCGGAGGTACCTACATGCAGCTAACCGACATTCGTGTCGCCGGCTTCGGTGGACAGGGCGTCATCATGTGCGCCAGTGTCATCGGCATGGCCACTTCGATTGTGGAGAACGGCTTCGCCACAATGACCCAAAACTTCGGTCCGGAAGCGCGTGGCGGAGCCTGCTCGGCGCAGCTCATTCTTTCGCCCACGCCCATCCTTTACCCTTATGTCGTAAAACCGGATCTGATGGTGTTGATGTCGCACGAGGCATTCGTAAAGTTTGCCAAGGATATCAAGCCCGGCGGCACATTGATCGTCGAACAGGATCTGGTCAAAGTGGAGGGAATCACAGCGCCAGACGTGAAGGTGTATGCGATTCCTGCAACCCGCATCGCGGAAGAGCTTGGCAAGCGCATGGTGCTGAACATCGTAATGGTTGGATTCTTCGGCGCCATTTCCGGACTGCTGCAGCGTGAGTCTTTGCGCAAAGCGGTGGAGGATTCCGTACCTGCGGCATTTGCGGAACTGAACCGGAAGGCATTCGACGCCGGCTTTGATTACGGGTTGAAGCACCTGGCAGATGGCCCAGTGGAATTGGGCCAGGAAGACCCGATTACGGTTTCCGAATAATTGCAAGAAGTAAAGTGCGCTGCAGCATGCAGCGTACCCATTCACAGCCCCGGGCAACCGGGGCTTTTTTCATGGAGCGTTTAGCCGCGCCAGAGATGGTAAAGCAGGTAGTAGATCACTACGCCGGTCACAGAAACATAGAGCCACAGCCAATAGGTCAGCGGAGCGATCTTTAAGTGTTTGGCGTCCTGCCGCTTGAGGCCGCGCGTGAGGCTGAGCAGGATCAGTGGAACGATAATGACGGCAAGGACGGTGTGGCTGGCGAGCAGCGAAAAATACACAGGACGCCGCCAGCCGTGTCCGGCAAAGTGCAGCACACCGGCATGGGCATGGTAGTAGAGATAGCAAACGAGAAAGACGACCGAGGTCGCAAAGGCCGCAATCATAGTGCGCTTGTGGGCTGCGATCTGCCTCCGGCCGATGAAGCCTTTTGCGGTCACCAGCAGAACGGCGGCGGTGCCGTTCAGTGTGGCGTTGATAGCAGGGAAGTAGGAGAGTGTTTGTGTCTGCAAGTTGGCTCCTCAGGCTGCCGGTTTGGTACTGCGCCGGTTGGCGACCACAAAGGCCAAGCTAAACATTACCACGGTGAAAAGGACGAGCACCGCGAGACAGGTCGCGAGCGGGAATTCCGGCGAGGCAGTGGCAGGAAACAGCAGGTTGCGCAATGCCTCCGTGCCATAGGTCAGCGGATTGATTCTCATCAGGAACGCCATCCACGGCGAGGCGGAGCTGACGGGAAACATCGAACCGGAGAGCAGCCAGAGCGGAATCAGGAAGAGATTGATGATAGCGTGGAAGCCCGAGGTGGAATCCATTGGCCAGGCTATGATGAAGCCAAGCGCGGTGAGCGAGAACGAGACCAGAAAGATGTCCAGAATCATCAGCAGCAGACGCGCCAGGTCGAAGTGGATTCCGAGCAGCGGGGCGATAACGAGGAACAGCACGCCTTGCAGGGTTGCCAGCGTGGTGCCACCCAGAACTTTGCCGAGCACGATCACCGAGCGATGCACCGGGGCGACCAGCACCGAGAGCAGAAAGCCCTCATTGCGATCCTCGATCAGCGACATCATGGCGAAGATCGAAGTGAAAAGCACGATCATCATGAGCGCGCCGGGGAAGAAGAAGTCCAGATAGTTCTGGCCGCCGCCGGCGGTGCGGAAAGATTTGCCGAAACCAGCGCCTATGACCACCCAGAAAAGCAGCGGCGAGGCGACGATGCCGACGACTCGGCTGATATTGCGGTAAAAGCGAACCACCTCGCGACGCCAGAGCGAGAGCGCGGGCATGACTCCGAAGGTGGTTCCCGTGGTAGTTACCGGATGCGATGTTGTGTGCGTTGCCAACTTCAGCCCCAATCCTGTTTAGTGCTTCTTCTTTGCTGTTTGTTCAGCGCGTTGTTGCAGCCCCTCGGCATCTTCGTTCCAGAAGCGGTGACCGGTGCGGCGGATGAAAACGTCTTCCAGGGTTGGCTTGCTGACACTGACCGAATCGATCTCGCCTGGAAAAGCCTCAACCACTTCGGTGATGAAACGGTGTCCGGCTTCGCGTTCGATGCGGACGCGACCATCGTCGAGCACGGCTGCATTGGCAGCAAAGCGAGCGTTAATGGCTGCGGCGAGTTTCTGCGGGTCATGGGCGTCGAGCAGGATCACGTCGCCGCCGATCTCACTTTTTAGCTGGGCCGGTGTGCCCAGGCCGACAACATTGCCATGGCTCAGAATGGCGAGGCGGTCGCACTTTTCGGCCTCTTCCATCAGGTGTGTGGTGATGATGATGCTAACGCCATCCTGATCACGGAGGAGTTGAAGGTATTGCCAGAGGTCGCGGCGCGCGCCGGGGTCAAGGCCGGTGGTCGGCTCGTCAAGCAGCAGCACCTGTGGATGATGGAGAAGACCCTTGGCGAGTTCGAGACGGCGCTGCATGCCACCGGAGAAGGTTTCAGCGCGGTCCTTGGCACGGTCGGTCAGAGAGACACGCGCCAGCATCTCAGCCACGCGTTTCTTGAGCGCAGAGCCGACAATTCCATAAAGATGGCCGACGTGGATCAGGTTCTCTTCCGCGGAAAGCTTCACGTCGATGCTGCGCGACTGGAAGACGACTCCGACCTGGCGTCGCACGCCACTGGGGTCGAGGGCAACGTCATGGCCAAGAATGGAGGCGCGTCCGGCGGCGGGCAACATTAACGTGGAAAGAATGCGGAACATGGTGGTCTTGCCGCTGCCGTTAGGACCGAGCAAACCGAAGATTTCGGCGCGATTCACGGTGAAAGAGACGCCGTTGAGCGCCGTGCGATCGCCGTACTGGTGACGCAGACCATCGATCTGGATCACCGTGTCTGGCGCGGGATGAGTGGAGGCAACGAGCTCTCGTTCTTGGATCTTGGCAGTCAAAGTAATAAATTCCTCAGTTGCGGGCGTGGATTAACCTACGCTGTTAAGCATCATTAGTGCAAAGAGCAATGGAAGGTAAGTAACAGTTGCTTTGAGCAGAGCCCGTGCCAGCGTTCTGGAACGTGGCTCGGAGGGCGGCAGGCACTCTCTCCAGATGCGGGCACAGAAGTAGAACAGTCCCAGACCAAGCACCGAAGCGCCGATGAAATAAGCCAGCCCGGCCATGCCCAGCAGAGTGGGCGCAAGCGTGGTGGGCAATAGGGCCGCGCCGTACATCAGGATCTGGCGTGCGGTCGAGCGCCCGTCGCTCTCCACTACAGGTAACATGCGGATGCCCGCCCTGGCGTAGTCATCGCGGTAGAGCAGTGCGATGGCGTGGAAGTGGGGGAACTGCCAGAAAAAGACGATGGCAAATAGCACGAAGGCTTCGTATTCCAGATGCCCGCGCGCAGCGGTCCAACCCAGCACTCCGGGCATAGCTCCAGGGAAAGCTCCCACGAAAGTACACAGTGGGCTGATCTTCTTCAGCGGCGTGTACATCAGCAAATAACAGATGGCGGTCAACAAGCTAAGCAGGGCTGTGAGGGGATTGAGCTTGATGGCCAACAGACTTGCGCCCACTACGGTGAGAACCGCCCATATGGCAATGGCGTGGCCCAAGCTCAAGGAGCCAGTCACCAGCGGGCGCAGCGCGGTACGGCGCATCAGGGCGTCGCTCTTGCGCTCGATGATCTCATTCATGCACGCGGTACCGGCGGCGACCATCCCGATTCCGGCCAGCGCCCACAGCAGATTGATCGTGAGCACGGGCAGACCCGACTTGTGCTGGCCGAAGAAGAACCCGCACCATGCCGTGACCACAACGAGCGTAGTCACGCGCATTTTGGTGAGCTGCGCATAGTCGCGCAGCAACTCTACGGGGCTGTGCGCGGCGACCACGAGGGGCTGCATCGGAGCGGTGGTCATGCGCGCATCCTGGAGTCAGAGGAGGGCAGATCGACCACGGTTTCGCGGACAAAGTTAGGCATTGCGTGACGGTGAACTTGAATCGCGAGGATGACGGTCGTGACTAACACCAGCGCGCCGCATGCGACATGCGCCACGGTTGCGACGACCATGCTCGCCAGGGGCGCCGAAGCTCCCTGGCTCCAGAGAACGCGAGTGACGTAGCTGGCCACTCCGAGCGTGATCTGCAACGCGAGCAAAATGAGCAATACGGTTGCGGGGTTGGCGAGTTGTGGTGTCCCACGGTGGCGCTTGAGAGTCGAGATCGCCAGCCAGTTCACCATGCAGAGGACCACGCAGGCTCCGATGATGTGCGGAAGCAAGCGGATTCCGGAATGGCGGAAGGCCGCGCCCAGAATCAGTTGCAGCCAGACGGCGGCGACGGTCAGCAGGGAAAGGGTTGTGAGGCTGGGGTACGTGTCCGTGCGAACCACCGCAACAGGTTCCCGGACCCAGCTCCTGCTGGTAAAGAACGCGATGCTAACCATGAGGCAGAAAAACGTCTGGCCCAGGGTTGCGTGCGCAGTGGAGATCGCGGGTGGCAGATAGAAGAGCACGGTGAGCCCGCCAAGGATGCCTTGCGCTATCACGGTCCCTAAGGCGCTCCAGCCCAGAATGCGCATCCAGCGGCGCTGGTCGACCTTCTGGGTCCAAACGGCGAGGACGATGGAAAGCATGCCGATGAATTCGGCCAACATGCGGTGACCGTGTTCGAACTTTACTCCGCCGACCAGCGGCGGAATCCGATAAAGCGAGCCGAATGACGTAGGCCAGTCCGGCACAGAAAGTCCAGCCTCATTGCTGGTCACCAGGGCTCCGGCAACAATCAGCAGAAAGACACAGCTCGCCGCCAGTACAGCGAAACGGTGGTGCGCACGATGATAGGGAGTACTTTGTGACCTTGAAAGTTCCGTCATCCGGTCCATAGAACTCAATTGGCTACCAGCCTGGATTCTTCCGTTCGCCCGGCAGCTCCGTTCCGGCGAACGCCAAATTCTACAACCTAGAGGAGAAGATGAGAATTCACAGGCCAACGATGCAGCGCAATGCGCCCGGTTCGGCAATATTTCCCAAAAAGCGCTCAGGAAACAGAAATGCGCGGACCGTATGCGCGTCAAGATCAATGCGTTCGAGTGACTTAGACCGGAGCAGTCTCCGTGGCGGCCTGCTCGCGCCAGGCGGGGCTCTCCATAGCCTCGATTACGGCGTCGGCAAATTCGTTAGTAGAGGATGTGCCGCCCATGTCGCGGGTGATGTGTTTTCCCTCGCGATAGACGGAGTGGACAGCGTACTTTACCTTATCGGCTGCGTCCTGCTCGCCCAGATGGCGCAACATTAGAATGCCGGAGCGGAGCACCGCAGTTGGGTTCGCAATGCCTCGCCCGGCGATGTCCGGAGCCGAGCCGTGCACGGCTTCAAAGATGGCGCAATCGCTGCCGAAGTTTGCTCCCGGCACCAACCCAAGGCCGCCGACGAAGGCGGCGCAAAGATCGCTGACGATGTCACCGTAGAAGTTTTCCAGCAGCAGCATGTCGTACTGGTATGGATTGGTGACGAGCTGCATACAGGTGTTGTCGATAATGTGCTCGCCGTAGAAGATCTCCGGATATTCCTTGGCGACGGCGCGCGAACAGCGGATGAATAATCCGTCGGAGAGCTTCATGATGTTCGCCTTGTGAATGGCGTGTATCTTCTTGCGTCCGAATTTGCGGGCGTATTCGAAGGCCCAGCGTGCGATGCGCGTGGAGGCCTTTTCAGTGATGACCTTGATGCTCTCAACGACCCCAGGAACAACCTCGTGCTCGATGCCCGAGTACAGTCCTTCAGTGTTTTCGCGGATGATGATCAGATCGACGCCGGGATAGCGCGTGGTAACGCCGGGAAGATTGCGGATTGGCCGGAAGTTGCAGAAGAGCTCGAATTGCTTGCGCAGTTGCACGTTGATGCTGCTGAATCCGCCGCCGATCGGCGTGGTGATCGGACCCTTCCAGGCAACATGGGTGCGCTCGATGGAGTCGACCAGATCTTTGGGGATGTACTCGTGGAACTTGGCAAAGGCGTCGGCCCCGGCCGCATAGCTCTCCCACTCAAACTTGACGCCGGTGGCTTCCAGGACTCGGACTGCCGCGGCTGTAACTTCCGGACCGATTCCGTCTCCCGGAATCAACGTAACTTTATGTGCCATTCGGCCTCCAACTAAAATTCGTGCCGCAATTTCCGGATCATTCTTTCGAAGCCCGTTTGCCGCGCTCGGCGTTCGCTAGCGCGGCTTTGGCCTCGCGCACATCCTTGGAAGAGCGGAGCAGATCCTGCAGTTCCGACATGAACTCGTGTACGTCCTTGAAGTCCAGATAGACGCTGGCAAAGCGCACGTAGGCCACCTTGTCCAGATTGCGCAGCCGATTCATGATGAGTTCGCCGATTTCGCCGGTTCTGCGCTCGCGCTCCGGACTGTCGATGACGAAGCCTTCGGCATCGTTGACGATCTGTTCGAGCTGGCTGATGGGAACCGGGCGTTTTTCGCAGGCGCGGAGCAATCCGCTGAGCACTTTCTGGCGCTCGAATTTCTCGCGGCGTCCGTCCTTCTTCACTACCATGTAAGGAATTTCGTCGATGCGCTCGTAGGTGGTGAAGCGCTTTTCGCAGCGCAGGCACTCGCGGCGGCGGCGAATGGATTCGCCTTCCTTGCTCTCGCGCGAGTCAACCACCTTATCCTGATCAAATCCGCAAAAGGGACATTTCATTGTGCTGTTGCCGCCATCTGTCGGGCTGCGCAGCCTTTCTGGTCAATCTCAGCCAGCCGCCTGTTGCGTTTCCGATTGTACCAGTAACAGCAGCAACGCTGTTCTCAGGCCTTGGCGGCCTCGGTTTCCGCTTCTTCCTCCTCCTGCGAACTTTCTTCGGAGAGCCGGAGGAAGGAGATCTTTTCGTAGCGTGCCAGCAGAACTCCCGCCGGAATCACCGACATGAAGGTCACAAGCCAGAGCATGATGCCGCAACTTACCGCCAGCTCCCGCGTGATGTTATACGGCTCGCCACTGAACAAATTAGACTGGAGGACGCCGATCACCGCCAACTGCGAACCGCCGACCCCTCCGGGCAACTGCACCACCGACCCGAGCATGCTGGATCCCATGACCAACAGCACATCATCGAGCTTCATGGTATTCATGCGCGCTACCCGCTGCGCCCCGGCCGTATCTCCCGAGACGGTCACGGCAATCTGAGGATAGGAGTGCAGAACTTCGATGTAGGCCCCGGCAATCATCAGCCACATGATCACTGAAACAACGATCAGTTGAATGAAAGACGTGACGCTGTGAATCGTGTTGAAGCCTTGACGGAAAGCGTACAGACGCGCTCGCAAAGCCATTGCCGCGCGTCCAGAGGCCCGCTTGAGCACGAACAACAGAAGCGCCAGCACAGCCAGGGCCGCCAACGCCAGCGGAAGCTTATGGCTCGCGTTGCGCGCAGCAACCTGTATTCCATTGTGCAGTGCGTGCAACAGAATCTGGGCGAGGGTTCCGCCCTTGATTGCGAAAAAGCAGACCATCAACAACAAGACCGAGCCAAGATCGAAGAAACGCTCCACCGTCCATACCGCGAGCTGCGAGGTGAAGGTGAGTTTCTCCTTGCGCGCAATCAGATATGGGCGGGCAAACTCGCCGGCGCGGCCAAAGAGTCCCAGGGCGGAAAAGCCAATAATCTGCGGACCGACCAGCCGCCTAAAGCTGGTGGGCGCGGTGGGCTTGAGAAAGATTGCCCAGCGAATGGCGCGCATTATGTAGGCGAGATAGATTAGCGCCACTCCAGCGCCAATGTGCCACAGACTCACGCCAGCGGTATATTGACGAAACTTTGCCCAATCGAATGTCTGCCAGGAGCGAAACTGGAGATAAACCAGCGCTCCGAGGATTGCCGCTACAACAAGAAGGGAAACAAACTGCTTTTTCTTCATAGTGAAAGAGCGAGCCGAAGCTGCATTCGCCAATGCCTTTCAAGCAAAAACTGGTTTTATGATCGTGCCAGGCAAGCTCAACGGTTCTGGAAGCTCGCTGCTGCGATGACGCCTGATATCTTTACGCTGTCTTCAATTCTACTAAATGCTGGGCAGAGGGTTGCGAGGACAATTGTTCGGCTATCGCGCGGCCAGTTCCTGGTGGGCGGTGTCGGTGTTTGCGGCGATCTTTGCTTTCTCGCTGGGTTTGGGCTTTCCGCTGCCCTGCTTGCTCTTGTTGTAGTCGACTATGACGCGCCGTACGTACTGGCGCGTCTCACGGTAGGGCGGAATGCCCTTGTACCGATCGACCGCTTTCGGGCCAGCGTTGTATGCAGCCAGCGCCTTGACCGCGTCGCCGTTGTAACGTTCCAGCAGTTCACGGAGGTAGCGCGTTCCGCCGTGTACGTTTTGCTCGGGACTGAAGCTGTCATTTACGCCCAGTTGCGAGGCTGTTCCGGGCATCAACTGCATCAATCCGCGCGCCCCTGCCGGTGAAACCGCCTGTGTATTTCCTGCGCTTTCCTGCTTGATTACGCTACGGATAAAATCTGAGTCCACGCCGTGCGTCTCAGAGGCCTCGCGGACAATCTGGCTGGTGCTCTTGGCGGGCGCAGTGTCTGCTTTCAAAGCGACCCGATCGGGCTCGCTGGAGTAGCGCACGATCTCTTCGGCGGCAACGTCGACAAAGCTTGTCTTCTGATCGTCAACGTAGAGCCGCACCTGTCCGTCGCGCGTCTCGCGAGTACAGTGGCGGATGGAAAAGCCATTGCGCAGCTCTGCAATTTCAGCCGCAAACACGGTGCTCGATAACAACAGCGGGATTGCGATCAGGCGCAGCAACCTCATCCCCACTATTCTAATCCTTCCAGAGCCGATTCCACAGCGATTGCGACCCCATTTTCATTGTTGCCGAGGGTCGTCTGCCAGCCGCGATCGCGCAGTTCCTCGTTGGCATTGCCCATGATGTAGGCATGTCCGGCGAATTCCAGCATTTCGATGTCATTGTAGTTGTCGCCGATGGCCATGACTTCAGCGGGATGGTAGCCCTTGAAGGCGGCCCAGCGCTTCAGCGCCGCGCCCTTGGTGCAGCCCTTGTTCAGGATGTCCAACATGCACAGGTCGCGCGCGTCGTACTGCGTTTTCAGGGCGGTGACGCGGGTCAGCAAGGCGTGATTTTTTTTGAGCTGCGACTGCGCGGCAATCATCCGCTCCACGGTTCCGCAGAACATTGCCTGAATCGGGTCGCTGCTCAGGCCGCTCTCAATGGGTTGCACAAAACGGAGATGCTGCGCATTCTTTTCCAGCCATCGCTTGATGGAGCCATTTAATTCGTCCAGAGTCTCCAACAAGAGCGACCCATCGCCTTCGTCGTCAAAGGTGATCACAAGGTTGCGCCGGAACTCCGTCATGTGGGCAACGAGCTCAAGGACAGCAGGCAGCGGCAGTGGGTCGCGGTGAAACAATGTTCCGTCGCTAGCCTTGGTAATGGCTCCGTTTGAACTTATCAGCGTGATGTCAAAGCCCAATGCCTGGGCCACGGGTAGGGCAAAGTTGTGCCGGCGTCCGGTAACCAGCGCGATCTCCATCCCGAGAGAGTTGGCCCGTCGCAACGTTTCCAGATTGCGTGCGCTTACCTGGAAGTTGGAATCCAGCAACGTTCCATCGATATCAATTGCAATGAGCCGAACGGAGGACATTCACTTCATTTTACAACGTCTCACCCAGCAACTTAGGATGCTAAGGTTCTAGGATGCTAGGATTCAGGTGATGATCTCCCGATATTTTTCCTGGGGTATATTCGGCCTCGTGTTGATGGTGATGGCGCTGGTTCATTATGTTCGCCGCCAGCCCAGTTTCTATTGGCTCTATCTCATCATCTTTCTTGGGCCACTAGGTGCGCTGATCTATCTGGGAATTGAGTGGCTTCCGGAACTCTTCGATCCGGGGGCATTCCGCTTTGTGGAGCGGGGACGGCGTCGGCGCGAGGTTGAGGCCGCGATACGGCAGAATCCGTCGGCGGGCAATTACGAAGAGCTTGGACTGTTGCGCCTCGACAAGGGCGATTGGAGCGGTGCCCGCGCCTGCTTTGATCGCGCCCTCGCCCAGCGAACCGATTCACTCGACCCGTTTTACCGCCGCGGGCTTGCCGAGGTTCAACTTGGCGATTTTGCCGCCGCCCGCGCCGATCTGGAACACGTTGTTACCGCCGACGCGGGCTACGACTTCCAGCGCGCTGCTGGGCTGCTCGCTCTCGCCGACTGGAAGACCGGAGACATCGATCGCGCCCAGCGGCTCTTCGAGCACGTTCTTCGCACCTCCACGCTGACCGAGACGCAGCTCCACTATGCCGAATTCCTCGCCGAGACCGGACACCGCGCCGAAGCCAAAAAGCAAGCCCTTCGCATTCGCGACAAGCGCGCCCTGATGCCCGGCTTCCAGCGCCGCCGCGAACGTAAACTCTTTCGCAGAAACGACGCATTATTGCGTAAGCTGTGACGATTCAGCAGGTGATCGCTGGATCTAATGGATAACGAAGGAGCCCAGTATGAAAGCTGGAGATCGCGTTAAACTCATCGGAATTCCTCCTGATCTGAAGGATGACGCGGAGCTACAAACACGTACCCTGTTTGAAAAGTGCTTAGGAAAGAGCTTCTTGATCCGAGACATAGAAACCGTCGATGGATTGTCCTATCAACTCGTAAAGCTGGATGTCGGGCATGTTCTCGGTGAACCTTCCTATATGCACACGATCTGGGTCGAAACAGAGTATCTTCAGATGGAGAACTCAAACTGACCCATTACGCGCTTCCATACGGTTTTCACCCCGTCCGACCTTCGCGGTATCATTCCACCTGACGCATATGACCGAGCGCCTTTATTACCAGAACTCGTTTCTCTTTGACTTCACCGCCGAGGTCGAATCCGTGCGTGAACTTGCCGATGGGCGGCGCGGGCTGGTGCTGGACCGCACCGCGTTCTATCCGACCAGCGGCGGACAGACCTTCGACACTGGATGGGTCGAGTTCGTCGCGGCGAAAGGCGATGAGCCGGGCTCGCAGTCCAGCCGCTCGCTTAATTTCCCAAAGCTCCGCGTCGCCGAGGTCATCGAGGACGGGTCCGACGGCGCGATTCTGCACGTCATCGAGCACCTTGGTATCCCACTCGAGTTGCCGCTTCGCGTGCGCGGGTTCATCGACGTGGATCGCCGCCAGGATCACATGCAGCAACACTCGGGACAGCACGTGCTTTCGGCGGCCTTCTTGAAGCTCTTTGATGCGCCCACGATCAGCTTCCATATGGGCGAGGAAAGCTGCACGATCGACCTGGAGATCGCCGCGCTCGGTGCCGCGCAACTCGAACAGGCCGAGCGCCAAGCCAACCAGTTTGTATGGGAGGATCGCCAGGTTCTGATGCATGAGGTGACGCCCGAGCAGGCACGCAAGGTCGGGGTTCGCAAGATTCCCGAGGCCGCGCATGAAACCCTGCGGCTGATCGAGATTCGCGGGATTGACCTCTGCGCGTGCGGCGGAACTCATGTAAAGAACACCGGGCAGATCGGCAACATTCAACTCCGGAAGGTGGAGAAGATCAAACAGGGAGTTCGCGTTGAGTTCGTCTGCGGTGCTCGGGCGTTGCGCACCGCACGCAAAGATTTCCAGACGCTTACCGAAGCCGCCGCGCTCTTTTCCTCCCATCTCTGGGAGCTTCCGTCTCAGATCCAGAAGCTAATCGACTCGGATAAAGCCGCGCAGAAGCAACAGCAAAAACTGCTGGCGGAAATAGCCGAACTTACCGCGGAGCAGTCTCTGGCGCGTACTCCCATCGAGGGTGGGCACAAGATTGTCGCCGAATACTTTGCCGACCGCGACCTCGCGTTTGTGAAGCTGTATGCACAGAAGCTCGTTGCGGCCCAGGCGAATGTCATCGCGCTGGTGGGCGCCGGGCAGGGAACTCCCGCACTCGTTTTCGCGCAGTCGCCGGGCGGCACCTTTGACGCAGGTGCTGAGCTCAAAGCCATCGTCAGCTCTGCTGGTGGACGCGGCGGCGGCACGCGCGATCTGGCCCAAGGCGGAGTGCCTTCGGCGGAGCTCATTCCGGAGTTGATTGAGCAAGCCGTGCAAGACACCCGTGCTTACTTCGGAGCTCAATCCGGAGTCCAGGGATGATCGCATGATGATCGGGCAGCCTCTCATCCTAATTACGCTCTTGATTCAGCTTGGCGTCTCGGCCGCGGTCACCAGCGTATTGGCGCGTTCGCGGCGCTTTCGCGTCCTTCTATTTCACGAGGACCGCGACATCTGGGAAAAGTTGGAGATGGTCCTGTTCGTCGGCGGACCCTTCATGTTGGGTGTGTTGGTGCGCGCCACGGTGAAAAACTTTCTGGCTGCCGATGTCTCATTCGAGGCTGCGATTCTCCTGGGCGTCATCGTCGGGCGTACTGCGGGCGTTTGCGGCGGAATTCTGGTTTCAGTTCCGTATTTGCTCATGCACCAGTACATGAACCTGCCGTTGAATGTGATTGCCGGACTCAGCGCGGGTTTTCTTCGTGACCTTGCGAAGGATCGCGAGGCCATCTGGTCGTTCAGTCCGCTCTTCGACCTAAGCATTTATCGCTGGATACGGCGCACCATCGCCAAGTCTTTCATTGATTGGCAGACCTCGTTTTTCTTTATTATTCTCGGACTGCAATTCCTGCGCCTGGAGACCCGGGAATTGTTTCCGCACTATACCTGGGCGCTCGATTCCCCGAACTGGCTGGTGCGCTGCGCCATATACATCACTACCGTAATGACGGTTGCGATTGCGCTCAAGGTGCTGAACAACACGCGCATCGAGATGAAGCTCGAAGAGCAGGAGCGACTGTTACTGCAGGCGCGCATGGAAGCCCTGCAAAGCCAGATCAATCCGCACTTTCTGTTCAACACGCTTAACTCCGTCGCATCGCTGGTGCGCTTTGATCCCGACACGGCGCGCGAGATGATCCTGAAACTCTCGAAGATCCTTCGCCGGCTGCTTAAGAAGGGCGACTCGTTCGCCGAACTGCGCGAGGAGCTTGAATTCATTGACGACTACCTCGACATCGAAGTCATCCGCTTTGGACGCGACAAGTTGAAAGTAGTAAAGGAACTCGATGTCGCCAGCCTGGACATTGTCGTCCCTACCATGCTGATCCAGCCGATCGTGGAGAATTCGATTAAGCATGGCATCTCACCGAAAATCAGCGGAGGTACGATTTATCTGCGCAGCCGGATTCTGGAAGGCACCTTGCTGATTGAGGTGGAGGACGACGGGGTTGGCATTGTCGAGCCCGGCTCCGAAGTGAGCGAGTGGAACACGCCACAGCACGGCACAGGAATCGGCATGGCCAATGTCCGAGAGAGGCTCAATGTGCTCTACAGCGATGCGGCGCGCGTGGAGATGGAAAGCCGCACCGGCGCCGGAACCATTGTGCGCATCGTGTTGCCTATTCTGCAGAACAGCGAGATGGACGGCATCAATTACGACCTGCGCTCCAATAGCCCGCGATAAAGCTCTTCGTACTGTGGGATGATCTTCGTGGTGCAGAAGCGTGCCTTCGCGGTTGCGCGCGCGCGCTTGCTCATGGTGGTCAGCAGTTCATCGTTGCTAAGCACCTGCAATGCGCATGCTGCCATCGCATCCACGTCTCCGGCGGGAGCGAGGAATCCGTCGACGCCATCTTCGATTACCTCCGGCAATCCACCCACACGGGAGGCCACAGGCACAACTTCGCAGGCCATCGCCTCCAGTGCTGCCAAGCCAAACGATTCCATCTCGCTCGGTAGCAGCATCACGTCGGACGTCGCCAGCTTTTCATGGATCATGTCCTGCTTGCCCAGGAAGTGTATCCGCTGATGAATCCCCTTTGCGCAGGCCAAGCGCTCGGCAGCTCGGCGATCCGGCCCGTCGCCGATCATCATGAGCCGTGCCGGAATCTTCTTCTGCACCCGATCGAATATTTCCACCACATCGGTCACGCGCTTCACCGGCCGAAAGTTCGATAGATGCACCAGCAAGCGTTCGTCCGGTTTCGCGAATTCCATCCGCCGCGCCGGAGCTTGTTTGTCGCGCTGGTACAGATCGCAGTTCACAAAGTTGTAGATGACGTGAATCGGTTTCGAAATCGCAAAGCTCTCGATCGTGGACCTTTTCAGGTCATTGGAGATCGCTGTGACCGCGTCGCTCTGCTCGATAGAGAAGCGAGTAATCGGAAGGTAGGAGCGGTCAAGGCCCACCAAGGTGATATCGGTGCCGTGCAGCGTTGTCACGTAGGGTAGATGCCGGGGCAGCCTCGTGTGGTCAGAGCTGAGCATCTGGCGCGCCAGCATCGCCGAAACTGAGTGAGGAATAGCGTAGTGCACGTGCAGCAGGTCCAAGTCGTAGAGTTCGGCCACTTCGGCCATCCGCGTCGCAAGGGCAAGGTCGTAGGGAGGATATTCGAAGAGCGGATATTGCGAGACCTCTACCTCATGGAAGTGAATGTGCGGATGCGGCTCGGTCAGCCGTATCGGTTGTGAATAGGAGATAAAGTGGATATCGTGTCCGCGATTGGCCAGCTCAATGCCAAGTTCAGTGGCGACGACTCCACTGCCACCATAAGTGGGGTAACAGGTAATGCCAATCCGCATGGCTCTCCCAATCTCTTTTTTTGCAGCCGGATGTTAGATGTTTGTGACGCGAGCCGGTCGCGGCGATTTCGCACCGTAGGGCGCCAGTTCAACACCGTACTTGTCGGTTAGTTCGCTGGGAGTGATGGCCAGCAGCGCGCTCATCTCCACCTCACGCGACTCGCGCAACTTGGTCCGAACGGCGGCCAGGTCGCCGTCATTGTATCCGGGATGGCAGACGAGCTCCCAAGTACCCTGCGGGATCCGCTCCAGCATGGTACGCAATCTTTGCTCATCGAGTGTGCCCGTGGCGGCCACGCCCAGGCTGCCATCCGTAGTGGAAAAGCCTGCAGCGCGCACGATGCGCAGCCAGCGCCGGTACAGAAACATGCGCAGCAGCGCGGTCTCAGCTTTGCGCACCAGCAGCGTTTTACTGGATCGCGCATCGCGGAAGCCGATTACTCCCGGTGCCTCGAACGGGTTGCGAACCGCCGTGACGCCATGGGCTGCTGCCGCCTTTAATAGAGGCCTCAGAAGCGAAGGAAACATGTGCGTGTGTTTGTGAGAGTCAAAGTGCGACAGTGCGATCTTTGAACCTTGCAGTCGCGCTAACTGGGCTCCGGCCTCGGCTTGTACCTCCTCGGCGCGGAAGCGCCCGCGCGCCACGGCGCCTAGCACTTCTGCAATAGAGTGAAAGAAACGATTTGTTCCCGGCGCCAGCAGCGAGCGCACTTCGCTGGCAGGCAGCAGCGGTTTGCCATCTACCAGCACGACGTGGCAGCCGACGCTGAGTTCAGGTATCTGCGTCGCCAAACCTACTGCTTCATCGAAGCAGGCCCCGGTTGCCATCAGGGTCGCCGAGGATACGATTCCACGCTGGTGGCACGCCACAATGGCGCGATTCACACCACGGGTCAAACCGAAATCATCGGCGTTTACGATCAGGCGCTTCATGCGAGAAGTGTAGCAGGCTCACACGGGTAGGCTTCGTGGCGATCTCTGCTACTGCTAAGCCGGCCGTAATGCGCAATGCGCGGTCAGGCGCTCTTCAATGTCTGGCGCCTATCCGCCACTTGTCGCTCACCCTCGCCCAGGAAGAATTTGACCTTGTCGAGCAGAGCAGGAAACATGTCCTGCTTTTCAATCCACAGAACCATGTCGTCCGTGACTTCGACGGCTTCATACCCGCTCACAATAATCACCGGAAGGCCCGGCGCTTTGCTTCGAAGCAGTCTGGCGAGTTCCAGGCCGTTCATCCCCTCCATGCGATAGTCGGTCACCAGCAGGTCAAATGTTTCTTTCTCGAATTTTGACAGTGCCTCAGTTGCGTTGTAGGCGCATTCCGCTCGATAGCCCTGCATTCTCAAAATTTCGCAGGCCAAGCGTGCCAGAACCTCTTGATCGTCCACGAACAAAATCGCTTTCATCTGGTACCTGCAATTAGTAAGTATGACAGCGGAATCACACGTTTAGATGCAATTCCGCTGTATCGAGTTTGGAATGCCCGGTCTTTGTACGCTGATTTCCACAGTAGGGTTTGACCGGAGCACCAAGTCTTTCATATACTCGACCTGCGAGTTGGTTCACAAGAGGCCGCCCCCGTAACCGCGTGACAACCGGTGAAGGGAGCACCGTAAGGGCGGTTAGCTCAGTTGGTTAGAGCGCCTGCCTTACAAGCAGGATGTCGGGGGTTCGAGTCCCTCACTGCCCACCACTGCTCAAGCCTTTTCGAACCGCTCGATGGCCCGCCTGGGCCGGTATCATCCGCGTTACGACGCGGGGTCGTAGTTCAGTTGGTTAGAACGCTGCCCTGTCACGGCAGAGGCCGCGGGTTCGAGTCCCGTCGACCCCGCCATTCTTCTCAAGCAGTTACAGAGGAGAATGGCGTTTCGGGCAAGTCACGTCGCCCCTCATCTTACCCCATACCAGAAGTTTCACTAACCTCAGTAGGCCGCCCTAGGTTTCTGTACTGACGCTGTCTAAGGTGTTCTACAACTTGGCACCACATCTGGTTCGGTTATAGTGCAAAAGATTCTTCTTGAGGCACAGCTACCGGGCTGTGCCTCAGCTATTTTGAGGTGCTGAGTTGCTGGATATGCGATTTTGGCGATTTGCAAAGATAGTGAGTTTCACGTTACTGGTGATCGGAATTGCGGTGCTAGCCAACACCGTGCGTTATCGACATGAACAGAATCATTTCCTGCGCACGCTTGCCGCACAGGGTAGCGAACTCGAACGGACCAAGCTCCAGTTACAGAAAACCGAACATCTTCTCGCAAATGCAGAAAACAAGCTCGGGTTCTTGAACCAGCACAAAACTGAAGTGCAAGTAACCGCCTTTACAGGGCAAGGCAGCTTCGCCAGCGGTCTCAAAACGGCGCAGTCTTACGCTGTCCCCCAGCACGTTTTGCCAGAAGATAAAGTGCTCAATATCGCCCTTTCACCGACCGCACGACAAAACCTGCACGCACGAATGAATGACTACATCGTTCTGTTTGATAAGGGCCAGCAAAAAGCGAGACTGGCGCGCTTCGTGGATACCACATCCTCAAATGAACTCCGCCCCGTCATCGACATCTTCTTTGCTAAGCAAAAAGAAGCCCTGACTTTCGGGCGGCAACACTTCGTTGCGGTCAACATTTCATTGGAAAACTCCCCGTTTCAGGAACAGCAAGACCAGCAGCGGCGTTAGACAGAGAACACCTCCAGCGGAGAGATAAAGGGCGGTAGTAAGGAACCTTGATTTACCATGGGAGACCATGCATCAGGAAACCTTACGCGAAACCGCAGAATTCCGCCTTCAGCGCTGTGGACGCTTTTTGATTTCGGAGTTATTGACGCCGCATCGTGTGCTTAGTACCTCCGCGAGGAACGGGGGACAGTCCGACGGCATTCGTTATCTCGTCAATCATCAAAGCTGCGAGGCCAACGACCATCGCGAGCGGCACCTTCACATCACGCAGTTGGGAGTAGAGGCATACCACGATTTCGTCTGCCGCGAGCTTTGCCTGCCACCTCACGAAGTTGCCACGATGGGAACAGCGGCGAACATGAACTATGCAGGCGTCGTGCAGCACCAGGCGGAAGACGTTACTGTGACCGCAGTGGTAACCGCCGGCGTGCACGGAAACGCGACTTGTGCCGGCGATCCAACCACATGGCAGGAGACCGAAGACGGCTGGCAGAAGACATCTGCCCATGCGGGCACGATTAATACGCTGCTGCTCATCAGTCGCTCTGTGACCGATGGGGCGCTGGCGCGGGCGGTCGTCACCATGGCCGAGGCGAAGAGTGCCGCGCTGCAGCGACTGGCCATTCGCAGCCGTTACTCACGGGACTTCGCAACCGGTACCAGCACTGATCAGTACTGCATCGCGGCTCCGTTGTCAGCAGGATGGGCATTCAAGTCCACGAGCACAGGCGTAAAGCTCGGCGAACTGCTGGCCGTGGCAGTCCGCGACGCCACGCTCGAGGCTTTGCGCTGGCAGAACGGACTTGAAGCAAGCTATACGCGCAGCATCTTCCACGCCTTGGAGCGCTTCGGCCTCAAGGAGAGCAGTTTTTGCAATGACATCCGGCCCTACCTCAGCGATCGCGAATGGGAGTTGTTGAAGGGCAACAATAAAGCCGTTGTATACGAGCCGCTGGTCTCTGCTGCGGCGTATGCCATTGCATCTGTCTTGGATCGCCTGCGACATGGGACACTTCCCGAGGGCGTGGCGCGAGAGGCTCTGCGTCAGCAAGCTGCAACTCTTGCGGCCAGCCTCGCTGCAGGTCCGGAAGGTTGGAGCAATTTCTACTGCGGCCTTGATGCCGTAGACCTGGAGAGGCCCGAACAACTGGTGCTGGCCGCCATCGCTCTAGGCTGGTCTGCAAAGTGGCGCTAGCCATACTACATTCGGCAGAGGGTTTACGAATTGCAACGGTACTGCGAGCAGATCCTTGGCTGCTGGCGGCTGCGGTTGCACTCGATCTCCTTCTGGGCGACCCTGTGTACTGCGCCCACCCGGTGCGCCTGATCGGATACAGTCTCTCGGCCTTCGAGCGCCTTCTACAAAAAATGGGACTGGACGGCTATGGCGGAGGCGTCGTGCTATTCCTGCTCCTCGCCTGTGTTTGGTGCGGAGGTCTCAGCGCGCTCGCTGTCGCGCTTGCGAATTGTACGGAGCTTGGCCGATTCAGCAATGGCCTGGTACTGCCGTTTCAGGTTTTCCTGCTCTATTCCTTTCTCGCACTGCGCGATCTTTTGCGTCATGGCTGGGCCGTCGAAAAGGCGGCGCAACGCGGCGATCTCGACGCGGCGAGGCGGGCAGTTTCACAACTGGTGGGCCGCGATACGGAACGAATGGATCTGGCTGCCTGCCGTCGCGCCGCCATTGAAAGCCTCAGCGAAAACCTCACCGATGGATTCGTCAGCCCGATTTTTTGGTATCTCCTGGGGGGCTTGCCTGGGATCGTGCTGTTTAAGGTCGTCAGCACGATGGATTCTATGGTGGGTTATAAGACACCACGCTACTTGCGTTTTGGCTGGTGTGGCGCACGCCTGGATGACGCGATGAACTGGTTTCCGGCCCGCCTAACCTGGCTGCTTATGGCCGGTGTGGCGCTGCCGGTTGAGGGCTGTTCGGCGAAGAAGGCGTTGCGGGTGGGGTGGCGGCAGCACGCGCTCGTTCCGGGGCCAAACTCCGGCTGGAGCGAAGCTGCCATTGCGGGAGCGATTCAGCGAAAGCTGGTTGGTCCCATCTGGAAGAATCAGCTGCTGGTGAACGAACTCTGGTTAGGCGAAACCTCCGATCCTCCGGCAGCGACTAGCCAGGACATGCGTCGAGCATCCACCCTGGTGATTGCCGCCGGACTGGTTGCGGTGGCGACTGCCATTGTGAGCTTAATTGCCTTGGGATGACGAACGGCGTGGCTTTGCATTGACGGGCATCGGGTAGGTGTTTAATCTGGTAGCACCTCAGGTGCCCGCAAGGGCGTAAAAGGGAAGTCCGGTGAAACACCGGCGCGGTCCCGCCACTGTAAATGAAGGACAACCGCTGCTTCCAAGAGCCACTCTGTATATGCAGGGGAAGGTGAAGCGGCTGGCAGACGCATCTGCCGCCTTCTGAGCCAGGAGACCTACCCGAGGATGTCAAGACTGACTTTCTGCGGAGATCAGGAAGGATGTGCCTCATCGCCGTCTTATCCGCCATCGCTCGGGAACCCCGAAGCGAATCCGCATCAAGTCCGTTTTCATAAGGACGGACACCATGAGCAGCATAGCCACAAAGAAGGGCGACGGCGGACAAACCAGCCTGGCCGGAGGCCTGCGCGTTTCCAAATCATCGCCTCGGGTGGAAGCTTACGGCACCGTCGATGAGCTGAACTCCGTACTGGGCTTTGCCCGCTCCATCTGCGAAGACAAAGACATCGGCCAGCGCACGAAGCTGATTCAGCGGGAGCTGTTTCAGATCGGAGGGGCACTGGCGACCGCGCCTGAAAGCAGCAAGGGCGCGGCGCCGGTTACGGATGCGATGGTCGAAGCACTGACCGCTCAAGTTCATGAAATCGAGGCGATCGAGGGAATGCTCTCCGACTGGTCGCTCTCCGGGGAACAGACTGCGGGTGCTGCTTATGACGTGGCCAGGACCGTCTGCCGCCGCGCGGAGCGCTGCACCGTGAAACTGATCGAAGCCGGAGAAACGGTTGCTCCCAACGTAGTCGCCTATCTCAATCGGCTCTCGGATCTGCTCTGGCTTTTTGGACGAAAGCTTGAACGCGATGCCGGCGTCGATGGATCCCTGCGCAAGGTGAACGAGAAAAGTGGTCCGAGCTGGTCAAAGGCATGGTGAGCCGCCATGGCATACCTCGCCTTATCGCGGACGGCAACGGAATAGAGAGTTGGTAGCATGCTAGCGCACACACGGCTGTGGAGTTTTCTTCCACCGATCCTGCTTGCGACGTTGATCGGCACGATCGCGACCGCAGTGGATCGCCTGGCCTCGCCCCCGGGCGGATTGCAGATACCTCGTCCCGCGATAAATTACGGTTCTTCGTCGGTCCGCCTCGAAGGGTCAGACTATCCTCGCGAGTCTATCGATAGCGATGATCTTTGCGTACGAGTTCCCCGGCCCGCCCGCCGCATTGTCTCCCAGTCACGCACAACAGATGAGTTTCTTTATTCAATAGTTTCGCCGCAGAAGATCGCAGCGGTAAGCGCCAGTGCATACCAGCAAAGTTCCAGCAACGTGTATTCCTACGTTGCAAAGTTCCATCCTCCACTTGCGAGCGATCCTGAGCGCATTCTCCGCCTCGATCCAGACCTGATCGTTGTTTCCAGCACGGCGCGAGCGGATTTCACCAGCCTGGCACGCAACACGGGCGTGCCGACCTATCGGATGTTTACGATGTTCACCAACCTTGATCAGGTCGCGGAGAGCATCCGGGCCGTCGGCTATCTTACCGGTGCCGATGAAGCATCCAGGAACGAGGAGGCTCGTTTCCGTTCGGGTATTGCCGCAGCGCTGGCGATGCGCACGCCTGTGCCAGCCAGGCCGCGAATTCTCGGATTGGGCGGGCGCGCCTGCTATGGACGCGATACGCTCTTCAATGACATTGTCGAGAAGTTGGGGGGCGTCAACGTCGGTGCTGAGGGCGGCGTCAGCGGCTACGAGAACGTCGGGAGCGAAATGATCCTGCGCTGGAACCCCGAGTGGATTGTTACCGCCGCCGATCCCGGCAAGGCGGAAGCGGTACGGGCGGGTTTGCTCGCAGATCCCGCGATTGCTCTTACCGAAGCAGCCAGGCAAGGACACATTCTGGTTTTTGATAACCGCATTCTTTTCTCGATGTCTCCATTCACCCTATCGCTCGTCAATGCCATGGCGGAGAAACTATACGGCAGGCCGCATGGAGCCGCAGGAGGCGCATGAGCACGCAAGTCGAGGTCAGTTCGATACCATCCAGGTCACTCCCCAGGCCTCGCCTTCGGATTGGAGTGTTCTACGGGACACTGCTTCCGCTGCTCGCAATCAGTGTACTTGCGGGAATCGCGATTGGCAGCACGCCAATTGGATGGAGAACCATCCTGCGCGTGCTTGAGTTGAAGCTGCTTCCATCGGGTTGGGCCGACGCCTCGGGTTTGAACCAAGCCGATATCGTCATCGTCTGGCTGATTCGTGTGCCGCGCGTGATAGTTGCTGCCTGTGTGGGAGCGGCACTTTCTGCCGCTGGCGTTATCATGCAGGCGCTGCTGCGCAATCCTCTTGCCGAGCCGGGTCTCGTCGGTGCCGGCTCCGGTGCGGTGCTGGGCGCAGTGATCGCCTTCGTGGCAGGCTGGAGCGGGCATTCCGTCGTGCTGTTGCCCATCGCTGCTATTGTGGGCGCTTTGCTCGCTCTTATCCTGGTGTACGGCGTGGCTACCCGCGGAGGAATCACTCCCGTTGCGACGCTCCTGCTGGCCGGGATCGCCGTGGGTTCTTTGTTGACTGCGGTCTCCAGTCTTCTGCTCTCGCTCAACATCGTCGACTGGCAGATCGGTCAGGAGATTGTGTTCTGGATGATGGGCGGACTCGATGCACGCACCTGGACGCACGTCTGGCTTTGCGCTCCCTTCGTTTTGCTCGGACTTGTGGCCGCAATGTGCCAGTCGAAGGATCTGGATCTGCTGCAGCAAGGTGAGGAAACGGCCGCCTCGCTTGGAGTTGACATCGAAGCTTCCAAACGAATGTTGACGTTTATCGCTGCGTTGTTGACCGGCGCTGCGGTCGCGGTAGCCGGCATGATTGGTTTTGTCGGCTTGATCGTGCCGCATGCCGTACGAATGATCGTGGGCCCCTCCAATCGCACGCTGCTTCCAGCCAGTGCCATGGCCGGTGCGGCATTTCTGATTCTCTGCGATCTGGCCGCGCGCACCGTTCACCCTCCAATCGAGATTCGCCTTGGAGTGGTGACCGCGATGTTCGGAGGACCTTTTTTCATCGCGCTCTTACTGCGGCGGTCTTGGGAGGTGAGCTCGCGATGAGCACTCTGGAGGCGCGTAACATTTCCGTACACCGCAGCGGGCGCAACATCCTGCACCAGGCTAGTGTGTCGCTCGTTCCTGGCGAGTTGCGTGCTGTGGTGGGGCCGAATGGGGGGGGCAAAAGCACGCTGTTACGCGCACTTGCTGGGATCTGGCCGGTTTCTGCCGGCGATGTGTGGCTGGATGGAAAGCCGGTCAGCCAATTTCCACGCAAGGAGGTCGCCCGCCGCATCGCCTTCGTTCCGCAGGAGCAGCGCCTGGATTTCGCCTTTACCGTCGAGCAAATTGTCGCCATGGGACGCTACCCGCACCGGGGAAGGTTCTCGCGTGAAAGCGAGCAGGACCGCCGCGCCGTTGAGCTCTCTTTAGAGCGGTGCGACATCGTTCATCTGCGCCGCAGGCCCGTCAACACTCTTTCCGGAGGCGAGCATCAACGCGTGCTCATCGCCCGCAGCTTGGCGGTCGAACCGCAATTTATCCTGCTCGACGAACCAACGGCCAATCTGGACATCGAACATTCGCTGGAGATTCTGGAACTCTGCCGCGAACTCGCGTGCGGCGGGCAGTCGGTGGTGCTGGCCACACATGATCTGAATGCAGTTGCGCGCTACGCTACCAACGTGGTGTTGATCCAGGCGGGCCTTCTCACCGAGTGCGCTAGCGACCAGCAGCTACTCGACCCCCGCAGCCTCGAAAAAGTATTCGGCATTCGCGCCGAGTTGCTCTCCAGCACCGAAGGACATCCGGTTTACGTATTCCACCGCCGTAGTTGAAAGAGCAGCAGAGATAACGCGTGCGTCCGGCAGAACCGCCGGACGCACGCTATTGCGGCTTACTTAAGCTTCCATGACTCCCCGCCCCATGAAACTTGCATTCCAGCGCGGAACGTCAGCGGCGGTGCGGGATATCCAAAGGCCTCGTCGTAGTGTTGAGAAAGCACATTCTGAATCGTCGAATACATCTGCACCAAACGATTCAACTGATAGCTCCCACTCACATCTATGCGTTGATATGCCGGATCGAGATCGCGATTCGGCAGAAGCATGGTGGGTCCAAAGTTCTGGTCGGAGAGAGCGTCGGTATCATCGCGGCGGCCCACCAAGGTTCCGCTCACAGATACGAACCAGCGTGGCTGTTTGTAGCTGATCGCGAAATACCCAGAATGAGGAGCTTGCCGGAACGGCCTTGCTCCAACCAGCGGCGAGTATGCGCCGATTGGAATGCCCGGGAATGCTGGATTTATGCTTGGATAAAGGTTGTCGCTGGAGAACGAGTGTTGGACAACCGCATCCAGATAGGTATATCCGCCGCGAAGAAAGAGATTCGTGCCGAGCCTGTATTCGGCCTCGACCTCCGCCCCCTGCGCCCGATATGTCAATGAATTGACGTACGCAAACTGGGTCGCTTGGGCCACGGCAGTCGGAACCCCAATGGCAACTAGGCCTTGCTCCGGAACGCCCTCTACGCCGTTGCCAAACTCGTTATGAAAGTACGTGACACTGAACCTGCCGCGCCCGTCGAGAAGTTGCTGGTCGATGCCGCCATCGTAGGTTCTCGACGTCTGAGCGCCGACCGGTGCAATGCCATATTGCGTGATGAGCTGATCTCCGCTTGGAAGCGTTGATAGCAGGCCAACCAGCGAGCCTGATTGCTGATAGATGTTCGGCTCTTTGATGCCCTTACCAAAACTGGCCCGCAGTTTGGTGCCATTCAGAAATCGCGACTCTTTGGGACGAAGCAGATAATAGGCGAGAGAAGCGCGAGGTGTAGCAGCAACTCCAAATAGCGAGTTGTCCTCTATGCCGCTGCCGATGGTGTAATACACCCGGTTGGCGACATCTCCCGCCAACTGCATGGTATAGCTGTAATTGCCGCGTTGCGCGAGTTCACTGCTATAGCTGCTGTCAACTACACCGCGCTCATCTTCATACTTGAATCCAAACAGTCCAGTCAGATGCCTGTTGAAATGATAATCCGACTGCGCATACACGAAATCGCGATTGCCCGTACTCACAGTCTGACTGGGATAGGTTGCAGAGTAATCAAATATGGCCTGCCCGCTGACTGTATAGCCATTTGCCCCATGGAGCGTGACCGGGGCGCCTAGATAGCACGGGCGATTTTGCGGATCAAAACAATCGAATGGGTCAATGCCTGTCGCCGCATATGCCGTGTAGTTCTCGTTCAGACGCACCGCACCATATCGAACCAGGTTATGCCACCGAGGCGTGGTCTGGTTTTGGAAGGTCACGCCAATGTAGGTGTCGTAATCTTTTTGTCCCGCGTCGTCTGGAATGCCGTAGAGTTGGATGGCATTCGGCAATTCCACGCTGCTATCAATCCTCCGGAATGTCACGCGGAGATCGGTTCCCGCCTGTGGTGTCCAGCCGAAATTGCCGGCATAAGTAGTATTGTGAAAGCCGTTGTCGGGCAGGCTATTGCGCGTGTTAATCGATGAGAAGGCGGAGAAATAATCAAAGCGGCGGAAGGCCCCGCCTGCGGTGGCCTGCTGATGATAAGTTCCGAAATTCCCCCCATCGGCCGAATAGGTTAGCAGAGGTAGCCTAGTGGTGCCGCGGACTGTAGTCATGCTGACGACGCCAGCCAGCGCATCTGAGCCGTAAAGTGCGCTATTCGAGCCACGAAGGATTTCCATCTGTTCAATACCCACCGCGGGCAGGTTCGCAAAATCCGTAAAACCTCCCATGAAACTAGCCGGCAATCCGTCGATCAGAACCTTGTTCGCATCACTGCTCCCGCCGCGAATGAAAAGGGAGGTGGTCGATCCCTGTTGGCCTACCTGCGTGAACTGGAGCCCCGACACCACCCGCAGCGGGTCTTGTGCTTCAAGAGCGTGTGGATACGAATCGTTGCTAAGCACGGTGACGGAGTAACCAACCTGTGCTTCCGGTGTCGGTGTTCCGGTGGCAGTTACCGTGATCTCCTCGGTCAGCGTGCCGGGACTCAGGGTGAGGTTGACCCGCGCCTCTGAGTTCCCAGAAAAATAGACCGAATCGCTCACCTTGGTGTGGAACGACGCCGCGCCAGCCCGGATCTGGTACCTGCCGGTTGTCGGCGGCTGCAAACTGTAGTTGCCCTGGCCATCTGTTTTAGCGGAAGCGACAGACTGCTGGTTTTGCAGCAATTCGATCTCTGCTCCGGCGATCACGGCCCCGAGGGGGTCCGTTACCGTTCCTCGGATCACGCGGAATTCGGAGGCGAAAGTGGTTAGAGATAAGACAAACAATAGCGCTATGGACAGGCACGCATTGTGCCCGCGATTTTTCTTGTGCATGGTTCTTCCCCTCGGAAGTATTTCAAGCGGGACCGGTCTCCTGACTTATGCTTCATCGAGCTTGGGCCGTCTTCCCAGAACCAAAGTTCCAGTGGCGTCGAACATCTGCCCAACTCTTCGCACTTACAGTTACGGGGTAGTGACGGATTTGCACCGCCTTCCCGAACATCCCGCCGGTTGATTGTTATGGTTTCGGCGATGGAACTGCTCCACCTCCAGGATGAAATTGTTCGGCCAGATTTTCCAATGCGTCAATCGCGATTGGGCTTGGGGAATAGAGGCGGTCATCAATGTAGAACACGCGACGATTGCGGATCGCCCCGATACCGTTCCACTCCGGACGTTTCGCTAAGTCGTCAAAAGACATTCTTGAGCCGCGCACCAGCAGAATCGACTCCGGAGCCCGCGCCACCAATGATTCGAAGCTCATCTGAGGCCATTCCTCTTCAACATCGCCAGTGATCGATTTTCCTCCAGCCGCGGCGATAATTTCAGTGATAAATGAGCGCTTGCCAATCGTCGTGATCGGATCGTGCCAGATCAGCATGAAGACCGGCACGCCACGCTTGCCTTTCGTCCGCGCCTTTACCGACTCTACGCGGCGGCGGAGATGCAAAACTACTCGTTCCGCATCTGCCTCGCGGTTGATCGCATTTCCAACACTGAGCACGGAATTGAATATCCCCTCAAGACCATGCGGATTCACCAGGAACACCGGAATTCCCACGCGCCGCATCTGGCTGATCATCCCGGAGGCGCCAAAGTCGCTGTTCCCGATTACCAGGTCCGGGTGCAAACTCACGATCGCCTCCCAGGAGGGACTCAGCGGCATCCCGATGCTTGGTTTGCGATGGGCTTCCGCTGGGTACTTTGTGAAATCGCTGACTGCTATGACCTCGTTGCCAGCGCCGATTGCGTACACTGTGTCGGCTACGTTCGGCGCCAGGCAGATCAGGCGATGCGGATGCTCCGGGACAATGATTTCGCGTCCAACGTCATCACGCACCCGCCGGGTGGACGCGCCTGCAATCGCCGCTATCCAGATTATGAACAACGGCAAAACAATGTGCGCCCTGCTACAGCCTTTCACAATTACGACTCCTCAAAAGGGAAGTTCCTCTTCCCATATTCCCGTGCACGCCGGTTACGGCTCGGTTGTTCAAGCAAAATGCTTCTGCAAAACGGGATTATTGAATCGGCCAGTGGTGCGATTCAAACGCGCAAGAACGCCATCCAACTCTCCCATCGAAGTTGGAACAAGCCTTAGGTCGGCATCTGGCCGGTCTCCTGACTTACGCGTCTCTGAAACTGAGTGCCTTCCCGGGAGCAAGCCCCCAGTGGCTGGAACGGATTCCAAACTCAGTTCTCGGCGTTTACAGTTACGGGGTAGTGGCGGATTCTCACCGCGCTTCCCGAACACCAGATAATCCAATCTATAGCGCAACAAACAACCTGCGTCAATGTTCCATCTCGAAACAAAAAACTCCGCCTTTCGCCAAAGGCGACAAGCGGAGGTTTTCAAAGCACACAAACCTACAGAATCTGATTAATTGATCACTTTAAACTCATCCCTCGAATGGTCGCAGGCTGGGCAGCGGTTGAAATCGGTCTTATCAGCGATCAAGCCGCACTCCGGGCACACGTAGTGGATTGCTTTCTTCGACAGCTCCACGATCGACTGCCCGGCAAAATGCTTGACCTGTTCCAGGGCATCCGTAAAGAGCCATGCGTGTTCCTTTTCGGCCTCGATTGCGCACTGGAATGTGCTGCGCGCAGTCGGGTTCATCTGCGCCTCGGATTCCTTGATCAAATTGGGGTACATGACATCGGTTTCATAGAGTTCATGAGCAACGGCCGCCTGCAGGTTTTCCACCGTAGTCTTTACCGTGGGCTCTTCCATCGTTGCCACGGGTGCGCCGGCAAAATTCTGGATGACTTTGGCGTGGTTGGCCGCGTGAATCTGCTCGGCACGGGAGGCAGCACGGAAAAGACTTCCCACCTTGAGGTAACCTTCCTCGTCGGCCTTGGTTGCGAAGGCAGCATAGCGGGCCGAGGCATTCGACTCGTTGTTAAATGCTGCAAGAATGTCTTTCAGTGTTTGTTCGTGAGTTGTAACCGCAGCTATTGGCATGATGGCACCCTCAAGGAATAAAAGTATGTTCAATTGTGGAACACAGGATGCCGTGCAAAGTATCCCGTTTCTTCGGAATCGTCAAGCGCGAAATCTCCTGAGCTCCTCATTTCGATACAAAATGTGGTGGCGTTTGCAGCGAGGAACAAGGCGATGAAAAGCCGAAACAGTGCACGTCAGTCAATCTGCAAAACAACTTACGACGTGTGCATCATCGGCGCGGGAGCCACCGGCACCGGTTGCGCCCTGGACGCGCAACTTCGCGGACTATCCACCGTTCTGCTCGATGCGGGAGACTTCGTCTCACGCACTTCGTCGGCATCAACCAAGTTGGCTCATGGCGGAGTCCGCTACCTGCGGCAGGCGGTTATGGAATTTGATTACGGTCAGTGCGCGCTCATTAGGAAGGCTCTGCATGAACGCACTCACATGCTGCGCTGCGCACCTTTCCTAGCGCATCCTTTGGAACTGCTGGTTCCATGCTTCAGTTCCTGGGAGCTTGCGTATTTCACCGCCGGGCTGAAGGCTTACGACTGGATTGCAGGGGAAGCCTGTATCTCTCCCAGCCGTATGCTCTCCAAGTCAGGGTCGCTTCGGCAAATGCCCTCCCTGCGTAGCGAGAAGCTGGTAGGAGCGGTCTCTTATATCGATGGTCAATTCGACGATGCCCGCGTCGGACTTACCCTGGCCCAGACCTTCGCGCAGCAGGGCGGGGAACTCCTCAACTACGCCGAGGCAGTAGGTTTTGGCAAGGATGCGAGCGGTAAGCTGGCCGTGCTGGAGGTGGAGGACCGGATCACCCGGCAGCGCTTTCAGATTCGCGCCAAGGTGTTCGTAAATTGCACCGGTGCTTTCACCGATCATCTCCGCCAACTCACCAATCCCGAGCTGCCGGAGCGCCTCCGTGTAAGCAAAGGCGTTCACCTGTTGCTTCCGCTGGAGGTGATCCAGAGCGAATGCGGCCTGTTGATCCCGAGGACCGATGATGGCCGCGTGATATTTGCCATTCCCTGGCTTGGCCGCCTGCTGGTCGGCACCACCGACGACGAAGCAAAGCCGAGCGACGAGATGGTGGTCACACCGGAGGAGATCAATTTCCTGCTCAAGCATGTGAACCGGTACTTGAATGTAAATCTGACTCCGCAGGATGTGTGCTCTGCCTTCGCCGGCTTGCGTCCGTTGCTGAAATCGTCCAACACTGCGAAAGCTACGAGGAAACTCACTCGCGACCACGAGGTCGAGGTCGACGATGTCAGCGGTCTAATCAGTGTTCTTGGTGGCAAATGGACCACCTATCGCGCCATGGCTGAAGACGGCATCAATCAGGTTCAGCGTGCTCTCGGCGGTCAGCGAGCAGCGTGCAAGACGCTCTATTACCCGCTCACCGGCGCCAAGGGGTACTCGCCGGAATATTGGAGGCAGCTGGCGGGAGACTACTGTTTGTCCCCGGGAGCCGCGCGGCACCTCGCCCAGAAATTCGGCACTGACGCGCCCAAAGTACTGGAACTGGCAAAGCACGATTCGCAACTCCTGCAACCGCTCTTCGAGGGGGGCGTCCCCATCCTCGCCCAGGCGGTGTATGCAATTCGCGAGGAGATGGCGCAGACAATCGAAGACATTCTCTTGCGCAGAATTGGCGTGCAACTCCAGGGCTGGAAAGAAGCTGCCGAAGCTGCTCCCGTCGTGGCACAGCTGTTGGCGCAGGAATTTGGCTGGAGCGACGCGCAGCGCAAAGATGCGCTCGGCGCATATCTGGCTTCCCTCGAGCACCTGCGCCATAGCGCGGGGATTTTGTGATTACGATGGGACCCGTGTTTATGCTTCTCTCCTGTCGCGAGTTTTAGTAGTCCCTTGCATCCAACTCCTAGATGCCAATAGAGCGAAAACATTCATCTCGCACCTCCTCTGACCGGGTCACGGAAGGAGCGGTTTCCGCAGGAGCGCTTGACGGCAGCTTTCCATTGCTTCACCTCCCGATTCATCCACCGTTTGCGCCAATGGAGGCGAAATCCGTCGAGAGCATTCCCACAGGCGAGGGTTGGCAATACGAACCCAAGTGGGATGGATTCCGCTGCCTGGCGTTCCGCGACGGCAAGCAGGTGGTGTTGCAATCGAAGGCTGGCCAGCCCCTGACAAGGTATTTTCCGGAGTTAATAGCCGCGCTGCTGCAAATCAAGATGAGCCGCTTTGTTCTCGATGGCGAGATCGTAATCATGCGCGACGGCCGGCTCTCTTTCGATGACTTGTTGATGCGCATCCATCCAGCAGAAAGCCGGATTGACAAGCTCTCAAAGCAGACGCCATGCACTCTGGTGCTCTTTGACTTATTGGTGGACGCGGATGGAAGCGTGCTGACCGGGATGCCGTTGCGCAACCGACGAGAGCGGCTGGAAGGATTCTATGCGAGTCTGGAAAAACCTTCGCTGCTCAAATTATCGGCAGCGACCTCGAATGTTGTAACGGCTCGGCGATGGAAGACAGAGCTGGCTGAAACCGGCTGCGATGGTGTCGTCGCAAAGGCGCTCGATGAGCCATATCTATCCGGCGAGCGCTCGATGCGCAAGATCAAGCGCATCCGCTCTGCCGACTGTGTTGTCGGTGGATTTCGTTACGCCAGCAAAGGGAACTTTATCGGTTCGTTACTGCTCGGGCTCTATGGAGAAGATGGCCTGTTGCACCATGTTGGCTTTACTTCGAGCTTTAATCAGAAGCAGCGCAGAGAGCTTTTGGAAGTTCTAAAACCCTACGTCGGAGGCCAGGGTTTCACAGGCAATGCTCCCGGAGGTCCGAGTCGTTGGAGCACCGCGCGCAGCGCTGAGTGGGAGCGGCTGGAGCCAAGGCTCGTCGTCGAGGTCAGCTATGACCATTTTTCCAGCGAACGCTTTCGTCACGGAACAAAATTCCTTCGTTGGCGACCAGAGAAGCGTCCCGAAAGTTGCACGTTTGAACAAGTACGCGGAGGGGGCGCCCGCGGCCAATCGATTCAGAAATTGCTGGCAGCATGAAGGCGCCTGCACTTGACTGCTCTGCCCTGGCAAAATGATCATTGCGGGCAGGTGGGTTCGAGAATGACTCGAGCTGCTTTCTTTAAATCGGCAATAAAGAGTTGCCTCTCGTGATGCCTTCGCTTCTCATCAGGTGCTCTCAGGATGGACGATGGATGGACGGTTGCCAAAATTGGCGGGTAGTCTTGTTTCTTGATGATCTGTCCCCTCTGCGCCGTTACCCGAAAAGCGCTCCCCAATAAGGCTTGGGCGGCCGTCGCTCCTAAACAGACGATTATTCTTGGCGCCACGGCTTCAATTTCGGCCTCCAACCAAGGGTGGCAGGCGATAATTTCCTGCAATCTCGGTTTCTTGTGAATCCTCAACTTTCCCCGAGGCTCCCATTTGAAGTGCTTGACGGCATTGGTAACGTAGGCGATCTTGCGATCGATGCCGGCCTCCTCCATACAGGCATCAAGAAAATGCCCTGCTGGACCTACGAAAGGCTTACCTGATTGATCTTCCTTATCCCCCGGTTGTTCTCCAACGAAGAACACCGCCGCTCCTTTTGGCCCTTCCCCAAAAACGGCCTGAGTGGCATTCAGATACAAGTCGCAACCGTGGCAGTTCTTCGCCGCTTCACGAAGAGCGTTGAGATCCCGTCTTTCAGGAAGATAATCGATAGCGGAGTTGGTGACGATCTTTCTCTGTGGCATAACACTCGCCCGCGATAGAATCAGCGCCGGTAATTTGAGATTCACGCGGCATCCATGGAGTTTGATCCGCAACCGCACGAGGCGGTGGTTACGAGGGTGGTACAAATGGTCTTCTCAAAACAAGCAGCCCTGCTTTTCGGATTTCTGCTAGGCATTCAGACTCTGGGAATGTGCTCAGAAGGAATGCTCGCCGGTGCGGCCAGGAACACCATAACGCCATCGTTGGCCGGCCATCCTGTCTACCTCGCAGGCTTTGGTCACGCTCGGCTTGCGACCGGTGTACATGATCCTCTGAACGTTCGCTGCATGGCACTGCAGATAAATGGCAACACCCTCGTCCTCTGTTCAGTCGATCTGATTGGACTGTTTTACGACGATGTTCAAGAGATCCGCCGCGCCTTTGAAAAGCAAGCCCCGCCTGGTTCGCACCTTATTGTCGCCTGTACCCACACTCACGAAGGGCCGGACACGCTGGGTCTGTGGGGGCCGACCGAAGCCGCGAGCGGCGTGGATCCGAAGTATCTCAGTTGGGTCGAAGAGCGTATTTCGACAACCGCACTGGAAGCCATACGCGCAATGCGACCGGCTCGCCTCCAACTGGCTCGCGATGACCATCCTTTGCTGGCCCAACTCCAGAGTGTCGACCGGCCGCCTTACGTGAAAGACCCATTTCTTTTTGTCATGCGATTGAGTGGGGCATTAAACGGAAAGACCATTGCGACGCTTGTGAACTGGAGCGACCATCCGGAAATACTGAACCGGAAGAACACACAGATCAGTGCGGATTATCCCCACTGGATCTGCCAATATTTGGAGGATCACGGCGGCGGTACAACCCTGTTCTTCAATGGTGCGACAGGTAAAGTATCCCCGTTGGGAGCTCAGGTTGCGCTTCTTGATCTGCAAACCGGCAGGCTCGCGGAAGACGGCACCTGGCGCAAAGCCGAGCTGTTGGGAACACTGATCGGTCAACTCGCTGAACGGGCCCTGAAGAACGTGGAAGCAATTTCTCCCGAGGTCTTGACCTTCCGATCCGCGGTGATTTTCGTGCCCTTGTCGAACAATCGCTTCCGGGTGGCCGAAGCAGCCGGGATTCTTCTTGGCCGCAAGCCTCTCTTTACCGATGGACGACCGGATGCTTCGACGAGCGATCTAGCTGTTGATGCATCCGGCCGCACTGCTCGTTATGCAACCGGTCACGACCTGCAAAGCGAAGTTGACTACGTAGCTTTAAAAATTGGCGACCGTCCGATCGCCGAGATTGTCACCATTCCTGGCGAGGCGTTTCCTGAGATAGTGAATGGCGGCATTACGCTCTATCCCGGAGCCGACTACCCCGACGCGCCGCTGGAAACGCCGGTGCGAACGATCCTTCGTGCACGTTATCAATTCGTGCTGGGACTGGCCAATGACGAACTCGGCTATCTCATTCCGAAAGCTGAGTGGGATGAGCGCCCTCCCTGGCTTCAAGGCAGTCCACAACCCTACTACGGCGAGATCAATTCCGTAGGCCCAGAGGCCGCCGCAGCCGTGATGCGAGCGCTCGGATCACTTGTTAAGGATAACTAGCAAAAGCTAAGCTGCATCGACCGATTCCGTCGGCTCCTTTGCCTTAACAAGGCCCACATCGACAAGGTGCTCGCTCAAGAACCAGACTTGCATTTCATTTGAGCGCAGGACTTGGCTCACCAACAAGTCGTTGGTACCATCATCGCCCAGTTCGGCAGCCCGGCGAGCCATCTTGCGGGTTTCACTAATGATGATCTGGTGTGCGTCCAGTAAGCGCGATATCTGGACAGGAGGTTCTTCGCGACCGCGGGGGGGACGCTCGACATTTGTTGTCTCGGCCACGTCTGGAGCCATTGCGATGCTCAACCCGCCCAGGATCTGAATGCGTTCCGCGATGGAATCAACCAGTTCAGCTTGCTCGCCATGGTGCTTATCGAAGAGCAAATGAAGCTGGTAAAACGTCGGCCCGGCAACCTGCCAGTGGGACTTCTTGTACAAATCCCGGAGTGTCATTGTATCGGCAAGCAATTGGTTGAGCTGTTCTGTTATTTCGAGGCGGACCGGCTCCTCCAGGTCCAATGGGAGCGCGTGCAGCACGGTTCCGTAGGCCTGAAGCTCACGTGTCCTCTGGTGAAAACGAGGTTGTGCGCTGATGTTGTGAGTGGTTTGTTCGTTGGAGGACTTTTTTGTCATAGTATCTCCTTTGTGGATTCGACGATCGAATCGGAAAACTGTAATGAAAGGCTTAGTTGCGAGAGTTGTCGTCGCCTTGCGTCTTCTTCGCGCACGCGGGGCAGGGCGAGTATTCGAGTAGATGGCGGCCTCGCGAACTGGGTTTTCTGAATTCTTCAGCTACGCCGCCCGTTGTGTTCCACCCGGTTTGTTGGGGTGTAATGGATGCCGCTTCAGCCACGGCGATGCTAATCCCAACCCCTACCGCTATCTTCAAACTCAGCATGATCCGGAGCAAATCCAAACCGCATGCTCATTCTCCTCACTTGTATTCAGCAGCAATCCGGTTTCTCAGAGAGCGACTGTTTTAGGCTGCAACGCGGAAATCTTCCTCATCCGTGGCAGTCGGGTTATGCCAGCCTCCGGCCGGCGAAACTCTCTCGTTCATCTCACTCGGCCCCCAATTGCCTTTCTCGTATTCGTAGATCGGAGTGCCGGCCTTCAGCACGGGATCGACTATTCGCCACGCATCTTCCACGTAATCCTGACGGGCAAATAGCATGGCATCTCCTGCCATGGCGTCCCCCAGCACTCGCTCGTAGGCTTCCATCTCTTCTGGGCGGGGATGACGGCTGGCCACCATCTCCACGGGTTCGATTTTCAGCGCCTCCCCGGGAGCCATGACAGTTGTGCCCATCGCTATCGTCATCTCGGGACTGATCCGGAATCGCAGATAGTTCTGAGACAAAGCACTCTCGTGAATGACCGACGGGGGTTTTCGGAATCGGCCAACTACCTCCGTGCAAGTCACGGGCAAGTTCTTTCCCGCGCGAATGTAGAAAGGCACGCCTTTCCAACGCCAGGAATCGACCTCCAGTCGTAGCGCGGCAAAGGTTTCCACCTTCGAATCGGTGGCAACACCCTTTTCCTGCAGGTAGCCACGGAACTGTCCGCGGACCAGGTTATTCACATCCAACGGATGGATCGCTCGCAGTACCTTCACCTTCTCATCACGGATGGTTTCACTGTCTATGCGCACCGGGGGCTCCATCGCTAGGTTGCACAGGATTTGGAAGAGGTGGTTTTGGATCACGTCGCGAATCGCGCCGGTCTGATCGTAGAAAGCGCCGCGTCCTTGCACTCCGAAATCTTCCGCCATAGTGATCTGCACGCTCTCAATGTAGTTACGATTCCAGAACGGCTCCATGAACGCATTAGCGAAACGGAAAACCACTACATTGTTCACCGGACGCTTGCCAAGATAGTGGTCGATGCGAAAGATCGCGGACTCGGGGAAGGCGGCGTGCAGAATTCGGTTGAGTTCCTGTGCCGAGGCCAGATCATGGCCGAATGGTTTCTCGACAATGACGCGAGCACCCTGTGCGCAGCCTGCGTTCGCAAGTTGTTCCACAACTGTTTCAAACATGAGGGGCGGAATGGCGAGGTAGTGTGCTGGACGCTGCGCCCCATTGAGTTCGCTGCGGATTGCCTGAAAGGTGGCAGGGTCTGCGTAGTCGCCGTCCACATAACGCAGTAACCCGCTCAGTTTGTCGAAAGCCGCAGCATCGACTCCGCCGTGTTTCTCCAGACTGTCGTGCGCCCGTTCCCGAAACTGTTCAAGGTTCCAACCAGCTTTGGCCACACCGATGACTGGCACGTCAAGGTGGCCTCGTTTTATCATGGCCTGCAGCGCTGGGAAAATCTTCTTGTAGGCAAGATCGCCGGTGGCACCGAAGAAGACCAGGGCGTCGGAACGCGGATTCGTCATTGTTAACTCCTTTAAGCGGCCTCAGGCTTGTCCTTTGGTTTCTCCAGGTGTCCGCCGAAACCGTAGCGCATTGCTGAGAGCAACTTGTCCTGATAATCCGCCTCACCGCGCGAGGTGAAGCGCTGGTAAAGCGCGGTGGAGAGGACCGGCACCGGCACGGCCTCGTCGATGGCTGCCTTGATCGTCCATCGGCCCTCGCCCGAGTCCGAAACACGCCCAGCGAACTGGGAGAGCGTGGGATCTTTCACCAAGCTGGCAGCCGTTAGGTCCAGTAACCACGACGCGATCACGCTGCCTCGCCGCCACACCTCCGCAACGTCACGTAAGTTGAGGTCATATTGATAATGCTCGGGGTCACGCAACGGCGTTGTCTCTGCGTCGATCGCATCCTGTTTCTTGCCCACATTGGCCTCTTGTAAGATCCCCAACCCCTCAGCGTAGGCTGCCATAAGGCCGTACTCGATACCGTTGTGGACCATCTTTACAAAGTGCCCGGCGCCGTTTGGGCCGCAGTGCAGATATCCCTGTTCGGCAGTGCCATCGAACTTCTCGCGTCCCGGCGTGCGCGGCACGTCACCGGTGCCGGGCGCCAGTGTCGAGAAGATTGGATCGAGGTGCGTGATTACGTCCTTCTCGCCGCCGATCATCATGCAGTAACCACGTTCCAGACCCCACACACCACCGCTGGTCCCAACGTCCACGTAGTGGATGCGTCTTGCTGCGAGTTCCTTTGCGCGCCGAATGTCATCCACGTAATAGGAGTTGCCGCCGTCGATAACGATGTCATCCGGCTCGAGGTGAGGCAAGAGCTCAGCTATAGTCCCATCCACGACTGCCGCCGGAACCATGAGCCAGATCGCCCGAGGTTTTTCGAGCTTCGTCACCAGATCATGCAGTGAGGAGCTTCCGGCTGCTTTCTCCTGAACTAACTCGTTCACTGCTTTCGGCGACATGTCGAAGACCACGCACCTGTGGCCTTTCTTAATGAGCCGCAGCGTCATGTTTGCTCCCATTCTTCCAAGCCCAACCATTCCAAGTTGCATACATCACTCCTTTGTCAAACCACGGCATCACGCTTCCTTGAGCTTTCGGTAGCGGCGGATCAAGTTGTTGGTTGAACTGTCATGGCCGAGCGGGGGCTCTGTCTTGCTCTCGAGTTCAGGGATGATCCGCTGCGCCAGCGCCTTGCCGAGCTCGACGCCCCATTGGTCGAACGAGTTAATCTCCCAGATGGTGCCTTGGGTAAACACGCTGTGCTCGTAAAGGGCTACCAGCTTGCCGAGCACTTCCGGCGTGAGCCGCTCAGCGAGGATTGTGTTCGACGGGCGGTTGCCCTCGAAGACGCGATGCGGCACCAGCCAATCCGGCGTACCCTCGGCCTTAACCTGTTCAGGCATCTTCCCGAACGCCAGTGCCTCAGCCTGTGCGAAGACGTTTGCCATGAGCATGTCGTGATGGCGTCCAAGCGGGTTCAATGGCTGGCCGAATGCAATGAAGTCGCAAGGTATAAGCCGGGTGCCCTGGTGAATCAACTGGTAGAAAGAATGTTGTCCGTTGGTCCCCGGCTCACCCCAGTAAATAGGACTCGTTGCGTAATTGACTTTGCTCCCATCCAGAGTTACATGCTTGCCATTGCTCTCCATCGTCAACTGCTGCAAGTACGCTGGAAATCGCTTCAGGTACTGTTCGTAGGGCAGCACTGCAACCGTTTCGGCGCCGAAAAAATCGTTGTACCAGATAGACAGAAGACCCATGAGCACCGGCAGGTTGCGATCCAACGGAGCGGTGCGGAAGTGTTCATCCATCTGGTGAAAGCCGTTCAACATGGCTCGGAAATTTTCGGGACCAATCGCCAGCATCGTCGAGAGACCAATCGCCGAATCCATCGAGTAACGACCGCCGACCCAGTCCCAGAACTCGAACATGTTAGCCGTATCGATGCCGAACTTCGCTACCTCCGCCGCATTCGTTGACACAGCCACAAAGTGCTTCGCAACAGATATTTCGTCACCGCCAAAACCTTTCACTGACCAGGCTCGAGCCGTGTGCGCGTTCGTCATCGTCTCCAGCGTTGTGAAGGTTTTCGACGAGACGATGAACAGGGTTTCCGACGGGTCGAGATCGCGTACAGCTTCCGCGAAGTCAGTGCCGTCAATATTGGAAACGAAGCGGAACGTCATGGCGCGATCGCTGTAATGCTTAAGCGCCTCGTAGGCCATCACTGGCCCGAGGTCAGAGCCGCCGATGCCGATGTTAATCACATTGCGAATCCGCTTGCCGGTATAACCCTTCCATTCGCCGCTCCGGATGCGGTTGGAAAAATCAGTCATCTTATCCAACACGGCGTGCACCTGCGGCACAACGTCCTCTCCATCTACGATGATCGAAGTTCCTTTCGGTGCGCGCAGGGCGACGTGCAGGACCGCCCGCTTCTCGGTGATGTTGATTTTTTCTCCTCGAAACATGGCATCGATCCGGGCTCGCAGACCCGACTCCTCTGCCAGGGCAACCAGAAGCCTTACCGTTTCGTCCGTGATTCGGTTCTTTGAGTAGTCCAGAAAGAGTCCCACGGCCTCGGACGTCATCCGCTCACCCCGCTTAGGGTCATCCGCGAAGAGATCCCGCAGATGTAGCTGCCGAACCTTCTCGTAGTGAGTCCGGAGAGCCGTCCACGCCTTACGTTTGGCCAGCGGTTCAACGCCCTGGCGTTTGGTATCGATGTCTACAGGTGTTGCCATATTTATTTCCCATTTTCTTTGGCGCGGGCCCAAATCAGGCCGCCTTGAGTGCAGAACTCTTGGAACTGATCACCGCCATCAGATCGTTCCAGGACTTAACGAACGACTTCGCCCCTTCATCCTGAAGCTGGGCACCCAGCGCGTCGATATCTACGCCAGCCTTAGCAAACTGCCCTAGCACTTCCTCGCAATCGCCACCGTCTTCCGGCAGAATCGTGCCCAACTCGCCATGATCGGCGAGGGCTTTCAAGGTACTCTCCGGCATGGTGTTCACCGTGAAAGGTGCCGCGAGCGCCTTGACGTAGAGGACGTCCGAAGCCTTGGAATCCTTGGTCCCCGTGCTCGCCCATAACAGCCTTTGGGGACGTGCGCCTGCGTTGAAAGTGCGCTGCCAGCGTGGCGAGCCCAGCAACTCACGGTAGGCCTTGTACGTACGCTTAGCGATGGCGATGCCGAGTTGGTCGCGCAGCGAGTCGGGCACTTTGTCCATCACCGCAACATCCCAGCGACTGATAAATATGGAGGCGACGGAGCCGACAGCAGGCTCAATCCCGGCATCGATGCGCCGCTCGATGCCTCGCAAAAACGACTCAGCAGCCGCCAAATACTGCTCACGGGAGAACAGGAGGGTGACGTTGATCGGAATGCCAGCAAAGATGGCCTCCTCGATGGCGGGCAATCCTTCTTTAGTCCCGGGGATCTTGATGAAGAGGTTTTGCTGTCCAGCCCGCGCGTACAGATTTTTGGCCGCAGTCAGTGTGCTGGCTGTGTCATTGGCTAGCAAGGGCGACACTTCCAAAGAAACCCACCCATCCACGCCGTCAGTTTGGTCGTAGACCGAGCGAAACAGGGCGGCTGCCCGGGTGATGTCCTCTAGCGCTAGCTCAAAAAAGAGCGCCTCGCCTGATTTACCTTTGTTCAATTTCTCCCAGATCGCGGCGTCATAAGCAGTGCTGTTTTTGATCGCGTGATCGAAGATCGTCGGATTTGAGGTAAGTCCCGTGACCGAGAATTCATTTATGTAGCGCTGCAGTGCGCCGCTGTTCAGCAGGTCGCGTGTAATGTTATCGAGCCAGATGCTCTGGCCCAGATTGTGAAGCAATTGTGTCGCTTTCATCTGTGTCACCTCTGTTTTGTGGCGTTGGAATCGAGAGGCAGAATTTGTCACCAACCACTCTTCTACTTAATTGTGGGTCCTTTCAATCGCTGACATGAGCCAGCAATGGTGTTTCCGGCGACGACCAGCAACCACGCTGTCGGTTGCCGAAGGCCATGCCCACCACGTGGTGAGGAATTGAGAACATGGACAATCACGCAGCAGCACGGATCAGGTTCTCGGTGCCAAGCCAACTGTGTGCGTAACCCTTGCCAAACGAATAGTATTTCGAAGTCGAGCAACTGGTGATTTTAGGTTTTTCGTCACTATGGTGCCTTCAATCACGGCGAGGTTGTCCGCTACGGCACGTGGGTGAGATCACGATAGACCGATATGCCCGAGTTTGGCGCGGAATTCGCTGACATTATCGAGGTTAAGGCGAAACGTCTGGTCCGCACGGGCAACGTGACAACGGAGTGGTGTCGAGGGTTGTCGGGCAAAGCCGACAGCGTCGGTCAAATGTTGGTCAAAGACATCATCGATCGCCGCATCAGTTAGGCCGCCTTGGGTGTTCGCGGAGTGTTGCAGCGGATCACACTCCGATTTCGGTATCTGATGAAGGACCGACATCCTGATGCAAGATGACATTCGACATTTTCATGCAACCCGGAACAAATCGTGAACTACCAACTTGCATTGCCAATAATGTATGAAGATACGGGGTGACTCGCCGCAACACGCGCGTACACTGCGCCGGTCACCGGTGAGGTGAATAAGACCTTGGTCATGATGGATGTCTTCTCAGGGCGCCAACACAGACTGGAGCAGATGCTGGGGCAACCGGGCAGGACGAGCACCACACGATTTCCGGACAAACTCTTTTCTTAAAAAGCCATCCTAGATGCCAACCCAGACCAGAAGCTACAGAAAGAGACCGAAACTCGAAATTTATTGGCTATCGGCCCTGACGTAACCGAAGCTTTTCACATGACCGGAGAATTGAGATGAATCGATTGAAGGCTAATCCCCCGGCGATCTCAGCGGCGCAAATGTTGCATCGGGCCGCGATCGAAAGAATATCGGCCTAGCGAGGTAGGCCCTCACCAACAAACCATTCACCTTAAGGAGGAGACAAGATGAAACGAATCGCTTTGCTGTTTCTGGTCGTTCTGGGCTCTCTGACACTGATGCATGCCCAAAGCTCGGCCAACACTCAGAAAGTGAACGGCACGGTGTGCGATGCTTCCTGCGTAGTGCAAGAGAATGATCTTGCCACATGCGATAAAAGCTGCACCGTCAAAAGCGGTGATGCTGTGCTAGTGGATGATCAAGGCAAACTCATGCACGTCGCCAATCCGAACGTTTGTAAGTCACACATGGGGAAACATGTGAGTGCGACGATCAAGCCGATGGAACAACCACCGGCAGCCGCGGCGCCAACGGAGAAGCAGCGCGAGCATGAGCTCCAAAGCCAGCAGGAATATTACCAAGTGCTGCAAATCGAGGAACTGGGAGGCTGAGTCTAATTTTCTTCCTGACGATCTCAGCGGGTGGAGGCTGGTGCTAACCTCTTAGGAAGAGGCCGGAACTGTCGCGCACACAGCATTATTCGCGTTTTGCAACTCCATTGCGTTGCGCGCGAGGCAGATCCTCCACCTGACATTTCCAATTTGTCGGCGGCGATCTCAAGTCGATGCAAGTCAAGAGTGAGCCTGTCGCTCAGAAAGGGAAAGTCGCATGAAGAGCAGCCAGACCTCTCAATCCACCCAGGTTCTTAAAACTTCGCAGCCGGAAGAATTTGACCTGGTCATCCTCGGTGGTGGCACAGGGTCGACCATTGCCGCGTGGACGTTTGCTGCAGAGGGAAAGCACGTCGCAGTCGTGGAGCGAAAATACATTGGCGGGTCGTGCCCCAACATTGCGTGTCTGCCTAGCAAAAACATCATCCATAGCGCGAAAGTCGCATCGTACTTTCGCCGAAGCAAGGAATTCGGCATGACATACGACGGCGTCGCGATCGACATGGCAGGGGTGCGCGAGCGCAAGCGCAGGATGGTGCGTGGCCTGAACGAAATGTATATGGAAAATTACAGGAGCACGGGAGCCGAGTTCATATTGGGAACGGGCCGGTTCATAGCTCCGAGAACAGTGGAAGCCACCTTGGCCGATGGGACCACACGCCAACTGCGGGGTGCGAATGTGATCGTTAGCACGGGCACGCGTGCCGCGCTAGAAACAATTCCGGGCCTTGCGGAAGCGCAGCCGCTCACGCACATCGAGGCTCTTGAACTGGACGAAATTCCCGAACACTTGCTTGTTGTCGGTGGGGGCTACGTCGGAGTGGAGATGTCCCAGGCAATGCGCCGCTTCGGCAGCAAGGTGACGATGATCGATCGCAGCGGGCGGCTGATGTCCAAAGAAGACCCGGATGTATGCGAGGCTCTTCGCAGCCTGCTCGCAGATGAAGGTATCGACATTCTCCTGAAGGCTCGAATCAAACGAGTGTTGGGCAAATCTGGCGAATCGGTCAGTGTCGCCATCGAGCAGAATGGAGTTGAGAAAGTCCTAAAGGGTAGTCATTTATTAGTCGCCACAGGCCGCAATCCGAACACGGAAGGACTCGGCCTTGAACTGACCGGCGTTGAGCTCACCGACCGGGGATTTATCAAGGTTAACGAGCGGCTGCAGACCACAGCCCACGGCGTCTGGGCGATCGGCGAGATCGCGGGTAGCCCGCAGTTCACTCACATCAGCGTCGACGATTTCCGCGTAGTCCATGCCAATTTAATCGGCGGAAACCGTGTGACCACGGGCAGGCAAGTCCCATATTGTCTGTTTACCGACCCCGAACTTGCTCGTATCGGCCTGAGTGAAACAGAAGCGGAGGCTCAGGGGATAGCGTACCGCCTGTTTAAGGTCCCAATGGAAACCAACCTGCGTGCACGCACGCTTTCGGAGACCCGCGGGTTCGTGAAGGCCCTCGTGGAGGCTGATAGCGATCGCATCCTCGGGTTCACGGCCTTCGCTGTCGGTGCGGGGGAGATCCTGGCCTCCGTCCAGATTGCGATGATCGCGGGGCTGCCCTACACTGCGTTGCGCGATGCGGTCCTGACTCACCCAACACTGGTTGAAGGTCTCATACCTCTGTTCTCATCCACGGCGTCACCGCACAACGTTTTTGAGACGAGAGGTGGCCAGATCTCCGCTGCATGAGGTGAACTGCAACAGCAATGACGTAAGCCAGCAATTTTGCCTCGTGAAAATCTGGCTTATGCGCTCGTCGCGAGCTCGTTTCCGTCAAAGATCAAGTTTCCGTCAAAGATCAAGAACGACATTCGCGTTTGGCTGCGAGCAGCACACAAGCACATTTCCGGGAGCGGGCCTCTCGAGTGGTTCCGGTTTATAAGTAATCGACCCACTGATCAGACCAGTCATGCAAGTGTGGCACACTCCGGTCCGGCACGACCATCTCGCTGGAACATCGCACGCTTCAGCCAGTTCGAGCAGGCTCTCGAATTTGCGATCCCATGCAACGGTGATTCCACTCCGCGCGAAGGAGACCGACGGACCAGAACCCGGTGCCCCTCGTGGCAGGTGTGGAGTGTGCTCAACCGGCGCCACACTAGGTGTAATAGACGCGAGGGCACCGAAGATTTCCATGTGAACGTGATCGGCGGGTACTCCCCAGTTTTGAAGCCCCTCGTGCATGCCCTGCAGGAATGAGGACGGGCCACACAGATAGAAGTCGCTATTGCGTGGTACGTCACACTTCTCGAGCAAAGCTACATCAATGTGTCCTGAAGCATCGAAATCCGCGCCTACTTGATCGGTCGCAGCGGGTCTGCTGTACAGGATGTAGCTTCGACCGCGAGATAGCTGCTTTAGTAGAGAACGCGATTCTTCCGCAAATGGATGATTGTCGCGATTCCGTGCTCCATAGATCCACCAAACCTGCCGCTGTGATCTTTCCAAGGCGAGTACGTGCAGCATCGACATTACCGGTGTTGCACCGACGCCGGCGCTTAGCAGAACAACAGGACCATCGCCGATTCGTAGAGTAAAGCTACCCCGGGGCGCGCTGACATCCAGCACATCGCCTTCGTGCACGTGGTTGCACAGAAATGAACTTCCAATCCCATTCGGTTCGCTCTTAACACTGATGCGGAAGTGATCGACTCCTGGCAGATCGGACAACGAATAGCTACGAAGAACCGGCGGTTTATCCGGATCCGCTTGCAACCGCAAAACAACAAATTGACCCGGCTGGGCAACAGGAAGGAGTTGTTCTTTAATCGGCACCAGAGTGAAGGAGGTCACGCTATCGCTTTCTTTATGGATATGCGCGACTTTCATCTGTTTGAATCCGGGCCATGCTGGCGCTCGCTCCTCATTCGCGAGCCCGGGATTTCCTTCCATGGTTTTTGCGCTCGACTCTTGTTTGAGCATTACCTGAAAAGAACTTTGCCAGCCTTTACTGAGCTCAGGAATCCGGAGCGCGCGTTCCACTTGCTCGCGAGAATGTCCTGGCAAATACAGCAGAGCATCTATCTCCGCAACCGTCATCCGTTCTGGTCCATCGGCGACCTTCACGATTTCATCGCCGGGGCCAACTGCTCCTTCTTGCAAAACGCGGAAGTAAAACCCGGGTCTGTGATGTGCTACAAGCAGGGCCGGCATGCGAGGCTCGTTCATGCGGATGCCGACTCGATAGCAGGTCACGCGTGGCTGCGTCACCTCAAATAGCGCGTCACCGATGCGATAGCGATCGCCGAAACAAACCTCTTCGTCAAGAAGTCCGTCCACGGTGAAATTCTCTCCAAACTGGCCGAAAGTGAAGTCATTCCGGCCTAAAAAGCGCTCCCAGTAATGATAAGAGTCCATCTGATAGACAAATACAGCGCGGTTCGCTCCGCCATGACCAGCCAGATCCGCTTGCGCATCTCCATCAATATTGAGCTTGCGCACCATTCGCCGTTCCTTCACCGGAGATTTCCAGACCGCCGTTCGCACAGTCTTGCCGTTCCATGTTATTTCGCGCGGAAGACCGACATTCAGTGAGAGCAGTCGGGCCATTTACTACGTCCTCCTCGGCGGGTGAGATGATGCGGCAATCCTGCGTGCATGGCGTTCCGGAGCCCCTTGATCATCCTGCCGCGGGAATGTTTTGATTTGTTGCTCAACACTCTTACGATGAGTGGCTCAAGCAGAAAGGAACCGATTGACAAGAACTACGGTGTCGTCAGGGTTCTCTTCCGGGAAGAAGTGGCCACCCTTCATCGCCTGCCCTTGCACGTGCGGAGCCCATTGCCGCCAAATGCCAAGCGGGCCCCCGTCTTTTGCATAAAAAGTGTCGAGCGGGCCACTCTCGGCCCATAGATGCAGCATCGGGCATTCGATTCGCCTGGATGCCTCCTTGTCAGCGCGATCGTGTTCGACATCGATCGTTGCTGCGGCTCTATATTCCTCACAGATGCCATGCACGCGGGCCGGATCGCGATAGGTTGAAACGTATTCTTCGAGAATCTCCGGGCCGAAGGAACCGTGTCCGAAGGGGTTATCGAAGACTGCCTTGGGGGCGCCGAGCAGATAGCTCTCTGGGAGCGGTTGCTTCTGCGCCAGTAAGATCCAGGGCCAGTAGGTCTGAGCGAAGCGCGCATCCGCTCGGCTCCACCCTTCGAGAATCGGAATCACATCAAATACAGCGAGACGCTCCACGTTCTTCGGATGATCCAAGGTCATACGGTAGCTGACGCGTCCTCCGCGGTCGTGACCAATCAGCGTGAAGGTCGGAAAGCCGAGTTTGGCCATCACTTCGACCAATTCCTTTGCCATTGCGCGCTTTGAATAAGGAAAGTGGTCGTCTGCAGAAGCGGGTATTCCGCTGCGGCCGTAGGCGCGCAGGTCTACGCAAATCACCGTATGATTCTCTGCAAGCTTCGGCGCCAGGAATCGCCACATCAGGCTTGTGCGTGGGAAGCCGTGCACCAGCAGAATTGGCGGCCCCTTTCCATAGCGACGCACGAATACCGTATTTCCTTCGACCTCCACATGAGAGGTCTCGAAAGAATCGCCAGCTAAACTTGCTCGAGTTTGTGCTCGTGCGGGTTCGGTGAAAGAGCTCTCCGGGAGGAACCCGAGAGGTGCGGCTGTGAGGCTACCAAGAAATCTACGATGCTCCATTTTGCTTCTTCCTCTGTTTCCTTCTCGTTCCAAACACCACTTCTTGGGACAAGATCAAACCAACTATGCGCTGGCTCGCTCCGATCTCAAATCCTTTCTATTAACTCAGATTTAGGAGGCCGCCAATATGGAGTGTGGCCGGTCTTGACTGAAAAATTCCCGAATGACGTCAGCGATGAAGTTACTGGAATCTTCAAGGGCGAAATGACCGGTGTCGATCAGGTGCAACTCCGCTTTCGGGAGATCACGCTGGTAGGCTCGGGCTCCCTCCACGGTGAAGAACGGATCGTTCTTCCCCCAGAGAATCAGCATTCTCGGTTGTCGATTGCGGAAGTACTCATGCCAGCGGTCATAGAGGGCGACATTCGACTGATAGTTGTAGAGAAGATCAAGCTGAATTGCGGCATTGCCCGGACGATCGAGGAAGAGTTGATCCAGCGTATAGGAATCTGGGCTGATTCGGTCGGAGTCTCTGACACCATGTGTGTACTGGAACATGGTCATTTCTTTCGTCAGGAGATCGCGCACAGGTTTCTCGGTTTCGGAATTGCGATTCGCCCAGAACGGCTTCATCGGATCGAATGCAGCGCCAATCCCTTCGGCATATGCATTACCGTTCTGAACGACAATGCCGTCAATAGCATCTGGATGTCTGGAGGCAATCCGATATCCGACGGGTGCACCGTAGTCCTGCACGTATATGCTGAAGTGCTTCAAACCCAGATTCTCGAACAGCAACTCCTCGACGTGCGCTGCCAGGTTGTCGAAGGTGTATTCGAACTCCTTCGTATCTGGTGCATCGCTGTATCCGAAGCCCACGTAATCCGGAGCAATCACGTGGAACTTGCCCGCCAGCTGCGGAATCAGGTCACGAAACATGTGCGAAGAACTGGGAAAACCGTGCAGGAGCACGAAGGGTGGAGAATCCGTGGATCCGGCTTCGCGATAGAAGAGCTCTCGGCCGCGCACGTTGGCGTGATGATAAGTTGTCATGAAAGTGTCCTCTCTGTTGGTTCATTCAAGCCTGTGCTGCGGTATCCGTGGCGGAATATGCAGCGCTTGTTATTAGCGTGGTGCAGCTTCGCACAGTAGGGAGCGACGCCCGCGCGAACTCGCAGAAAAACCTCCGCGGCGGCCAGCATACCCGATGTGGGCGCAAGGAAATAGATCCAAAGCGCGTGCCAGTAGCCGGCGTGAAAAGCTGAGCCAAACGTTCGTGCGGGGTTCATGCTCATCCCGGACAATGGTGCTTCAAATGTAATGAATAGCGCATACAGTGCGCCAACGAAATACGGTGTGTATCGTGCCAGCGTTTCGCGGTTGGATATGAATAAAATGGTGATCATCAAAATAAAAGAAATCGCCAGTTCTGCAACAAACGCGACAGTGCGACCATCCGCGCCAGGCATCGTCACTGCATACCGTACCGCGTCGTTCCCGAACGTGCCTCGCAGCAGGTATTTCGCTACGCAGACACCGCTGATCGCACCGGAAAACTGTGCAGTGACGTAAAACAACGTATCCCAAAACTCTACTTTCCCCAGCCGATAGAAAGTAAGGGTTATTGCCGGATTGAAATGACCTCCGGACTGTTTGCCCCAGGGCGACATGACAATCGCGATTACCGTCGCACCTATCGCCGACCCCATTAGCATCCGACGAAAGAGGTCAACGACAATAAGGTGCCGGACCGGCGAATCAGGGTACTGTAATAAGGTCGCAAAGGCACAAACAGAGAACATGTACAAAGCCACTTCGCCAGCTTCCATCAAATACTCCGGCCAATGGAGGCGTAAGCTGTCAGTTGCGTTCAATGTGTCACGGCGACGGAGCGTTTTTCTCCGGCGCTGCACGGCAACGCCGCCGATAGTTCCGCTCTCTGTTATTTGGTTCGTGGTTAATTCGATTCGGTATCGGTATATTTGCGTTACCAGCTAATGTGAAGAAATCGAAAGCAGCCTCCATCATGGATAGGGAGAAGAGCACGGCACGAAATGTACGATGGTTTGACTCAGCTCAGCACGATGTCAGGGATTGGTTAGAGACTTCGCCAATCCACAACGCAAAACAAGCTGAACGAGAATCCATATGAGTTCTCACTTTTCCAGAAAGGCTTCCTCATGAGAGTGCTCGTGGTTGACGTAGGCGGAACGCATATCAAGATCCTCGCCACAGGGCAACACGTGCCTCGAAAGGTCCCCTCTGGTCCAACGCTAACGGCAAAGCAAATGGTTTCGCGGATCAAGGAGCTTGCTGGAGAGTGGCGGTATGACGCGGTCTCGATTGGTTACCCTGGCCCGGTTGTGCGGAATCGACCGGCTGCGGAACCGTACAATCTGGGATCAGGGTGGGCCAGCTTCGATTTTGAAAAGGCCTTTGGGCGTCCCGCGAAGGTTGTCAACGATGCTGCCATGCAGGCCCTGGGGGACTACAGGGGCGGAAAGATGCTCTTCTTGGGTTTGGGAACTGGCCTCGGGTCCACGCTGATCGTCGATGACGTTCTGGTGCCCATGGAGTTGGGACATCTCCCGTACAGGGCGGGAACTTTCGAGGATTACGTCGGTCTGCGCGGATTAGAAAGATGGGGACAAAAGAAATGGCGACGTTATGTTGCCGACGTTGTGGCCCGGCTGACCGCCGCCCTCCAACCTGAGGAAGTAGTTCTTGGCGGAGGCAACGCTAAGAGACTGAAGGAGCTACCTCCGAAGTCCCGAGTTTGCGATAACGCCAATGCGTTCGCCGGAGGATTTCGACTGTGGAAGCAAAGCGGTGGCCGGCAACCTTCCTCTCGTGAAGGGCGCGCGATCGAAATAGTCAAACCTCGCGTGGAAACGAAACGAGCTGGATAGCATGCAGCGAACAGCTGTCGAAGCCAGTCTTATCGCATCAATGAGCCTGCCGCAAAGTCACACTGAAACCAAGCGCAGTAAGAGCATCCCAATTCCAAGATAGAAACCCAACGAAATCGTCATCTTCCCTCGACAAGGCCGGAACTCCTGTGTCAATTTCGAAAGTCAATTCGGTGTTATAGACGCTGGCCTCCGAACTGTGGCTGTTTGTTCACGATTCATCATTAGCTTCCCAAATCAGCTGTAGACTTGGCTTCCCAGTATCCCGGTGTCCTGGGCGAAGCACCTTCGTGACACTGCCGCGTCGATGTAGACGTGTGCGCCCAAATCTTTGATACAGGTCTAGAGTTCCAGCGTAGATGCATTGTTTCCCGGCTTCTTCCTAGTTCGCGCCTCTTCCGCTCGGCAACGTACATCCAAGGATTGATTAGGCGATTGCTGAGGAGGTACCGATGTCGTACCAGCCCATCGAAAACTACGGAATCATCGGCAACATGCGTACCATTGCCCTTGTGGGCATGAACGGTTCGATCGACTGGTACTGTTACCCGAGCTTTGATTCTCCCAGTATCTTTGGTGCGCTTTTGGACGATGAACATGGAGGCCGATTCCAGATCTCTCCTGTCGGCGATCCAGTGCGGTACAAGCAGTTCTATTGGCCATCGACGAATATTCTGATAACGCGCTTCTTGCTCTCGGATGGGATCGCCGAACTGGAAGACTTTATGCCCGTGGGGCTTCCCAGTGACGCACCGTGGTATCACCATGTTTTTCGTCGCATCCGGTGCGTCAGAGGTGCGGTGCGCATTTCGCTCGTTTGTCGTCCGGCTTTCGATTATGGGCGAAAGGCACACCAAGTATTGCTGGAGGCAAACGGGGCATTTTTCAAATCAAGTGGCTTGACCCTCGCCCTTTCCACGGCTGTGCCACTCAGGCGGGACGAACAGGGTAGCGTGGCCTCCGAGTTCTTGCTCGAGGAAGGTAGGTCGGAGGCGTTCCTCTTAAAAGGTCAGCTTGGCGATGACATATGCCCGTGCCCTCCTCTTCAAGAAGAGGCCGAGGAGCTGTTCCAGGGGACTGTCCGGTTTTGGCAGAAGTGGCTCTCTGCCTGCACCTATTACGGACGCTGGCGTGAGCAGGTACAAAGATCGGCGTTGGTTCTAAAGCTGCTTACATTCGAGCCCACGGGAGCGATCGTCGCCGCGCCAACCACCAGTCTTCCCGAAGTCATCGGCGGCACTCGCAATTGGGATTACCGCTACACATGGCTCCGCGATGCCGCCTTTACGATTTACGGGTTTCTGCGCATCGGGTTCAGAGATGAGGCGGCCGGATTCATGAACTGGATTGAGAACTACGCAGCAAAACACATAGATCCCAAGGTTCCGTTGCCGACGCTTTTCACGATCCAGGGCGACAACAAAATTTCCGAGCAGACGTTGGATCACTGGGAAGGGTACCGCGGCTCCAGGCCGGTCCGTATCGGCAATGCCGCCGTTGCACAACTCCAACTCGATGTCTATGGCGAGTTGATGGACGCGTTTTACCTCTACAACAAATACGTCAGCCCGATCTCCTATGACATGTGGGTGAGGCTCCGCAGCCGCTTGGAGTGGATCTGCGAGCACTGGCAACTTCCGGATGCTGGAATTTGGGAGATGCGTAATCGCGAAGAGCACTTCGTCTATTCGAAGCTCATGAACTGGGTTGCGCTGGATCGCGGAATCAGGCTCGCTGAGAAGCGTGCGTTTCCCACTGACCGGACGAAGTGGATTGGTGAGCGAGACCGCATCTACGAAGAAGTGATGACCCGTGGCTGGAATGAAAAGCGACGCGCCTTCACGCAGTTCTACGGCAGCGAGGAACTGGATGCGTCGCTGCTAATCATGCCGCTGGTCTTCTTCATGGCCCCCAATGATCCACGAATGCTTAACACGATCTCCGCCATCCTGCAGGATCCTCGCGAAGGCGGTCTGGTCAGTGACAGCCTCGTCTACCGCTATCCACCTCGCCCGCTTATCGACGGACTTCCGGGAGAGGAAGGCACTTTTAATATGTGCTCGTTCTGGCTAGTGGAAGCGTTAACGCGTGCAGGTCAGGTGATTCCGGAAAAACTGGACCAAGCCCGGCTGCTGTTCGAGCGCATGCTGGGCTATGCCAATCATCTTGGTCTCTATGCCGAGCAAACTGGCCCTCAGGGCGAGGCACTCGGCAATTTCCCGCAGGCATTCACGCATCTCGCTCTGATCAGCGCGGCATTCAACCTGGATCGCACACTGGGCACGCGGAATTGAATTCTGACCGCAACGAGGTACAGGAACGGCACCACTCGATTACGGACAAACTCTTTTCTAGAAAGCCATCCTACACCTCCACTGAGCTGTCGCTGATTACCCTGTAAACAGGGGGTATGCCCAGGGCCGCACGCAGGTTGGGTTTTGAGAAACGCTGATCACGACTGGCCCGGGCGCCTTACTGCGCGTTTCAGGTATTCCTCGTGAAGCGCTGGTTTTCGCTAGCTCGGTCTGCCTCGGACCGTCAACTACACACAAGCTGAATGCGTAATTCGCGAGTGGCAAGCCGCTCTGGTTCCGACGGTCAGAACTCCATAATGACAGCACCGAATTGCAAAGGACTTGAAAGAAGCTTTTCCGTACATTCAGTTCCGCTTTGCCGAGGCAGCAGCTTGGTGGCGCTGGGGATCGAACATAGGCGGCCGTGCTGCTGTACGTTTCCATCTCTCGCTATCATCTTGAAATCGCCGTTTTCAAGAAAGGGCATAAAAAGGGCATAGTGAGCCACAAAAGCGAAGAGGCCGCTTTGAGCGGCCCCGCGTAACAGCTTTGTTTGTTGAGAGTTTTGGTTGCGGGGGCAAGATTTGAACTTGCGACCTTTGGGTTATGAGCCCAACGAGCTACCAGGCTGCTCCACCCCGCAATCTGATAGTAACAATCGAGTGGGGCAGCGTCAAACTATCGGGAAAGAAAGGTGTGGAAAAGAATGCCGCACGCCAATTCCGGTCACGTTCACGAGGCACGAGCACGGTTCATAGTTCGCTAAGCCATGGTAAGCAGTCGAATCCCGATAGGCGCAAACCTTCAGCGTGAGCGAGCATCTTATTCGTCTGCCCGACGCTAGTTTGTCGAAAAGTTTCGAGCCGAGTGCACCAGTAACATCGGTCTCGTTCTTTCGGCGTGAGAACATGGCCACAATCTGCCGCAGCCCGGTTATATGCTTCATTTGCTTCGCTCTTATTTCTGGAACACTACTTGCCCAGGCACTCCCCACAATTGTCGAAAAGGTTGAGCCACCCAGCTGGCAGGCAGGTTACCCTTCAAAATTAATGCTGACCCTCTCCGGGCAACATATGGATGGTGTGCTGCGAGTCACGGTCAAGCATAAAGGCGTGAAGGTGGTTGGCATCGAAGCACGAGACGCGAATCACCTGCTGGTATCGCTGCGCATAGCGGCGGATGCCGAGCCAGGAACGATGATGCTGCAGCTCTACACCCGTTTTATGACCACCTTTACGGCTGTGCCTATGTTCGAACAGAATAGCGGTCTGGCATTGGAAGGCGAGTTGAGGGCTGATCAGTAGGCTTTGTGCACACCCATTGATGCCGCTTCGGAGATCCTTAACTCCAGTACAACAGTGTGACTCGATAGGCAACGAAGGCAGCCACATAGGCCACCGTGGTCATATAGAGGAATTGAATTACGGGCCACTTCCAGCTGTTGGTCTCGCGCTGCACTACGGCCATGGTGGACATGCACTGCATCGCAAAGGCGAAGAAGACCAGCAGGGCTATCGCTCCGGACGGAGTTAGATCGCTCTTGAGCGCCTCCTGCAGCGCCATGGCGTGCGATTCAGGATCGACTCCATGCAGTGTTCCCATCGTAGAGATGATCACCTCCCGCGCGGCAAAGGAACTGAGCAGGCCAACCCCGATTCTCCAATTGAAGCCGAGCGGATGGATTGCTGGTTCGATAAAGTGGCCGATCTTCGAGATGGCGCTGTCGGCGATCTGCGGTGGCTGTCCGTTGTGCGTCGGCAGGTAAGTGAGCGCCCATAGCAGGATGCTGACGGCCAGAATCACGGTTCCTGCGCGAAACACGAATGCTTTGGCTCGATCCATCAGCCGGAGGCCAAGCGATTTCCACATCGGCCAGCGGTAGGGCGGCAGCTCCATTACGAAGGCAACATCACGGCTACGCAGGACAGAACTCTTCAGCGCCTTGGCCGTCGCAACCGCCATAGCAAACCCGAGCACGTACAAACTCAACATCGCGACCGCGCGAGTTCCTACAACGGGGCCAAGAGCAGGGCGGTCGGGAATGAACGCCGCAATTACCATGGTATAAACCGGCAGCCGGGCCGAACAGGTCATGAAAGGTGCGATCAGAATGGTGGCAATGCGGTCGCGCTTGTTCTCAATCGTGCGCGTCGCCATAATAGCCGGGACGGCGCATCCGTACGCAGAAAGCAGAGGGATAAAGGACTTTCCGTTCAGACCAACCTTTGCCATCACCTTGTCGGAGATCACCGCGGCTCGTGCGAGGTAACCGGAATCTTCCAGAATGCCGATCACGAGGAAGAGAAGCAGAATTTGCGGCAAAAAGACCAGCACCGACCCGGCACCCTTCCACACCCCGTTTACCACCAGCGAGTTGATCATTCCGGCAGGCAGCAAGGTTGAGAGATGAACCGCAACGTTATCCAGCACCTTCTGCAAAATATCGCTGGCCGGCTGACCTAACGAGAAAATGGTTTGGAAGACGGCGACAATGACGACGGCGAAAATCAATCCGCCCCAGAGTTTGTGAAGAAAAATCGAATCCAGGCGCCGGGTCCACTCCGGTGTTGCACCGCGCCGGTAGGCCGCTTCTGAACCCATGCGTACCGCCCACTCACGGCAGTGCCGCGGATCGCCGAAGATTGGCAGCTCCAATGGCTCGGGAATTTGTGGGGTTGCGACCAGAAAGTTTGCCACGGCGTGCAGGCCTTCACCGGTTGCTGCGCTAACCAGCGCGACGGCAGTGCCAAGCTGCCGAGCAAGAGGTAGCACCTCGATCTGTCCACCTTGTTTGTGAAGTTCGTCTGCCATGTTGAGCAGAACGAGGGTAGGCAGTCCCAGCGCGATGACACGCCCGGCCAACACAAGATGGCGGTTGAGATTGTTGGAGTCGAGTACCAGAATGATTGCGTCGGGACGCTCAGTACCCGGCATTTCACCATTCAAGACATCGATCGTAACTTTTTCATCTTCCGACTTCGGGTTTAAGCTATACACGCCGGGAAGATCGATCAGCGAAACTTCCTCGCCCGAGTCCAGACGGAAGCTTCCGGTGTGGTGCTCAACCGTGACGCCCGGGAAATTGCCAACCTTCTGGCGCAATCCTGTCAGTCGATTGAATAGCGTAGTCTTGCCCGCGTTGGGAGGCCCCACGACGGCCACAGTCTTATAAACCGGCGAGCCCGCTACCGGCTTCGCACGTAAATCGGCACCTGGAACCGATACCGGAAGACTCAAAGCTTACCTCACCTCTACTTCCGCATCTCGCAGAGGACGTACGGCAATGCAGCGGGAGAGGTCACGACGCAACGCTACCTCGGTGCCATCAATCCGGTAAACGCGCGGGTTGCCGCCAGGGCCGCTGCGCGCCACCAGAATCTCCAGCCCTGGCACAAAGCCAAGGTTCATGAGATGTTCGGCGATCGTCTGAGGCATGTCGAAGTCTTCCAGAATTCCGCTCTCGCCCAAGGCGAGGTCAGAGAGGGTGTGGCTCGGCTTGGGGGTCGGCACTTTCGTGAAGTTGAAATCCATTTTCAATACCAAGTTTATTGTAACTCTCTTTGCTTCATCTTTGAACGGATCAAAGTCACATTCCTTTGTGATTCAGAACACAATGTTTGAAGATCTTGCTGGTCAACGGCTTACGAGTCTCGCATCGTGTAACTTTCTGCCTGGTCCTGCCTCGGCACGCTCGAAGCCTATCCGCAAGGCAGCGAATGCGCGAGCGCTAGGCGCAACCGCAGACGGAGTGGCCATAGTGGTGAATTGGCTGCAACTTCATTCAACTCTCCATCATCCAACGGCGTGGTCCCAGGCTGTCGCCTTTGAATCGAGGTCGAGCTTTGCTGGCGCGCCGGGTATTGCAAATGGAAAATCCGCTGCAGATCAAGCGCATTCATCACGTGGAATTCTGGGTTGGCAATGCGAGACAAGCCTCCTTTTTCTATCGCAACGCCTTCGGTTTCTCGCAGGTGGCCTATTCCGGACAGGAGACCGGCAGCCGGGAGATGGCCTCGTATGCTCTCACGCAGGGGAAGGCAAATTTCGTATTGAGCACGCCCCTGACCTCGTCGCATCCCGCTGCTGAACACATTAAATGCCACGGGGATGGTATTCGCGATATTGCGCTTGAGGTGGGCGATGCTGACCTCGCATTTGAGCAGGCGCTGGCGCGCGGCGCGGAGGCTGCCGAAGCGCCCCACGACCTGAAAGATGAGTTCGGGACGGTACGGCGCGCTGCGATCCGCACCTATGGCGACACGGTGCACTCGCTCCTTTCTCGACGTGGATACAACGGTCCGTTTCTTCCGGGCTATGCGGAACAGAAAATTGCCGGCGAGGACGCGGGAATTCTGCGAATTGATCACATGGTGGGCAACGTCGAACTTGGACTGATGAACCGCTGGGCGGATTACTATTCGAAAATATTCGGATTTCATCGATTTATCAGCTTTGACGACAAGGATATTTCGACCGAGTACAGCGCGCTCATGTCGATCGTGATGTCAGACGATTCCTATTCCGTGAAGTTTCCCATTAACGAGCCGGCGCCAGGAAAACGTAAGAGTCAGATCGCGGAATACCTGGAGGCCTATCAGGGGCCGGGAGTGCAGCACATCGCGCTGCAGGTTACCGACGTGTTAGCCACTGTCGACAAGCTGCAGCGCAACGGAGTGCAGTTTCTTCGCGTGCCCGACAGCTATTATGAGCTGCTCCGAGAACGCATCGGAGAACTCGATGAGCCGTTGGAAGAAATCAAGCGGCTGGGGATTTTGGTGGACAAGGACAGTGACGGATATCTGTTGCAGATCTTCACGCGTCCCGTGGAAGATCGGCCGACGGTCTTTTACGAAATCATTCAGCGCAAGGGAAGCCGAGGCTTCGGCAAAGGAAACTTCAAGGCGCTGTTTGAAGCAATCGAACTGGAGCAGGCAAGGCGAGGCAATCTGTAGCTTCTTCTAGCCAAGGCGTGCGCACGATAGGGAATGCTATGGCGAACGACGTGATGATGGACACGCACAAGGCGGACTCGCTTTCAGCTGAGCAGTCGAGCGTGCTCCGCTACCAATCAGGATTCGGCAACGAGTTTTCCACCGAAGCAGTTGCAGGAGCGCTTCCGACGGGGCAGAATGCGCCGCAGAAGGTGCCACTCGGGCTCTACGCCGAACAACTCAGCGGAACCGCCTTCACCGCGCCGCGCGCGCTCAATCGCCGCACCTGGGTCTACCGAATTCGTCCGAGTGTAATGCACAAGCCTTACGACCAGATCGCCAATGGATTGCTTCGCTCGACGCCATTCAGTGAAGTGCCCGCGCCACCTAATCAACTGCGTTGGAATCCCCTCCCGATTCCGGACAAGCCGACGGATTTCCTCGCCGGCCTTATTACGTTGGCCGGCAACGGCGATCTTGCGACTCACAGCGGCGTAGCGATTCACGTCTATTCGGCCAACCGCAGCATGGAAGGTCTGTACTGGTATAACGCGGATGGCGAACTGCTCGTTGTGCCGCAGATGGGACGCTTGCTGTTTCACACCGAACTTGGACGCATAGCGCTGGCGCCCGGTGAAATTGCGGTCATTCCGCGCGGCATCAAGTTTCGTGTGCAATTACTGGATGAGAGTGCTCGTGGGTACGTATGTGAAAACTATGGCGCGAGTTTTCGTCTACCGGAGCTTGGACCGATCGGTGCGAACTGCCTTGCGAATTCGCGCGACTTTCAGACCCCGGTGGCGGCATTCGAAGACATTGAGAGCCCCGTCCGTGTGATCTGCAAATTTCAAGGAACTCTATGGCAGAGCGAGTACGATCACTCGCCGCTGGATGTGGTCGCATGGCATGGCAACTATGCGCCTTATAAGTACGACCTGGCGCGCTTCTGCGTCATCAATACAGTGAGCTTCGATCATCCCGATCCGTCGATTTTCACTGTGCTTACCTCGCCATCTGAAACGCCGGGCACCGCGAATTGCGACTTTGCCATATTTCCTCCGCGCTGGATGGTTGCCGAACATACCTTCCGTCCGCCGTGGTTCCATCGTAATTTCATGAACGAGTTCATGGGGCTGATTCGCGGAGAGTATGACGCAAAGGCCGAGGGCTTCTTGCCCGGAGGTGCCAGTCTCCACAATTGCATGAGCGGTCACGGCCCCGATGCGGCAAGCTATGAGCGCGCGTCAACCGCCGACCTGCAGCCGCAATATCTTGCCGATACCTTGGCTTTCATGTTTGAAACGCGCTTTGTCTGCCGTCCCACGCGATTCGCCCTGGAGACCGCCGAATTGCAACACGAGTATTACACCTGCTGGCAAAACTTGAAACGTAACTTCCCGCGGAGTTAGGCCATCATGTCCACTCCCGTTCGAGCCAACTCTGCGTCTCTGCGAATGCTTCTCGAGCGGATCATCGATTACGCCGGGCTGTTTCCGCCCTCATCCCTGGACATGATGACCAGCGTGAATAACTACTCGCGTTATCTCAACCATCCGCAACGATGGGCATTGGGGCGATTCGTGTTACCCGTCGTGCGGCTGGATGAATTTCTGAACGCCCATCACAATATCAATGCTGCCCCATGGCAGCTTAGCGCCATTGTTTCCGCCCAGATTGAGCAAGAACTGGCTGAGGTCGAAGCATTCAATCGCAAGCACTGTGGAGCCGTGATCGACTCTGTTGAGGTGCACGTGCGCAGTCTCGCCGACATTCATCTCGTTCGGGCTCATCGGCCCACAGGCGTAACTGTGCTCTATGAAATTTCACCCGAGCAGGCGGAAAAGGTTCTGCTGGCTTTGCGTCACATCGGTGAGGCTGCGAAGCTGCGCACCGGCGGCGTGGTGGAAGAGGCATTTCCTGCCGTCGAGCAGACTACAGAATTCATTGCGCGATGCGCGGAGTTGGGCATGCCGTTCAAGGCTACCGCAGGATTGCATCATCCGCTGCGTTGCATTCGCCCGCTTACCTATGAGCCTAACTCGCGCGATGCCCCGATGCACGGATTCCTGAACATCTTTACTGCGGCTGCAGTTGCCTGGAGCGCAGTACGCTCAGGCAGCGACGTTCCGCGCGAAGTACTCGCCACTTGCCTCGCCGACGACAGGCGCGCAAACTGGCACTTCGGCGAAGACGCGCTGACCTGGAGTGGAGGCGAGGAGCCGATCAGGTTCAGCCTGGAGGCGCTCCGCTCCACGCGATCGGCATTTGCGCTAAGCTTCGGCTCCTGCTCATTCGAGGAGCCTCTACGGGAGATGCGCGAGATCGACCTTCTATGAACACGGAACGAAACGAAACTCACGATCCAGATGCACGCTCTTTCGTAGAGTCGGCCAACATTTCAAACTGCGATTTTCCCATCCAAAACCTTCCTTTCGGCGCATTCACCAACGGACAGAATTCTTGTGCAAGTCTTTGCGTCGCAATCGGCGATCATGTGCTTGATCTGGAAGCCGCCGCCGGTCGGGCGTTGCTGGACGATGTGGACGACATTACGTATGAGGTCTGCAAGGAACCGTGCCTGAATCCTTTGATGGGGCTCGGGCCGTCACGATGGAAGGCATTGCGCCGTGCGCTCTTTCAGCTCTTGAATGCTAAGTCGCCGAATCGGGCTGAAGCCGCGCTGTGCCTGCATAGGCAGCAGGATGTCGAGATGGTTTTGCCAGCCTTTGTCGGCAATTACACCGACTTCTACGCATCGATTCATCACGCCAGCAACGTTGGAGCGCTCTTCCGTCCCGAGAATCCGTTGCTGCCGAATTACAAATGGGTGCCCATCGGATATCACGGCCGCGCCTCCACCATTGTTGTAAGTGGAACCAACGTTCGCCGTCCCTGGGGACAGCAGAAGCTGCCTCCCTCGGAGGAGCCCGTGTTTGCTCCTTCTCGCCGGCTCGATTACGAAGTAGAGATAGGAGCTTTCATTGGCGTAGGAAATGAAATAGGGGAAGCAATTCCACTTGCGCAGGCCGGCGATCACATCTTTGGACTCTGCCTGGTGAACGACTGGTCGGCGCGCGACATTCAGTCATGGGAATATCAGCCGCTTGGCCCGTTCCTCGCCAAAAGCTTTGCCACCACGGTTTCGCCTTGGATCATCACCGCCGAGGCGCTAGCGCCATTTCGCATCCCGGCCCTTGCGCGGGCATCGGGCGAACCACATCCACTACCGTACCTGCTTGACACGCAGGATCAGCAAAAGGGTGGCTTCGACGTTATGGTAGATGCTTATCTGCAAACTGTCGCAATGCGAGAAGCGGACTGCGCACCTCACCGCCTCAGTCGGGGGAGTCTCCGCGACTTGTACTGGACATTCGGGCAGATGCTCGCACACCACACTTCAAACGGCTGTGATCTGCGACCGGGCGACCTTCTCGCCAGCGGCACAATCTCTGGAGCCGAGCCGTCGGCGCGCGGCTGCCTGCTGGAAATTACCCGCGGTGGGGCCGATGCTATCCAACTTCCGGATGGAACGAAACGCACATTTCTCGAGGATGGAGATGAAGTGATCTTTCAAGCCTTCTGTCAGCGCTCTGGAGCCGTACGAATCGGTTTCGGCGAATGTCGCGGAACTATAGCCTCGGCTCTTTAGACCCAATCCCGGTGCATCATTTCTCTCAGTTATGGAAACGTAAAACTACCGCCTGTGCGCATTGAGAAGCTCTCGTGTACGTGGTAGAACATTCCCATAGCTCTGGATGAGTTTCATCAACCCGGCACATCCAGTTTGCACGTGGGAGACAACTTGTCTGGATATCGCGAATGTTTCGAGTTGGCGGTCAGTGCAGCGGTTGCCGGAGCAACGGTGCTGGCGGCGAATACTCGTTCCGCACGCGCCATTCAGGCGGCTGCCGAGCGGCGTTCGCGAATCTCCAACTCCGCGTGGCTCACGCCCGATGTGCTGCCATATGGAGCTTTTGTAGAGAGGCTTTATTCGGATGCGGTCGTCACGGGCGCCGTCACTGTCCAGGCTTTGCAGCGGGAGCAGGAACTACAACTGTGGCGGCAGATTATTGAGCGCTCGGCCTGCGGTCGGGAGATGTTGCTGCCGGACTCTGCCGCTACCCTGGCATCTGAGTCCTTCCGTGCTGCCTCCGAGCATGGCATTCCGCTCGACTCTCCGTTAATGAACGTCTCCAGCGATACCCGTGCGTTCTCAGCCTGGTCCGCGGAGTTTCGACGTCAGCTTACGGAGCACGAATGGACGTGCCCGGCGCTTCTCTCGCGCGAACTGATCCCGTGCCTGTCGTCTTTGCGGCTTCCATCGCAAGTCTTCCTTTTTCTCGCAGAGATCACACCCGCGCATTGCAATCTTATCTCCGCACTCGCGGATGCAGGAGTGCAGGTTTTTACCGCGCCGGAGCCAGAAGCCGACGCCGACGCTATTCCGCTACGCTACGAATTCGACGGTGTTACGGAAGAGTTGCGCGCGGCGGCGCTATGGGCGCGACGACAGGTGGAAGGAGCGCCCGATGCGCGTATCGGGGTCATCTTCTTTGACCTGGCGCGGAAACTTTCGCAAGTGGAGAGCGCATTCCGTTCCGTGCTCCACCCAGAGCATTTGCTTGGATTACAGGCGGCCTCTATCTTTGAGATCGCATCGCCCATCGCGCTCGCCGAGTATCCAGTTGTGCGTTGTGCATTGCAGGTGCTCTCGCTCTTCGCTGCTCCGCTTGAGTTTCACTCATTTGAATCCATGTTGAGTTCGCCCTACTTGGCTGTGGAGCCGAATAGCGTCGCAAGGTTTATTGCCGATGTAAGGCAGCGTGCTCGCCGCCAGGTGAGCTTCGAGGATTTTGAAAGATGGCTGCGGGAGTCGAACGAATTACCAGGACTGCGTGCCGCACTGAAGGAACTGCCCAAGCACTCGGCATTTTCTTCGGAGCAGGCTGCCCTTTACTGGGCTGACATTTCAAGAAGGATACTCGAGGCTGTTGGTTGGCCCGCCGTTTCCTTGAACAGTGAGGAGTTCCAATGCACAAAGAGCTGGCGTGAACTTGTCGCCGCAGTCTCGTCGTTGGAGTTGCTCGAATGGCGCACTGATTTTCGAGGCTTTGTGGGAAGGTTGGTACGCGCCGCGTCAACTCAGAAATTCAAACCAGAGACGCTGAATGCGCCGGTGCAAATTATGGACGCGTCGGAGGCGGAAGGTTCCGCTTTTAATGCGCTATGGATCGGCTCCTGCAGTGACGATTTATGGCCCGACTCGCCGAGAGTTTCGCCACTGATTCCGATTGCGTTGTTGAAAGCGGCGGGCATAGCGGTGGCTGGAACGCCGGTTGCTGAGGCCCGTACTGCGCGCATCACCTCGCGGCTCCTGCATTCGGCGCCGGGGATTTCACTCAGCATGGCTCGGCGCACCGAAGACGAACGCGAGCAGCGTTGGAGTCCATCATTCGCGCACTTTCCGGTTGCGACTGAAATCCTCGAATTGCTACCGCTCCTTGCAGAGCGTTTTGAGTCTGCAAATCTTGATGCGATCTCCGACTTCACGGCTCCCGTGCTTTTATCCAGTGAGGTTGTGCGCGGCGGAACCTCGCTCTTGCAGGAGCAGTCTAACTGCCCATTCAGCGCATTTGCCATTCGCCGGCTTCTCGCAAAACAATTTCAAGGGCCGAACGAGGCGCTTGCGCCTACCGAAAGGGGCAAGGTTCTTGATCTCGCTCTGCAGCTAATTTGGGAGCAATTGAAAAACAGTGATGGCTTGCAGCGTGCCGACCGCGCTGCGATTGTTGAGGCCGCCGTGGATGAGGCGATTGCGCGTGAGTTGCCGTCGAGCAACGACCCATGGAGCACCCGCTTCCTGGCCTTGGAACGGCAGCGTACGATTGAAGTGCTTACCGAATGGCTGACGCTTGAATCTACACGGAAGCCGTTCCATGTAGTCGGCCACCAGCTTCCGGTTGAAGTGAAGCTGGGCGGCCTGAGCCTGCGAGGCCGACTCGATCGTCTTGATGAAATCGATGATGCCCATGTGGTGATCGACTATAAAACCGGCGGTTCAATCACGGTGAGCGCATGGCAGGTTCCGCGTCCGCGAATGCCGCAGCTGCCGTTCTATGCATTGGCGATGCTGCAACAGGATTTCAATCTCGCGGGCGTGTCCTTTGCCGTCGTTCGCAAGGGCGCTTCCATGTTCAAGGGCTATTTGCGAGACAAAGATCTGCTGCCGTGCACGGACCCAGCCAAGCGCACATTTGAAGGACTTCCGTTTGACGACTACGCCGCGAGATGGGCGGAAGAGTTGGAGGCCATCGCAACATCGTTCACCCAGGGGATTGCTGCGGTTGACCCAAAGATTCTGCCGGGAAGAAGTGGCTCGTCTTGCCAACACTGCCACCTGATGCCGCTATGCCGCGTTGGGGATCTTCCCGGTGATGAGTTTGAAGGTGAGGGAGAGAGCGATGAGTAGTCCTACTCCGCACGTGTTGCCCTCCGACGCAAGCGTCCGCCGCTCCGTGCTGGATACCGCGCGATCATGGATGCTGCAGGCTCCCGCCGGTTCGGGCAAGACCGAATTGCTCATGCAAAGATTTCTCGCGTGCCTCGCCATTGTCGAGCAGCCGGAATCCGTGCTCGCCATCACCTTCACGCGCAAGGCCGCGGCAGAGATGCGGAACCGGATTCTCCTCGCCTTGCAGAACGCCGCGGAATTCGGCCAAGCGGAAATTTCAGCACGTCCGCTCTACGAGCAGCAATCGCTGCAATTGGCGCGCGCTGTCCTTGAAACCTCATCCGCGCTCGGTTGGAAGCTTCTCGAGAATCCTGCGCGGTTACAGGTTCGCACCCTGGATTCGTTCTGCGAGTCTGTGGCACAGCGCGCGCCGCTCAAGGGTTTACTAGGGGGTGCGGCGCAGGTCACGGATAACGCGCAGCCTCTCTACCACTTGGCGGCTCAACGAGTCATCGATCAGCTTGCGGATCCCGGGAAGCGAGGTGACGCGGTCGCAAACTTGCTCGTTCATCTTGAAAACGACGTACGCGGGGCTCGCGATCTCCTGGCCTCAATGCTTGCGCAGCGCGATCAGTGGCTTCACTTTCTGGGGCGCTCCGATGCATTCGACGAATCGCAGCAACAAAGCCTCAGAAGCAAGCTCGAAGCGGCGCTGGCGCTTTCGGTAGAAGAAGATCTTGCGCATATCCGTGCGCGCGTTCAGATTGCATTGAGTAGCTCACAGGCAACGGAATTGTTCGCGCTGATGCGCTATTCGGCGGATCATCTTGCAATCAAAAGAACTCCATCATCGAGTCTGATCGAATCGATTGCCGCAAGCGCAGAGGTGGTTTCGATCCTATTGCAAAAACCGAATGATCCGTCGTTGCCTTCGGCGAGCGCTGCGAATCTTCCTGCTTGGCGGGAAGTCTGTGAGTTCCTGCTTACCGGGGACCATGGCAAGCCGGCACTGCGCAAGACGGTGAATGTGAACAATGGTTTCCCCTCGGGCACAGCCACCGAAAAGGAGTGGAGAAAGCGATGCCTGACTTTCTTCGCGGAGCTGGCGCAATTGCCCGGTGTAGTCGAATTGTGCGAGGCACTGAATCGGATTCGCCGCCTGCCCGATCCGTGCTACACCGAGGCGCAGTGGCAGTTCATGCGTGCACTCTTGGAGATCATGCCGCTGGCGGCAGCCAATCTCCAAATTGTCTTCTCGGAGCAGGCCGTGATCGACTTTGCAGAGTATGCGCAACGCGCACTGGACGCGATAGGCGAGGAAGGCGATCCCACAGAGCTCGGCCTGCAACTGGGCTATCGAATCCGACACATTCTTGTCGATGAGTTTCAAGACACCAATCGCATCCAGGTTGAACTGCTGGCCCGTCTGCTCGGCACGTGGGAGGCGGACGAGCAGTGTTCTACTTTCTACGTTGGCGATCCAATGCAGTCGATCTACGCTTTCCGTCAAGCCGATGTTGCCATCTATCAACAGGCCCGCGCTGACGGAATCGGCGGGCACCTTCACACCTTCGATCGGCTCACCGAGAACTTTCGCTCGCAGCGGAATCTTGTGGAGTGGTTCAACCGAATTTTCCCGATGATCCTTCGCGAGGATAGCGATCTCACGAATGCGGTTCAATACGCAATGGCGGAGCCTTCTCTGCCGGCTCTCGACGGGCCGGCTGTGCTCAGCAAGGGATTCGCTAAGGGAGATCGAACGGGCGAGGCAAATCATCTGGCTGAGTGCATCCGGCGTGAGCTGGCAATCCCCACTCCCAACGATCAAAAGCCCTCCACGATCGCGGTGCTTGTGCGCTCGCGGACTCACCTTCCAGAGCTGGTGCAGGCGCTGCACGCGGCAGGGATCGACTATCGCGCCGTGAAAACCGACCGGCTCTCGGATCGTGCGCTGATTCGCGATTTGGATGCGCTGCGCACGGCCGTGACGGATCTTGGTGATCGCACCTCATGGCTTGCAATTCTGCGTGCGCCATGGTGCGGTCTTGCGCTGGCGGATTTGCTCGAACTTTGCCGTGGAGATGAACGCTCCACAGTGCGCGAGCTTTTGCGGGGACGTGGCGCAATGCTTTCTGAGCATGCGCATCTTGCGCTGGCGCGTTGCATTCCTGTGCTGGACGATGCACTTTCGAGGCGTGGGCGTGCGTCGCTGCGAACTTTGGTCGAGTCCACATGGCTGCGACTTGGTGGCCCGGCCTGCCTGGCCGATCGGGAGCAGGGAATCAGGGACGCCAACGCATATTTCGCTCTGCTGGACGCGCACTCGTCGGCTGGTGCGCTGTGCGACCCGGAGAACTTTGCCGGCAAATTACACGATCTGTTTGCGCCCGCCAATACTCGTAGCGGCATTCGCGTCGAGATCATGCCCATTCATCAGGCGAAGGGTTTGGAGTGGGACATTGTCTTTCTGCCTGCGCTGGAACGGCGTTCCCGGCCGGATGAGAAACGTCTGCTGTATTGGCGTTTACGGAGGCGCGGCGAACAGGAATCGCTCTTGCTGGGGCCAATGGAGGCGCCTGGGAAGAAGAAGGATCGCAAGATGGCCACAATCGAAGGTTATCTGCGCGAGATCGCCGGCGATTGTTCGCGCGAAGAGCTGAAGCGCCTCTTCTATGTAGCCGCAACACGCGCGCGAAGGCGGCTCTATCTCTCGGCAGCGGTCGCCGAGGGCCGTCAGCCCGATGCCAATTCCATCCTACGATTGCTTTGGGATGTGCCGGGAATGCAGCAAGAGTTTGCGCCTCCACCAGCACCAGCGAGCGGAACCCCAGCGAAGGAGGAGGCCAAACCAGAGTTGTTGCTGCGCCGCCTGCCCGCTACATTCGTTGCCCCCGAACTGCCTGAGCCATTGCAGTGGAGTGCTCCGCAACACAATTCCTCCGAGGAGCAGCATCGCTTCGAGTGGGTTGGTGATCTTCTGCCCCGCGTCGGCGTGGTCGCGCATGCCTTTCTGCAGCGCATCGCCATAGACGGCGCCTCGCAATGGGACACAAAGCGCGTGCTTTCGGCAAGGCCCGCCATCTCTGCCGCACTGCTGTGCGCGGGCGTAATGCGCAGTGAGCTGGAGCAGGGAATTACGCGCGTATCCGAGGCGCTGAGCAGGACGCTCGAAGATGAGCGCGGACGTTGGCTGCTTTCACCTCATCCAGAGCATCGATGCGAACTTGCTGTGTCGGCGGAGATTGATGGCAGGCTGCAGCACGTGCGCGTCGACCGCACCTTTGTGGAGGAGGGAACGCGCTGGCTGGTCGACTACAAAATCACTGAGCAACTCGGAGGAGATACGCGCCGCTTCATTCGTATGCAGATAGATAAGTACCGTCCGGATATGCAGCGCTACGTTCGCGTTCTGCGCCTCTTTGATGCGCGTCCGGTGCGGTGTGCACTCTATCTACCGCTACTGAGTGAGTTCTGTCCGGTTGATGTTGAACTTCCATAGTGCGCACGCCGCTCGCCGCATTTTGGGTGAAAACGTGAAAAGCCACTCACAAACGGTTTAGAATGTATTAGCCGCATGAGCCAGAATCGATTTGCTATCGCCCTGCTTGTTGCCAGCTTGTGGCTCTGCACACATGGGGTCGCCTTCGCCACGCAAAAGGTGGCTGCGCCTATCCGCCCCGATAACAACGCGCTTGCAGCGCGTGGCTTCAATGAGCTTTATAACATGGAGTACGATCCGGCGATTCGCGATCTATCGGAACTCGAACGCGAACACCCGGATGATCCATTCACGTCGAATTATCTGCTGGCCGCGGAGATATTCAAGGAACTGAACCGCATCGGAGCTCTCGATACGGAGACCTACTCGAGTGAAAGCTTTCTCTCCAGCAAGCCACGCCGGCCGCTGGACATGGCTGCGCAAAAGCAAATCTTTGACCTTGTCGCTCGCGTTGAGTCGCTTTGCAATGCACGCTTGCAGAAGAATCCCAATGACGTCGATGCGCTCTACGCCCGGGGCGTAGCGCGCGGCTTTCGCTCCACCTATATCGGGATGGCTCAGAAATCGTGGTTACCGGCAATTCGCTCGGCGCTTGCCGCGCGGCGCGATCATGAGCGTGTGCTTGAACTGGACCCTGGGTATGTGGATGCCAAGATGACCGTCGGAATTCACAACTACATTGTCGGTTCGCTGAATTGGGCGGGACGCGCGGCTGTGGCGCTGGTGGGAGTCACGGGAAATCGCCAGAAGGGTCTCGAATATCTGCGTGAGGTCAGCCGATCGCAGGGTACCTCGCGCAACGACGGAGCCCTGGCCCTGAGCCTGTTTCTGCGGCGCGAGCAGCGCTATCAGGAGGCGCTCGAACTAGTGGGTCGAGTTTCCCGGGAGTATCCCAGAAATTACCTTCTTGCCATCGAATACGCGCACCTGCTCAATGCTGCCGGTCACGGACGCGAGGCCATCGAACAATATCGCCTCGTTCTCGAAAAGGGCCACGAAGGGAAGTACTCTACCTTTGAGCCCGAGCTGGCGGCATGGGGTTTGGGCGTCTCTCTGCGCGGGCAGCGCGAGTTCGAGCAGGCGGCCAGCGCCTTCGATCTTGTGTCTGCGTGTAAGGACGCCGATCCTGCGCTGATCGAACGTGCCAATGTTGCCGCTGGAGAAATGTATGACACTCTGGGGAGGCGCGAGGACGCGATCCTTCGCTATCGCGAGGCGATTGCGGCAGGCCATGATGCCGAGTATCTCTCGATGGCGCGCAAACATCTCCGCCATCCCTACACCTTTAATGAATAGGCTTTTAACCAGCAAGCACAAGAAGGGGGCAGCGGCCTGAGCCCTGCCCCCTGTGTTGTTTGTGGCCAGCGGACTAGAAGCGGATGCTGAAGTCCTTGTCCTGTTCGACGTGAATGCCTTCCACAAAACGGATTTTTCGCGAAGCCATTTTCATAATCAACGACGAGGTACGTACGCCTTCGCGGAAGAAGCGAACGCCCTGCATTAGAGGGCCTTCAGTCACTCCGGTCGCGGCGAAGATGATGTTTTCGCCCGGAGCAAGCTCTTTTTCCGTATACGTCCTACGTACGTCCGTGATTCCATACTGGGTCATGCGCTCTCGCTGCTCGTCGGTATAACCGGTCAGCCTGCCCACCATGTGGCCGTTGAGGCAGCGCATGGCGGCAGCAGTAATCACGCCTTCCGGCGCGCCGCCCGTACCCATCACTGCGTGAACGCCGGTTCCGCGGACAGCCGCCGCTATTCCTGGAGCGAGGTCGCCATCGCCGATCAGTTTAATGCGCGCTCCAGCCCGGCGGATCTCGTTAATCAGCGTCTCATGGCGAGGACGATCCAGCACGATGACCACCAGGTCTTCGATGTCGCGATTGAGAGCCTTGGCGATCATCTTTAAATTCACCGCCGTGGGCGCGTCCAAATCCACCGTGCCCTTGCAGGCAGGACCGACAACAATCTTTTCCATGTAGCAGTCCGGAGCATGCAGCAGTCCTCCACGTTCACTGGCGGCCAGTACGCAGATAGAGCCCGGTGCGCCGGTGGCAGTAAGGTTTGTGCCCTCTAGCGGGTCCACCGCGATGTCCACTTCCGGATAACTAATACCTTCCTTCGGCGCGCGTCCGACTTTCTCTCCGATGTACAACATGGGAGCTTCATCGCGCTCGCCCTCGCCGATGACAATAGTGCCACGCATCGGGACAGTGTCCATGACGCGTCGCATCGTTTCGGTCGCTACTTCATCGGCGCGCTTACGGTCGCCAGTGCCCATTTGGCGCGCCGACGCGATGGCTGCCGCTTCAACCACTCGCAGCAGTTCCAGTGCGAGGTCTGATTCCAAGTTCGACTGGATATTGTCTTCCAGATGGACTGCTCGATTTTGAAGTTCTGTTGCCATAATTGCTCCTGATTGTTCCGGCCGCGGCTTCTGTGTTCTACCTGCTCCTGGCCTTGTGCCGTTTCTCCAACTTGTTGCCCGCAAAAAATATCAGCCCCATTCTGCTTCGGCGGGGCAATTGTGCTGCTGAACTCAGAAGGCGTCAATGCCAGTGACCGCCGCGCCCAGAATCAGCGTGTGAACGTCGTGCGTTCCTTCGTAGGTTTTCACCGACTCAAGGTTCGCCATGTGACGAAAGACCGGATACTCATCCGCAATTCCGTTTGCACCAAGAATGTCGCGCGCCAGGCGGGCGCACTCCAAAGCCATCCATGCGTTATTTCGCTTGGCCATGGATATATGGGAATGCCGGGCCCTCTCCTGATCTTTTAACCGGCCCACCTGAAGCGCTAAAAGCTGAGCCTTGCTGATTTCCGTGATCATCCAGACCAGTTTCTCCTGCACCAACTGATGGGATGCGATGGGTTGGTTCCGAAACTGCTTGCGAAATATTGCATACTGCAGAGCTGTGTCGTAGCACGCCATCGCCGCCCCGATGACTCCCCAGGCAATGCCAAACCGGGCCTGGTTCAAACACATCAGCGCGGATTTCAGCCCAAAGCTCTTCGGTAGCAGGTTTGCCTTTGGAATCCGCACGTCCTGCAGCGATAGCGATGAAGTAACCGAGGCACGCAGCGACCACTTTCCGTGCACATCCTTGGCGGAAAAACCAGGGCGCACTGTCTCAACCAGAAATCCCCGAATTTGCCCGCCATGCGCCTCGCTCTTCGCCCAAACCACGGCCACATCGGCGATTGAGCCCGAGGTAATCCACATCTTTTCGCCGTTGAGCACGTAGTCATCGCCATCAGGCACCGCGCGGGTGCGCATCGCCTCCGGGTTTGACCCTGCATCAGGCTCTGTCAATCCAAAGCATCCCAGCTTTTCTCCCTTGGCCATCGCCGGGAGCCAGTGCTGCTTCTGTTCCTCACTGCCAAAGCTGTAAATCGGATACATCACCAGACTGCTCTGCACGCTCGCAAACGAGCGCAACCCGCTGTCACCCCGCTCCAGTTCCTGCATGATCAGTCCGTATTCCACACTGCTCATCCCGGCGCAGCCGTAGCCATGCAGGGTGGCGCCAAAGAAACCGAGCTCAGCCATTGGCGCAATCAGCTCTGCCGGAAACCGGCCCTGGCGATTGCACTCTTCGATGATGGGAATAAGGTTGTCTTCTACAAATTGGCGGGTCGTGGCGCGCACCATGCGCTCGTCTTCCGAGAGCAGGGAATCGAATTCGAGGAAATCCACACCACGGAATTTAAGCGCCATAAGAATGCCGACACACTGCGAGGCCTGTCGCCAAGTCTGGGCGAACACTTGACAGTAGCAAAGGCAGAATCCGAAGGTCAATGATCCGTGACACATCTCGCACGGATTTCACCGTCTACAACTCGGCCGGTCTTTCTACCACTGGTTCCGCTTGCGCAACTCCGTAATGTGCGCTATATGGTGGGCGCCATGCCAGGCAAAGAGCGCAAGCATTTTGTCTAAGGTCATCGGACCCGCGATTGGGTGTGTCAGCGTCCGGTTCCAATCCTCGGCCTTCATGCTGCGGAGCAATACGACCCAGCGGGCGTGTAAGTTTTCCACGAGCGCCAGACTTACGTCGATCGGCGTGAACCGGCTGTCTGCTAGATCGGCCCAGGCGGCCTCCTGAAACGGCTTGATCGTCGGATTGTCTTCCGTCAGTGCCAGCTTATATCGGACATACGCGTTGATGTGGCTGTCGGCGAGGTGATGAGTCACTTGCCTTACGGTCCATCCACCCTCCCGGTACGCTGTGTCCAGTTGCTTTCCATTGAGCCCGGTCACTGCCTGCTTCAGGTGCTCTGGTGTCTCAGCAATGCTGTCGATCAGCTTCTTGCGTTCGTCGGATGTATTGGGTCCTTTGCTCCGGTCGAACTTCCCAATTGGAAAACGTAAATCTTCCATATACCACTCCTTTCACTGGACGTCGCCGCATCCACAGCATACGGTTTTTCGCTTTTGCCGGCTGGAGTGCCGCTCGGAATTCACTTATGAGTACGGAACCATCGTACTTGACCGGGCAAGGGATGGCTACTTTTTCCGCCGGACGGGGCTGTTTGTGCATGGCACAACCGTCACCTTTCTGCATCCGCGCACCGCATTGCAAATGTAAACCGCATCCGCGGATGTGAGGTCTTCCATCCGCAGCACCTTTTCTTCAGCAGCTTTGGTTTCGAGTAGATGCCGACGGTAAATTCCGGGCAGCAATCCGCAAGCCACCGGAGGCGTGAACCAGCACGCGTTTCTCTCTATAAACACATTGCTAATCGTACCCTCGGTTACCTCGCCACGTTCATTCAGGAAAATCACATCCTGGAATCCTTGCCGGAGAGCCTCTTCATACTGCTGATCGTAAAACTTGCGGCGTGTCGTCTTATGACGCAGGAAGCGGTCGCCCGATGAAACTCGAACTCCTGAAACCGCGATCCGCCCCATCCCATGCTGCTCCTCCACCCTCGCGTGTGTAATCGTGAGTGCGCCGGAGCGCTCCAGCAACACTCGAACTTTCTTCCGCGTTCCTGATCCAAGCTCCCTCGCCGCATCTTCCAGCGCCGCAATCATCGCTGCACGGTCGCAGTTGAATCCAAAGTAGCTCGCAGATGATTCCATCCTCTCCAGGTGCAAGGGCAGCAGTTGGTATCCGTCGTTCCAGAGAATGCTTTCGAGCAGTTGGAATGGTTCCTCGCGGCGAGTCAGAAACTCAGATTTCACCAGGCACTCGCGGTACTCGTCTTCCGCCTGGGAATCAATCACGATGCCGCTGCCCACGCCCATTACGCCGCGATTATTGGCTAACACCACAGTTCGAATCGGAACACTGAACACCGACTCATGCGCCGGGGAGAAGAAGCCAATTGCACCCGTGTACACACCGCGCGGACCCTGCTCTAGTTCCTCGATAATCTCCATCGTCCGGTGTTTGGGCGCTCCCGTGACGGAACCGCAAGGAAATAGACTCTCGAAAATATCGGAGTAGCGCCACCCCGGCCGTAGCGTGCCGGAAATCGACGATGTCATCTGAAAGAGCGTCTCATATTTTTCCACCGCGAAAAGATGATCCACCTTCACGCTTCCAAACTCGCAAATCCGTCCCAGATCATTGCGCAATAAATCCACAATCATCACATTCTCACTGCGGTTCTTAGGATCGTTCCGCAGCCAGTGGGCAATGGCTTCGTCCTCCACGTTGTCTGCGCCCCGCCGTGCCGTGCCTTTCATGGGACACGTAACAATGCTGCGCCCCTGTTGACGAAAAAACAGCTCTGGTGAAAATGAAAGTATGTGCCAGTTTTCTGCGTAAAGAAACGCTCCATACTGCACCGGTTGGCTCTCGCTAAGACCCGCGAACATCGCCTCAGGAGAGCCCGAAAAATCAAAGCTCAGTTGATCGGCAAAGTTCACCTGATATGTGTTGCCCGAGAGGATCTGTTCCTGTATCTCTGCAATCTTCTGCGCATAGCTACTTCGGCTTATTCCGAAATGCAGCTTACGAATTTCAAACTCTTCATGGCATCGGGCAACTTCGGCCAAAAGTTCGTCTGGCGACTCTCCCTCGAATTCGCCTGTACGATGGTTGAAGACAAAAACTGTGGGATAGACCCCGAACCATGCCAGAGGCGTTGACGTTTTCCGCGGGCCAGGGTATTTCAACCCTTTCAGTTCTTCTCCGCACTCGTAAGAGAGGAAACCGGCAACATACGCGCCCGCCTCCAACGCCTGCTCGATCTCATCAAACAGAGAGCTGCTTGCCGCGAGCGTTCTCACAGGACGCACAAACAGAAAACTTCGATGATTGTCAGCAGTGAATCGCGAGGTCTGCAGCAGAACGCTACCGGGAGTGGACGCCACCAGAGAATGGTATTTCACCGGAAACTGAGCATAACGATTCAATGATTCGTCCTACGAGGTATGTCGCAAGTATACCGATTCAGCGCCAAAATGCGCCATTCTGCGGATCCCGAGACGAAGAATGTACGCTCCGCAATTGACTGCCGCCTCTGAACCGTTTCGCGTATCTAATCAGCATGACGACTGAATCGGCCGATGTCGTAATCATAGGCGCCGGTGTAGCTGGACTCACGGCAGCGCGACTGCTCGCGGACGCAGGTCTGCGGGTTCTTCTTCTGGAAGCACGCGATCGAGTCGGCGGGCGCGTCTGGACTACGCACTCGCGCGATGGTGTGCCCGTGGAGCTAGGGGCTGAGTTCATTCACGGCCGTCCGCCCGAAATCTTCGACCTCGTACGGTCAGCGGACCTGGAGGTGCGCGAGGTCGATGGCCCTGAATGGGTTCAGGTCAATGGCAGACTCCAGCGCAGTGAGGATTTCTTTAATCGCATTCAAAGCATTACGGAGAATATTAATGACCACGGTCCGGACCGCTCGTTCGCCAAATTCCTCGACGACTGCTGCGCAGGCGAGGACGAGGCCAAACTGTGGGCCCTTGAATACGTCGAAGGCTTTCACGGTGCGCTCGCGGAACGTATCAGTGTGCATTCCCTTGTCCGTGGCAGGAAGGCCGAAGAGGAAATAGAAGGCAGCCGTGCCTTTCAATTCGTGCACGGCTATGAATCGCTGCTGAACGTGCTCCAGGCAGCGCTGCCTTCGAATCTGGTCAGCATTCGCCTCAATACCGTCGCCAAGGTTGTGCGCTGGGCGAAGCACGATGTGCGGCTCCAGGCGCAGACCCCAAGTGGAACGGCCGAATTCACTGCTCCACGTGCAGTTGTGACTCTGCCGCTCGGCGTGCTGCAGATGCCGCTCAGCGCTCCCGGCGCCGTATGCTTCGAGCCTGCACTGGAAGAGAAGACATCGTCCATGCTTCTTCTCTATATGGGACAGGCGATCCGCATCTCATTGCTCTTTAGCCAGAGGTGGTGGGAGCAGGTGGCGCCCAGCGGCGAAAAGCCTGGTGCGTTGCGTGACATGAGTATGGTCTTTTCGCATCAGGAGTGGTTCCCGACCTGGTGGACGCGGGTAACCTCCGCGCCGATCCTCACAGGTTGGGCTGCGTCACGTCGTGGTGAGCGACTGAGCGGCAAACCTGCTGCCTTCATCAAAGATCGAGCTCTCGAATCCCTTGCGAATCTCTTTGAATTCCCACGACGTACATTAGAAGCAATGCTCCAGAGCTGGTACGTGCACAATTGGCAGTCGGACCCCTATGCGCGCGGCTCATACAGCTATGTCGGCGTTGGTGGTGAGAGCGCGCAAGCACAGCTAGCCGAGCCCGTGGCAGACACGCTCTTCTTCGCCGGCGAGGCGACCAACAGCCAAGGGCATCACGCAACCGTACACGGAGCAATCGCAACCGGCGAACGAGCCGCCCGTGAAATTCTGAGCTGCAGCGAGTCTGCTCTGGTCTGAGTAGATGACGCTGAAACCTATTTATCCAGGCGTGCACTTTCTTAGTAGGGACCTAAGTTCAGGAGGAATGTAGAAAACCATTTTCTGGTACGCTCCTTCCAATTAAGGCGTGAGGCGAAGCAATGGCTTAAGAGGAGTGTAGTCCATCGCTACGCCGAGTCTTCCACCGTCACCCAGCAACCCTCATTGGCTGGCCTGTCGTATCGAAACTTCGGCGTGATCTCCCGACACCTCCCAGTGCAATTTTCTGAAGGAGACTTCGATGTCAGAGTTCGCCGAAGACAAAGCCAAAAAAGTGAACAAGCGGAACTGGGTCAGTCTTGTTCCTTACGGCATCAACCAGCAGCACCCCAATAACTACCGGGACATTCTGGATTCCGTCTGGGAGAACCGCGACAATCTGGACTATGCATTTCGAATCTTGCGCGACGGCTGTTGCGACGGCTGCTCCCTCGGCACCAGTGGCATGCACGATTGGACCATGAAAGGCATTCACCTCTGCGCGGTGCGCTTACAGTTGCTGCGGCTGAACACCATGCCCGCCATGGATGCGCGCCGTTTCGAAGATGCCGGACAACTGCGCGGGCTCTCCGAACGGCAGTTGCGGAAGCTCGGCCGCTTACCTATGCCAATGGTGCGTCGCAAGGGCGACAAAGGCTTTCAGCCGATCTCATGGGATGATGCCTCCACACTGATCGCAAGCAAGCTGCACGAAACCGATCCGAAGCGCGTTGCCTGGTACATGACCTCTCGTGGACTTACCAACGAGGCCTACTACGCCCATCAGAAAGTCGCGCGTTTCATCGGCACCAATCATGTCGATACCAGTGCCCGCATCTGCCATGCGCCAAGCACCGCTGGCCTAACCGCGACAGTCGGTTGTGCTGCAACCACCTGCTCGTACTCTGACTGGATTGGCGCCGATCTGCTCGTCCTTGTCGGCACAAACCTGGCCAACAATCAACCGGTCGCGACAAAGTATCTCCATTACGCCAAGAAAGCCGGCACCAAGGTTTTCGTCGTCAATCCTTATCGCGAACCCGGATTGGACCGTTACTGGATACCGTCGGTAACCGAGAGCGCATTGTTCGGCACCAAGATTGCCGATGACCACTTCCAAATCCATGCTGGAGGCGATATCGCTTTCTTCTATGGAGTTCTGAAGCATCTGATAGAGCACGACTGGATCGAGCGCGAGTTCATTGCTCAACGCACTAGCGGATGGGGCGAGACGGAAGCCAAGGTGCGCAGCTTGTCTTGGGAGATGCTGGAGAGTGGCTCCGGACTGACTCGTGAGGACATGTTCCGTTTTGCTGAGACATTCGGCAAAGCGCGGCACGCGATCATCGTGTGGAGTATGGGCATTACCCAGCACGCTTACGGAAGCGACAACGTGCGCGCGATCGTCAACCTGCAGCTCGCCAAGGGCAACATCGGCCGCGAGCATACCGGCCTCATGCCAATTCGCGGGCACAGTGGTGTGCAGGGTGGAGCCGAGATGGGTGGGCAACCCAGCGCGTACGTAATGGGATTTCCTGTTACGGAAGAGAACGCCAGAAAATTCGCCTCGGTGGAGAAGTGGGGCTTCGAGCCGCCCTCCTGGAAGGGGCTTAGCGCCGCGCACATGATCCTCGCAGCCGAACGCGGCGAAATCGATGTCCTCTGGCAGACTGGCGGAAATTTCAAATCAACCCTACCCGAACCCGAGTTGGTCAACCGCGCTCTCGGCAAAATCAAACTGCGTGTTCATCAGGACATCGTCGCCAATCCCACGATGTTCGTCGATCCTGCTGAACTCGTCGTGCTGCTTCCTTCCAAAACCCGCTACGAGCAGCGCGGAGGAGGAACCGAGACCAGCACCGAACGGCGCGTGATCTTCAGTCCCGAGATACCCGGCCCGCGTCCGGGCGATACCCGCGATGAATGGGAGATCCCTGTAATGGTGGCCCGCAAATTCGACCAATTGCGCTCCGTTGCTGCTTTCCCTTGGCATGACACGCAGGACATTCGCAACGAGATCGAGCGCGTTTGCCCAACGTACAAGGGAATTGCGAAGCTGCAGGCAAAGGGCGATCAGTTCCAGTACGGCGGCCCGAGGCTCCTGGTTGACCGTTGCCTCACGCCTGATGGACTGGGCCATTTTTCTGCTGTGCCGCTCCCGGAAGAAGCCGTTCCCCAAGGCCGCTTCCTGCTCTCAACGCGCCGCGGCAAGCAGTTCAATAGCATCATGCTTGCAGAGAAAGACCCAATTACCGGCGCTCAACGCGACGACATCATCATCGCTGCCGAGGATGCCGAGCGCATGGGGTTGAAAAACGGAGATGCAATTACGTTACGCAACGAACACGGAATGTTTTCCGGACGCGTGCGTGTGGATCGCATTAAGCCGGGCTGCCTTCAGGCGCATTGGCCTGAGATCAACGTGATCATTCCCGCCGGTCGACTCGATCCAAGCGGCGTGCCTGATTACAACGCCACAGTGGAAGTTGTTGGGGGAAGCTGCCTGGCCGCACTCGAACCTACCAGCGGCAGTATAGCTGCGTAGCCGGGCAACCGAGGCCGGAGCTGCACGGTTGCAGAGAGGAGGGAGCTAGATAGTGATTCCGCGCATGGTGTCCGTAACCGGGGTCAAAGAATGGAGTGAAGGCCAATTGCGCACGCAGGACGACTTTCTCGTCGGTGAAGAACCGCTTGAGATACGAATCGGCGACGTACCCCTCAGCGTCACAATGCGCACCCCCGGTCACGACCTCGAACTGGCGACCGGCTTTCTTTTCACCGAAGGGCTGATCGCCGATCGCAGCCAAATCGCTGCGGTGCGCCATGAGCCCGATCCCAGACAGAACGGTGCCAATCGCGTGCGAGTGGACCTGGCTCCCGGCAGCGTGCTCGACCCGGAAGCAAGCCGGCGTAATTTCTACGCCGCCTCGAGTTGCGGAGTATGCGGCAAGGCTTCAATCGATTCCGTGCGTGTGCGTTGCATCGAGCCCCCCAATCCAGAATGCGTTGTCGATCCCGAACTGCTCTGCCGCCTGCCCGATCAACTTCGCGCCGCGCAGCCGGTATTCAGCAGAACTGGAGGGTTGCATGCCGCTGGCCTCTTCAGCTTCAGCGGCGAATTACAGGTTCTCCGCGAGGATGTGGGCAGACACAACGCGGTGGACAAAGTGGTCGGATGGGCGCTGGCGAATGATCGCGTACCGTTAAGCAATTCGCTGTTGCTGGTCAGTGGGCGCGGTGGTTTTGAAATTGTGCAGAAAGCTTTGGTCGCTGGTGTTCCAGTGCTCGCCTCGGTATCAGCGCCATCGGACCTTGCCGTGAACCTCGCACGCGAATTCGGAATGACGCTCATCGGATTCTTGCGCGGGCGCAGATTTGTTATCTACTCGGGCGCGGAACGGCTCGCGTGTGCTGGATCTGCATCTGGTGAAACGGAGGTGAAAGGGAAGCGTGCGGCGTAATACCGGCCGCAACTCTCGACAAAGAAAATACAACACTGAGCTCAGCAGTGAGCTTGCGAACGTAACGGTCTTGGTTTGCTATTAGCTTCGCTTTGCCATCGTAGTTAAGAAGAAATGGAGAAAAGCCATGGCCACAAATCGTCTCGCAAACCGCTGGGTTATTGCAGTTGCAGCGGTCATCATGCAGCTCTGCCTCGGCGCCGTTTACGGTTGGAGCGTCTTCGTTAAGCCGCTGATCAGCACCGAACACTGGACGCTCACACAGGTTTCACTCACCTTCACCCTCTCTATCGTCTGCCTCGGTGCGGGAACCGTCCTGGGCGGACTATGGCAGGATCGGGTCGGCCCGCGCCTGGTCGCAACCGTCGCGGGTATTCTTTATGGTATCGGCTACATGGTGGCGGGCTTTGGATCTTCCCATCACTCCTTGGCCGGAATCTACCTTGGCTACGGAGTCATCGCCGGCTTTGGCATGGGCATGGGTTATATCTGCCCGGTTGCCACTCTGGTGAAGTGGTTCCCTGATCGGCGTGGATTGATGACCGGAGTTGCCGTCTGCGGTTACGGCGCGGGCGCACTGGTCATGAGTCCGCTCGCTGCGAGGGAGATCCTTGCTTTGGGCGTGCCGGCCACTTTCCTGACTCTGGGAATCATATACCTGGTTGTGGTGGTGCTCACGGCCCAGTTTTACCAGAATCCTCCGCAGGGCTGGCGTCCCGAAGGATGGGTGCCGCGCTCTGCTGTCTCCAAGGCTGCCTCAACTTACGACTTCACCGTGAAAGAGGCGATGTCCACGCCCCAGTTCTGGCTCCTGTTGCTCATGCTCTTCCTGAACGTCTCTGCTGGAATCATGATCATCAGCCAGGCTTCGCCGATGGCGCAGCAACTGGTTGGTCTCACCCCCGTGGCCGCCGCCGGCATCGTCGGTGTGATCTCAATCTTCAACGGCTTGGGACGCGTCTTTTGGGCAGCGGTCTCCGACTATCTCGGACGTGCCCGGGTCTATTTTCTGCTCTACCTCATTCAGGTGGGTGTCTTCTTTGCTCTGCCGCATCTGCACACGGCTGCGGTGTTTACCACAGCGGTCGCGCTCGTCGGGCTCTGCTATGGTGGCGGCTTCGGCACCATGCCCTCGTTCACGGCAGATTTCTTTGGCGCAAAGTACATGGGGGGAATCTATGGCTGGATCCTGCTGGCCTGGGCACTCGGCGCAATTCCGTCTCCCATTCTGATTGCCCGTGTTCGCCAGACCACCGGGACGTATGCGACTGCGATTCACGTCATCGCCGTCGTGATGGTATGCTCGCTTGTCTTGCCGCTCATCGCTCGTCGCCCGAAACACGAGCCTGAGAAGTCGGTTCCGGTGCCGACTGAAAGGCACGCAGCATAACCTAAAGCGCGAGACCTTCATTACCGGACTCTCTTTACCGCATACCCAAACGCGGGAGCGAGTCCGGTTTCACTTTCGAGCCAAGGCGGCTCAAGTCGGGCAGGAGCCGGTCTGATCGGCGTCTGATTTATGGCCCTTTCTGACAAAGTGCCTGCTCTTTGAAACCTCTGCCGAACTTGTTGAATCTTTCATATGTCCACGCGTGGTTCGCCGTCGAACCCTGCTCTAGTATTCTCGAAGCCGGAAACTTTGGAGAACTCATGTCTTCAACCATCTCCGCTACTAAGCTTGCGCAGTTTGGTGTCATCGGCCTGGGAGTCATGGGTCAGAACCTTGCGCTGAACATTGAAGATCACGGACAGAGCGTCGCGGTTTGGAATCTTGAGCCCGAGTGGGTAGATCGTTTTGTCGTCGCAAACAAAGGCAGAAAGATTATCGGTAGCGCCGATCTGGCGCGCTTCGTTCAATCGTTAGAGCGCCCCCGCCGAATGTTGATGATGATCAAGGCTGGCGACCCGGTCGACCAAATGCTGGAGCGCATCGCGCCGCTGCTCGAGCCAGGTGACATCCTCATTGATGGCGGAAACTCCTTCTTCAAGGATACCCAGCGCCGCGAGGCTGCCATGCGCGCCCGTGGCCTGAACTTCTTCGGCATGGGTGTCTCTGGCGGTGAAGAAGGAGCGCGCCATGGCCCTTCGCTCATGCCCGGCGGTGATCGCGATGCCTACCAGCACGTGCAAAAGACGCTCGAATCCATCGCTGCCAAGACCTCATCCGGGGCCTGTGTGACCTATATCGGTCCCGACGGCGCCGGACATTTCGTCAAGATGGTCCACAACGGAATCGAATATGGCGACATGCAGTTGATTGCCGAGGCCTACGATCTATTGCGTCACTTGCTCGGACTCAGCGCCGCAGAGATCGCCGAGGTTTTCTCGCAATGGAATCGCGGCCCGCTTGCCTCCTATCTCATCGAGATCAGTGCCGCGATTCTGACCGCGGTCGATCCTGAAACCCGCAAGCCTTTGGTAGATTTAATCCTCGACAAGGCCGGCCAGAAGGGAACCGGCAAGTGGACAGCGCAGGTTGCGCTCGATCTCGGAATTCCTATTCCCACCATTTCTGCCGCACTCGACGCACGCGCGCTCTCCGGCATGAAGAATGAGCGCCTGGTAGCCAGTGCGCAGTATGGACGCACTCCAGGCCTGTATAACGGAGACCCTGCCGAACTCGTCGACGCAATCGCTGACGCCCTTTACGCCAGCAAAATCTGCTCCTACGCCCAGGGCATGAGCCTGATAGCAGCTGGCTCGCGCGAGTGGAACTGGAATATCAACTTGCGTGAGATCGCTCGTATCTGGAAGGGTGGTTGCATCATTCGCGCGCTCCTCCTCGATCCGATCATGCAAGCTTTTGAGCGTCGGCCCGCGCTGCCGAACCTGCTCCTCGATCCCGATTTTCAGTCGCGCATCCAATCCGCGCTCCCGGCCTGGCGCAAGGTCGTAGGCGTGACCGCAGCTCTCGGAATCCCGGCGCCCGCAATGTTTGCTTCACTGGCCTACTTTGACGCCTACACCGCCGCGCAACTCCCGCAGAATCTTACCCAGGCTCAGCGTGACTTCTTTGGCGCGCACACCTATCAGCGCGTAGATCGTCCCGATGCTGGATTTATCCACTCCGATTGGAATGCGCTGATTCCGGGAGGAATTCGATGACACCGGTAATTGAAGCTGAAGTCGAACAGAAGCTGCAGCGCCCCGCTCTGCCTCAAGCCGACCCTTGTACGCTGGTAATCTTCGGTGCCAGCGGAGATCTCACCCGCCGCAAACTGGTCCCCGCCCTCTACGATCTTTGTGGCGAGGGCTGCATGAATGCACGCTTTGAAGTCGTCGGCACGGGCCGGACTCACCTCACCGATGAGCAGTTCCGCGAGGCCATGCACGAGGCATTGAAATCCTCCAAAGACGTTCGCGAATTCAGCGAGGAAAAGTGGCAGCGTTTTGCCAAGCGCCTGCACTATGTCGTTGGCGATCCTTCATCCACCAGCTTCTACGCCGAACTCCGTTCGTACCTGGAGCAGATGCAGCGAAACGGCTCCAGTAGCAACCTGCTTTTCTATGTCTCCACTCCCGCGTCGTTTGCAGGAGAAATTGTCTCCGGCTTGGCATCGGCCAAACTCAACCAACCTGAGAAGGGATGGGCGCGCATCGTTCTTGAAAAGCCCTTCGGGCGCGATCTTCAGTCCGCCCGCGCCCTGAACGAAGCTGTCCTCAAGGTCTTCGACGAGAAGAACGTCTATCGCATCGATCACTATCTCGGCAAGGAGACGGTGCAAAACATTCTGGTCTTTCGCTTCGCCAACTCCATCTTCGAGCCGGTGTGGAATCGTAATTACGTCGAGTACGTTGAGATCACCGCAGCCGAAACCATCGGAGTCGAGCGGCGTGCATCATTTTACGAAGAGACAGGAGCGCTGCGTGACATGGTGGCCAACCACATGCTCCAACTTGTGGCGCTGACCGCGATGGAGCCGCCTGTCGCCTTTGATGCCGACTCCGTGCGCGAGCAGAAGGTGCAGGTCTTCCGCAGCATCCCCGCCATGACGCTCGACGAGGTGGCCACAAAAACCGTGCGCGGCCAATACGGACCGGGCCGCATCGCCGGCGTCCCCGTCCCCGGCTACCGCCAGGAGCCTGGCGTCAATCCCAATTCAACGACTGAAACCTTCGCAGCGGTTCGCTTGCTCGTAGAAAACTGGCGATGGGATGGCGTCCCCTTCTATCTCCGTACAGGCAAGCGGCTGGCGAATAACATCACCGAGATTCAGGTGCACTTCAAACGCACTCCCCAGGCCCTGTTTTCCGGGACTCAGACCGGAAAGTTTGGCCCCAACACCGTCAGCCTTCGCATTCAGCCCGATGAAGGCATCTCATTCTCCTTCGGCGCCAAACGTCCCGGCACTCCTATGAGTACCGTCCCCGTGAAGGCGAACTTCTCATATTCGGAGGCCTTCGGCAAAACCCCAGTCGCCTATGAGACCTTGATCCTTGATGCTATGCGCGGCGACGCCACGCTCTTCACTCGCCGAGATGAGGTCGAAGCGGAATGGAAGATCATCACGCCCATCGAAGAGGCTTGGGCACAGCTTCCACCTCCGAATTTCCCCAACTATGCTGCCGGCTCCGAGGGTCCCGAAGAATCACTGTACTTACCGAAGGCCTGTGGCCATAGCTGGATGTCGATGATGAAGCAGGAGTCTGCCGCCAATGCCGACTGAACGTTTCCACCTCGCAGAAGCTGAAATCCTCGTCGGCGCCGATCTCGAGGAGACGATTCGCATCGCCGCCGGACAGTTCGCCGCAATCGCACGCAAAGTCGCCGCCGAGCGCGGAGTCTTCAACGTGGCTCTATCCGGCGGCAGCGCGCCGCGCCCTCTTTTCAAACTCCTTGCCACCGAGCCCTTCGCCGGACTGATCCCTTGGAATTCTATTCAGTTCTTCTGGGGAGACGAGCGCAATGTTCCCCCCAGCAGCCCAGAGAGCAACTATTTAATGTCCCGCGAGTTGCTCCTATCCAAGGTTCCAGTCTTGCCTGCAAATATCCACCGCATTCCCACCGGAGATGGTACTGCCATCGAGGCCGCCGATCTCTACGAGCGAACCCTGCGCGAAAAACTTCCCGTCGAGAATGGACTGCCCCGCCTCGATTACAACCTTCTGGGTCTTGGTTCCAATGGACACACCGCGTCGCTCTTCCCCCACCGCCCGACCCTTCACGAGCGCCAGCGTCTCGTGGTGGCTGATCATGTCGATGAAGTCCATTCCTGGCGCGTCAGCCTTACGTTCCCCGTCCTCAACAATGCCGCTCAGATTACCTTCCTCGTCACTGGCGAAGAAAAAGCTCCGGTCGTTGAAAGAGTCCTTGAGGGCCCTCGCAATGCCGAAGACACGCCCGCACAACTCATCGCGCCCACCAACGGAGCACTGACCTGGATTCTCGATTCCGCAGCAGCCAGCCGTCTCACGCGCCCTGCTCCGCACCAGAAGACTCCCAGTTCCCGCTGAGCCTTCTCAAGAAACCTCTTACATCTGCGAGTCAAGAATTCCACAACTTTTCCCGCCGAACGTTTGACGTTCGGCTTCATGGCTGTTTACAATCTTTTTGTATCCACAGCAACGCGCGTCAGCGCCGCAACACTCCTCAGTAGCTCAATGGCAGAGCATTCGGCTGTTAACCGAAGGGTTGTAGGTTCGAGTCCTACCTGAGGAGCCATTCCTTTCAATAGCTTACAGACACGCTCAAAATTGGTCGCAATCGGCAGCAATGGAGCCTCTGGTGGAAATCCAAAGGACGGCCGCCCTTTTCCGCTACTCTCTTTTTCTTGATCATCTATCCCTTGCTTAGATATGTCCTCCTGGTCGAATCGAGCTGGACAGGAGCGTTGGTGCAGCGATACAAGTTGCTGAAAGTACAGGTAGGCTTGCTGGTCACCCGAGGGGCGTAGTGTCTCTGGGTACAGCCCAGAGAACACCATGCCTCTGCAAAGCTGGAAATCCGGCTGCGCAACAACCAAAACAGGAACGCGATCAAACCAAAACTGCAAGTTTTACTCAGAATTACACCTTGTGCAGAGGATCCCTAGCAAAGTGACTCCTGCGGGGGGCGGACCGGAAAAATGGGCGCTCCACGTGGAAGCGCCCTCCTCTGTACAGCCGGTCGGCAAGTTCACCGCCGGACTTCGACAGCTCTTCCGGCAGCACAAGCTCCAGTTCCACGGTTCACTCCGGAGTCTCGCCGAGCCACGCCGTTTTCGCGGATTTCTCCGACAGCTTTTCCGCGAGAACTGGGTCGTATACGCCAAGCCACCCTTCGGCGGCCCAGAGCATGTTCTCCATTACCTGGCGCGCTATACCCATCGTGTCGCGATCTCGAACCATCGACTCGTCGCCTTCCAGAATGATCGAGTTTCATTTCGCTGGAAAGACTATGCGCGTGGCGGCAAGCAAAAGATCATGACCGTCTCCGCAGAAGAGTTTCTGCGCCGCTTCCTGATCCATGTTCTGCCTAAGGGACTGGTTCGCATCCGCCACTTCGGACTCTTCGCTAACCGCAGGCGCGGCGATGCGCTCTCACGCTGCCGCATTCTGCTCGGCGGAGCGGCACGCTCGAGCGATCCTGAGATCACTACTCAGTTGCGCTGTCCTGTCTGTACCTGACAGCGTCGCTCGTCTTTCAGACTTTTGCGAAGCGCAATTTGGACCTCGATCCGGGAGTTTTGTCCTCTCAGCTAGTTCCAATCGGCTGTACCGAAACCTCGACTTCTACGCAGTGGGAGCCACCTCCGACAGCGATACCACTTAGAGGCGTTACGTCGCCGTAGTCCCGGCCCCAGGCCAGTGTCACGTGGCCATCTGAAGGCATTACGTCGTTAGTGGGATCGAAACTCAACCATCCGCTACCTGGGACGAAAGCCGATACCCAAGCATGGGAGGCTTCTGCTCCCTGATTTCCTGGGCTGCTGCGCAGATATCCGCTGGTGTATCGGGCCGCCAACCGCAACGATCGAAGAGCGCCGATCATTACATGTGCAAAATCCTGACAAACGCCCTGCCGTTTGCGCAACACTTCAAGGAGAGGCGTCTTGATCGAAGTGGATTTCGGCTGATAACGGAATTCGCTGTAGATACGGTGAGAAAGTTCTTTCAGTGCCTCCAGCAACGGGCGCCGTGGAGTAAAGGTCGGCCGCGCAAAATCAGCGAACTCAGGGCCGCTGCAAACGAACGGAGAATCGAAGACGAATTCGATTGCCTCAAGGGATTCGTCATCGGATTGTGAGGCAATCAGCTCGCGAGCCTCCTCCCAAGCGACGGAAGAAACGTCAAAGGGCGCTGTTTGTACTTCTACCACGCTGTTGGCCTTGATCACGAAGCTGCTGTGTGGTTCGTAGACCGCGACACAAATAACATCGTTCCCGAAATAGTCCTTCCTGCGGTGCAAGACTGCTGGTTCGGGTTGGATGGAAATATCAATCTCCCGGAGCTGTTGACCGGGGAGCGTTCGCGGAGTGAGACGCAGCTCGTTGAGAGATTGAGAAACTGGCGATTGATAAAAGTGTCGGGTGATATGGGTAGCAGCGTAGACCATGGCGGTTCTCACCGGGACGACACAAATCGCGAAGAGACAACAGGACTCAGGTAGTGAGTGGCGAGCGCATCGGAGAGCTCATACATTTCCGCCTTCAGTTGTTGGAGGAGTTCAACCAACGCTCCGAGCTGGCCATTCTTGTCTCTCCGCGACAAATCCACCATCGGCGTTGCGCGGACCGTGTTCATAGCTTTGGATACTAGTCCTTTTTCAAAATGACAGGCAATGCCGTTGTGCTCCGGCAGTTTATCGAGGTGGATGAGAAGAGCGGCGAGTTGAAAAACGAGTGAGCGGGGATTGGACTCATCAGCGAGCAGAAGATCGAGTACCAGATCGGTGCGCAGGGCGGTGAGGTAGCGAGTGCGGTAGGTGATGGAGCTATCCGCGATATAAAGCAGTATCCGAAGGTATGGCTCGATCTCCTCCGGGGCTTCAGCCACGCCAGCTTGTAACAGTTCTGCCATATACCGGGCGCGTTCAAGGCGCCGTCCGATTTCAAGAAAATGCCATCCAGGTCCCCTGGTTGTATTCTCCATCGCCAGGCCGGCAAAAGCAGAGAGTGTCACGATAGCACCGTCGAGCAGATTCATCTCGGAAAGATAACGCTGGTTGGGATCTGTGGGAATTCTCTTTGAAAAATCGCTATCAATCTGCTGGAGTACGCGCCAGGTATCGGCAGAAAGACGTTCTTTCAGGTGCCGGGCTACCCGGCGCATCTGCCTGAGATTCCAACCGAGGCCTATGGGCCGGCTCTCGTCGCCAACCATGTTGGCTAACAACCGCTGCACCAGCCACAGTTGCTCTCCAAGCGAAGCGCGGGAGACTTCGGGCGGCAAATATTCCATCCCAGTCAGCAATTGGACAGCCGGCTCAAGAGTAGCAGTGCGCCCAAAATCCTCCTCGCCCGAGAGTGCAGGCAATAGGGCTCGCACAAGGCGTACTCTGTCCTCCACGCGTTCCGCGTAGCGGCCGAGCCAGAAGAAGTTGTCGGCAACCCTACTGGGAAGATTCGTCCAGCTAGGATGGGCGGCGATCGATCCCGATAACGGGCGTGAGGCGACAGCAGGTTCTCCCGAGCCGCCGGGCACCCATGTGTCTTTGGTCCCGCCTCCGCGGTGAAGGGAAACGGCTGGGGAACTCCCTTCTTGCGAAACGCGCGTCAGCCCTCCGGGCAGTACAGAGTAGGCCTGACCATCCCACGCGGCAAATACTCTGAGCACGACGTGGCGGGCGGCAATTCCGGTTTCGGTGTAAACCGGAGCCGTGGAAAGAGCGATCTGCTCCTGAGCTGTAAACTGCTCCGGTTGCGCTTCGATTCTGCCGACTAGTCTCTTGCGGGACGCCCCATCCATGAATGCGGGAATCTCCATCTGCCGACGAGAGCGCGGGAAGGCAGGCTCGATCACCAAGCGGTCAAGGTGTTCGAGGGCGTAGCGCCGGGATTCCGCATCCCCGCACCACCAGGTGGCAACCGATGGCAGCAGCAGTTGCTCCCCAAGCAGATGGCGGCAGAGTCTGGGCAGGAACGCCATAAAGGCTGGGGCTTCCAACAACCCGCTGCCCAGCGCGTTGTCAATCGCCACGGTGCCGCATCGCGCGGCCTGCACCAGACCAGCCACCCCTAGCACCGAGTCGCTGCGCAATTCAAGCGGGTCGCAGAAGGCGTCGTCAAGGCGGCGCACAATTAAATCAACGGGATCGAGCCCGGTTAGCGTTTTAAGATAGACGCGGTTGTCGCGTACCGTCAGGTCGGCCCCTTCCACCAAGGGAAAGCCCCAGTGGCCGGCAAGAAACGAATGTTCAAAATATGTCTCGCTATGCGGCCCGGAGGTCAGCAGAACAATGCGCGGACTGTGCTGTTGATTTGCCGCCAAACTCAGCAGTGCGTCCCTTCTCATATCGAAGAAGCGAGCTAGTTGCCGGACGCGGCAGGTGCTGAATACGTTGCACAGCGCGCGGGCGCTGACTAACCGGTTTTCCAACGTATAGCCAATGCCCGAGGGAGCTTGCGTCCGATCGGATGTCACCCACCAGCGTCCATCCGGTGAGCGTGCCAGATCCGCCGCATACGAATGCAGATACACGCCACCGCGAGGGTTAATACCATGGCAGGGACGCAAGAAATGCGGGTTCGCAAAGACCAGCGCGGGGGGAATCAGCCGCTGATGAAGGAATTGCTGCTGCCCGTAAAGGTCGGCCAGTATGGCATTGAGCAACGTGGCTCGCTGGGTGATCGCCCGTTCGATTTGTGCCCATTCATCTTCGGCGATCACCAGAGGCACGGGATCCAGCGGCCAGGAACGTTCATTGCCGTGCAGTTCGCTGTCTACATTGAACGAAGTGCCGTTGGCTTGTAAGAGTTGCTGGCCGGTTTGCCAAGAACGGCTCAGTTCGCTCGGTCCCATTCGCCCGATAGCGATCGCGAGCTCTCTCCAGTGGCGGCGCGGAAAGCCGGACGGTATCAAAGCCTCGTCCCAATGCCCTTCGACACAGGCGTAGCGCCACTCGTTTCCGCGCGTTTCAGCCGACCCCAAGAACCCTGCACCTACATCGCTGTCTGGCAGTGGATCCCCCTATTGCATTCCCCTTAACCTCGATGCGCGGCGCAGGTCCAGCGTCAGAGGGAACTCGGGGTTTTGGTCGAGCGGCGGCACGGCTATAAAGCCCGGCGTATGCCCGGAGGCAAAAAAACGGGCCAAGCGCCGTCCTTCGGCCTCGTTCGAGTTAACCGGGATCGTATCATAGCTTCGCCCGCCGGGGTGGGCCACGTGGTATGTGCATCCTCCAATGGAGCGGCCCGCAGCAAGATCAACCACATCGAAGACAAGCGGCGTATGCACCGGGATCGTGGGATGCAGGCACTGTGGAGGTTGCCACGCCCGGTATCGGACGCCACAGACGAACTCGCCATCCATCCCGGTTGGATGGAGCGGCAGCCGCCAGCCGTTGCACGCAAGCGCAAAGCGCTCACCGACGAGACCTCGCACCCGCACCTGCATGCGTTCGAGCGAGGAATCCACGTAACGAGTCGTCCCGCTGGTGCCAGGTTCCTCGCCCAGCACGTACCACGGTTCAATGGCTTGGCGGAGTTCGATTTCAATTCCCTCATAGCACACTCGCCCGAAGACGGGGAATCGAAACTCCCGATGAGGGGCAAACCAATCGGCTTCGAGCGGATAGCCTGCCTGCTGCAACTCGGCAATCACCCGCGTGAAATCCTGCTCGACGAAGTAGGGAAGCAAAAAGCGATCATGCAAACGGGTGCCCCAGCGGATCGGCGTTTCCTCGTAAGGCTGGCGCCAGAAACGCGCCACCATCGCACGAACCAGCAATTGCTGAGCAAGGCTCATGCGCGCATGGGGTGGCATTTCAAAGGCGCGCAGTTCGAGGAGTCCCAATCTTCCTGTGGCGCTGTCTGGAGAATAAAGCTTGTCAATACAGAACTCCGCACGATGAGTATTGCCGGTGACATCGACCAAAAGGTTGCGGAATAAACGGTCCACCAGCCACAGGGGAAGCTCGCCGGCATTCGCGCGGCTGAGCTGGTTGAACGCAATCTCCAGCTCATAGATCGCGTCGGCGCGGGTTTCATCTACTCGCGGAGCTTGGCTGGTGGGGCCAATGAACACTCCCGAGAACAGATACGAGAGCGAGGGGTGATTCAGCCAGTAACCGATGAAGCTTTTTAAGAGATCGGGACGACGCAGAAAGAGGCTGTCGGCGGGCGTGGGGCCACCAAGCACGATGTGATTGCCGCCACCGGTGCCGCTATGGCGGCCATCCACCATAAACTTTTCGGTGCCGAGGCGGCTGAGGCGCGCCTGTTCGTACAGCGTGACGGTATTGTCGACGAGCTGTCGCCAACTCGCAGCAGGCTGCACGTTCACCTCGATGACACCCGGATCGGGCGTGACCTTGAACAGGCGCAATCGTACGTCGTTCGGAGGCGGATAGCCTTCGATCGCTACTGGCATGTTGAGCTCTGCCGCAGTGTCCTCGATGGCGGTCACCAGTTCCACATAGTCTTCCGCGGAGCTCACCGGAGGAAGAAATATGCAGAGACGCCCCTGTCGCGCTTCGACCGCCAGTGCCGTGCGCGCCACGGGCCCCGAATACGCGTCAATCGTAGCGGGGATCGATTCCAGGCTGCGTTGCCGCCGGTTGTCCGCATTTCGCCCCATCCCTTCGTGAAATAGACGATGCGGCACGGGCAGCGGAGTGGTAGGCGCCATCGGATCCAGTGTCCACAGCAACTGCCGATGCGCAGGCAGCTCCCAGACCAGCGCTTCCAATGGGAGCCGGAAGCCTATAGGCGAATCGCCAGGAAGCAGAAACAGATGCCGGGCGCGGAGCATCCACAAACTCGTCTGCCACTCCGGGCCGCTCTTGCCGTAGGCGCGCTTCAAGGGCAGAACGAAGCCGGTAGGCTGGCCTAGCCCGCGCTCAAAAACGCGGCGAAGCCGCTCGCGTTCCTCGGGGTCGTCGAGCTTGTTGTCCAAGGGATCCACGTTTACCGGAAGCTGGCGCTCTTTGTGTATGTAGGCGAGCGGATCCTCGTAAGCCGCGATGACTGCATCGGGATCTACCGCCAACCTTTCCGCCAATGCTTCGGCGAATTGCTGCGCCTCGGCGTTCCCGCAGCCATGATCCCGATCTGTGTCGGCGATCCACTGCGGATCGCGCCAGAGCGGAACCCCATCGGTACGCCAGTAACACGTCAGAGCCCAACGCGGCAGGGATTCTCCCGGATACCATTTGCCTTGCCCGAAGTGGAGCAGGCCGCCCGGCGCGAACTTATCGCGCAAGCGGTGCAGCAATTCGCCAGCAAGGCGGAGTTTGGCGGGGCCGAGCGCCGTGGTATTCCACTCGTCGCCGTCCATATCATCGATGGAGACGAAGGTCGGCTCGCCGCCCATAGTAAGGCGGACATCATTGGCGGTAAGTTCGCCGTCAATCCGCGCCCCTAGATCGTAGATTCGCTGCCACTCCTCTTCTGTGTAGGGCTTGGTAACGCGCGGGTCTTCGTGTATGCGGGTGACGCACATCTCGTGATGAAACTCTACTTCACAAGGGCTTACCAGGCCGGAGACCGGCGAGGCAGATGCGGGTTCGGGAGTTGCCGCCAGAGGAATATGTCCCTCGCCTGACAGTAGTCCCGAAGTCGGGTCCAGACCAATCCAACCGGCTCCGGGCAAGTAGACTTCGGCCCAGGCATGAAGGTCGGTGAAGTCCGCCTCTGAACCCGGAGGGCCCTCGAGCGATTTCACGTCCGGTTTGAGCTGGATCAGATATCCGGAAACAAAACGTGCCGCCAGCCCCAGGTGGCGCAGGATCTGCACCAGTAGCCACGCCGAATCGCGGCAGGATCCGCTTGCCAGTTCGAGGGTCTCTTCCGCGCTCTGAACTCCTGGCGCCATCCGAACCACATAGCGGATTTCACGGCTTAATCGGGAATTGAGACCGACCAAAAAGTCGATGACCCGCGTCTCGCACTGGTCGATGCCAGCCAGGTATGCTTCGAGGCGCGGACCGGCGGGCGGCCCATCCAGGAAATGCGCTAGTTCACGCCGCTCATTGGCACTGTAGCGAAATGGAAAATTCTGGCAGTCCGGCTCTAGGAAAAAATCGAATGGGTTGATGACCGCCATCTCAGCCACCAAGTCAACTTCCAAGGAGAAGAAGCGTGTCTGGTTGGGAAAGACCAGGCGGGCCAGGAAGTTGCCGTGCGGATCCTGCTGCCAGTTGATGAAGTGGTCCGCTGGTTCGATGCGCAGAGAGTAACTCGATACCTGAGTTCGGCTGTGCGGTGCGGGGCGAAGGCGCACGACCTGCGGCGAAAGCACGACCATCCGGTCGTATTCGTAGATTGTCTTATGGTGCAGCGCGACGCGAATCCCCATCAGCTCTCGCCTAAGGCCGAAGCGGCCATGGTTTGCTGCCGCCGCGCAAAAAAGTCAAGCAGTAGGCTGTCGCCGATCGCGTTCATTTTCGCCTGTAAATCGTCGAGGTACTCGTGAAGACCGTCGCTGATGACGCGAACCACCGAGGTAAAGTTCAACTCGGCATGAAGCAAGCCTATGAGTTGCTCGGAACGATAGCGGAAAGAGCCCATAGGAGTACCGGTGATGGCATGTAAGCATTCATCCGCATTATGGATGCAGTAGTGGATCGCACGTGGAAAATTGTGGTCTAGCACCAGGAAATCGACGATGTCGCTGGGGGATATCCGCCCGTGCTTCTTGCGGTACATTTCAAAGCCGCTGACAGACTTGAGCACCGCCGACCAATGAACGTCGTCATAGGGGGTTCCAACAAATGTGGTTGAGGGAAGGAGAATGAAGTACTTCACATCTAGGATACGCGAGATCTTTTCGGCTCTCTCGATACTGCTGCCAAGACGCATAAAATGCCATGGCTCGTTGTGGCTCATGGTCGTTTCGGAGATGCCCTGAAATAAATGGCAGCCCAATTGAAGATGGCGCAAACGCTCTGAAAATCTCTCTGACTCCGACAGCGGCCAGTAACTCGGTTGGAACTGGAGGTAGGTCCGATTGATTTGCTCCCACATCTCCGAAGAAATCGTCTCCCGAACGGAACGGGCATTTTCCCTCGCGGCCCTCAGGCAAGAGCAAATCGAATTGGGGTTGTTGGCATCCACGATAAGAAACTTTAGGACATTTTCCCGTGTGGCCTCGCCGTAACTCTCCTGAAACTCCGTGATGTCTCCGCTGGTGTTAATCAACGGTTGCCACTGGTGCGCGGGCACGAGCGGAAGATCCAGTTGCAGATGAAGATTGACCCCGATGAAACGGGCCACATTCTCCGCGCGCTCAATGTAGCGAGCCATCCAGTAAACCGACTCTGCCACGCGGCTCAGTAAGGGCTGGGATTTAAAGATCATGTGCCCTCTGGTTGCGGGGCCGCCAGAACCCAAGTGTCCTTGCTGCCGCCGCCCTGTGATGAATTCACCACCAGCGAACCCTTTCGCAACGCCACCCGCGTAAGACCTCCCGGTATGACGTTGATTTCTTTGCCGTAGAGAATGTAAGGCCGGAGATCGACGTGGCGGCCCTCGAAGTGATCCTCTACCAGGGTGGGAACCCTGGAAAGGGAAAGTGTGGGTTGAGCAATATAATTTCGGGGATTAGCTTGAATCTTCGCGGCGAATTCCGCACGCTCTTGAGCTTTCGAGTGAGGTCCAATGAGCATACCGTATCCGCCAGACTCGTTGGCGGCCTTGACCACCAGTGTTTCCAGATTCTGCAGGACGTGCTGCAGATCTTGTTTCCGCCAGCACTGGAAGGTGGGCACGTTCGGCAAAATGGCATCTTCTCCTTCGTAGTACCGGATGATCTCGGGCACGTAAGAGTAGACCACCTTGTCGTCAGCGACACCATTTCCCGGCGCGTTCGCCAGTGCCACCCGGCCAGTCCTGTAAACTTCCATCAGGCCCGGCACGCCCAACATGGAATCTGGGCGAAACGCCAGTGGGTCCAGGAAGTCATCGTCAAGACGGCGATAAATCACGTCCACCTTGCGCAAGCCTCTGGTGGTACGCATCCACACCGCGCCCTCCTGCACCACCAGGTCACTTCCTTGCACAAGCTGAATTCCCATTTGCTGAGCCAGAAAGCTGTGCTCGAAGTAGGCCGAGTTGTACATCCCCGGGGTTAGCAGTACCACAGTCGGCTGATCTGCTCCATGTGGAGCAATTGCTTCCAAAGTCTCCAGCAATCTGCTGGGGTAATCCTCCACGTGGCGCACCTGCAGTCCCTCAAAGACGCGTGGAAACGTGCGCTTCATCAGGGCCCGATTCTCCATTACATAGGACACGCCGGAAGGTACTCGCAGGTTGTCTTCGAGGACATAGATCTGGCCGTCGCTATGGCGCACTAAATCGGTGCCGGTGATGTGACACCAGACTCTCCGTGGGGGATTGATTCCGCGGCACTCTGGACGATAGAAGGCGGCCGAGCGGATCACTTCTTCAGGAATGATTCTGTCCTTCAGAATTTTCTGCTCGTGATAGATGTCGTCGATGAATTCGTTGAGAGCGTGAATACGCTGCTTGAGCCCGCGCTCGATCCAATTCCATTCCTTGGCGCTAACAATGCGCGGGATCAGGTCGAAGGGGAAGATCCGCTCCGTTCCGGCAGATTGACCGTATACGTTGAAGGTGATGCCAAGCAGCAACAGCAGTTGCTCCGCGGCACCTTGGCAGCGCAGCAGTTGCCCTTCTTCGAGCGACTCGATGGTATCCAGCAACATGCGCGCTTCCGCGCGCACTTCGCCATCGGCGGCGAACATCTCATCGTGAAAGCCCTCGACATGATAGGAATCGAATTGCACTGCGCCTGCTTCCTTACACCATGTTCTCACGCTCTCCTGCGCGCCACTTATTCAAAGAACTTATAGGATGGATAACCGGAAGCTCGCGAGTCCAATGTACTCGGATCTCCACGAAGAGTCGGTCGAGGAATGCTCGTTTTCGGGGCTGCGCTACAGAGGAGCTTCCAACACTTCGTCCGTCCAGACCTTGAAACTTTTCAGCGTGTTAAAGCCGAACGTGTTGCTCAGTGGAACGTCGGCTGCATCGCGGCCTCGGGCCATCAACACCCGACCGATGCGCGGCGCATTATTCCGAGGGTCAAAGGTGTACCAATTGCCGTCGAGATATGCTTCGAACCAGCCAGCGAAGTCCCCTACGTACGGCGGCGGCGTCCCGATGTCGCTCAGGTAACCGGTGCAATAGCGCGCCGGAATGTTCATGCATCGACAGAAGGTGATCGCAAGATGTGCGTAGTCGCGGCAAACGCCTTGGCCTTGGTTGAACACCTCCCACGCGGATTTTGTGCGGTTGGCGTACTCGTAACCAAAGGCAACATGGCTATGGACGAAATCACAGATAGCCTGAACCCGGCCCCACCCGGTCGGGGATTGGCCGAAGAGATTCCATGCCATTTGAGAAAGCCGATCCGTTTCGCAATACCGGCTGCCCAGGAGAAATACCAGAACCTCCTGCGGCAAATCCTGTACTGGCTTTTGCTGTGCCCAGTCGGCAACGATATCAGGGACGCCCGTATCCCTTACGACGCCATCAGCCGAAATACGAATCTCGCCAATCGGCGCGACGATTCGGCTGCACCGGTTGCCGAACGCATCATCATAGACGGCAATCGCCGTAGAGGGGGTGGTCGTCAAAAGGTCCGGCACGATGATGTCGGCGACGCGGGTACGATGGATGTTCAACATCAAAATCATTGGCGTTGGCTGCGGACATTCATAGATCAATTCATAACCAACGCGGAGAGTGCTCATAATTCGGATTCCTTGGCCCAGCATTATTCGTTGCGTCAAACAGAAGCTAACGCCCTAGCCTCCGCCGATGTACTGCTGGTACAGCTGACTGTTCGATTAGCTTTGCGATTGTGTAAATGGGCGTCGAAGAGGTCTCCGAAGCCGCCGTTCCAAGTCTAAGCTGAAGCCCATCGTAGTAGCTTCCTCCAACATCATACTGCACCGCATCCTGCGATGCGCCACGTACATTGTCTCCGCACTGGTGGCTAAAGCTGATGCATTGGAGAGATTGGAGCGCGGCATGTTCATTGCCATGGGAATGCGGAAAGCGGCATAAAGCTGACTTCGTCGTGGGCTTCGTCCGACCTCGCGCTGCAAGCATCCGAATGACAAGCACCCCGGACAGAAAACCGCTCTCATCCGCACTGCTGCATTTCCGTTACACAAACGGCCTGCTTGAGTTCTTGAATTTCCGCCTCCAGAGCCTCGACGTCCAATCTAAGCGACCAATTAAAAGGATCTTGCTTGAGAAGGTCGAGGTGGTACTCCTTGCTCCTCTCCTTTGCCTTCAACTGTGCCTTCAACTGTGTCAGATAGGGATCAGCCACTTTCTCCTCCTTGGGAAAATCTCGATCTCCTGATTGCAGACCAAATTCCCTGGGCGATTGCAGCCCATTAGCACCCCAGACGGGACGGACAAAAGCGGAGTGAGCGGGAAAAGGCAGGGCGCTGTCGTTGGAGAACGCGCCCTCAAATTGGAAGATAGTTAGAGTAGATGCCCGGCAACTCTGGAAGGTTGCCCTATCGGGGGAGAAAATAAGAATTGACGTTGGCCGCTGCCTCGGTTCGGCTGAAATCGTCGGCAGTACAGCTTACACTGCTCAGTCGACCTGGGATGGAGTTCTCAGTTCTACTTCGGACCCATGACCTACGCTTGCGACCCTTGCCAGCAAGTTTGTCAGATGAGCGCCGGCTTCTACAAACGTCCGCACGATGGGCGCGTCGCGCTGGTTCTCGGGGCCGGCAACATAGCCTCCATTCCGGCCATGGACGTGCTCACCGAAATGTTCAACGAGGGCAAGGTGTGCCGGCTCAAGTTGAACCCGGTAAATGCCTATATCGGTCCCTTCATCTCAGCCGGACGAACGGAAGAGGCGCAACGGGCCCCTGCTGAAGAAACCCATCACCTCGGAGCTGGGCAATATCTCGCCCGTCATCGTGGTTCCCGGTCCGTACAGCGAAAAGGAACTCCGCTTCCAGGCGGAAGACGCGGCAAGCTATTTCCTGATGAATGCATCGTTCCTGTGTTGCGCCGCCAAAATGCTTGTCACGCCAAAGGGGTGGGATGGCAGCGACACCTTCCTGCGCAGCATCGAGGATGTTTGCGCCGCAGTGCCGCCGCGGCAGGCGTACTACCCCGGTGCCCAGGAGCGGCTGGCAGGCGCTGACCTCCGGCCATGCACGGTTGACATCCTCCCCGGCCTGAAGGCCGAAGATTCCTACAGCGATCAGGCGGAAACCGCCTGAGTCGCTTCGGTGGGTTCCTGGGCCGACGCCCCAACGGCAGGCGAAGTATCTCCACAGGCTAGCCGGGCGTGTCCCGCCCTTAAAATATTGATTGCACCGACTAGATCGGCATTGTTCTCGTAGCCGCATACAACGCACGAGAAACGAGCTTGTGTTGTGCGGTTCGCTGCCGACACATACCCACAGGCCGGACAGGTCCGGCTGGTGTTTTGTGGTGACACCAGGATCAATTCGCCGCCCTGCCATGCCAGTTTGTAAGCGAGCTGGCGGCGGAACTCGGCCCATCCTTGGTCGAGGATGGATTTATTCAGTCCCGCCTTGGCGGCGACGTTGCGCCCTGGAACCTCGCGGGTTCCCATCGCCGATTTGGACATGTTCCGTACCTGCAAATCCTCCAAAACGACAATCGCGTGGTTTTGGCTGATCGTAGTCGAAGTCTTATGCAGGAAATCACGGCGGACATTAGCGATCCGCGTGTGGGTATGTTGAATCCTGGCCTTTGCTTTCTTCCAGTTCTGGCTGAACTTCTGCTAGCGGGCCATGGCTCGCTGATACCGCCGAAGCCGGGCTTCGTGTTTGCGGAAGCTGTTGAGTGGCTGAATCGCCGATTCTTGTTTTCCGTCGTAGACGGTAGCAAAACGAGCAATGCCCATGTCGATCCCCGCCACGGACTCGGAAGGATGGACCTGCTGCGCTACCTCCCGCTCGGTCTGGATCGACACAAACCATTTGCCATCCGACTGACTGACGGTGATGTTCTTCACCGTGCCCAGCACATCGCGACTGTTGCGATAGCGGACCCAGCCGAGCTTAGGGAGGAAGATACGGCTGTTGGTTTGATCAAGCCGGAACTGTTTGGGGTCGGGGTAGCGAAAGCTATCGTGCTGTCCCCGCTTCTTGAAGCGGGGAAAATCGGACCGCTTGGCGAAGAAATTGGTATAAGCCCTCTCCAGGTCTTTGAGGGACTGTTGCAGGGGATGAACCGGGGCATCGGACAGCCACGCGGTCTCCGGGCTGTTGCGCCATTCGGTGAGCAGCTTGCACAGCCCGGCGTAGCCGAGTTTCTTCTCGCCGCGCTCGTACCGTTCTTGCTGCAACGCCAGAGCCTTATTGAACACGAAGCGACAGCTCCCGGCGAAACGACGCATCTGGTGCTCCCGTTCACCGTTGGGCTGCAATTCGTATTTAAACGCTTGCTGTCGCTGCATCGTGCTGAGTATAGTTTGGTCTATGGCAGATGACAATGATATTCGTCGTGGCAGACATTGCGTATTTATGATTCACATTCACTTGGTCTTTGTCGCGAAGTACCGCCGAAAGGTGTTCGATGGAGACGCCATAGAACGTCTACGACGGATTTTCTCCAAGGTCTGCGCCGACTTTTCAGCCCAATTGATTGAGGTCGATGGAGAGGATGACCACGTTCATCTGCTCCTGGAGTATCCGCCACAAGTTTCTGTCTCCACACTGGTTAACAGTTTGAAGGGCGTATCGAGCCGCATGCTGCGGAAAGAAAGGCCGGACCTCCGGCGGCGCTACTGGAAGGGTGTACTGTGGTCGCCGTCGTATTTCGCCGCCTCGTGCGGTGGCGCACCCATTAGCATTGTGCGCCAGTACATCGAGCAACAGAAAACCCCAGATTAACAGCCAGGACGCCTGTCGGCGTCCGCGCTATCCTTCCCCGCCGTGAACAGACGGGGCTTGTCGCGCATGCGTTTGGCAACTAGTTTTGGGTTCTTCTGTGCTTTTGGTGATGGCAGTGGAGAGCTCACGCACGGTTGTGTTCCCCAGCGATATCAAGCTGCGTACAACACGCGTTGTCGGAGCAGGTCGAACTTGGCGCGTCCATACATCTGTCGTTTGATGAGCTTCAGCCGATGAACCTGCCCTTCGACGTGTCCGTTGCTCCAAGGCAATTGCATGGCAGCTAAGACCGCACCTTGATCCCGTTGAAGATGAGCAGCGAAACTCTTCAGCGGAGTTTCCTTCGCCGTTTTCAACCATTGAGTCCAGGCGTGTGCGTCGCGCCGTTGAATCATCTTGAACAACTCGCGGGCCGCAGTTGCGCTGGCATCGATCTCCGGGCTACGACGGCAGAGCTCTTCCAGATACGCTTGGGCTTCTGGCGGCTCCTGTATCAGGAGCCAAGCCGTCTGCCGAGGTGAACTCTTATCAGTTCGTTGAGTTGTTGGCACCCGGGTGGGATGATCTCGCGCCGTGCGCATATGTCGAACCCACTGAGAAACGATACCGTAGCCGCCGCGAAATCCTTGTGCACGAAGTTCTTGCCATAGTCGTGTGGCGTTGTAACAGCCTTCTTGATGGCGGCGTTTCAAATAGTTCTCATGCCGGTCCAGACAACTACTTCGCTTTGTGCGCACATGTTCGGGAAATGTACCCGCGCGAACCCAGCGGTGGACCGTCCGCCGCCCAATCGCCAACTGGCGCGAGATCTCACACTGTGACACGCCCCGCCGGATCATCTCCATCACCGTTTCGTACCGGGTACGCCGTCGGCTCCGCTTTGCCTGGTGAAGACGCTCGGCACTTGTAGTCTTGATCGCTGGTGCCGGAAGTGGTGCATCAGGGCACATTGCCAAGGGCGGAGACGGCGTGATTCCGGCGACTGCTTTGGCAGTCTGCGTCAACAAACTGTGCTTGCTTTCCAGCAGGCGTTGGAGAGCTTCAACGACGTTGCGTAGGAGATGCCATCGGTCGGCTACCTGGATTGCTCTTGGTGCGGCCGTGCGCGCCGCTTCGGCGTAGGCACTGGCACGATCACGACTGATGATCTCCACACCGGGGTGCGAGCGCAACCAGGCAGACACCGTTTCCACCGTGCGATCCGGCAGCAGATCAACCACTCGGCCTCGCTCCAGATCGCAGAGGATCGTTCCGTAGCGATGCCCCTTGCGCCAAGCCCAGTCATCGATACCAAGCACCCGCGGAACATAGGGCGAAGCCGGTGGCGGCATCCGGCGCAACTGGCGAAGCAACGTATCTCCGCTGGTCACGATACCAACTTTGCCAGCAAGTCGTGCGCCCGCCTCACCGCCCATCGCCAACGTAAACCAATCCGCAGCCTTGCTCAGTCTTTCTGTACGTCGCGCATGCGGAGCCGCGGTATTCGGCAGCCGCTCCGTGAAGATCTGCTGGCCGCAACCGGGCGTATCGCAAAAGAATCGCCGCGTTCGCAACCTCACCAGCACCGGGATGCCATTCCATGGCAGGTCGGCGAGTTTCCGCTCATAGTGGCTGTGAGTGCGACAGGACGGCTGGTGGCAAAAGGGGCAGACCGCCTCGCGGCGGGCGGTGCGAACGATCAGGACAACGGTATCCAACTCGAACTTCAGACAATGCAACTGAAGCTCGGTAGCATCGGGCAACAGCGTGCGTTGACCCATCCCATTGACCGGAGAACATCAGAGCAGTGCAGTGTACCCAAATTATTGGTCAGGCGGGAGTATCACCAAAAGTGCGGAAGAACCCAAAACTAGTTGCCAAACGCACCATCGAGTCACTTCGGCGAATTGCGCACATCCGACATCACTATTTCCGCTCCCACTTACTGCTTTGGACAACTCCAATTTGCGCTTTCGAATCTTCTCAATGGTCGTACACACCTGAAATCGGAAAACCATAACCAGAGGAGGATTCGATGTTTAGATTTAGGTTTTCTCGTCCGTGCGCCAGCACCGGGTTCCGGCCACTCAACACATCCGCGATCTGCATTGCCGGAAGCAGTGTGGTGCGAAAGAACTGAGGTATTTGTGTCTTCTACTGTGCATATCGCTTCTGCCGACACGCCAGCCCGCATTTTCGGTGCATGTAGGTTGCGATACGAAACGTTTGTTGTTGAAGGCAATGACCAGCGATACGCGGATCATGATCGCAGGATTCATATGGATCGTTACGATATCCCGGGCCCGAATATTTGGGTTGCTGAAGACGAAAAGATGGTCGTGGGAACACTTCGACTGGTACCCAGAAACACGGGGCCATATCTTGGTGATGAGTTCTACGGCTGGACGAAATTGTCCGAGATATTAGGCGATTCAGAAGCGAACGTTCAACAGAATGCCGTGATAATCTCGCGTGGAGCAATCGCGAGATCCCACCGTCGCTCTGGCTTATTCAGTATTCTCTGCGATGTACTCGAAGACCGCAGTCGCGAGCTTGGAGCGAAGTGTATCTTGGGAGTGGTAGCGGCCGATAATGATCCATCCCTCAGACTTCTTGGTGATCGAGGCTATTTCGTGTATCACGAGGATGTTTTTCCATCTGAATGGAAGGGGCGGTGTATATGCAAGCGCCTAGATATCAAGTAGGAGTGGAACAGGAGCAGTTTGTCTTTCGGGAAGACGGTCGTGTTCCAACGTTCGCAGACCTAAATGATTTCTCGGTTGAGCTTGCAACGAACGGTTGTCGTTTGGGGCGCCATTCGTCGAAGGCGGAATTGCTTGCAGCTACTTTCGTTGATTCGACTGGAAGCGTCACAATCCACAACGACTTCTGTACGCACGTGCTGGAACTGTCATTTTCACCGTGTGTTAGCTATGAATCCTTCGCGGAACTACATTGGAAAGTTTATGACAGACTGACAACCGCACTTCGAAGCTCTGGCCTGGCTTTGTCATCAGGAGCCTACGTCGAGTTGCCTGCGGACGAGATGGTATTCGCCTTAGCCAGCGACACAGAGACGGCCTGTCGTTACGAATGGTTGAGAAGCCGTCCGATACCATCGCGAGAATTTTCAAAGGCTTTATTCAACGCGCTGATCACTGCTACTCATATCCATGTAGAGGGTGATCTAAAGAAACTTGTGCCGATACTCCCTCGGCTGTATGAGGTCGAATACATCTCGCCCTTACTTTTCTCCGCAAGCTCCGTCTCCCTAACTGCAGGGACTATCCACTGTGTTCGGCCGCTGTTGTGGCGGGATGCATTCCATGAGGACTACTGGGCAGCAGCATTTCCAGAGATTATCCCTTCCAGCCTTGAGGACTATCGGCTATCGTTAGGCGCTATCCCTGAGTTCCAACGGGACTACAGTTTTATCTGTCCTCGGTTTGATTACAGCACGGTGGAGTTCCGCGCAACTTGCACGCAATCTAATCTCGATAATCTATCAGCTCTTATTGGCTTCAGAATACTTTCCCTTTTACATGCAGCAGCCACTCATGACAGCTCACCCCTTTCGGAGTCTCGGTCTCAATTCTTTGAAACGTGTAGATGTGGTTGGGAAGCAGACTTACCAAACTTTGATCGGCACGCTTTGCAGCTTGCGAATGTCGCCCATCTTTGTCCTAAAGAATGGCGCGTGTGTGTAGAGATGTTCCTGCGTCGTGTGTCTGTCGGTGAGTCAGCATGAGCGCAGGAAGCTATGACTGGACGCCGGAAAGGCTATGTAAGGAGACGGTTCGACTTCCGTTGCAGGCGGCTGCGCTGTTTCCACTGGAACGAACTGCGCTGGGTGCTGCGGGTCTATTACATGCATCTCGCGTTGTAGACCTCGGGTGCGGGGATGGAAGCTGGCTCGGTGAGCTTGCGGCGCACTGTTCGGAACAGGCATATTTCGTTGGCATCGACCAAAACGAGGCTGTTTTGTCCTGCGCACGAATGCGCGTCCCTGTGGCGCAGTTTATGTGCAGTCACAGTGTTGCTGAAACGGAGGCGCTTTTGGCAAGCCTTCGTCCTGATGCGGTAGTAATGAGATTTGTCCATCAGCATCTTTCCCTAGAGCAGTCCAGAAAGTTATTGGCTATCACGGTGAGTTCGCGGATCGAAGCCTCGGTAATCGTTATTGATGTCGATGATAGTTCCTTTTGTTGGGAGCCGAGTTGCGAGACCCTCGACTATTTGGTTCGTGCCCGTGGTCAAAGACAAGCGGAGGCGGGTGGGGATCGGGCTGTGGGCCGGAAAATCGCAGGTCGCATGAGGGATGTTGGGCTTGAGGCTGTCAGGTCGAGGACGGTCAAGGTGGATTCGCGCTTTATGGGTTTTGATCTGTGGTGGAGCATTATTGCACCGATTTTATACTCCGGAGTTCCGTCCACCGACACCGATCTAATCTCTAAGGCGCAGACGTGGAAAGAAGGGGGGCGAGGCGCTAGCTTCGACCTCACGATCACCTGTGGCACGAGTGGTGGTCGGAGTAGTGGGCCCTCAGGTTCGCTGGAACCGCCACAGAAAGTGCTTTGAAACGGGTTTTAATCGAGGACGTGAAGAGCGGCGAGTGGGGTATCGGAGGAAATCCGCTCACAACTATGGATGTAAAGAACCTAGCGGCGGGGAAGAAGGCGGCTTAGCTACTGGGATATAAACGTGGGAGGGAGGACGTGAAGAAGACGCCCATGGCCTAAACACCCCCTCCGCACACGCCGCGTCATCGTTCTTCACCAGATTCACCCGGCTGCTGACCTCGTACCGCCGCATCAATGCCGGGTCGAAAGGCTTGAGCAGGTCGTTGATGCTCGCGAATGTTTACCGAATTATCAGACAACAAGATCATAGGCGACCCATATGTTTGGATCGTAATAGTCTCCCATATCTGACTCACGGCTGACCTTGAGCGGGCTTCCCCCACCGGCGATTATGTATTCTCCCGATTGGGGGAAACGCAATCCTGTCCACAACTCCCACTCTTCTATGGTGCCTTGAATCTTCATCGACTCGGAGGAACATCCCAAGACTCGTGCTCCGAGTCGAGTATGCGCTCTCATCCAAGGGTCGAACGGAGAGCCGTCCTCGCAAATCCAACGTGCATAGTCAGCGATCGGCGTCAGAGGATAGCTCGCTTTTAGGCTCGGTCTTACAGGCACTATGAGGTGTTCAAGTCCATACAATCTACACATCTCCTTCATCGCTCTTATCGCGACAGAACTCAAACCTTGAGATCGAAAGCGCATTGGTATAGTGATCGAAAGTCCAAGTAGAGTGTTCGGGGTTATGCGATCTTGAAGGCCCTGAATCGCAAGCACCCGTGCTTCGTCATAACCCAGTGGTAGCGATTCCATCGTGCCGAGCCAATAGGTAGGGGCCGACCGACATATCCCAACCACCGCTCCAGCATCATCTTGCAGGAAGAATTGAAAATCTGGTGCGAGTTCTACAAGTAATTCCTTTGAGTTCAGCGCGAGAGGGCTGTGCAACATAAACTCAGGTCAGCTTGCCCGAAAATCCTGATAGCTCTTCTCTCCGAGAGTCGGGTCCTCTGCGTGGCTCCGAATCAGATATCCATCAATCTCAATCATCTAGTCCTTTTGAAGAACTCCACTTCCAATGCGTAATCATTGAGCTAGCAGCACTTTTTCTCTTACACTGACGCAAGCTCTGCGAAGCAGTGCTTGGGTACGTGTTATCTACTGGCAGCATTGATCTGCTACCGAGTAGGAGATGGAATCTCTTCCATCCCATGCTGATGGCATCAGCAATGGCGTTATCAAACCCTTGGGATCGTCCCCCGGTCACCAAGATCATTGGTCGCGGATTGTTGTCAGCTTTACGTTCCTTTATAACAGTGAGTGGAATACAGCCTGTGAGGTAAATGGCGCAGCCCACTAGATGCTTGAAGCCAGCTTGCGATCCTGACGCCACATCAAGGACTACCCCCCATGCCATCGTGCTGGAGGCGAGGGCCGTCGCTGTCGAAAGTTCGGCCCACCCCCGCTGCAGATTGCGCAGTTGTGGGCTGCGTTCGACATCGCCGAAAGCGTGCGCGTTTACCCCACGCTGAAGGACCGTGACAAGCAGCAGGCAGTGCTGTTGCGGGGGCGCCAGCCGCGCAATGCGGGTCTCGGGCTTCGTTGCGATTTGGCGAAGCTCCCGCTGCATTTCGAAATTGGAGAGATGAAAGGCGCGGCCCGCAGCGATAAAGTCGCAGTAGGCCGGCACCGTATCCGCCAATTCCGGAAGGGACACAGCCGGTTGTTCTGAGCGCTGCTCAATCAGAAGCGCGCGATATTGCGCCGCCGAAGCACACGGCAGCTGAGGCGCAGAAAACACAAATCTGCTCCCCAGTAGTATCGCGAGTATGACGGCTAGTCTGCGGATTGCCAAGCGTCTGCTCCGCCCTACGACGTAGCCTCCATTGTATTCTGTGCAGGCACTAATCCCGGTTCGCCTAGCAGGCCCATCATGCTCTCGATGTCGAAAGCTTCCTTGCGGACCCGTTGATCGTAGTAAGCCAAAGTTAAAGCTATGGACATCACAGGAGTTACAACGGTGTTCACCACCAATGACACTATGTCATTCAACACCTTGAAACTCGTGGTTCCGGCGGCAGCCTTGTGCCCAAGAGCAAAAAGACCCAGCATGGCCACTATTCCACCGGCAATGGCGGCCACAAGAATCCAGGTAAGGAAATAGATGGCGACGATGCGCCCAACGGAGTCTTTTGTCAGTTCAGCACTTCGCCCGCACGCCTTCTTCCCCTTAATGTCTTCGAGCACCACAGCAGGGACTGCGAGACCGTACTTTCCCGCCCAATATATCCCCGGAATGATAAGAAGAATAAAACCGAGCCCGACCCTGGCTCCAAGCTCGAACGAAGCGTAGATCACCTTTCCAATTTTGCCTTTTACCCGCGCAAAGCAAGCACCAATACTGGTCTCTTTATCGAGATAGAGATCGGATACCCCGAAGGTCGTGGCCGCGGTAGCGATTGCGTTCAACACTACGGCGATAAAAACAGTGAGAATCGAAACGCAGATTGTTAACGACGCGATCGTGACCGGGGCTTTTCCAGTGCCACTAACGCCGATCGCAAGCAGGCAGAGTTGCATCACGAACAAGCAGGCGTTCGGAAGAGCGCTGATGCCGGCGAATAGTATGAAGTTCTGGCGATAGGTTTGAAATGCCCTATCGAGCAATTGCCCGGTAGTGAGCGGACGAAGAGAAGCCAACATTTGTATGTCTCCGGAATTCGCGAAATAGTACCATCCACATCTGATTTGAAAAAGCGAGAATTGTTAAATGTAAATGACGAAAGATACATCCAAGCTGGCGCGCTGTGTCGAGTCCGCAACCGCACCAGTCATCTGAGCGCCTGTAGTGAATTCGCCGAGGCGGCCGAAGTCGGGATCGAAGAAGCTTGGTTACGCCGCTTATGCTGGCGGCGTGGCTAGATTCCAACCTCATTTTCACGGAAGCGGCTTCGGGTTCGACCTGGCGGAAACGCGGCAGTTCGTGTCATCCGTGACACAGCACCGTGTGGCAATGGACACGACCATTGCGACCATCTTTTTGTAACTTGTTCACTTCAATCCATCAACCCACTGCGGCCAATTACCTGCAATTGGAAGTCGTAACTCGGGATCTGCCCGAAGGAGGCCACGGAGTGGTCAAACGCATAGCCGCGCTGATCTTCATTTTTCTTTGCACAACGGTCGCATGGATGATTCTGGGGACGACGATTCAGAGCCGCACCAATTCGTATGATCAGAGGCTTAGACAAAAGGTCGCAAACCTCTGGGGCACACCGCAAAGCCAGTCTGCTCCCACCGGTCTGTTATCGACACCAATTACACGCCAAGTAGAAGTCGAAGAGAAAGGACACCGTGTTCTGCGCTCGATGTCCGACACCGAGCTTACACCTCTGGAAGTCGAGCGCACCAGAGCTGGCGTGGCTTTCAATCTCGAGCACCGCCAAAAGGGCCTGCTATGGTACAGCACCTATAGAGTGGATTTTTCTGGGGCCTACACTTTTCGCAATACTACCGGCAAGCTTGGCAAACTCGTTTTCACCTTTAAGTTTCCGGCGGCGAGTGCCGTCTATGACGATCTGAAGCTCACCGTCAATGGACAGCCGGTGTCTTTCTCCAATACCAGTGATGCCATTGCTGCCGAATTACCCATGCAGGCGGGTGAGGTCGCGGTGATGAGCGTCTCGTACCGTTCGCAGGGACTTGACCGTTGGACGTATCGATTCAGTAACGGAATTGCTCAAGTACGCGATTTCGCACTCAACATGGAAACCAATTTCAAGAGCATCGACTTTCCTGATAACGCACTCTCTCCCACAGAGAAACGCGAAACTGCAAATGGTTGGAGGTTAAACTGGCAATATAACAAGCTGGTGTCCGGATGCCAGATCGGACTGGAGATGCCGCAAAGGCTGCAACCTGGCCCTCTCGCTGGAGAGATCAGCTATTTCGCGCCTGTATCGTTGTTTTTCTTCTTTTTCGTGATGCTCGTCATCACCACGATTCGAGGGGTCGAACTTCACACTATCAACTATTTCTTTCTCGCAGGCGCCTTCTTTGCCTTCCATCTCCTGCTGGCATATTTAGTGGACCACATCTCAATCCATCTGGCCTTCGCAATCAGTTCGACAGTGTCGATCTTCCTGGTGGTCTCCTACCTGCGTCTCGTGGTGGGAATGCGGTTTGCGTTGATCGAGGCCGGGATAGCACAGTTGATCTATCTGGTGCTGTTTTCCTACGCCTTTTTCTTTGAAGGCTTCACCGGGTTGGCAATCACGATTGGCTTGATTCTCACGTTGTTCGTCATGATGCAGATGACCGGGCGGATTCATTGGCAGGAAAACCTGGCTGCCAGCGGCGAGACCGCGAATTCGAACTCCGGATCTAGCCTGGGCAGGTGGCTGGATAGGTTATAGCTGGGGTATATCCATCGGGCGCCACCCATGGCACCCGATGGACCATGTCAGCTTGGTCGCAGTGTTACTGGCCCTGCTGGTCTTTTCGCAGACTAATGCCCAGTGCCTGGCACTTCTTGTAGAGATGACTGCGCTCCAGGCCTAGAGCCTTTGCGGTGTTCGTAATGTGGTGGGACTGTCGCTCGAGTTCGGCGAGGATTGCATCGTGCTCGAATTTTGCTACCTGCGCCGAGAGTGTCCCGGTGTATTCGTGATGCGCGGTGAGCGATTGCGCCGAGGTCAGCGACGTCTCCGCGCCAATGTCAGGTATTGCGAGCTTCACGCAATCCAAGTCAATCGCACTGCCGCAACCCAGTAGCAGCAACCGCTCGACGACATTGCGCAACTCGCGAACGTTCCCTGGCCATTGATACAGCTCCAACATTCGAATGGCTTCCTGGGTGATTGCTTTCGGTTTCCATCCATTTTGGGCGCACACCTGATGCACAAAATGATCGATTAACAGCGGTATATCGTCAACGCGCTCGCGAAGGGGCGGCAGCAGCAAAGGGAAGACGTAAATGCGATGAAACAGATCCTGCCGGAACCTCCCTTCGCGTACCTGCTCTTCAAGGTCGCGGTGCGTCGCTACAATCACGCGCACATTGACTGTTATTGGATGGTCTCCGCCGACGCGTTCGACTTCGCCTTCTTCCAAGACGCGCAACAGCTTCGCCTGCATGGTGAGCGGCATGTCGCCAATTTCATCTAAAAAAAGAGTGCCGCGATGCGCTTGTTCGAATTTTCCTGTGTGGCGGTTCGTCGCGCCAGTGAAGGATCCCTTTTCGTGTCCAAATAACTCGCTTTCGATCAGCTCGGCAGGGATTGCTGCGCAGTTCAGAGTGATGAATGGGCCGCTGTGGCGTGTGCTCTTCTCGTGCAGCATGCGCGCTGCAAGCTCCTTGCCTGTTCCGGTTTCACCTTGTATGCAGATGCGCGCTTCGCTGGCCGCAACACGCTCAATCTGCGCCATGATCTGTCGCATGCGCTGGCCAGTCCAGACAATCTGGTAACGGCCTACCTTTTGCCGAAGCTCTCTGTTCTCGCTTTCCAGATGCTTGAGTTTGAGTGCGTTGTCAATGGTCAGCAACAGCCGGTCAGTGGAGATCGGCTTCTCCAGAAAGTCGAGCGCACCCAGCTTTGTTGCGCGCACGGCCATTTCCACATGCGCCTGCCCGGACATCATGACTACCGGAGAGGCTACGCCACTGTTCTTCAACTGCTCCAGAAGCGAAATGCCGTCTTGTCCCGGCATCACTACGTCGGAAAGAATCAGGTCATACGGGCGCGTCTTTGCCAACTCTAATGCGCGGGCAGCGTGGTCGCAGACCGTGGCTTCGTGTCCCGCAAGACGGAAAGCACGCGACAACGAGGCCAAGGTATTTGGCTCATCATCGACGATCAGGATTTCAGCCTTGTTGCTGTTACTCATGCGCTCACTCCCGTGCCGGCGGCCTGCTCTGCGTCACTTGTGTTGACGCCACGCGGAATGCGTATCGTGAATGTGGTGCCCCGGCCAGGCTCGCTGTTTACGCTAACGCTGCCGTGGTGATCGCTCACCACAGATTGCACAATCGCCAGCCCAAGTCCGGTTCCGTGATGCTTGCTCGTGTAATACGGGGTGAATAGCCGTTCGCGTTCTTCGGGTTGTAGTCCAACTCCGGTGTCGCTTACGGCAATCTCTATGTTCTCCGGGTTGCTGCGAGTTGCGAGCTTCAATGTTCCGCCATTCGGCATCGCGTCCAGCGCGTTGAGCAGCAGGTTTGAAATCACGCGGTGCATAAGTTCAGGATCAAGCGACGCACTGGGTTGCGTAGTATCAAGATCCAACTCCAAGGTTACTTTTTGAAGCGTCTCCTGCACCTGAGGACGAAACAGTGCAGCGACTTTCTCCAACATTGCATTCACGTCAACCGTTTCAAGCTGCGGCTGTGGCATCTTTGAGAAGTCGCTGAAACGCGCGATGATCGCCTTCAGGTGCGCAATTTCCTCCAACAGCGTGCGGGCGCTCTCCTGGAACACTTCGTCGAACTCTGCCGGAGGCAGTTCACGCGCGCGCAACAGGTTTTCAACCGTGATCTGCAGCGGAAAAAGAGGGTTCTTCAATTCATGTGCCAGTCGCCTTGCCAACTCACGCCATGCTGCCACCCGCTCTGTCTGGAGCAGACGTTCCCGCTGTTCCAACAGTTGGGTAGTCATGGTGTTGAACGCTTCCGCAAGCTCCCCGAGCTCATCGCGCGAGGTGTTCTCCACGCGAACATTCCAGTCTCCGCCTGCCACTGCACGCGAGGCGGCAGCCAGTTGCTCGACTGGCCTGCTGAAAATGCCCGAGATCCAAAGGCTCGCAATGATTGACAAGAGGATTCCACCGCCTGCCACTGCATAGGCAATCGAGCGAATATGTTGCAACAGCTCAAGCGTTGGTCTTCGCGACGCGCCCACCAGCAGCACCGCCGTGACCGCGCCTGACTGGTCCTTCATGGGCACAGCTTGAACATTCGCGTGGTCAAAACGCTGAGGCGAGATTCGCACCATTCGACTGACCTCATTGCCCGAAGCCAGCGCGGAAGACAAAACGTCCTTGAAATACTCGATCGGTACCGGGGTCGAGGTCAGCATCTTGCTTGGGTCAGGCTGAATCTGGTTTGAGGCGTAGAACCAAACGTACATGCCGTCCGGCAGCGACAGCGAACGTATAAAGTCGGCGTCGAGTTTGCGCCCGCCCACAAGATAAAAAGAGCCGTTGCCGACAGAGAGTGCGCGCTGCGACACAAACCCCAGCGTTGTGCCCTCTCTCATTTCCACAGCCTGGAGAAACGGGCCTGGCGAATCCGCAAGCTGTTCGTGGTATCCGAAGCGCGCAGGCGCCTGTGCAGAGGAAAGAATCGTCCCATCTGCGTTCACCAGTTCAAGGAAGTCAAGTTGATATTCGTGTGCGAGAGTTGCAGCCTCGGAAAGAAAGATCGTGGTGTCACCGCCGTGCGCCGCGGTGAAAGCAATTCGTTCCACGCGCTCATCATTCGCCATGCGGTCCAGCGTGGCTGTGATGCCGCCACCCTGCCGCTGAAACTCACCGCGCACTTGAGCCAGCAGCCCTACGGAGCGTTGCTGCTCAATCTCCTCCAACGCACGCCGCGTTCTAATGGAGACAGTCCATGTCACGGCAGCAACCGCCAGCACCACCAACCCGGCGATGGTCAGTAACAATTTTTGCCGTAGATTCATCGATGCTCCTCAATCCAAGCGTCGCTTAGTTCCAGTTGCCCAAGCGCCGTCACGCGCGCATCGTGCACCTGGCCGGCAACAGCATACGCCCGCGGAAGGTAGAGAAGCGGAATCAGCTTTGCCTGAGACAGAAAATCTCGTTCGTTTCGGTAGAGTTCCTCAATGCCTTCGCCGTAGTCGGTGCGCTTCGTCTCGGTTCGCTCGGTGAGCGAGGCCAGAGCGACCTGCGGATTCGTAGAGGACAATTCCAGGCGTGCCACCGTGAAATCGGCGGAGCCCGTCGATGCCTGGACTTGCAACCCGCTCTCTCTCGCATTCAGAGCTATGCGCTCGGCCACCAATTGCAGCGTTGTGTCGTCGGCCGGATAGCCGATCGTAAGGGGGCGGGATTGGCCTGCCTGTTTGCGTAGATCGTGAACACGAGTCGCGTTGGGAGTCGAAGGAAAGAGTGTGGCATATCCGGAGAGCCAATTGGGCAAAAGCCCGGAGGCGACCTCACCTTGTTTCTGGAAAATAAAGTTCAGCAGTGCAGTCCGATCCACGGTTGCGGCCAGCGCCTCTCGCAATACAACGTCAATGGCGGCGCCGGCTGGGCCCGCCTGCAGCGCGATGAGTTCAATATTGCCGGAAGACATTGGCCGTAACCGTTCCTGTTGAGCCCGCCGCAACATCTCCGCAGGAATCGCCACGACATCAGCGCGGTTGATACCTGCGTCCATCCACTGATCGCGTATGGACCGATCCGCGGTGATCTCAATGCTGTCCAGGTATGGCCGCCCGTGCCAGTACTGGTCGAATGCTTCCAGCGTGGTTCGGGATTCGCTGCTCCGCGTTACACGAAATGGTCCGGTTCCGAGCGGAGTTGTTTGGTCGCCACGAACAATAGCAAAACGTCTGAATGCAAGGAGCGCAGGCAGATTGAAGATCGGCGTGTCGCTTTCAATGACTACCGTGTCCACGCCAGATGCACTGATCCTGCATTTTTCAAGTTCCGGGCGCGCGGCTCTCCGAAGAGAATCCGCGACGGCTTCCGACGTTAGGGCAAGTCCGTCATGCCACTCAATTCCTGGACGGATTGCAAACACCCATCGCCGCGCGCCATTTTGAGACTCCCAGCGAGTCGCCAGCCACGGATTCGTCTCTCCGTGGGCATCAATCTGAGTCAATGTTTCTGCGACCAAGGTGAACAGCGCGTCGTCGTCCTGCCAATTCGCTGCGCTCATCTCCAGCCGGAGCGTACCGCCGTAATGTGGCCGCGTTCGCGCCACACTTTCTGCCGCCATTGCCAACATCAGGCTACTGATTGCAAACCAGCGTAATGCCGTACGCATCGTAGCCTCCCTGGGGTGTGTGTACAATTGTGGTCGCTGCTGCATTATCCGGCGCGGGCCACAGTGCGGTAATGCTGCCGTTGAACTTCAGAGGCGCGCTTGCCGCTGATGGCTCACGTCCTGCGATCTCGAACGCCTGCAGAGAATCTGAAGTTGCGTCCGTTCCACTCTCTGCCGCCAGGACCTGTATTCCGCTGCCACATGCTGTTTGCACCGCGGTGATGTCTGCTCCCCAGTTACGCGCCGTCGCGCCCAACTGAATTTCATCCACGCCGTCTAAGACCCTCACGTGGCCATCGATTCCGGCAAATAGCCACACCATACGCTTCGCACGCGGCAGCACGGCCGCGGAATAGAATGCGGGCACTGTTCGTCCAAGCCCTGGGGCTAGCACTCCGGTGAAGTAATTCCGCGCAGAGTTATAGAAGGCCCTTTGTGCGCCGAGCGGCCATGGGTCGTCGCTCGCGTAACAGTTGATCGTAATTGCAGCGGCTGCATCGGCCGACGCGGTACAGGTCTGCCCTGGCAGGTACACGTCAAATAAATGATCCGTGCCGGGCACGATCCTTCCGTGTGGATCGCGCGGAAGGGGAGAATTCCCGCTGATCGGTAGTGTTCGCGACGGCTTCCAGTGCCCGTTCAGTTGCTCATAGAGCACAACACTCCCAGGGGTGAGAGCTGCCATAGCCGCTTGCGGTTGGTGGATCGTTTGCAAGTCCAGCAGCGGTTCGCGTGCGCTCAATAACAGGGAACTCCGTAGTGTGAGAATCGCTGAATTGGCCGGCGGACTCGCCGCGCGCTCGGCTGGCAGTTCGATCATCACAACGCGACTCTCCGTTCCCTGTCGTATCTCGGCGATCCAGAGCCAGCCGCGTTGATTTTCCGAAAACGTCACCCGGATCTCTGTTGCAGCATCGTGAGTGGGACGCAGTTGGACACCCGCGCTGCGCAGCTGCCGATCCAAAGCGTGGCTTATTGCCGCAACTTGATCTTCTGAAAGTGAGGAAACGTTGTGTAATTCAAGGGTCGCTGTGCCTGGACCAGCCACGGCTGAAATTTTCTGCGCCAGTTCCGCCGTCGACTCCTCGAATCGCTCGGCCTGCGCGTATGCTGCGGCAATCGTCAGCAGAAGGAACAGACCGAATAACGTATGGCGGAGTCGTGTCATGGCTTGCAGCGAATTATAGCCTCTCGGCATTGCGCCACGGTTACGCTTCTGTATCGATGCAAAGGTTACGATAGTGACCAACTCCTGCGATCGCATACGCGCTTTTCCTCGGTTGCCAACGTAAACAGACAAGGCCCGGCATCTGCTCGCCGAGCCTTGGACTTCATTATTGGTGTCTGCCAGCCATCGCCTGACGGTGTTCGCCTGGATCGTCCGATTCATCTTCCTGTACGGCAGGATTGCCGGCGATGCCCTTGAAGACATCATTGGCGAAGAAGTACTTACCATCCGATGGAACCATCATCAACTGAATCTTATCCGACAGCCGTTCAGCGATGATCTTATTAATCAGCAGCGGATTGCCCTTCAGCACGGCGGCTTCGCTCTTCATGCGCTCGGCATCGGCGACGGCGGTTACCCGGATGCGGTTCGCCTCGGCGTCGGCAAGCATCTTGCGACGCTCGGTCTCAGCGCGGCTGTCAATTACCTTCGCCTCTGCCGCTGCTTCTGCGTTTTTGATGGTAGATTCCTTACGCGCCTCTGCCTCAAGGCGAGACTGCTGAATCTGCTTCTCCTTCAACGGCAGCGTGTACTGCATCGCATCGGCCTCGCCCTTTGCTTCAATGACCTTGCTGGTAGCCACGCCTTCCGCTTGCTTTACCTGCTGCACTTTCTGGGCCTCGGCCTCCAACTCGGCAATGTGCACCTGCTTGGCCTGTATCTCAGTCTGCACACCCATTTGATCGTTTTCCTGCTCTTTCAGTAAAAGCGTCTCTAATCCCTTGGCATATTCGGGAGGCAACTGTATATCGCGCAGCATTACCTCCTTTACGATGATTCCATCGATCGCCAGTTTTCGCGTGATGACATCGGCTGCAAGATGCCGGACCTCTTCGCGATTCGTGCTGAAGATCTCCCGCACCGTGTAGTTTGGAGCGAGTTCGCGCCAGGCGCTGGCTACTACAGGAGGTACCAGTTCGCTCTCCACCGGCTGCGGTAAGTGGGACTGTATATAGTCGAGACGATGGGGGTCGAGTTGGTAGCGCACTGTGATCGCCAGCCCCAGTGTGAGGCCCTCTTTGGCCTGCACCTTGAGGGATTCGCGTCCCTTTGCCTTGGGCACCTCCTGCTCCGTTCCGGTGGTAAAGAGCTTGTCGCGCATGTCGAAGGTTTCCACGTGATCGACAAGGGGCATGACGAAGTGCGTGCCCGGATAGAGCGTGCCCGGGCGCGTACCGCTTAGTTGACTGATCTTTACTCCTGCGCGTCCGCTTGGGACCACGGCTATGCCGAACGCAATCAGCAACGGCAGCCACGCCAGGAATACCAGGGCAACGCTGGTGCGCCAGCGTACCGGTTCAGCGATGTAGGCCGCGCCCGAAGCCAGAGCGCGCCGGCGGTTCGCGATGTCTCGCCAGACATCGTAGCCGACGATAGCGGCAGCGATGAGAAACAGGGCAACGGCGGCTAGAAACAGAAGGTACTTGAAAGCAAGCATTGTCAATCTCCTTTGTTCGTCTTTACTGGTTTGGCCCCGGTTTTGGTTGTCGCTGTTGCGTGCTCGCCGGCGGCGGAGCGAAAAAGAGCCGGAAGAGCCCGCCAATGATCAGTTCCTCAAGAAGCACGGCACACGCAATCGACAGCAGAAGCCCGGCCGAAACAGTCATGAGAGTCATTGCGTTTTCCATACAGATCCGTCCTTGAATCCTTACTGTCCACCCGTCTGGAGGTCGTCGCCGGCTTCGGCCATCAGCGTATCCGCGGCGCCAAAGAGACGCGCGGTCTCTTCGTCGCGCTCGGCTCGGATCTCGACTGCGTCGCCGACCTTTACTAATTCAAAGAGTTGCTCGAGATCAGCGCGGGCCATGCGTATACATCCGTGCGAAGCTGCCTTGCCGATGGAGCTGGGAACGTTGGTTCCATGAATGCCATAGCCGTGCTCGCTGAGTCCCATCCAACGCGTGCCGAGCGGATTGACCGAGCTGCTTGGGATGACTTTGCCGGCGTGGTAATAGGTCGGATTGGTGACGCGGTTGACGACGCGGAAGCTGCCGGAGGGGCTGGGCGTACTCTCTTTCCCAACCGCAACAAGGAATACTCTCTTCACTTCGCCGTCCTGGATCAGAGCGAGTTTGCGGTCCGGAATACTGACGATGATCCGTCGCGTTATCTGCCTGGGCTGTTCTTCAGCGCCGTTGCCGGAAGGCTGCGCCTTGGCGGCTGCGCATGCGAGAAGGATCGCGGTGAGAATGAATCCGGCCTTGCTGGCCTGTCTGCGGAGTTCGTTCGTGGTCTGCATCGTGCGCCTCGCGTATTACGCCAGAGCAGAATGCAGGAGGCAGACCAATCAAGCTGGTGCTGACAATAAAGGAGTTAGGGGTAACTCATCCCGAACCGGATCGTGTCAGGGCTGACACGAATGTGACGACGAGACACCATTCCAGGGCAGAAAGTATGCGGTGTCTCTAAGTTGCGGCCAGATTCGACATATTCTTCTCGCCCTTCCAGGCGACTGAATCTATTTCTGCAAACCCGGCGATGAAATGTTGGTGGATCACCGCTTGTTTGAGGTCCAGAGGAAGGAGTGACCGGAGAAGAAGACGAGGAGGGAGATGATGAGTGGGTCAATTGAACGGCCGCATGGGTGTGTTCGCGCGGCTGCGGGGGTTTATTCTCTGAGAACTCCTGATAAATGCCCTTATCGCGAGTGAAACGCGCCTTTGTTACGACTCAAGCAGGGAAGTGGGTTGCTAATTGATTATCGACACTTTATATAAAGTATTGCAATTAGATTGCAATAAAAGTACCATCCTTTGTAGGCTGACGGAGGTTGGTTATGTCGGAGGAAGTAGCGGTTGTTTTCACCGCAAAGAGCCTCGAACGCATACTCAGTGAAGGGGGAACCTCGGCCTGGCGTCTGGGCCGCAATCACGCTCGTCGCTGCGCTTATGTGGTTTGCACCCGGAACGCCAATGCTAACTGGGCAGAGGGACCAGAAACCCACCACGCGGCCTTCCTAGTGGGAAAGATTCGTGACGTGGTGCCTTGTCCACCCACGCCAGAGAACAACGAAGCCCCGGAAAACCGCTACTCAATCCAGCTCAGCGAATTCGCGCGGGTGAACATCCCAAACGTCTGGAAGGGTGACCGAAACCCGGTAAAATACGCCACGCTCGAAGAGCTTGGTATAGACCATTCCACATTGAAATGGGAGATCGTGCAAAGACCAATCACGGCGACAGAACCGGTCACTGAAGTCGCCCCGCCGCTTATCGGACACGCGGTTAAGCCCCTGACAATGGCAGAAGCAAAAAAAGGCTTGGCACTGACTTTCAATGTTCCACCGGAGGCCATTGAAATCACAATCAGGGGGTAGAGCACGACTAGTTTCAACTCATGCGATCCACAGCTGGTACCTCGATTCGAACGTTTGCAATCTGTTTAGTGGAAGCTAAAGTAAGCTCATGCCTATAAACATCGATAAAGCCCACCTCTGGAAAGTTGACACTCGTGCCTCCGTTGACCAATTCAATCAATGGTTCATGGCCTATGCGCCTACGGCATACCGCGAAACGCGGAGCAAAACGGTGGAACAAGTTGAGCGCGGGCTTTTGATGACGGACGATCTCACGAATATCACCCCCGACGTGATTAAAAAAGCGCCGGCGATTCTTCCAACGCTGCGCATGTCCACTTGCCCTCCGCTCGCTCGTGACCGGCTTATTGGACTTGCTGATTCAAGCAAGAATCTCGTTGCTCGAAGAAGGGAAGCTTCCTCCGCAACTCTCGCCAGGGCTGCTCGATGAGCATCTGGGCAGAATCACCAGCATCATTTCGCAAATGCTCGACATCGACATTTTTCCCTGGATTACGCAGAAGCGTCGGCCTACAGAGGAAGAACGCTACCGGTCATCCACAATCGTAGCTGATCGTTTGTGTGGCGCCGTAGCCGAGCCGATTGTCAGAAACGCTCAGGAGAAACGCCAGCTCGCCCTGATCGAAGGGTACCTGACTGATCGCGGGTAGAGCCGCAGCAAAGCATCCATGTACTTGCTCCGTCCAAGGCTAAACAGTGTCCTTACCAGCGGGTGAGGTTTGGAGGCGGCGAAAGAACTTTGATGGCCTGCGCCCCGGGTAGATCCTGGGCCGCGACAGCGAACACATGGACCTTCAGTTTCTGGGTTCGCCGGTCCCATCGCGAACAGAACTGGAAGAGGTTATGCCGTCTGTGATTGCAATACGAGTCTTGGCAAGGATTGCATTGTCGTTGAAACGAATACTCTTAGCGTCTACTTCAAGCCCGAGCTGTTTCCATAAATTGTCTAAATCCACATGGACTGGCGTATCCCTCATCCGTTCATAGAGCGGCACCAAGACGGCCACTCCGGTCGCGCGGTCTCCAATAGCGAGCGCTTTGTCCAAGTCCCAGTCCTGCCGGATGTCTCCGCCCACTGCAAGGATGCCGCGCAGTGCGTCCTCCAGACCCTTATGGTTGTGGGTCTGACGGTGAATTTCTAGATCGGCAAGAAAGCAGAAAAGCGCTCCTCCCCAATAAGTCCTTCCCCAGGTGTGGGTGTTGTCGAGTCCCTCGTCACCCGCTTCGGGTAGACCTTGAGGCAGATCGCGCATTAGCGCGTACCACATCTCTGACGCTTGCAGATGCCCCGCTCTAACGCGAGCAACTGGCTCGACATACGTAGCAATGCCTTCCTCGATCCAGTGATGCCGTTCTGCCACTGACGGAAAAGCCAAGTGGACCATTTCGTGCGTCATCAACCAGTCCGTGTCGAGATCGGAGGAAGTCGTTTCGCTTCCGACCCGAATCCGAATCATGCCCCCTCGATCATCGCTGAAGGTTCTGCCGTTGCGGATACCTTTACCCTCAAACGGAATTATGTGAATCAAAACATGCGGGACCGGATACCGATGGTAGTAGGTGTACACGGACTCGGCAGCAGAACGAACCCATGCGAGTACCTCTTCGTGAGAAACGGTGAGTCGACCGTTCACCTGGGCGATCTCGATCTGCGAGTTGCCGATTTTAATTGTGGAGGTGGCCGGTTCACGAGATGCGCAACGCAGCGGGAGCAAGGATACCAACAGCACCTCAGACAAGAGAACAACAAAACGCATAGGTCACCTCCGGTGAAGACTGGCAAGAACAGATACGACATTCATATAAGGCCCTGGGGGAAGCGGAGTGCCTGCGAATTCGCTTGCGGTCTTTGCGGCAAATGCCATGCCCCACAGTCCAAAGATGCGACTTAAGCCGTGAATAAGAATGTTCAGTCCCAATAGGGCGGATTACGCCGTAAGCTAGCTTGCGATCTACGAGTGACAAATTTGCAGCCGTACTCATCGGACTTCCTTGCGATCGTTCGTCCATGGCCTTTATTCCCAAGTCGTTTGGCGTCCGCCACAGGAGATGCCATTGTTTGTCACACTTCGTCGCTTTTGATGGAACGTCAGCGTGAGAATTGGCTCAGTACCTGGTTCGCTTACCCGGAGAAGGATTGCAGTCCGTTCGCGCTGGCAGCTACAGATATCGCACCTCATAACACACCTCTCTCATTTCATCTTTGCGTCCCCGCTCTTTCGAGCCTCTGATCGCAACTGCCAATTCGATGCACGACAGGTTGTGATGTGACATAAACTCCTTCTCGCCGCAGACGCATTCCGCCGGCGTTGACCATGTGTCACAAGGAAGTAGTGACTCCGGCGATCTCAAACAGCCGGTCGAAGGGCGCATTGCGTTCACAATCACTTCGTCAATCGCTCTAACTTCCGCTAATCATTCGTCGAGGCTGTCCTTGGCTCAGTGCGCGTCGGCCATGCACGGCTCACACTCGTTTGACCGATTACTTTCTCCGCTCTGTTGGATTAGCTTGGCGACGAGTCCGGTCCATCCAGTCTGATGGCTTGCACCCAGTCCGACGCCGGTATCGCCATGGAAGTACTCGTGAAACAGAACCAAATCGCGCCAGTGTGGATCGGTATGGAACTTTTCGACCTGCCCGAAGGCGGGCCGGCGGCCATTGGCGTCGCGGAGAAAGATGCGGTTCAGCCGGCGCGAGATCTCAGTTGCAACTTCCGCGAGCGTCAGCATCTTTCCTGAACCTGTGGGGAATTCGACCTTGTATTCGTCGCCGAGATAGTGATGAAAGCGCTGCAACGACTCGATCAGCAGGAAGTTTACGGGAAACCAGACAGGCCCGCGCCAGTTGGCGTTGCCACCGAAGAGGCCCGAGTCAGATTCCGCTGGCTGGTACTCCACGCGGTGCTCGACGCCATTGACGCGCAGAACGTATGGGGCCGATGCGTGTTTCTTCGAAAGCGCACGAATGCCATAAGGAGAGAGGAATTCCTCTTCGTCCAGCATGGAATGTAGTACGCGACGCAGGTTGTCGGGAGTCAGGATCGACAGCAGCCGCCGCTCCCCCATGCCTGTAGTCCGCATACATGCAATATTGCCGATCAGGTCAGGGCGGTTGGCGATAAACCACTCCATGCGGCGACGGAACCCGGGCATGCGGTTGAGCATCTCCGGCTCGAGTGTTTCCACTGCAAACAGAGGAATCAGGCCGACCATCGACCGCACTTTCAGGGAGAAGTACGAGTTATCAGGCAGGTGCAGAACGTCGTAGAAGAAGCCCTCTTCTTCGTCCCACATGCCCACGCCGTCGCGTCCGCGGTGCGACATGGCGTGCGCAATGTAGAGAAAGTGTTCCCAAAATTTGCTGGCCACGTCCTCGTAGACCGGATCTCCGCGCGCTAGTTCCAGGGCGATGGCAAATAGGTTGAGCGTGTACATCGCCATCCAGGCCGTGCCGTCGGACTGTTCGAGATGTCCGCCAGTAGGCAACTCACTGCGATTGAAGACTCCGATGTTGTCCAGCCCGAGGAAGCCACCCTGGAACACGTTCATGCCTTCGGCGTCTTTGCGGTTGACCCACCAAGTGAAATTCAAGAGCAGCTTGTGGAATACTTTTTCAAGAAACGGTAGGTCGCCGCATCCCCGGCGTTTTTTGTCGATCTTGTAAATTCGCCACGCAGCCCACGCATGCACTGGAGGATTTACGTCCCCGAAGTTCCACTCGTATGCGGGGAGCTGGCCGTTGGGATGCATATACCACTCGCGCAGCAAAAGAACGAGCTGCTCTTTGGCAAAGTCAGGGTCCACCAGTGCAAGCGGCACGCAATGGAACGCCAGGTCCCAGGCCGCATACCACGGGTACTCCCATTTGTCGGGCATCGAGATCACGTCGGCATTGTAGAGGTGCGGCCACTCGGCGTTGCGGATGCCTTGGCGCTCGGCCGGCGGAGCTGGAAATCCGGGATCACCGTGCATCCATTCCTGCTGTACGTAGTGATAGAACTGCTTGGACCACAACATGCCGGCAAATGCTTGCCGCATGACATTGCGTGCGTCAGGCGTGAGAGCTTGAGGGATCACCGCGCCGTAGAATTCATCCGCTTCGAGCTGGCGCACGGCAAAGATGCGATCAAACTCTCCGTTGAACGGATCGACATTCGCCGCCGCCGTATCGGTGAGGCGCAAGCGGATCGTCACTGTCTCGCCTGGCGCAATGAATGGCGAATACTGCGCTGCCATTTTTGTGCCAGTCTGCTGTGTGTTGACAGCGTCCTTATGGCCGTTTACGACATATTCGTTGATGGCGTCCTTCGGATATCTCGGTCCGTGACTGTCACCGAACAACCGCCGCGTGTTCGTCTCGTTATCGCAGAAGAGTGTGTTGGGATGGTAGCAGCAGTAAAACCAGCGCTGGCCGAGCACCGGGTGCCTAACATCCACCAGCGCGTTTCTGGCTGACCCGCTTAGAGCCAGAGATGGCTTCGGCGCGTCTGGCTTCCAACTCCACGTGTTGCGGAACCACAATGTTGGGAGCAAGTGTAATTGCGCCCGCTGCGGGCCTCGGTTGGCTGCCGTGATGCGGACGAGGATGTCTTCCGGCGAAGCCTTCGCATATTCGACCACTACGTCGAAGTAGCGGTCCTCGTTGAACACTCCCGTATCCATCAACTCATATTCCGGATTGGCCTTGCTGCGCCGCTTGTTTTCCTCCACCAGACGCGAGTAGGGAAACTCCGCTTGCGGATACTTGTAGAGGAACTTCATATAGGAGTGCGTCGGCGTGCTGTCGAGATAAAAATAGTACTCCTTTACATCTTCGCCGTGATTACCTTCCTTGCCGCTGAGTCCGAAAAGGCGCTCTTTCAGGATCGGATCACGGCCATTCCAGAGTGCCAGCGAGAAACACAGGTACTGGTGGCGATCGCAGATACCTGCAATACCGTCTTCGTTCCACCGGTATGCTTTCGAGCGTGCCTGATCATGTGTCAGGTACTCCCAAGCCTCACCGAACGCACTGTAATCCTCCCGCACCGTACCCCAGGCACGGTCGCTCACGTACGGTCCCCAGCGCTTCCAGTGCGCTGTCCGCTGGTTGGACTCTTCGAGGCGTCTCAATTCGGCAGTCATTGACCTCTCCGGTTTGCTCGTCGTCATCTTAGTGTCAGACGCCTGAAAACCCAAGAAAGTTACAGAATCAGCGCGTAGCTCGGTCGCAGGTGCCCCCTCGCCCTTGATGTTCAGCTCCCGCGCCATAATCCGCTCATCGCAAATTCTGTGCGGCTTGTAACTTTTTCCCAGCCGCTGCGTCCCATCTGCCGTGAAGCACAAGGAAGGAGTTCATCGTATGAAGATTGCAAGTGAGGTGTTTGCAGTGCTGTTGCTTGTAACCGCAGTGGCCGTGGGCCAGCAACATCAATCCTATGCCGAGCCGTTTCCACAGTCCGCCAACCCAGCTTTGGCGAACGGCACGGCCGATGAGTCATCACCAGCAGTAAGTGCCGACGTGCCACCCTCCATGGCCACCCACCAGAGCGGCACGTATGCGGGGCGGGATAAGGCCGATCTTGGGTCGCCGTTTCCACAGGCCGCCAACCCATCACTGGGACGCAAGAGCGAGGAACTGTCACCGGACAACAACATCAACCTCGGGTCGCCATTTCCAAGCGCCGCCAACCCATCAAGCAATCAGTGATACGCGGTCGTGAACCAGGATGCGGGAGAAGGCTGAACTTGATCTTCCGCATTACCGACATTGTCGATCCCGCGCGCAAGTTGTTGCGGAGGGTCATGGAAGGCCACTGTCATGAAGTTGCGACCGCAAACCGATTTCATAGTGGGAGCCCTGCTGGCGGCCTCCACGCTGGGGTTCAGCCAGGACTTCAATCACCTTCGCGGACAGAGTTCGCCGTACCTTAGCCGAGCCGCCAGGCAGGCTGTGGACTGGCGTCCTTTTGGCAAGCAGGCATTTGAGGAAGCCCGGCGGGTGCATCGTCCTATTCTGCTCGACGTCGGAGCAGTCTGGTGTCCATGGTGTGAACTCATGGACCGGGAGAGCTACACCCTTCCCGAGAATGCTGCATTCATCAACCAGAATTTCGTCGCCGTAAAGGTTGACTATGATGCGACCGGGCCACTCGTGGCTCAACTCGAGCGCGCGCAAGCCGTCCTCAATCTGCCAGCTGGGCTACCGCTCACCTCATTCATAACCCCAGCTGGAGAGCTTTACTATGGCGCTGGCTACTTACCGCCTGATCATCGCAATGACCAGATCTCTTTTAGGGAGGCCTTGGCTGAGGCGCTCCGCAGATTCATGAATCAAAACAATACTCACCAAGACAGTTTCAAGCTGAATCTGGAGGGAGTCGAATGAGAAAGATCCTAACAGTTCTGGCATTTGCTTTTGTCGTCGCGGTCAACGCCTTCGCGGCGGATAACCTGCGGCTGAACCAAAGGCTCGACTATACGAGCGATAGCGAGGATGGCCCGCTCATAACCGGGGACCACTTCGATGCAGGAGCTCAGCCCGGCGTGCCCAACTACATCATCATCTACGGGGAGGGCTGTTTCAACTCCAAGCGGCAAGCGCAGCGAACGGTCGAGCTTTATGAAAAGTACAAAGACAGAGTCGCCTTTGTGATTATCGACCTGGACAAACCGCGATCCGGAGCACAGCAGAATCTAGTGAAGATGTATTACCAGGGCTCGATCCCGCACGTCGTGTTGCTCGACAAGTCAGGCCGTGCAATCTATAACTCAGCCGGCGAGGTCGGGAGCGACCAGATGTCTGCTCGCCTGGATGAAGCCCTTCAACAGTAAGAAGGTGGTTTTACCGGAGACTCGCCTATGGCAGACGGTCGCGTATAAATCAAAAGGAAATTCTGGCTATCATTCGGTGGCGGGTATGCCCGCTTCCGCGAGTCAGCTCCATCGACCGTACCCTTGTTAAAGCAAGGAACGAATACAGACACTTTGGAGTTTGGCGGCGGCATCGATACCCGAACGATCCATCGCATTCTGAAGGTACCGATTGGGTTCCGGCTCGAAGTGCGCGCCTTACTCTGGACTCCCGAACTACAATCAAAAGCTCACCAATGATCGCCAACATAACGTGGTGTTCACAGGCGGCTTATTGATCAGGTTCAAATGAGGTGCGTGGGATGGAGATGAATGTGTTCAAGAGATGGACTCTCAGTTGCCTGCTGTTGCTTGCCTCAAGCTCACTCTTTGCGGACTGTCGTGAGGCGGCGGGAAACGAGGAACTGGACCGCGGATACGATTCACTCTACGATCTGCAGTTTCAGGATGCTCATCGGCATTTTTCACTGTGGCGAATGGATCATCCGGACGACCCTCTTGGCCCAGTGTCGTCAGCCAGCAGCTATCTCTTTCAGGAATTCCACCGCCTCGGCGTGCTGGAGAGCGAACTCTTCACGAATGATGAGCGGTTCAATGCACGGCGCAAGCTCTCGCCGGATGCGCGCCTGAAGAAATTATTCGACCAGGAACAGAGCGAAGCATAACGTCTTGCGGGGGCTGCCCTGGCTCGGAATCCGCGAGACGTAAAAGCTCTGCTTTCCAAGACTCTGATGTACGGCTTATCGGCTGACTATGCGGCTCTAATCGAGAAGCGAAACCGTCCCGCTCTCTCCTACACGAAGAAAGGCCGAATGTGGGCTGAAAAGCTGCTGGCCGCCGATTCCACGTGCTACGACGCCTATCTTGCTCTCGGCGCCGAGAACTACCTTCTTGGTATTAAACCCATCGTTGCTCGCTGGGTGCTGGCCCTCGGCGGCGCCCGCACCAATTCCCAGGAGGGCGTGCGGCAGCTTCGCATTACGGCTGAGAAGGGCCACTACCTGAAACCGTTTGCGAAGCTATTGCTCGCCGTGGCCGCCCTGCGGAATTACAACCCATCTACCGCCAGGATGCTGCTGACAGAGCTGCGGCAGGAGTTTCCAGACAATCCGCTCTATTCGTATGAGCTGTCGAAATTATTGTAGGCGACGGTGACGGTAGGAAATGAGGGAATGCAAATGCGCCGAGTCGCGTTATTTGCCGCATTCTTGGTGTGGTTGTTATCGAGCTGTCTAACCGCAACGGCGGCAGTCCGGCAAATCGATACTGAGCAAAGCATGTTCACCATCCATGTCGGGAAGGCCGGATTGTTTTCCGCGGCGGGCCATGAACATGAAGTCCGCGCCCGCTTCGCACGCGGCAGTATGGATGCGGGCAGCTCGCCGCATATAGAGTTCGTAGTGGATGCACGCACGCTCACGGTCATGCCGGATGCGGACCTGAGTCCCGACAAGCAGGCAGAGGTGCAGCAAACCATGCATACCAAGGTTCTCGAAAGCGAGAAGTATCCGGAGATCAGCTTTCGGTCCACCAGCATAAGGCCCGTCGGCGAGCACAAGTGGGCCGTTGTCGGATATCTCACACTGCACAACCAGACCAGGCTAATTCGCGTGGAGGCGCAAGAATCCAACGGGAGCTATACCGGAACTTCCAGGATCAAACAGACGGACTTCGGAATCGAGCCGGTCACCGTGGGGGGCGGTCTGGTCAAGGTGAAAGACGAATTGAAGATAGAGTTCCTGGTGATCCCCGTCGGGTCTTCCCCTGTTTCGCGGGCGCGGTAAATCCGACGCTAAACTCCGTCATCCGAGCAGAATGGGTAACAGTACGCCCAGTCCTAATGCAAAAAGCCACACAGCCGGCGCCGGAGTCCCAACGGGTCGAACGCGGCGTTGTTCGCGCGCGGCGGCTCGCGGGTCGAGAAGCAGCCACCGGGTGAAGCGGCGCTCGAACAGAAGGAACACAAAAGCCGTGGTGGCTCCATAGATCAGGTGTCCAGGCAGCAACGGAAGCAAGGCGGACGCGGCCTCTGGACGCCAATCGATTTGTCCCGTGAGTAGCATTGGCAGGAACGTCAGGGGCCCCAGGTACCACCAGATCAGGCCGAACAGCCATCCCCATGCCACTCCTAGTCCGAGGCTCGGGGCCTCACCCCTGAACAGTAGCCCATAGCTCATGCCAATGAGCGCGCTGATCAGCAGATGGATCAGCAGACCGCGCGCTCCAATCAAACTCGTGTCGAGTCCCGCAATCTTTGGCAGGATGCCCGTGGCAAGGAGAACCGGGCTGGAGACAATTCCTCCGGCCAAACCGGCTAAAGCGCCCCATTTGAGCGATCGAATCAATCGGAGGCCAAGCCCCTCCGCTTCGCGGTTCAGCGGATCGGAGTGGATAAAGAGCCGCAACCAGAGGCGGTCAAAGGCAGCGTAGGTAACGCCCAGCATCAGGCCATAGAGAATGTGGCCGACCAGGGAGCCAAACAAATTGCTGCCCTGTTCTGCCGACCAGTCCAGCGGCGAGCCGGCGGCCCAGGGCAAAATCGTAAGTGGCCCAAGGAACCACCAGAATATCCCGTAGCCCAATCCCCAGGCCATGGAAGAGCCGTAGCCGCGCACATCGCGCTGGAAGAGCACTCCGAAGGTGGCCCCGATCAAAAGCGCGACGACAAAATGCGCAATCTCGGTCGAGGCGCGCGAACTCAGTTCTCTATAGCCCGCGAGAAGAGGATAGTAGTTTCCCGATGAGACCCACTGGCCGAAGACAAAACCGGCAAGCGTTCCCGCAAGACCACCGGCCACAATCGCGCGTCCCCAGCTGAACCTCGGCTGACGCGTTCTGGAATGAAACTCGCCCCACGTTCCCAGCGTGACGCCAACCGGCATCCCAAGGCAGATTAGAAAAGAGACGAGCTGTGGGAAATCCGCGCGGGCATCGCTCAGCATAGCCATCGAAGGCCCCGAGCGGCGCAGCGACAGAATCCCCGCCGGGACGACCATCCACAGAAGTAGAGCTGCGGCCACACCCCAGATCAATCCCGCGCCGGGACTGGTAGCCCGTCTGGAAAAGAAGGCGCCGAAGACGGCTCCGAAGAGCGCGCCGAAGATGATGCCGTGTGCCAGCGAAGTCGCAAGCAAGACGCTTTGCAACGCACCGCACAACGCGCCCACGCCCAGTCCAAGCAGCGGCTCGAATTTGAACCAAGCCATGCCGCTCTTCCGACTTTGTGGGGCGGTGGAGATTTCCATTTCGGCCATCGAGCTACTCCTACTTCAGATCGATCGTCTGCACAATGTCGCGAGGAAAGAAGAGTTCGATTGTCCAGTCCATGAGTACACGAATCTTGCGCTCCAGCCCTGGCAGCTTTGAAAGATAGATTCCCCGCCACATGAACCAAGCCAGCAAGCCTGAGAAGCGCATAGTCTTGTTGCGAGCGAAAGGTATCGTCAATTCAGCACAAGCTGTCTGGTGTCCGACCACGCAGAGCGCGCCGAGCGAGTCGAAATGAAACTTTCGCGCCGGCAATCCCTTCAGTTGAGCTTCGATATTCCTCGCGAGAACTTCCGCTTCACGAAGTGCGAACTGGGCGGTGGGAGGACACGGCTTGGCTGTCTTGGCGTCGTGTACTGCGGCACAATCACCAAGCGCCCAAACACCGGGATGGCCGGGAACGGCGAGCGAATCATCCACGACCAGAGCACCTCGCTTGTCTTTCTCCAGAGGCAGCAATTTCAGTAGTGGATTCGGTGCCGTGCCCGCGGTCCAGATCAGCGTCTGCGCTGCGATTTGGCCGTCGCTGAGTATGACCGCCTCCGGCTGTGCGTCGGTCAGGCGGGTGTTCAAGCGGAAGGTGACGCCTCGCGCCTCCATTTTTTCCTGGGCGTACTGGGCGAGCGATTCGCTCAGCTCCGGCAAAATGCGATCCCGCGAGTGCACCAGTATGACGCTCAATTCTTCTTGGCGCAGATTCGGATAATCCGCAAGGATCCCACGAGCGAAATCGTTCAATGCGCCCGCCAATTCAACGCCGGCGAATCCTCCGCCCGCGATTACAAAGGTCAGAATCGGTTTACGTATCGAGGGATCGGGCTCACGGTCCGCGCTCTCGAACATCTCGATCACGTGATTACGCACTCGGATCGCATCGAGCAAGCTTTTGAAGTTGAAGGAGAACTTTTCGAGATTGATCATGCCGAGGTAGTTGGCGACGGAGCCAAGCGCGAGCACTACGTGGTCGTACACAAGCTCCCGGCGGCCGTTTTCACCAGTACTGGCTGGTTCGCCTTCCAGAATGACCCGCCGCGACACGGGATCGATTCCGGCCACCCGTCCCCGGATGAACTGAGTGCAACGCAGGCTGCTGCGCAGGGGTGTGGTGATATGACTGGGCTCGAGGCTGCTGCCGGCTACTTCGGCGAGCATAGGAGTGAAGAGCAGTGCATTCGTCTCGCTGATCAATGTGATTGACACCGAAGCGCCAAGTTGCGCCTCAAGACATTGCGCCACCCTCATGCCGGCAAATCCGCCCCCGACAACTGCGATCCGTTTTTTCTCTGATGCGTTTGGCAAAGAGGAGACCGGCTCCGGGCCGAGGACTTGTCCGACGGCGTCGTTCAACGCTTGTGTGATCACGCCCAGCGCTGCGCCATAGAGAATCCAGCCGACGAGCGCAGGGAAATGCTGCCGCATCTGCGCGGCACTCCACTCCGGCATCTGTCCTGAAAACAATGGGAACGCGATGACACTGACCAGAGCCCAGAGCGGCACACCCAGCGCTGCGGCAGCCATCAAATTGTCGACATAGGTTCCCCGTGTCGGGCGCAAGCTTGCCGAATACGCCGCACCGATCGCAATGCCCAGAGCAATGCTGAAAAATGGACGTCCGACCGTGACCACCAGCGCTGCGCTTGCTAGCGCTCCTGCGACGCTCCCGATAACGATACGCCGCCACAATATGTCCATGCGCGCACTCCGTCCAATGCTAGGCAGTGGCCTTGCCTTGAGATGAGACTCGGAGGCTTCGAGGAAGTTACAAAGTCTGCCTCGAACGCACCCCGCGCGTTCCCGCTAGAGGAGATTCGTCGTATGGTGCTGGCGGAATCGGGCGTTCGGCAGTGTTCCGGAATCGCCGTTAGTAGCCAGCGGGGGTGCATGAGATCGAAAGCTGTAGTCGCAAATTGGAGAGCACGGGATCCTCGCCGGGAACTTCGATGGATCCCGCTGTTTGGGCCTGGACGTAAATCCGCAGGTGGATCACCCGCGTTGGAGCCAGGCGAGAGAGCGCCGCATCGGCGAGATATTCAAGCGCGACACGCTGATGTTCAACGGCTATGGAGACTTTGTCGCGGAGATGTACAAGAGAATGAATCTGAAGAGACATTTCTAACTTTGCCAAATGCAATGAAACGGGTCGTGCAGGCCC
>CAVTVE010000003.1:0-81829 GCA_963738165.1 uncultured Acidobacteriota bacterium
CTGCGGCTTCTTCAACGACCGCGCGCGCGAATGCAAATGCACTCCGCCGATGATCCAGCGCTATATCTCGAAGATCAGCGGACCGCTGCTCGACCGAATCGACATTCACATCGACGTGCCAGCGGTGAACTACAAGGAACTGCGCTCGAACGTGCAGGCCGAGCCCTCGGTTGCGATCCGTGAGCGCGTGCTGCGAGCGCGTGATCGGCAGTTGCAGCGCTTCCGCGGAGCGGGAGAAAAGTTCTTCGCCAACGCACAGATGGGCTCGCGACAGATTCGCACCTTCTGCGATCTTTCCCAGGATTGCGAGCGCTTACTGGAGCGAGCGATGACCCAGCAGGGACTGAGCGCCCGCGCCCACGACCGCATCCTGAAAGTTTCGCGTACCGTCGCCGACCTGGAAGGCGCCGAACACCTGGAAGCCAAGCACATCGCCGAGGCGATCCAGTATCGCACGCTGGACCGTACTTACTGGGCGTAACGGCAGTTCAATTTTGCGCATTACCGCAATTCACGAAACAGGAGTTTCCATCGCCGCGTTTCTGAATCGCGCGATTGCCTTACGAAGCGACGGTCCAATGGAGACGAATTCAAAGCCGTAATAGAATCCCTGGCGGTGGCAGACCTCGGCGGTGACAGAGCCTTGGTGACCATCCTCAAGGGAAAATTCGAGGGTCACCTGTTCGCCGACGCTCAACGAGCAGGGGATCACCGCACCAATACCGGCTTCACTTATGTCGCGTATCCGGCCATGCTGCCAGGGCTGATTGCCATGATGGAGGCTGTTGACCCGGACACGCCGGTCCAGGCCTAAACGTTCGAGATGCCTGCGCTCGGTCTGAGGGCTTTTTGCTTCGTCTGTCCGCTTCAGGGTTTCTAGGGTGGCGATTACCCCTAGCTGGGTTGCGAGATCACGGCGCAACCTCGCGATCAGTACCTGCTGGTGCACGACGAAAATATCAAAGAGCAGAACTAGCGCCAATAGCGCGCGTAATCCGATATTCAGCTCCGCCTGTTCTACCCAATTGCGTGCTCCGATTGCAGGAGCCGACAGGACAAAGAGTCCGAAGGTGAGAGCAAGCATGACGAAAATGGCGACACTCCAACGCCACCATTCGTGGCGCGCCAATTGATCCAGCCGTGCTTGAGCTTGGATGAGGTCGAGGTCTGCGTCCTGCGGTCGCGATTCTGAAGTTGCCATTTATATCGCCTTTTCTTGCGCCACAGTGGCAGTTTCAGCCACTTATGCATGAGTGGGCATAGTTCGCCGACAACTTAATTCAGGGTAATACATTTCCTTATCAGGATTGTTAACTCCACTCCACGACCCGAACCGTAGTAACCGTTGCACTTGAACACGGGTAATCAGCGGGCGCGGCGCTTCCCAAATTGGTACACCCAACGTCTGCTGTATCGTTAAAGCAATCTGCAAAACTGCGGCAGGCGCGGGGACCTGCTCATGCCCAACGTTGAAGCTAACTTTTCCCCACCTCTTCCGCCGCATCCCGTATCAGCTTCCATGCCAGTTCAATGTCCTGCTGTCCGGTCGCGATGTTGCCGATGGCGATGCGGATGACGAACTGGCCGTTCAGGGCCGTGTGCGAGAGGAAGATGCTCCTGCTCTGGTTTACTCTTTCCAGCAGCGTTTTATTTCGCTCGTCGCTGCCGCGCAGCCGGAAGCAGACCACGGAGAAGGGAACGGGCGCGACGCGCTCGAAGCGGGGGTCGGCATCGATCCATGCGGCGAACTGCTGCGCAAGCTGGTTGTGCCGTCGGAGAAATTCCATCACGCCTTCGCGGCCGAAGTAGCGAAGGATGAACCATAGCTTCAGTCCCCGGAAGCGATGTCCGAGCGGCACGCCGTAGTCCATCAGGTGCACGGCACGCGGGTCTTCGGAGGCGCGCAGGTACTCGGGTACAAGCGAGAGCGCCTGGCGCAGCGTCTCCGGTTTGCGTGTATAGAAGGCGCTGAGATCCATCGGGGTCATCAGCCACTTGTGCGGATTCGTGACGACGGAATGTGCGCGCTCGATGCCCACGAAGTATTCGGCGCACTCGGGCAGCAGGGCGCAGGGTCCGGCGTAGGCGCAATCAACGTGCAGCCAGAGTCCGAATTCTTCCGCCACTTGGGCGCACTCTGATACCGGGTCCACGGAAGTGGTGGAGGTAGTGCCAATGGTGGCGACGATACAGCAAGGCTGCAGTCCTGCGCGACGGTCGGCTTCGATCCGCGAGCGCAAGGCGTCGGCCTTCATACGGAACTGGGCGTCGGTTGCAATCTTGCGTACGTTCCTGAGGCCGATGCCGACGGCAATTGCGCCCTTCTCGACCGAGGAGTGCGCCTGCTCGGAGGTATAGACGACGAGGTTGCCGCGATATCCTTGCTCGCGGCTCTCTGGCTGCGCGAATTCGCGGGCGCAGATGAGCGCATGCATGGTGCTGGTCGAAGCGGTGTCGTAGATGATTCCGAAAAATTCGGGCGGCAGCCCAAGCCATTGCCGAAGCCAGCCCAGGGCTACCTGCTCCAACTCAGCGACTGCAGGCGAGGTCTTCCAGTGCAGGCCGTTGGTGTTCAATGCCGCGATCAACAACTCGGCAAGGATTCCGGGGGTGGATGCCGTGGTGCCGAAGTAAGCCAAAAAGCCGGGATGATTCCACTGCGTAACTGCGGGAATGATCTTGCTCCGGAAGTCTTCGAGGATGACCTCAAAGCTCTCGCCCTGCTCCGGCGCGTGCGTAGGAAGCGCGTCCACGAGTTCGCCGGGTTGCATGGTGGGCAGGACAGGATAACTTCGAATATTGGCAAGGTACTCGGCAATCCACTCCACACTGCTGCGCGCAGATTCGCGAAAATCTTCGACATAGCGGGCCCATGCTTGTGAATCGTTCGGATCTGGAAGATGCAGAGAGTTTTCCGACATGTGCGCTCCGGACAAACCTGAATTCTACCGCGCCGGAACATCCGCCGAAGGTGTGCGCACCATCACAGCCAAAGCGCTGATGAGAGATGAGAATCAGCGAAGGGCCCTAAATGCACGAACTTTCCATTGTTTCTTCGGTGCTGGAGCAGCTTGACGAGTTGAAGAAACAGCACGCGGGTGCACACTTCTCCAAGGTGGGATTGCGCGTTGGAGAGTTGGCGGGCGTGGATGTGGACTGCCTGCGCTTTGGATTTGAGTGCATCGTAAAGGACACGGACTGGGAATCGCTGGCCTTGGAAATCGAACAGGTCGAGCGGCGGCAACGCTGTCCTGGGTGCAAGGCGGAGTTCAGGGCGGAGAACTGGGCCACGGCTTGTCCGATGTGCGGCGAGGCCGCAACCATTACTATCGCGGGAGAAGAGCTTCAGATCGCATACGTCGAGGTGGAAGAATGAGTCAGATCGTGGTTGAAAAGAAGGTGCTGAACGAGAATCAGAAGATTGCGGCGGAGCTGCGAGAGAAGTTTCGGCAGCACAAGATCCTGGTGATCAACATCATCAGCTCGCCCGGGTCAGGCAAAACCACACTGCTGGAGCGAACTCTGGAGCGTATGGACAAGAGCCGGCGCGTGGTGCTGCTCACCGGCGACCTGCAAACCGAGAACGATGCCACCAGGCTGGCGCAATGGGGCTTCCCGGTCAAGCAGATCATCACCGGAGGCACCTGCCATCTCGACGCAAAGATGATCGAGCGGCACTTGGCGGAGTGGCCGCTGGAGAGCTTCGACCTGCTGATCATAGAAAACGTCGGCAACCTGGTATGTCCCACCAGTTACGATCTCGGCGAGCACTTTAAGATCGTGATGCTCTCTGTCACCGAGGGCGAAGACAAGCCGCTGAAATATCCCGCAATCTTCGTAAAATCCGAGCTGATGATTTTGAGCAAGGTGGACCTGCTGCCGTATGTTCCCTTTGACGCCGAACTGGCCAAGAGCCATGCGAGATCCGTGCATCCCGGCATTCAGATTCTCGAGACCTCAAGCAAGGGCGATGGCTTGGATGAGTGGATGATGTGGCTGGAGGAAAAGCTTGCGGCGGTGAAGTCAGGCGAACTGGTTTCCGCCTGACGGCAACACCAAGAACGCGATCCGAGCCGGGCAGTTACGCTTCCCGGCCTTTTTCTGTCTTATCGCGTTGCCGCTGGGGGCAAGGAGTTGGTTGCCAAAGGCCAATGAGCGTGGCGGAAGACTAACACCCATTTACCATTTTCTTTGTGCCGGTAATCGGTCCAGACGACAACCCGCTGATCGGTTGCGCCATTCTTGAATTGGCGATGATAGGTGACCTGCCCGTAAGCGACCACGCCATCACCCTCAGGCAGATAGGTGACATGATCCACCACTCCAGTCATCGATGCCACTCTGTCGAAAAACTTTTCGATGGACTGGCGGACCTGGTCGCGGCCTTGATAGAGGATTCCGGTCGGCCCAATGAAGAAGATATCGGGGCTGCTCGTGAACAACGACATAATCTTCTCAACGTTGGGTACTCGGTGCGCTTCGAGGAATTGCCGGTCGATCTCCTGGTTCGCTGCAAGCACATCGCCTGACAGAGCCTTCGCGGTCTGCGCGACGGCGACGGTGGTCAGGCTGGCCAACAAAAAAGAAGCCGACAAGGCAAACGTCATGGCTTTCAGAAAGCGTCTTTGCATCTGGATTTTTCTCCTATTGCAGAATCGCAGGATTATGTCCATCGGTGCGCGCTTAATGTTTTTCATCGTGTTTCATTACTGCACAGATGTGGTTAGCGGTCCATGTATATCTTTTGGCTTGACTGATTTAGCACAGTTTAACGGACCCAATCCATGCTGCAGGAGTCTCTTTTCCTCTCGTTGCAATTACAATGGATTCTAAGTCCAGAATCTTACAATTGTTGTTGCGCATCTTTGATAGAAGATCGGTGGGAGATCGAATCACGATGAAACGTATTTACATAGCTGCAAGTCACCAGTCCAAGTTCGGCAAACTTTTAGGGATGACGGTTCCCGAGATCGCCAAAAACGCCATTGAGGGCGTCTGCCGGGAAATCAACACCGATCCCTCGCTGCTGGACGTGGGCGCGGTAGGCGCAGCATGCAATATTTCCCTCAATGAACAAGGATTGGTCTCCGGGTTGATGGCAGCGGTTCCAGGAATGGCCGGCAAACCGATTGAGAGCGTGGAGAATGCCTGCGCCTCCGGAGGGCAAGCCGTGCTCTCCACGATTCTGAAACTGCAGGCCGGATGGGGCGAGACCGGCGTTGCCATGGGCTACGAAAAGATGCGCGATGCCGAAGGCAACGCGGATGGTAAACACGTCGGCCACGCGCTCGGAATGTACTCGCATCCTGACGAGCGCCCGGGCAAGCAGTATGTTTTCCCGCACCTATTTGCCGAAATCATGGACTGCTATATCAAGCGTTACAAGGTGACGGAAGCCGATCTGGGAACCATTGCCGTGGAAGAGTATGCCAATGGCAACAAGAGTCCCATCGCGCAGATGAACAAAGTGAAGGTTACGCTCGACGACGTGTTGAAGATCGAGGGCATCAATCGCTACATCGTCGACGGCCTGCCGCTGAAGACCTACGATTGTTCGCAGGTCACCGATGGATATGCGGCGCTGATTCTGGCGACGGAAGAAGGTTTGAAGAAGCTGGGCGTAAGCAAAGCGGACGCAGTGGAGATCGCCGGCTATGCGCAGGCCACCGACCCGCTGCTCATGGCAGGGCGCGACGTTCTGCACCCCGCCGGAGCCTACAAAGCGATGCAGAAGGCCTATCAGATGGCCGGAGTCACCCCGCAGGATGTGAACGTGGCGGAGGTGCATGACTGCTTTACGGTGATGGGCGCGATCGCCACCGAGGTGATCGGCAGGGCAAAGCCGGGCGAAGGCGCAAAGTATTGGGTGGAAGGGAAGGCGCGCCCGGATGCCCCGGATAGCGAATGCGGTATCAATCTCTCCGGCGGATTGATCGCCAAAGGTCACCCGATTGGAGCAACCGGCATTGCCATGCTGGCAACGTGCTACACGCAACTGATGGGGCGCGCATCGCAAGGCCTGCAGAAGAAGAACGCCAATGTGGCGGCTACGTTTAACATTGGCGGCGCGATTTGCGCTTCGGTCTGCACGGTTCTAAAGCGGTAGGATCGATCTTTCGTTTGGTTGGCCGGAGCTCCTGCTCCGGCCATTTCCATTTACGCCATGAACGCAACCGCGCATCATTCCTCCTCGCGCGAAGGCACGATCTCGCCCTCACCGGGGATGAAGTCGTCGGTCGAGTAATCTTGAAATTCATGACAGTGGGGACACTCGAAGCGTCCCACCGCGGTGTTGCGGATCAACGAGTCCGTGCTTTTCCCGCTCGCCGCCTCACGCGGGAGCAACGGGAATCGCAGAGCACAGATTTTGCATTCAACCAGCCAGACAAGAGACATGAATGAATCTTACCGCAGACGCTCAAGCTACTGAATGCGCTCGAACTGGTAACCGGAGCTGGCAAGAGCCGTGAGTAGATTCTCGACGTGTTCGTTGCCGCGGGTCTCCATCGTCATATCAATGGCGGAGTAGCCTAGATCGACGCCGAACTTGCGGTCGTAAGAGGTTTCGACGATATTGGCGCGGTGGTCGGCGAGCACTCCGGTCAGGGTGTGCAGAGCGCCGGGGTAGTCGGGCAGATGGATACGCAGGCGGATGAGGCGTCCATCTTTGGCCAGGCCGCGCTCGATGATGCGTGAAAGAATGCCGACGTCGATGTTGCCCCCGCTGATAATGGCCGCGATGCGCCTGCCGGTGCATTTGATCTTGCCGTGCAGTATGGCGGCGACAGAGGCTGCGCCTGCGCCCTCGGCCACGGTTTTTTCGCGCTCCAGCAGCAGCAGAATTGCGCTGGCGATCTCTTCCTCTTCGACAGTGACAATCTCATCCACGTACTTGCGCACCATGGGCAGAGTGCGTTCGCCCGCGCGGCGTACGGCAATGCCGTCGGCGAGAGTGGAGGCGACCGGTAATGTGACCAGGTGTCCGGCATCGATAGCCGCCTTCATCGAAGGCAGCCGTGAGGTCTGCACCCCAATGACTTGGATGCGCGGATTGATCTCCTTCAACGCGCAGGCCACGCCGCTGATGAGTCCGCCGCCGCCGATCGCAGCGATGACCACGTCAATGTCGGGGGTCTGGCTGAGCAGTTCCAGACCGAGTGTGCCCTGTCCGGCAATCACCGCATCATCGTCAAATGCGTGTATGAAGGTAGGGCCGGAATCGGCGGCGCGGCGCTTGGCCTCCTCGCAGGCTTCGTCGTAATTGGCCCCGTGCAGCACCACTTCCCCGCCAAAGCGACGGGTGGCCATTACTTTATTCAGAGGCGTGGCAATCGGCATCACGATCTGTGCCGGGATTCCGCGCTTGCTGGCATGGTAGGAGACGGCCTGCGCGTGGTTACCCGCAGAGGCCGCGATCAATCCGCGCTCCCGCTCCTCCGGGGTTAGTTCCAGAATTCGGTTGAGCGCACCACGCTCCTTGTACGCGCCCGTCATCTGCAGGTTTTCCAGCTTAAGAAACACCCGGTTGCCGGAAAGCTGTGAAAATGTCTCCGAATGGGAACAGGGAGAAAGGAATAGCGACTCGCGGATTCGCGCGTACGCCTTTCGCACGTCGTCGATTGTCACCATTGCTCTTTCCGCACCTGCGGACATGGAATGTTTTCCTGAGTGCGCTTACTTAACCCCAGAGGATTAAGCAAATCGCGAAAGAATGTAACAAGTATAAGCGATTCCGCCTAACGCGCACCCTGAGCTGGGCAAAATGAGCTGAAGCTAAATACGCTGGGAGGTCAACGTACATTCGTCTATTGGCATCTACCTACCCAGGGTTAGTTCGGCTACCGCTCCCCGAGGGCGCTGGAAGCGGTTCGGGGCAAACAGGGGAAACGCGAAATGGGGACGAGTAAATCAGAGTTCCGGTCCATTCTTGTTTTTGGAGGAGCTGGATTCATTGGATCCAATTGGACCGAGCGACTGCTGAGAACCACCGAAGCCAAGATACATGTATTCGACAATCTTTCACGGCAAGGCACACGGCATAATCTGGAGTACCTACAAAGAGCAGCGGGGCGTACCGGGCGCTTGCAGATTACTGTTGGAGACGTGCGCGACGCGGTGATGGTGAGCCGGGCGGTGAAGTATGCAACTGAAATCTACAATTTCGCGGCGCAGGTGGCGGTTACAACCTCTATTGCAGATCCCAGGCTGGACTTCGATGTGAACCTGGGCGGCACCTTCAACATTCTTGAAGCAGCGCGGCACCACGGTCACAACCCATACCTGCTCTTCACTTCCACCAATAAGGTGTACGGCAATTCTGGCTACGGCGAGGTGCGCGTCGAGGGCGATCGTTATGTGACCGACGGACGAAAGGGAACCGACGAGTCGCAACCCTTGGACTTTCACTCACCCTATGGTTGCTCGAAGGGCAGCGCAGACCAGTACGTGCGCGATTATGCGCGTATTTATGGCCTGCGCTCGGTGGTTTTCCGGATGTCATGCATTGCGGGGCCGCGCCAGTTCGGCAGTGAAGACCAGGGCTGGGTTGCACATTTTCTGTACTCCGCGCTTGAGGGCACGCCGGTCACAATTTACGGTGACGGCCGCCAGGTACGTGACGTTCTCTATGTTGAGGATCTGCTGTGTGCTTTTGAAGCAGCCTATGAAAATCGCGAACATACCGCGGGCCAGATCTACAACATCGGCGGTGGAGAAAAGAATACGATTTCATTGCTGGAGCTGATGGACTGCGCCGAGGATATAACCGGAGCCCGCGCCCCATACAACTTCGGTGAAAAGCGTGCCGGCGATCAGCTGATCTACGTCACCGATCACAGCAAATTTTCTCGCCAGACCGGATGGCAGCCGAAAGTAAGTTTAGATGGCATCGTGAAAGGGATCTGCAAATGGTATCGCGGCAATCGCGACCTCTTCGCATCTGCCGGCGCCAAGCGCCTGTTGCAGCCAGAGTTACTGACTCCGGCGCGGAGGACGGCGTAGTGGCGCGTTTTGCCCTGGTAAACCCGAATTGGGACTTCGCAGGCTCCACCTATTTCGGCTGTCGCGACCCGCATACCCCTCTGGAACTGCTGTTTGCCGCACAGAAAATCCAAGCCAAAGACAATCCTACGCTGCTCATCGACGCCCAGACCGATGATCTTTCCTTGCCGGAGACTCGGGAGCGGGTGGAGCATTTCAATCCTGATTTCCTGGTAATACCATCGGCACCTTCGTATCTGTTCTGGCGCTGCCCCCCGCCGGAGCTGCGGGTTCCGCGCGAGTGGATTGCGGGAATCGGAGGACGGGCAACAAAGGTTCTGGTCGGCCCTCATGGCTCCGCCACCCCTCGCGCGGCGCTGCATAAGAGTGGCGCAGATGTTGTCATCCGAGGCGAGAGTGAAGACGCCCTCGCCGCACTGGCCTCCGAGCCCTGGGAGCTTATTGATGGCGTATGCTTCCGCGACAGCACCGGGCGAGAGCACTATAGCGCCGGCCTCGCCGTAGTGGATATGGCGACGCTGGGCGCACTTGATTTCGCCGGGTATAACGTGGAGAAACACTGGCACCGGCATCACGTCTTCAACCAGGGCAGCGGACGCGGCGCTGAGATCGAATTCGCCCGCGGCTGTCCGTGGAATTGCACCTTCTGCAACAAGCAGCTCTTTCGCAACAAATTCCGCGAACGCAATGTGGACGCGGTGCTGCTTGAGATTGATCGCCTGATTGCGCGTGGCGTCGATTACGTCTACTTCATCGACGAGATTTTCGGGGTTGGCAAGAACGTGCTCCGGCTGCTCGAAGAGATTTCGCATCGTCAGCTCCGCATTGGATTCCAGACCCGCATCGACTTGTGGGACGAAGAGAAGCTCGACCTGCTGGGACGCGCCCACACCATCTCCATCGAGTGCGGCGTGGAATCGATCACCGACGCCGGGCGCGACGAACTCAACAAGAACTGCCGCATGAGCACCGCTCGAATCAGCGAACTGCTCATCTACGCCCGCCAGCGCATCCCCTGGGTGCAGGCCAACCTCATCCTCACCGACCATGACGACCGTGAGGAGATCCATCGCTGGCAGGAGCAGATGAAGTCTGAAGGGGTATGGGTCAGCGAGCCGGTGCCAATGTATCCCTTTCCCGGATCGCCCCTTTATCTTCAGACCTTTGGCGCACCGCCTGACGACCAAGCCTGGGAACGGGCCCATCATTACTACACTACGACCTTCGATCCCAAGGGTTACAGCGACATCCAGGAACAACGGCCCGCAGCGCTCGAAGACCTCGAGAGCCCGCACGTTAAGACCCTGTTTCCGCCCGCCGATATTCCTCTTCCGTGATTTCACTCGGATGTGCGTGACGGAGAGGGAAGTCAGTTCGCTCTCCGCAGCACGGATCTTTGCCTAAGACCATAGTAAGCGGACAGCCAGAGTCACTGAAGCTTCCTCAAAGCAGCTTTCAGCCTGCGGCCAAAGCTGGCCTCTCGTCTCTATGGCAGTTTGCAAACACAAAATCGCAAAAATTCAAATAAAAAAGATTGAATAAGGCGATTTCTCCCTTGACAGACAAAGGAATGTAGCTAAAGTAGACTACAGTGGATCAAAAAGGACTGCAGTGGAGTGAATCTACTGCAGCCAAGCTTTCGAATTGACCTTCAACCTCCATGCTGGAACCGGCCAGCGTGAGAGCGAAGCCCACGAGAGGGCTTTTAAATGTTCCGCGGCAACTGCCCAACCCGACTGGATGAAAAGGGCCGCCTCAAGATGCCCGCCGATTTCAAACACGAAATCGACCGGAGTTACGACGGCCAATTCTACATCACCAGTTTTGACGGGGCAGTTATCAAACTGTATCCGCTCGCAGAGTGGGAGCTGTTTGAGCAGAAAGTTTTAAGTCAGTCAGGCTCGCATCGCTCGCTGGAGAAGTTTACGAATACTACCAGCTATTACGGGCAGACCGTGGAGATGGACAGCCAGGGCCGTTTGACGATTGCTGAGTGGCTCCGAAACAAGTTTGGACTGAAGGGCGAAGTCGCGGTCATAGGCAAACTGAATCACCTCGAGGTTCGGGTCATGGAGGAATTCAGCAAGGCAGTGGAGGCAAATCCGCTTACGCCTGAGGATCTGGACGAGCTTTTGCGGACGAGGAATTAGCAGTGGACGGCAGTAACGAGTCGGAAGGAAATGAAGGCGCTCTGACGGGCGCGCATGGTGGGGGACGATTCAGCCATGCACCGGTTCTTTTAAATGAGGCAATCGACTTCCTGGCGATCAAGCGCGGGGGAACTTACATCGATGCCACTCTCGGATTGGGCGGACATAGTTCGGCCATCGCGGCACTGCTTGGCTCCGAGGGTAAGCTGATCGGCTTCGATAAGGACACCACGGCACTCGAGATGGCAGGCAAACGTTTGGCTGCTCCACAAGGGCGCGAGCAGGATTGGCCCGCCATTACGCTGCACCACGCCTCCTACGCCGAGTTGGCCGAGCGCGTGGCCCCTGGCAGTGCGGACGGTGTGCTCGCCGATCTTGGGGTCAGCTCGATGCAGTTTGACGATGCCAGCCGGGGATTCAGTTTTCAGGCGGAAGGCCCGCTCGATATGCGCATGAACCCGCATGCCGAGCTCTCCGCCGATCAAGTGGTAAACCAGTTCGACGAGAGCAATCTCGCTGATCTGATTTACGAATTCGGTGAGGAAAGGAGGTCACGGAGAATAGCCAGAGCCATTGTACGGGCACGGCCGATAAAATCGACCGCTCATCTAGCACAAGTTATATCGGCCGCCGCCCGGCCAATGAATCAACCAAGAGGCAAAGGCATTCATCCCGCGACCCTGACTTTCCAGGCGATCCGAATTTACGTAAATCGCGAACTGGAGGATTTACGCGCGCTGTTGAAGGGCGCGCCCCAGGTAATAAAGCCGGGTGGAAGGCTGGTGGTCATCAGCTTTCACTCATTGGAAGACCGCATGGTGAAGGACGCCATGCGCGAAGGGGCCCGCGATGGAGTGTGGGAGCCTTTGACCAAGAAGCCGGTGATTGCCTCTGAAGAAGAGACCGCGAGAAACTGGCGGGCCCGTTCGGCGAAGTTGCGCGCAGCGATTCGAATGGAGCTTCGCGGGCGCGGTGGAAAGAGATAGTTTTTTAAAACGGTTTTCAACATCATGTGCAAAAAGCTGTGCATAGTGTGGAGAACTTCGGAAAAGTAGGGAGTGAGATATGGCGATCTGGGCAGCGGCTTTGCCGCAAAAAATGAGCGCAGCATTTGGCGCAACCATGAGCGCAAAAGTTGGCGCAACATTACAGAACAGCTCTCCGGCCGCGCCGCGCCGGTACATGCCCGGGGCGCCGGAGATCTACTTTCACAAGGCGATCGATAACTCACGACTGGTGCGCTCGGATGATCCGGTCCGCAAGCAGGAAATGCGCGTCTTCACCGCCACCGTGGTGATTTTTTTCATGATGGCGCTGGTGTATTTGTGCCAGCACTGCAACTCAATTGAGTACGGCTACAAGATCGAGGATCTGCGCGCGCAACGCGATCAACTCGCCGAAGTGAATCGCACGCTGAAGCTCGAAGAGGCGACGCTGAAGGCGCCGCAGCGGATCAGCGAATTGGCGAAAGATACTTTGGGAATGGCGCTGCCCGCGGTTGGGCAGGTGCAGCAGTTGGACGCGAACGAAGGCCTGGATCGCGGCGCTCCGGTAATGGCGCGTGCGACCAATATCTCAGTAATTTCCGTTCCGAACTAGGTGTGAAGCCGAAGCTAGGTTCAGGCGAATGACGGCACCTTACAGGATTTGCACAACCAGCGCCTGTACGGGCCGTCATCGCTGTATTACCTTTGAAAGGTGCGATTTTCCAGCCTTCTTCGTGGTTTCGGGTCTCTCCGGCGCTGCTCTTTTCCGGCGCTCTGGAGCTCTCTCCGTAATTCCGCTCTGGCCGGAATTTCCAGTTTCTTCGGCCGGGACCTTTCATGCTCCCGGGCGCGGGCGTAACCAATGACGGCAGCGGGCAAGTCTCCAATTGATGTGAAGGCTCGCCTGCTTAAGTTTGGCGGATTTCTTTTTGTGTGGGCTGTGCTGATCGTGGTGCGGCTGGCGTATCTACAGCTGCTGCACTACGGAGAATGGGTGCAGCGCGCGCAACGTCAGCAGCAGCGCACGGTAGAGATTTCTCCGCAACGCGGCATCATCTACGACCGCAACGGGCAGGAGCTGGCAATGACCGTGCAGGTCGATTCCGTCTTCGCCGTGCCCAGCGAAGTCCCCGACCAGAAGACCACTGCATCCCTGTTGGCGAAGTTGGTTGGCGACGATCCAGACAGCGTGCTGGAACGAATGCAGTCGCAGAAGAACTTTGCCTGGATTGCCCGCAAGGTGGACGGTGAAACCGCTGCGCGAATCAAGTCGCTCGGCCTACGCGGCATTTATTTTCAAAAGGAGCTGAAGCGCTTCTATCCCAAGAAAACTTTGGCCGCCCAGGTACTGGGTTACGTCGGCATGGAAGACACCGGGCTGGCCGGCATCGAACATCTCTACCAGGGCCAGTTGAACGGCGTGAAGGGCAGGGTGGTAATCACCATGGACGCGCGTCGCAAGTGGTTCGGACACATGGAGCATCCTCCCGAGCCGGGCGCAAACGTCGTGCTCACCATCGACGAAAAGATTCAGTTCATCGCTGAGAAGGAACTCGAGCAGGCGATGGAGGAGACGCAGGCTGTCAGTGGCACCGTCGTGGTGCAGAATCCGCGCACCGGCGAGATCCTTGCCCTGGCCAACGCTCCCTCGTTTAATCCCAATCTGTCACGAGAGATCACGCCGGAAAAGTTGAAGAACCATGCGGTAAGCGACGTCTACGAACCGGGCTCGGTTTTCAAGACGGTCACCTATTCTTCGGCCTTCGAGGAAAAGCTGGCGCGGCCCGAAGAGGTCATCAACTGCGATCCCGGCTATATCATGGTGGGTGGAATTCGTATTCGCGATTCGCACCACATCGGCACGGTGACGCTCGAAAAAGCCTATGCGGAATCAAGCGATGTGGGAGCGGTAAAAATGGCACTGCGTCTCGGTCCCGACCGCTTCTACAAGCACATGCAGTTGTACGGCTTTGGACAGCTTACGAACGTGGAACTGCCAGGTGAGACGCGCGGGCTGGTTCGTAATCCCAACCGTTGGGCTGCGTCTTCGATCGGATCGATGGCAATCGGGCAGGAGGTTGGCGTGACACCTCTGCAGGTGGTTTCGATGATGTCGTCGGTTGCCAATGATGGCATGTATTCGCCACCGCGTATTGTTGCCGGTGTCACTCCGCCGAATGAGGGATACCAGCGCATCGAGTTTCATCCCCAGTCACAGCGCCGCGTAATCTCTTCCTACACCGCTGCAGTGATGCGCCGTCTCACTGAAGAGGTGGTGCTGGAAGGCACGGCGCGCCGGGCCATTCTGGATGGCTACACCTCGGCAGGCAAGACGGGCACGGCGCAGAAGATCGATCCGCGCACTCATGCTTATTCGAAGACGGATTACGTTGCGAGCTTTGTGGGTTTTACGCCGGTGAACAATCCTGCGCTGACGATTGCCGTGATTCTGGATTCTCCGCGCGGGCTGCACCAGGGTGGTCAGGTCTCGGCGCCTGTGTTCAAGCGGGTCGCTGAACAGGTGCTGGCCTACTACGGCGTTCCTCACGACGTCGAGCCGAAGAACAATCCGGCGCGCCACATGCTCCAGGCGCGTGCCGCCGAAGCTGATACGGAAGATGCGCAGCCTCACGCTTCCGGTACGTTGCTGGATTTTGAAAGTACGAGTGCCCCCCCGGCAGCGATTCCAGCGGCAAAGCCTGAGACCGCAGCAGCGCTCATACCCGCCGCCCCCCAGTTGCACGCGCCGGCATCGGCCCAAATCGATGCGCGGGGCGGAACCGTGGTACTCGATGTGGGAGGCGCTTCCACGGTACCATCACTGCTGGGCCTGTCGATGCGCGAGGCGATTGCGTCAGCGCACAAAGCTGGATTTGAGTTACAGGTATTGGGCACTGGAATTGCGCGCGAACAGCAGCCTCCGCCGGGTGCTTATTTGCCGCCGGGCTCGAAGATCGCGGTTCGCTTCTCGCGTTAGAATCTGCCTGCCGCCAGCTAGCTTCGCTGCCTGTTACGTCGCAGCGGATGCCGCTCAGGATAGGGCGCTGAGGCAGGCCTCAGGACAAATTTGCATGATGAACTTTCTTGAAATTCTCGACGGTGCAGAAGTGCTCTCACTTAGCGGCGATTGCGCGGTGAAGGGGCTCGACTACGACTCGCGCCGGGTTCGGCCCGCGTGGATGTTCGTGGCCATGCGCGGCGAGAGCACGGACGGCAATCGCTATATCGACGCGGCGATTGCGGCCGGCGCCGTAGCCGTGGTCACGGACTCCACCGCGGAAGCTCCGCGCGATGGCGTTGCATGGGCCGTGGTGGCGCACGGACGGCGCGCCCTGGCGCGATTGAGCGCAAATTTCTATAAGAAACCTGGCGAGCGGTTGCGCGTAACCGGCGTGACGGGAACCAATGGCAAGACCACCACCGCCTTCATTCTGGAGGCGATTCTGCAGGCCGCAGGTCGCAAAAACGCACTGGTTGGCACCGTCGAATATCACCTGCCGGGAGAGGTTCTTGCCGCTCCTCACACCACACCCGAGTCCCTGGAACTGAATCAGATGTTCGCCCGCGCGCTGGCGCACGGAGCCACCGAAGCAGTGATGGAGGTCTCCTCGCACGCGCTGCAGCAACAGCGTATTTTCGGTATTCCATTCGATGTCGCGATCTTCAGCAATCTGACCCAGGACCACCTCGACTATCACGGCACGATGGCAGAGTATTTTGCCTCCAAACGCATTCTCTTCGAGGGCTGCGGAACCGAGCCCCCGCGCTGCGCGATTGTGAATCTGGATGATGAGTACGGGCGCAAACTCGCCGAGTCTTCGCGCCGCCGCTCGCGGGTATTTACCTACGGGATCGAACAAGGCGATTTCCATGCGGAGCATCTGGAGATGACCCCGCAGGGAAACAGCTTTGCGCTGACCACACCGCGTGGCCCCATTGAGTTGCGCTCGCCACTGATAGGGCGGGTGAACGTGTACAACGTGCTTGCGGCCTGTGCCGCAGCGTACGCGCGCGGCTGCACTGCGGAGCAGATCGCAAAAGGCATTGCCGGCATGAGCCGCGTACCCGGACGCTTTGAGCGCGTGGACGGGTCACAGCCCTTCGCCGTGGTGGTGGACTATGCCCATACCGACGATGCGCTGAAGAATCTAACACGCCTCGCGCGCGACTTCGCCTCGCGCAGCAAGGGACGGGTGATCACCGTCTTCGGATGCGGCGGGGATCGTGATCGCGGTAAGCGTCCAAAGATGGGACGCGCCGCCGGAGAGGGAAGTGACTTCGTGGTCGTCACCTCGGATAACCCGCGCAGCGAAGATCCTTCGATGATTATTGAGGAATCGCTTGGCGGGTTGCGCGAGACCCAGACGCGCTTTGCCACCGAGCCGGACCGCCGCAAAGCCATTGCGCTTGCCCTGGCCGAAGCACAGCCGGGAGACATTGTTCTGATCGCGGGCAAGGGTCACGAGCGCACCCAGAGCACTCGCGAAGGCGTTGTGCCCTTCGACGACCGCGAGGTGGCAGCCGAAGAACTCAATCGCCTGGGATACAGATTAGGCAACAGATTAGGCAACAGATTGAGCAACACACCGGGTTCCAGAAAAGGAGGCGAACGCGGATGAAGCTTCCATTGATCAGGGTTGCGGAATTTATTCAGGGCTGCGGCGGTTTCGCTCACGACGCAGTCGCCGAGGGCTATTCCATTGACACACGAACGCTTTGTCCCGGCGATTTGTTTTTTGCCATAAAAGGGGAGCGGCTGGATGGCCATGACTTTGTCGAAGCCGCTCTGGCGGCGGGTGCCGTTGCAGCGGTGGTTGAGCGCACTCAGCTTTCCCGCTATGCCGATCACTCGAAGTTAATCGCGGTTGGCGATTGCACGCTGGCGCTGCAGCATCTTGGCGCGGCCGTCCGGCGCCTGTGGGGAAAGAAGCTGATCGCGGTGACAGGTTCGGCGGGCAAGACCACAACCAAGGAATGCATTGCGCATGTACTCGGCGCGCAGTTTCATATACTGAAGTCGCTGGGAAATCTGAACAATCATTTCGGACTTCCGATGCAGCTGTTGCGCCTTGAGCCACAGCATGAAATTGCGATCATCGAAATGGGAATGTCGCACGCAGGCGAGATCGCTACTCTGGCTAAGCTTGCCGCGCCCGATGAAGGCGTGGTGACCAACATTGGTCTGGCGCATCTGGAGAGTTTCGGCACGCAAGCCGGGATTGCGCGCGCAAAATACGAGCTCATTGAATCGCTGCCCGCCGGAGGCCATGCTTTTCTCAATGCCGATGATCCCTATGCCTCGCAGTTTGGCCGAGATTTTCATGGCACAGTCACGCTCTTCGGCATCGAGCATCCGGCTGACTATCGCGCCGCTGATGTCGAAGTGCGCGGAGTTCTTGGCTCGGAGTTTGACATCATTGGCCCTGGTTTTCGGGAGCGTGCGGTAATGCCTCTGATCGGACGCCACAACGTGCTGAATGCGCTTGCGTCGGTCGCCGTAGCCGCCGAGCATGGCGTGAGTCCCTCGGATGCTGTGGCGCGGCTTGCCTCGCTCAGTGCGGGCGACAAGCGCGGCCAGGTACGCGAGGCGTTTGGCGCGATCCTGATCAATGATTGCTACAATTCCAATCCGGAGGCTCTGGACAGCATGGTTGCAGCTCTGGCGCAGACGCCGGCCAAGCGCCGCATCGTAATCGCCGGTGAGATGCTGGAACTTGGTCCGAGCGCGCCGGATTTGCATCGCGAGTGTGGCCGGAACATGGCTTTGAACAAGGCGGATTACGTGGTCGGAGTGCGCGGCAACGGTGAACTGATTGCCGAAGGCGCGGCCTCATCCGGCGTAGCCGCCGAGTTTGTGGAGACTCCCGAGCAGGCTGGCGAGTGGTTGGCCCGGAACCTGCGCGAAGGCGATGCGGTGTTGCTGAAAGCTTCGCGCGGCGTGGGCCTGGAGCGTGCGCTGGCGGTCTTTGAGGCGCAACGAAAAGTTTAGTTCAACAGTGGGCGTAAGCCCGCGCGAAAATTGAGGACCCATTGCTCTACTGGCTGTTATATGAGTACATCTTTCGGCACTTCAACGTGGGGCCGTTCCGGATCTTCCGCTATTTGACCTTTCGCACGGCCTTCGCGAGCCTGACGGCGCTGTTTATGGCGCTGATCATAGGACCTGCGGTGATCCGCCGATTGCGCGAATTCCAGATCGGGCAATATATCCGCGAAGAAGGCCCGCGCTCCCATCAGAAGAAAGCGGGCACGCCCACCATGGGCGGATTGCTAATTGTGGTCTCGATTGTATTGCCCACGATACTCTGGTCAGATCTGTCGAACACATTTGTCTGGCTCGTGGTGTTCTCCACACTCGCCTTCGGCGCAATCGGCTTTGCCGACGATTACCTGAAAGTGGTGCGCAAACAGAACCTGGGATTGAACGGACGCAGCAAACTGCTGCTGCAGACTTTGGTCGCATTCGCGATCGCCGTATCGCTGATACTGATGCAGGCGAATGGCGACTATTCCACCCACCTCATGGTCCCGTTCTTCAAGCGATTCCGTCCCGACCTTGTCGTAAGCTCGCTGCTCATCCATCCTCATCTGTGGCTGATTGCGTTTCTGCCGTTCATCATTTTTGTAATCTTCGTTCTGGTCGGTTCTACCAATGCGGTCAACCTCACGGATGGCCTCGACGGACTTGCAATCGGATGTACGTTGATCGCAGCCGGTGCTCTGACGGTGCTCACCTACATCAGTGGCCATGCCGTCTTCTCCGACTATCTTGAACTGCAAAAGATGCCGATGGTCGGTGAGTTGACGATCTTCTGCGGCGCAATGGTTGGAGCCTCAATTGGATTTCTCTGGTACAACACGCATCCGGCAGAGGTCTTCATGGGCGACGTGGGATCGCTTGCGTTGGGAGGCGCAATTGGCACGGTTGCGGTCATCATCAAGCAGGAATTATTGCTGCCCTTCATTGGCGGAATCTTCGTACTCGAGGCGCTCTCGGTGATTCTGCAAGTGGGCTCGTTTAAGTTGCGCGGCAAGCGCATCTTTTTAATGGCGCCGCTGCATCATCACTTTGAGCAGCTTGGCTGGTCGGAGTCAAAGGTCATTGTGCGATTCTGGATCGGCTCGCTCATCTTCGCATTGTTTGCGCTCACCACTCTCAAGTTAAGATAAGTTAAGGGCAAGCTGCTGAAGGCAGGGAAGAATTTATGGACGTCAAAGGCAAACGGGTTCTGGTGGTTGGACTGGGCAAGTCAGGCGTAGCCTCGGCGATCTTCCTGGAGTCCCGCGGCGCGCGCGTGACCGTGAGCGATGCCAAGAGCGAAGAGCAACTTCGTAACGAAATTCCCGCGCTGCTCGACCGAGGCATCACTGTAGAAACCGGCAAGCACGGCGAGCGCACCTTCCGCGATCAGGATCTGATTGTGGTAAGCCCCGGCGTCCCTGCCGACGTCGCTCCGCTGCAGCAGGCACGCCGCCTGGGCATTCCGGTTATCGGCGAAATCGAGTTAACGGCGCGCTTCCTGCAGGGAAATGTAGTCGCCATCACCGGTTCAAATGGCAAGACGACCACCACAACCCTGACCGGCGAGATCATCGCTTCCGGCGGACGCAAGACGCTGGTAGGAGGAAACATTGGTACGCCGGCCATCACCTTCGTCGGACAGTCCTCGCCGGACACCTGGGTAGTGCTTGAGATTTCGAGCTTCCAACTGGAGTCGATCGAGAGCTTCCATCCGCACATCTCGGTCGTCCTCAATCTCACGCCCGATCACCTCGACCGTCACGGTTCGATGGAAAGCTATGTTGCGGCCAAGGCGCGCATCTTCGAGAACCAGACGGCCGACGACTATGCCGTCCTCAATGCCGACGACGAAATCAGCGCCCGTCTAGCCGATGGACTGAAGCCGCAGGTGCTGTGGTTCAGCCGCCGGCATGCGGTAGAGCGCGGCGCATATCTGCGGGGCGGGGCAATTGTCTATCGCGCTCGAAAAGATGAAAAAGAAGTTGAGATCATGCCGGTCTCGGAGATTGCTCTCAAGGGCGCGCACAATGTCGAAAACGTGCTGGCTGCTGTTGCAATCGGCATGGCCGCAGGAGTAGACCCGCAGGCGATTCGCCGCGCCACAAAGGATTTCCGCGCCGTCGAGCATCGCCTGGAGTACGTCGCGACGCTGCGCGGCGTACAGTACTACAACGATTCCAAGGCGACCAACGTGGACGCGACGATGAAGGCTCTGCAATCGTTTCCAGCTAACATTCACCTCATCCTCGGCGGCAAAGACAAGGGCAGCGACTACAGCGATCTCAACCCGCTCATCGCAGAGCGGGTCAAATGCGTGTACACCATCGGCGCGGCTGCGGAGAAAATCGAATCGCAGATCGGCAACTCGGTGCCGGTGATCAGCGCGCAGACGCTGGAATCAGCGGTGGGCAAGGCCGCTGACCTCGCGGCCGAAGGCGACATCGTGCTGCTCGCGCCCGCCTGCGCCAGCTTCGATCAGTTCCCCAGCTACGAGCACCGCGGACGAGTCTTCAAGGAACTGGTGCAATCGCTGGCGGCCTTGCAATCGGCTTCGCCCTCCGGAGGCCGTTAGTGGCCAAGCGGGTGAGCGTAGATCGCTGGCTGTTTGGCGTGAGCCTCTTCTTGGTCTTCGCCGGACTGGTCATGGTCTTCAGCGCGTCGGCAATTGTGGCCAAGGAGAAGTTCGGCTCCGAGACCGCATTCCTCTTGAAGCAGGGCGTTTACGCGCTTGTCGGCCTCGGAGCCATGTTCGGCTTCATGAAGCTGGACTACCGCAAACTCAACCGCCCGGCGCTGGTCTTCACGACATTGGGAGTCACGTCGCTCTTTCTGGTCGCGGTCTTCTTTCTGGATCGCTCGCATAACACGCACCGGTGGATCAAACTCGGCGGATTGCTCTCATTCCAACCCTCGGAGCTAGCCAAGCCCGCCATCATTCTCTTCATGGCACATTTCCTGGAGAGTCGCTTGCGTTCGATCACCGACCTGCGCCACACAATTTTACCGGCAGTTGCGCCCACCGCCGTCTTCTGCGTGCTGATCGTCTTGCAGCCGGATCTGGGAACGGCCATGACCTGCGCTTTCATCACCGCGGCCATCCTGTTCATCTCCGGAATGGAGTTGAAGTATTACTACTGGGCGCTGGGCCTTTCGGCTGTGCCGCTTTACTTTCTCCTCTTCCGCACTGCCTGGCGTGCGCGCCGACTCGTTGCCTTCATCAACCCCTTTGCAGACCCGCAAGGCGCGGGCTTCCACATCATTCAATCGATGATTGCTGTGGGAACCGGCGGCCTCACCGGTCTCGGACTGATGGAGGGAAAGCAGAAGCTCTTCTACCTGCCTGAGCCGCAGACCGACTTTATCTTTGCCGTGGTCTCCGAAGAGCTGGGATGGATTGGAGCGGTTTGCTTCGTCGCCGCATTTGCATTCTTCTGCTTTCGCGGATTGCGCGCGGCATGGAATACGCGTGACAATTTTGCCCGCCTGCTTGCCGTCGGCGTCACCGCGATGATCGGCATTCAAGCCTTCTTCAACATCAGCGTGGTGCTCGGATTGCTGCCCACCAAGGGGATTCCGCTGCCCTTCATCTCCTATGGCGGCTCGTCGCTCATTGTCACGCTGGCCTGCGTCGGAGTGCTGCTCAACATCACGCAGCAGACGGACTGATATGAAAATTATTCTCGCCGGAGGCGGCACCGGTGGCCATGTGATTCCCGCGCTTGCCATCGCGGAGGAGCTCCGGAGAGGCGGGCACGACGCGGCTTTCGTCGGCACCGAGCGCGGCATCGAGACACGCCTGGTGCCCAAGGCGGGATTCCCGCTATACCTGGTCAAGGTCGGCGCGCTGAATCGCGTAAGCCTGGCGACCCGGTTGCGTACCCTGATAGATTTACCGTTGTCGATCTTTTCCGCAATGCGCGTTTTGCGTGGCTTTCAAGCGCAGGTGGTGATCGGCGTGGGAGGTTATGCCGCGGGGCCGGCAACCATTGCGGCAGTGCTGTTGCGAATTCCTGTGGTGCTGTTTGAACCGAACGTAGTCCCCGGCTATGCCAATCGCGCTGTGGCCCGCTTTGCCGCCAACTCTGCGGTTCATTTCGCGCAAACCGGACGTTGGTTCCATAGGTTTGAGGTAACCGGAGTTCCGGTGCGGCCCGAGTTTTTCACGCTGCCGCCGCGAAGAACCCAACAGCCAACGCTGCTCGTCTTCGGTGGCAGCCAGGGCGCGCGTTCATTAAACCGCATCGTCCGCAACTCTGCCGCGCAACTGCTCGAGCGCATTCCGAATCTGCGCATCGTACACCAGACCGGAAGCAGCGAATTTCAAGAGGTTTCCGACTTCTATCGCGAACACCACATTTGTGCGGAGGTGAGCGCGTTTCTCGATGATATGCCGCAGCGCTTTGCCGATGCCGACCTGATCGTCTGCCGCTCCGGCGCATCCACGGTTGCCGAGGTTGCGGCGGCGGGCAAATGCGCCCTGTTCGTGCCTTTTCCCCGCGCCGCCGACGATCATCAGCTACGCAACGCCGAACTGCTCGCGCAGGCCGATGCCGCGCTGCTGATCCCGGAGAGCGAGCTGAACGCGGAACGATTTGTGGAGGAGGTCACCGCATTGTTTGGCGATCCGCAAAGACTTGCGGCCATGGGCGAAAAGGCCCGCGCGCTGGCGCATCCCGATGCCGCCGCACACATTGCGGCAATGGCGCTCAGCGCGGCAACGCGATCATGAGCTCAGGTATTCGCAGATATATTTGTTATTGGAGTTCGCGATTTCAGCAGCATCGCCCTCGAAGATCTTCCTGCCATCCTTCAACACCAGAAAACGTGTCTTCGAATCCCAATTCCAGCCCTGAGGCACGGGAAGCATTTTGTTTTTTTCAGGATTGAAGTAGTGCGTCGCCATAGTGAAGGCGTCTTGTAGGCGATGCGTTACCATCAGCGCGCTGGTCTTGAAAACATCGCGCTGTTTTACCAGCAACTCGATGATCGTCGTCGAGGTCACCGGGTCAAGTCCCGCGGTAGGGGAATCGTAGAGCAGCAACTCGGGATTTGAAACAATAGCGCGCGCAATTGCGACCCGCCGCCTCATGCCGCCGGAGAGTTCCGCGGGAGACAGCTTCATGGTGTGCTCCAATTCAACAAAGCGCAGAGCTTCCATTACCCGCCGTTCGATCTCCTGCTCCGGAACCTTTTCCTCCATAAGGCGAAAGGCGACATTGTCTTCCACCGACAAAGAGTCAAAGAGCGCCGACTCCTGGAAGACCATTCCAATCCGGCGGCGAAGTTCGAACAGCTCCACCTCGCGCATCGCCGTCACTTCCTGGCCAAGCGTAAAAATGCGACCGCTGTCCGGACACAATAATCCCAGCGTAAGTTTCAGGACGGTGGTCTTTCCGCTCCCGGCTACTCCCAGCAATACCTTGGTTTCACCGTGCTCCAGTTCAAAGGAGAGGCGGTCAAGAACGACCTGTTCGTCAAACCGCAGGCTCACGTCTTCAAAGACTACAGCCTTCTGCTTATCATCCTGCGTTCTATTGTTCTGCGTTCCATTGCCGCTACCGTTGCTCATGGTCTACAGAGGCCCCAGCAGCACCATCAGCAGGCGCGTGACGAAGAGATCGACGGCGAGGATGAGCACGCTCGCGGCGACCACGGCCTGCGTCGTTGCGCGGCCCACGCCCTGCGTGCCGCCCTTGGCGCTCAGTCCGTAGTAGCAGCCGATAGTGGCGATGATATAGCCGAAGAGCACCGGCTTGATCAGGCCCATGAAAATGTCAGAGTAGCGAAGCGTCTGCCAGGCCGAGGTCCAGTACTCGTGTAGATTCAGGCGCAGCAGCAGGTGTGCAATCACCGAGCCGCCGAAAAGCCCCACCAGGTCGGAGAGAATGGTGAGGAAGAATAGCATGAACATGGTGGCGGCCAACCGCGGCGTTACCAGTTTGCGCATGGGGTCGGTGCCGAGAGCGCGCATCGCATCGATCTGTTCGGTCACCTGCATCGAACCCAGTTCGCTGGCCATTCCGCTGGCATTGCGTCCGGCGACCATCAAACTGGTGAGCACCGGCCCCAACTCGCGCACCATTGACATGGAAACCAGTTGCCCGGTGAAGGATAACGCGCCGAAGCGCGCCAGCGAGTTCGCGCTCTGCAAGGCCAGTACCGCACCGGTGAAGAATCCGGTGAAGACCACGATCTGCAGTGAGCCCACCCCGATAATGTCCATCTGTTGCAGGATGTCGCCGAGATAGCGGGGATGACTGAACAGATTGGCAAGAGCGCGCCAGGAGAGGATGGAATACTCCTGCACCGCCAGAACGCCGCCCTTCACGTATTCAGTAAGCGAGAATGCCATTCGGTACGGGAGTCCGCCGATCAGGTTTACGGTGCGCGCGGCTCTTAAGCGACTATATCAAAATGCAAGGTAAACACCTACGGGATGGACGTGGGCTTGTGTGAATCCGCATAGCGGCGAGAAGCAAAATTGATACTCGAATTCTGCTGTGTACAATACGGTTGCATACCATGAATATGCGCGAGGGGACGATGTCGCCATTGTCGCAACGTTTTCTTCAAGAGCGGGAGTCCTGGTTTCGCTGTGGTGCGTATCGGATGCGCTATCTCCACCTGCCTGCCGCTGCTCCGGCATCTCCTCCTCTGCCGGCCGTAGTATTCGTCCACGGGCTGATGGGCTACAGTTTCAGTTGGCGGCACAATCTCAATTTCTTTACGCAGCACCGTGACGTCTATGCCGTCGATTTGCTTGGCATGGGCCACTCGGATCGACCCGCGCCGGGTGCGGCGGACTTCAGTTTCGCCGGGGCTGCCTCGCGTTTGCTGGATCTGTTGCGTACCCTGGGTCATTCTCAGATTGATCTCGTAGGCACCTCGCACGGTGGCGCCGTTGCCATGCTGGCGGCCAGCATGGACCGCACATCTCCCCAGCCTCTCATCCGCCGCCTGGTGCTGGTTGCGCCCGCCCATCCCTTTATGACCGACGCTCGCCTCCGTCTTGCATTTTTCCGGACCTCGATCGGGCGCAAGGTGATGCGCGGTCTGACCGTCTGCGGCTGGGCCCTGCGAGGCCAGGCCCTCGGCCGGATGTATTCGGACGAATCGCGTATCACGCCCGAGACACGCGCCGGATATGCGCTCAATCTCGATGATCCCCGATCGTACGAGTACGCTCTCGAAGTGGTGCGGAGCTGGCGGCAGGATATGCAGCAACTCCAGACGGCGTTGCGCTCCATCGCCAACCTTCGCGTGCTCCTGCTCTGGGGTGCGGACGATCAAGCCGTCTCCGCTGATTCGGGGGTGCGGTTGCGCGCGTCTTTTCATGATGCAGAATATGTGGTGCTGCCGCACGCGGGCCATCTGCCCTATGAGGAAGCGCCGGAGGAATTCAATCGTCGCGTGCTGCACTTTCTGAACTCGTAACCTCTCACTCGCCGCCAGCCTTTCGCGACACTGCGGCATGCGCGATGTCATAATGACCTCATGAGTTTGCGCCGGCAGTTCGTGGATGCGCTTCGCGGGGTCGAGCGCGGCGCCTGGGTCCGGTTCTTCGTCGCCATCTTCGGACTTGCGCTGGCGTTCGCCTCTGCGTTGCTCTCGACCGCCTCACGAGAGGCTGGAGACGCCCTGTTCACCGTGGTCTTCGCCTCGTCAGCTCTGGTGCTGGCCGGAGCCGTTGCAGTCACGACCGTTCCTTACCTGGCGCGCCGTGTCGTGGGCCGTCGCGTCCGCGATGCATTGAGCTATGAAGTCACCCGCGAAGGGCTCGTCTATCTCGCTCTCACTCTTCTGATCGGCATCGCTGCGCTGAACACCGGGAACAACCTGCTGTTCATCGTCGTGGCCGCGATGCTCGCAGCGGTGCTGGTCAGCGGCATTGTTTCGGCCGTCATGATCAGCGGCCTGGAAACGGAACTGCATCTCCCCCACCATGTCTTCGCCGGGCAGAGTTATGCCGGAGCGGTGCTGCTTCACAATCGCCGCTGGCTTCCGGCGTTCTCCATTTCTGTCGTGCCGCCTAGTCACAGGGCGGATCGCCCGGTCTGGCGTTGGCAGCGCTCGGAATTCGCTTATCCGCCGCCCCGCTCGGGGCGTAAGGCAATCATCCGTGTGCCGGATTTTGCGTACACGAAATTCTATCCCCCGCGCCAGTCGCCGCCTGTTTTTGAGCAAAGTATCTATCTGCCCTATCTTCCTGGAGGTCATCGCCAGAGCGCGGAATTGAATCTCAGGTTTCCTAGGCGCGGCATCTATGCGCAGCGGGGCGTCGGAATCTCCACCCGATTTCCGTTCTCTTTCGTTTCCAAGACGCGCATGATCACGCTCAATCAGGAGGTGCTGGTCTTCCCTTCGGTCGAGGCCACCGACGAGATGTTCGGGGTATTGCCCATGATCACCGGTGAGTTGGAGACAAATCAGCGCGGCCGCGGCTCCGATCTCTACCGCATCCGCGACTACGAACCGGAGGACAGCGCCCGTCACGTTGACTGGAAGGCCACGGCAAAATCCGGTGAGCTCAAGGTGCGCGAGTACACGCGCGAAGACGAACGCCGGGTCTGCATCATCTTCGACAATCCCCCATCCGGAGTGCTGGATCACGGCCATTACGAGCGCGCCGTGAACCTTGCGGCTTCCCTGGCATGGCATTTTTTCGAGGACAATACCGATCTCAGCTTTGCCGCCCCATCGCTCTCAGAGGATGTGGATGTGTATGGATTCCTGGAGTATCTTGCGCTCGTCGCGCCGTGCCCTCATGCAGAGAGCGACCCGGATTTTCTCTCAACACTGGCTGCATCGGGACAGTACAACATCATCATCACCGCTTGCCCGCACGGCATGATTCCTACCCCGCTCTGGCAATCTTCCTACGTGTTATTCGCGCAGGAACAAATTTAGCGCACCTATTTGTTCTCCGGCTTCCAGCGCAGGATTGGTTTGCGGGCCGCGGCCGTTTCGTCGAGGCGCGAGAGGCGCGTCGAATGCGGAGCGTCCTTGAACAGCTCGGGTGATTCGATAGCCTCCTGCGCGATGGACTTCATCGCATCGACGAACAGGTCGAGCTCTTCGAGGGGCTCGCTTTCGGTGGGCTCGATCATCATCGCGCCGGAGACGACCATCGGGAAGCTGACGGTGTAGGGATGGAAGCCATAGTCGATGAGGCGCTTGGCAATGTCTCCGGTCTTAATGCCGAGTTTGGCTTGCAGCCTGTCGCTGAAGACGACCTCGTGCATGGTCGGAGTCGGGTAGGGAAGATCGAATGTGCCTTCGAGTTTCTTGCGCAGGTAGTTTGCGTTGAGCACCGCGTCCTCGGTCGTCTGGCGCAGGCCATCGGGACCATTGGCCATAATATAGGCGAGAGCGCGGACAAACATCCCAAAGTTGCCGAAGAAGGCGCGCACCCGGCCGATCGATTGTGGACGCTCGTAGTCGAGCCGTAGTATTCCATCCTCAGTTTCCGTGATGACGGGCCGGGGCAGGAACGGCTCAAGGTACTTCTTGCATGCCACGGGACCGGAGCCGGGACCGCCTCCGCCGTGCGGCGTAGAGAATGTCTTGTGCAGATTGAGGTGCATCACGTCGACACCGAAGTCGCCGGGGCGAGCCTTGGCGACCAGGGCATTCATGTTGGCTCCATCCATGTAGAGCAGGCCGCCCTTGCGGTGCAGGATTTCGGCGATCAACCCGATCTGTTCGTCGAAGATTCCGAGGGTGTTGGGATTGGTGAGCATCAGCCCCGCAACATCCTCGTTCATCTGCGCTTCCAGCGCTGCGAGATCGACCATTCCGCACGGACTGCTGGGAAGGTTTTCCACCTGGTAGCCGACCATGGCGGCGGTGGCCGGGTTGGTGCCGTGGGCGGAGTCCGGGATCAGCACCTTCTTGCGCGCATTGCCCCTGGATTCGAGCCAGGCGCGCATGAGAAGGATCCCGGTGAGTTCGCCGTGAGCTCCCGCCGCAGGCTGCAGTGTGATCGCATCCATGCCGGTGATCTCGATCAGTTGATCGGAGAGTGCCTTCATGATTCGCAGCGCGCCCTGCGAATTCTGCTCGGGCTGATACGGGTGGGCACCGGCGATTCCATCGAGCCGCGCAACGGCCTCGTTGACCCGCGGATTGTACTTCATCGTGCAGGAGCCGAGGGGATACATGCCGTGATCGACGGCGTAGTTCCAGGTTGAGAGCCGGGTGAAGTGGCGGATGATCTCAACTTCGCTGACTTCAGGGAGTGCCGCCGGAGAGGTGCGCAGCGCGGAGCCCAGTTCGGCGCCGGCATCCACTTCGCGCACGTCGAGCTTGGCGAGGCGATAGGCTTTTTTTCCCGGTGAGGAGTGCTCGAAGATAAGGCCTTCGTTTTGCGAGATGTGGCGGCTGACCTTCTTGATGTTTTTGTCGCTCATGCATTCACCTCGCTGGCGGCGGCGTCGATAGCGGCGCGGGATGTGAGTTCGGTTGCGCACCAGACCGCGGCATTGCCGAGTTCGGGATAGAACTTGCGCAGAGGAAAGCCTCCGATGACCTTACTTTTCGTTGCAAGGCGGTGCGAGATTTCGTACGAATCGCGGCTGGTCTGGAGAACAAATTCGTTGAAGCGCGGCGCGCCGTCAAACAGAACCTTCGCTCTGTCGCCGAGCGCCTTGCGGGCGTAAGCCGCCTTCGCAAGATTCTGCTCTGCCAACTCCCTTATTCCGTTGCGGCCATATACATCCATAAAAATGTTGACCATAAGCGCGACCAGGGCCTGGTTGGTGCATATGTTCGAGGTCGCCTTCTCGCGGCGGATGTGCTGCTCGCGGGTCGAGAGGGTGAGCACGAAGCCGCGCTTTCCGTCGCGGTCGGTGGTCTGGCCGACCAGGCGCCCAGGAATCTGACGGATGAACTTCTCGCGGGTGGCAATGACCCCCGCATACGGGCCACCGTAGCTTAGCGGGACGCCGAAGGATTGCGTTTCCAGGGAGACGATATCGGCCTCCGACGGTGGGCGCACAATGCCCAGCGAGAGCGCCTCGGCAATGGCGACGACCAGCAGCGCGCCCTTTTCGTGGACCACATCGGCGATGGCGGCAACGTCCTCAATCGTCCCGAAGAAGTTGGGCGACTGGATCAGCACGCAGGCAGTCTCGGGCGTGATGGCGGCGTCCAGCGCGCCGAGATCGACCCGCCCGTTGCTGATGAAAGGCGCTTCGGTGAGCGGCAGACCCTGGTATTTCGCGTAGGTGGCGATGACCTCGCGATACTCGGGATGAACGCTGCGGGCGAGGATGGCGGAGTGGCGCCCGGTGATTCGCATGGCCATCATCACGGCTTCGGCGGCGCTGGTAGAGCCGTCGTAGGTGGAGGCATTTGCCACCTCCATGCCCGTGAGTTCGCAGATCATGGTCTGGAATTCAAAGATGGCCTGCAGTGTGCCCTGCGCGATCTCCGGCTGATAAGGCGTGTAGGCCGTGAACCACTCGCTGCGCGAGACCAGCGAATCGATAACCAGCGGACGGTAGTGATGATAGGCTCCGGCGCCGAGCATGATGCCGTAGCCGCTGCCGTTCTCGGCGGCGCGGGCGCGGAACCAGTCGACGATCTCGCTCTCGGCCATCTGGCGCGGAATCGCAAGATCGCGGTTCAGTCGGAACTGCGCCGGAATATGCCCGAAGAGTTCGTCGATCGATTCAGCGCCGACCTCGCGCAGCATGTGCTCGCGTTCGGCAGGAGACTTGGGAAGATAACGCATGATGATCTGTCCTAGGGAAATTTCAGAGAAGGTGCATAGCATTGATGCGGGTGCCCCATTTTAAACTCACGTCTTTTGCGAGTTTAAAATGGGGTGGTTGACTTTGCTCCTGCCCTTGCATCAATGCCCACTACTTCTCCTCGGCAATGAACTTCTCATAGTCGCCTACGGAAAGAAGCGCGGCAGTCTCAGAAGGGTTGGCGAGGGTGATCTTCACCATCCAGGCCGCGTGGGGATCGCTGTTGACCTTCTCGGGCGCCGTGGCCAGCTCTTCGTTGATGGCCGTAACCGTGCCGGAGACCGGGGCGTAAAGGTCGCTCACGGCCTTGACCGACTCGACGCTGCCGAACGATTTGCCCGCGACGAGCTGGGTGCCGACCTTGGGCAACTCGACAAAGACGATGTCGCCCAGCGAGTTCTGCGCGTAGTCCGTGATGCCAACCGTTCCGGTGGTGCCGTCAATTGCAAGCCATTCGTGCTCTTTCGTATATTTAAATTGCGGCGGATAAGCCATTGTGATCTCCATGTGGAACTTTGAAATTGTATTCTACTGCGCCGCCTTCACAGCCTTCGGCCGTTTATAAAAAGGAGTGGGCACCACTTTGCACTTTACAATCTGATTGCGGACCTCGACCCCCAACTCGGTGCCCTCGGCGGAATGCGCGACCGGGACGTAGGCGAGGGCGATGTTCTTATTGAGGAAAGGCGCGGGCGAGCCGCTGGTAACATATCCGATCTCGCGCCCGTCGGCCCCGGTGACCTTGTAGCCATCGCGAGGAATGCCGCGCTCGACCGCCTCAAGACCGACGAGGATGCGTTCGAGGCCGCGCTCCTTCTGCTCGGCCAGGGCGGCCCGTCCGATGAATTCGCCTTTGTCCATCTTGAGAAAACGGTCCAGGCGCGCCTCCCAGGGCGTAATGGTATCGGAAATTTCATGGCCGTAGAGCGAGAGCGCGCCCTCCAGACGCAGCGTGTTGCGCGCGCCGAGGCCGCAGGGCAGGATGCCGAACTCCTCTCCCGCCGCAAGCAACTCGTTCCAGACGCGCACGCTGGTGGCTTCGTCGCTCGGGATGTAGATCTCAAAGCCGTCTTCGGCGGTGTAGCCGGTGCGGGCGATCAGCGTGTCGGGCAATCCGCAAACAGTGCCGTGGGTGAACCAGTAGAACTTCACCTTGCCGAGATCGGCGTCCGTGAGCTTTTGCAGTGTGCGCCAGCCGTTGGGGCCCTGGATGGCGATCTGCGTATATCGGTCGCTCAGGTCTTCAACCGTGCATTGGAAGGACTTTGCGGCATCGCGAACCCAGCTGACGTCCTTCTCGCGGGTTCCGGCGTTGATCACGAGCAGGAAGTCATCTTCACCAAGGCGGTGCACGATGACGTCATCGACGAAGGTTCCCGCAGGATAGAGCAGGGCAGAGTATTGCGCCTGTCCGATGGCAAGGCGCGAGGCGTCATTGAAGGTCATGTGCTGGACGGCCGCGAGCGCCGCCGGGCCGTGAACGCGGATGTCTCCCATGTGGCTGACGTCGAAGAGTCCGACCGAGGTGCGGACGATTCTGTGCTCGGCCATGAGGCCGCCCGGACTGCGCGTGGCATTCGATGCCGCAGGCGCTTGGGCCGGATATTCGACGGGCATATCCCATCCGTTAAAGTCGACCATGCGGGCGCCGAGGCGGCGATGCGCGGAGTTGAGGGCGGTTCTACGGACGGTGGCGGATTCGGCGTTCGGCAATGGCAGGTCCTCAGTGAGACAGGGTAATCCTACGGCCACAAGCAGGCAAAGGGAACCCTAAACGTTACCACGCGACGCGCAGGGCAGGCAATGCGCTGCTGGAAGTGGGGTGAATGCTTGGCTCCTCATTTAGCATTTAGCCGAGCTGGCGGCTCTGCTGCGCACATGGCAGTTGCACGCCCGGCAGTTGCACGCCGGCGACCATGCGCGGTAGAGTGCGCCATGGCCCAAAGATTCCGGTGTTACGCTTGCGATAAGGTGGAAGAAAAGTGTACCTGCCAAAAATACTGCTTTCTCTGCATGGGCGAACACGAAGTGCGCCTGGTGCAGGACGGCTGCTATTACTGCCTGGAGTGCCGCGAAGCCTGCGACTATCTCCCGGAGCCGAAGGGAATTGCGAAAGAAACCTAGGAACGGGCAGAGTTAAAAAAACGCCGCGAGGCATGTCAATGCCCTCTCGGCGTTTTCTTGTCTGATTAATACGCGATTAGCTTCTGGATCGCCGAGAAGATATCCGCGGTCTGGGGCAGTATCACGTCTTCCAGTTGTGGCTGGTAGGCAACGAAGACGTCTTTGGCTGCGAGGCGCTGCACCGGAGCATCAAGCTTGTCGAACAGTTCGCTCCCGATGCGGGCGGCAATCTCGGCTCCATATCCCCAGCTCTGCATGTCTTCATGAACAATGAGCACGCGGTTGGTTTTGCTGACCGAAGCCGCGATGGCTTCAAAGTCATAGGGATTCAGGGTGCGCAGATCAAGCACTTCGACGCTGATTCCATGCTCGCGCTCTAATCGCTGAGCAGCCTGCAAGGTCCGTGGAACCGTCGCGCCGTAGGTGACGACCGTGACATCGCTTCCTTCTCTCCACAGGCGCGCTTTCCCGAAGGGAATCATGTACTCCGGGCCGGGATACGGGGCGCGTCCGAAGGGCTCGCGATAGAGGCGCTTGTGCTCGAGGAAGAGCACCGGGTCGTCGCAGCGGATTGCGGTACGCAGCAGCCCCGCCGCATCAAGCGCGTTGGACGGAAAGACCACGTGCATGCCGGGCGTGTGCGTAAAGATGCTCTCCCCGCACTGGGAGTGATAGACCGCGCCGCCGTTCAGATAGCCTCCAATAGCAACCCGGATCACCGCCGGGCAGGAGAACGTATCGTTGGAGCGCCAGCGGATCAACGGCAGCTCGTTACGAAGCTGGTGCATTGCCGGCCAGATGTAATCGAAGAACTGAATTTCCACCACAGGCTTCATTCCGCGCACGGCCATCCCAAGGGCGCGGCCCACAATGTTGGCCTCGGCGATCGGAGAATTGAAGACGCGGTCCGGGCCAAAGGTGCGCTGCAGACCGTTGGTCAGCTTGAAAACTCCACCCTTGCCCTTGAGCTTTTTGTCTTCCAGGTATTCGTGCTGCGAGCAGTCGGCCACGTCTTCGCCAAAGATGACGATGCGCTCATCGCGGTGCATTTCGTCCTGCAGGCATCGATTGATCAAGTCGGCCATCGTGCGGTCGCCGCCCTCGGGTGCCGGAGCTGAGTCGAACACCTTGGAGGTGGGCTTCAGATGCTCCGAGTAAACGTGACGGGCGTAGCTGTCGATACGCGGGAAGGGTGCGATCAGCGCGGCATCGACGGCGGCGTGAATCTCGGCGTCCGCCTCGTGGTGCATCTTCTGTATCGCGGCCGCATCGAGAATGCCTTCAGCGAGCAGGAACTTCTGAAAGCGTGCGATGGGATCGCGCCCCACATCCTGCTTGCGTTCAGACTCGGGACGATAGAGCTTGTCATCATCCGAGAGCGAGTGCGAGTAGGGGCGAATCACGTGGCCGTGTACCAGCGCCGGACCGTTCCCTGCGCGTATGTGCTGAACCGCCCTGCGCATCGCGGCATAGCTTTCCAGCAGGTCGGTGCCGTCGCACTCTTCAAAGTGGAAGTTAGGGAAATTCGCCACCAGGGGGCTGATGTTTCCGCCCGGCGTCTGGTATTTCACCGGGACCGAGATGGCATAGCCGTTGTCCTCGACCACATAGAGAACCGGCAGCTTTTCCATGGAAGAGGTGTTCAGCGACTCCCAGAATTCGCCCTGCGAGGTGGCTCCATCTCCGGTCGAGACGAAGGTGACTTCGTCAGGATGGTGCTGCACATTCTTGAACTCACGATAATCGCCCGCCACCTTGGCGTCCGCCCCCGGATGATGGGTGAAATAGCGCCCCGCTTCGGCGCAGCCTACGGCCTGCAGAAACTGCGTCCCTGTAGGAGACGAGGTGGTGAAGATATTGTGCTCTCGACTGCCCCAGTGCGAGGGCATCTGCCGGCCACCGGAGGCGGGATCGGCGGCGGCGCCGACCGCCTGCAAAAACTGAGCGGCCGGGCTGACGCCCAGGGCGAGGCAGAGCGCGCGATCGCGATAGTAGGGGAAAAACCAGTCGTAGCCCGCGCGCAGGTTCACTGCCGCGGCCAGCAGCAGGGCTTCATGCCCGGCGCAGGAGACCTGAAAGTGAATTTTCTGCTGGCGCTTGAGCAGGATCTCGCGATCGTCGATGCGCCTCGAAAGAATCATCAGGCGGTAGATATTCAGCAACTGCTGCGGGACAAGGCCTTCGTACGTCTTTTCCGCCGTTGTTGCTGGCACGCTCTGCACAACCTTCGACGACATTCGCGCTTCCTTCGATCAAGATGCCGGCGGCTCCGCAGGGATGCCAGGGGAGCACGGCCAAACGCAATTGTAAACGAAACCGCCCCGACCTCTGACCAGACACTCGCCGGACGAATATACTGCTTGTACTAAGATGATTAAGATAAAGAAGCCGATTCCTGCCGCACAGATAAAACTGCTGCTCTGGGACCTCGACGGCACCCTGGTGGACAGCGAACTGGACTTGGCGCATGCCATAAACGCCATGCTGCGCCACTGGAAGCGTCCCGAACTGCCGCTCGAGGTTGTCGCCAGCTATATCGGCGACGGTGCGCCCATGCTGGTGCGCCGCGCCTTGGGCGATCCCAGGGACGAAGCCTTCGTACACACCGCGCTCGAATATTTCATGAGCCATTATCGCGAGCACAAGCTGGACAACACCTACGTTTACCCCGGCGTGCTCGAAACTTTAAAGGCAATCCGCGAGCGCAGCGAAATGCAGATGGCCGTCTTGACCAACAAACCGGTGAATCCCTCCCGCGGAATCTGTGATGGCCTCGAACTCTCCGCCTTCATGACGCAGATCTATGGCGGTAACAGCTTCCCGACCAAGAAACCCGATCCGCACGGTGCGCGCGTTTTGCTCAAAGAGCACGGCGTGACGCCAAAAGAGGCGATCATGATCGGCGACTCGCAGAATGACGTGCTGACCGCCAATAACGCGGGAATGTTCTCCATCGGCGTCACCTACGGTTTTTCGCCGGAGTCGCTCGCAATCCACCCCCCTGACGCACTGATCGACTATCCCAGCGAGTTGCTCCAGATTCTGGGCCTTAGCGACGGCGCGCGCCTCTAACTGCGCGCCAAGCTTCTTCTCTGCTTTTTCAAGTTCCCGAATCTTCACTGGACGAATGTTGAAAACTTCAGTATCCTTTTCTATCTTCTTTTAACCGAGTCACCACGTTGTGTCTGTGCCTGTAACTGCGCTTAGTTCCTAAGTTTGACGACATGAGGTTTTACTTATGTACAAGATCGTGGAAGCCCGCAGTGTTGGCTTCAAAATCAAACAATTTGTCATCGAGGCACCGCGCATCGCGCGTAAGCAACAGCCTGGACAATTCATAATCCTGCGCCTGGATGAAACAGGCGAACGCATTCCTCTAACTATCAAATGCTCTGATCCGAAGGCTGGAACGGTCACGATCGTAGTTCAGTCCATCGGCAAAACGACCTCACTGCTCAACCTCCTTGAAACCGGCGACTACATTCTGGACATCGTTGGCCCGCTCGGGCATCCCTCTGAAATTGAAAAATACGGAACGGTTGCCATTCTGGCCGGCAGCGTAGGCACCGCGATGGCACTGCCGACGGCGCACGCGCTCAAGCAGGCCGGCAATCACGTGGTCTTCATCGAGGGTGCGCGCAATACCGAGATGGTGGTCTTTGAAGACGAAGTGCGCGATGCCAGCAATGAAACCTACATCATGACCGATGATGGCACCTACGGCGAAAAAGGCCTGGTCACAAAGAAGCTCAACGACCTGCTGGCCGATGGGCGCAAGATCGACTTTGTGCTCGCAGTTGGCCCGGTGCCCATGATGCGCGCGGTGGCGCAGGTGACCGCGCCGCTCGGCATCAAGACTATGGTGAGCCTCAACTCGATTATGGTGGACGGCACGGGCATGTGCGGCGGTTGCCGCGTTCTGCTGGGCAACCAGAGCAAGTTCGCCTGCGTCGATGGACCGGAGTTCGACGCCTCGATGGTGAACTTCGAGGTGTTAACGCAGCGCAACGCAATGTATCGCGACAAGGAATGCGAATCGCTCAAGCGCTTCGAAGAGAACAAAGAAAAGGAATTGGCCCAGCTCCGGGCCAATTATGCCAAGCAGGAGGCGCAACATGGTTGAGAAAAATACCATACCCGCCAAAGAGCGGATGAAGATTACGCGCCGACCCATGCCGGAACAGGACCCGCAGGTAAGGGCTCACAATTTTAAAGAAGTCAACCAGGGATTGTCGGCCGAGGATGCGCAAATCGAAGCCTCGCGCTGCATCGCCTGCGGCAAGCCCGGCTGCGTAATCGACTGCCCCGTTGGGGTAAAGGTTCGCGAGGTGGTGGACCTGATTTACGCGGGCGACTACCTCGCTGCGGCGGCGAAGATGCGCGAAGACAACTCGCTGCCGGCCATCACCGGACGCGTCTGTCCGCAGGAAGACCAGTGCGAGGGGGGATGCATCATCGGCAAGAAGGGCGCGCCGGTCGCCATTGGCAATCTTGAGCGCTTCATCGCCGATTACGAGCGCGAGAGCGGACAACTCGGCCTGCCCACCAACGATCCGCCTACGGGCAAGAGCGTCGCCATCGTCGGCAGCGGTCCCGCCGGACTCGCCGTCGCAGGAGACCTCATTCAGAAGGGCCACCGCGTAACCGTCTTTGAGGCCCTGCATGAACTTGGCGGCGTGCTCATCTACGGCATTCCGGAGTTCCGCCTCCCCAAGGACATCGTGCGCGGCGAGGTGGACAACCTGCGCAAGATGGGAGTCAGGTTTGAAACCAATGTCGTCGTCGGCAAGAGCGTCACCATCGACGAGTTGATGAACGAGGAGCACTACGACGCCGTTTTTGTAGCGACCGGCGCCGGACTGCCGAAGTTCCTCGGAATTCCCGGAGAACACCTCAACGGCGTGTACTCGGCCAACGAGTTCCTGACCCGCATCAACCTGATGCGCGCCTACCGCTTCCCCGAATACGATGAGCCGGTATATGACTGCCGCGATCGCAACGTGGTCGTGGTGGGTGGCGGCAACACCGCCATGGATGCAGTGCGCACGGCTCTGCGCCTCGGCGCAAAGACGGCGACTCTGGTCTACCGCCGCTCAGAGAAAGAAATGCCCGCCCGCATCGAAGAGGTGCACCACGCCAAGCAGGAGGGCGTGGTCTTCCGCATGCTGACCAACCCGATTGAGCTGATCGGCGACGAAAAGGGCTGGCTGACCGGCGCAAAATGCATGAAGATGGAACTGGGCGAACCGGACGAAAGCGGCCGTCGCAGCCCGGTTGAAATCAAGGGCTCGGAGTACGTTCTGCCCGCCGACATGGTCGTCATCGGAGCCGGCACCTCGGCGAATCCGCTGATCCAGAGCTCCACGCCGGACCTGAAGACCAACAAGAAAAACTACATCGTCATCGACGAGGAAACCACGCGCACCTCCAAGCGCGGCGTCTTCGCCGGAGGCGACATTGTGACTGGTGGCGCAACGGTAATCTTGGCGATGGGCGCAGGCCGCAAGGCTGCCGTCTCCATCCACGAATACCTTACGACCGGCATCTGGGAGACCACGCCGAAAGAGCCCGCGACAAAGTAACGTTAGCAGCACAGAAAAATATGCGCCGCACACTCCATGAGAGGTGCGGCGCTTTTTGCAGTTGAATCGTACGCTCCTGCTCTCCAAACCGCCACGCCGGGTGCCCCGGGTGCCTCACCTTCGACGCGCCGTCTTTGCGCGGCTAAGGTGGGGTTGTTGACCTTGACTTGCTCTTGCCCTGGCTCCTGCTTTGCTCTGCTGGCCCATGCTCGTTCGCCAATCTGTGCCGCGCGATATAATAAAAAGTTACCCAGGCCTCGCCGCCGCTCGCTGGGAGCCGTCCGAAAAAATTCGGGACTCTTGCCGGCCTCGGAAATGAAACCGTGGGACTGAGATTATGGAATTAAAAGTTCACAGCAGCTACAAGCCTCAGGGCGATCAGGCCTCTGCCATCGCGCAGCTTACGCGCGGATTAAGCGAAGGCGAAAAGCATCAGGTACTGCTCGGAGTCACCGGTTCGGGCAAGACCTTTACCATGGCCAAAGTCATCGAGGCATGCCAGCGCCCCGCGCTGGTGATGGCCCACAACAAGACGTTGGCCGCGCAGCTTTATCATGAGTTCAAGAGCTTCTTTCCCCACAACGCCGTCGAGTACTTCGTCTCCTACTACGACTACTACCAGCCGGAGGCTTACATTCCCGCGGGCGACATTTACATCGAGAAGGAATCGACGGTCAACGATGAGTTGGACAAGCTGCGCCTCTCTGCCACCCGCTCGCTCTTCGAGCGTCGCGACTGCATCATCGTCGCATCCGTGAGCTGCATCTACGGCCTGGGCTCGCCGGAAGCCTACTATGGAATGCTGCTCTTCCTGGAAAAGGGACAGAAGATCAAACGCAAGGAGATCACCAGCAAGCTCGTCGAGATTCTCTACGAGCGCACCGACGCGGACTTCAAGCGCGGCACCTTCCGCGTGCGCGGAGACGTGATCGAGGTCTATCCCACCTACGAAGACAGCGCCTACCGGATCGAACTCTGGGGCGATGAGGTCGCGTCGCTATCGCAGATCGACCCGCTCTTCGGCACCGTGAAGCACAAATACCAGCGCCTGCCCATCTATCCCAAATCGCACTACGTCATGAAGCCCGAGACCAAAAGCGCGGCAATCGATTCCATCGTGCAGGAGATGCTGTGGTGGGAGAAGGAGCTGGAAAATCAGGGGCGCATCGTCGAGGCGCAACGCATCCATCAGCGTACCCGCTTCGACCTTGAGATGATCAAGGAGATGGGCTTCTGCCACGGCATTGAGAACTACTCGCGGCACTTCACCGGACGCCTTCCGGGCGAGCCTCCGCCGACGCTGCTCGACTATGTGCCGCGCGACTACCTGCTCTTTATGGACGAGTCTCACCAGACAGCACCGCAGGTGCGCGGCATGTGGCATGGCGACCGCTCGCGCAAGCAGAACCTCATCGAATACGGCTTCCGCCTGCCGAGCGCCCTCGACAACCGACCGCTCACCTTCGAGGAATTCGAGGCCCGCGTGAACCAGGCAATTTACGTGAGCGCCACACCCGGTCCCTATGAGCTGACGAAATCCTCAGGCGTCATCGTGGAGCAGATTATCCGCCCCACCGGACTGGTCGATCCGCAGGTGGAGGTGCGCCCGGTCAAGGGCCAGATCGACGATCTGCTGCATCAGATTCGGTTGCGCGCGGAAAAAGGTGAGCGCGTGCTCGTAACTACGCTCACCAAGCGCATGGCCGAAGACCTTGCCGAATACTACAGCGAGGTTGGGGTGCGCTGCCGCTACATGCATTCGGAGATCGAAACTCTGGAGCGGATCAACATCCTGCGCGATCTGCGCAAGGGCGAGTTCGATGTATTGATCGGTATCAATCTATTGCGCGAGGGGCTGGACCTGCCCGAGGTTTCGTTGGTGGCAATTCTGGACGCGGATAAGGAAGGCTTTCTGCGCTCGGCGGGCTCTCTGATTCAGACGATTGGCCGCTGCGCCCGCCACATCGAAGGCCGCGCGATTCTCTACGCCGACCGCATGACCGACTCGATGCGCAACGCCATCGGCGAGACCAACCGCCGCCGCGCCATTCAGGAGGCCTACAACGAGGAGAACGGCATCACACCGCAAAGCGTGGGCCGCTCGGCCGATATGTCGCTGGCGCACGTGATCGCCGCCGACTACGCGGAGATTCCGGTGGAGAACGATGGGCTGCCGGAGTTCCACTCGCAGGAGCAACTCGATGCCTTCATCGTGAAGATGGAAGAGGATATGCGCGAGGCCGCCAAGCGCTTTGAGTTTGAGCGCGCGGCGAAGCTGCGCGATGCGGTGAAGGAGCTGAGGACGAAGGAGTTTCTGTTTACGTGAGCGGGGTGGCGTAAATGCCGAATACAACAGAATGGGTCTTCCGCATATTTGGTGATACTTCCCGAGTTGGCGGAACAGGTGTAAACCGTAAGCAAGCTCTGGCGATCTCCGGCGAAGCCTATGGGACAACGGACATTGGTTCCAGATGCTAGCGAGGTCGCTCTTGAAGAATTGCGTTGCGACGGGCGGCGACGGCTTTCGATGGTTTTGCGGGCCGTCCAGTTAGAGAGTCGCTGTCCCAGTTGCCATCGTTCATCTCGACATGTCCATAGTCGGTACCGGCGCCGACTGAGTGACCTTCCTTGGGAAGGGATTCCGGTATGTGTCGAGTTGCAGGTCCGACGGTTCTTCTGCGATGACGAGGAGTGTGGTCAGCGCATCTTCACTGAGCGATTGCCAAACACGGTCGGGCGGCATGGCCGGCGTACATGCCGTCTGATCGATGCGCTCGGAGAGATCACTCTTGCCTTGGGCGGCTCAGCTGGCTCACGACTGGCTGAACAACTGGGAATTCTGACAAGTGGATCAACGCTGCTGCGACATTTGCGTCAGAGGGCAAGCGGTCACCGTGGTGATGGACCACGTGTGTTGGGCATCGACGATTGGGCATGGCGTAAGGGACATCGTTATGGAACGATCCTGTGCGACTTGGAGCGAGGCAAGGTTATCGATCTGCTTCCCGACCGTTCCAGAGAGAGCACGTCGCAGTGGCTTCTGTCCCACCCTGGAGCGGAGATTATCAGCCGCGATCGTGCCAGCCTTTACGCCCAGGCTGCAACAGAGGCTGCGCCCAATGCTCTCCAGGTGGCTGACCGTTGGCACCTGTTGCGCAACGTGAGCGAGGCACTGACCAGCGCCCTGTCGCCGCATCATCGTCTGATGAATGAGGTTGCCAGGGCTGTGAGTGGAATGTCAGAGCCACCTGCAAGCGGGGACTCCGAAAAGCCGCAATCTCAACGTGAAGCTCAGAAATCGAGAAACCGCGAACTTCGCTTGGCGCGCTACGAAGAGGTCATGGGGAGACTGCGCGAAGGCTGGTCGGAAGCGGAGATCGCTCGCGCCTTCAGCCTTGATCGGCGCACAATTCGTAGCTGGGTCCGCACTAGCGGTTTCCCGGAACGCGCGCCAGTTCAGCGCGCAAGCCAACTGGATTGCCACCGCGAGTATCTGGAGCAACGTTGGGACCAGGGCTGCCATAATGCAGCCCAACTCTGGCGTGAACTTCGAGAGCGAGGTTATGGCGGACAATCTCGAATGGTGCGCAATTGGACTTATCAGCAGTCCGAAGCCCGCAATCGTCGATTGGGTCGCCGTAGAGTTGCTGTGGCTGCTCCACATCTGTCGCCGCGGTCGGCGACCTGGATGATCTTGAATCGATCAAATCAAACCGAACCAATGATCGAGGAACTCTGTAGCCGATCGCCAGAGATCGCTCAATGCGTACAGTTGGCCAGAGAGTTCTTCCGCATCGTGCGGCAGCGTGAGGCTGCAGCCTGGCCGGGTTGGTTGAACGCAGCTGAGAACAGTCCCATGGTTCACTTCGCCCGGCACCTTCGACGTGACAACGCCGCTGTGCATGCAGCCCTCACGCACCCCTGGAGCAACGGGCAAGTCGAAGGCCACGTACATCGCCTCAAGCTGATCAAGCGCTCGATGTATGGCCGCGCCAGCTTCGACTTGCTGCGTCACCGCGTCCTTCATGCCAAATAAAACCTGGAAGAATCAAAAGCCATGACACACCCCACCGCATCATCACCAAATATGCGGAAGACCCAACAGAATGCTGCCACCTGAAAATGGGCTAGAGTTCTGTTTCGGGATTGTGAGGTACTTGGCTCTATGAAAGGGGATGTCAAGAGAAATTCTTCTCCCCATGACTGGAAGGCGCTCCACTCTCGTGGCATCAAGCCCCTCTGTGGCATCCAGCCCCTTTGTTCCGCGCGGCAGTTTCTTGGATGGGTGGGCTGCGCAGCAGCACGCCCATGCTCGATTGTTTCCGTCGTCGTCATGACACTGAGTACAGCTTCGTCCGGATTCGAGGCTACGCAAGCAAGACGTTGGTTGCAGTGGCAACCATATGGTTCTATCGGAGACTCGAGGCCTACAGCTTTGTTCGGTTGTCCGAGGGGGCATAGGGTGATTTCGGAGGCTTGGTGCCGAAGCACACATTGCCGAGCCAAGTAGTGGATACTCACCCTCGACCGAAGAGCCTCAAAGGTCCGTGCGAACACGACGTGTCATGGTCGAGACGGAATCTTTATCGAGGCTCTCAAGCTGCTTGCGATGTCAGTTTCTTCGGATCGAAGTTCTCTCCTTTCTTCCAGAGCACTAATACGATCGCCGCGAACTTGCGCGCCAGAGTCAGCCGCGCCATCGCCGGCCGAACGCCCTTCGCCAGCAGGCCTTCGTAATAGTCCCGCATCAGTCCGCGCCGGGTGCTGGCAGAAACTGCCATGCTCTTAAATAGGTGCTTGAGATCGTGGTTGTGGTTGACGTTCAAGCCGCGGGTCGAGGACTTCTTCTTCGACCGTTGCAGCTCGCCATTCTTGATCTGGTAATCGGCGCTGCTATGCGTCTCTACTCCCAGTCCGATGTAGGCCCAGAACAGTCGCTTGGTGCGAAAACGATGCGGAGTCTGGACGAGCGCAATCAGCAGTGCAGCGCGAATCGGTCCCACCCAGGGAATCTTCTGCAGCGTCGCCCGCGCCGGGTACCTCTGGCTCTCCTTCAGTAACTCCTGTCGTGCTTGCTGGCGCAGCGGTTGCAACAGGTCGAACTGCTGGTGCAAGTGCTCAGCTCGGCGACGCTGGCCAGGCTGCAGTAGCTGATCGAGCCACTCCGAGCGGTAGCGGGCGGAGTACACTCGTGGACCGGCACAACGAATCGCCTGGCTGCGATACACCGACTTGATGCGGTTCATCACCCGGGTCACGTCTTCGGTCAGTGTCATGTAGCTGCGCGCCAGTTCCTTCAGCGTTCGGACTCCAGCATCGCCGTGATAGACCGGTTGCAACTGGCCACCGCGCAGCAACTCCGACAGATCGCGGGCGTCGATGTGGTCGTTTTTACTGCCCGCCTTCATCTTGGAGCTCTTTCGCGGATCGCAGACTATGACGTAGTCGACATGCGGCTTCAGAACGTTGTACAGCCAGTCGGCCGAGATCCCCTCCTCCAGGGCGACGAACAGTTTGCCGCGGAGGCCGTCGATGAAATCAAGAATGGTGGAAGCGCGGGTCTCTACCACCGACTCCATGATCAGCTTGCCACTCTCGTCGCGAACGGCTATGACGATGGTTGCTTGGTGAACATCAAGGCCGATATACTTCACGCTTGTCATAAGAAGGGTGCTCCTTGTGTAGGTGAGTTTCGACGCTCATAACCTACTCCAAAGGGGCGCCCTTTCATAATGCGTGATATTTCGTCCACTATCGCAGAACTCCAACAGGTATTCTAAAATCGACTGATAATGGCTGACGAGTGGAACTCTTATATCTGCAATGTCAACAGTAAACTGGCCTCGATTTACCTGAATCTAGGACTGAGACCTAACGTGCCCATACCCAACAAGAGCTGGTTGCTGTGGGTTTGGGTTTACTTCGAATCGCCCCGAACTGATGGCCTTTCTGACTCAAACGAAGCTCCGATTTTGTACAAAATTGAAGACGAGTTGGACGCGCAGATGCAACCACGCTGTGGGGCTATCTTGTCCGGCCGAATCACGACACAAGGACGACGAGAGTTCTACTATTACGGCGAACATTGCGAGGCGTTTGAAGATTGTATAGCCGATGTTCGCGACAAGTTCAGAGACTACCGAATTAGTTTTGGTTTACAGGAAGATCGGAACTGGAATCAATACCTGACCGTTCTCTATCCGCCGGACGAAGAGTTGCAGAAGATGAGGAACCGCAACGTTCTCGACGTGCTAGAACGCGAGGGTGACAATCATGCCATTGTGCGCGAGGTAACGCACTGGGTGTACTTCGAGGCAGAAACAGACCGGGAACAGTTCCACACCGCCATCACTCACCTCGGATACATGACGCGGGAGTCCGTCGGAGGAAAAGCCCCTCGCCCGTTCGGTTTAACATTCTTCCGCAAGCAAGCGGTCACTGCTGAAGAAATCGACAAATCAGTGATCGAGTTGTTTCGCATTGCACAGCAACATCGAGCCGAATACGACGGTTGGGAAACCAGCGTGGAAAAGGGCTGATCCCGATAGCTGGCGGCAACAGCCCTTGTCTCTCACTATCCCATTTTGGCAATTACCTGAACGGCTTCACGCTGTTGTAATCAGCGCAAACGAAAAAGCCCGGAGCGATCCGGGCTTTTCTGCGTATAAGAGAGCGGGCTAGTCGTACTCCTGCAATGTGGTGACGTGCTGCTCCAGGGCCTTGGAGTATTCGCGTTCGGCCAGCAATTCACTCTCAAGTTTTTTGATTTGGCTTTGCAGCCGCAGCATTTCCAGCCGCATTTTTCCCGTCTCTGAAGAGTTGCCGGGCATCGGCGGCGGCGGCACGCGGCCGGGCTGCGGCGGCGGTACAGCAATCTGTGCCGAACCCGTAATCTGGGCTCCGGGAATCGAAACCGGTGGCGCCACCACGGGCGGCTGCATTGCGGCCGCAACGGTGGCGGCAATGGAGGGCGACGGCGGACGCGGCGTGACCCGCGGAGGCACCGGCACCGGTCCCGTAATGCGCGATTGAGCATGACCGGCGCGGGCCGGCATGGGACCGCTGAAGATGCTGCTCAGCACCGCACTGGCATCGTCGTGTGCCTGTGTGTTGTCCGCCTCGGCCTCCTCCGGAGCTGATAGCAGATGGCGCACCCGCGCGATCAGATCCTGCGGCTGGAATGGCTTGCGGATCAATTCATTGGCCTGCACGGCGAAGGCGCGCTCGGCCACTCCCTTGTTCACCACGCCCGACATCAGGATCACCGGGGTTTGCGAAAAACGCGGATGCTGCTTGATGTATTGGCAGACCTCATAGCCGTCGCGGCCCGGCATGATCACGTCGCTGATCACCACATTGGGTGCGCTATGATCCATCAGATCCAGCGCGCTGCTGGCATCATGGCAGGTGATGACATCCAGATCTTCGCGATGGAAGGCGATCTTGATCACCTCGCGCATGGTTGCGCTGTCGTCGATAAAATAAACCACCGGCTTTGCGCTCATCTATATCCCCCATCGTTGGCGGCGCGTTCTTCGTCGAGTTCGCGCAGCGCGTCCAGCATCAATTCGGTCACAGAACGGAAGACCGTTCGTGTGGCGGCCAGCAGGCCGGGCACGAACTTGTACACGCCCCGCTCCACGCCATTGCAATTCTTCACGATTTTGATCACCGCTTCGTTGCCGATGATCTCGCCCACTTCCGCGTGTAGCACCTCGCCGCGGCCAAAAAAGACGGTTCCGTCGAGCGACTCCGCATTAATGTAGAGCACGCCCGACTGACGCGATTGAGAGAGCATCTGAATCACGCCGGGCAGGTCGAGATGCGAGAGGCTGCCCTCCAGCACGGTCTGCTCCGATTCCAGCATCTGGGTGGGATGAAATCCCTCCTGTCGGCTGAGCAGAAAGGTTCGCACCTGTGCGGCGATGTTTTCCGGACCTCGCCGGCGGTCGATGTAATCGTCGCACCCGGCGCGGAATGCCTCCATCAGCGACTGGTCGCCTCCATCGCCCATGGCAAGGATCGGGATGTTGGTGGTGGCGGCGTCGTTGTGCAGTATCTTCGGCAAATCGAAAACGTTGAGCTCGCGCAGATTCGTGGCGCACAGGATCGCGGTCGGCGCTTGCCACTCCAGCATGGTGAGCGCATAAGTAGCCTGCGTGCTGTGCACTACGTCAAAGCCTTGCCCCTTGAGAGCCTCGGTCAGCCGCCGCGCGAAAAATACATTACTGTCGATCACCAGAATTCGCTGGTTGAGAGCCTCTGAGTTGCTGCTCATCACTTTGCCTCCCCGGCCAACACGTTGGCGGGTTGAATGCAGTGTGCCACAACCTGATCCAGGTCCAAAAGAGGGACAGTGCCGCCTGGGGTGCTCAACAGGCCAGCGCCGAAAGGTACATCTTCGCCCGCTTCCACGCGCTCGCCTTGCACCAGTTCGCAGCCGCCAGTCACCGGAATGGCCACGGTTTCGGCCCGTCCCGCGTAATTACATTGCGCCACCAGGTAGAGGCTGGGCTGCGTGCCTTTGCGAAAGGCTTTGCCCAAGTCGCAAACGGGAATCACGCCTCCGCTGCGTACCAGCACCCCCTGCAGCGACTGCATGGTGTGGGGAAACGAGTAGACGCGGCTGGGCATGACCAGTTCCTTCACCTGGCTGGAGTCCAGCGCATAGCACTCCTCGCCCAGGGGAAACGTCACGAATCGCGTCGTGTCATTCATACCGGTCTCCAATCCCTTTCGCCTGCAGCAGAGGCTTGCGCCAATACTCAGCTCTTACGAGCGGAACTACCTCGTTCTCCAGCAATAGCAACCCGCGATACCACTGGCGTTCCGCGCCACGGAACAGGCTCGGCAGCGGCACCATTCTGGGCAAACTCGCCATTCTTTCAACCTCGGTGACGCCCAGCGAATATTCGCCCGGCTTCAGCACCACGAAACGCTCCAGTATCCCGGCTCCAAGGCCCACTTGCAATGCAAAATCGACCGGCTCGGGACCCTTTAGTTTACGAATCGCAGTACGATAGTCACGATCCCGGATCTCCTCGACCTCGCTGGACAGTACGGCAAAGCGCACGCCTCCGGCGGTGAACAGGATAACTGGTCCCGCGGTGACCGCAACCGGCTTGGCCGTCCGCGAAATGAACAGTGGACGACGCCCGCTCTCCTTCACCGCATCCGCCATGAGGCTCGCATCTCCCCGCCGCTCAACCTTTTCAAGCTCATAAGGACGCAGCCCGCGATGCAGCCCCCCGCGCCGCAGCCCGATGGCCCGCAACCCGCCGCGAGATCGCCGCCGCAATCTGCTGCAGCGGCAGAACCTGCTCCACTGCACCGGTCTTGATCGCCTCAGCCGGCATTCCGAAGATCACCGAGGTGGACTCATCCTGGGCCAGCACCAAACCGCCGCTTTCCTGAATCGCCATCACCCCGCGCGCTCCGTCATTCCCCATTCCCGTAAGGATGGCAACCGTCGCATTGCGGCCCGTCAGCGCTGCCACCGACTCCAGTGCCACGTCGATGCTCGGCCGGTAGCCAGCAATGCGCGGGCCGCTATCGAGCACAACACGCCCGGGCGCAACCAGGCGAAGATGACTGTCGCCGGGACAGACGTACACTTGTCCGGCACGAAGGGTCTCGCCGTTCTCCGCCTGCTTGACCGGAAGCTGTGACACCGAGGCAAGCTGTTCGGCAAACTGGGAGGTAAAAGCTCCGGGCATGTGCTGCACCACCAGCACCGCGCCGGGAAAATCCCGGGGAAATTGCGGCACCAGCTTCATCAGCGTCGCCGGACCTCCGGTTGAGGCGGCCAGCACTGCAACCGGCGGTCCCGAACTGTCATTCACCGCGTACGCCGCGAGGGGTTCCAACGGGCCCAGCGCAGGCATGGCCGACTCGGCGGAGCGCGAAAGGTTCCGGATCACTCGAACTTTGGAGGCGGTGCGCAGCTTTCGCACCAGTTCGTCACGCACGCTGCTCATATCAAGATCGATGGCGCTGGTGGGCTTGGCCAAAAAGTCGATGGCGCCCAATTCCAGTGCGCGCAGGGTGGCCTTGGCCCCCTCTCTCGATTCCGAGCTGACGATCAGGATGGGCCGGGGCTCGGTGGACATGATGATTTCCGTCGCCTGCAGTCCATCCATGTGCGGCATGTTGATGTCCATCGTAATGACGTTTGGCTTGAGTTTGGCGGACTGCTCCACTGCCTCGCGTCCGTCGCGGGCTTCCCCCACCACCTCAAACGAGCCGTCGGAGTCGAGAATGCTGACCAGCACCTTGCGCATGAACGCGGAATCGTCGGCGACCAACACCCGAATTTTGTCGATATTCGTCATCGTCTTTCTCTCACTGCACCACGGGCGCGGCCATCGCCTGTCCCGAACTCCCGATCAACTCCACCACCTGCGCGATGAACGACTCTTCCTGCACCGGCTTCACCATGAAAGCCGCCGCGCCTTCCTTGATGGCGCGGTCGCGATGCTTGGCCCCGGCGCGCGAGGTCACAACCATCACCGGAACATTGGCTGTGCTCGGCGTCTGCCGCAAATGCAGGATCAATTCATAACCGTTCGTGCGCGGCATCTCCAGATCGGTGATGACCAGGTCGCACTGGTTCGTGGTGGCAATCTCCAGCGCCTCCAGCCCGTCGCAAGCGAGCTTTACGCGATAGCCCGCCTTCTCCAGCATGCGTCCCACAAATTTGCGTACGCTGATCGAGTCGTCGGCCAGCACCACCAGCTTTTCCTTCTCCACAACATCAATCGCAGCAGCAGGAATCTCACCACGCGCCACGGCGATTGCGCCCGGCAGGAATAGCCGCGCCGCGTTCATCGCGGTGGTCAGCGGACGGCGTTCAATGGCTTCGCCCATGATGAGGCGATTGAGATCGACCAGCAGAATCAGGCTGCCATCGGGCGCAATGGTCGCGCCTGGGAACATCTTCACATGGCGCAAATACTCGCCCAGATTCTTGATTACGATTTCATCTTTCCGCAGAACTTCCTCGACGACGACGCCCACCTGTCTCCCGGCGACATTCACCAGCACCAGTCGGAGATATCCATTCATCGGCTCCAGGCGCGGAAGCTGCAGAGCCTCGTCAAACCGCACAATCTCGGTGACCACATCGCGCACCTTGGTGATCAGCTTGCCGCCAACGTCTTCGATATCGCTGGGCCGAATGCGGCGAATCTCCTCCACAAAGCCCAAGGGGAATGCGAAGGTCTGCCCGCCGCACTGCACAAACAGCGCCTGCGAGATGATCAGCGTGAGCGGAACCTTGAGTGTGAAGCGCGAGCCGATCCCTTTCTCGGTCTCGATCTCGACCTCCCCATTCAGGTTGCTTACATTCGAGCGCACCACGTCGAGTCCCACCCCGCGGCCTGCCAGTTCGGTGCGGCGCGGTGCCGTGGAGAAGCCGGGACGGAAGAGCAGGTCCAGCACCTCGCGGCGGCTCAGCCCCGCGGCTTCGTCCGCCGAGAACAATCCGCTCTCTACCGCCGTGGCCCGCACGCGCTCAAAGTCCACGCCGCGGCCATCGTCTTCCACCTCAATATAAATATGGTTTCCCTTGTGGTAGGCGCGAACCGCGATGTTGCCCTGGTCGGGCTTGCCCTCCTCGTAGCGCTCATCCGCGCGCTCGATGCCGTGCGCCACGGCGTTGCGAACCAGGTGCAGCAAGGGGTCGGCAATCTGCTGAATGATGTTGTTGTCGAGCTCGGTTTCGGCTCCCCCAAGCGTCAGTTCCACCTGCTTGTTGCTCGCCTTGGCGGCATCGCGAACCGTGCGCGCGATGCGCGTGAACAGGTTGCCGATCGGAACCATGCGCGCCTGCGTAATTTCATCCTGCAGGCGATGCGCAAGCTTGGTGAACTCGTCGATATCGCCGTCCACGCGGCGCACAAAGCCATCGAGCTGGGTCAGCACTTCCGAGATGTCGGCTGAAATTTCCGTCAGCGAGCGCGAGAGAATGCCGAAATCGTCGTAGCGATCCATTTCCAGTTCGCTGAACTCCGAATGTCCACTGTACGGACTTCCATAGCCTGAAGCGCCATACCCGGAATTTCCGAAATCCGATCCTCCGAAGCCTGGGTTGCCAAAGGCCGGTGCTCCGTAGCCTCCTCCACCATAGCCGCCAAACTCTGACGTGCCGTAGCCGCCCTGAGTCCCCACCGACGAGCCCGGCCAGGACATTGAGGAAACCGTGGGCGCGGCATTGATGCGGATAAATTCGTACTTGTCCTGAAATTCCCAGACCTTGTCGCTCATGCGGCCCTTGGAGAAATTCAGCACCTCGGCCAGCCTCTCCAACTCCGCCAGCCGGCCCAGCATTCGAGTGCGATTGATGACCAGTTCGCCCACTGCGTTCATCATGCGGTCCAGCCGCTCCAGCCCGATACGCACCGATTTCGATTGCGCCATGCCAACTGGCAGACCTGGCGCGGGCAACGGCTCAGGCGCTCCCAGCTTCGCGGCCTCAATCGGCGGCTCCGTCAGAGCTCCCTTCGGCTGCTCCTTTGAAGTGTCCTTTGCATCCTCTGCGCGCACGTCTCCGGCATTGCTTTGGGAAGATTGAGCGAATTCAGCACCAAGCTCCGCGGCCAATGAAGCCATCGGCGATAACGGCGCACTCTCGATCGCCATGACCGGCGCGGCCAGCGGCTCAGCCACATCAGCGGGAGCTTCAGGAACGAGCACTGCGGCAGCCGGCGCAGCGGTCGCAACCGGCGTAGTCAGAGCAGCGGTGGCCGGCGCGTCGTCCTCGCTCTCGGCGGGCGCGATCTGATCCAGCCGTGCGATCAGCGTACGCGCCGCAAGCTGGAAGCAGCCCTCGTCCTCCCACTGCCGGTAGATCAATCTCTTGAGCACATCGACCGATTCCAGACAGAGGTCGATGATGGTCGCGCTCGGCTTCAATTCACCGTCGCGCAGCCGCCCGATCAGGTCTTCGGCGCGATGGGCGATCGTGGAGATGCGCTGCCAACCCACCTGCGCGGCCGATCCTTTAATGGTGTGCATGGATCGGAACAGGCGGTGAATGTCCTCGGTGTTCGGGTTCGCCTCCAGCGCCAGCAGGCAATCGGTGATCGTCTGCAGATGCTCCTCGACCTCGGGCACGAAAAATTCCAGCACCTCGGCGGGAATCGGCTCATCGACCTCCAGCTCCGGAACATTCTCGATAGAAATCTTTGCCGCCACGGGCGGCTGAGGTGCGAGCTGGGGTGCCGCCTTGGGCGCAGGGAAAGTTGGCGGCGCAGCCACGGGCTGCGTCGAAACGGGCGTTGAAACCGGGGGCCGCGCGGGAGCAACAGGCCGGGCTGTGTCGGTGAGCGGTACCGCAGGTATCGCCGCAGCCGGCTTCGCTATGTTGGGCGTTGCGCCGGGAGCGGCAGGAGCAGAGACGGGTGCAACCGGTGCAGCAGCGGCAGGTGCAGCTGGTATTGCAGTTGATGCCGCTGTCGATGCGGCAGACGGTGCTGCAGTCGGGGCCGATGATACTGCCCTGTCCGAGACACGGCGCGTGGGTGGAGGAACAGGAGGAGGAGTTGTAGCGCGTGCTGGCTCCTGCGTTGGAGGCTGTGCCGGGGCTGGCTTGGGTTCTGGCACAGCTTCGGGTGGCACAGCTTCGGGTCCCTGCGGAGCTTCCGTAGTCGCGTCCATCGTAGGCGGCGGGGCCTGAAACGCGAAAGGATAGCGCAACTTGAATGCCGCAATATCGTCGACTGACTCGGTCCCGGTCGCGCTCACCATAATGAGGTCGCTCTCAAGCACCGCGATAGCTTCGTAGATGAACTCCACCAGCGGGGCAGTAGCCTCCGGGCTGATGGTTGCGTTCATGGCGTACTGGAAGATGTGCGCCAGTTTTCCGGCGACCTCCTGGAAGAACTCGTAGCCATAGGTTCCGCCCGTGCCGGCTACACCATGAGCCGAGATGTAGAGGCGCTCGATATCCTCATAGAGCGGATAAGGGTCCTGCAGAATGCCCGAGTATTCGCGAAGGAACTGGAGGTGCTCGCTGGCTTCGGCAAGGAAAAGTTCGATCATCTCCGGGCTGGCGCCGTTCATAGCTCCTCCCCTGCCTGTGCCGCGCGTTGCAGCGGCTTCTGCAGCAGCCTTGTTCCGTGCATGATCGTCTGGTTGAACTTCACCGGAGCGTGTGCCACGGATTCGGCGTGGCCGAGAAAGAGATAACCGCCCGGCTCCAGATACTCGTAGAAGCGCTGAATCAGTCGGTGGCGCAACTCCTCGCTGAAATAAATCAATACGTTCATGCAGAAGATGCAGTCGAAGCGTCCCAGGTACAGCGGCTCGGCCAGGTTCATCGGCGCGAACTTAACCATCTCGCGAAGCACCGGCTTCACCTTGTACCCGTCAGCGACGCGGCTGAAGTACGTGGCGATCTGGCTCGGCGATAAGTTGTCCAGCACGCGCTCGTGATACACCCCGCGCTCGGCGCGCTGCAGGGCTTCGCGGCTGATGTCGGTAGCCGTGATGCCTGTCTCAATCGGCGTGCCGGAGCCGGCCGCCTCGCAGATGCTAAGTGCGATGGAGTACGGCTCTTCGCCGCTGGCGCAGCCCGCGCTCCAGATGCGCAACGTCGAGTCCTTCTCCCAGAACTTGCGCTCCTGGATCTGTGGCACCACACACTGCTGAAACGCGGAAAACAGTCCCGGATAGCGCAAAAAGCGGGTCTCCTGGGTCAGCAGCCGCTCCAGCATGGTGTCGTATTCCACGTTGGAACTGCGCACCAGGCGCAGTAGTTCCATGCCGTAGCTCAGGCGTTTGCGATGCATGTGCTCAACCACGCGCGAGGTGAGGAAGCGTTCGCGCGACTCATCGAACACCATGCCGGAGCGCTGCTCGATGAGCAGTTGCAACTCCCGCACCTCGTGCTCGGTCAGCACCGGATTGATGCCCGTGTCGTTCACCTGCTACGCCACCTGCTCCTGCAAAACCTTAGTTTGCGGATTGCGTGCGCACCGCGCCCGCCTGCAACTCTTTCCGCTGGGGTTGCTGCGCGGTTGCCGCCTGTACCCGGAACTGCGACAGCGCCTCGTTCAACTGTTCGCTCATCTGCACCATCAGCTCCGTGCTGCGCGCCGTCTGCCGCGCGCCCTGCGAGGTCTGGTGCGTAATGCTGGAAATGATCTGCATGGCGTTGGCCACGCCCTCGGTGCCGCGCACCTGCTGCTTGCTGGCAAGTGAAATCTCCTGCACCAGCTCGGCCGACTGCCGCACCACCGCCGAGATTGCCTCCAGAGCCTTGCCTGCCTGGTCGGCCAGCCTCGCCCCCACTTCCACCTCGCGCGTTCCCTCTTCCATCACCACCACGGCCTCATTGGTCTCGGCCTGGATGGCCTTGATCAACGCCGCAATATCTTTGGTCGCGGTGCGCGAGTGCTCAGCCAGCTTCCGGACCTCATCGGCCACCACCGCAAATCCGCGGCCCGCCTCGCCTGCGCGCGCCGCCTCAATCGCAGCGTTGAGCGCCAGCAGGTTCGTCTGCTCGGTGATGTCGTTAATCACGTTGATAATCTCGCTGATCTCCAGCGAGCGGTCGCCGAGCGATTTGATCTTTTTGGCCGTGGCCTGCACGCTGGAGCGGATGCGCTGCATTCCTTCCAAGGTGTCGCGCACCGAGCGGTTGCCCTGCTCGGCGGCATCGAGTGCACGCCTAGCCGCCTCGGCGCTGGCTTCGGCGTTGTTGCTTACCTGCTTCATCGAAACCGTCAGCTCTTCGACCGCCGACGAGGTGTTGGTGATCTCGTGGTCCTGCTGCGTGGCGCCCTTGGCCATCGCCTCGGAGGCGTTCAGAATCTGGTTGGCGCTGGTCGAGACGTCACCGGCGGCATCGCGCACTCGGCGCAGCACCTGGGTAAAGTTGTCGAGCATGTAGTTGACCGAGTCCACCACATTGCCGAGCGCATCGCTGGTCACCGCGCCCCGAAGGGTCAGGTCGCCGCGCGCAATCTGGCTTACCACGGTCAGGAAGTCGGTCACCGAACGCTGCAGGTTGCGCTGTGCCTCTTCGTCCTGCATAGCCTGCGAAGCCTTTTCCACCGCCTGATTCAGGTGAATCGCGATAAAGCCGAAATCGTCGTTGCCGCCCTGGGCAAGGCGCGCGTTGAAGTCTCCCGCGCCCACCTGCTCGGCAAACTCCGCCAGTTTTTTCACCGGCTCGGAAACCTTATTCGAGAGCCGGAAGAGCACAAACAGTGAGCCGATCACCAGGAAGGCCGCCGCGCCAAGCAGCGGAATCAAGGCGTCCGACGGCAGCGCTCCCACATTGAGAAGCGATTTGCCCCCAGACTTAGCGCCAGCCGCATAGGCGAGCCCAAACACCGCAACCGTGGCTAGTAGATTCACCACCACCAAGGCGATAATTGCCGAATTCAGACGACCTTTCATAAGACCTCCAGGACAACGCGACAGGCCAGATGCACCCACGCTTCGCCTCACACTCGAGCGCCTAGCGCCCTGAAACTTTCGCGGCGGAAACTCAACTTCCTTCCGCTTTCAATCGAACCCGCTAAATCGAACCCACTGGAAACGACTCCAGCACCCGCTTCAGATCCAGCGCCAGTGCCAGGCGCTCTCCGTGTCGCAGCATTCCGCCACAGTGCGGCACATCCCGCGGCGCTTCGTCCTTCATCAACGGCTCACTGGTGCTGTGGGTTCCAATCACCTCATCCACCGCCAATCCCAGGCGCACATCGGGCTCTGTATCTCGGCCGCGCAGGCAGGCGACAACCACTTGCTTGGGCGGCATATCCGCCCGCCGCACCTCGGTAAACGCGATGTCCACCACCGGAACGATCGTTCCGCGCAAGTTGAAGACGCCCATCAGGAACGGCGGTGACAGCGGCAGATTCGTCAACCGAGGCCACTCCACCACCTCATCCACTTCCAGCACATGCAGGCAATAGCGCTCCCGTCCCGAGCGGAAGATGCAGTACTGCTCCTGCGGCAGCGCCGGCTGAACAGCCTCGACTTCCGCCTCGGACCCGAACTCGGGATCCAAAAGGAGCGGCTCCTGCGGCGGCGCGTTGTTCGGCGGTGTGGCCATCTATTATCCGATCACCCTCTGTACTTCGCCCACCAGTTGCTCACCGGTGAACGGCTTGATTACATAGCCGTCGGCGCCCTGCTGCATGCCCCAGAACTTGTCGCTCTCGCCGTCCTTCGAACTCACCAGCACGATCGGAATACCGCCAAACTCCTGGCTCCGCTTCAGTTCGCGGCAGGCTTGGAAGCCATTTCTCCCCGGCATCACCACATCCAGAAGAATCAAATTCGGATGCTCGGACGCCAGCGTCTGCTCGATGCGCAGCGGGTCACTCAAGGAAACCGCTGAATATCCCGCGCCCTGCAAAAAGGATTGCATCAATCGGCTCTCGGCTTGTGAATCGTCAACGATCAGAATCTTTTTCAGCACGACGCACCTCGATTTCTTCGCACTTCGATAGCCAGCGATGAGAGATGCTGCAACACATCTCATGAATCCTCAGCGGCTCAATACCGCAACAGACACCGCTCCCCGGAATCAAAACGTAACTTAACAGCCAACACCGCTCCTGCGGAAGTAACTCCAAAGTGACTTCTTTGCAATGCCGGCTGCTCTCGTCTCATCTTTGAGACAAGAGTAGCACTCGTTCCACCGTCTCGCGAGCCACTTCTTCCGGCCGAACCTGCTGCACCTGGATTCCGTAACGTTTGATCTTCCGATATAGCGTCGCCCGCGAGATCCCCAGCAATTTCTGCGCCTGCTCTTTATCTCCGTCCACCTGTTCGAATACCCGCTGCATGGTCAAGCGCTCCACCTCTTGCAGGTCCGTGCATGTCAGCACCGCCGCCTCCGCCGCACTCACCGGCTGCCGGCGCGATGCGTTCTCGCGCACCAACTGGACCTTTTCGGACATCTGCTCCAGAACCACCTTCAACTCCCCAACCCGAAACGGCTTGACGATAAAATCGTAGGCGCCCAGGCGCATCGCCTGCACTGCGCTTGCAATCGTTCCGTAGGCGCTCATCAGCGCAACTTCGGTGAGCGGCAAGCGCTTCTTCGCTTCGGCCAGCAATTCCAGGCCGGAGCCATTGCGCAGCATCAGGTCTGCCAGGATCAGCTCCGGCGCAAGGTCGTCCAACCGCTTCAGCGCCTCCTCGACGCTATGCGCCTGGAAGCAGGCCAACCCCATCGTCTGCCCCAGGCTGCAGCAGAGGCTCGAGATGCTCTGCTGATCATCCACGATCAACAGCCGGATGGGCGGCAGATCAGACATGTGCCTGCTCCTGCGGCGCGGTAATTTTGTGAATCATCTCAATCAGTTGCGCAATCCGGAATGGCTTTTCGATAAACACCGCCCGGGTGCGCTCCCGGACCTCTTTCGCATAGGGGGCACTGACGCTGCCGGTTATGAAGAGAAAGCGCGAAACCAGCGCCGGACGATTCTTCTGCACCCATTCAAAGAGCTCCGCGCCACCGATTTCGCCCGGCATTCTCAGATCGGAGACAATGCCCGCAAACTTTCCGCGCTCCAGCAGCCTCAGCGCCTCGCCTCCCGATGTTACGCCGGTAACCTTCACTCCGCCCCGCTCCAAAGCTGTCTCCAAAAAAGAGAGCAGAAGCTCTTCGTCTTCCACGAGCAGCACCGGGAGTAATTCGCTCATATAATTCTCGCTTTTTCGCACGCCTCGCCACGGCCTTGGAGCTCGTCGGCCTGGATGCAGACACCGGTAAAAACCGGGACTGCGCGCTTCTCTGGGGGAGATTGCAACCAGAGTAGGCCAGGTCTCATTATGAGTCAAGCCGATTCAGAAGTGCGCTCACTCGAGTGGCGCTCTCTCAAACTGATACTGACTATGACACGTGGACTCCGGCTATCTCAAATCAAAAATGACCTTCAAAAACTTTAGTGCTAGACCCTTTGACCCTTTCGTAATGTGCAAAAGCTTGCTATGAATGAGACAACAATTCACAGGAAGCGTTTCTGAGCGTGAGCAGGCCATGTCCAGCGGGTAGGGTGTGCTCTATCTCAGCTCTGTCCGCTTTGAAACTAAGTCCTCACAGGCTCGTAGAGCCGGAGAGTTCGATTAGTTACTTGCGTGCACCGCTCCGGGAAGTCAATCTTTCCCGTGTACCTGAAATGGTAAGCAGCGGTGACTGGACCATCAAGGAGGTCCAGGCTGTGCAGCATGTGTGATGAGAATGGCGCGGCGAACCGGATTGCCCGGTGCCGGAGGCGATGTGAATGAAAATCCGTAACAAGCTGCTCCTGAATTTTGCGTTTCTACTCATTCTCATGCTGGCCGGCTTCATCTTCAGCATCGCCGCAACCTATCGCGAGCATGAGACCAAAGGAGCGCTCAGCGGCGCCTATGACATCTCCCTGGCCACGGAAAACGTGCGCCATCAAATGGTGGAGAACCACCTGGCGCTCAGCAACTACCTGATCACCGCCACGCCCTCCGAGCTGGACCGCCTCCGTGCAGGCAACAATCGCATCTACGACCTTCTGCGCGATGCTCAGAGTAAGACCAGCGACCCCAATCTGCGCGCCGGATTGAGCCACATCGAATCCCTTGAGCACGAGTGGTACACAAGCGTTGCCGAGTCCTTCATCCAGCAACGCAATACTGTTCTAAGCGGAAATATGACCGCGATGGATCTGCTGGACCGGTACACCGAGACTGGGCCGACTCAGCAACTCGACAGCTCCAGCAAGGTCATCGATGAGGTGCAGAACCAGGCCCGCTACCTCATCCAGAAGACCCGCGAGGACGACGAAAAAACATCAATATGGGCTACCTGGATTGACATCTTCGGCTTCATCATCGCGCTGATCCTGGGCCTATTCATAGCAATGCGCACCGCGCGGGCCATTACGCAACCTCTTGAGCACATCATCAGCGTGGCCCGCGAAATCGGCGAAAAGGGCGACATCGACCAGGAGATCGCGGTTGGGGGAACCGATGAGATCGGAACCCTGTCTCAGACCCTACGCAACATGGTGGTTTATTTCCGGGAGATGTCGACGGTCTCCGAGGCCATCGCCGGTGGCGATCTCTCCGTTGAAGTCACCCCGCGATCCAACCGCGACACCCTGAACATAGCTTTCTCGCAGATGACCAATGGTCTGCGTAGCCTGGTGCGCTCGGTGCGTGATGCCGCCGCCCAGGTGGCCGCCGGTTCCAACCAGGTTGCCGACGCCTCCGAGGATTCTGCCAAAGTAAGCGTGCAGTCTTCCTCCGCCATCGATGAAGTCACCAGCACCATGCACGAGATGAGCATCAACGTTCAGAACATGGTGAAGAACACGCAGATGCAGGCCTCCAGCGTCAGTGAGACCTCGGCCTCCATCGATGAAATGGTGGCCAGCATTCAGCGCGTTGCAGACACCGCAAGAGTGTTGCTGGATATCTCCGGCCGCTCCCGCGACGAAGTGCAGAGCGGAATCGGCACCATGCAGAAGACCACCGAAGGCCTCAACCGCATCAATGGTTCGATCGGTTCTTCCGCCGCCATCATCAGCAACCTCGGCGAGCGCGCCGACAGCATCGGCAAGATTATCGAAGTGATCGATGACATCTCCGAGCAGACGAACCTGCTGGCGCTTAACGCCGCCATTGAAGCAGCCCGCGCCGGTGAGCACGGCCTTGGCTTCGCCGTCGTAGCCGATGAAGTCCGCAAGCTTGCCGAAAAATCCGCAACCTCCACCAAAGAGATTGGCGACCTGATCCGGAGCATCCAGAACGAAGCCCGGAAGGCCGTGGAGAACATGGAGAAGAGCACGACAATCGTCAATGAAGGTCTGGAACTGGGCAACGATCTCAGCCTTGCCCTGCGCAAGATCTCCAACGTCGTAACCGAGGTCTTCAAGTTTGCCCAGGAGATCGGTGCCGCCACCAACGAGCAGTCGCACGGCTCGTCGCAGATCGCCAAGGCCACCTCGCGCCTCAATGAAATTACTTACGAAATCAACTCCTCGGTAGAGGAGCAGGCGGGCGGCGCGCAGGCTGTCGTCCGCGCCATGGAGCGCATGCGCGAGATGGTTCAGCAGTCCACCTCGAGCTCCTCCGAGTTAGCTGCCTCCGCCGAGCAGATGTCCAAAATGGCGCGCTCTTTGCTGGAGTCCATGGACCGCTTCGTCCTCGATGATCACCAAGAGGAGAGCAATCCAAGGCTGAGTGGGACCAAGTTTGCGTTGGCAGCGAGTGGTCGCTAGAAAGTTTTGGGAGAACGAAGATGGCCAAGGTTCAGCAGATCGTCGGCTTTCGTGTGGGCAAGGAAAATTTCGGGGTTCCCATCGGCATCGTTCATGAGATCGTGCGCATGACCGACATCACCGAGATTCCAGACTCGCCCACCTACATTGAGGGCGTCATTAATCTGCGGGGTAAGATCATTCCCGTGGTGGACCTGAGAAAGCGCTTCGCCGAAGAGATTGAACCCAACCGCCGCAACCGCATCATGGTTGCCGAACTCGACGGACACCTGGTTGGACTGGTGGTGGACGCCGCCAATGAAGTCATGAAGGTGAGTTCTGAACTCATCGAACCGCCTCCCAATATCTTTGAGCAAGGCGAACTGAATTATGTGACCGGCGTCGGCAAACTCGGCGGCAAGCTGGTTATCCTGATCGATCTGGCAAAAATCATGCAGATGGGCGAGTTGCGCCGCATCTCGGACATTGCCGAAACTGCGGGCGCGATTCTGCCGGCACAATAACGTGCGAGCTAACAAATAATGTCGTCTCCATCGTCACAGGTCGCATTTAGTGAGCCCGAGCTCAAGTTGCTGCAGACCCTGATCTATCAGGAATGCGGTATGTACTTCGATGACCGCCGTGCGCATTTCCTGCAGGACCGCCTGCAACGGCGCCTTCGCAGTTGTAATTTCAACTCTTTCTACGATTATTACCGCCTGCTCACCAGCCGCGAGGGGAAGCAGGAGCTCTCGGTTCTCCTGGAGAACCTCACGGTCAATGAGACCAGCTTCTTCCGCAATCGCCCGCAGCTGGAGCTCTTCCAGAAAACCGTGCTCGAAGAGATGCTGCACCGCAAGCAGGCGCGCCGCGATTGGACCCTCCGCCTTTGGAGCGCGGGTTGTTCCACCGGCCAGGAGCCGTTCACCCTGGCGATGATGATCGCAGACGCCCTCGCCTATTACTATCTGCGCAATCCGCTCCCGGTTTCAATGCCGTCGCCAAAGCCGCTGATCCCGCCGCCGTGGAAGGTGGAAATTCTCGCCTCGGATATCAATTACTCCGTGCTCCGCGCCGGACAGGAAGGGATCTACCCTGAGCGCCACATGGATACCGTGGACTACGCCTACCGCCTGCGTTATTTCGATAAGGTCGGTCCGGAGCGGTATGCCATTAAGCCGGCAGTCAAGGAACTGGTCCACTTCGACTTTCACAATTTGAAAACGGAGTTTTTGCCGCAGCACAACGACTTCATCTTCTGTCGCAACGTCATGATCTACTTTGACGCCGCGGAGCAGAAGCGGTTGATTCAGAAATTCTGGCGATGTCTGAACCCCGAAGGATATCTCTTCGTGGGGCACGCCGAAAGTCTGTTCGGACTGACTGATCAATTCCGGATGATTCACCAGGACAACGGCACTGCATACAGCAAGATTGAGGCATAACCGTGGGAATATTTTCCGACGATCGCGCCAACGAACTTCGTAATATTTTTTTCGAGAGTTCGCAGGAGATTCTCCAGGCCCTCAATGAGGACGCCCTGCTGCTGGAGAAGTCCCCGCGTGACGCAGACATCATCCGCGATCTGCGCCGCAGTGTCCACACCCTCAAAGGCGATTCCGCCGCCTGCGGTTACAAGGATCTCAGCGAACTCGCGCACGCTGTCGAAGACGTGCTTACCCCGGAGACTGCGGCCCGCGACGGCGAGGCCCTCGCCGATCTGGTAATGGTTTGCGCCGATTCCTTTGATAATCTGCTCGCCGCCTATCGCAATGACCTGCAGCCTCCCGATACCGGAGACGTATTCGCGCTCATCGAGGCCATCCGCAATCCGATTCAGGAAACCAGCTTCGCGCCGCAGTTCAACTGGACCGAATACGAGCAGTTGCGGATTGCCACCAACGCCGTGCCCGGCCAGCAGGTCTATTACCTGGCGCTCGCCATTGACTCCGCATGTCCCATGCGCGCTGCCGCCGTGCAGTTGGTTCGCAACGTCCTGGAGGAGTCGGGCACCATCCTGGTGATGCGGCCCGAAGAAACCAATGCCGCTGTTCCTGATGTTATCGAGGCAGTCCTCTCCAGCGATCGCGAACACGGCTGGGTGGAGCGCAAGAGCAAGATCCCGACCGTAGTCTCAAAGGTTCATGTCGTGGCGGCTCCCAGCTCTCAGGCGGCGTCAGCCTGCGCAGAGGGTGTTGCCGAACCATTTCCGGAGCCGCTCGCCGAGGCCTGGGATTCCCAATTCCCCTCGCAAGCTCTCCCGCAAGCGTCGCAATCCGCCGCGCCAATCTCGCAGCAAACTCCCGCGCAACCCGCAACACCATTCGCGAGTCAACCGGCTACTCCTCACATTTGGCACACGGTGGAGAAGGATGAAGCTCGTGCCGCGCAAACCGTGCGACACGCCGCGGCACGTCCCCGGGCGCGCGAAGAACGCCTTCCCGCCGCCACGGAAAACGTAATCCGCGTCGAGGCCGAGCGCGTCGACATAGTTCTGGACCTGGTAGGCGAACTCATCATCGCCAAGAGCATGATGCAGGAGCTGCTCGCGGAGATGAATCGCACTCTTGCCAATGCGCAGCTCCGCGCCAAGACCTCCGACCTGGTTGTCTTTCAGTCGCAGATTCTCAAGAAGCTCCAACGCGCGGTCATGAAGATTCGCATGGTGCCCGTGGAGCAGATGTTCCGCCGCCTTCCGCGCGTGGTGCGCGATGCCGCAAAGCAGCTCGGACGCGAGGTCGAAATCGTCATCGCAGGCGAGAACACCGATCTCGACAAGAGCATTCTGGACGCCCTCGCCGAGCCCATGATGCATCTGCTGCGCAACGCCGTCGATCATGGGATTGAGCCGCCGCAGGAACGCATCGCGGCCGGCAAGCCGGTGGCTGGAACCATCCGCCTCAACGCCTATCACCAGGGCAATCAAGTCGTCATCGAGGTCAACGACGACGGCAGAGGAATCGATATCCCAAAGGTCGTCGCGACCGCCGTCTCCCGCGGCCTCATCACCGCCGATCAGGCCTCGCGCCTCAACGACAACGAGACCCTCGATCTTATCTTCCAGGCCGGCCTCAGCACCTCCAGCGAGGTCACCGCCATCAGCGGCCGCGGCATCGGCATGGATGTGGTCAAGGCCGTCATGGACCGCCTCAAGGGCGCTATCGCGGTACACAGTGTTCCCGGCGAAGGCACCACCTTCCGCCTCATGGTGCCGCTCACCATGGCCATCATCAAGGCCCTTCTGTTCCGCGTCTCGGAGCGTCTGTACGCGGTGCCGCTGGGCAATGTGCTGGAAATTCTGCGTTCGCGCGAGAGCGAAGTCCATGTGGCCGATGGCCAGGAAATTCTGCAGATCCGCGAAGAAGTAGTGCCGCTCATACGGCTCAGCCGTATCCACTCCGGCAGCCCGCATGCCGCCAAGTTGTATGTCATCGTGGTCAGCCACGGCGGGCGCAAGATCGGCCTCGTCGTAGATCGCCTGATCGGAGAACAGGAGTTGGTCATTAAGGGCCTCGACGAATCCCTGGTGCACACCGAACTGATCAGTGGTGCCAGCATCCTCGGCGATGGACGGGTGGTGTTGATCCTCAGCATCTCCGACGTAGTCGCCAAGCTGGGCAGCGGAACGATCCGAAAGATTCTCGAAGGCGAAGCACTGGGGGCGCACAAGTGAGCGCGAACCCGCAGATGATTCGCGTTCTTGTCGTGGATGACTCCGCGCTCATGCGCAAGCTGATTCCGCAGCTCCTCGAACGCGACAATTCCATTCACGTCGTCGGCACCGCGATGGACGGCGCTTTCGCTCTCAAGAAGATCGAAGAGCTCAGACCGGATGCCATCACCCTCGACCTTGAGATGCCACGCATGGATGGCATTGAGACCTTGCGTCAGATCATGCGCCAGTTACAGGTGCCGGTCGTGGTTGTCAGCGCTCACACCCGCGAGGGCGCCAGCACCACCTTCAAGGCTCTGCACATGGGAGCCTTCGATTTTGTCGCCAAGCCGCAGAACGTTCTCGGCGACGGCATGAATGAAATCGCCTCCGAGATGATCGCCAAGATCAAAGCTGCGGTGAAGAGCCCATTCGTGCGCCGTCCGCTGCTTTGCTCGGATGCCGTCACCAAGCCCAAGCCCAAGCGCGCCGCTGTTCCCGGCCCTGCCTCCAAAGTGGTCGCCCTTGGCATCTCCACCGGCGGGCCGAATACTCTTGAATACCTGCTCGGCCAGCTCCCGGTTGAGTTTCCAGCGGCCATCCTGGTGGTGCAGCACATGCCCGCCGGATTCACCGATACTTTCGCGCGTCGGCTGAACCAGGCCTGTAACCTGGATGTCAAGGAGGCGCAATCGGGCGATCTTATTGCTGCCGGACGTGTGCTGGTCTGCCCAGGGGATCGTCATATGCGCGTCCGGCGCATGCCGCTGGGAGATGTCGTAGTGCTCTCCGATGATGTCAAGGTAAGTGGCCACCGCCCTTCGGTCGATGTCTTGTTCCAATCCGTCGCCCAGGAGTTCGGAGCCGATTCCGTGGGCCTGATTATGACTGGCATGGGTGAGGATGGCGCCGACGGCCTCGGAAAAATGAAGGCAGCCGGTGCGCTCACCATTGCCCAGGATGAGGCCACTTCAATCGTTTTTGGGATGCCTCGCGCCGCAATTGAGCGTGGATATGCGAATCGTGTTGTTTCTTTGCAAGCTTTGCCTAATACTCTGATAGCGCACTGCGGCATTGTCCGTACCATGCCGTCAAAAGAACAGTGTTCAGTCCGCCCAGCCGGACAGATGTGAGGAATCATATGGAGCAATTTCCCGCTCTACTGCGTGCTACCGATCACCAGCCCGTGCGCTACCTCGTGGTAGATGACTCGATCTTCGCGCGTAAGAATCTCGCACGCATCATCGACTCCTATGGCGGGCAATTGGCCGCCGAGGCCGGCGACGGCGGCACCGCCATCACCGAATATGACCGTACCCGCGCCGACATCGTGCTCATGGACATCACCATGCCGCAGATGGAGGGCATTGAAGCTGCCGAGCGCATCGTGCGTCAGCATCCCGATGCCCGCATCATCATGGTCTCCAGCGTTGGCTACCAGGAGAACATCGTCGCCGCCTTGCAGAAGGGCGCCCGTCATTTTGTGCAGAAGCCGGTAAAGCCCGAGCTGCTGTACGATGTCATCAAATACGTGCTGGGCGATGCTGCCGTCACCGCCTCCAGCGCCGCCGCAGGAGAGTAGCTCTCATGAAGATGGAGCTGATTCAGCCATTCATCAATGCCGCCGACGCAGTGCTCTCCCAGACGCTCGCCTGCTCATTCGACGTCGCAGATATTTCCATGGGCCAGGAAGCCTACCGGCGTCACGCCACTGCCGCCATGGTTGAGATCACGGGCGACATCGAAGGCCGCGTGATCCTCGATGTAGAGGACAGCACGGCCATGAAGGTCGCCTGCACCAGCGCGGGCATGGAGATGGAGGAGGACCCGCAGATCATCCGCGAGGCCGTCGCCGAGCTAGCCAACCTCGTCATCGGCAACGCCGTAACTACCCTCAACGATCAGGGCTTCCACTTCCGCGTCCACCCACCAGTCGAACATCCCTGTCAGCATGGCTTTAGCGGCTCTGAGGACATGGAAGCGCTCGTCATGGATTTCTCCTCCCCCGCGGGCAGAGTCTTCCTGAACGTCGCCGTGCGCTACAATCAGCGCCGCTATGCCGACGCTCAGTAGCAGCACGCTGCTTGTGTGGCTGCGCTAGTTCGGAAACATATCACGCAAAAAGGGCGAGCCCGCCATCGGGCCCGCCCTTTTATATGTTATTCATGCGCTCTAACCCTAGCTGCGGCCCAGTACCATTACCGGGGTCTGCGCCGGACAAATCTTCTGCCCGTCATATCCTGCCGCCGGGGTGCAATAGGTAACCTGAAAAGGCGCCAGAACTGTCTCGATAACGGTATTGATCGGCGTTGAGCCAATTGCCGCCGCGGTCACCACGTCGATGCCGTTGTACTGGTTGGGATAAACAGCGCTCGGCGTGGCAGCCGGAGTCCCGTCAGCGTTGTAGTAGTAGTACGTCGTGCTCGTCGTGGTGGTCGCGTACGCCTTCGACAGCTGCGAGGAATCGCCCCCGCGTGATACCGCAACATAGTTCACCGTCGGCGTCGTTGTCTCCAGCACAACGTTTGCGCCGTTGATGCTTCCGGTGATCGAGCGGTGAATACCCACCGTGACCGGAGTCGTTGCATTCGTCGTAATCGTGCCGTTGGCGAGCTTGCTGGTGTCGATCGCGATGATCTTGTCCGTACCGCCCACGCCGACATAGGCCTCGGTCCCGTCCCGCATCAGCGCCAGGTTCGTCGGAGTCGCCGTCGGCAATACCGTGGCCGTCGTCGAGAGCGAGGTGATCCAATTCAACTGTCCTGGCGTCGTCCCATCGTAAACGCTCACGGTGCCATTGGCGTGGAGTAGCCAGATATGGTTGACTTGCGAGTTCGCGCTGGTGTCGTTGAAATTCGTGTCCTGCGCAACATCGATAAGCGGCGAACTGCAGATCGCACCGCAATTCGCATTCGTCGTCGGATTGATCGTGCCCACTACCGTCTCTGCCTGCCCATCGATGATCGAAACCGTCCCGTCGCCGCTATTGAGCACGTAAATGTACAAGCCGTTGTTGCTCTGGGCCGCTTTGACTGGGGCTAGGCCGACCGGAATCGTATTCGTCACCTGGTACTTGCTGGCGTTGACCACGTCTACCGTTCCATTGGAGTCCAGCACAAACACCTTCGACTGGTCCTTGTAAATCCAGGTTGACACTGGCGTGGGCCCCACGCAAATCGTCGCCTTCAGCAGAGGGGCGGCCTGAGCGGGCTGACTAATGGCCGCTATCGAGCCTGTTCCTGGGCAGGTCGCCGTCGTTGTTCCCGAGTTCACAACGTAATCCTGCGTATAGGTGCTGCCAAAGTACTGGAAGCTCACGCCAATCGGCTTCGAACCCGGCTCCAGCGAGATCGTCGTCGTGTTCGCCGAAAATCCGGCAGTCGAACTGTTCAGCTGAAGCTGCGTCACCGTGTCGCTCGACGTATTCGCCGTGAATACCGAGCTCCGAAGGTAATCAAACGCCATCGGGGACGCTGCAGGACTCACCGGCGAAGGCGTCGGAAGCGTCGCGGGGGCTACTGCCGGGGGAACGTTGCCTACCAGGTTGGCAACCACTTTGTTGCCCATGTTGGTATCGCCGCTGACGTTGATCATGGTGGCCACGCTGCTGGGGGCGGTCCCGACTGCGTTTTGGCTCGATGGGTCCAGGCAGCAGGAGAGCGCGACTTCGGTCTCCGGACCCGCCGGGTTGCCGCTAATGGTCGGGAGAGGAGATGCAATCGGACGATACACGTCGCCACATCCGGCGATCATAGTTGCGGCAATCAAAAGGACGGCCGCGCAAGCGGCTCTCCACATAACTTTCATTCGCACTCCGGCCTACCGATGCAATTCCATCTGCTCTGTTCGGGTGCGACCATTGTAAAGGAAGCGAGTACATCCGGGCCAATCTCTTCTGCCTCGCGCAAGGACGAATACTTCTTCGAGCTTCGCAGCCGTCGCGGCGTCCGTTGCCGCGCGACGGGTGGCCCACATCCGCCTTCTTTTGGCGAATGTGGGAGAGCGAGTGTGGGAATCGGGTAGACCCGGCTCTATGCCGCGCGTTTCCGCTTCGGCTTGCTCCGTGCCGGCGCTTTCTTCGCGGCACCCTCCGAGATCGCTTTTACCTCGGATGCCTTCTCCGCTTCGATAGCTACGTCGGAGGCTTTCCTGCCCTCCATCTTTGCCAGGCTCTGCCGCAGAGCGTCCATCAGGTCCACCACCGGAGCCAGCTTCTTCGGCCGCTCCACGGCGGAAACATCCTTTCCTTCCAGCCGCGCCTCGATCAGCTTGCGAACGTTCTCCTCGTAGGTGTCATGGAAGCGCTCGGGCTCAAACTTGTCTGCCAGTGCCTCGATCAATTGATGCGCAACCTTGATCTCCGCCTCCTTGACCTCAATGTTTTCCGTGCCAAAGTTCTCCATCGCCCGCACCTCGTCGGCGTAGTACATCGTGTGCAACGCCAGCCCGTCCTTGAATGGCCGCAGAAATACCGTGTACTCGCGATTGTGCATCGTCAGCTTCGCCAGAGCCATGTAGCCGCTCTCGCGCATCGCCCGCGCCAGCAGCGCATAAGGACGCTTCCCCGCCTCCTCGGCCGCCACATAATAGCTCGACTCAAAATAAATGGGATCGACCTCCTCGGCCTTCACGAACTGCACAATCTCCATCGCCTTGGCCGTCTTCGGTTCAATCTTCTTCAACTCCTCGGGCTCCACCACCACGTACTCGCCCTTGCGATACTCATATCCCTTCACGATATCGCTGCGCTCCACAACCTGGTTATCCACCGGGCACCAGAGCTGCTGCTTCACCCTCGACAGGTCCGGCTTGTGCAGCATGTGGAACGAGATGCGGCTGCCTCGGGCACCACTGTAGAGCCGCACCGGCAGCGAGATCAAACCAAACGTCAAATACCCGGACCACACTGATGCCGCCATAATTTTCCTCCGCCGCACGCCCAGAGCACCCGTTCGGCAATCGAATCTGTTAGGATGCGCACTCCGGGAGGCTTCGCTGCCACAAGGCGGCCTGCCGTAAGCGGTGCCATTTCGGAGTACGATTAAGCAAGCATGGATTTCTCCCTGAGCTGGCAGTTCGCCGTCCCCCAGACGCTCCCCGCCATTGGCCTCTGTGCGGTTTTTGCCTTTTTTGCCTGGGGAGTGCGCGCCGTTACCGCCGGCGCCGCGCTCGTCGGAGTCCTTCTCAGCCTCGTCCTCTGCCTCGCCGCCGGCCCCACGGCGCTGGCCCCCATTGTCATCGTCTTCCTGCTCACCCTGGTCACCACCCGCATCGGCCGCCGCAAGAAGGAGCGGCTGGGCGCCGCCGGGAGCACCGCCGAGCGCCGCCATGGCCGCGGAGCCCCGCAGATCCTCGCCAACGTCGGAGTCGCGGCCATATGCGCCGCTCCCCTCATCTTCCTCAGCCACGCCCGCTACGTTCTGCTTGCCGGAGCTTGCGCCGCTCTCGCCGAAGCCGCCGGAGACACCGTCAGCAGCGAGCTAGGACAAGCCTTTGGAGGCAATCCCCGGCTCATCACCACCTGGAAGCGGGTCACACCCGGCCAGGACGGCGGCATCACCCTGACCGGCACCGTCTTCTCCCTCTGCGCCATGATCCTCGTCTGCGTCGTCTGCGAATGGGCCAATCTTCTCCTGCCCCAGTTTTACGGAACCGTGCTCGTCGCGGCCCTGCTGGGAACCATCGTCGACAGCCTGCTCGGCGCCACCCTCGAGCGCCCCGGACGCCTCGGCAACGACGCAGTCAACTTCTCCAGCACCGCCTTCTCCGCCGCCTTCACCATCGCCGTGATCTTCCTCCAGCACTGGAGTTAACGCGCGGCTGGCCCATTCAAGCCTTCTGTTGGTGTCTAGTACCGAGATATGCTTTACAGGGTGTTCCAGCACATCCTTTACAGTTTTGGGTTTGGAACTTGGTCCGGCCGGGTGCCCCACCTTCGACGCGCCGCTTCTGCGCGGCTAAGGTGGGAAGCAATTCTCGTGGCGCCAATCCTTTGCCTCTCCAACTCTTTGCCAAAACAAAAGCCGGAGCACCCGGCTCCGGCTCATCCAAAATCTTTTACCGCCCTGCGCGCCCTTACTTCTCCGCCCGCACGAACTCCCATTTTCCCTTGGAGCAAAGATTCTTGCATGTAGGCAGCGTCTCGCCCGCCTTGAACTGCACCGGCAGCTTACATACGCTGCACCAGTAAATACCCGTCTGCGGAGCTTCGCTCCCTGGTTGATACGCCATTCCAAATCCTCCGTAGTTGCTCTCTCTATCGTATATCGCCATACAAAACGAAGCTATTCGCGCCCCACGTGCAGAAGCCGCCATACGCTGTAGCTTGCCGCCTCGCGAGCCACGTTCAGCGCCTGTGCCATGATCGCCGGCTGAATCTCCAGACGCCGCGGCGAAACGTACACCACACGCCCCTGCGCCTCCAGCAGTTGCTTGATCCGGAAGACATGATACGGATCACTGACCGCAATGCAGGAGCGCATGTTGTTCGCTGCCATAATGTTAGAGACGCGCTCGGCGCTCTCCGCGCTGTTCTCGCTCTGGGTTTCGGCGATCAGATGGCGGTCGCCGATGCCGCGCTCGATCAGGTAGTCGCGTCCCACCGAGCCCTCCGTGAACTGCTGTTCGCCGCCGCTGCCCCCAGTCGTAATCACCACCGGAGCCAGTTTGCGCTCATAGAGTTCGAAGGCGTGATCCAGCCGCGCGCGATAGACCGGCGAAGGTTTGCCGAAATACTCCGCCGCGCCGAACACCACAATCGCGTCCGCCGCGTGCGCTTCGTCCCGCTGCGACTGCGCCACAATCCGCGCACAGTTCCATCCGAAATAACAAGCGGAGGCGGCCAGCAGTACGGCAGTGATCCTGCCCGCGCTCAGCCATCCCCGGCGCACACCAGCTGTCATTGATCGCCCAGCAGGTCCTCAATCTCGTTCAGCGCGATGGCTCCCTCGCGCAACAGGGACCACTGTCCATTGCTAAGATCTATGATCGTTGTCGGCACCGTGCGAGGCGTTGTGCCGCCGTCCACCAGCAGTTGCACCCGCTCGCCCATCTGCTCCACCACGGCTGCGGCGGTCGTGCATTCTGCGCTTCCTGCCAGGTTTGCCGAGGTCGCGGTAATCGGGCACTTCAACGCTCGAACCACCGCCAGCGCCACCGCCGAGTCCGGCATGCGCACCGCAATGTTTCCGGAGTTCGCCGTCACCTTCAGCGGCAGCCGCGGCGCCGCCCGCACGATAATCGTCAGCGGCCCGGGCCAGAATTTTTCCGCCAACAGATGAAACTCATCCGGCAGCTCATTCGCCAGCTCTTCGGCCTGTTCAGAGCTCTCAATCAGCAGCGAGAGAGGTTTATGGCGGCCGCGTTCCTTGATCTCATACACGCGCTCCACAGCGTGCAGGTTATAGGGATCGACGGCAAGACCATAAAACGTATCGGTCGGCATCCCCACCACGCTGCCATGGCGAATCCTGTCCGCCACATAATTCACCAGCGACTGCTCAGGCTCAACTGCATGGACTCGAATAATTTCCGGGCGCACCCGCTTATACCTCTTTCTTCCAGGCTCAAACCCTTCGAGCCTTAACCCAAATAGATGGTAATGACTAGGTTAACTCAGAACCTACGCCTTGGGGCAGATAATCATGGGGCAGATTATCATGTCCGTTCCGCTACTCCAGCATTCTACAATGCAGTGGAGAACCATGTCCCAGGCCTTCTCCAATCCGCCGCACGAGCGTCTCCGCTCCATCGCCAGCCGCCAGAATGCGCTCGTCAAGGACCTCCGCAAAGCCTTCTCTCAGGCCCTCCCCGCCAGCGACGGCTCGGTCGCCATCGAGGGCGTCAAATTGGTCGAGGAGGCCATCCGCAGTGGCCTGCGCCTGCGCGCCGTCTTCTTCTCGGAGTCGGCTCGCGAGCGCGCCAACCGCCTGCTCCCGCAGCTCAGCCATGCCACCGAAACCATCCTCCTCCCCGACGACATCTTCCAGAGCGCCGTCGCCACCGAGACCCCGCAGGGCGTAGCCGCGCTTGTCCAGCCGCTCGCCGCCACTCTGCAAGACCTCTTCCGCGCCGCCAATCCCTTGATTCTGGGCTGCGCCGGATTGCAGGACCCCGGAAACCTGGGAACCATCCTCCGCAGCGCCGAAGCCTTCGGAGCCAGCGGCGTGCTCACCACCGACGGCACCGTCTCGGCCGCCAATCCCAAGGTCGCCCGAGCCTCTGCCGGATCGGTCTTTCGCCTCCCGGTCGTCAAACTCTCCACCGCCCAGGCCCTTGCCGCCTTGGAGGAGAACAGCGTCCGCCTCGCCGTTACCAGCTCTCACAAAGGCCGCCCCGTGCAGGAGATCGACCTCACCCACCGCACCGCCATCTTCATCGGCAGCGAAGGCCAGGGAGTCCCTCGCGCCCTCCTCGACGCCGCCGACGAAGCCATTCTCATCCCCCACTCCCCCAAAGTCGAAAGCCTCAACGCCGCCATCGCCGCCAGCATCCTCCTCTACGAGGCACAACGCCAGAGAAGCAAGTAGTTGCACATTGTGTATAATGTCACACACGGGAGTACACAATGGCTACCAACCTTGCGCTCGACGACAAACTCATTGAAGCGGCTCAAAAACTAGGAGGCCACAAGACGAAGAAGGCTGCGGTAACCGCTGCGCTCGATGAGTACATCCGCCGCCACAAGCAGCAGGAAATCATCAGCCTGTTCGGCACCATCGACTTCGATCCTGATTACGATTACAAAGCAGAGCGGAAGAGGCGCCGCGCTTGAAGGTACTGGTCGATACCCCAATATGGTCGGCCGCTCTCCGGCGTGCGGGTATTCATCTCAGTCCACTGCAGCACAGCGTCTGCAAATCACTCGAAGAGCTCGTTTCCGAGAGCCGTGTCGAGTTGCTGGCTTCCGTACGTCAGGAACTCCTCAGCGGAATTCGCGAGATAGCACAATTTGAACGAATACGTAAGACTCTGCGCGAGTTCCCGGACATCCCTCTCATTACGGAAGACTTCGAGGAGGCCGCGCGGATGTGCAATTTCTGCCGCGCTAAGGGCGTTGCTGGGGGCAGTGTTGATTACCTGATCTGTGCCGTGGCCACACGTCGCGACTGGTGCATCTTCACCCTCGACCACGATTTTGATCGCTATGCCAAACACCTGCCGATCAAACTCTTCAGAATAAAGTAACTCTTATTCCACAACGGCCGCCCCTACTCCCGCATCCGTTCCTTCTTCGCCCTCAACCCTGCCAACCGCTCGCGAATCCGTTTTTCCACGCCCTCCTCGGTAGGGAAGTACCACCTCTTTCCCTTGAGGTTCTCCGGCAAGCACTCCATATCCGTAACCTTCTCCTCGAAGTCGTGCGCGTACTTGTATCCCGCGCCATAGCCAAGCTCTTTCATCAGCCGCGTCGGAGCGTTCCTCAAGTGCAGCGGCACCGGATCTGCCGCCGTCTCCTCCACGTCGCGCTTCACCATGCCGTATGCCTTGTACAGCGCATTCGACTTCGGCGCAATCGCCAGATACACCGCCGCGTGCGCCAGCGCCAGCCCGCCCTCCGGCAGTCCCATAAAGTCCAGAGCATCGCGCGCCGCGATGCAGATCTCCAGCGCGTGCGGGTCGGCCAGCGAGATATCCTCCACCGCCATGCGCACAATCCGCCGCGCCAGATACATCGGGTCTTCGCCGCTCTCCAGCATCCGCACCAGCCAGTACAGCGTCGCATCTGGATCGCTGTTGCGCACCGATTTGTGCAAGGCCGAGATCAGGTTGTAGTGCTCCTCGCCCGCCTTGTCGTAGCGCAGCACGCGCCGCTGCAGCGCGTCCTCCACCTCCACCTGCCCGATGACTCCGCCAGCTTGGGTGCCCCATATCTGCCCGTCGTCGGCAGATGTGGGTCTGTTGACCTTGCTCTTGTCCGCGGCCTCTACCGCCAGCGTCGCCGCAATCTCCAGCACGTTGTACGCCGCCCGCGCATCGCCGCTTGAGTACGCCGCAATCCGAGCCAGCGCCTCAGGCTTTGCCGTCAATCGCAGCGAGCCCAAGCCGCGCTCCTCGTCGGCCAGCGCGCGCTCCAGCAGTCCAACAATCTGCTCCTCGGTCAGCGGATTCAGCGTGTACACCCGCGAGCGCGAGAGCAGCGCCGAGTTCACCTCGAACGAAGGATTCTCTGTCGTCGCCCCAATCAGCCGGATATTTCCGCGCTCCACATGCGGCAAAAATGCGTCCTGCTGCGCGCGATTGAAGCGGTGAATCTCGTCGATAAAAACAATCGTGCGTGTGCCATATTGCCGCGCCCGCTCCGCCTCCAGCATCACCTGCTTGATCTCTTTGATCCCCGCCATCACCGCCGAATACTCAACGAACTCCGCCTTCGTCCTCCGCGCAATGATCTTCGCCAGCGTCGTCTTTCCCACTCCCGGCGGCCCCCAGAACAGGATCGAGCCGATATCGTCGCGCTCAATCTGCACCCGCAGCGCCTTGCCCGGCCCAAGAATATGCTCCTGCCCCACGAACTCATCCAGGTCGCGCGGACGCATGCGGTCCGCCAGTGGCCGCGTCCGGTCAGAAGCCTCATCAATCGGATTGGAAAACAAATTCATCGCAGCAAGCCTATCACCTAGAATTCCAACTCTTGCCCGTAGCCGTGCTTACTTGCCGCAAGAGGAAACGACTTCGGCATGGGTTTTCCACGGCAATCCTCGACTTTCACAGGTTATGCACAGGTTTTCCGAAGCGCGGTGACCGGAACGCCAACGCGTTGCTAAACAAATGGGGCACCATATCTTGTGTCCAGGATTTAAGCCACCGTAGGTATACGGCTAGAATTCAAGACTTGGCGTCAGATGTGGTGCGACTTCAGGAGAGAAAAATGGCGAAGATTTGGATTCCGAGCGGAAAGATTCCCACCAAAGATCGTGAATTTAGTTCGGTTGTTGCCGACGTCAAGCACACGGTCTTTTCGGTGATAAGGCATCGGCCTGCTCCAAACGGCCTATTTGATATAACACCCCTCGGATCGGGTTTTTTCGTCAGCTCCGAGGTGTTTGTGACGTGCTGGCATGTTGTCGATTCGCCTGTTTCGCCCCATCAGGCGGGAGACGTGTATCGCCTTATAAACAATCTCGACGGAACGCACGGGAACATTCATGAGGTCAATGGCGGTAAAAAGGACCAAGCCTACCTGCCGATCAGCTACGCAGATATTCCGGCGGGACTCGATATCGGAGTCGCTGGCTATCCCCTCGCTCAGTTGACAACCGACGGCGACGGAAACCTGAGCATTGGGGGCGTCGTCTTCCGAGTGGCGAAAGGAGTGGCTGCTGCCTGTTATAAAACGGATCTCGACAGTGGCGACGGCCACCCACTAAAAGGCAGGGCAATAGTAGAGGTGAATTTCCTGTTTGTTCCTGGAAACAGCGGAGGGCCCGTTTTCGACGCCAAGACAGGGCGAGTCATGGCGTATGTTAAAGGTTTCAGATCACACAAAATCCAGGAACGGTTAGAGAAATGCAATCTTTTCGCAGTTCCTCCCGGGATGCAACAAGATTACATTGCCGCCGTGCACGCTGTTTACTCTACCGGGCTGACGCTGGAACCGGTCCGGAGCCATCTTGAACAGTTTGGGGTGACGCTTTGACAGTATCACTTATCCCAGCAATCTTCCCAGTGCTGCGAACGCAAACATAATGACCAGCAGACTCCGAAGAAGTAGAGATGCAGGAAGTAGCCAACTTGATCACCTTAGTGTTGGGGTCGCGTGCCTCAAAGGAAATCCATGTACCACGTTTGCGGCCGTGCATAGCGCAGTCTCCAGAAGTCATTCTTGGTCGTTCCACTATATCGGCAATCCTCTAGAGTTTCATTAGTAAACTCGATTGCCTTCTAGTTTGATGCAATCATGGGGCCATCACCATTAGTGTTAGGTGCATTTGGACCTTGTCCCTACGCCTTCGCTCTCGCCGTCTTCTCGTCGCTGGCAACCTTCCCATCGCGAATATGAATAATGCGATGCGAGAACTCTGCCACGTCATGTTCGTGCGTAACCAGCACGATCGTATTTCCTTTTTCGTACAGATCGTCAAACAGCGCCATGATTTCATTTCCGGTCTTCGAGTCCAGGTTGCCCGTCGGCTCGTCGGCCAGGATGATCGATGGCCGGTTCACCAGTGCGCGTGCAATGGCCACGCGCTGTCGCTGTCCGCCGGAGAGTTCGTTCGGCTTGTGCATCATGCGTTTGCCCATGCCCACGCTGTCCAGCGTCTGCCGCGCCCGCTCCAGTCGCTCCTCGGTCGGGACGCCGGCATAAATCAGCGGCAACTCCACGTTGTGCAGCGCCGAAGCCCGCGCCAGCAGATTGAACGTCTGAAAGACAAATCCAATCTCCCGGTTGCGAATCCGCGCCAGCTCGTCGTCATCCAGTTCGCTCACCAGATGCCCGTTCAGCCAGTACACCCCGCGCGTCGGAGTATCCAGGCAACCGATCAGATTCATCAGCGTCGATTTCCCCGAGCCTGACGGTCCCATGATCGCGACGTATTCATTGCGATAGATGCTGATGTTCACGCCGCTCAGCGCGTCCACCGCCTGCTCGCTGCCCATGTCATAGGTCTTCCACAGATCCTGCGTACAAATAATGCAGTCCGGCGGCGGTGCTTTCAGTTCCTGGCCGATGCTGGCGCTTTGCGTTACCATCCGTCTTCTCCTGCTACTTTTCTTCTTCTTTTGCCGGCGCCTCGTTGTCGATCTTCACCGTGACGTCCGGCTTCAACGTACGCAGCACCTTGTAGCTTCCGGTCACAATCTCGTCGCCGTCTTTCAATCCCTCGAGCACCTCAATGTCCGTGGTGCCCGTGATCCCCGTCTGCACAGGAACAAACTGAGCCTTACCGTTGCGGATCACGAATACGCCCTGCACCTCTTCTTTGGCGGCCTTTTTGTTCTCTGGCTTTTCCGCCGCCTGCACCGCGCTCTTGTCCTTATCCTTCGGAGTCAGGTCGCCCCTCTGCCGGATCGTCAAGGCCTGAATCGGTATCGACAGCACCGCGCTCTTGTTTGCCGTCGTGATCTTCGCCGTAGTCGACAGCCCGGGTCTCAGATTCTCCGGCACCTCGTTCAGCGTCACCACCACCTTGAAGTCCTTCGCCTCCTGCGTACCGCCGGTAGACTGCGAAGTAGCTACGCCCGTCGAGCGCAGCAGCGCGTTATTGCCGATCTCGGTCACCGTGCCCTTGAAGGTCTTCTTCGGAATCGCGTCAATGCTCACCTCCGCCGGTTGGCCCAGCTTCACATTCACAATGTCGGTCTCATCCACCTTTACCTCGGCGGTGATCACCGAAACATCGGCCAGCGTCATCAGCGTTGAGCCCGGTGAGTTCTGAATTCCCATCACCACCGTCTCGCCCTCGCGCACCGGAAGGTTGGTCACAACGCTATCGAACGGCGCACGGTACTCGGTCTTGCTCAACACGTCGGTGTTGTGGATCAGGTTCGCCCTCTGCACCGCGATGCGGCGCTTGTAAGCCTCTGCCGCGGCCTTGGCCTGGGCAATGCGCGCCTTTGCCAAACTCAATCCGGAGACCGCCTCCTCATACGCATTCTTCGCCGAGTCGTAATCTTTCTTCGCGATCAGTTGATCGTTGTACAGGTCCTCGGCGCGCTTCCAGTCCAGCAGCTTCTGATCCAGGTCGGCCTTGGCCCGGTCCAGATCGGCAATGTTGCTGTTCAGTGTCTCCACGCCTGCCGTGTAGTCGGCTTCCGCCGCCGTCAGCGATGCCTGGGTCGCGCTCACGTCGGCGGCTGACTGCACGTTTTCCAGTTGCGCCAGCATCTGGCCCTTGCTCACGTGGTCGCCTTCTTTCACATACAGACGCACAATCTTGCCGAACGCATTCGCGCCAACGTTTACAAACGTTTTTGGCCGTATCTCGCCGGAGGCGGTAACCTGCGAGGTCAGATCCTGGCGTGACACTCTGCCGCTTTGCACCGCAACCACGCCCTTCCGGCTCTCATGGATGACAAGCAAAGTAATCCCCACTGCCAGAGCCACTCCGCCGAGAGCAAGCCAAACCTGTTTCCGGTTCTTCATTTATTAATCCAAAATTGATCAATCCAAAAACTCAGCCAACCAGATCCGTCGTTCACCCACGGCCAGCACGGCTTGCTCGCGCAGCTCCGGTTGAATGTTTCCGCACTGCAGCGGCTCTGCAATGCCCGCTACATCGATTGTAAACCGTCGCTCCATCCATAGTTTCGACTCATATTTCAGCTTGCCATCATCATCTCCGCCACTCTCAACCAGCGGCCCTTCTGCTTCTAGCTTCCTTGCCTTGCCTCTTGCGAATACTTACAATCTTTTCTAACGTCCTCAGGAGCGAGTCTTTCCATGCGGTCTATGCGTCATTTTCCATTCCTATTAATGGCAGCCGCCATGCTGGTGTTGCCCGCCCTTGCGCAGGATTCCCCAGCCGCCGACAAAGACCCCGGTACTTCGCTCAGAGATCTGAAGAAGCCTAAGAAGGACGCTCCAGAGTCGAAAGAGCTTACCGACGACGAGCGCAAAGACCGTCTGCGCAGCTTCAAAAAGGAAGTCAGCAAAAGCTATCAGAACTGGCTTGATCAGGACGTCCGCTACATCATCACCCCGGAAGAAGAGCAAGCATTCAAACTCCTCAGCACCGACGAAGAGCGTGACGCCTTCATCGAGCAATTCTGGCTTCGTCGCGATCCCACCCCTGACACCGAAGAAAACGAATTCCGCGAAGAGCACTACCGCCGCATTCAGTATGCCAACGAGCACTACGCCGCAGGCATCCCCGGATGGAAGACCGATCGCGGCCGCATGTACATCGTCTGGGGCCCGCCCGATTCCACTGAAACTCACGCCGGCGGCGGCAGCTATCAACGCGATCCCTCCGAGGGCGGCGGCTCCACATCCACCGTTCCCTTTGAGCGCTGGCGCTACCGCTATCTCGAAGGCATTGGCAACGATATCGTCATCGAGTTCGTCGACACCTGCATGTGCAACGACTACCACATCTCTACCGATCCCAATGAAAAGGACGCCCTGCTCCATACTCCTGGCGGCGGCCCCACCATGGCTGAGCAGATGGGCCGCGGCAATCGAGCCGATCGCATGATGGGCACTCCCGGCGGAGTCGATCAAATGAGCGGCAGCAACAAACAATTCGACGCCCTCGAGCGCTACGCCAAGCTCACCGCGCCGCCGCCCATCAAGTTCAAGGATCTCGAAGAGAAGGTCAATACCAAGATCCGCTACAACCTCATGCCCTTCGATCTGCGCTCTGATTTTGTGAAGATCACATCCGATACCGTCCTCGTCCCGATCACAATCCAGATCAAGACCAAGGACATGACCTTCGTTCAGAAGGAAGGCATTCAGCGCGCCGCCGTCAACATCTTCGCACGCATCTCCACCATCACCGGACGCGTCGCCACCACCTTCGAAGACACCGTCGGCGTCGACGAACCCAACGAACTGCTCGAAAAAGCCCTGCTCACCACCCAGCTCTACTGGAAGGCCGTTCCGCTCAAACCTGGAATGTACAAAATCGATGTGGCCGTCAAAGACGTCAATGGCAACCGCGTCGGAACTCTCGTCCGCTCCATCCGTGTTCCGGAGTTCGATGATGAGAAACTCGCCTCCTCCTCACTCATCCTCGCCGACCTCATGGAGCACGTCGCGGCCAAGAGCATCGGCGCCGGCAGCTTCATCATCGGAGACACCAAGGTTCGCCCCCGTCTCGATTCCGCCGATGGCAAGCCCGCCATCTTCAAGCGCGCCCAGCGCCTTAATATCTGGCTGCAGGTCTATAACCTCCAGCAGGATCAGCAGAGCAAAAAGAGCCGGGCCAGCATCAGCTACGAAATCGTCAATATGCAGACCAATAAATCCGTGCTGCACGCCGACGAGTCCTCCACTGCGTACGGCAATAGCGGCGACCAGATCACCATTGAAAAGTCGGTGCAATTGGCCAACCTCGAACCCGGTTTGTACAATCTTAAAATCACCGTCAATGACGAGGTGACGAAACAGACGATCAATCCGAGCGCCCGTTTTCAAGTTGAATAAGATCGCTTCGAAACCAATCAGGACGCCGATTCAGTCTTCGTGAGTTTTCAGTATCTCGCCATTGTGTTTGCGGTCAGGCCGTATTACCAGTTAAAGCGGCCCGGATTATTGAGGACTTCAATGACGCGCATCGAGGCGCTTGCTTCGTCTGATCTATTGGCGCCGTCGTCATAACCAATCCCGGTGCCATCACCGGAACTGTGCGCGATCCCCTGGAGCAATCCAGACGGGAGCCGTCATCGAAGTCCTCGCCAACCCGTGCCCCTTCGATATTTTGAGAGTGTCAGCCGGGTGCCCCACCTTTGACGCGCCGCCTTTGCGCGGCTAAGGTGGTAGGCAGCGCACACTCCCGGGCTTCTCCTAGAACACCTCGCTCAATGACTGAAACCGTTCCAGTGTCAGCAACCTCTGCGGCTCCGGCGCAGTGCAAAGCTCGGCGTGCTCCAGAATCCAAGTATCCGCGTGCGGAATGAACACCGCGTTCAATCCCGCCGCAATTGCCGGATTAATATCCGACTTGGGGCTGTTGCCGACCATCCACGTTGTGCTCCGATCCAGCCCATATTTGTCGACGATCTCGTGATAGCTCTCGGCATTTTTCTCCGCCACTATCTCCACATGCTCAAAGTACGGCTTCAGCCCTGAGCGTTCCACCTTGCCTGTCTGCTCGGCCACATCGCCCTTGGTCACCATCAGCAGCCGGTGCCGCCCACGCAGCGCATCCAGCGTGGGCGAGACGTGTTTCAGCAACTCAATCGGCTGCTCGGCAATCGCCTGCGCGATCCCGTGAATCGTCTCATGCAGCGCGGGTGTCAGCGGCTCCACCGAAAGCCGCTCGAAGGTCTCCACCAGCGCCGCCGCAAAGCTGTGCAGCCCATAGCCCAGCTTCACAATGCATTCGTGCTCCACCTCGTTCAGTCTGTGCCGCACCTCGGCGGCGGTGAAATGCCTGTGATTGAGGAACGAGATAAAGTTTGCGATCGCACGCTCAAAGTAGATGTTGTTCTCCCACAGCGTATCGTCGGCGTCGATCATCAACGTCTGCCGCGAGTTCTTCCATGCATCGCTCATTCGCATAAAGACAGTTTAGCGGATGCCTCACGCCAATGGCGCGCGCCCACTCTGATTAGGGTGTCATCCTGAACGAAGTGAAGGACCCCGGCACGGCTCAAATTTTCCGCACCGTTCCAAGCTTTCAACCAGCCCATCGATTTTTTTGTAGTCACTTTGTAGTCGCCACTTGATGAACGCGGGTGGCCCACATCCGCCTTCCTTTGGCGAATGTGGGGTGCCAAAAGTAAGGCTGCCGCAATCGACCAAAATTAATGCTGCCGCAATAGAAAAGCCCCACGCATAACGTGGAGCTTTTAGCAGAGCTGTTACTCCCCTACACCTTGTTCGCCGAGGCCTCTTCGCTCACCCACTCCAGTCTGACTGGATTCGGAATGATGCCCTTCTCGTGCCCCATATTGAGCAGCTTGGCCACCGCTTCGCGCCCGTCGTCGCCGTAGTCCAGCGTACGCTCGTTCACATACATGCCGACGAACTTGTCCGCGTCTCTTGCGTCCAGATCGCGGGCAAACTGCATCGCGTACTCAAGCGCCTGCTCGCGGTTATCCAGCGCGTGCTGAATGCTGTCGCGCAGCGCCTTGCAAACCTTGGCGATCGTCTCCGGGCCCAGGTCCTTGCGGATGGCGTTTGCGCCCAGCGGCAGCGGCAGGCCGGTCAACTCGCGCCACCACTTGCCCAGGTCGACAATGCGGTGCAACCCGTTCTTGTCATACGTAAGCTGGCCCTCGTGAATGATCAGCCCCGCGTCATACTTGCCTTCCAGCACCGCGGGCATAATCTTGTCGAAGGGCACCACCTCGGTCTGGATGCCGGGCGCAAAGAGCTTGAGCGCCAGCACCGCCGTGGTCAGCGTTCCGGGGATCGCGATCTTCAGCTTTTTCACCTCGTCCAGCGAGTAGGACTTCGGCGCCACGATCATCGGGCCGTAGCCATCGCCTACGCTGCCGCCGCTCGGCATCAGCGCGTACCGGTCCTGCAGGTACGGATACGCGTGGAACGAGATCGCCGTCACCTCGAAGTAGGCCTCTGCAATCGCCTTGTGGTTCAGCGTCTCAATGTCGCAAAGAACGTGGGTGAACTTCAGGCCGGGCACCCGAACTTTATTCGTTGCCAAACCGTAGAACATGAACGCGTCATCCGAATCCGGACTGTGCGCAATTTTGATTTCAATGGGTCGGTTGGAGCTCATAAACCTTTTTTCCGGGGGCTTGAAGGCCCGCCCGTGGAGTGCAAACGATGTGCCGGCTGGCAACCAGCACGGCGTAGAATTTTTCGATACTTCCGGACCCGGTCTCGGGGCCGCCACAATCATTCGCCAGGAGGCGCTACGTCAAGCTCCCACGGCTGCTTTCCTGCGCTGCTTCCGCGGAATCTCGTGCCTGTGCCCGCCGCGATTTCATCTGCCACCGGACGCGAACAAACACCGCAATTGCCACTCCTATCAGAGCGGCCACCGATAATGCCAGAACCGCAAAAAGAACCTTGATGATCACAGGGTTCTAGCATATCAGAGTAGAGGCGGCCCAATGGCTTCAGATTTCCGAGGATCGTCGCAGGCTTTCAACGCCCAAGTATTCTAACCCGGAACGCCCTCCTGCAGCCGCCTCGGCGCATTATCGCAGAACTAAAAACGTGGTATGATGCTGCAAAACACAGAGTCTCAGCTCGTCCGGATTGCAAACAATTTCATTTCACCGGCCCGGGCTGATTATCGCACCGAGTCCTATGTTCACGTACTTGCATCCTGATTCCAGCGTAAAGCAGCCGGTTGCGTTTATTGCCTCTCTCTCCCTGCAGTGTGCGGTTCTCGCAATTCTCTGTCGCATGCCCTTGCCACAGATGTCCGGCCCGTACATTCGCCCGAACCTGACGCATCCGTCCTCGATCACTCCAATTTATTTTCACAAGGACGTGGTCGCCGCCCCCGCTCCCGCTGCGCCTGCGCCAGCCGTTTCGCACCCCGCTCCCGCACCACCGCCTCAGGCAAAGCCCGATACCGCGCCGCAAGTCAATACCGCAGCCGAAACCGCGGGCGATGCTTCCGCCGAAAATGAAGCCTCCGGCAAGAATGAAGGGCAGGGCCTGGCTCCATTCCCCGGCTGGAAGATGAATTCCATGTCCACCGGCTTCTCAGGCATGCATCATCAGCTCAAGAATGCACTGCCGGTCTTCACCCCCGACCCGCCAATCCTCCACGGTGAG
>CAVTVE010000004.1:0-106735 GCA_963738165.1 uncultured Acidobacteriota bacterium
AAAAGATCACACGGCGCCCTTGGCGAGTTACGCCTCTCCCGAGGCGCGCGCGAAGATGGGAGATTTCGTTGCGCTCGGACGCGCAGCTGTAAAAGAGCTGCCGCACGGCACGCTTGTCGTAGTTCCCGATTGCGGGCACATCCCGCATTTGGAGAGGCCGCGCGAGTTCCAGCAGGCGCTGATGGATTTTCTGCGCGGGCGAGAGTAGAGACAGCGCAGGACAAAAAAGGCGACGGAGCCCCAGAATCCGTCGACCCGATTCAATCGAGAGTGACGCGGTTTCGTCCTGATGTTTTGCTTTTATACATCCATTGGTCGGCCCTGTTGATGCGCAACTTTTCACCGCTCACGGATTACGATCCGGGCTGTCCAGTGCTTCTAAACTCCTCGGTCGCACTGCCCATCCGTACATGCTTCCGCCTATTCCAACTAATTGTTGCGGGGTTGCCATTCCCGGCGTATAGTTCGACCCGTTACACTTTTAGGCTCGCTGAACATTCGTTCAGCACCTAACACCGAGGGCGCTCGCTGTACACCGCAGTTATCGATGGGCTTCAAGAGTCTCCTCTGCAAAGAAGTTCCCCCGCTTTCATGCTGCTCCAGTAAAATCCTCGCCCGAGGTGTGTACGGATCGCTCGGTTGGTAAGTCATCGTCCGTACGTTCCCATCCATTCCGCCTGTGAAAGCACATGCCCCTTCATCGCGCTCTCCAGTTCAGCTCTGCTCGCTCCGCCTTTTACGTCGAGTTTGGCATTGAGAGCGTAAAGCTTGAAAAAATAACGGTGTGGCCGGCCCGCAGGGGGACAAGGGCCACCATAACCGATGTGCTTGAAGTCGTTCTTGCCTTGCCGTGCGCCATCGGCGGATTGCTCGACCTTCGGGACGCCTTCCGGCAATGCCGTAGAGTTGGCAGGGACGTCCCAGATCGTCCAATGAGTCCAGGTTCCGACCGGCGCGTCGGGATCATCGGCGATGAGCGCAAAGGATTGTGTTCCGGCTGGGGCGTCATTCCAGTTCAAGGCGGGTGAGACGTCGGCGCCATCGCAGGTGTACTTCTTCGGAATTGCACCGCCGGCAGCAAATGCGGTTGTGCTCAGTGCAAAAGACATGGCGCGCCCTCCTTGGGATTTGTCGCCCGATTGAGATATGAGAACTTTGCTCATCTGGCCGGAAGAGTTTGGCGCAGCGAGGTTGAAGAAGATCAACAGCACTGTGAACGGTAAGAGCAAGGGCAAAAGCGCGCAGAGGTGTTGGGGCGTTGCTTCCCACCTTGTCCGCGCAAAAGGCGCGCGGCGAAGGTGGGGCACCCAGCGTTTCACTTTATTCGCGCAAAAGCATGTGAGAATCAATGATCGATGCGGGTGCCTGCTCATGTGCGCCCCCTGATCGAAACAGTTTACTCGTGTTGTAAGTGTCTGTTCTGTTGAAAGCGGCGCCGCCGGAATAACGCAGTCTTCAGCTCCCAACCCGAGTTGCCTCGGGCTGAACCTTCGACGAGAATTTTGCCTGGAACTCACAAGAGGCAGATGGCTTTGGCTGCATGCTCCTGCAAATCCACAGTGCTTTCAGCAATACCAACGTCGCCGAGACCACGGCCGCGCTCGTATCCAGAGCCACGTCGCTCCAGCATCCAGTGCGGCTCGGAATTCCCATCTGGTGCAGTTCATCGGTGGCTGCAACCAGGAAGGTGAACAGCACGGAGAGCCCGGCCCATTCCGCCCGCCACCAGAGGCGCCGCACCTGTATGCTGCTCCGCAACGAGCTGAGGTAATCGTGCTGCAACCAATATGTGCCCCGCAGCAGCATTAGCCAGCAAAAGCACAATGTTCCATACCCCAGCATGTGTCCGCTTTTGCGCACCACGGCGTTGAGCAGATCCAGTTGCCGCTCGGCAATGTGCACACCGACCCATGACAATAGAAGCCGCAGATGTGAGGCGGTGTGCGCGCCCGACATCAAATCGGTCGATTCCAACTTGATCAGCGCCAGCATGACCAGCACCGGAACCCAGTAATGCCAGAACAGCTCTCGTGAGTGCTTCAAACTCCCTCGTTCATTCCGGCGCCGCCGCTCCAGGCATTGCTATTTTTTTCTTTAACCAGTTCGTTCAAGCCAGTCCATCCGGTACAGGCGCCAGGTGCATTGCTACTCTGCGCGATAGTTCGGAGCCTCGCGCGTGATCGTCACATCGTGAACGTGGCTTTCCTTCAGTCCGGCGCCGCTGATGCGAATGAAGCGCGCTTTCTGCTGCATCTCTTCGATGCTGCCGCAACCCACGTATCCCATGCCGCTACGCAGCCCGCCCACCAACTGGTAGACCATCATCGCCACTGTGCCCCGATAGGGAACGCGCCCCTCGATGCCTTCGGGAACCAGCTTGGCGAGCCGGTTGCCTTCTTCCATACCTGAATCCAGACCGCGGTGCGAAATTGCCGGATCATCCAGGCTCTGGAAATAGCGTTCGCTGGAGCCCTGAGCCATGGCTCCCAGCGAGCCCATGCCGCGATATGCCTTGAAGGTGCGGCCCTGGTAGAGGATCGTCTCGCCCGGACTCTCTTCGGTTCCCGCCAGCAGTGAGCCAACCATGACCACGCTGGCTCCGGCGGCAATCGCCTTGCTGATGTCGCCGGAATATTTCACGCCGCCGTCGGCGATGATTGGCACGCCGGTGTCGCGGGCTGCCCGCGCCGCCTCGGCAATGGCTGTAATCTGCGGGACGCCAGCGCCGGTCACGATTCGCGTGGTGCAGATCGAACCGGGGCCGATGCCCACCTTCACGCCGTCGGCGCCGCAGGAGATCAATTCCGCAGTAGCTTCGTAGGTGGCAACATTTCCGGCCAACAGACAGACGTTTGGCAGCGAGTGCTTAACTAACTTGATCGCGTCGGTTACTCGGGTCGAGTGTCCGTGTGCGCTGTCGATGGCAAGTACATCGCACTTGTTGCGAACCATCTCCTGCGCGCGCTCGAGGAAGTCGCCGGTGGCGCCAATCGCGGCGCCCACACGCAGGCGTCCCTGCCCGTCTTTCGCAGCGTTCGGATACTTTAGCTTTTTCTGGATGTCCTTGACCGTGATCAGGCCTTTTAGTTCGTAGTGTTCATCCACCACAAGCAGTTTTTCCACCCGGTGCTGATGCAGAATCTGCTCAGCCTGCTCCAGCGTGGTGCCCACCGGAACCGTGATCAGATTGTCCTTGGTCATGATCTGGCAAATGGGAATGTCGGTACGGGTTTCAAATCGCAAGTCGCGATTGGTGAGGATTCCCACCAGCTTCTTGCCCTTTGTGACCGGCACGCCGCTGATCCGGTAGCGTCTCATTAAGTCCAGCGCATCGCTGATCTTGCGCTCCGGTTCGATCGTGATCGGATCGACGATCATGCCGCTCTCAGAGCGCTTCACCTTGTCAATCTCGCCCGCCTGCTGCTCAATGGAAAGGTTGCGGTGCACAATTCCAAGTCCGCCCTGTTGCGCCAGAGCGATTGCCATCCGCGACTCCGTTACGGTGTCCATGGCGGCGCTGATCAGGGGGATATTCAGCCGGACATTGCGTGTCAGCTGAACCTGGGTGTTGACTTCGGCTGGAACAACGTCTGATTTCGCGGGCAACAGCAGCACGTCATCGAAGGTCAGAGCTTCTGGAACCGAAGAATTAATCATTGCGCTTACCTAAAAGGAGGGTCATACGGCATTGTATGAACTCGATAGCTACTGATGCAAACCTATACGGATCCGCAGCTGCTTTTCGCGCGTCGTTGGCCCATCGCGGCGGCAAAAAACTTCTGATTTCTCCCGCGCCCCGTCGTGCAACACCGGAGTTGTGGTTCTCAGGGATTCCGGTGCAGGACGTGAACCGCAATGTCCGGCCAGAATTCGCGGAAGGTGTTCGTCAGGGCATCACGCATGATGGCATATCCGTATTTAGTGGCGATCTCTCCGACAGTACGATCCTTCGAGGGGTAGTACGACATCGAAACGCCTTGCGCGATTCCGCGGCCCAGCAACTCCGATACATTGAAGCTTTTCTCCCCCCGATAATTAGGTGCGATCAGGATGGAAGAAAGCGCATAGGCTGTGCGCTTGGGCACGCTGCCGGTACCTAGGGTGTAGTAGCGCTCATCCTGATGGAAGATTGTTGGCAACACAGCCAGCACCAGGTAGTTGCCATCAGTCTTATCTACATAGCCCCGCCAGTAGTAGGACCAGAAGCCATGCATTCCCTTGCCGAGCTGGGGGTGTGCATTTTCGCCCTCTGCCATCACAGAAGTGATCCCGGTGAAGAGGAACGAGGAGTAGTCGAAGCTGTTTCGGGTCGCCATAATGAACGACTGTTTCGGTGTCGGCTCTGTTCGGGGCGCTCCGGCGCTGACGGCACGATAGTTCGGCATGATGCCGAGAATGCGCTTTGGCTGCTGCTTGGAGAGCGGGACGGACTGCTCTGCGGTGCTGGCGGGGGCGAGTGAGGAGGCGTCGACATTAATGGGTTCTGGAGCGTTTGGCAGATCCACGGCAGTGGCCGCCATCGACATCTGCTCTGGTGACGCGGTCGCGCTCGAAGTTTCCGCATGAGCGAAGCTTACGAATGCGGACAAAATAAGTGTAGCGGATAGAATAAGTGTAGCGGATAGAAGGTAGCGCAACGTCAGGACTCCCGTTCAGTTGTGAGGAATCATATTCCATCAGAGTGATCGCTGGCCAGCTACTCACTGCAACTAATTCTTCCTGAAGCCAAATAGCTCCGTTATAGGTGCGTTATGGGCACCGGCAACTCACTGTGCGTCTCTACCGTGGGTAGGATCCTTGTGGAACAGCCGCCGCGAAATATCCGGCCAGAACTCCTGAAAGACGGAACCGATTGACCCCTCGGCGGTCTGAATCATTCCGTTGGAGATGGTGAGGCCGACGCCCGAGTTGCTGCCCGGATAGTAAAGGTTTGAGATCGCTCCCGAAGCGATGTTTCCCGCCACATTGGAGATGTTGGGCTCCCATCTGCCGGTATTATCGTGCTTGCAGATGAAGGATGTGGATGCGGCGTAGACCAACCGCCGGGGTACGCTTCCGTGGCCCATGCGAAAGAAGCGGGGATCCTGGTGCAGCAGCGCAGGCAGTACGCCGTTGCCAATCATGGTGCCGTTGAAGCTATCCAGATAGGCCGCTCCCGACCGTTCTGCATAGCCGGAAATCCCCCACCGGAAGCTGGAAAGGTCGTTCAAGGCTTCGTGGTATCCGGCGGTGGCAAATGCCGCCCCAAAAGCAACCGGGTCGGTGGCGCTATGGAAGGCAAGGCGCATCTTCTGCGCCGCGGTCAGCGAGATGGCATCGCTGCGATAACTGACGTTGAAGGACGGCAGAACACCCAGCACCCTCTGATGTTCCTGCTCCTTGATCTGCTCCTCGGCTTTCTCGTGCAGATTCGTCTCCGGCACGCCGCCCGGAACAATGGCCGGCGCGGCTTCCATCACACTCCCACCGGCGACGGCGGAGTTTGCTCTAGCTTCGATGGCGTTGTCGCTCAAGTGCGGCTCCGGCACGTTGACATCTTCCGCCCTCAAGGGAGCAGTCATTAGCGAAACTGCCAGAACGAGCAACAAAGTACTCACAGTTTTCACGAAGAAGCTCCAGAATGCCCGTGGATTGTCAGCAGAAGGTTATTGACATTCTATCGTGGTATGCTCGCTTTTGCTGTTAAGCCTTGGTTAAGCTCGGCTGATCGCCCTGAATCTTTTTCCTCTCCGCAGATATCAAATATTCGGAATCTGGCGAATCGTCGCCCTCGATTCCATTCGCCCTATCTGGTTGTATTCCCTCCCCTAGCGGCGCTATACTCTCAGATGATAGCTGCGGAAGTATTCCTAGCCGTGTCCCTTGGGACTTGCCCGGATGAGAGCGGCGTGCGGGCGTTGTGGTTCGCGTTTCTGATTCATTCCCTGTCCACTTGCGTCTTTGGCGAAGGCAGGCAGCCGTGAGGCCTGTTCGGGAAGCTACGGTCGTTAGAGCGGGAAGTAAACGGCATGCGTGCCGCGGAGTTCTGATTCAAGCATGGCATTTGCGCTCGATAAAGCTCGTGAGATCGCCGAAAGAGTGGCCCAATCCAGTGGTCTGATCCTCTGGGATATTGAGCTCAAGGGCAGCGGTGCAAACCGCACTCTGCGCGTGTTCATTGATAAACCTGAGGGAGTGACTCACGAGGACTGCGCGGCCTACAGCCGTGAGGTCGCAACCATCTTCGATGTCGAGGATGCGGTTCCAGGCGGGGCCTATTTGCTGGAGGTTTCCTCTCCCGGGCTCGACCGCAAACTGTTTAAGCCTGAGCATTTTTCGCAGTTTGCCGGGAGCCTGGTCAAGTTCAGCACGCGCGACCTGGTCAACGGCAACCGCCATTTCGAGGGCCGTCTGGTTGGCTTCTCCGAGGGTCAGCTTACGGTCGATCTCGACCAGGCAGCCAGCCGCAAGAAGGCCAAGGCGCAAGGATCGGGAACCATCGTGGTGCCTTACTCGAATGTTGAGAAGGCCAGTCTGGTACCTGAGTTCTAGCTTCATCAGCGTGGTTAGCGCGGCTTTGGCCGCGTGCAAAACTGTCCGGGTGTATCGGGACACGCAAGAATCAATCGGGGTGTGGCCCCGCATTAAGTTTAAGTTAAGGTGGCAAGGAATATGGCAAGCGAACTTTATAACGTGATCGACGCATTGAGCCGCGAGAAAGGGATCAATCCCGACATCGTTGTCGCCGCCGTCGAAGACGCCATTGTCGTCGCCACGCGCAAGTTCTACAAGACGCAGGAGAGCCTGCGCGCCGTCCTCGACCGTGAGACCGGTGCAATCCGCGCCTACTCGGTGAAAGAGATCCTCCCCAGCGAGGATGATATCGAGGACCCGCAGATTCAGATCTCGCTGGAAGAGGCGCTCAAGATCAGCGAAGACGCCGTGGTCGGCGGTGAACTGCTGCAGGAAAAGTCCATTGAAGGACTGGGCCGCATTGCTGCCCAACTCGCCAAGCAGGTCATCTTCCAGAAGGTGCGCGAGGCCGAGCGCGACACCGTCTTCAACGAGTACCACGGACGCGTCAACGAGGTGGTCAACGCCACCGTCAAGCGCATTGAAGGTCCGGATTACATCTTCGATTTAGGCAAGGCCGAGGCGCGCATGCCGCGCAAGGAGCAATCCAAGCTTGAGTCCTTCGCCGTCGGCGAGCGGGTTCGGGTGGTCATCACCCGCGTCGAGAAGGCCACCAAGGGACCGGGCGTGATCGTCTCGCGCGCGGCTCCGGAGCTGGTTTCGAACCTCTTCCAGACCGAGGTTCCCGAGATTTATGACAACACGGTGGTGATCCGCGCGATTGCCCGTGAAGCCGGCGAGCGCACCAAGATCGCGGTGATGTCTCGCGATAAGGATGTGGACGCGGTCGGCGCCTGCGTCGGCATGAAAGGAATGCGCGTGCAGTCGATCATTCGTGAACTGCGCGGCGAAAAGATCGACATCATCGAATATCACGAGGACGCCGTGACCTTCGCGGAAAAGGCTCTGCAGCCTGCAAAGGTTTCGCGTGTCTCGATCGTGGACAGCCACGATAAGCACCTGGAAGTCATCGTCGATGACACTCAGCTCTCGCTCGCCATCGGCAAGAAGGGTCAGAACGTCCGGCTTGCCGCCAAGCTCCTGGGCTGGAAGATCGACATAAAGAGCGAAGAGGAGAAGCGGCAGGAGGTCGAGCAGCAGATGAACTCGCTGGTCGGCAACTCGGCAACTTCGCTGGAGAACATCGCCGCCGAACTCGGCGACCCGGTGCTGGAGAAGCTCTCCGAAGCCGGCATCACCAGCGTCGAGTCCCTGGCCGACATGACTCCCGAGGAACTCGAGGCCATCCCCGGCATTGGGCCCGAAACGGTCGAGAAGATTTCGGTCGCGGTCAACAATTACTTCTCCAGGTTGGAGGCGGCGGAACAGGTTGCATCAGCCGATGCGGTCGCAGTCGAGTATCCCTCCGACCCGTTGCTGGCCGCCGAGGCCGAGCTGGAGCCGGAAGCCGTAGCACCGGAAGGATCAACCGAGGGCAGCTTGGAAGAAGCAGCCGAGCAGGACGCCGGCACCGCTGGCGAAAATGCGGGTGAGGTAGAAGCCAAAACCCAGAACGAGCATCCGGGCGAGCAGGACGTCGACCCGGCGAACAAGTAACGCGCAGGTGTGGCCGTATGGCCACACCTGCACCAGCTTCCAGATGATTTGGAAGCTAGTTTCTGGGCCGCCCCCGGCGACGCCCAGGCAAACGGAGCAATGGATGTCTCCTGACCGGAGACCTCTCCAGTAGAGCAATATCGCGCTTAGCGCAGCCGCACCGGTCCAGGCAGGTGGAGACGGTCAGGCATAAGGAAATGAACGGCGGATGAAGATTCGAATTAACGATCTGGCTCGCGAGCTGGAAGTAAAAAGCAAACAGATCCTCGACGTGCTTATCAAGGTCGGCGTCACGGAGAAGAAGACCCACTCCAGCTCCGTCGAACCCGATGAAGCTGAAAAAGTGCGCAAGTATTTCCAAGAGACGAGTGGCGCGTCCAAAACTCATCGCTCTGGCGCTGAAGAGTTCCGCCCCAAAATCGATCTCTCCAAGATCTCCAAGCCGGGCGACGCGCTCAAGGCGATCCTGGCGCGCAAGGAGCCCTCTGCGGAAACGGCCGCCTCTGTTCGTCCGCCTGTAGCTCCGCCGCCAGCTCCGCCAAAGGCGATCGTCAACAAACCTGCCGCGCCCAGGCCCGCTGCTCCCCCGCTGGTCGAGCGCGTGCCGCGTTTCGTCACCCCGGAGTCGGTGGCCATGCGCTCTCAGGTTTCCACGGTCGAGAGGCCCAGGCCCGCGGCTGCTGTGGCCGAACCTCCTGCGGCTCCGGTTGAGCCGGCCGCGTCTGCGGCTGTTGCTGCGCCGCCCGCACCGACGGTTGAGGCCCCGGTAGCCACAGCGCCGCCGGAAACTGCCGCGCCCGTAGCTCCGGTTGCCGAGGCCCCGCGTCCGGCCGCCCCGGCTGAAGAAGCTGCGCCTCAGGCCAGTACAGATGGGAACGCAGAAGCTCCGGCCAAGCATGCTGCGCACAAACCGCCGCAAGCCAGTTCTGCGCGTCCACCCGCCGCCGGCCAGCCGACTGCTCCGCCAGCTCGCCGCATGATTGTGCCGCAGACTGGTCCGCGGCCGGTTTACACCGCTCCTCCGCCACCGCCGCCCCGTGCGCCGCAGCCGCCCTCAACAATGGGGAACCGTACCGGTCTGCCAGTGCGTGGGCAGCCGATTTTCCAGCGTCCACGTCCCGGACAGTCTTCTCCCGCCGGTGCTCCTGGCGCTGCTGGGGCACCCGGTGCTCCGGGCTCGCGTCCGCCATTCCGTCCAGGCGAGCGCCGACCGATGCACCCGACCCGCACCGCTCCGACTCCGGGCGGACGTCCGCCCATGGGTGCGGGACGTCCCGGCATGGGACCGCGTCCGGGTGGTCCGCCGCGTCCGGGCGGTATGCTCGGTGCCGCTGCTGGCGCTCCACCTCCTGGTGCCGCTCCGCGACCTGGTGCGCGCGCCGGTGCTCCCTCTCGCCGCCCCGGCCAGCGTTATACCGGCCCGCGCGGCAAGCAGGAAGGGCCGATGAAGGGTTTCACGCCGCCGCCCCGGTTATCGCTCAGCAATGAGCCGATGCCGATCACGCGCGCGATTACCATCTCGGAGGGCGTCAGCGTAAAGGATCTGGCCGAAAAGCTTGGCATCCGCGCCAAGGATCTGATCGCGCGGCTGCTGGCTCGCGGGGTATTTGCCACCATCAACCAGACCCTCAGCGAAGAGCTTGCCCGCGACATGGCCCGCCACTTCGGAGCCGAGAGCTCGGTCATCAGCTTTGAGGACCAGATTCAGCAGGACTACGACGCGCAGGCCATTGAGCAGGAGAACGAAGCGGTCTTCAACACCGTTACCCGACCTCCCGTGGTCACCATCATGGGCCACGTCGATCACGGCAAGACCAGCCTGCTCGACGCCATTCGCTCCACCAATGTGGCCGAAGGCGAAGCCGGCGGCATCACCCAGCACATCGGCGCCTACAAGGTGAAGATCACGGACACCAACTCGCCCGCCTATGGCCGCGAGATCGTCTTCCTGGATACGCCGGGTCACGAAGCATTCACCCGTATGCGCGCACGCGGCGCCAAGGTCACCGACATTGTGGTCCTGGTGGTTGCTGCCGATGACGGAGTCATGCCGCAGACGCTGGAAGCGATCGACCATGCGAAGGCCGCCAAGGTTCCGCTCATTGTGGCCGTGAACAAGATTGACAAGCCTGAAGCGCAGCCCGACCGCGTCAAGAAGCAGCTTGCCGACCGTGGTCTGCTTCCCGAAGATTGGGGTGGCGACACCATCTATGTCGATGTTTCCGCCAAGAAGCACACCAACCTCAACCAGGTGATGGAGATGATCTGCTTAGTGGCGGACATGAAGGAGCTCAAGGCTACCCCCGAGCGCCTCGCCTCCGGTACTGTACTGGAAGCCAAGCTCGATCGCGGACGCGGCCCTGTAGCTACGGTCCTCATCGACAATGGAACCCTGCATACCGGCGAAAACTTTGTTGTCGGCAACATCTTCGGCAAGGTTCGCGCCATGTTTGACGATCGTGGCCGCGTTCTGGAAGAAGCCGGTCCTTCGACCCCGGTTGAGATTCTCGGACTGGAAGGCCTGCCCCAGGCAGGTGATCAGTTCGTGGTGGTTGCCGAGCGTGAGAAAGCGCGCGAAATCGCCGATTACCGCGAGGCAAAGGCCCGCGAAGCCATCCTCGCCAAGACCGCCCGCGTTTCGCTGGAAGGTCTTGCGCAGCAGATCAAGGCCGAAGGCACCAAGCAACTCGACATCATTCTGAAGGGCGATGTTCAGGGCTCGGTCGAAGTGATCAACGATTTGCTCACCAAGCTCTCCAACGAGCAGGTGCGCATCAAGGTGCTGCGTTACTCGGTCGGCGCCATCACCGAGAGCGACGTCCTTTTGGCGGCGGCTTCCAATGCCATCATCATTGGCTTCAACGTCCGCCCCGAGCGCAAAGCGCAGGAGATGGCCGAGCAGGAGAAGGTCGATATCCGTCTCCACTCGATCATCTACGAGTTGCAGGACGAGATAAAGAAGGCGATGACCGGACTCCTGGAACCGACGATCAAGGAGTCCTACCAGGGACGGGCCGAAGTTCGCGATACCTTCCGCATCCCCAAGGTCGGAACCATTGCCGGATGCCAGGTGCTCGACGGCCTCATCAAGCGCGATTCCGAAGTTCGTCTGCTCCGCGACAACGTCGTGGTCTTCACCGGCAAGGTCTCCTCGCTCAGGCGCTTCAAGGACGATGCCAGCGAGGTCCGTACCGGAATGGAGTGCGGTATTGGCATCCACAACTACAACGATGTGAAGAAGGGCGACATTATCGAGGCCTTTGTCACGGAGAAGGTTGCGACCCAGCTGATCTAACGTAGTTTCATCGCAGAGTGCCGACGGGCTGAGAGTCCGTCGGCATTTCTGCTTTTTGTAACAGCCGTTAATGTTGCTTTTGTACTTGCGTTTTTCCTACACTCAGCTTCACGCTCATGGCCATCGCGCACCTCACCCTCGAACTCCGTATCGAAGGATCGCAATCCCTGAAAGATCGCCGCCAGGTGCTGCGCAGCCTGAAGGATCGCCTTCGCTCCAGCTTTAATATCTCAGTGGCAGAGATTGACCCCACCGATCTTTGGCAGTCGGCGACTCTCGGCGTAGTCGCCATCTCCTCGTCGCGCGATTACCTGGATGGGCTGATGAAGCAGGTGGAAGCGGCAGCCACCCGCATTGCCAACAACCACGGAGCAGAGATCACGGATAGTTTTCTCGATTTCCTAGACTAAGCGCTTGCCCTGCTCCCTTTCTTTTTTGCTGCCACAGGCACCGATTCGCCCCTGCGCACATCTAATCGAATAGCTGATGGTTGTATTCCGGACGCACAACAACCCGTCTTTTGATTCCTTCGTCCCTGCTTCTTTTGTTGACTTGCGGCGGCGAAACACGTTACGCTCCTGCCCAATGGCCTCTGCCCCCATTCAAGAGCGTCCTTTTAAGCCGATTCCCTACTCTCGTGCCTTTCCACAATCTCAGACATTTCCATCGCGTGAGCGATGTTCATCGGCGCAAGCTGCGCCCGAGGTGAAACCAATCTCTCGATGAAGAAAAACGTCGAACTTCGTCCCAATCTCGAAACACTGTTCGGTACGCGCGACGAAAACCTTCACCTGCTTGAGGATGGACTTAATGTCACAGTCGAACTCAAGTCCAACTCCGTTCAAATCGACGGCTCTCCCGAGGACGTAGCCCGGGTTGAGCAGGTCTTCACCGACTTCGACTATCTCCGCGCTCACGGACAGCAGGTCTTTAACGGCGAGCTGACTAGCATGCTGCGCGTCCTTGTCGCCGACCCGTCGGTCTCTCTGCGCCAGCTTGCCGAGGCAGGCAAGCAGCGCTCGGTCGGCAACAAACGCCAGGTGCAACCCAAGAGCGTCAATCAGCGGCAATATCTTGAAGCCATCGAGCAGAGTGACATGGTCTTCGGCATAGGCCCTGCCGGAACCGGCAAAACCTATCTTGCCGTAGCCATGGCCATCTCCGCGCTGGTTTCCAAGAAGGTTGCGCGCATCATTTTGGCCCGCCCCGCGGTCGAAGCCGGCGAGCGCCTCGGCTTTCTTCCCGGCACCTTACAGGAAAAGGTCGATCCCTACCTGCGTCCGCTGTACGACGCTCTCTATGACCTGCTGGAGCCGGAGAAGGTGGACCGCCTGCTCGAGAAAAACGTGATTGAAATCGCCCCGATCGCCTTCATGCGTGGGCGCACCCTCAACGACTCGTTTGTGATTCTGGATGAAGCTCAGAACACCACCAGCGAGCAGATGAAGATGTTTGTGACCCGCCTCGGCTTCAATTCCAAGGCGGTCATCACCGGCGACGTCACCCAGATTGATCTGCCGAACCCCAATCGCAGCGGGTTGATCGAGGCGATGAACGTCCTGCAGGGCGTCGAGGGTATTCGCTTCCAGTTTTTCACCGAGGTAGACGTGGTTCGCCATCATCTGGTGCAGCGTATCATTCGCGCCTATGAGGATTTCCGGGCACGCGATGACCGCCAGCTTACTTTGCAGCTGGAGGGCGACCCAACCCGTCCGCCCGCCGGTCTGGAGTCGCTTGCGGAAAAGGTCAAGGGTACTGCTGCCGTCCAGCAGTAAGGCAAACGGAGTACGTAATTCGGTACAATAAAGGGGAGAGCCATTGCGCCCTCCCCTTTTCTTTGCCAATTGCACCCGGGCTTACCGGGAATTGAGACCCGTGATACTAGAACGAAGAAAAACGAAAGACCTCAGCCGCCTTGCCCTCGCGCGTTTCGCGAACAAGGCGCAGCGTGCGGCCGGGATCTCCGGCGAGGTCAACATCCTGCTCACCGGCGACTCTGAAATTCAGCGCCTTAACCTGCAGTTCCGGCGCAAGGACAAGCCCACGGACGTGCTTTCCTTTCCCGCTATCTCCGACTGCTCCGCAACCAAGCGCGCTGGCGGCGACATCGCCATTTCCCTCCAGACGGCTCGGGGCCAGGCTGCCGAAATCGGCCACGACCTGCTCACGGAGGTAAAAGTTCTCATCCTTCACGGAATGTTGCATCTTGCGGGCCATGACCATGAATCCGATCGCGGCCAGATGGGCAAGCTCGAGCAGAAGCTCCGTGCCGAACTCCATCTTCCCTCCGGCCTCATCGAGCGCACGGCGCCGGCAAGCCCCGGCAGGAGGAGGCCGTAATGCTCCTCACGGCAGTCATTCTGCTGCTCATCGGGCTGCTCGTCATCAGCGCTTACGCCTCGCGTCTTTATACCGAGAGCGGAAAGTTTCTCTCCCGCGAGTTCCAGGAGAACATCGAACTTTTCGAGCACCAGATTGAGCCGCGACTCGGCTTCAAGCACGAGCGCGCCGCTCTTTCCTTCGCTCTGCTGGAGCAGCTTCTCACGGCTTCGATCTGGGCTCTGCTCGCCTACTCTGTTCTTTCGCAGCGCGGCTGGGTGGTGGAAGACGCCGCGCAAGCCGTCTTTTTCGGCCTTATCGTCATTCTTATCTTTGACCGCTTTCTGCCCTATCTGCTTTTTTCGCGCACGCGCGGAGGCTGGCTGGTCCGCTTCACGTTTCTGCTGCGCCTGCTGATCTGGTCCGTGTTTCCGCTCACCATCCTGCTTGGCTTTCTCCAGTCCATCATCTCGCTGACTCGGCCGGAGAACGCCGATGAAGAGCCCGAGCATCCTTCCGAGGCGGTCGATGCGCTGATCGAGGCAGGTCAGGACGAGGGCATTCTTGAGGAGAGCGATCGCGAACTCATTCACTCCGTCGTTGAGTTCGGCGATAAGACCGTGCGCGACGTCATGACCCCGCGTCCGGCCATCGTCGCCGTCTCTGCCGACACGACTGTCGAGCAGCTCACCAAGATGCTCTCGCAGCATCCATTCTCGCGCGTTCCCGTCTATCACGGCGACCTTGACCACATTGTCGGCATCGTCTCGGCGCGCGACCTCCTCCAGGTGGCCGATACCGACGCCTCCCGAACCCTCGTCAGCAGCCTGATGAAGACGGATATTTACTTCGTCCCAGAGACCAAGCGCGCGCACGAACTGCTCAATGAAATGCAGCGCGAAAACCGCCGCATGGCCGTCGTCATCGACGAATACGGCGGCGTCGCCGGCCTGGTCACGGTCGAGGATCTCATCGAGGAAATTGTCGGCGAACTCAGAAATGAAGGCGAGTTGCGCAATGAGGCCATCCGCGAGAGTGACAACAGCTACATCGTCCTTGGCACCCTGGACGCCGGCCGACTCGAAGAACTCTTCGGTGTTCATCTTTCCGAGGATTGGCACGCCACCACCGTCGGCGGCCTCGTTACGGAAATTGCCGGACACATCCCCCTCCCCGGCGAAGCCGTCGAGGACGATGGGCTTCGCTTCGAGGTCCTTGAGTCTACCGCACGGCGCGTCGAAAAGATCCGTGTGCTGACGAAACAACCCAACCCCATTCCCAAGAACCCCTCGATGGAATAGCATCGAGGTGTGCGCTCAGGATTCGTAACCATCATCGGCCGCCCCAATGCGGGCAAATCAACTCTGCTCAACTCACTGGTTGGCGAAAAACTTGCCATCGTCACCCACAAGGCGCAAACCACGCGCAACCGCATCACCGGCATCCTCAACGTAAAACGCAAGGCCAAGCGCCCGGCCGGACAGGTCGTATTCGTTGACACTCCCGGCGTACACAAGCCGCAGGACCAGCTCAATAAGCGCATGATGCAGGAGGTTTACGATTCGCTGGAAGGCTGCGACCTGATCCTGCTGATCGTAGATGTCACACAGAAGTTCGGCACCGGAGACGAGTTCGTGCTTGAGATCGTCAAGCGCGCCAAGGCTAAGACCTTTCTGCTGCTGAACAAGATCGACCTCATCGAGAAGACGAAGCTGCTGCCTGCTATCGAAGCATGGTCCCAGCGCCATGAATTTGCTCAGATCGTTCCGATCTCCGCGGAAAAGGAGCTCGGCAAGGAAGAGCTGCTCACAGCTGTTGTCAACGCATTACCCGAAGGCCCCAAATATTTTCCCGACGACCAGATTACCGATCAGCCTGAGCGCTTCATCGTCGCCGAACTGATTCGCGAGCAGATCCTCATCAACACCGCGCAAGAAGTTCCGTATGCCAGCGGCGTAGCGATTGAAAAATTCGAGGAGGGCGCCAAGCTCTCAAAGATCGCTGCCGTGATCTTCGTGGAACGCGAAGGGCAGAAGGCCATCATCATCGGCAAGCAGGGAGCCATGCTCAAGCACATTGGCACCCGCGCCCGCCAGCAGATCGAACGCATCCTCGGCGTGAAAGTCTTCCTTGAACTGTTCGTAAAAGTGCGCGAAGGCTGGCGCGATAACGCACGCGATGTCGATGAGGCCATCGACTGGCGCAAGCAGCTTGTATCACTGAATACGCGCCTCTCCGATCAGGACGAAAAGCCCGAGCACCGCAAAGCACCTGCGAAAAAGCCGAAGAAAGTGTAAGCACGAGGGTGCCCTACCCTCGTGCCATCTTGCGGCCTCCTCCGTTTTACGGCGGACCATTTAAGGAAGCCGACCTATTCCGGTATTTGCAGAGCGTCACAAATTGCAAAGACTCTTATGTATGACGCCTCGCAGGACCCTCTTTGGAATATTGTAAGCAGGCTTGGAGTTTGTCTGTCTGCCTTTGCGAGCGTGCAGGTGCAAGCCTGGGCGCTGGGCTGAATCATCCGCACTTCAGCCGGTTGAGGAAAACCTCTTTGAGCGAGGGATGGCGAAGCCTTGTTCAAAAACGAGTCGGGAGTTTACGAAATGGGAGCGGGGAACGTAGAAGATGCTGGCCTGAGGTGGTACGCAGCCTATACCAGCCCCTGCCATGAAAAGCAGGCGGCGGCGCACCTTGGTGCCCGGGGAGTCGAACATTTTCTGCCGCTCTATACCTCTGTTCGGCGATGGACGAGTGGTCGCGTTGTACGCCGTGAATGCCCATTATTTCCAAACTACGTATTCGTACAGTTGGCGCGGGAGGAGAGGGCAAAAGTGCTCAGTGCCCCCGGCATCCTCTCGATTGTGGGGACAAGCAGAGAAGGTGCGGCATTGCCGAGTGCCGAAATTGAGGCTCTGCGAAAAGGGTTGCTGCTGCACGATGCGATGCCACACGCGTTCCTCAAGGTTGGCGAGAAGGTGAAAATCCGGAATGGCGCGCTGGCGGGCATGGAAGGAATTGTTCTGCGCGGCAACAAGAGTGCGCGTGTTGTACTTTCGCTCGATCTGATCATGAAGAGCATCTCCGTCGAGGTCGAAGCTGCCGACGTCGAAGCCGTCGCTCCCCGCCTTGTAAACATCGCGTAGTCAACACTGTGTTTTCGTGAATCCAAGCTCGAATAATTTAAGAGGACTTATGAACTGTGTTGCGATAGGCACAGCTATGAAGCGCTGTGGGTTGGAGCGGAAGAGGAGGCGTTGGCATCTCCCGATCTTCATCGCAATGCTGCTGACATGGACATTGCCTGCACTCGCGCAACAGCGTGATTCGATTCCAAGCGAAGAACTCGGGGCCGTTTCCTCGACGCAGAAGGCGGACGAGCCAAGCAGCGATAGCGCCGCTACACAGGCTGACTCGGCGGACCGCATGATTGCAATTCTGCGTGAGAACTCGGAAGCATTGTCGACGGTAAAGAATGAAATCGCACAACGGGTGTCGGTCGACCCAGCCACAATCAACGATGAAGTGGTTTACGCCCGCATCCGCAAAGACGCCGACTTGCGGGAACGAATTGCGCAGGAGCTCAAGGCTCGCGGGTACGACATTGGCGGCGATGCGCTGCTCGGAAGTCGACCGAGATCGGAGCGCCGGAGCCAGGCGGTGTTGCGGCGCAAGCAGGAAATAGGCGAGGAAGATGAGTCGGGGGCGGAGCTTCAGCAGCGACCTTCTCCATATCCGCAATTGCCGTCGCTGAAGGATCTTTATTCGCAGCTGTCAGCCTCTCAAGGAAAGCTCAAGCGTTTTGGAAGCGCCGTCTTCAGCACTGGCACCGGCAATTCCAGTGAACTGCCGATGGATCTGCCGATGGGGCCCGACTATGTGCTTGGACCGGGCGATGCGTTGGTTCTTAATCTATGGGGCAGCACCTCGCAGCGATTGAACCGCACCATTGATCGCCAAGGTGAGATTGCACTACCGGAGGCGGGCGCGGTCAGCATCGCCGGGGTTTACCATCGCGCACGCTCAAGAATCGATTCAGCAGGCGCTGAACAGCCAATTCAAGAATACCCGGGTTGAAATTTCGCTGGGCCGGGTGCGCAGCGTGCGGGTTTACGTGGTAGGCGATGTGCAAAGGCCGGGCGCCTACGACATCAGCGCGCTTTCGACCCCTTTGAACGCTTTGTATGCAGCGGGCGGCCCAACCAGCCGTGGTTCGCTGCGAACTCTGCGACAGTACCGCGGCGAGAAATTGGTGCGAGAGATCGATCTCTATGAGCTGCTGTTACGCGGAGTGCGCTCCGATATCGACCACCTGCTCCCGGGCGATACCATTCTCGTCCCGCCGACGGGTCCGCAGGTGACGATCTCTGGAATGGTACGGCGCCCGGCGATTTACGAGCTGAAGGGTGAGCAGGGGATGAAAGAAGTCCTCGACCTTGCGGGCGGCGTGCTGGTCTCAGGAACGTTGCGGCAGATCACAGTTGAGCGTATCGAAGCCCACGAGCGGCGAACCATGTTGAGCGTGCAACTTCCGGAAGGGGGCACGCCGGAGATAAATGACGATAAGCTGACTGCTTATCATGTGCAAGACGGCGACCAGGTGATGGTTTCGCCGATCCTTCCGTACAACGAGAAAACGGTTTACCTGGAGGGTCATGTTTTCAGGCCCGGTAAGTATGCCTACCGCGACGGTATGACCGTGAACGATCTGCTGCGCTCTTATCAGGACGTAATGCCGGAACCTGCCGAACATGCCGAAGTGATTCGCCTTCAGCCACCCGATTTTCGTCCTGCAACCGTAGGCTTCAACCTGTCAGAGATTCTTAATGGCGACGACCCCATCACGCTTCAGCCCTTCGACGTGATTCGCGTCTTCAGCCGCTACGAGATTGATCCTCCTGCAGTTTTTATATACGGAGAAGTGCTGCGTCCGGGCCAGTATCCGATGGCAAGTGGAATGACGGTGGCGGCCCTGGTGCAGATGGCGGGCGGCTTCAAACGGAGCGCCTATCTTGAAAGTGCCGGTCTCGCAAGCTACGTCGTTCAAGACGGAAAAAATGTACTCACGCAACAGATGGTCGTGCAACTCGGCAAGGCAGTGGAAGGAGACCGTAGCGCAGACGTCATCCTCAAGCCAGGAGACGTAGTGAGCATCCGGCAATTGACGGGATGGAGCGACATCGGAGCGTCGGTGACCGTCCAGGGTGAAGTCGCGCACACCGGCAGCTACGGCATTGGAGAGGGCGAACGGCTCAGTTCGGTTCTGAAACGCGCCGGTGGTTTCCGCAACACCTCCTTTCCTGACGGAGCGGTGCTGGAGCGCACTGAAGTTCGAGAACTGGGCGAAAAGACGCGTCTGGAGTTAATTCGGCGGATCGAAACGACCAACATCGATTCCAAGGCGGGGTTGTCGAACTCCCAGGAACAGCTAAGCAACATGCAGGCCATGCAACAACAACGGCAGCAGATCCTGGAATCACTGCGCAGCCATCATGCCAGCGGACGGCTAGTCATCAATATTGGCCCCGAAATCGCGAAATGGGAGAACACTCCGGCTGATGTCGAGATACGGGCAGGCGATACGTTATTCATACCGAAGCGGCCGGATTTCGTTTATGTGAGCGGACAGGTCTTCAACGCCGAAGCCATTACCTATGAGCCCGGCAGACAGGCGCGATGGTACTTGCGGCGGGCGGGCGGAGCGACCCAAACCGCGAACAGAAAGTCAATCTTCATCCTGAGGGCCAACGGGGCTGTCGTTGGTGGAAGACGAGGTCTGTTGAAGAGCAGCGTACTAAGCGAGCCATTGCAGCCGGGAGATTCCATCGTAGTTCCGGAAAAGATTACCGGCGGATCACAGCTTTGGAAAAACCTGCTTAGTGTTGCGCAACTCGCCTCCTCTGCGGCGGTAACATCCGCAGTAGTGACGCAATTCTGATCTGGGTTAACAGAAATTTCGGAACGTGTTCCGGCACGGGATTCTTGATGGCGTTCTTCTGTACTCGCATCTGCAATATGTGTACCAGCAACTCACACTCCTCCTTACGCTGATAAAGAGCAACCCCTTGCTTCGATCGGAATCGAGTTCCCCTCGATAGGCGGATCCATGATTTCCAACGTAGAACCACTTCATACACTCAGAGTTGAACCCGACGCTCCGCTGAAGGTGGTCCGCATTATCGGCCGCCTGAGTCTTGGGGGCGCCACACATCAGGCCTGCTTGCTTCACGGCGAATTAGAAAGGAAGTTCCATACGGTGTTGATTACCGGCGTCATGCAAGAGGGTGAAAGCAACATGAGCTTTCTGTTGACGAAGCACGACGACATCTACTATGTCGGCTCAATGCGGCGTTCGGTTCAGCCTTGGCAGGAGTTCAAGGCGTTGGTAAAAATTCTGTACATTCTTCACCGCGAGCGTCCTGACGTGGTGCATACGCACTGCTCCAAGGCAGGGGCGCTGGGCCGCGTGGCCGCCGCGCTGATGGGCGTGCCGGTACGCCTGCACAGCTACAACGGACACGTCTTCCATGGCCACTTCGGAGCGCTGAAGAGTCGGATCTACGTGTGGATCGAGCGCGCGCTGAACCTCATCAGCACGGGGGCAATCGCGATTTCCGAGAGCCAGGCACACGAACTGACTGAGGTCTACCGAGTGGTTTCGCCGGAGAAGATGGTAGTGATCCACGACGGTTATGACCTGGAGCGGATCGCGAACTGCAGAAAGGGTGAGGCGATCCGGAAAGAATTCGGAATTCTAGCGTCGCAGGTGTTGGTGGTGTGGGCGGGGCGGTTTGCTTTCATCAAGAATGTCGGACTTCTCGCTGAGGTGATCCGGACGAGCGCCACCCGGTTTCCTCAAGTGCGCTTTCTGCTGGTCGGTGATGGACCGGATCGCGCCAAAGTGGAAGAGCTTACTGCCGGGTGTGAGAACGTCAGGCTTGCCGGGATGAGGCAGGACATGGACGCGGTATGGTCGGCGTCGGACATCGCTCTGCTGACCTCGCGCAGCGAAGGAACTCCAGCCACCATGGTCGAAGCAATGGCCGCAGGCGTGCCGTTTGTCTCAACCGAAGTCGGCGGCGTTATTGACCTGACTGTGCCCCCGCGACTGCGTGATGCCAGCACCGGAGTGCTATGGACGGCCAATGCCTTCCTGACTTCGCCGGATGCCGCGGCCATGATCAACGCGCTCGAATTGCTGGTCACGAATCCCGGCCTGCGGCATCGCATGGGAGCCGCGGGCAAAGAATTTGCTTTCAGCTATCACACCTCAAGGGGAATGGTGACCGAGTTGGAGATGCTGTACAAGCGCTTGTACGCACACCGGAACCACGAGCGAGGATGGACGTTTCAGCGGATTGGCAGGCTTATATGAGTATGAGCCTGGAAGAGCAGAGTGCGATGGAGGGGTTGAGGAGCACGTCTCGCCCTCCTTCGCTTTCTCTTTCTCTGGAGCGCTGGTTGCCGCTGCTTCTGCAGAATGCGCGTGGCATCCTCCGCTTTGTCAGCGTGGTTACACCTGCAGCATTGATACTCAGCTTTGCGCTTCCGGTTCGGTATCAGTCGGAGGCACGCTTGCTGCCTTCGAATTCGGACGCGGGGGGTGGCAAGCTGCTGAAGATGCTAGGTGGCATGGCTGACGCGGCGGTGATGGCAGGGTACACGGGATCAGAGGCCGGGACCGGTGCGGATGTCGGACGCTTTATCGGAATCCTGCGCAGCCGAACCGTTGCCGATCACATCATCGATCAGTTCGGCTTAATGAAGGTGTACGGAAGCAGTAAGCGGGAAATTGCCCGACTTACTTTGCAGCAGCACACGACCATTATTGAGGAACGTAAAAGTGGCCAGATTGTGCTGGATGTTACCGACCACAACGCAAAGCGCGCCGCTGAAATCGCGCAAGCCTACATCAACGAGCTCAATACACTGAATGCCAAACTAGATACGACTGCGGCGCACGTGGAACGCGAATTTTTGGAGCAGCGGATCAAGGAGGTCGGCTCCGAACTCAATACCGCCGCCGAACAGCTCAGTAATTTCTCGACAAAGAACACTATGCTCGGGTTGGGTGAACAGCAGAAGTCGATGCTGGAGGGCGCCGCACGCGTGCAAGGCGAATTGATCGCCGCCCGCACCGAGCTGAGCGGGCTGAAGCAGTTGTACTCCGATAACAATTACCGCGTGCGCGAAGCACAGGCACGAGCCGAGCGGCTGAGCCAGGAATTGCAGAAGCTGCGCGGCGCTGATTCGGGCGGCGCAGAGAATGCGTTCTTCCCATCGATACGCGAGTTGCCGGAGCTCGGAAAGAATTACGCCGAGCTTTATAAAAAGGCGAAGACGCTGGAGATGACATCCGAAATGCTAAGCCGGCAACTGGAGATGGTGAAGACCGAAGAGGTGAAGGAGTTGCCGGTGATCCGCGTTCTGGACCCGCCAGAGGTAGCGGAGTCCAAGACATGGCCGCCGCGGAAGCTGATCGCGGCTGGTGCCCTGCTGCTGAGCTTGGTAGCCGCCATGGCATGGGTGATCGGCCGGGAGGTGTGGTCGGAGCTGGGCCCTGACCATGAGGCAAAGGTTGTAGTTGCCATGATTTCTGACTGGTGGAAATCGAGGGGCGCGGTTGTGCTGCGTGAGAAATCGCGCGCGATGAAGGAGCACGGGGAAGCATGAAAGCAATTGTCGGCAGCAGCGGAAAGAATTCTGCTCTGGACTCACAAGCGCCGCTCGGAGTGCTTCCCTCTGTCATCTTCGGTACAACGACCGCGGTGGTGTACGGTCTCGCGCTGGTAAAGGCGATCGTGTTGACCGGTGTATACGGCACGGGGCCGGAGATGGATGCCTTCACGATCGCGTTCTTGATACCGAATCTGCTGGCGACCATTGCCGCCGGCAACTGTGCGCCGGCTATGGTGCCTGTATTGATCTCGGCTGCAAGAGAAGGCCTCACGGCACGGGCCCATGCTTTCCGGGCCACTCTCTGGCTGTCACTTTCAGCCTCGGTATTGATGTCCACGATCCTGTACGCTTTTGCAGCTCCGCTGGTTCACGCGATCGCGCCGAGCTTCGATGCTCTGCGGCATATGCGCGCAGTCGAGTTGCTGCGAGTGCTTTGCTTTGTGCCGGTCGGCAGCATCGTTTTTGGCTACTGCTCGGCGGAGCTGCTATCGCGGCGCAGGTATTTCCTTGTATCCGCGGCGCCGGCCATCTCAACCGCGGTTATCATTGCCGTGATCCTTAACTTTCCGCGCAGCATCACCGCCCTGGCGTACGGCGTGATGGCGGGTTCACTGGTGCAGGCGGCGTTCGTCCTAACGATTTCTCTACGCTCAAATTCAACCGCTGGACGGATACGGCTCTGGACTTTGCACACGCGTACGATCTTGCTGACACAATTGCCGCTGATGGGCGCCGCGGTCTTCGGTGTTGCCAATTCCAGTATCGACCAGTTCTTCGCTGCCATGCTTCCGGCCGGCAACGTAAGTGCTCTGAACTATGCCAACGCGCTGAACTCATGGCTGGTGCAATCGGTGATCATGGCCGGCTCGTGGATCGCGCTGCCCGAGTTTTCAGAGCTCGCCTTTTCCGGCGAATCACAACAGATACGTCAGCGTGCGCGCCAATACATGATCGCGCTCACCTCGATTGCGGCGCCGCTGACAGTGGTGGTGTTACTGTTCGGCAGCGTCGGCGTGCATATAGGCTTCGAGCACAGAGCCTTCACCTCCTATTCCACGGCGCTCGTCGTGCGGGCGTGGTCGGGATACGCGCCCGGCATTGTGCCACTGGCCGTTGGGATGGTCTGCGTGCGAGTCCTCAACGCCATTGGCGCCAATCGCGCACTCATCCTGGTTGGCGCCACCATGCTGCCGCTCAATGCCGCGCTCGACTCTATCCTGATGCGCGTCTTTGGGATTTATGGCATTGGATTGAGCACGTCATTGGTCTTCTGCTGTTCAGCGATACTCTTGCTTTTGATGGTTGCCCGTCGCACTGGAAACCTGATCGACGCGGCGACGGCACGCGCTCTCGTGAGCGCGGTGGCCGCCTCGGCCGTGGGGGGTATCGCTTGCCTGGTTGCGCGGCACCGGTTTGGCAGCGGCAACGGGGGACTGGTCATTTCTGCTGTCTGGATGATTTTGAGCATCGGTGTGCTGTACGCAATGGCAGGACTTCTGCCGAGTCGTTTGGCACTGCCATTTGGGCAACGGCGGCAAAATTCGATCAGGACAGAAGCCGAAAAGCAATGCTTGTGATCACGGCTACGCGTCATCCACGCCGATGAGGGAAAAAACTAAAATCGCTTATGTCATCGGCTCGCTCGCCACCGGAGGAGCCGAACGCCAATTGCTCGAATTGTTGAAGCATTTGGACCGCTCTCGGTTTGACGCTTCGCTGGTGCTGTTCGACGCTAAGACTGCATCGCGAGCTGAAGGTCTCGTCTCGCAGGTCTTCTCGCTGGGCATACCTGCTACGGACAATGCGCGGCCTTCGATTCAGCGTGCGATGTTGATCTCTAGTGCGTTCTTACGTATCGCCCGGCATTTCAATCAACTGCGCCCGGAGATCGTGCATGCGATTCTGCCTACCGCCTGTGTTCTGGCCGGCCCAGCGGCGAAGGCGGCGCGGGTGCCCATCGTGATCGGAAGCCGCCGCTCACTGCCATCACAGTATCGGAGCGATGACCGCTTGCCGGCTGCCGTCGAGAAGTTCTCGATGCGCTTCCTGGACCAGATGCTGGGGAACTCCGCGGCAGTAACACGCACCATCGTGAACGATGACGGATACCCAGGCCAGTGCGTCGACACGATTTATAACGGCGTAGATACGGTTCGTTTCAAGCGCTCCAACTCGCGCCACTGGCGTCAAAGTATGGGCTGGAGGCCGGAGCACGTAATCTTCGGCACCGTGGCGAACTTTTTTTCCTACAAGCGTCACATCGATGTGGTCGAAGCGGCGGCAGCGCTAAGCGCGCCATTCCCGCAGGCGCGGTTTGTTTTGGTTGGGCAGGACCGGGGCAGTATGCCGATGGTCCGTGCCCGGATCGCAGAGCTGAAGCTGGAAGACGTGATCACCATTGTGCCGGGCACCGGCGCACCTGAGGATGTCTTCGCGGCAATCGACGTTTACATCTGTCCATCGGCGACGGAAGGATTTTCGAATGTATTGCTGGAGGCGATGGCCTCCGGAAAACCGGTGATTGCCACTGATGCTGGCGGAAACACCGAACTGGTTCACAACGGCAGGAACGGATTCATCGTTCCGGTCGAATCGCCCCGCAGCATTGCAGAGGCCGCTGCCAGCTTTCTAGTGGATGCCGCGCTGATTGCATCGGCTGGCACAGAGTCGCGAGCGCTTGTCGAACAGAACTTCTCTGTCACTCGCATGGTCGAGCGATATCACCAACTTTATGCCGACTTACTGGACGAGAATTCAGCGCGGCGGCGTAGCTGCTTCTTCATGCCGTTCAGAGGGAGATAATTTCAATGTGCGGAATCACTGGATTCTGGTCCTCTCCCACCAGCACGGAGGAGCTTTTGACCGACCTTGAGCCAACGGCCCGGGCGATCCTGCATCGCGGGCCTGACGATGGCGGGTTGTGGGTCGATGGCTGTTGCGGAATTGCCATGGGACACCGGCGGCTTTCTATCCTCGATCTATCCCCCGAGGGCCGTCAGCCAATGTTTTCCGCGAGCGGCAGGTACGTCATCGCTTTCAACGGCGAGGTGTACAACTTTGAGGAACTCCGTAAGCAGCTGCCAGGAGTTGCGTGGCGTGGGCACTCGGATACTGAGGTAATCCTTGCAGCGGTGGAGGCGTGGGGCTTGAAGACCGCCGTCGAGCGGTTTGTGGGAATGTTCGCGTTCGCTTTGTGGGACCGGCAGGAGCGCCGGCTGCAACTGGTTCGCGACCGCATAGGAATCAAGCCGCTGTATTACGGATGGAGCGGAGCTACGTTGTTTTTTGCATCTGAGTTGAGGGCGATGCGGCAGCATCCTGACTTTCACTGCGAGATCGATCGCGCGGCTGTCGCAGCCTATTTGCGGCACAACTACATTCCATCTCCTCATACGATCTACGAAGGGATCTACAAGCTTGAAGCGGGAACCATTGCCTGCTTTGCCGGAGCCACGACAACGCGATGTCGAAGCCGAGAGATACTGGTCTGCCACCGAGATTGCACTGCACGGGCAACAAGAACCCTTCGACGGCACAGCGTCGGAGGCCGTGGAAGAGCTGCACCGATCGCTTCAATCCGCAGTCGGGCTGAGAATGATCTCGGATGTTCCGCTGGGCGCGTTTCTTTCGGGTGGAGTTGATTCCTCGCTGGTGGTCGCGCTGATGCAGGCGCAGAGTGCTCGCGCGGTACGTACTTTCTCCATCGGTTTCGCGGAGCCGGAATACAACGAGGCGGGCTATGCCGCCGAGGTAGCAAAGCACCTGGGGACCGATCATACGGAGTTTTACGTTACCCCACGTGAGGCACAAGAGGCCATTCCGATGATTGCCGGGCTCTACGATGAACCGTTCGCGGACTCATCTCAGTTACCGACATTTCTTTTGTCGCAGTTGACGCGCAAGCACGTAACGGTAAGCCTCTCAGGAGATGGCGGGGACGAGTTGTTTGCGGGTTACACGCGCTACTACTGGGCAGACAAGACCTGGCGCAACCTGCAGCGTCTTCCACGACCGGTTCGGGAAGTGATGGGCAAGAGCCTGGGTTCGCTTTCATCTGCAACATGGGAAACGGCGATCGGTCCACTTGCGCGAGTGCTTCCGGCTCATAACAACCACAGCACGTTAGGGAACAAGTTAAACAAACTTGCACGGCTCATGATGATCCGCGACGGGACGGAATTCTATCGCGACTTCATCTCCCACATCAGCGATCCCGCGCGAATGGTTCCGGGCGCGACGGAGGCCGCAAGCGCTTTTTCCGCTCCGAGCAAATGGAACGGTCTGCGTGACTACATTTCACAAATGCAACTCCTCGACATCCTCACGTACTTGCCCGATGACATTCTGGTGAAGTTAGACCGCGCCAGCATGGCCGTTGGGTTGGAAGCACGGGTACCGTTGCTGGATCATCGCGTTGTGGAATTTGCCTGGCGATTGCCGCCCTCCCTGAAGATGCGCGATGGCCAGGCAAAGTGGACGCTCAGGCAGGTGCTGGAAAAATATCTGCCGCGAGAGCTGTTCGAGCGGCCGAAGATGGGGTTCGGCATTCCGGTCGGACAGTGGCTGCGCGGTCCTTTACGCGACTGGGCCGAAGAGATGCTTGAGCCGTCGCGGCTCAAGTCCGACGGCCTGCTGGACGTGGAAGCAGTGCGCCGCCTGTGGAGCCAGCACCTCGCCGGTAGCGACGAATGGCAATATCAATTGTGGAACTTCATCCTGTTGCAAGCCTGGCTCAGATCGGTCTCTCGCGAATCCACGCGATGTAGGCTCACTCCAATTTCCAGGTAATCCGGTTTTCAGGAAGAGAGTACTGGACATGAAACTCAGCAGATTTGCTGCGGCCAGTGGCGCAGTGGTTTTGCTGTCTCTGGTTTCCACGGTCTCTGGCCTTGGACAACTGGCGCAGGTACAGCCCACGGTTCAGGTTAACAACACCGAATTTCAACTGGACCTTTCCTCGGTTCCGTACTTCGACAACGCGACCGTCACGATCGAGAACACAGGATCGCAGCCGGTTGTGATGCCCGAAATCGGCATGCAGGGCTCTTCGCCAGCGACAAATTCGCAAGCGATCCTGACTTGGCTGCAAGGCCAGGGCGGCGGTTCCAATAGCGCGCTTGCTGAATCCGGATGGCAGTACGTCCTTGCGCACATGTCTCATATTTGTTGGGCGGTCTCGCCGTACGACGGGTCCTATGAGACTCAAAATCCCTGGCGCATTCTTCGCGGTTATGGATTTGGTTGCTGCGATCAGGCCGCCTCGCTTCTCGCCTGGGTATGGCACGTCGAGGGCTTCTCATCGCGCATAGTCTACCTAACTGGGCATGTCGTCGCCGAGGTGTACTACGACGCTGCCTGGCACATGTACGATGCCGATCACCGCGTCTTCTATACGGCTCCCGACGGAACAGTAGCCAGCGCGGCGATGGTTCACAGCAATCCATCCTTGGTCGCTACAGGCCAGGGAGCAGGGGGAGTGGACCCGATCGGCTACCCGGTGCAGTCGATGGAAAGCATTTACGCCAACTCAACCCCAACGTATGGAACCGCAAACTACTCCAGCAGCATCTACGAGTCGCCAACCTACGCGCTTGCTCCTGGCGAACTTCTTCTGCTCTACTCGGGAAATATCACAGCAGACCTCATCCACAACTATGGCGGCGGTTCCGGCTTCGGCCCATCTGCGGTGAATTCGGGAACACTGATCCAATCCGTCGACTTTGCCGATCCGCAATGGAGATCGCGCGTATACAGCGTCACCGGAATGGTGGTGAACGAAACTGATTCGGGATTCGCGCTCTCTGGCTCGGGAAACATCGTTCTCAAACAGGACTGGCCAAACCCGGCGTTCGATTTACAACTGGACGGAAGCTTCTATCGCGAATCATCTAATACGGCACTCAATGTGTACTTCTCGCCGGATGGAGTCAACTGGTCGCTTCCCTTCTTTATTACGACTCCCGCCGGTAGCTTTCAGAGCGCAGGGCTCGATCTGACGAGCGTTGCCCGCGGTGCGTACTCCGGCTACATCAAAATCCAATCGACCGGAAACGTGGGTATTTCATCGCTTAAGATCACCTCGAACGTGCAGGTCTCCAAAGCTGTGTTCCCTGCCCTTGTTCCCGGCTCTACGAATAGCCTGGTTTACCGGGATGCCGGTCCGGATGCACAAGTGCGCAACCTGAGCGTTCGGGTCTCGGTTTACGAGAACGCGCCGGCACCAATTGGGATGTCGCTTCCGCTCGTTCAGAATTCGACCATTGCGCCGATGGCATCGGTCTCAACTTTAGAGGCGAGTCTCAGGTCTCCGCTGACATTTGCTCCCTGGCTTGCTTATGGCTTCTCCACGGCAAGCACAGCTTTATGGCAAGCGCAGCAGAGGGGAGACATTCTTCAGGCTGTGACGCCTGCGCCGGGCTATTTGCAGATGGGTGCTGAATTGTCCTGGGCGGCCAACAAGAGCGGTTCCACTACCTGGTCGTTGGCGAAACGCGAACCGGCTTCTTTGAACTTCGATTGGCTGCAGAGTCCGGCGACAACCTCGTGGTCTGGTAAAGTGATTCTGCCTCTGCCCGGTGCAGGCGACCAGATGGTCTTTGCGAGCACGGCTGGAGGCACCATTAAACTTCTCGGCAGGCCGGTGTACCAGAAAGCCACGGCGTCGTCATTGGTTCCGGAGAGCCCTGCCTACAGCATTCCCCTAGGGTATGGGGCGAAGGCGCTGGTCGATGGCGGCCTGCGAACTTTGGCATACCCCGGCGGCCCAAGCTTTGATTATGTAGTCGATCTCGGAGGTCTTGCTCACGTCAGCTCTGTCTGGCTGAATTGGGGACTCTTCGGCTCGAACCCGATCTATATCCAGAACTGGACGCTTTACGGAAGGCAGAGCAGCACGGGCAGCTGGCAGACGCTGGCGCAAGGTGCGGCCCCAGGCGCTGAAACCAGCACGGTCGAAGTGGACACCTATGCCTCGCAGCTGCGGATTGCTGCCACCGCGCCGAACTGGATCGGCATGTACGAACTGCAAGCCGCCGCGTCTTTCCCTCTGCAGTTGAAAGCCGCTTCCAACCTTGAAGAACAGCCATCGCTGAACAGTTTCGGTCCGGCGAGCGCTCTGGTGGATGGCAACACAAGCACACTTGCATATCCGGGTAGTTCCCATAACGACTACACGCTTGCCCCTAGCACTGACGCCTACATCGATCAGGTCAACATCGTCTGGGGCGTGTTCGGGAGCAATTCTCTCTACATCGACTCCTGGCGGCTCTATGGGCAGAAGCAAGTTGGGTCGGCCTGGCAAGTCATCGCGCAAGGAGGCTTTCCCAACGCCACCGAATCTGTCGTGCCCGTACATGATGAGTACCGTCGTTTGCGCGTCGCGGCCGACGGCCCGAACTGGACTGGCATCTACGAAGTTCAGGTTTACGGAAACCTGTTGAGTCAGTAAGCGTGAGCAAACCGTATCGGTCGAGTGTAGGAGCCAATTGGGCATCGTAATCTTCATCGCCGGTTTGGGGCTCGCCATCGTGTCCCCGGTTCTCGCCTTGCAACTGCTCGTTGTGCTCGCCCCATTCGAGACGATCAGTACGTTTCTTGGGGTTGACCCACGTACCTATCTTGCAGCGTCCCTGGCTTTACGGGCCGCCTACGACCAGTTTGTTCACGGCGCACGTATTCCGGTACGCGTGCAGGTGGTTTGGAGTTTTTTCATCGCGATCTCAGCGGGCGTGTTCTTGAGCCAGCCCGCCGGCCTGGATGCCGGCGAACTCGAAAAGGCCCGGTACATATTTCAATACGTGATGGCAGCCAGCTTCGCTGCCTTCGCCACCATGCAGCTATGTCGCGGCGCGCGTGAGCGGCACCGTCTTGTGATTGCGTTTCGATTGAGAAAACTGCGCTGCCTTTTCGTGCTGCGCATCATGCTGAAACAGCAATTGAAGGCGGACCTCCGTAAGGGTTGTAGCCAGCAGCAACAACACAGCCGCCACCGAAAAGCCGCCCACAATCAAACGTCGGAGGCGGTGCGGGGAGGAACTTGTGCAAAAGCAATGAAGCAGGTATCCGGCGACCCCCGCAATAATTGAGGCGCGAGAGAGCGCCAAGGCACAGCCAATCCAGGCGAGCAGCAAAATGAGATAGGAGTACCGGCGGGACAGCAGCCCTCGCGCCTGCAGCATGAGGACAATGGTGGCGGATATGGCCAGAAAGCTTCCAAGCGGGTTCTGGTGCCCCAGAGGACCTGTGATTCGTTCCCCACTGCCGTGCATGAATCCGACGATTGCCTCAATAATCGTCGCAATGCTAGCTGTCGGACTTAGGCCGCCTGGAAGCAAGTCTGTTCGCGGTAAGACTCTTTGAACAACAGCCTGTGTTGGGCGCCGGAATTGGCACCTTCGCGGCCAGGAACTACGACAAGAATGGAATTTACCTGGTCACGCACAACACCTATATGGAGGTGCTCGCCGAGACGGGACTGCTCGGAGCGGCTCTACTTGCATTCGGCATCTGCTGGTTATGGCGCGGGCTTTTGCGAGCGAGCAGGATTTGCCTTGTGCCCACCGTAACGTGCTGGTGCTTTAATGCCGCGTTTATCGACTACCTGTACCTGATTCACATCTCTGTGGCACTCGCGGTCGCCTATGTAGCGGCAAGTACCGACAAGCCGAGTTTATTGTTCGCAAGCAGCGTAATCTCTCAAAGCCAGACAGATACTAGGATCTCTCGAATCCATCGCTCTAAGCGGCCCGATGAGCCGCTTTGATAGCTGACTCAACGAACTCCAGCCGGAGATCCAAGAGCAGCGGCTTAGACTGTGACACGCTGTCGTGATTACTTGCGGAAATCTTGCCGCAACGAGCATACTGAAGCCGATAAGTAGAAGATGTCCGAAGCAACCAACACCGCAATTGCTAGTTAGCTCTGCGTGGGTTGCGATGGAGCGTTCTGGCTCATGTCTCCCAATTCCGAAATTCTCCGTCGCCTGCCGGCTGTCGATGAATTATTGAGAAGCGCCTCGCTGGCTCCGCTCATTGCCGAGCACGGCAGGTTCAGCGTGACCGAGGCAGTACGCGCGGAACTCGACGTGTTGCGAACTAAGGTCTCCAGTGGCGCGCTCCAGGCAATGGAGTTGGATGAGGCGCTCAGCCGGTTGCCGGATGTTGTGGCGGAGCGCGTCGTTCGTGCTTCGTCGTGCTCACTCCGCCGGGTCGTCAACGCCAGCGGCGTCATAATCCACACCAATTTAGGACGTGCCCCAATCTCGCCAGCGGCGGTGGCGCGCATTGCCGAGTCTGCAACCGGATACAGCAATCTGGAATTTGATTTGGAAAAGGGCGAGCGCGGCCGTCGAGATGAACACGTCCAGCATTTGTTCGCGAGACTGTTTGCGCGCGAGGGAATTCGGCAGAAGTCGAGCCTGGTGGTAAACAACAATGCTGCTGCTGTTTTGCTGGCTCTCTCCGCACTGGCAGAAGGCGGCGAGGTGATTATCTCCCGAGGAGAACTGGTGGAGATCGGCGATTCCTTCCGAATTCCGGAGATCATGACGCAATCGGGAGCGGTGTTGCGCGAGGTCGGAACCACCAATCGCACACGAATTGACGATTACAAGAACGCCATTTCCGAGCGCACACGGCTCTTGCTTCGGGTCCATCGTTCAAATTTTGAGATCATCGGCTTTACCGGGCAGCCGTCCCTGGCGGAGTTGGCGGAACTGGCGCAGCAGAATGGCATTCCGCTGATGGAGGACTTGGGTTCGGGCGCATTGGTGGATCTGGAAGCTTACGGCATTGCCGGCGAGCCCAGCGTCTACGCTTCCTTACGTGCCGGTGCCTCGCTGCTCACCTTCAGTGGAGACAAGTTGCTGGGAGGCCCCCAGTCAGGGTTGATCGCCGGAGACCCGATCCTCGTTCAGCGCTTGCGCAAACACCCGCTCTTCCGCGCGCTTCGCGTAGACAAGCTGTGTTACGCAGCGCTGGAAGCCACGCTGGGCGCGTACTTACGCGAGCACTACGATAGGATTCCGCTGCTGCGCATGTTGCGTGTTCCGTCCGAAGAGGTGCGGCGGCGCTGTGAAGCGCTGGCGGCCTCAGTCGCCGGACTCTCGGCCTCTGTAGAGCCAAGCCGAACCCTGATCGGTGGCGGTGCTGCTCCGGGCCGATCGCTTCCGAGCTTCGCACTCAGCCTGGCAAGTAAAAGCATGAGTGCCTCGGAGCTGGCCCGCAGCCTGCGGGAGCAACAAACTCCGATTGTGGCGCGAGTCGAGGCGGACCGGGTGCTGCTCGATCTACGCACGGTGGAGCCCACGGATGACGCTTATTTAGGAGAGACGCTGGCAAACTGGCCATCGCCAAAGCGAACCCATTCATCCAAGTAGTGGGTCGTTCAATCCGCCGTATGAACCGGCGCGAGTTTCTAAAAGCCGCCGGTATTGTGTACGCGAGCTTTGCGTTTCGTGCGCTAACTCGCGCCTCCTCACCCCAAACACCTCTTCTGCGAGTTGGCGCATCTTTGCAGTTACGTCCCGTGTTGAAGTTGGGTCGAATGGGCCGACCATCGGATTTCTCATGTATCCGCAGGCGGAGACCGCCGAGGGGACGGCTGGACAGCCTCGATCCGGATGGCTTCAAGTACGAAATCGTTGTGCGAGAGATCCCCGGGCCGTAGTACGATCATTTGATGTTTGAGGATAAGACAGTTCGATTGACGGAGAGGGTCAAGGCCGCGGGTTGAGCAAGCAAGCTAAGTCCGGCGGTGCTGGACTCGGTGCTTGGGAAATTAGCCCGGCAATTTGATTCGAATGTCCTCGTCGGCTTCGATAAAGCTGATGACGCGGGTGTCTATCAACTGACGCCAGAGCTGGCGCTCGTCCAAACCGTAGACTTCTTCACCCCTATCGTCGACGATCCCTACACCTTCGGCCAGATTGCCGCGACGAACGCATTGAGTGATGTCTACGCGATGGGCGGCAAGCCGATCTCGGCACTTGCCATGGTCTGTTTTCCAGAGAAGGAAGACATCTCGATTCTTGAACAGGTTCTCGCCGGCGGGCTCAGCAAAATGGCCGAAGCCAGGTGCACCGTGATCGGCGGACACAGCATTCGTGATTCGGAGATCAAGTTTGGCTACTCGGTTACAGGCACCATCGACCCGCGCCGCGTGCTTACCAATTCCGGCGCCAAGCCCGGAGATGTGCTGGTGCTGACGAAGGGTTTGGGAACTGGCGTCATCTCGACGGCGATTAAGAGTGGTAAAGCCGAAGCGGAGTGGATCGAAGCGGCATCCGCTTCCATGACGACTCTAAACAAGAAAGCTGCCGATATTAGCTTGCAGTATGACGTTCATGCCATAACGGACGTGACCGGATTCGGGCTGATCGGCCATGCCCGTGAGATGGCGCTGGGCAGTGGCACGAGCCTGCATTTATTCGCCTCAGCAGTGCCTCTGCTCCCCGGAGCGTTGGAGTGCGTCGAGCATGGCTTCGTACCAGGTGGGTTGAATAACAATCGCGAGTTTGCATCGTGCTGCGTGGAAGCAGGCAGCGACGTTCCGGAGCATCTGCACACGCTTCTCTATGACCCCCAAACATCGGGAGGGCTATTGGTTTCCGTGAACTCCGCAGATGCCGGCGCGTTGCTGCACGACTTGCTTAAGGCAAATCTCCGAGCAGCGATTATCGGAGAGGTGCTGACGCAGAACAAGCCACTGATTCGCGTCGACCTGTAATCATCGTGTTCTACATGATAATGCGGGCATCGCCTACGCGCCGGGTAACATGCTCGCGGTCCAGATACTCGAGCAGCGGTATTGCGTACTTTCGGGAGAGTCCGAAGTGGTCCTTGAATTGGGAAACATCAATATTCGCTGACTTCGATTTCAAATCCGAAAGCTGACGCTTGAGTTCCTCAAGGGTTTTTTGATGAAAGACCAAGTCGTCGCTGATCTTTACTAGCACCTTTTCACGCAATAACAGGGTCACAATTTTTTGTGCCTGATCGAGGCCGATCTTTAGTCCTGCCAAAACTTCTTTCAACGCCGGAACTTTAAACCCCGCTCGGGCAAAGATCTCTTCAATCTGCTTTTTCGATTCCGACTCTTCCTCTTTCATCCGCAAGCCATGTCCGGGCAGGTGTACGTGTTCTGCGGTGATGACTAGTTTTTTCTCCAAGACCATTCGGTTGAATGCTCCGGCGAACAATTCCTTGCCAACTCTGCTCTTTTCAAACAGCTCCTGCTTGCTGATGCCCTCGGCGAGAGGGCTGGCGGCTTGAAACGCTTCTACTGCGGTGACCAATTCGCAGGCGAGCTGATGAAACGCAGGCACCGAGATCAGTACATCTCCAAAAGCAACGATTTCTCCCGTCCGTGCTCCCGCACCCCGCGCCATTTGCAAACGCGCCATCGTCCACCCTGTTTCGTGGATTGCTTCGGCCATGCGCAGACCCTGCCTTCCGCGACGAGCGGCCAACAGCCGAACCCGGCAGAGGTCGTCTCCCGTGCTGAGTTCATCCAACGCGGCGATGCGCGCGCTGGGCTCAATGCGCCACACAGGATTCACATCTGCAACGACGCCTCCTCCTATTGTTATTACCGGCGAGAACTGCCGGATGATGAATCGGTCGCCTGGCGCGCAGGCCACCGGAACCGCCGTGCGCAGTTGTGCCCACGCTGTTTCGCCTCGCTTCAATTCATGGCCTTGATAAAGCGCAACTGTCGCGACCGTCTCGGTGGTGAACAGGTGAAGGTGAATCCGGCTGCCGCTTTTCAAAGGAGGCGCCTCAGCCAATAAAGAGAGCCGCACATCGAGCCTGCGGGTAGGCTGCACCAGCCCGGATTCGGTCAACATCATTCCGCGTTTTAGATCTTCTCGTGCTATACCGGCAAGGTTTACAGCAGTCCGTTGCCCGGCGATTGCGGACTCCGTGCTTGTGTTGTGCACCTGTAAGCCTCGCACACGGGCTCGCTTGCCACACGGCACAATTTCGATCTCCTGTTCCTTATTCACTTGGCCGGAAATCATCGTTCCGGTCACCACGGTTCCGAAGCCCTTCATGGAAAAGACTCGATCGATCGGCAACCGAAACGCTGCGTGTACGTCTTTTTGTGCGACCAGTGTTGCGGCCCGTGCGAGTTCTTGCTTGAGTGTCTCCAGCCCTTCTCCCGTTCGCGCGCTGACCTCGAGGATCGGTGATCGGCTCACGTCGAGAAAAGATCCCCGAACGAACTCTTCCACCTCCATGCGAACGACTTGCAGCGTCTCTGCATCGACCAAGTCGCTTTTGGTCAGGACCGTGATGCCACGCGAAATTCCCAGCAGGCGGCAAATATCAAAATGTTCCCGGCTCTGGGGCTTTACAGACTCTTGAGCGGAGACAGCAAACAGGAGAACATCCACGCCTCCTGCGCCGGCGAGCATGTTGCGAACAAACCGCTCGTGTCCCGGAACATCCACAAAGCCCAGTCGCACCGGACCACGTGGGCCTTCCAACTCCAAATGTGCAAACCCTAAGTCGATGGTTATGCCTCGTCGCTTTTCTTCCTGTAACCGGTCTGGATCGATGCCGGTAAGCGCTCGAACCAGAGCAGTCTTGCCGTGATCGATATGTCCAGCGGTACCTACGATGATGTTTTTCATTGTTGTTCTTTAGGCCAAGAGCACTTACTCAACCATGCTGGCTAAAGTGGAGTGGTTCCTGGGTCCGCCGCTCATAAACCTTCGAGTATTGATGAGATTACTAACACAGAAATCGAATTTGCCTCTTTGCTCCGCGACTGCAATTTTCTTCATCTTTTGACGCCATCAACTCACCCCGGGGTTACTCTTACTAGTGCGAGCCGTTGCTATGAAGGTTTGCGCCTGATGTGCGCTAGTACTTGTGCGACTCTCCGGATGCGTAAGTCGGACGAGACACATATGCAGGCCACAAACTCATGATTCACTGAGTCAGAAAAAGACATGGAACCGGCATGGCAGCACAATTGCGCCTCGGTTACGCACATATTCCGTGAGGAGCGATCGAAACCATGCGCCTGGGCGATATTATCACTCTTGCTGCCACCCTTTTCCTGGCCGTAGTTGCGTGGTTGCGCCGGACACCCCCAAAACAGCGGCGCCAGATCGTCGGTCTGGCTCTACTAAACACGACGCTGATCGCGGTTACTGAGCTCCTGTCCAGGTATTGCCCGGTGCCTGCGAAAGCTATAGGAGATTGGCTGCCCTGCCTCCTCGTGTTGATTGTCTATTGGCAGGCGGGACGATTCGTGGGCACGACCAACCTGGAACTTCAAGATCGGTTGGTCGAATTCGACCGCAGACAACTCGGAACGTTTCTTGACCGCTGGGCTCGCAAGTGGAGTAACTCGTGGTTCGGAACATACTTCGAACTTGCTTACCTATTCTGTTACGCGATGATCCCGCTGGGAGTCGGGGCTTTGTATTGGGCAAATTTGCGAAGCGCCATCGACGTGTATTGGGCTACTGTGTTATCAGCAAGTTATTTCTGCTATCTGCTTGTGCCGTTCGCACAAACCCTGCCTCCACGGCTGCTGCCCGGGAATGAACGGCAGGACAATCAAAAGATCCGTTCGATAAACCTGTTCATACTTCGACACGCCAGCATCCATCTAAATACGTTCCCCAGCGCCCATGTCGCATCTACTATCGGCGCCTCGCTGGTTCTCCTGCACTTTGTGCCTGCAGTGGGAATTGTTTTTCTGCTGATCTCGGTGAGCATCGCAGCTGGTGCTGTGGTTGGGCGCTACCACTATGCATTAGACGTAATCCTCGGCGCGATGCTTTCCGTCGGCGTGGCCGCTTGTTGCGGGATACGTTGAGCAGGTTCGTGGAATAACGACTCGATCTGCTGCGCTGGAGATTGAGGCAAGTCACACCGCCATACCCGATTAGAGCGGTGCGATTATGAGGCGCCTTCTTTCTGTACTGAAATTTCGGGTGTACTGGCGGCAACCGGTCCGAAGGAGGTGCGGAACTTACTCAGCAGGTGAGTGGTTTCAGGCAGCCGGGCAACCGCGAGGATGGCTTGGAGAAATTTGGGAACGCCGCGATCCCAGAGCACGCTCAACGGCTGCACTGAGCCATCGGGGCCCGGGTGATACGTACGCTGTTCCCAGCGTGATGCACCATCGGAATGTTCCGGATAATTGGCAATGGCATCGAGAAAAACCTGGTAGAGGCGGGCCACACGTGAGTCGCCGTACTGCGGCATTAGGAGCAAGTGGCTTCTACGCTCCTGACGCAATTCCTGGACCCACTCGCCGAAATTAGCAGCATTGGTGACGTTGAGAGTCCCATTCGGCTCGCAGCCGTGGCGGTCACCGCCGGCGACTAGAATCTGCTGCCAACGTGCCGCCAGGTGTGCGACATTGCGATTTTCTTCCTTGCACCGCAGACCATTGAACTCAAAGGCGTGCAGGTGGGCGTTGTTGAGGGCGAGGAAGTCCTCAAGGTTGCCCGCAAACTCGGCGGCAGGACTGGAGTAGAGATTCCACAGCGGATGATTGAAAACTAGCAGTACTTCAGGAATAGCATGTAACGCGCTCAGCAGATCGCAAATACGTTCCGTGCTCGGCTGGGCGGTGCAGGCCTTCAACTCATTCATCCACTGCTGGGCCCGCGCGCCGGGTAGGTTGTGTACGCCAACATGGAATTTGGCAGTCTGGAATGGTACCGTCCATTCCAATGAGACCGGCGTTTCATGCATTGCGGGAATCACGCGCAATAGTAGCGGAGCTTCAATGCTGTCGTGATCGGAGAGCGAGACTAGGGCTTGCATCCCAAGTGTTTGCTCAATCTGACCTTTTTCCAATTCATAGGCCGAACGTGGGCACAGTGGCGGATTCCAATAACCCTGAGCGAAGTCGATCGGTAAACCTCTGCGATGGGCCGCATTCTCCTGCATACGGATAAACGCGCGCAACAGAGGATGCGACTGCAATACATCTCCCACGAACTCCAAGCCTTCCCGGGAACGGCTGGTATGACTATGGATGGAGACTCCGGTCCTGAACTGACGAACGAGCGTTTGATCTCTGTCAAGCTGCAGCACCTTAGCTTGCATAATCTGCTCCTAAAGGCCGGCTGTTTGTGCCTTGTCTGAAGATCTAGAGCTTTTTTTTTGCTGCTGCAATATGAAACAAAGTTGGTGACATTTTGATTACGGCGAAGAAAAAGAAAGGTTAAATTCAGCTACAAAGATTGAGAAGCGCCGCTAGCTTTATTAACCAACGCTTCACAGAATCGTCGATTAGTTTTTACAGGAATTCTCCCTTTACAAATTACTCTGCAACTTATGACTTCTCAGGACAGAGATGAGTGCATCCGCGTTTCCGCGGGCCAGGCCTTGCTGGCTTTAATTCGGGATCCATGGCAGTGCGTGGTGCTGCGCTGGAATGGTAAGGCGGCGCTGCTGAGCGCAATGTTTCGCGGCATTGTTTTTCTCGCTGCATCCATCAAGTCGCATCATGCAGGGCGTCTGAGTGGGGTGCTCGCGGAGGCATTGTTTGGAGCGATGTGCGCGGGATTTTTTGGCACATTGACCCAGGCCCTTCGCTTTGCCGATCCCGAGTGGGTTACAGAGTTACTGCTCGCAGGAATTTACCCTGTCATGTTCCAGCTGTGCGACTTTTTATTCCATGCAGCATTGGGGACGCAGGTGTTCCGGGCGGGAATGATTGCTTCAGCGGTGTTCACCGCAATCTCTGCCGCCTTCAACCTATACGTCATGCGCCGAGGCGCTCTGCTGGTGGGCAAGGATGGCAACCCGTTCACAAAGGACTTGAGCGCGCTGCCGCGGTTGGCTCTCTCATTCGTGGTCTCCGGAGTAGTAAAGGTCCGGCGCTTTGTTTTGGATTTGGTGTTCCGGAGGATCTCCGGCGACACGATTGCCTCGTCTGAGTTGGATGCGATGTAACCTCTCCATCTTACGAAGTGGTGGCGCATGCGTCTGTAACGCAGTTTGGAAAAGTTCGGAGAGCTAACTCAACGAACACCATGCGCAAGTTTTCCGCTTGCTATGCCGCAATCCCGTCCAGCATCTCGGGCCGCATCGCTGAGCGAAAACGTATGGCCGTAGTAGTGCCGTCGGCGGAGACGATTTCCAGGCCCTGGTGCATACCTGTCTTCGATTGTTTGAAAGTCACCCGGGTAGGCTTATTGATTGTGTGTAACACGTGTCCCTCTGGGCTGTTCCCCACCTGCACATAAACACGCTCGTTGCAATTCGCGCTATCCACGCTGACGCCTTCGAGCGGGCGCTCATGAATCGCAACCAGCCTTCCCGCAGGACTCGAACTTATAATTTCAACTGTCACCAGCCAGCCCATGTGTTGCACACTAAAGCTATCGAGGAACGCGGTCCACTGATTGTGGGCGATCTCGACATCGCCCTGTGCATCCGTGTTTACGTCGTCAGCCGTGAGAACCTCACATTCGGGCGCCCTCGGAATTGAGCAACAGTTCGTCACGCGGCTGGCCGCTGCACCCGTTCGCAAGCCCTCTCGAGCAATTCGCGAACCTCTTCATCCGTGGTTTGAGAGAAGTCCTGATACCACTGACCAACGGCGTGAAATTGCAGCGGTGTGTACAGGCACACCATTTCGTCCGCTTCTTCCTGCAGTTCCACACAGGTAGAACGCGCGGCCACCGGTACGGCGGCCACCACCTTCTTCGGCTTTTGCTGGCGGACAGCGGCAATCGCAGCCCGCATGGTCGAACCCGTCGCCAGACCATCATCAACCAGGATGACGGTACGTCCGCGCAGTTCCACTCGCTCCCGATTGCCGCGATACCGCTGCTCGCGACGTTCGAGTTCGCGCGCTTCCCTCGCTGCCACCGCATCAATTTGCTGCGGCGAGATGGCGCAGGCATCGACGACTTCCCAATTCAACACCTGTACCCCGCCTGGCGCTATTGCGCCCATGGCCAATTCCTCCTGCCCGGGCGTGCCGAGTTTGCGAACAACAAGCACGTCGAGAGGGACATTAAGTGCCCGGGCGACCTCGAAGCCGACCGGAACGCCGCCACGCGGCAATGCAAGAACTACTAAATCTCCGTCAACTAAATCTCTCAGCTCCGCGGCCAGCCGTCGGCCAGCCTCGCTACGATTTCTGAATAACATTGCGCGCCTCCTCTGAATCGCAGGGTATGGAGGAATTTACCCTGTTAGTTTGGATGCGATGTGCTATACGCTGCGTATCGTATTCGAAGTTATTACAGACCACAACCGTGTTACACGGCAGCGGGATAGGTTTCGGGCAGCTCCCATTGCTTGCAGCCGGAGGTGAGTTCCAGCGCTTCCACGGCTCGTGTCTCTGATCCCAAGTGGATTACCGCATCAAACTGGCTGATCTTCAGGCGGCGCGATCTTTCACATCAGCCGAGGTCGCCGTCCGCGCGCAATGAGCACAGCAATAAAAGTGGCTGCCGACCTCAACTCCGTGTCCGATGACCCGGCACTGGCAATGCTCACAGATGGGCGCGATCGCCTGAATGGCACACTCGAAGCTGTCGAACGTATGCCGAGCGCCGGCCGCGATGAGCTCAAAAGCTTTGTCGTATTCATTGCCGCAAACCTCACAGTGCTTCATAAAACCTCCTCTGGGATTTCGCTACGAACGGAAACGATGCCGGAAACATCATTGGGGGATTGCCTCCGAGTGCTGGTATTATGCGGCCTGAGGGTCATCGTGCCGCAGCCCGAGGTGGGTCTCGAACCACTCGCGAGCCAAGCGTGCTGCGTGTTCCAATGTGCCGGGTTCTTCAAACAGGTGTGTAGCGCCAGGAACGATCGCGAGCCGCTTTTCGCAACGAAGCTGCTCCATTGCCCGGAGGTTCAGCTCGATTACGGGCGTGTCGTCTCCACCCACAATCAGCAATGTTGGTGCCTGAACCCTGGCCAGGGATGGTCCCGCCAAATCAGGCCGTCCGCCACGTGAAACCACCGCTCCGAGATGGTGTGGAACTTCGGCTGCTGCGACAAGCGCAGCTGCAGCCCCGGTGCTCGCGCCAAAATACCCGACCTGCAAGGTCTGGACTTGCGGCTGCTGTACCAACCAATCGGTCGCCTGGACTAAACGCGCTGCGAGCAACTCAATGTCGAATCGCAGTTCGGCCGTTACGGCATCAACGGATTCCTCGTCTCTGGTCAGCAGATCGAAGAGCAGTGTTGCGAGCCCGGCTTGGTTGAGAACATGCGCGACAAAGCGGTTTCGAGGACTATGACGGCTGCTGCCGCTTCCATGTGCAAACGCCACCACGCCGCGTGCGTTCGCCGGGAGAGTGAGGTCTCCTCCAGCACGGCACGGTCGGTCGGTATCTTCACGCTGCGCACGGGGCAGCGCCTGCATCGTACGCCGGTGAGGAAGATCGATCTTTCATGACGTCCGTGGTCCCTGTCTTACCGCGCTGGAGTCACGATAGCAACCTTGTTGACGCCACTGCAAGCGAGGTAGAGCCGCCCATCGGGTGTAGCAACCATATTCCGCACCACACCGCCGCCGGATGGAATCACCTGCCTGCTGAAGCTCTCCAACTTAGGATTGAACTTGATCAGAGTGTTGGGCTCTACACCGGACTCGCTGTACCAGACCGCGCCATCGCTGGTGATCGCAATGCCATAGGGCTTTGACTGTGCTCCGCCCGGCGACATCCATTCCCTCAGCAGCTTTCCCGTTACCGGATCGAAGTGGCCCAGGTAGCCGCGCGCGTAATCTGTGTAGTAAATGCTACCGTCAGGCGCCAGCGCGATTCGCCGCGGTCGTGCATCCTTAGCCGGAAGCGTGTACTCGCGGATCGCCATCGTCTTCGGATCAATACTGGCCAGCTTGTTGGTACCGAACTCACAGAAGAAGGGCACATTGGCCTTCGTGATCACGATTCCGTACGGAACGGCGTGCTGCGTCGGCACCCGCTTAAGCTCCATCTTTCCGGCGCTGGGGTCGAGGCGCCCGATGAAATTCGTGCTCTCATTGGTGAACCACAGAATTCCATTGTGATCGAAGGCGGGCGTGTGCGGGTCGATTTTGGTTCCGTCCGATGGCCGGTATTCAGCAATCTCTCCTGTTTTCGGGTTGAGTTTGCCAACGTAGCCGCCGGAGATGGCAGTGAACCAGATGTTGCCCTCCTGATCGGCCGTCAGCCCGTGCGGCCCGGAATCAGGTGTGCTAAGTGGATACTCGCTGAACTGGCCGGTCTGGGGATTAAGCCGCCCGAGTTTGTTCGCCGCCTGGCCGGTGTACCAGAGCGAACCGTCGGGCGCGACTGCCGGATCGTGTGGCCGCGAGTTCGGCGTCGGCACCTCAAATTCCTTAATCTGTACTGTCAGCATTCCGGTCGCGGCAAACGCGGCAAACGCGCTCACCATCGCAATGAAAAACAATCTTCGCGCAGACATAGCACTATGTCTGATGAAAAAAACGGACCCCTGCTGCGGTTCAAAGAAAGTCGCTTGTCTTGGCGCAATTCCGAAAGCCCCAGTCGTAAATCCAGCATCACAGCCCTATACTAACCTTTCGCGTGCTGGCGCACATTGCATGGCTGCCGGCAAATGGTGGCTCGTGAAGGACATTGTCGAGGTGAAGCACAAAGGTTCCACTTGGAGTACACGGATGCGCCACGTGTCTCTGCTGTTCGCGGCTTCTGTGGCCTTCGCGCAAGTCGATGTGCTCACCCAGCACAACGATAACCAGCGCAGCGGTCGAAATACCCAGGAAGTCATTCTGAATCACCAGACCGTACAAACGAGATTTGGCAAGCTCTGGACGCTCTACTCGGACGCTAAGGTGATGGCACAACCGCTCTATGTCTCGAGCCTGAAAAGTCCGAAGTGTCCTGCAGGCTGTAACACCGTGATCTTCGCGTCAATGAAAGGCACGGTTTATGCCTACATGGCAGACCAAAAGCCTTCCACCGCTAACGACACACTGGTTTGGGCGAGGTATTTGGGCGAGCCGAAGAAGAGCGAAAGAGAATTTGACCAGTGGGCCACCGATGATCCCTGGTGGGGAATCCTGGGCACACCGGTAATCGACCGCGCCGGCAACTCGCTTTACGCAGTCACGTGGAACAACGACGGCCGGTACCGCCTCTACAATCTCGACCTTAACTCCGGAAACATCAAGCAGGGTCCCGTGATCATCCAGGGAGTTGTAGCCGGTCGGAATTTCGTTGAAAGTCGCAAAGGTTGGAAGCAACTCCGAAAACAGCGGGCGGCACTTCTGATTGCGAACGGCGCTCTCTATGTAGCGTTCGGAGGCGACAATCCGGATGGTCCGGCCGGCTGGCTCTTCGTTTACGATGCTGCCACGCTGGCGCTGAAGACGGTCTGGAGTCCGACGCCATCCGGTCGTAACGGCGGAATTTGGCAGGGTGGCCAAGGTCCAGCCGCCGACAGCGCAGGAAACGTGTACATCCAAACTGGTGACGGCGAATTCGACTCGAAACGTCAGCTCTACGCAAATAGTTTGCTCAAGTTCCACATTGGCACCGAAGATCTCACTGTTGCCGATTACTTTACGCCCTGCAATCAGGCTTTCCTGGATCGCTGTGACCTCGACCACGGCTCGTCGGGTCCGCTTCTGTTCAAGGATTTTGTGGTGGGCGGAAGCAAAGCGGGCATGCTTTATCTCATGCGCGCCGACAGCCTGGCCAAGTATTATCCCGTGCGGGGACTACCGAAGACCGGTGTCTGCAGCTCGATTCCCACCTGCAAGGATGGCCCTCTGATCATTCAAAAGTGGAAAGCCGCCAAGGGGCACATTCATGGGTCACCTGTGTTCTGGGAAGGTCCGGGAGGCAAGAGCTGGCTGTACGTTATGGGCGAAGCCGATCACCTCAAGGCCTTTCCGTTTGTGAACGGCAAATTTGATTTGAGCGGCCTGCGCCGAAGCATGTGGGCGCCTCCCAATCCGGGAGTCGCAGCCTGCGGCGAGCCGATGGAGCACTGGATGCCCGGCGGGGTGATGAGTGTATCGAGTAACGGGGGCACCCCCGGAACCGGTATCGTGTGGGTTTTGGTTCCCGCCAACGGCGATGCAAACAGCTATCGCGGCGTAAAGGGCATGCTTCTCGCGCTGAATGCAGAAGACGTAAGCCAAGAGCTCTGGCGAAGTCAGGGGCAGGACGCGCTGCTCTCGGATACTCGCAATAGTCTGGGCCTGCTGGCGCGCTTCGCGCCTCCCACGATTGCCAACGGCAAGGTATTCGTAGGCACTGCAGGCGATAAAGAACCACTGAAGCGGTGGTGCAATGGCGCACGGCCCAGGCATTTTCCGCAACATTATGAAGTGGTTGTTTATGGCCTAAAGGAAAATTAAACTTCCCCGATCTGGTAATGGAAGAGTCGCCGACAATCTCACCCGAAGCCAGCTCCCAAGATTGAAACAAATTCACGCTTCGCAGCGGCCGCAATGAACATCCACGAGACGTTATAGGATGGATCAAAAGGGCGGTATTGGCGCTTGCGGGTTAGCTCTGTCACGCATCCGAGAAAGAATTGAGACATGAGAACGAGAGACTGGCCAGCTTATCCGGTTGCGAGAAGGGTTTCGGAGCTCATTTATCCACACTTCCTGCGCGGTTTGGCGCAAAAAGATGGGCAACCGGACTCACCGCACCGTCCCGGTATCGCTGACATCGAGGAGATGATTGATGCGGCCTTTTGGGCGAGCCTCCGGCGCGAGGAAGGCTATGTTCCGACTATCTCCGCCGCTTTCCTTGATCCGGAGCGAGCCCGTGACCCGCTACGGTTTGAGCAGCCACTCCCTTTTGCTCCCGACGCGCTCGCGCAGCTTGCGCCAGCCGTGGAGCGACCCAGCGTGCACCTTGGTGTCTGGCGGCGCTCGGGGGACTTGCAGGTGTGGGGTACTGTCACCAGGATCCCGAAGCACTGCTTTGTGCTCGAGGTCACCTCGCCAGGGCTGCTGGTGATCAAAGAGAGCCGCAGCGAAGAAACGGGCAAGTTCGCCAATGTTGCAGTGCTCGAAGGTGATCTGATCAAGGTTCTAAGTGAAGACGCTATGAACCTGCCGGACTGTCTGCCGATGGTTCGTTCCCTGCTTGGTTTTGGGCTGGCAGGTTCCCCGGCTGATGACCTGAATCTATTGTTACAACTCGCGGTGTCGATGCGTCGTCATGGCCGTGGTGGCTCGCTGTTGGTCGTGCCGAGCACGAACGAAAGGTGGCGTGGCTCTATTGTCCCGCCAATTCGCTTTTCAGTGTCGCCTCCGTTTCTGGGGCTTCCCGACCTGCTTCGCAACGGCTCAGTTACACAGGACCCAACATGGCAAAACTCGCTACACCGAACTATCGATGCTGTCGCCGGCCTGACTGCCGTTGATGGCGCTACTGTAATGAGCGATTCGTATCAATTGATCGCTTTCGGCGCGAAGATTGGGCGTCGCCAGGGAGGTACGCGAGTGGAACAGGTGGTCGTCACCGAACCGGTAGCGGGTTCGGTGGCGGAAATCGTTCATCCGATGCAGATCGGGGGTACGCGTCACTTATCTGCAGCACAGTTTGCACAAGACCAACCAGACTCGATGGCGTTGGTGGCTTCACAAGACGGGCGGTTTACGATTTTTGCGTGGTCTCCTTGCGAAAAGATGGTACATGCGCGCCGTATTGAGGCTCTTCTGCGGTAGCCGCTCTAACTGCGAATAAGGGATGCTATTACTTCAGACGGAGACTCTCGTGCGCACATTGACGCGCGACAGAGCTCGCCGCGAATTTGAGCTCTCTATTACAGGTTTTTGGTCATCTAGTTGGGTAGCAACCTGCGCCAACCAGGCCATCATAGCCCGGAAGTTTCATCACATAGGCTCGCTTTGATTCCGTCTTCTTGGTCTGTGGATGCGGCCATTGATAATCGATCCATCCGCTTCCCTTAGTTTGTGCGATGTCAACGAGGTTCTTAATCAAGAACTGGCCGTCGGCGGTCTTCAGGTCGATAAGATTCTTGCCGATGAGCGCCTTGTTCGCTCCATGACAGACGTTGGTCCCATCCATCTTGTAGCAGAAAAGATAAATATCCTTGTTGTGCCACTTTCCTCCGGGAGCGCTGAAATCATCGAAAGCCTTCACGGCTCCGACCTCTTTGACGTGGTCGATGGCCTGTTCAACCATCTTTTTTGCTTCAGCGGAGGAACCACGTGGCTCCTCCGCGAAGCTGGTTGCGGCAATGAGAATGACTGCGATCGCGATTATCGGGAAATAGCGTAGTGTTTGTTTCATTGCAGCCTCCATGTAGTGATTGTTGTGTGCATCCCTGATCTTGAGACCTCTAAACCATCGGGTCTTGAATCTGTGCGCGTTCGATGCTTTTCGTTCGCGCTGTCTAATCGGAAACCATCCATGACTTCCAGAAGATTTCTGGACATTTGCGACATCTGCTCTGCCGAGGCCGCTAGTCCTGTACAACTGGCTGCGGACTCGCCTACCAGGTACCTCATTTCGTCCATAGCTTTTACAACTGCCTGCGTACCTGTCGCCTGCTCTTCGATGGACCCGGTAATCTCGTCCGTGATCTCGCTCAGGCGGGATGTGGCGCACACGATTTGCGTGGAGCCCTGCGCCTGGTCTTGTGTGGCTGCACCGATCTCAGTAGCGAATTGGTGCACCTCATCAACCACCCGTGAGATCTTTGCCAGCGCCGAGTTCAGATCTGATCCCAGCTTCAGGCCATCGTTCACGATGCTAGTGCTGCGTTCCATGTTGGTGACGCCTTCGTGCGCTTGCTTCTGGATATTCTGTATCAACCCAGCAATCTCGCTGGTGGATTTCGCGGATTTCTCAGCCAGCTTCCGAATCTCGTCAGCAACGACTGCGAAGCCCAGACCATGCTCTCCTGCCCGGGCCGCCTCAATTGCTGCGTTGAGCGAAAGCAGATTTGTCTGATCAGCGAGTTCCTCGATTACTTCGATGATCTTTCCGATTTCGCTGGCACTCTCGCCTAACACATCAATGATCTCGGCTGATGATCTGATCGATGTGTTGATCAGGTTCAATCCATTAGTAGCTCTTTCCATGGTTGTGAGCCCGACCCCGACTTCATGACGTGAGCGTGCCGCAATGTCAGTAAGCACCCTCGAGTTCGCTGCAACACGCTCGATGGAAGCCGACATCTGCGCGATCGACGAGGAGGTTTCCCCGACGCTGGATACCTGCATCTGGGTGTGCCCAACAATCGATTGCGTATTTGCGTTCATCTCGTACACGGTGCTTGAGACGCCCTCGATTGCCGAAGAGCTGCGTGCACTGATATGGGCGGATGCCTCAGATGCCTCCGCGACGCGGGCGGAAGCGGAAGCCACTTCCAAACCACTCTCTCGCACTTTGCGAACAAGCATACTCAGCCCGTCATTCATTTTGGCGAAGGCCCGACCCAGGGTGTCACGGCTGGAACGCGGTTCGACGCTGTGAGAGAGGTCGCCACCAGCGATGAACTCAGAGATTGCGGCCATCTCTTTCAAATAAGAAACCATGGCAGAGAAAGACCGGGCCAGATCGCCAATCTCGTCTTTACTTTCGAGATCAATCTCCGCGAGCCCAGCAGAGATGACGTTTTCGCCTCCGTGGAGCTTTTCGTCCTGTCCGGCGCCTTCGAGCGACAAATCGCCCTCACTCAGTCTCGCAGTGGCCGCTTTCAACGCTTGTATCGATTTCACGATGCCATTGCTCACAGTACGCGCGACGATGATGGAGAGCGCCATCGAGAGTAACAATGTCACAATCGCCGTGATTATGGCGCGGTTGGCCATGGTTGCCGCATGCCGGTAGGCTGCATCGCTGTGGTCATCTTCGATAGCACAAAGACTATTAAGCTGGGCAGAAAGGTCCTCATATTTCGCCTGCGCTTTTGACATATAGGCAGTCGCCATCGAAACCTGGACTGTAGCGATATCGATAGCATCGAAGAGGCTTTTGTCGTAATCGATAACAGAATCCGACGCCTTGTTTAATTTCTGCCGCTCCGCGGAATCGATTCCGGGCATGACCGAGGCTGCCTGCAGACGCTTGGTGACCGATGCCAGGTCCGTTTTGATTGAATTGGATACAGTTTTGATCTGGTCTTCCGGAAAGTTTGAGTCCATCATCGCCAGCACTTTATAGGCGTTGGCATGGGCTCCGGCAATGGTCCGGTCGGCATCCACAGCGGCCCTCATTGCAGGAATGCGCTCCCGATAGATCGACTCAAGCGCCTGGCGCTGTTGATGCACTACCTGGTATACAGCGATTGAGGACAGGATCATCAGGACTACAGCGACCATCGGCGGAAGGAGCAGCTTATTGCGTACCGAAAGAGTGCGTAGAAGGAACATAGGTATCCTGCCCATGCAAGACAAAAGAGAATTGGGTGCCGATCAGCTTGGCACGGTGACCGGAGTGCTGCAAAGGAAATCTCGTAGCGGAAACGAAAAAATGATACCAAAGGACATGCAGTGGATCGGCAATCGGTAACCGCCGATCTCACCGGGATACGGGACCGCGTCTTGCCCTTAGGCGGTCCGGGAGGCCCCTACCTGCTCGCCGTACTTTTTCGTCTCAGCAGCAGTGTTGTTGCGCTGGCTGGGGATGTACTGCGCGCCACGCCCTATCTTGCGTTCTTTCCGGCATGCGTCTTCGCATCGATCCTCGGCGGCTTTGGGCCGGGACTGTTGGCTTTTGTACCTTCACTCGCATTGGGTGGACGAAGCGTCGTTCGAAGAGCACGCAAAACTGCCGCACACAGTTGAGTTCCTTCAGCAGATAGAGTCCTTCTCGACCACCCGCGAGAGGTGAGCCGGACAACCGTTTTCGTGTAGAACCATTCCGGGCGGCATATGCCGTTAGCCGTTGGTTAGTCAGCTTCGGTATTACTGGGAAGCACGCTGACGTTCGTATGGTTCTTAGCAGGAAGGAAAAAACAAAACGCCGTCCCCTTTTCTTCGGCGCTGCGAACGCGAATGCGGCCATTGTGCTTGTGGATAATTTCTTGGCTGACCCAGAGCCCTAGTCCCGTGCCAACGTCTTTCTTGGTAGTGAAAAAGGGCTCAAAGATGCGTCTCTGATTTGCGATTGAAATTCCAGCGCCCGCATCAGCAACGGTGACGCGAGTGTAGCTGCAACCGTTCAGAGTAAATCCGCTCGTGCGTATCCTCACCATGCCTTGTGAGCGCGAAGCATCAATGGCATTTGTCAGCAGGTTCGAAATGACCTGTCGAATTTCGCCAGCGATGGCGACAGTTCCGGCGCAGTGGCCGTTGTGTTCAATCTTTAGGCGAATATCTTTGCGCGTGAACTTCGGGTCATAGAGTTCCACCACCTCGTCTACCAGAGTGCGAATATCCACAACCGTTGGCTTTGTGGTTTCCCGGTAAAATCCAAGCGTCCGCTTGGCAATATGAGCAACCCGATGAAGCTCCCGCTCGGCCGTGGCCAGATGTTCTTTCAACTGCGGAGGGAGATTAGGATTGCTGGTGGCGATATAGATGCAATTGGTCACCATTTCCAGCGGATTGTTGATTTCGTGAGCGACGGTCGCCGCCATCCGGCCAACGGATGCGAGCTTCTCGCTTTGGAGGAGAGCCGCCTCCGCCAACTTCTTCTCTGTTATGTCGCACCACAGCGCACTAGCAACGGACTGTCCATTCATGGTCAGCAAATGGCTGTATACAACGACATCGCGAATCGTGCCAGACTTCGTCCGGTGCTTCCTCTCAAAGACCGCAATTTCACCCGAACGTAATAGCGCTTCAAAATGTCCTTGCAACTGTTGAGGGGAGTGAACCGCGTCGATGTCGTCTATTCTTAGCTTGCCAAATTCTTCGCGAGTGTAGCCGAGTTCTTTTGCTGCCGCGTCGTTAAACTCTAATAATTTTCGCGAACGTGGGTCTATGATGACCGCACTCAGCGGGATAGTGTCGAATAGGGTCCGGAACCAAGTTTCCCGCTCAGCCACACGGGCCTGAGCCTGTTTCAGTTCCTCGATGTCGGTACAAGTGCCAAACCAGCGGATTGCTTTTCCATTGCCATCGCGAATCGGCGTACCTCGCCCCAGATGCCAACGGTAGCTACCGTCGCTGGCGCGCCGGATACGGCATTCGAGTTCCTCAGTTACACCGTTTACTACAGCTTTCTGCCATACCGGCGCTGTGCTTTCGACATCATTCGGATGAATCGCCATGAGAAAGCCATTCCCCAGCGACTGTTCAGGAGTGAGCCCCGTGTACTGGTACCACCAGTCGTTGAGGTAGTCGATATTGCCAGCAGCATCAGCGCTCCATGCGATGTTCGGAATGGCGTTGGCCACGGCACGGAAACGCTCCTCACTGTCACGTAACGCCTCTTCCGCCTTTTTGCGCTCGGTGGTGTCCACGAAAGCGCCAACACAGCCGCGAACATTACCTTGGTTATCCCTCAATGGACTGGCACTGCCCCAAGTCGCCACACGCTTGCCGCTGGGTAATTCGACCTCCAACTCCAAATCCCGCACGTCATGACCCGTTACAGCTTGTTGCATCGGGAGTTCTTCCGGCTGGAGTTCCCGGCCATCACGAAAAAACCGCCGCGTGCCTCCTGCGTCGGTGGACAGGTTTTCCTCCGAAGCAGCTTCGTAGAATTGGTTGGCCATCGTGTTGCCCGTAATGACGGCACATCGCGGATCGTAAGCCACCAATACTGATGCGGGCACGACATCCATTACTGTTTCCAGTTCTTCGACCCGTTGGCGTAGCTCCTCTTCCACCTGTGTGCGGTCATCCATAGCTATCCGCATCTTGTCTTTTCGCACCGTGATATCGCGGGTGAACATAGCCATCCCATCAAGCGTCGGATAGCAGCAGTGCTCAAACCAGCGCCCATTCAGCGGGTGATATACCTCGAACTGCACCGGAACTCGCTGCTCTACAACCTGGTGGAACTGTTGGTAGCACTGTGTCTCCACAAGGTCAGGTCGAAGCTCCCAAATGCTATGTCCCAGTACTTCATCCGGCTTCTTCCCGATGAATTCAGCCATTCGGAAACCGGCGGCATTCAGGTACAGGAAACGCCACTCGCGGTCGAAAATGCTAATCGCTTCGGACATCTGTTCCAGAAGAGAAAGCAGGTATGGTTCTGCAATCTTCGGTGTTGCGATGTGAGCTCTCTTTCCCGCAGTTCCAGTCGTCACTTCGTGTCCCCTATCATCAATGGGCTCCTCAGGTCATCGAGGCTTACGATTTGGCCGTGGGAAGAGCGGGAAGTATATCCGAACGTGGTAGCAGGTTCAGTGACTTGGGGCACACCACAGTGGTGCGGTACCCGTAAACGCAGAACCGGAGCGGCAACTACAGCAGGAGGTATTTGCCATGAGGCCGTACCCGCACCTAAACGCCCGCAGCCTCCGCACATGCCGGGTCGTCATCCGTGACCAGATTAGAGTCAGCGGTTACACATCTCAGGCGTTTTTCTGCTTGCAACATTTTCCGAACGGCGTTTAATGAGGCGTACGGCACGCTCTCGTGCCAGAACTAGATGAGGGCACTGTCGAGGCACGAGGACTTTATCAGAACCCATAAGCGGGTGAAGGAGGGTATCGTAGCGACGACGACATCTGACGTTCCATCATCGTTCAGCCTAGCTGCCGTGCCCTCAAACGGCGCTATAGCTTCCTTATTTCGACCGGGCGTGGTCATCGACTGCGCCCGGTTTCGTGTTCTTGGGTTTTTCTAAGGGCGGGCGGCGAAGTCTCGACACCTTTGAACGGATGAACGGAGTTTCAGCGGGTGGTACGTCTAAAACGAGGATTCAACCTCGAAGCCCCACGCCTCAAGAAGTGGTTCGGGAATGAATTTCGAGTTTTTGTTGCGCTGCGCCCACTCGCGAAGACGAGTTGATGTGATGAACTGGTCAGGTTGCAGCTTAAACTCGCGAGTGACCTGCTCGAATTCAGTGATGGTTGGAATCGCCGGAACATTCGACTCCGGTTTGCCCCAATTAGGATTGCCACGTCTTTTTGCCATAGGTTCACCTCTGCCACGTAACGGTCAAAGTCGATTATTGTTCGGTGTGGTTCCATTCTACCGTAAGCTGCTCTGCGCAATCCTATCGCGGGATTGGTATTTCCTGGGGTACAGACGCTTCCAAAGAGACAAATGAGACTTTTGAGACTGGAAACGCTCCGTCACCAAAACAGGCTAAGCCCCTGAGGGGCTTAGATTAATCTGTTTTATTGGAATTTCTTACATTTTAGACTTGACTAGTGGTGCCGAAGAAGGGACTCACCCTCTGGCGTCTTGCATAATCTTTATTTTGTTGCGTTTACGAAGCTAACTCGCTAAGCCGCTTACCTTTACTATCGCTAACCACTCCAGCCGTTGCCAGCGGCCTCCAGTCGCTGACAACATCAAAAACGCGCAAAAATAGTAAAACAGTAAAACGCCGAAAGCGATTCTTTCGGCAGTATGTGAACACCTCCTCTGACTGGAATTCCTTTGAGCCGAGAAGCGCCCGTGCAAAATTAATGCAAATGTCGTCAAGTATGCGGAGCCGAAATTCGTTCCGAAGGTCGGAGAGTGAGATAGGAGCAGAATTTGTTCCTGGAATAGGTTGCGTACCGCTTCTATGAAATGCTGCTTCATGAACAAATGTCCGCACACCTTCACCCGCACTGCCCTGACTGCATTTCGAAACTCAAGGAACCGGTCTGGCGCTGCATGAGCCGCCCGGACATCACTCCCCACTACGAAACTACGTACTTGCCGGCTTCCATCAGCTTGCCCGCAATTTGCTGGCGTAGAGCGATCGTGTTGGCCGGATCATGCTTGAAGAACCGGCGGAGGATCGCCATCTGAGTGCGAACCATATCGCCTTCGGCGACGGCTGCGATCACCTTTTTTGCGGCCGCTTCGATTCGCTCGATGCCGCCGGCAAGATAGACCTGAGTCATCGCGGTCAGCATGGAAGCCGCCGCTTCGCCATCCCGCAGCGTGCGCTTCCGCGCGCGCACCAGGCAGGAATCCATGGCATAAACCTCGATGAAGATGTCGGCCAGCGCAGCCATGATTTCCTGCTGGTCGGCCAACGCCTGGTTGTATTTCTGCGAGGCCGCTCCGGAGACGAACAATGCAGCTTTTTTTGCACTGGCCAGCAGCGCGCTTTCGGTGGCCAGAGGCCCTTCCAGCGGTTCGGCCAAGGATGGTCCCAAGAGCACTCCATCCATCAGCTTCTTGATGGCGGGTAGCAGGGGCAACTGGCCGCTCATCGCGCGCTTTAGTAGACATCCGGTAATAATCAGCCGGTTAATTTCATTGGTGCCTCCGAAGATGCGGTTGGTGCGCGAATCGCGGTAGGCACGCTCGGCCGGATAGTCTTCGACGAAGCCATAGCCGCCATAGATCTGCACGGTCTCGTCCACAGCGAAGTCAAGAGTCTCCGAGCCGGCGACTTTGATGATGGAGCACTCGACCGTGTATTCTTCAGTCGCTTTGCGGATTTCGAGAGTAGCCTCAGGGCTGGTTTTGTCGATCTGCGAGGCCACCGCGTCCATCATGCCTGCGGTGCGGTACACCATGCTCTCGAGGGCGTAGGTTTTGGCTGCCATTTCCGCTACCTTCTCGCGTATCAGCCCGAAATCGGAGATGGTCTTGCCGAAGGCTTTACGCTGCTTGGCGTAGGCGATGGCATTCTGCAGCGACGTGCGCACGCAGCCGAGGCATACCGCACCTAACTTGGACCGGCCGACATTGAGCACGTTAAACGCGATGATGTGCCCCTTGCCAATTTCGCCGAGCACGTTCTCCACCGGCACCTGGCAGTCGTTCAGGATGACGGAACAGGTGGAGGAACCGCGGATGCCCAACTTGTGCTCTTCTGGCCCCACAGTGAAGCCAGGGAAGGTCTTCTCGACGATGAAAGCCGTGAACCGTTCGCCGTCAATCTTGGCAAAAATCGTGAACACATCGGCGAAGGCGGCATTCGTGACCCACATCTTTTCGCCATTGAGCAGGTAGTGCTTGCCGTCCGAGGATAGTGTCGCGCGAGTCCGGCAGTTCAGGGCATCGGAGCCGGCAGACCCCTCCGATAAAGCGTAGGCACCGACCCATTCGCCGGAGGCCAGTTTGGGAAGGTACTTGCACTTCTGCTCCTCGCTGCCGAACCAGGCGATCGGAAGGGTTCCGATGCCAACATGCGCCATGAAGGTAATGCTGAAGCTACCGCTCTTAGCAATTCTGTCGGCAACAATCGAGGACGAGATTTTGTCCATCTCCATGCCGCCGTACTTCTCGGGAACGTCAATGGAGGTTAGCCCCAGCTCGCTGGATTTGCGGATGAGGTCACGAGTAACCTGAAATTCCTTCTTCTCGATCCTGTCCACGACGGGCACGATTTCGTTGACAGCGAACTCTTCGGTTGTGCGTGCAATTTGCAAGTGCTCGTCACTGAAGTCTTCCGGCGTGAACACCTCGTCCGGATGGCGGTCTTCCAGCAGGAAACTGCCACCGTTAATGTTTTGCTTTGAGGATGTCGCCGTCGCCATGTTGTAAGTAGCCTTAGTTCGTTAAGATTTACCCGCGGACATGCCGACAAAAGACAGTTTCGCGGCCAGAGCTTCCATCATGGTTTCGCCGAGCAGAGCAGGAGACTTGACGATGTGAACGCCGGCGGCTTTGAGCGCCTTGAACTTCTCTTCCGCCGTGCCATGGCCTCCGCTGATGATTGCCCCGGCGTGACCCATGCGGCGTCCCGGAGGCGCGGTTTGTCCGGCGATAAAGCTGACCACCGGCTTGTTGACGTTGTGCTGGATAAACTCTGCCGCAGTCTCTTCGGCATTACCGCCGATCTCGCCGATCATGATGATGGCGTCGGTCTCCGGGTCGTCATTGAACATACCTAGTGCGTCGACGAAGTTGGTGCCGATGATGGGATCGCCGCCGATTCCGATCGCGGTGGACTGGCCAAGACCGAGCTGCGAGAGCTGGTGTACGGCCTCGTAGGTCAAGGTGCCCGAGCGCGAGACGATTCCGATGCGTCCCGGACGGTGAATCTTCCCCGGCATGATGCCGATCTTGCACTTGCCCGGCGAGATGATGCCGGGGCAGTTGGGCCCGATCAGGCGTGACTTGCTGCCTTCCAGGTAGCGCAAGACGCCGACCATGTCGCGGGTCGGAATGCCTTCCGTGATGCAGATAATCAGCTCCACTTCGGCATCGATGGCTTCCATGATGGCATCCGCGGCATACGGCGGAGGCACGAAGATTACGCTGGCGTTAGCCTGGGTCTCGGCCACAGCCTCTTGCACGGTGTTGAAGACCGGCCAGCCCTCATAGCTGGTCCCGCCCTTGCCGGGCGTCACTCCACCCACGACCTTGGTGCCATAGGCGGCGCAGCCCTTGGCGTGGAAGGTTCCTTCGCGGCCGGTTAGGCCCTGCACGATCAATCGAGTGTTCTCATCGACAAGAATGCTCATTGCTTATCTCCCCGCCGCGGCGGCGACAACCCGCTCCGCTGCGTCCTTCATGTTTTGCGCCACAATAAAGTTCAGGCCGCTTTCCTGCAGAATCTTTCGTCCTTCTTCCACGTTGGTGCCTTCCAGGCGCAGCACGATCGGCAGTTTGATGTTGGTCTTCCGTGCCGCCTCGACCACGCCGTTGGCCAGCGTGTCCACCCGCAGAATGCCACCGAAGATGTTGATCAGCACGGCCTTCACGCTCTTGTCGGCAAGCAGAATTTCAAATGCGTGGGTCACCTGCTCGGCATTGGCTCCGCCGCCCACATCGAGAAAGTTTGCGGGCTGTCCGCCAGCACACTTGATGATGTCCATCGTAGCCATGGCCAAGCCCGCCCCATTGACCATGCAGCCCACGGTGCCGTCCAGCTTGATGTAGTTGAGGTTGTACTTGCTGGCTTCAACCTCGAGGGGATCTTCCTCGGTGATGTCGCGCAGTTCCTTTACGTCGGCATGGCGGTACAGGGCGTTGTCGTCGATGTTCACCTTGGCATCCAGCGCAAACACCCGCCCATCGGTGGTGGTAACGAAAGGGTTGATCTCCAAGAGTGAGGAGTCGGTCTCCGCATAGGCCTTGTAGAGCGCCAGCATGAACCGCACCGCGGACGCGATTAACTCTGGCTTGAGACCCAGCTGGAAGGCAATTTTGCGCGCCTGGAAAGCCTGGAAGCCAACCGCGGGATCGATGTACTCCTTGATGATCGCGCTAGGGTTCTTGGCCGCAACCTCCTCGATCTCCATCCCGCCTGCTCTGGAGGCCATGAAGACAGGACGCGCGGACGCGCGGTCCAGCAGAATCCCTAAATACATTTCGTGGGCAATCGGAACGGTCTCTTCGATGAGCAACCGTCTTACCTTCTTGCCTTCCGGCCCGGTCTGGTGAGTCACCAGTTGCATGTCGAGAATCTTTTCCGCCAGTTCGGCGGCATGGGTGTAGCTCTTGGCCAGCTTCACGCCGCCGCCCATTCCGCGGCCTCCGGCATGAATCTGCGCCTTCACTACTACACCCCCGGTTGCTCCTGCGCTCGCTAGATCGTAGGGAGCACGCTCGGTGGCTCCTGCGCTCATTAGGTCTTTAGCCGCGCGCTCTGCTTCTTCGCTCGACTCAACCATCGAGCCGCGCGGCACCGCCACCCCATACTTCGAGAGAATGGCCTTGGCCTGATACTCATGAATTTTCATAGTGAATTCTCATTTGAAGCTGCGAGCCTTTCGCTCGCGACTACCATCAATCTGCCGAACTTCGATTGGTTATAGGCGGCGATATACATTCGTTTGGCCAGGAATCATCTCCCAGTAGTGTTCGTAGCTACTTGCGCACGTCGCCGTCTGAATCCTCGTACCCTGGATCACTGGCCGACATATAACTGCGCCCGATAGGCGCAACCTTCGCGGGTTCGTAACCCCAGTCGATCTCTCGGACACAGCAGTTAAGTGGTGTCGGAATTTGGTGAACGGGAAAAACCTCGTTATCAATTGCGGATGACATTTAATCTCCTTTAATAATGGAGCCGGGTACAGAGATCGAACCTGCGACCTTCCAATTAAAAATCGGGATGCACTTACGAGCTAATTCTGCTAAGGTCAACTTTCCGGTAGCCGCACCCGGAGCACGGGACAGGGAGCATGAGCCACGATGCGATAGGCGATGCTCAGCGGTACATTGCCTCGGTACAACGATCCCGGAGAGATAGGCTGGCCGCCAATGACAATCATGTCAACGGCGTACTCGGCGGCGGTGTTTGTAATCACAGACACGGGGTCTCCACTCCTCACCAGCGGCACCACTCGGCACGATCTCCGCTCAGCAGCGGGTATCAAGCCACGCAAAGCCTCAAGGATGTGTGGGGCCGAGGTATCTCGAACCGCGGCAGCCTCGGGCGAAACCTGAACCGACACTTTGCCGTCATCCACGAATGGGGAGCGAATCATTTTGACGTTCCCGGGCGGCTCCTGCACGTGCAACATCAGCAGTTCAGCATCGGCCGTTTTGGCTAGGCTGAGAGCGTACGGCAAGGCCTTCATCGATGCCTGCGACATGTCAGTGGCGTACAGGATTCGACGCAGGCTCCGGTCCTCGCCCCTAGACTGCAGGGCACTCTGCGACACGCTCAGGACAGGGCAGGGTGCTGCGTTAACGATGCGTTCTGCCACCGAGCCCAGCAACAGCTTCCCCACACCGCTACGTCCATGCGTACCTACCACCAGAACATCGAATTGCTTTTCTGCTGTGATGTCTGCCAGCGCATTGTGGAAGGGCCCAGTGGAAATTACCGAATCGGCATCGGAGAGTGCGTTCTTCTTCTTAAAGGTGCGCATTTGCGCTTCAGCCAGTTCCGCAATCTCTGCCGGCGTGCCAATAACGGCTTCGTTTACCGCAAGGTCTTCATCAGGTAAAGCGACGTGCCAAACAGTTATCTGCCCACGATAAAGTGTGGCCAATAACTGCGCATACGGTACGGCCGATTCCGAACAGGAAGAAAAATCGGTGACCAGAAGAATGCGGCAGAACACTGGAAGTGCATCATCGACTTGTTTTGATCCCGCTGCCTGCGGCATAAACGACTTCCCACCTTTCCCTAATCTAATGTCTGGATACTTTGCCAACCCCCGCTGCATGCGCCCGTCAATCCCCCTTCAGGCGGCGAACTCATGCATGCCTAAGCACTGTGCAAACTGAGGCGCATACAGGGCCGCCGATGTTGAAAGTGGCCGCCGCCCGCGGATTCTTGACCTGAAGCTCAGTAGGCACCCTGCCCAGCAGTTGCTGCGCGGCCCAGCCAATCATGGCAACGCCGGTTGCGCTCACCGGATGTCCTTTCGCGATCAACCCGCCTGACGTATTAATGCCACATTCGCCGTCGGGACTGGCCTTGCCCTCGACCCAGTACCTGGCTCCGCCTCCCGGTTCTGCCTTGCCGATCACCTCCGCGCCGATGGCGCCCGACACAGTGAAGCAATCGTGTACCTCGGCCACGTTGACGTCGGCTGGGGTAATGCCTGCCATTCTGTACGCTGTGTTCATAGCGCGATAAGCACCCATCGGACGCAGCACGTCGCGACCCCCTTTCGCCAATGCATCCGTTCCTGCGCCATAGCCAGCGATCTCCACCGTCTCGTGTTTCGGAATACCGAGTTTCGCCAGGCCTTCCTCGGTCGCGAGGATCAACGCGGCGTAGCCGTCTGTAATTTGTGAACAGTCATAGGTCTTCAGCGGCAGTCCATCGAACACGTACTTGTTGATCCCTTCAATTGTGAGCGCCTGCTCAATCGTGATCTGCACTTTGTTCATCTGTGCGCAGGGGTTGTATTTGGCATTGGCGTACTCTTGCACGGCGATCTGCGCCAAATCCGATTCGCTGACTTTCCACTCCTTCATGTAGTCGCGCATAATCTCCCCGAAGAGATGGGGAAAGACGTAGACTGTGCCTGCGCGCTCGGCAGGATGCGAGCAGCAACCGAGGACCTTGCCTATGAGAGCTCCATCCATTTTGCCTTCGGCATCACGCATCTTTTCGTAACCCACAGCGATACCCACCGTGCCTTCGCCGGCCAATAACTTTCGAATAACCGAGAGCACGGCCGTGCCACCCGACGCACATGCGTTCTCAACGGATTCGAAAGACTTGCCTTCAAGGCCGGGGACTGACGCCATGAGGCCGGCCAGCATTCCTTGTTCATTGAGAGAAAAACTAAGGGCGCCTGCGACAGATCCCACATCGATGATGGAAGGCGGCACATTGATCTGCCGGCAGACAGCATGGACGGCATTCGCGACGATGTCCGGTACCTTCATGTCCATGAGCTTGCCGAACTTCGATTGGTTATAAGCAGCGATATAGATTGGGGTATTCATAACCCTTAGAACTCCATAACCTTCAAATTGGGGCTGACAGAAATGGGGGCAGCCGTGGCCCGCTGCACTTCTTCTACGCTGATGCCGGGAGCAATCTCTTCGAGTAGCAGCCCTTTGTTAGGGATTACCCTGATGTAGGCCATCTCTGTGACAATTGTGTCGACCACTTTCACGCCGGTCAGCGGCAGCGTGCATGTTTTTAGGATCTTCGGTTCACCATCCTTCGTGGTGTGCTCCATCGCAATGATCACCCGGCGAGCGCCAGCCACCAGATCCATGGCGCCACCCATTCCTTTCACCATCTTCCCGGGAATCATCCAGTTGGCGAGATTTCCTTCTTCGTCAACTTCCATCGCTCCGAGTACGCTCAGGTCAATGTGACCGCCGCGAATCATGGCAAACGAATCAGCGCTCGAGAAGTAACAGGTCCCAGGGATTTCGGTGATCGTTTCTTTTCCCGCATTGATCAGGTCAGGATCTTCTTCGCCGGAGAGCGGATAGGGTCCAATGCCCAGCATGCCGTTTTCACTTTGCAGTACGACGTCCATGCCTTTGGGCACGTAGTTAGCCACCAAAGTCGGCATGCCAATACCGAGGTTCACGTAGAAGCCGTCCTGCAGTTCGCGGGCGACGCGCTTCACGATGCGATCGCGTTTGCTCGTATCCTTCGCCAATTTCGCCATTGCTGTCGTCATCCGTATCCTTCCTTATCCGATTCCGTAGCGCCGCATCCTTCAGCTCAATTGGGGATTCCGAAGGCTGCTCCCGTACGCTTTCCTCCCCAGGAGAAGCGCTGCTCCTGGCTATAACCGAGCGCCACGTGTTCCACGATCTCGATACCATATCCACCAATCGCTGGCGTGCGGCGCGGATGATCGGTAAGCAGGCGCACACGATGCAGGTCCAGGTCCGAAAGGATCTGCGCGCCTATACCCAACTGGCGTTGTGTCCAGCGAGCGTACTCCAGCTCGCGCCGTTCATCTGTCTCTTCATGGAAGCTGAGGCTTTGCCCAGCGTCTGCGACTTGGGGGCGCTGATTTTCGACCGAAGACCCCATCGAGTTCTGGTAGAGGTAAATCAATACGCCAGTGCCCGCCTCGGCAATGCGCTCCAAAGATGCGTGAAGGTTCCGGGTGCAGTCACATCTGGTGCTTCCGAAAACATCACCTGCCAGACAATGTTTATGCATCCGCACTAAGACAGGCTCCGTGCTATGTGCGATGTCTCCATGAATCAGCGCCATATGGGAGCTATTGTCGATTTCGCACGTATATCGAACCACGCGGAAATCACCAAGCTGAGTACCGAGGACCGATTCTCCTGTCCGCTGAATGTAGCGCTCATGCGCCATGCGGTACCGAATCAATTCAGCCACAGTCAACATTTTCAGATTGTGCTGCTTACAAAACTCGATGAGGTCAGGGACTCGAGCCATAGTCCCGTCTTCGTTCATCACTTCGCAAATCACTCCTGCAGGCATCATGCCGGCCATTCTGGTCAGGTCCACGGAGGCTTCGGTTTGCCCTCCACGCACCAGCACGCCACCTTTCCGAGCCCGCAATGGGAACATGTGCCCTGGACGAGCAAGATCCCATGGCCGTGTACCCGGATCGATTGCACAAAGAATCGTCTGCGCCCGGTCATAGGCGGAGATACCGGTGGTCACACCGCGTCCGATCGCATCGATCGATTCCGTGAATGCGGTGCCGAACTGGCAGGTGTTCTCCGACGCCATCGGGTTCAGTCGCAGATAGTCGATCCGTTCCTCCGTCATGGCGAGACAAATCAGACCGCGGCCGTACTTAGCCATGAAGTTGATGGCTTCAGGCGTGATTTTCTCAGCGGCAATCACAAGGTCGCCTTCGTTTTCGCGGTCCTCGTCATCGACGATAACGATCATGCGTCCGGCACGGACCTCTGCAATCGCCGTTTCGACGTCGGTAAATGGAAATTTCGGTGTCATAGGTCCCTACCTCCAAACTGCATGGCGAAGCCCGGCAGTCACTGCAACATCGTCAACAGCTGTCCCAGCTTTTCCTTCTTGGTTCTCAAGTAATTTGCCGCGTGAATGCTCGGCTCCGCCTCGCACGCCACTCGCTCAACAACTCCAATGCCGGCGCACTCTAGCGCTGTAACTTTGTCCGGATTGTTCGTGAGCAGGCGCACTTTCGTGACTCCGAACTGCCTCAGAATTTCAATCGGTAAACTGAAGTCCCTATAATCGGACTTCAAGCCCAACCGGTCATTGGCCTCAACCGTGTCGCAGCCCCTCTCTTGGAATTCGTACGCTTGCAGCTTCGCCATCAAACCGATGCCGCGGCCTTCTTTCGATTCGTAAATGACAATGCCAGCGCCTTCGCCCGAAATTTTCGAGAACGCAATACGTAATTGCTCGCCACAATCGCAGCGCAGTGATCCAAGGGTGTCTCCGGTGAGGCACTGAGAATGAATCCGAAGCAGTGGAATCGCACTTCTGATATCCCCCATGACCAGAACCACAGCGCTTTCCCGCAAAGTCCATCCGGCCTGATCGACATCGCGCTCGAAGCCCAAACCCCGAAACCTGCCCCACCGCGTCGGAAGATCAGCTGAGGCGACTTGCCGCACCGAATCCGAACCGTTGTGGTAACGACCTAGATTTTTCATACTGCCTCCTCAACTACTGCGCTGCTGCCGCGCGTAGCGTTCGTCGCTCTATGCGCTTCTCGTAATCGAAGCCCTGAAAAATACGTTTCACGTAAATACTGGGCAGATGAACGTCGTCTGGAGCGATCTCACCTACGTCGACCAGGTGTTCCACTTCAGCAATGGTGATCTTTCCGGCGGTGCCAATGATCGGGTTGAAGTTCCGCGCCGTCTTGCGGAATACCAGGTTGCCCCACTTGTCGCCTCTCGGTGCCTTGATAAGAGCAAAGTCGGCCTGCAGGGCCCGTTCCATGACGTAGGTCTTGCCGTCGAACTCACGTGTCTCTTTTCCATTTGCGACGATCGTTCCCACTCCAGCCGGCGTGAAAAATGCCGGGATGCCTGCACCGCCGGCGCGGATGCGTTCGGAAAATGTTCCCTGGGGCACGAGTTCCAGGTCGAGTTCGCCCTTGAGCACCAGCTCTTCGAACAATCTGTTCTCGCCCACGTATGTGCCGATGTGCTTCTTGACCTGGCCATTTCGAAGCAGGAGGCCAAGGCCGAAATCGTCAACGCCCGCATTGTTGCTGATAATGGTCAGATTTCTGACGCCTTTCCTCGCTAAGGCGGCAATCAGGTTTTCGGGAATACCGCACAAACCGAAGCCGCCAACCATGATGGTTGCGCCATCTTGAATATCCCGAATTGCCTCGTCTGCATTCGCTACGACCTTGTTCATATAACCTTCTCGTCTCGTTATCGCTGCGATTTTCGCCGCTTGAATTACGCTCCCTGGGCTTTTCGCATCTCAACGATGCCCCGCAGCGCCGTGTCCTGCGCCATCGGTTGTTCCGGATTAGACCAGTTGTAAAAACCTCTGCCGCTCTTTTTGCCGTACCAGCCTGCCATGAACATCCGCTTGAGCAGCGAAGGTGGGGCAAAACGGCTCTCCCTGAATTCGTCGAACATCGCCAATGCGATGTAGTACGTGGTATCGAGTCCAACAAAATCGAGCAACGTGAATGGCCCCATCGGATAGCCACATCCAAGCTTCATTGCCATATCGATTTCGGCGATCGTACCCACGCCTGCTTCATAGGCGCGGATCACGTCCAGCAGGTAGGGGACCAGCAATCGGTTCACGATGAATCCGGTTTTGTCGCTCGTGCGCACCGGCACCTTTCCAAGTTTGGCCGTAAACTCGATGGCTGCCGCGTAAACCGCGGGCGCGGTGGCAATCGTCCTCACAACCTCGACCAACTGCATCATCGGCACCGGATTAAAGAAGTGCAGCCCGATAAATCGATCCGGACGCGTGGTGGCCGTCATCAGTTCCGTGATCGACATGGAAGACGTATTCGAGGCGAAGATGGCCTCGCGCTTTACGATGGTGTCCAGCGCCGCATACATCTTTTTTTTCTCTTCGGCGTTTTCTATGACAGCCTCGATGATCAAGTCGCAGCTCGCCAAGTCTTCCTTTTTCGTCGTGCCTCTCAGGCGCTGCCGGATGCACTCGGGCTGCTCGGGTAACTTGCCCTTCTCCCCCAGTTTGGCGAGTGACTTGTCGATCATCGACAATCCCTTATCGATGAAGCGCTGCTCGACTTCGAGCACCGTCACCTGTAAACCGGCGGTGGCCACTACCTGCGCAATCCCGGCCCCCATCAGACCGCAGCCGAGTACACCAACGCTCTTGATTTCCATCCTCGCCTCCTTGAAATATGCTCACTCACAGATTCCCAGGTCTCATTTGCCTGAAATCATTGCTGCGAATCCTCAACCGCTAAAAGCACCGTAGATCGCGCGATTCTTGTTGCGGGCCTAAACCGACGAATTGAAAAATCGAATTCTTGAAAGAACCGATTCAAAACCTGTTTCGGAACTGGCTCCGCGCGTTTCCCGGTTTCCTGAGGATTGCTGCGCTTGCCACAAAATTTCCGCAACATCCATCACCCGCAGGTCGCGATCGCCTTTGCAGGCATTGATCCCGTCTTCCATCATGGTGAGACAGAATGGACATCCAACCGCAACCATGTCTGGGTCGGTTGCCAGCGCCTGACGCGCACGCTCCTGATTGACGCGCTTGCCCGAAGGCTCCTCCACGAAACTCATGCCTCCGCCTCCGCCACAGCAGAAGCTGTTGGCGCGTGATCGTTGCATTTCGAGCGGGGCCTTACCCGATGAGATCTGCACGAGTTGGCGCGGTGATTCGAAAATCCCGTTATGCCGTCCCAGATAGCACGGATCGTGAAACACGATCTTTGCGCCGGACTGCTGTACGGGCTTGAGTTTGCCCTGATTCAAAAGCTCGGCAAGATATTCGCTGTGATGCCGGACCTCATACACACCGCCGTGGCGCGCATACTCATGCTTCAGCGTGTTGAAGCAATGCGGACAGGCAGTAACTACTTTCTTTATGTTGTACCCGTTCAGAGTCGCAACATTCTCCTTCGCCAGTTGTTCGAACAGGAACTCGTTGCCGATGCGGCGTGCCGGATCCCCGCAACACTTCTCCTCCCGCCCGAGGATGGCGAACTTCACGCCAGCGCTTTGCAGTAGTTGCGCGGTTGCGCGTGCGATCTTCTGGTTGCGCTCATTCAATGCGCCGCTGCAGCCGACCCAAAGCAGGACCTCGGCATTCTTGCAGTCGCTGAGTTGAGGAACATTCAGTCCCTCACACCAATCCAGACGCCCGGCCTGCGTGCCGCGGAATGGATGCCCGCGGCTCTCAAGCGAAGTGATGGCCTCCTGCATTGATTCCGGGAAGTCCGCTTCTTCCATGACGAGGAAACGCCTCATATCGACAATCTTGGGCATCTGCTCGATAAACACGGGGCATGCTTCGACGCACGCTGCGCAGGTGGTGCATTGCCACAGCCGTTCCGGCGCGGTTGCCGGAACCGTGCCAATGATCGGCAGCCCGCGCCCTTCTTCATCGCCGGGGTTTTGCGATTCCTCGGCGCCTTTATCGGTGCGGTTCGCAGAACTAACTCCAAAAACTTCTTGCGGACGTTCGCGCATCAGGTTGCGCAGATCAAGAATGAGGTCGCGCGGAGAGAGTTCTTTCCCCGAGATATTAGCCGGGCAGACGGAGACGCAGCGCCCGCACTCGGTGCAGGCGTCAAGGTCAAGCAAATCTTTCCAGGTAAAAGCCTTCAGCGAATTGATGCCGAAGCTGGCGGTGGTATCAAAATCGATGTTCTTCAGCGACGCGCCGATCGGCTCCAGATTTGCCGCATAGATATTCAGCGGAGCGGTGACCACATGCATCATCTTCGTGTACGGAATCCATGCTAGAAAACCAAAGCACACCAGCATGTGAAACCACCACGTGAAACGATGCGCATGCTGCATCGCTTCAACGCTCATCCATGAACTCAGCAATCGCGCGGTCAGATTGCCAATCGGCGACCAACTGGCCCAGGGATCTTTCGTCACCGCGATGCGCCAGCCATGCAGCAGAAATCCGGTTACCACGATCAGGGCAACGACCGCCAAGATCCACGCGGCCTCGTCGGTGTAAACCAGCCGCTTAGGATGGGCGATGAAGCGTCGAGCGGCCGCCATCATGACGCCTACCAGCACCAGCGCGCCAAACACATCAACGATGAACGACTGAAAGTAAAGATAAAGCCAGCCGTGCATGATGGAGACGCCGAGGTCCGCTTGCAGCGCTACGACTGTTGTAGCGACGGCAAGAACGATGAAGCCATAGAAGATGAACCGATGAAATATTCCTGCATAGCCGTCGCGTGCGGTGCGGCTTTGCGCAAGTGCATGCCGAAGCAGATTCCGAATGCGCTCAGCCGGACGATCCAATCGCTGGATAGGAAGCCCACGCCGCCAAAGGCTCACGCGCCGATATATCCCGTATCCAGCGACGGCCAATGTGATCAGCAGCAACACATACATCGGCCAGATGTGGGGTATGTTCCAGTAAATTTCACGCGTAGCTTGGGCCGAATTCATTGGCACGCTCTTAACCTCTCGCGGAGCAGCGGCAGCAGTTTGCGGTAATCCGCAACCACCCCGAAACGGCAGTGCTTGAAGATCGGCGCCTCGGCGTCGGTATTGATGGCCGCGATGTTTTTGGCTTCCGAAATACCCGCGAGATGCTGGCTAGCGCCGCTGATGGCGATTGCCAGATACAACTCGGGTGCGACTTTCTTCCCGGTTTGACCGACCTGCCAGCCAGCAGGCACCCAGCCGGCGTCACATGCCGCGCGACTTGCTGCCATTTGCGCTCCCATCATGTCAGCGAGCGGCTGCAGTTCTTTGCTGAACGGCTCCGGTCCGCCAATGCCGCGGCCGCCGGAGATGATGATGCGCGCATCTTCCAGCCGTGCCGCGCCGGAGTCTTCTCGCTTACGCTCCACGATACGGGTGCGCGTATCCGGCGCGATGTCCGGTGCGACACCTACGATCTCACCCGCCACGGCACATGCGGGCGCAGGCTCGAATGAACGCGAACGCAACCACACGACCGCAGGCGAGCGCTTCAAAGCAATTACGGCTTCTGCTTTACCCCCGTACACCTGGCGCGTAACGCGCACAAGTCCGTTCTGCACGTCTATTCCAAGACCGTCGCCAACAGCGCTGCCGCGCAACCGGTGCGCTAGACGGGGAGCAATCTCCTGGCTGTACGCGTCGTTCGAGAGCAGCACGACCCGCGCATCTTTCGTAAGCTGCGCCAGTGTGGTCAGGCAGGATTCTGGAGAGTATTCGGTACTCTCAAGTTGTTCCGCGACTTCAACCTTGTCTACAAACCGCGCAACCTCGGAAGCGAGTTCGCTTGCGCCGGCGCCGAAGAGAATCGCGCGCACCTGCGCTCCGGTCTGTTCTGCGAGAAGTCGTGCGGCGCCGGTTAGTCCCTGCGCGGCTTTGTCGAAGCCGCCCGATGTAAAAAGACAGATGACGATATCGTTCATAGTTACCCTTGACCTCGGTTCCTGAGAACTAGCGCATTTGAGCCGCCTACAAAGCGCAGGCGATTTGCGCTAGGCGCTTGGCGAACACCTCAGCTTGCTCCTCAGGCGTGTCGCCGCCGATGAACTCGCAATTCGTTTCTTTTTGTGGAATGGCAAGCTCAGCCACTTCGTAATAACTGTCGCCGGCACGCGCAGCCGCGGCGTCGATGCTCAGCTCGTCGACCGTCCACTTGGTCAGCGGCTGCCGATACGACATCATCACGTCGCGCACTTTCGGGATCCGGGGAACGTTGTGCTCATGATTCGTGATCGTGAGCACCAGCGGCGGCTCGGCTTCGAACACTTCGAAGCCCCAATCCGTCTGGCGGCGGATACGCAGCTTGCTCCCCGCAGCTTCGATGCTCTCGACGAACGATATGCAAGGAACACCCAGTTCCTCGGCGAGCAGGCCGCCGGTTTGTCCCGCGCCCCAGTCGCCCGCTTCCCTTCCCGCCAAAATCAGATCGAAGCCGCCAATTTTCTTGACCGCCGCGGCCAGCACGACTGCCACGGTATAGGGATCCGGCTTGGAATTGCCGTCATTGACGACGAGCGTGGCCGTGTCAGCTTTCATCGCAAGGGCTTTGCGCAGGGTCTCCTCGGCCGTCGTCGGCCCATACGATAATGCGGCGATCTTTGCCGGACCGGTGCGCTCGCGAAACTGTAATGCAGTTTCGAGCGCGTTTTCGCAAAAGATGTTGGTGACGAGGTTACCCGCGCCGCGTTCGGCCTCGCGCTTCTCGCGATCTATGCGAAAATCGCGGGCGGGCACTTCCGGATCGAGAATCTGCTTCAGACAAACGAGAATATTCATAAACTCACTCAGAACGGATATCGTCCAGCTTTGACAACTTCGTCAGCGATCCGGCGCCGCGCCGCGACCGTGTTAACGTCGGATAGCCAGCTATCCGGGCGTTGGCCCCGTTGCAGTTTCGCTCGGCCATTTGTAATTCGGGATCTAACCTCCGCGCGGACTATCAAACGCGTGCGTCGGTATACAGACAGCCTCGAGCTTGTACATCGCCTCCAGCTCAGAGACGGAGAGCATCGTCTCCAGATACACCACCTGTTCCTCGGGCTCATCAGGGACACGAGCCATAGCCAGGGATTCGACTTGTTCATCTGAATACATAGAGCCCCACTCTCTATGACTGACCTGGTCAGTCATCTCAGTGACCAGCATGTTACTCAACTCCCGTCGGCGTGTCAACAATAAAGTTTGTTTTATTGCAGTGAATACATCTAGCGCATGACTACCAATTTTTTGTTGCCAGACTGACTGGGACGGTCTTATCGCGAAACCGAAATTTTCGAGCGCGTTTTCGCAAAAGATGTTGGTGACGATGTTACCCGCGCCGCGTTTTGGCCTCGCGCTTTTCGCGATCGATGCGAAAAGCGCGGGCGGGCACTTCCGGATCGAGAATCTACTTCAGACAAACGAGAATATTCATAAACTCACTCAGAACGGATATCGTCCAGCTTTGACAACTTCGTCAGCGATCCGGCGCCGCGCCGCGACCGTATTAAACGCCGGATAGCCAGCTATCCGGGCAATTATCTCCGACAGCACGCTTGTGTCTACAGCCGTCGGGAGTGCAGCGAGGATCTGTTTTCCCGAGTGGCGAACACGATCGGCCGCGTCGCTGGCGTAAACCCGCACGATATCGATGGGGGCGGAGCCATTGCCCTCGCCTGTTGCGGCGACCATCTTGCTCGTGCGCAGCAGTGCGCTCTCCAGCGCATACGTGTCGATTGCAACGTCAGCGACATGGCCCAGGATTTCCTGTTCGGTCGCGAGTTGCTTGCCGTAAGCACTTACGGCGCACCCTATCGCCCGAAGAGCGATTTTTTTTACACAGGCAAGAAGCTCGTACTCGCCGGCAAACAATGGATCGCCGGAAGATACGGCGTCAGGCCCGTTCGCGGCGCCATCGCCATCCATCGCTGCCGCCACGACCTCCGGAACCTTCGCCAGCCGCCCCGGTATCAGGACACGGTTGATTTCATTCGTACCCTCAAAAATGCGGGAGATGCGAGCGTCGCGATAGGCGCGTTCGGCAGGATAGTCCTGCGAATAACCGTAACCGCCATGGATCTGCAGCGCCTCATCTACGACGTAGGCGAGGGTTTCACTGCAGAACACCTTGTTGATAGAACACTCGGCAGCGAAGCTTTCAATGATCTTCAGAATCGCCGTAGCGTCATGTTTGTCTACCGTCTCCAGGGCGCGATCGATATCGCCTACGGTACGATAGGCCATGGCGTCGCCTACGTAACAACGGATTGCCATTTCACCGAGCTTCTGCCGGATCATGCCGAAGCTCACAATCGCCTGTCCGAACTGCTGGCGCTCCATCGCATAATTCAGGGCGTCGTTGAAAGCCTGTTTGGCGCCTCCCATGTTCACGTTGCCCAGTTTCAAGCGGCCGAAATTCAGGATGTTGAAGGCGATCTTATGTCCCTGGCCTATTTCGCCCAACACGTTTTCTACCGGAACACTAACGTTTTCCAGGAACAGGGGGGTCGTCGAGGACCCATCCAACCCGAGTTTCGGCTCCTCGCGCCCGCTCACCACGCCCATTTCGCGCTCGACGATGAAAGCGGTGAACTTCTCCCCGTCAATCTTGGCGAAAACCGTGAACACGTCGGCAAAGCCGCCGTTGGTGATAAACATCTTCTGGCCGTTGAGGATGTAGTGCCTGCCGTCGTCGCTCAGCTTCGCTTTGGTGCGGATGGAGAGAGCGTCGGAACCAGCACCTGGCTCGGTGAGCGCATAGGCACCGACTTTTTCTCCGGTCGCAAGAAGGGGCAAGAAGCGTGACTTCTGCTGCTCGTTTCCGAAATAGACGATGGGTAGCGTCCCGATCCCTGTGTGCGCCATAATCGCCACTCCAAGCGAAGGCGCAATGCCAATTTTTTCGCCAACGAGCGCTGAACTGACCTTGTCCAGGCCCAATCCCCCGTACTCTTGCGGAATATCCAGGCATAACAAATCGAGTTCGCCGGCCTTCCGCAGCATGTCACGCGCGGCGCTATGGTCATGCGCGTATAGTTGTTCGCTGCGTGGAACGGCCTCGGTGCGCATGAAGTCCTCTGCGGTGCTGCTGAGCATCTGCTGCGCGGCTGAAAGATCCTCGCGCGTGAAGACCTCGTCACGAGTGCTGTTCTCAATCAAAAAACGGCCACCAGTGTGGCTTTGAATGGGATGGCTGGGTGCTGCCATGAATACCTCCTTATTGTACGAATTAGGCTCTACTCGTTACCGCATGATTCACAGTTACGGTAATTACAGGGAACTTCGCTGCCCGTCCGAGAAATGGCGACGGCTACCGTGCTCTGGTCCTTTCAACGCATGAACTTTGGCGCGGATCTCGCTCACGCGAGACTTAAACCTGGAACCGGAAGGAAGAAGTCTCTCCTGAAGATGAAGTTTCAGGTTGTCCTCCGACCACCTGGGCTGAGCTCCGATTCGAGGCTGAAATCGAAGCTCTTCTTCATCACGTGTCCACGAACCGGGCAGGTCGCACAGCTGACAGTGGCCGCTCCCGTCACTCTCAACCTTGACCAAGTCGAAATGGCATACCGGGCATGTTCCAGGTGGACCAACATATACTGTCCCGCCGCGAGCGAGGGCAAGTCCACAGGCTTCCGCTCTGGCGAGGGATTCCGAATCCCAGAACACTTCGCCCGGTCCTTGGCCGTAGCCAACAAACTGGTCGACTATCGGCATTCCCAAAGCCAAAAATGTTAGGGAAATCTGGGGTAAAGCAAAGGGTTCCCATCCAGGGACTCCCGCGGCGGCTATCGCAATTGCAGGTTTACCCCTGAAATCACAGCACACCGTTCCGAAACGCGACAATCGCTCTCGCAATGTATTAATGACGCCGGCGGCTCCAAGCACGTACGTCGGAGAACCAATTACGACCGCATCCGACCATCGCATCGCTTCGACAATGTCGTGCAGCCCATCGTCAATCACGCAATCCCGGTTCTTGAAGATGCAGGACATACAACCGGTGCACGAACCGATATCGAAATCGGCAAGCCGCAAAAACTGAGTTTCTGCCCCTTCGCCTTCAGCGCTCCTTAGCACATGGCGAACGAGAATGTCTGTGTTGCCCCATGCTCGGGAGCTAGCGCTTACTCCCAAAACTCTCATATCGCCACTCCTATAGGCAGCCGCATCTGTTATCCAACAACTGACTTTCGGGGATTCTTATCAGCTCTTATTCCCGGCTCAAAGGTCGCAGTGAGTGTACCTACCGACTAGAAGCTTCTTGGCAGACCAAAACTTTCCGCGATGTAGTTCTTCGCCATCTCATCGGAAATTGGGGAGAACATCATCTGCTTGTAATCGCGGAAATGCCTCTGCATGTCGTACTCCATGGCGAAGCCATAGCCGCCCATGATTTCCATGCCATACCTGGCCGCGAGTTCAGACGCGCGACAGGCCACGATCTTGGCCATGCAGGCCTCGACGTCGTACCGTTTGCCTGCCTCGCACAGTCGGGCGCACTTATAGATAAGGTTCTGGGCATTTTCGATTTCAATCGCGATCTCGGCAAAATAGTGCTGCAGGATTTGAAAAGACCCGATGGTCTTGCCGAAGGCTTTTCTTTCCCGCGCATACTCCAGGGCGTACTCGAATGCCGACTTCGCGATCGCCACAGAAAATATTGAGGTCGCAATACGCTCCGGATTCAGCACATTCAGAAGTCCGTACCAACCTTTGTTCTCTTCACCCAACAGGTTTTCAAAGGGCACGCAGACGTTGTCGAAGTAAATCTCATTGACACCGCAGCCGTGGACGCCCAATTTCTTGATCGGTCGGATCGTGACGCCAGGGCTCTTAGCATCAATGATCAGAACAGACAATCCTTTCTTGCGTTCTACTTCCTTATTGGTAATGACCAAGGTTGTGAGGTAGTCGGCTACATGGGCCCCGCTAATCCACATCTTCGAGCCGTTCACCACGTAGTGATCGCTGTTCTTCGCCGCAGTCGTGCGAATGGCACCGAGAATGTCGGTACCGCCCGACGGCTCAGTCATAGCCAGCGACCACTTTTCCTTGCCAGCTGCGATTCGGGGAAGGTGTTCTTTCTTCTGAGCCTCGGTGCCCATGGCCATGATCGGGTGGCCGCCAAAGCCTTCAGCGAGCCCCGCACAGAAGCCCGCCGCGACAGACGCCGTGCTGATTTCCTCGAAGATTATGCAACGCTCGACTTGGCCCAGTCCCATGCCTCCGTACTCAGGAGGAATACCAATCCCCATGGTTCCAAGCTCAGCGAGCTTGTCATACATGTCCTGAGGAAGAAACGTCGTGCTCTCGTCGAGACAGCGGACGTATTCGGGAGTAAGGTTCCGCTTGCAGAACTCGCGATAGGTCTCCCGCAGTGCTTTCTGTTCTTTTGTGAATTCCAGCTCCATCGCCGCTCTCCTTTAGTTATCTGCCCTTAAAGCTGGGTTTTCTTTTTTCCACGAATGCTGCCACGCCTTCCTTCATATCTTCTGAACCGGCAAGCCACTGAATCGTGCCTCGCTCGATCGCAAGCGCAGCGTCGATGCTGTCGCATGTGAGGGAGTTGTTGATAATGCTCTTGGCCGCTCGCAACGCTAACGGAGGCTTTGCCGCAATTTCTTCCACCGTCTTCTCCAACCCTTGGTACATCTCGGCGCGGCTGGCAAATACGCGGTTGACCAAGCCCCATTGCAGCGCTTCGGAGGCTTTGATCACCTCGCCGCGGTAGATCATTTCTTTCGCGCGAGCTACCGGAATTGCTCGAGGCAGCCGCACGGTCCCGCCCCAGCCGGCCAGTATTCCGATATTGATCTCCAGCAAACCGAACGTGGCGTTTTCAGTGGCATAGATGAAGTCGCACATGAGAGCGAGCTCCAGACCACCGGCGTAGCACATTCCGGCCACCGCGGCGATCACGGGTTTTTCCATCGTGGTGATGAGCTGATGAATTTTGGCCCCGCGCTGGAGCATATACTCATACCCAGACACCAGGTTCATGCTCTGGAAGGCTCGAATGTCACCGCCGCTGCAAAAGGCCTTTTCCCCGGCCGCTCCGACGACGACACATCGAATACTGTAGTCGAGGGCGACCTTCTCCAGGATGTCGAGCAACTCGCGTTGCATCACGTCATCGAGCGAGTTTCGCATCGCCTCGTTGTTCAAGGTGAGCCAAAGGGCTTCACCGTTTGCGCCCTTACGCTCGTAGATGACTTTCTGGTACGCTGTCGTTGTTGTTGGGCTTGCCATCTAAACCTCCTGGCCTTTCACCGGGCGCCACTTTGGGAGCACCACGTCCGGTGAGACTTGATCGAAAACCACTTCCAGCTCCATACCATTCCGCAGTTCGTCGGGGGAACAGCCGACGATATTGGAGATCATCCGGGGCCCCTCCGGGAGATCGACCATGGCCAGCACATAGGGAAGATCTTCCATGAACGGGAACGGGACGCTGTAGGTGTTCACCGCGTAGGCGTACAGCCTGGCTTTTCCGGAGACTTCAATCCACTCCGCATCCTCGCTGGAGCAGGCGGTGCAGTACAGATACGGCGGGTGATCAATGTGGCCACACGCCTTGCATTTCTTAAGCAATAACTTGTGCTGTTTTGTCCCTTCCCAGAAAGGCTTCGACCATGCCGTCGGCTGCGGAAGGGGCTTTATCAAGTCCTTGTCGGTGCAACCCATCTTATCTTTCAACATTTGCCTGATGCTGGCCTTCTCTACTGAACCTGTGCCCATCCTCGTCTCCTCTGATCGTTTCCGTTTTCTTATGGTCCTTATGCGCTGTCGACTAGTTAGGGATCTCGTTGCCGAGCACGGTGAAGTGCACATCCATGAATGCGCCGCCGCCGCAGTCCTCGATCAGGAACCGTGCACCTTCCACCTGTGCTTTCCCGGCTTTTCCTTGTAACTGCCGGACGCCTTCGACGAAGACGGAGAAGCCAACTCCAGTGCCGGTGTGCCCGAAAGACATGGCTTCGCCATTGGTGGAGACTGGGTACTTGCCGCCGGGGCTCGTCTGTCCCGATGCGACAAGAGCGCCGGAACGCCCAGGCTCGACGAAACCCATGGCATCCATCGCCATTAGGGAAATCACCGGATACGAACCGTAGATCTCATAAATGTCCATATCGGCCGGGCCCAGACCAGCAAGCTCATACGCTGCTTTGGCGACAGGTGCGTAGAACTCGTGCATGCGGTCCAAGTCGCGCACCTTGCTCTTGGTGATACTGCGGTGGCTGTATCCGGACGCCTCGCCGAGCACATAGACTGGCTTGCGGCACACCTTCTTCGCATTCTCGGCGGTGGTCATCACGTACGCGCTGCCGCCGTCCGCCAGCACGTTGCACATAAGCGCGGTAAGCGGATATGCGGTCATGCGGCTCTTAAGCACCTGTTCGACGGTGAGCGTCTTGTCGCGAAACATCGCGTTCGACTGCAGGTTCGCCCATTTCCTGCAAGCAACGCACACGCTGGCAATCTGCTCGAGTGTAGTGCCGGTGTAGGCCATGTAGCCTTGTGTGACCATGGCGGCGAGGGCGTTGTACGTCATGCCATAGGGGACCTCCCACTCAAGGTCTGCGCCGGCATGCGCAAAGAAGGTGGCTTGCTCGTTCAGCGAGAACTGCGAGAAGCGTTGCGCGTGAACTACGAGAACGTAATCGGTCTCGCCGGAGCGGAGAATGCCTTCCGCCGTTTTCCGGATGGAGAAGCTCGATGCTCCGCCTGAAACCGTCGTGGCAACGATCTTGCAGTTCCTCGCGCCGATCGCTTCGGGCAGGCGCCCGAAAAACATCTCGGTGTTGTACTCGGATCCCATGATGTGCGCGGCGCTAAGCGCGGCGCCGATTTGATCCTTACTGATACCCGCATCCTCAATAGCAAGCTTTGCCACGCGGTAGGCAATTTCAAACTCGCTCCGCTGCGGATAAATCCCGCAGGGCACTTCTCCTGTTCCGATAATGGCGAACTCCGGTTGACCCATTGCACTCTCTCCTGATCAGACCCACTCAAGCGAAAAAAGCTTGAGTGGGTAACCCATGAATGAAAAAACTTTCTGCGTCCCTATGCGCTCGCAGAGGCAGAACTCGGCATGGGGACACGCCTTTTGCTGATATCGACTCCCAACAGACGCGCCAAATTGGCACCGAAGATCTTGCGCCGATCGTCCTCGGTGATTTCCGGATACCCATATTGCTGGCGCATTTCTTCGGGAATCTGGAATGTGCGGAAGCCTTCCACTGATAGGCGCACCTGGGCCTCAAAGCCGGCCGTGTCTGTTCCCCAGATAATTCGATCGGGCCCAGCGAAGCGGAGCGCTTCCCCGATGATCTTCGCGAATTTCCTGGGTGCGGTTACGGCCCAGGGAACGAGGAGGCTGAGGCACAGGTAAACATTGGGGTGTCCCATCGCGACCATATTGAGATCGTCACAACGGGGGTATCCCATGTGAAACGCGACCAAGTTGAGGTTCGGGAAATCGCGGGCCACATCGTCGAGCAAGATGGGTAATGCATACTTGCTCTTTCCCGGAGGGACCCAGCTGAAACCAGTGTGGATATCCAGAACGATTCCCAGCTCCTGCGCCTTCTCGTAAAAAGGCCAGAGTTCGGGATCGTTAATAAAGGTGTCCTCTGGCGGATAAAACTTGAATATCTTCGCGCCCTTCTCCTTGACCCAATACTGCAGCTCCCAAATGGCATTGTTCACGCCGCGGTGCTTGATGGGCGAGAGATTGGGCTGGTACATGAAGCGGTCTGGGTGGGCCTCAACGGCTTTCGCCATTTCCCCATTGGTGCACCATCGGCTTGAGTATCCCGTTGTATCCATCATCGCTTCGGGAAGCAGACAGGCAATGTCTACTCCACACTTGTCCATCGCCGCGAGCAAAGCTTCCGGGGAAGGATCCTTCTTCAATGCCTGCGGACCCAGCCCTTGTAATGCAGCGGCGGGCGCGCCGGACAACAACGCCCGCTTGCAACCATCGATGGCGCGCCACCACATTTGCACGCCCGGAAAATGAGTGATGGGCGCCATGTCCCCGACCAAGTGGGCTTCAGGGTCAATCTTGAAGAAATTGTCGATCTGAGTTTGAGCTGTCATTGCAATCCTCCTTCGGCATTCGTGTTACTGCGGTCCGGGGCCGCGGAATGTACGCCAATACTTCTCCTCAATCGGAATCTCCTTCTTCCACCACGGCCGTTCGAGTGCGGGCATTGCCAGCATCATGCCCATTGGGAGTATGCTTTCGTGCTTCTGGCGCGGACCGATTTGCAGCTCCGGTTGTGCGTACTCGCGGCCGAGCCAAGGGTTGTGAGGGCAACCGGGTGATATACCCGACAGCGCGCGCATTAAACAGACGTTGCAGCGACTGCAGCGCCTGATCTCCTCCGCCCGACCGGAAGCAAGCTTGTTGGCATACTCCGGATCGCAAAATAGCTGCCGGCCGAGGGCAGAGATGTCGAATTTGCCGGCGGCAACATCTGCTTCCGCTTTGACCGGATCGTGCTGCGAGGCGACGATGACCGGAATCTTCAGGGCCTTCTTGAAGTCAGCACCAGTGTCAGCAAAGTGCTCTGCACGTTCCGCTTCCGGGAGCAGGTGGTTCGGCTCTTCGTAACCTCCGCCGTCGGAAAGGCTGATGTAGTCGGCCCCGCGAGCTTCCAGGTCCTGCGCGAGATCGATCATCTCTTCCCTCGTCAGTCCGCCTTCGCAGTGCTCTTCGGCGCTGATGCGTACGCCAATGGGAGCCCCCGGACAGGCATAACGGATCTGCTCCATCACTTCGAGGACAAAGCGCTTGCGGTTGCGCCAGTCGCCGCCGTACATGTCGGTGCGCTTGTTGGTCAACGGCGAAAGGAACTCGTGTTCCAGGTAGCCGTGTGGAGCATGAATTTCGATCGCGTCAAACCCGGCTATTAGTGCGAGCTGGCAACTTTGCGCGTATTCCTTCTGCTCGCGGTGAATCTCGTCAATCGACATTTCCCTGGTCATCTGGCCGGTAAGAAAGCTTCGCGGACGTTCCGCCCGGCGAAAGGCGGGCGCCAGGTGATCCGTTGCTTTGTCCATTGCCATTTCGTATGGCAGACCCCCGGTGGCCGCCGGGGCCAACTTTTCGTGGTCATAGGAATGCCCCTGGCGGCCGAAGCCGATGCTCATTTGCGCAGCGATTTTGCTGCCGAAATAGTGGACGCGATCGGTAAGCAGCGCGAGTCCATGCAGGTGTCCCTGGTTGAAGCAGTTAAGATTGCGTCCCCAGACAAATTCGGAAGCCAACCGCGTCCCCATGACAGCCCCGGTTATGAGGAGACCGGTTCCACCCTTGGCCCGCGCCGCAAAGTAGGAGATTAGTTGTTCGGTGGCGCGCCCGTCACCGTCAGACAGCGTCTCGTTCATGGGCGCTAGTGCAATGCGATTCTTAAGCTCGATCGGGCCAATCTTGATTGGGCTCAGAAGCGCTGGAAATTGTTTCTGTGGTGTTCCGCTTGTCGACATTTCATTCTCCTTTTGCGATCACTCGAGCCCCAAGGGACCTAAGGTGTTGCTGTGACCTGCGCTCTGTGGCGCGGGCCCAGGGTTGTTATTCAAAGCGGCTATAACGTGTGCTCTCCTCATTTGCGGTCCACGCAAAACGCCGTTTGCTGCTCCCGGTTGTTTTCGAAATTCGTGATTGCTGGCGCTCGCTCGCTCTTCAACAGGAAGCATGCCAGCGCCGGCAGCAGGACCAGTGCCCCGAGCATGTTCCAAACGAACATGAAGCCCAGAAGAACGCCCACGTCCGCCTGAAACTTGATTGGAGAAAAGGCCCAAGTGGCGACGCCGAACGCCAGCGTAAGCCCGGTCAGAATTACGACGCGGCCGGTAAAACACAGGGTCGCGTGGTAGGCTTCCGATAATGTCCGCCCTGCGCGCATGTGCGCTAAAATCACCGTCAGCATGTACAAGGCGTAATCGATGCCGATCCCGACCCCGAGGGCGATGACCGGCAGCGTGGCGACCTTGACTCCCATGCCCAGCTTCACCATCAGCGCCTCGCACAGCACGGAGGTCAGCATCAGCGGGAGCACGGCCACGATTGTCGCCCGCCACGAACGGAAGGTGACCAGGCACAGCAGAGTGACCGCGCCATACACCCACAAGAGCATCTGGTGATTGGCCTTTTTCACCACGATGTTGGTGGCCGCGTCGATGCCGGCGGTGCCGGCGCCGAGGAGAAACTTCGCTCCGCTGGTGTTGTTCTCGGCGCTAAAGCGCTCCACTACGTCGACGACGCGCGTGAGAGTGTCGGCCTTGTGGTCTTTGAGATACGTGTTCAGCGTCAGCAGGCTACAGGTATCGTTGTACAGACCGGCCAAGGGGTTATTCGCCGTTATGGTATTGATCATCGACTGATCGTGCGGCAGGCCGTACCACTTCGGATTACCTTCGCTGTAGCCAACGTAAACCTGGCGATTCAGCAGGGCCAGCGATTTGGTGGATTCAACGCCTTCGGTTTGGCGCAGCTTCCACTCGAGGTTGTCGAGCCGCTCGATCGTGTTCAGTTGACCGCACTGGCCATCGGGTGTCTCGACAAGAACGGCAAGCAGGTCGCTGCTCGCGCCGTAATTGGCGGTGATGAATGCGTTATCGCGGTTATAGCGCGAGTTCGCTCGCAGTTCCGAAGCGCCGGGGTCCAGATCGCCGATCTTCAAGCCCCGACTGCCGGCGTAGCCGACTAGGGCGAGTGCGGCGCTCGCGCCGACTATGACTGCGGCCCACTTTGGCCGGGTAGTCAAATCGAGCACGCGCCAAACCAGGTGCTTGTCACCCGATTGCTGCGCATGGTCAGCACGCAGGCTGCGCTCCGCCGCCTTGGGATTCACTCCCGTGTAGCTAAGCAGGATGGGCAGAAGGATCAGGTTGGTAAAGATCAGGATGACCACGCCGATGCTCGCGGTAATCGCGAGATCTCGGATGACCTGAATCCGGATCAGCATCAGCACAGCGAAGCCCACTGCGTCAGCCAGCAGAGCCGTCAGGCCTGGAAGGAATAGGCGCCGGAAGGTGTAACGGGCCGCAACCAGCCGGTGCGTTCCCCGGCCGATATCCTGCATCACGCCGTTCATCTTCTGTGAGCCATGGCTCATGCCGATTGAGAAAATAAGGAATGGCACCAGCACCGAGTAGGGATCCAACTCGAAACCGAGCAGGGGGAGTAAGCCTAGTTGCCACAAGACCGCCAATAGCGAACACGCCACCATCAACAGCGTGCTGCGCCAGCAGCGGATGTAGCTCTGACGCAGGCCGGCGTCAATCAGGATGGCGGCCGCAAAGAACAACACGAACCAGCGCAGGCCGGCAATCAGGTCTCCCAGCACCTTTGCCGAGCCGGTGATGTGCAGCTTGATGTTGTCGCTCTGATATTTGGCCCGAAGCGCTTCGAGGCTCTCAGAGAATTTGCCGTAGTCTAAGCGTTCGCCCGTCTGCGGGTCCTTGGATAACAACGGCACAACGACAATGCTCGACTTGTGATTGGCGGCAACCAGTTGGCCGATCTCTCCCGAGCGCTCGACATTTCGCCTCACCTGCTCCACGGACTCGGGCGATGCGTTGTAGTCGTCGGGGATGACCGGACCGCCTTCAAAGCCCTGCTCGGTGATCCCCGTCCAGCGCGTACCCGGGCTCCACAAGGACTTCATGTATGCGCGATCGACGCCTGGCAGCAGGAACAATTCGTCGGTGAGCTTCTGTAGAGTTTCCAGGTACGCGGCGTCGTAAATGGTTCCGTTGGTCGTCTCGACAGCAATGCGGACCGTGTTGCTGATGCCGTTCAGGTCCGACTGATGCCTGAGATAGTTGGCAATGTACGGATGGGTCGTGGGGATTGTCTTCTCAAAGCTGGCGTTCAAGCGCAGCTTGGTCGCATCGTAGCCGAGCACGATGGAAATGAGCACACAAATCGCCAGGACAATTCCGCGGTGGTTGAAAAGAACGCGCTCGGCAAACGTACCTGAGTTGCGGTCAAATTCCGCCATGTCGCGAACTACGGGCTGCACCATTTTCGTCACGGGTTTCATCGCGCCGCTCCAGTGTTGTTCGTGAGGGGAATGCGAAGGGCGCCGCCAAAACCTACGGTGACGAGGGAGCCATCTGGCAGTTCGATCATCCCGGCCACCGGCGGCATGCGCGGGATCGCCAGCGGTTGCAAGCTTCGACCGTGATCGCGGCTCGCAAGGACCAGACCTGCCTGGTTGGCAAAGAGCAGCCTACCGTCGGCCAGCAGCGCGATAGCGCTGAACGAAATCGGCATCGGCGATTCGACTTTGACGAACGTCTTTCCTTCATCGCCTGACCAGTAGGCATTTCCGCGCATGCCGGCGAGAATGACCTCACCTGGAGGGATTGCGGCAATAGCGAAGTAGCTGCCTTCGTAGGGCGTAGCGAGGCGCGTGAAAGTTTCACCGCCGTCGGTGGACCGGAAAAACAACCCTTGTTCGCCGGCGAGGTAAATGGTTTTGCCAACCGCACGAATTGCATTGAGGTGCAGGCCTTTAGGGTTGTCGAGGCGATTCATCCAAGGCTGCCAGGTCTTTCCACCGTCGGCAGTGCGGAAGATCAATCCGTAGGCGCCGGCGACGAAGCCGGACCGCTCGTCTTCAAACTGGAGCGCGAGGAAAGGTTTGTCTGGCCCGTCATCCACGAGGCGCTGAGCATCAACCAACTGTCTCTTGGCAACTTCCGCCTTTGCTCCGGTTGCTCCGCTGGCATTCACATTCGCTTCTGCCGCCTGCAGCACCAGACGCGCCGCGATTCTGCCATCGAGTTGTCGGGTCCAAGTTTCGCCGCCGTCTTCGGAATGCAGAACAACTCCGGCGTGGCCGACGGCCCAGCCCTGTTTGGGAGTGGGAAACTGAACGGCGGTTAGAGATACGCTGGTGGGGACTTTGGCCTGATGCCACGTCTGACCGGCATCATCGGAGAAGACGATGACACCGCGCTCACCGACGGCGATCAGCCGCGAGCCAGCCGTGGTGATGTCCAGCAGAACGCTCTGGGCCGGCCTGCGGCACAGCAGAGCGGGTTGGTCGAGAGCATCGGTCGTCCCGGCAGCCCACGCAGCTGACGATGCCAGCAAGAAGGCCGCTAGGACGACTTGAACCGAGCTTAATAGTTTGTTCACTCGCATAATGCTCTCCGACAATCAGTGGTTCCTACCGCACGCCCTCGCTGGCCAACGCGTCGAGTTAACAGCTTCCGCTTAGACGAGCTCGAAGCCAAACGAGCCATACTTCCTAATGACCTTGCCCGCACACGAACTTGCGAAATGCGACCCGAACACGAGTACATCCGTATCCGCGTAGCGCTCGCAGAACGCGCGGCGAGTCTTCTTCGCGGTCACGCGATCGAAATCGATGATGTCGTCCCACTCTGGGTAGCGGCACTGAATCGGATGATGCATAAGGTCGCCAGTTATGACCGCTCCCTGCCCATTTGAAGAAACGCGTACCGCAAACTGTCCGGGAGTATGGCCAGGAGCCGGCTCGAGCCATACTTCGTCCGTGATTCTGTGTTCGTCATTAACAAGTTGCGCTTGTCCATGGGCAAACACAGGACGCACGGAATCCTCGACCGGAACATTGAAGAAATCATCCTTCTGCGATGAGAAGAAATCCCACTCGGTGCCACCGATCACATACTTCGCGTTGGGAAAGGTCGGGACCCACTTTCCATTCCGCAGCGTGGTATTCCAGCCGACGTGGTCCAAGTGCAGATGAGTGCAAACGACCTGGTCAATCGACTCACGCGGATAGCCGATGTTTGATAGGTCCCGCAGAAAAGAACCCTGCAGGTTGTTCCACTCAGGAAGTGGGCGGACCTTATTGTTGCCGACGCAAGTGTCGACCAGAATGCGCTGACCTAGAGACTCGATGACAAACGACTGAATGACGATTTTCAATTTTCCCGTTCCGTCGGAAAACATCGGCAGGAGCCAGTCGCGTTCTTTGTAAACATTTTCCGCAGTTGCATTGGGAAGCAACATGGTGCCATCCCATGCAGCCTCGGATTCGACCACACGAGAAATTGTTACGTCGCCAATCTTCCACTGATTCATGCGCCTCGCTCCTTCCGACGAAACTTACTGCGCGGTATAGCCGCCATCGATTACAAGCTCCGTACCGGTGACGTACTTCGATTCATCCGACGCCAGATACACGACACCCCAAGCCACTTCTGCGGGTTGGCCGATACGTCCGAGCGGCAGTTTCGCGGACAATAGCCGCTCCTGGGCCTCGAGGCCGCCCGGCATGCTACGGGCCACTTTCTCCGTGAGGGGTGTCTGGATGTAACCAGGGTGGATCGAGTTAATCCGGATCTGATCGCGTGCATAAATCACGGCATCATTCTTTGACATCATCCAGACAGCGGCTTTGGCTGCGTGATACGCCGGGTCGTCTCCAGCTCCTATCAGCCCATAGATTGAAGAAAGGTTGATGATGCTGCCGCCGCCGTTCCCTTGCATATAAGCAATTACGTGCTTCGTGCAGAAGAAGACGCCTTTGACGTTGATAGCGAAGACCCGGTCCCACAATTCCTCGCACAGCTCATGGGTGGGTTTGTTTGCACCGGAGATTCCGGCGTTATTGACTAGAATATCGATTTTTCCGAGCGTGGCATGAATATCGCTGAAAGCCTGCTTAACCGCGTTCTCGTCGCCGACATCGACATGCCAATATTGGGCACGACCGCCCGAGCGCAGTATCTCCTCGACTGTGCCTTGCCCCTTCTCGTCAACGATGTCGGTAACAGCAACTGCTGCACCCTCACGCGCAAACGCCAGGCAAATCGCGCGCCCGATACCCATCGCACCGCCGGTCACAATGGCAACTTTGTTTTTCAACCGCCCCATTTGATTTCCCTTATGCCGCTATAGCGGCGCGAACTCCGTTCAGAGCAGGTATCCACCATCGACGAGAAATTCTCCGCCTGTAATCATTGCGCTGGCGTCCGAGGCCAGAAACATCACGAGCTGCGCCACTTCCTCTGGTTTGATATAGCGCCCTAACTTAATTCCGCCCTCTAGGAAACTTCTTGCCTTGGTTGGGTCGGGAGGATTTCCCTTCTCTTCGAGGCGACGCATCATGGCTCCTTCCACCATGCCGGGATGAATTGTGTTCACCCGAATCTTGCGCTGCGCAGCTTCGTGAGCCGTCGATTTCATGATCCCCACCACAGCGTGCTTACTGCATGCATAGGCGACAAAGGCAGGTCTTCCGCGAAAACCGGCAGTTGATGACGTGATGACTATGCTGCCGCCATCATTCATCCTCGGCAGCACGTATTTCATGCCGAGAAAGACGCCTTTCACGTTGACCGCCATCACTTGATCAAAAACCTCTTCAGGGTATTCGGTGACAGGAGCCATTACGCCTTCGATCCCGGCGTTGTTGAAGAAGAAGTCGATTCTCCCGAGCTTATCGCCAGTTTCCTTGGCATACCGCTCCGCACCCGAAGACTGAGTCACATCGGCAACGGCCGAGGCGACGCAACCGCTATCCAGACTGGCAATCGCGGCTTTCAACGCGTCTGCATCCTTATCGACGAGCATCACCCTTGCACCGTTGCTCAGAAATAGCCGGGCGGCCGCCAATCCGATACCCCCTGCGCCGCCCGTAATTAATGCCACCTTACCCATCATGCTGCGTCCCTCCTTCGCATTTGCGCCGGTTAGCTCATGGCTACCGCACGCCCTCGCTGGCCAACGCGTCCGGTGTAAAGACGGAGTTGGCATAGCGCGGCATGACTTTGTACTGCTCGGATTGCTCGTTAAAGAGCAGATCTACGTATGACCTGCCGGTTATCAGGTCATAGAAGCCGTGCGTACAGTTCACTACCGCCGGGATGTCGGGAGCTGCGAGAGGAAGCATGAACTGAGTGCGCGCCAGTTGCCCTTTGGCGTCCCAGCGATCTGCCAGCACGGCGATCCAACTGTCCTCGTCGATGTAGTAGCGGCTCTTTGTCGAGGTATGCCGCTGGCCCTTGCGCAAATTGGCTTCCACCACCCACACCCGATGGAGTTCCCAACGGACGTGGTCCGGATTAAGGTAGTGCGCCTCTAACAGCTCATTGATCTTCGGAGCTAGCACTTATTCGTGTTGTAAGGAATGTAGATTTCCTTTTTGCCGACCAAAGTCCAATCGAAGCGATTCATCCGACCAATGAAGACGTCAATCTCGTCGTACGAACTGAGCCCCGCCGACCAAGGCGCAGGAGTGTCGCAACAAGGATTGGGAACCTCGCGCACCCGGCGTTGGCCGGTCAGGTACACCCACGCCACGGTTTTGTCGGCATTGAGGTTGAACCGACCATGCATGGCTTCGCCGGCCCGGATCGGTGGACCGGTGTACATTGTGCGAGCTCTCCCAAAACTCACCATTGAACTTATCGGCAGCATCGGGCAGGTAGTAGGGCATCTGGTAGTCAGTTCAGCGTCCACGACAATGAATGTGCTTGCCGTCAGCCGTGATTTCATACGCCTGAGAAGTCCATGTGCCAGACAGTACCGCGCCAGCGCAGCAGGTGGTTCCACATGGCCTCGGCGCCGTTCGCCGGGATGGGAAAGGGAATGCCGCCATAGGCGCCGGAAGGCTCCGGACCGGCCGATCCGTTCACCAACTTGGCCCGCGTGGCGTTCTTGAAGGTGTTGTCGTAGACCCACTGCGGCGCCGCCGCGGTGCGATGGGTCGGGTATACGTCGACGCGGTAGGCCGGATACTTCTTCAACATGGCCTTGGTGCCGTCGGTAAGCTTGTCGGCATACTGGTCCATGTTCTTGGCGGTGATCGAAAACAGCGGCTTCTCGTTCGGGAAAAGATCAGGCCTGCGGCCGCCGTTCTTAAATCCGGGAGCGGGTTTGGTCAGCCCGCCATCCCAGGCCGGGATGGTGCCCTCCTTGTTGCCTGCGCGCTCCGCGCCCAACGGGGTCAGCGTCGTCTTGAGCTTTGCCGCCTCTTCCGGCGAAACTTGTGCCTGCGCGTAACCTGAGGCCAACAACCCGCACAACGCAGCGTTGAGAAGGACTCGCTTAATACTTGTATTCATCATCATTCTCCTTTGTTATCGATTCTTGCTGCTGGCCTTCACCCCGAAGGTGCGGCGGACTGAGAACGAAATGTAGTTTCGATCGGCCAACGATTGTCCGAACGAGAACTGCTGTTTGGCATTGAGCACGCCGGCTGCGGCGCCGTAAAACTGGTTGTAGATGACGCCGACTCGCCAGGCATCGTGGTAAGCGACCGCCACACCGATGTTGAAATCGCCGCCCTTGTCTGGCCCAAAGCTTGGCAATACGGCTGACTTGCCCATCGGGAAGAAAGCGAAGCCACACGGGAAGCTCAGATCAATCCCCGAGCGAACCTGCCGGTACATCGGCTCGTAGGTCAGGCGGAAGCCAACCGCGTCTTTGGTCGTACCAGGGTCCAGAGCGGCCGCATTCTCCGTAATGCTGAGCAGACGGTTCCATGCGACCTCACCGAGGAACGTCGATTCCCGCGCGATGAAGTTCCGGGGAACGGTTGCCAATGCCGACAGGTTCAGCGTGCAACGAATCGCCGACCGCGTACCCAGGGTGGTTCTCATTGTCGGCAACCATGCCGGGCAACACGACGACGGCATCGCTGACCAGGTCCATGTTGGTGCGTCCGGAGAGTTCAGCGGCCCAGTTGATGTACCCCGTGGTCTTTGTTGCGCTCACTCCGTAAGCCCTCACGTTTTCGTGATACGCAAAGGAATAGGTGCCGATCTCACCGGTGTACGGATTGAATGTCGCCGGATCAAGGACTACAGGTCCCTGCGGCATGGTGACAACACTGGGACGGATATAGAGCTGAGTCGGCAGCTTGTCATGGAATTGAAGCGCATAGAAACCCAGCCCGAAGCCATGTCTCACCTGTGCTTTTAGCTGGACGCCAAACTGCCCGTTATCACGCGCATCGAGGTTTTGGCTGTGGTAGAAAGCCGTTGGACCGGCACCGGGCAGAGGCACGAGCGGCGGTCCTTCCAGGATGCGCTCACTACCATCACCCAGAAAGTCAAGGGTGGAGAAGTAACTGCCCACAGGTGGTAGCCGCGTCGCCTGCCACATCAGTTGGTAGTAAGCGCCAACCGATAGCTTCGAGCTGATTTGGAACTGAGCGGAAACTTGCGGTACCGGCCGAATGATCTCTTTGAACTGCGAGTTCGGAACCGACAGCAGTTTGAGCACGTCAATGGGCGACATTCCCCCGGCAATACCGTTATTGCCGAAGAACAGGCTCTCGCCCCACGTTTGAGCGAATTGACCTGCCCGGAAGCTTAAGGTCCGCCCTCCGAGATCTTTTTTGCCGAAGAGAAACGCATCCAGCAATTCCGCGTTCTGGAACTCCAGATCCTTCGTGCCCCCTGGGAAATGTAGGTAATCGGACGAAACGGCATTGTAGGTTTGCGGCGAGTTGTTAGCCGTCCTCTTGTTATAATTCGCGTCACCCCAGGCAGCCATGCTGCCCCGGACGCCGACGTCTCCATAGACCAGGTCCATCTCCGAAAGCAGATCCACACGGTCGGAGATCAGACCTCCTTTGAAGTTGCGGTCGCCGTCGTCCTGATCGATGTTGCTGGGATTCTTGGACGCATCGACGAGAGTGGCCGAGCGACCGACAACGCGGAAGGCATTGCTGTACTTCAGCGTGTTGTCCCAGTTGAACTTCAGCGTCTGGCGGACTTGGGTTGGGCCGGTTCCTCGGCGGCAGCCGTTTCCACGGCGGCAGTCGGTTCCACGGCAGTCGGCTCCACGCTCGGCCCCCGGCAGTCGGCTCCACGGCGGCAGTCGGTTTTACGGCAGCATTGGGCACCTGTGCCTTGAGAACCGGCACAGTGAACAGCATCATCATCGCGCATGCGAGAACCGATCCAAGCAGCCGATGCGGTGTGAGTAGTCTCCAGTGCATGTATTTCCCTCCACAATTAAGTGCGCTATGATGAGTGACCGTATGTACCCGTGCCGCGAGGCAGAACTCTCCCTGTGCGTCCCAAAGGACTCCTCGTGGCCAACTTGTCAGCTATCTACCAGTTCCCGAAGATCAATTCGTACTGCCGGCTGCGTGCAGCGGACAGTTATTCGCAGCCTCACCCCAAAACTTCGCTTTCACATCTTTCCACTGGATCTTGCCCACATATTTTCCCCACCTCCCCCGATTGCACCGAGCCTCAGCGCGGTTCAATGCATCCTGTGTTAGCGCCCAACCCCCACACTCTGCAGAAGCTCGTGGCGCAGTGCCTGCCGGAAATCTGGATGACTGATCGAGATGAGTGCCTCCGCTCGCTGCTCCAGCGTTTTACCGCGCAGCTCCGCAATTCCGTACTCGGTGACGACGAAATGAACATCATTGCGCGAGGTTGTAACCGCAGCGCCCCGGTCCAGTTCGCGGCAGATTCGCGAGATCGTTCCCTTAGCGGCCGTAGACGGCATGGCGATGATCGACTTGCCACCCTTGGAGCGGCTGGCTCCGCGGACGAAATCGACTTGCCCGCCAATCCCGCTGTACTGCGTGCTGCCAATCATCTCGGCATTCACCTGCCCCATCAGATCTACCTGTATTGCTGAGTTGATCGAGATGAGGTTGTCGTTCTGGCCAATGATATATGGGTCGTTGACGTAGTCCACCGAGTGCAGTTCCACGTCAGGATTGTTGTGGACGAACTCGTAGAGCTTGCGCGATCCCATCAGGAAGGTGGCGATAAACTTTCCGGGATGAATGTTCTTCTTGCGATTGTTCACCACTCCGGCTTCGGCCAGATGCATGACGCCATCGGAAAACATCTCGGAATGAATCCCCAGGTCCTTCTTGCCTTTCAGGAACAGGAGCACAGCATCGGGCGTGGCGCCGATTCCGAGTTGCAGCGTGGCTCCGTCAGGAATCAGCGAAGCCACGTTCTCGCCAATCTTGCGCTCCAAATCGCCGATCCTCGGAGGAGGCAGCTCGAAGACGGCTTCGTCCTTCTCGACGATGTACGTCAGCGCATCGAGATGGATTTTTGCTCCGCCCGTTCTCGGCATCAGGCCGTTCATCTGGGCAATCACGATGCGTGCGGACTGGGCTGCCGCCTGGGTGTAGGCCACCGATACGCCGTAGCTGCAGTAACCCTCGTCATCCGGAGGCGTCACCTACCATGAGAACCACGTCAACCGGCAGGATCTTGTCAGTGAAGAGACGGGGAATTTCAGCGAAAAAACACGGCGTATAGTCTCCGCGGCGTTCTTCCACCGCCTTCCTTGTACCTTCGCCAATGAAGAGTGAGTTGAAGCGGAAACTCTTCTCCATTCCCGGCTGCGCATACTTCGCCGGGCCCACGCCCACTCACCTGTACGAGTCTCTACGCCCGACAGTTCCGGCGCCCTGGCCACCAGCGCCTCCACAAGCATTTGAGGCTCGGCGCAGGAATGTCCGAGGACGACCCGGTCGCCGGATTTCACGCTCAGCAGAGCTTGCCGCGCGGATACCAATTTCTCTTTATAAGTGCTTTTCCAGTTTTCCACCTGCTATGCCTCGCTGTGCGGTAATTTTTGTAGCTACTTTTACAACTAGTTACACAAAAGTATGTCTTCATCTCTGCCGGTCCGAAGCCGCGTCTATTTCAAATCTCGGGGCAACGACTGACCATTTACTTGGGTGACTGACCAAGGCTGGTCTAACTGTCTGCTGCAGGCGCCCCGCGGATGACGGCTACAGGTCGGACAAGCACGGGCCCGACAGCCAAGCAGCCAGACTGATGCCCGGCCTTTCGGTTTGGCCGCTCCGCAGGACGGTCATTCGCAGCCTCACCCCAAAACTTCGCTTTCACATCCTTCCGCCGGATCTTGCCCACTGTGGATTTCGGCAGTTCATTCCAGAATTCGACCCGTTTCGGACACTTGAAACCGGCAAGCTTGCTCTTGCAAAACTCGATCAGGTCTTTCTCGGTTGCGGCAGCTCCTGGTTTTAGAACTACCGCGGCTTGTACTCGTTCGCCCCAGTTGTCGTCAGGGGCCGATGTCACCACACACTCCTGAACTGCGGGATGACTGTGAAGGACGTTCTCCGTCTCAGTCGGGTAGACGTTCTCCCCTCCGGTGATAATCATGTCGGACTTGCGATCGACGAGGTAGAGATAACCTTCCTCGTCGATGAAGCCGATATCTCCAGTGTGAAACCAACCATCGCGCAGTTTTTCTGCAGTCAGTTGCGGATTCTTCCAGTAGCCCATGAGGACGTTGGCGCCACGAACGACAACTTCTCCCGCTTGGCCCGGCTTCAAAGGAGCGCCGCTGTCATCGACCACTCGCACCTCGACACCCGGCAGACTCCGGCCGGCACTCCTCAGCAACTTCGCCCGCGGGCCGGCTAAGACATGATCTTCGGGCATTAATTCGCTCACTGCAGGTGCGGCCTCCGTCAACCCATATCCCTGAGCCAGACGGTTCCCGAATTTCGCTATACATTTCCGGAGTACCGCCTCGGGCATTGGGCTCCCTGCATAGGTCATGAGGCGAAGACTGGAAAGGTCGAATTGATCCAAATCCGGGAACATGATCAGCCAGCCATAAACCGTCGGTACTGCATTGATATGGGTGCAGCGTTCCTGCTGGATCAAAGTCAGGGTGCGGACTATATCCGGCCGCCGGATAATAACCACCTTGCCGCCCATCATGAGGCTACAGAATGCCGGCCAAAAGGAGACTTGAAACAGCGGCAGGACCATGCAAGTAGTGTCGAGTGCAGTTAGCTGGTTCTGCTCGCAAAGGCTTTTCGTCGCCGCGAGGATGTTTCGATGCGACAGCATCACGCCTTTGGGAGTTCCCGTGGTGCCACCGGTGTACATCAGGACAGCCAGTTCGTCTTCTCCGACTGTGACGAGCGGATCGACATCAGAGGAGCGCGCGAGCAGGTCTTCATAAGAACGACTGTCGAACTTGTCGTCCAAGCCGATCCACGTGCGGACCGCCTTCGCCCTGTTCAGCAAGGCCAATGCGGTTGCTTCGCAGCCTTCGCCGACCAGCACCAGAGCCGCTTCGGAATCATCGAGAATCTGCAGTAACTCATCTTGCGATAGCTTGAAGTTAAGAGGAGTGGTGACCAGTCCCGCTTTCGCCGCGCCGAAATAGATTTCGAGGTACTTGTGCGTGTTCTCTGCGAGAATCGCGATGCGGTCGCCCTTGGCGGTGCCGAGCTTCACCAGCACATTCGCGAGGCGATTGATTCGATTGTCAAACTCGCGGTAGGTGAGCCGAGCATTCTCGAAAACGACGGCCTCCGCATCGCGGTAAGTCCGAGCTCCGTTTCGCGCTATGTCGGCCAGTGTCACCATTTCTTTTCCATTCACCTGAAATCGGTCCTTCTGTTCTGGACCTTCTCTATTGAAGTTGGGAGCGCCTCAGGGGGAGGGCTGTCAAGCCGCCGGCACGCTTCCCGCCAGCGCGTTGAATCCTTGTGCGTTTTGAGCGCGAGCGTACTCGGCTTTGATCAGTTCGCCTTCGAGCTGCCGGCGTGCTCGGTTCGTCCGCCGTTCGTCCCCCAGGAAGCACGTCAGCACGTAGAGGTGTGCGTATTCACGTAACTTATGGGCGTTGGCCCCATTGCAGTTTCGCTCTACGGCCAGCAGTAATCCGGGATCAGCGGTGATGTGATCAGTGCTTGTCATGTGCACCTCCGTGCACTGGCTACGAATCCCGGAGGCAGCGTAGCTAAGAGCGGGCCCTGGGACGCCTTTTGTTATTTTTAAAAACCCCACTACTTAATCGCCGAGTAACTGACTCAGTGATAATTCATACTGACCCAGTCGGTCAGTTCAGAGTGAGGGGATAGTAGCTAAAGTCGTACGATGTGTCAAGAAAATTTTGAAACTTTTTACGTTCTCAGATTAATCCTTTTGCTTCATCGGTTTATGAAGTATTTTACTGTTAAGGGTGCGGCTGGCCATCCTGCCTAAGTTATGGATGACCCGTTATGACTGACCAAATTTGATTATTGACTGACTAGGACGGTATCTTGAGCTGGCCACCACGGCTGCGTGCAACTCCACCGAATTTGCAGGTGCGGTCCCCGCAGGTAAGCGTGTGGTCCGAACTTGACCTTGAAAGGATTCTTAAGTTGTGGTTGTCATATCAAGGAGTTCTTCAGGAGTTTTGCGCCGTATGAAGGCCCTCCAGAAGTACTGGAAGCTCCCCATGTCAGTCAGCACCGACCCAGCCGACTGCATAATGTGCATACGTGAGCACGGCTATGCGATTTTCTGTCCCGGGTTCTTGCCCAGCACCTCGCGTATTTTCCGTGCCAAGGATTCAAAGGTGAACGGCTTGTCAAGCACACCAGCTCGGGAGACCTTATGCAGTACGTCGGCGGCGTAGCCGGAAACAAACAACACAGCGATGCCTGGGCGGAGCTTGTTGAGACGCTCGGCCAATTCAGCACCATTCATGCCTGGCATGATCACATCCGTGAGTAGCAGGTCGATACGATCGTCATACCGATGGACGCTCCGTACCGCTTCGGTGCCATTACACGCTTCGAGCACCTTATAACCTTGCATCTCGAGGAAAGATCGCGTCATCTGCCGCAATCCTTCATAATCTTCGACGAGAAGTATGGTCTCGGAACCGCGCGGTATGCTTGGGCGGACCGGTGATGGCTCTACAGTTTCGGTAGGCGGTTTGACTTCCGGCCAATAGATCTGCACAGTGGTGCCTCGCCCCGGCGCACTGTCGACTACCACCCTCCCGCCGTTCTGCTCAACTATTCCGTAAACCACCGCCAGTCCCAGACCCGTGCCTTTGCCCTTTTCTTTTGTCGAAAAGTATGGCTCGAAGATACGGGAACGCGTGGCTTCATCCATGCCAATGCCCGTGTCCGTAATCGAGAGGCAAGCATGCGTGCCGGTCACGTCCTGCTCCGAGCTTGTGGTTTGAATAATGAGTTTGCCGCCATTGGGCATTGCGTCACGGGCGTTGACCGCAAGGTTCATGATGATCTGGCGGATTTGGACAGGGCTGGCTTTCACAAACGGTGGAACTTCGGACGTTGCGGTAACGACCTCGATGTCTTCACCAAGGAGACGTGGAAGAAGGTTGGCGAAGTCGGCAACGGTCTTGTTGAAGTCAAGAACCGTTGGCGTAATTGTTTCCCTCCGGCTGAACGCCAACAGCTGTTTCGTTAAATCGGCAGCGGTTGCCGCGCAGGCCTGGATATTTTCAATGTCCCGGCGCAAGTCATGCTGCGGACTCATTCTCATCAGCATCAGTTCGCAGTAGCCGCTCATAACATTGAGTAGATTATTGAAGTCGTGGGCGATGCCGCCGGCTAGTTTTCCGACTGCCTCCATCTTGTGCGCCTGAACTAATTCGGCTTCGAGTCGCTTCCGGTCCGAAATGTCGCGCATCACGGCGAGAAGATAATCCTTGCCGCTAAGGCAGACGCGCTTCAGGTTCACCTCGACCCAAAATATCCTCCCGCTCCTGTCTTTGGCGCGCCATTCGAAAAGAAGCGGTTCCCCGAGCGCGACGCGCTTGACATTCTTCATGGCCTCCCGCTGCGTGTATGGCGGCTCGCCGGAGCTCAAATCTTCCATGGTGCAGCGTCGGATCTCCTCCGCGCTGTATCCCGACAGTTCACACCCTTTGCGATTTACGTCCAGGATTTTTCCGGTGTGCAGGTCTTGGACAAGGATGGCGTCATTCACCGCGTTGAAGATCTCGCGGTAATTGAATTCCCATTCAGTGCGGTTCTTGAGCGGAGCTGCTTTGCGTTTGCTCACGGCCGGACATCCTCACGAGCAACGAGCGGACAAAACTATACTCCTCACAGGTGAGCCGTCGCAAGTGCTGCGATTGAATCGGGCTTCCATGCCGCATTCTCCGCAAGCGGTCTCGACGCAGCAGCTGAATCAACGCGAAATTCGTGTGAGCAACTCACGCAGCAGCTCAGCTTGGGAGTACGTGACGAGGCCGGGCCAAGTCGGCCGACGGCGCTGCCCCAGAACTTGCGGTTACCTGAGTGAAGTGGATACCTGTGTAGGTTGAAATCATCTCGCCACGAAAACAACCTCACCCTTTTGCACCACGGTTGTCGCTCGTCCTTGCGACACCAGATGATGCAGATGCGAAATCGACTCGCCCAGGGCGAACGCGATGTCGGGTCCGGTGAGGCCCTTTGGGTCCCCGAATAGTGCTGGGATAAGGGAGGCGGCCGTGCGCGGCCCGCTTCTTAGTTCGCGCTCAATGACCTCTAAATGTTCTTCGTGATGACGCTCAATGGCCTTGATGCGTGCTTGCAGACCCCAAAATGGCAATTTGTGGGACGGCAGAATCATCGCATCTCCGCAGATTTGCGCAATTCGCCGATTGCTTTCGAGAAAATGCGTGAGCGGGTCAGCCTCGGGATCATCGAAACCTACGCTGACGTTCGGCGTGATTTGCGGAAGCACCTGATCGCCTGAGATCAACAGGTTTCGCTGTCGAGAGTAAAGAAGCGCCTGCTCGGGCGTGTGCCCGCTCGCAACCACCACTTGCCACTCGGCGTCCCCAATCCCGAGTACATCGCCATCTCTAACTTGATTCCATTCCTCGGGCGGCGTGACACATAGCTCCAGATGCCTGCATAAAACCCTATCCGCCTCGCTGGCTTCACCCTCGGCCAGCCCGTGCCGCAGCCAAAAATCGACGCGCTCGCGAGAGGAGTCTCGCCAGCGTCCCCCCAGCAAAAATTCCGATTGGTCACGCTCCCGCGAGGTCAATGTCGGAACAATGCCCCAGCGTTGGCAAATCCAGCGACAGTTACCAACATGATCGGGGTGATGATGCGTTATGACCAGCCGCTGGATTGGCATTCCCCCTAGCACCGCATCCCAGGCAGCCTCAATCTGCCGCCTGACTTCCGGAAGCGGAAAGCCGCAGTCGACCATCGTCCAGCCATCGTGATCGCGCAGTAGCCACAGATTGACCGCCCGCAAACGAGAAGGTAGAAAGGTGGACAACCAATACACCCCGCGAGCTATCTCGATCGCTTGCCCCGGCCCTGGCGGCGCAGGCACTGGAAAGAGAGGCCCCTCAGGCTGGGTGGTAATTCCGTCGATCGCGCTTAGCAATTCTTCCATCCGATTCATGCCTTCCTTGGACATCAGCTCAGCCCCCTCGATTGATCCAGAATCGGGTGAAGGCGAAGCGCAAGCCGCCTCATGCCAGAACCTCGGCTTGTCGTAGTTCTCGTTACAAAGTGAATGCGGAGCTTGCAACGTACATGGAATCGTCTAGCGGCGAAATACCGGGAGCTCCGATTGCTGACGGGAGCCACTCACCCGAGTTACCCCTGGGGACTGCCGAAGGCCATCAGCGAAATATCACCAAGAGCAATGCGGAGCGTACCCAGCGCAGCCTCACCGGAAACGATTAAGTTGGGTTGGACCTGGAGTGAAGCATTAGCTGCCATCCCGCGTAGTGACGTCTGCGAGCCATACTTCGTTAGCTTCGCGAATTGCGATGGAGGTGACGCGCGCGGGATCTACTTCGATCTCCGCCTGCCCCAAAATCCCGCGCAGTTTTACCCCGCCGTCGAAGCGCACATCGTTGATCTCGGTACAGACGCCGTTTCGGTCGGTGATGGTGACAGAGAACGCTGGGTGAGTTGCTGTGAGTGCCTGTCCATTACCCTGACTCAGAGGCGCACGAAACGCCTGTTTCGGCGAAGTCAATGATCGCATCATCGACCTCTTGAACCGTGCGGCCATCGCGCGCCCCTTTCTTTATGATGCTTTCGGCAAAGGCAAGGAGCCCGCAGATCGCAAACCCTGCGTCAATCGGCCGCGCGGCTCCTTCGCGGATGGCGATTTCCAAATCCCTCTTCAAGGGTTCGGAAATTGCGCGGTAGGCCTGCCGGGCACAGCGACGGATCTCCGGATCCTCCGATTCCAAGGAGAGTCTGATTAAATTGAGCTTCCCACCCTGGCTTATGTACTGTTCGTGCAAGCCAACAAATCGAGGCCGCAAGCGCTCGAAGAATCCGCCCGCGCTCCGGACGTCTGGGCTGGCTTCCAGAAACGAGACCGCCAACTCCACTTGGCGGAAGCACTCCAGAAGGAGTTCCTTCTTGTTCTTGAAATACAGATAAAGCGTTCCCTTACCCATCCGAAGCGCATCGGTGATGTCGCTGATCTTCACGCGCTCATAACCGAGACGGTTGAACAACTGTATCGCCTTCACGACAATTTGCAGGGTCTTATCGCCACTGGAACCGTGACGCGATCTCTCGCCTATGGTGCGGTCGCTCGTAATCATTCCTCACCTGATTGCGGTTAAGTGCCGCGTGATGGTACGGTCGCTGTTAGCGCCAACGCCCTCATGCCAGCACCCCGACTTTGCCGTACTAGAGCTTCGCGTTACGCAGTGGACCGGAGCTTGGAAACTTCCAGCAGCGACATACCAGAAGCTCTGATTATCACGGCAGCCACTCGCCAGAGTCATCCCTGAGGACTGCCGAAGGCCATGAGCGAAATATCACCAAGAGCAATGCGGAGCGTACCCAGCGCAGCCTCACCGGAAATGATTAAGTTGGGCTGGACCTGGAGTGAAGCATTAGCGCCATCGCGCGTGGTGACGTCCGCGACCCACACTTCGTTAACTTCGCGAATTGCGATGGAGGTGACGCGCGCGGGATCTACTTCGATCTCCGCCTGCCCCAAAATCCCGCGCAGTTTTACCCCGCCGTCGAAGCGCACATCGTTGATCTCGGTACAGACGCCGTTTCGGTCGGTGATGGTGGCAGAGAACATGTGGGGATCTGCTGGATTATCACCCTGGTTCTGACGCACACGAAACGCCTTTTCGGCGAAGTCAATAATTGCATCATCAATTTCCTGAACCGTATAGCGGTCGTCACGCGCCGCTCGACTGGAGATGCTTTCGGCAAAGCCAATGATCCCGCATATGGCAAGCTCGGCGTCAATCGTGCGCGCGACTCCTTGTCGGATGGCGATTTCCAAATCCATCTTCAAGGGTTCGATAATAGCGCGGTAGGCCTCCATGCCACGTTGACGGATATCCGGATCGTCCGATTCCGCGGAAAGTCTGATTAAATTGAGCGCTCCTCCCAGATCTATGGAGTATTTGTGCGCCTCAACAAATCGCGGACGCAAGCGCTCGAAGAATCCGCCCGCGCTCCGGATGTCTGGGTTGGCCTCAAGCGACGAGATCGCCAAGTCCACTTGGCGGAAACACTCCAGAAGGAGTTCCTTCTTGTTCTTGAAATACAGATAAAGCGTTCCCTTACCCATCTGGAGCGCGTCGGTAATGTCGCTGACCTTCACGCGCTCATAGCCGACACGGTTGAACAGCTCTACCGCCTTCTGGACGATCTGTAAGGTCTTATCGCCGTTGGAATCCTGAGGCGCTCTCGTACGTGCCTTGCGGTCGCTCGTGATCATTGCTCACCTGTTTTTAAGCCGTTGAATCGCATACCGCCTTGGTCAGTCATTCGTACAACCGGTCAGCGTTAAAAAATCATTGTAGCAAAACTGATGTTTCCCCACACATTGTTGTTGACACACTGGCGGAGTTTTATTAACATCGCGGTCGTTGGTGACCGACTCAGTCAGTCACATAAACAAACGAGCAGAGCTTAAGCGTCGATGGTACAGCACAGGTGAACAACGCTGACCTGGCGGGAACGATCACCGACCCGAGTGTGACAGTGGTCCCGAACGCGACGGTGTGGAGCAGTCAACGACAAAGATAGAACCGGAGGAGAAACCATGTTGGTAGAGGGTACGTGGAAAGTTACGGTCGAAAGCCCAATGGGGCCGATGACATCTGCGTTGGTACTTGCGAGCGCAGATGGGGCGCTGACAGGCACGCAGAACGATGGGAAAAACCACGCGATCGATGAAGGCAAGATCGACGGCAGTAACGTCTTCTGGAAAACCGATACAACCAAGCCTATGCCGATGAAACTGGAATTTTCTGGTGTGGTCGATGGTAGCCAAATGAAGGGCATCGTCGATACAGGGCTCTTCGGCTCTTTCCCCTTTACGGGAGTGAAGGAATAAGTGTGCGTCATGGGGCGCAATCGAAAGAGAACTGCCTCGTGAATTCGCTTGGCTAGAACTAGCCGCCTCCGGATTGCGCTGCGGAGGTATTTTGAAACACGTTCTACTGTCGTGTCCCAGAACTTGTGGTGTGCACCTCCGGACTATGGATTCATCCCTGGAAAGGTATTTATGAAACACATAGAGAAAGTCGCTGTCCTTGGCGCCGGAACTATGGGGGCGCGTATTGCCGCACAGGTGGCCAACGCCGGCGTGCCGTGCTACCTCTTGGACATGGTGCCGCCAGACGCCGATGGCGCGGCGCGCAACCTCTTTGCCGTGACCGGGCTGGAAACTACCAGGAAGTCTAAGCCCGCAGCCTTCTTCGATCCTTCCCTGTCACGCCTGATCACCACAGGCAACTTCGAAGACAACCTGGACTGGATCTCCGAAGTCGACTGGGTGATCGAAGCCGTCGTGGAAGATCTGGAAATCAAGCGCGCGCTGCTCAAGAAAGTGGAGGCGGTGCGGCGGCCGGGCACGATCGTTACCACCAATACCAGCGGCCTTCCGGTGGCACACATCGTGGATGGGTTCAGCGATGACTTCCGCCGCTGCTGGTTTGGCACGCACTTCTTTAACCCGCCGCGTTACATGCGGCTGCTGGAACTTATCCCTACGCCCGAAGCCGATCGCGCAGCCATTGACACCATTGCCCGCTTCTGCGACGTGCGCCTCGGCAAAGGGATCGTCGTTGCCAAAGACACGCCTAACTTCATCGCCAACCGCATCGGCACTTTCTCGATGCTCAACGTCGATGCGACGTGATGCAGGAGATGGACCTTTCCATCGAAGAGATGGATGCACTTACCGGGAGCCCAATTGGGTGGCCGAAATCCGCCACCTTCCGCACCATGGATATGGTTGGGCTTGGACGTCCTCGGTCACGTGGCGCGGAACATGAGACCAACGTCTGCGACGAGCGTTCGGACCTGAAGCTGCCCGAGATTCATGCACGCCATGCTCGAGCGCAAGTGGCTCGGCGACAAGACGGGTGGAGGGTTCTACAAGAAGCTCAAGGGCGGCAGCGACGGCGAAGCAGCGGCTTGGCGTTGGACTGGAAACCCTGGAGTACCATCCGCAGCAAAAGCCGAAGTTCCCTTCGCTTGAGACGGCGAAGTCCGTTAAGTCGACCCAAGAGCGCGTTCGTATGCTGCTGGGGGTCGAAAGCGGTGGGCCCGCCAAGGACGACCGCGCGGGCCAGGTGTTGTGGCGTCTTCTTTCCGAACTGTGGACCTACTCCGCCAACCGCATCGGCGAAATCTCCGATGGCATCGATGAGATCGACCGTGCCATGCGCCTCGGCTTCAACTGGGAGATGGGGCCATTCGAGCTATGGGATGCCGCCGGAGTGGAATTCACGGTGGCGCGGATGAAGAGAGAGGGCAAGCCCGTTGCCGCCAATGTCGAGCGGCTACTGGCCTCCGGCAAGAGCTCGTGGTACTGCCGATGCACCCCAGGCGGCATCGGGTCGGGCCTATTTTGACGTGATTTCCAGCGCTCATGAGGAAGTGCAAGTGGCTGCCGGATTGGGTTCGGTCGGAATCGCAAGGAAGTCGAATGGAGTGGTCACGACCAACGCGAGTGCGTCTTTAGTTGACGTGGGTGATGGCGTCGGCTGCATCGAGTTCCACTCGAAGATGAACACCGCGAGTGAGGAGCTCCTCCGCCTCGTTACTCAAAGCCTCAAAGCGGGCGGGCCGGGCGACGGCTTTGATGCCTTCGTCATCACCAACGACGCCGAGAACTTCTGTGCCGGGGCGAACCTTGTGGCGCTGCTTACGTCGGTTCAGGACCAGAAGTGGGACGAAGTCGACGCCATGATACGCAGCTTCCAGCAGGCGACGAGCGCCATCAAGTTTTCGCCCAAGCCCGTGGTGGTTGCGCCGTTTGGGCTGACGCTGGGCGGCGGCTGCGAGATCGCGCTGCACGGCGCCGTCCGCCAGCCCCATGCCGAACTCTACATGGGATTTGCCGAGCCCGGAGTGGGACTGCTCCCGGCTGGCTGCGGCTGCAAAGAGATGCTGCTGCACGCAGCCGATGCCGCCAAACACCTCCCGGTGGAGCGGCGTGCGGGATCGGTCGAGATGATCGAGGCCGTCAAGCGCGCCTTCGAGACAATCGCAATGGCCAAGATCTCCGCCTCGGCGGAGGACGCCCGCAATCTCGGCCTGCTCTCCGACTGCGACCGCGTCACCATGAACCGCGAACGCGTGCTGGCCGACGCCAAGTCCAGAGCGCTGGAGCTGGCCCGCGCCGGATACAAGTCTCCCGTGCCGCGGACCGATATACCCGCGCCGGGCGAAGCGATGCTCTCGATCTTAAAGCTCGGCCTGCATGTCATGCGGCAGGGTGAGTTCATCAGCGATCACGACCAGTTGATCGGGACCAAGATCGCCGAGGTGCTATGCGGTGGCGCGGTGACTTCTGGATCGCTCGTGAGCGAGCAATACATTCTCGACCTCGAGCGCGAGGGATTCAAGTCGCTGTGCGGCGAACGCAAGACCCAGGAAAGAATCCAGCACACGTTGAAGACCGGAAAACCGCTGCGGAACTAACCACAAGCACGTTGCGCCTGGCTTCCACCGATGGCGCGGAAATCCCAGCATGCTGGGCGAAGTTTCTGAAACGAGGAAAAGACTATGCGAGAAGTTGTAATTGTCAGTGCCATGCGCACGCCCCTCGGCAAGGCCATGAAAGGAACGCTGCGCAGCACGCGACCCGACGATTTGGCAGCGCTTGCCATCACCTCCGCCCTGGAGCGCGTTCCCCAACTGGACAAACGCGAGATCGAAGACGTCATTCTCGGCTGTGCCATGCCGGAAGCCGAGCAGGGCATGAATATAGCGCGCATTGCCTCCCTGCGCGCCGGTCTGCCGGTCGAATGCTCCGCTATGACCATCAACCGCTTCTGCTCATCAGGGCTGCAGGCCATCGCGCTCGCAGCCGATCGCATCATGGCCGGTGGCGCGGAGGCGATCGTGGCCGGCGGCACGGAATCCATGAGCCTAGTCCCGATGGGCGGCCACAAGGTTGCCCCAAACTCGTGGCTCACCGAACATTATCCCGACGCCTACCTCAACATGGGACTAACCGCCGAACGCGTTGCCAAGCGCTGCGGCATTACGCGCGAGCAGGCAGACGAATTCTCGCTCCGGTCGCACCAGAAGGCGGTGGCGGCAATCGAGGCGGGCAAGTTCAAGGACGAGACCGTCCCCGTGCCGGTGAGCTTCGTCACTGCGAATGGCGCCGGTCCGAAGCGCATGGAAATCAACTTCGCCGTGGACGAAGGTCCGCGCGCGGATACGACGCTGGAAGGCCTGGCCAAGCTCAGACCTGCCTTTCATGCAAAAGGTGTCTGCACCGCCGGTAACTCTTCCCAGATGTCGGACGGTGCGGCTGCGGCGGTGGTGATGTCGGCGGAGCGAGCACGCGCATTGCGAATACCCCCCCTGGTACGTTACGTCGGCTTCGCCACCGCAGGCAATAAACCGGAAGAGATGGGCCTGGGTCCGGTGTACGCGATTCCGAAGGCCCTGAAGCTGGCTGGGCTAAAGCTCGATGATATCGAGGTCATCGAGTTGAACGAGGCATTTGCAGTGCAGTCGCTTGCGGTGATTCAGGAGCTTGGTTTGGACCCGGAGCGCGTCAATCCCAATGGCGGTGCTGTAGCGCTCGGACACCCGCTGGGTTGCACCGGAGCGAAACTCGTCGCTTCTTTGATTCGGGAACTGAAGCGCCGAGGCGCGCGCTACGGCATGGTCACCATGTGTATCGGCGGCGGCATGGGCGCAGCGGGCATTTTCGAGAACCTGAACTGAACTTACAACGAGTCATCGAGGAAAGGTTTAGCGCGAGGGCCGCTCAGACATGTCAGAGCGGCCCTGTCCTGATGCGAAATCTCGACTGACAAAGAAGACGAAAGCAGCGAGCGAACTGCGGCCTCCAGTTCCTGACTGGATCCAGCTTCAAATACATAGCGATCGGGCCGTATCACCATGAAGTCGATCCCGTATTCGCAAAACCACCGCTCCAGAACGCGAGTATGGTCTCCAATGTCAGCGCTCTCAGACCCAACGCCAAATTCCAACACGCGAACCGGCAGGGCCCTCCGGAGCTGGTCGAGAACCAACTGGTGCTGCGCGAGACTTCCTTTGCGTGCAAGCACGGCAAAATCGTGCCCGAGAGCCTCATCAAGCAGTTCTGTTCTACCGTCCGGCAGCATGATCTGCGGTTGTAACGCAAGGTGTCCTGCGAGCGGGGAGCGTCCCAAGCAACCGCTCTTTAGCGGTCGCTTCCGATTGAAGCCGTGCAGGAACGCGCGGCGGAACGGTTTGCAGAGGCTCACGGGGCGAAAGATCAAATTGTCGCGAAGGCACGCAACAACGCGGCTTCGAGTCTGGATCAGGTTGCCGATGAAGATCGCGCCCCGGAGAATCTCGCGCACATGTGAGCACCGCTCCTGAAAGTAGTGGTCAAGGATCTTGGCATTCGAACATTCAGAAAGAATCAGGTTCAGCCGCCAGGACAAGGCATGTGCGTCGCGTATGCCTGAGCACATTCCCTGGCCAAGAAATGGCGGCATCTGATGCGCCGCATCGCCCGCCAGAATAATTCTTCCCGATACCCAACTTCTGGCCCAGAGGCCGTGAAAGTTGTAGCAAGCAATGCGAACAATTTCGATTCTGTCGAGATCGACAAACGCGCGCAGCTGATTGCGCACAAAAGTTGGGTCCGTCGCCTGCTCAACGCTCTTTCCGTCCGTCACGCATAATTCCCACCGATAGTAGGGACCTGCCAAGGGAACGTATGTAGTGGGCTGACGTGGATCACAGATTTGCGCATGGTTTGGAGGCAGGCTCTTGTCCTTCTGGCCCGTACGGCTTCTGGTGTCGACGACCACCCAGCGCTCGTCGAAGTTTGCCGAATCGAGCGGGATTCCTACAGACTTGCGAACAAAGCTGCGACCCCCATCGCACCCGATGAGGAATTTTGCTTGCACTCGCACGCGCTCGCCGGATTGGCCGCGCCCGATGGCGACGACGCCATCGCCCGTATGTGTAATTTCATCGACCGCAACGCCATACATAGGTTGAACGTTGCCAAAGCGCTTCAATCCTTCGCGGAGGTGACCTTCGAGTGTCGGCTGATGGAACCACCAGGCGCACGCATGTCCATAGCGATGGTCTTGACTGCCGACTTCAATCCGTAGCAGCGGCTTGCCGCCCGGCGTTCGTTTGAACTCCATTTCCATAAAGGGTTCACTGGTGCGCTCGATCTCCCGCGAGAGTCCGGCGAACTGGAAGACGCGCATGGCTTCATCATCGAAATGGATGGCGCGGGTTGCTGGATAAACCTCTACATCGCGGTCGAGTCCGATCACAGACCAGCCATACTGCCCAAGCAGGTTCGCCAACATCGCTCCCGTGGGGCCAAGCCCAACGATCGCTACGTCACACTCATACGGGCTCGTCATCTTCGCCTCCGTCCGCAGGGTGAACCCATATTGAACACGCGTGTTCACTGTGTCAAGCAAACGTACCGCTTTCACAAAAGAAAATATTTTTGAGCCTACCTGGCGAGAATTGACATCTGATTGAACACGGATGTTCACTCTTCATCTATGGACCGATATTCTCAATTTCGCAAATCGCCCACTCCGGTGCAGAAGCGTATTCAGCAAGCAGCTCTGCGGCTTTTTGTAGAAAAAGGCGTGGATCGAGTCAACGTAAAGGAATTAGCGCAAAGCGCGAATGTTGCCCGTGGCACGATCTACAACAACCAGCGCGCCTCAACGGAGCAGATATTTCAGGAAATTGCGAGTCAACTCAGCTTTGAGATGCACCAGCGTGTGGCTGTAACCCTTGCGAAAATTGATGATCCCGCGCAACGGCTGGCGATCGGCGTTCGACTGTTTGTACGCCGGGCACACGAAGAGCCCGACTGGGGAGCATTCATCGTCCGTTTCGGCATGAACAACTCCGCATTGCGGCAGCTGTGGTACGGACCGCCGCGAAAGGATGTGTCTGCCGGCATCGCAAGTGGCCGCTATAAGTTGCGTCCCGAGCAACTGCCCTCAGCCATCGTCATGATCATCAGCAGCGCCTTAGGTGCGATGTTTCTTGTGCAAGGGCGCCGAAGCTGGCGAAAAGCCGCTTCCGATGCCGCAGAGTTGCTACTGCGGGCATTGGGTGTGCCTGCCCGCGAGGCACAGAGAATTGCGACCATTGAGCTTCCGCCGTTGGCTCCGGTCGTTGAAGTAAATAGAGGCGCAACACGGATGAGGCTCCATCTCAGACCTGAGAACGGCGGAGCATAGGATCGCGCATGAAACCAGTGTTGAAGATGCCGCAACCTTCTCGTCATACAGACCCGACGGTCAAGGCCTGTAGTCTGGCGCACTTGATTTTTGAGCGGTCTGATCTCGATTTAACGGAGCGCTTCCTAACGGACTTCGGCCTGGTCACTGCGCGGAAGACCGGCGATGCCCTCTATATGCGCGGCACGGGTACCGCTCCTTACTGCTACAGGGTGCATCGCGCACCCAGGGCGAGATTTGTCGGCTTTGGTCTTTGTGTTGCAACAAAGGCTGACCTGATCAAGATCTCCCGACTTCCGGGTGCATCGCCTGTAAAAGAGTGTCACGATCCGGGGGAGGGACTATGGACTTCCCTCACCGATCCTTCCGGCTTTCTTGTTGAGATTGTGCACGGTCAGTCGGAAGCGCCTGCACTGACACGCCGTTCAGCACTGACATTCAATGACGGAGCCGAACCGAAGCGCGTCAATGCCACGCAGCGCCCTCCTGCGAAGCCCTCGGAGATCATCAAGCTTGGCCACATCGTGCTCGAGGTCGCCGAATACCAGAAGACCTGCGAGTGGTACACCAAGACCTTCGGATTCATTCCCAGCGACGTCCAGGTTCTGCCGGACGGCTCTCCTCTGGTGACATTTATGCGCCTGGATCTAGGCGACCAACCTGCGGACCACCACACGATGGCAATCGCGCAGGGCTTCACGCCGACATACAGTCATAGTGCGTACGAGGTCGTCGACGCTGACGCAGTTGGCATGGGGCAAAGATTTCTCCGTGAACACGGATGGAAACATGCCTGGGGGATCGGACGGCATCTTCTCGGCAGCCAAATCTTTGACTATTGGCATTGTCCCTGGGGCGACAAACATGAACATTATTGCGACGGCGACATGTTTACCGCCAATAAGGAGATGGGAGTCGAGTGGGCCAGCCCCGAAGCTATGGCACAGTGGGGGCAACGCATGCCTGCTAGCTTCACCCGGCCAAAGTTGAACATCGAGAACCTTTCAGGCCTGCTGCGCAGTCTTAAGCGGAGTCCCGATGTGACGCTCAAGAAACTGGTCACGATGGCCAAGCTTTTCGGTTAGCTGTCGGAGCAACGCCATCAACTTCGCACGAAAGAGGAGCACCTGCCGATGCCAGTACCTGTAATTCATTTTGAACACCGGGGGCGAATTCGCTGGGGTGTGATGCGAAACGACAAGGTGTTTGCAATACATGGCGAGTACGCAACCACCGAGGAGTTTATTCGCGCTGTTGTTTGCAACGAAGAACTGCTCGCACGGGGAGCAGACGCAATCCCGCGTTCCGAGGTGACCGTATTGTCCCCGATCACCCGAAATCAGCAGTTCATCTGCCTTGGCGCGAATTATCGCCAGCACATGATCGAATCCGGCATTGATCCCGACGTCAAGCACTACAACATGATGTTCACGAAAGCGCCCGGCTGCATAGTGCCTGCAGAGAGCGGGGTCATCAAGCCGCGGTGTGTGAAATTTCTCGACTACGAGATCGAAGTCGGACTGGTGATCAGGAAGGACGTGAAGCACAAGGTAATCGTTTCGGAGGAGAACCTGTCCGATTATGTCGCAGGCATTGTTATCGTCAATGACTACTCTGCACGCGATATTCAGATCCCGGAAGGACAGTTCTACAAAGGTAAAAGCTTTCGAACCTTTGCGCCCGTCGGACCGATTCTCTGCCTGCTGCAACCTGACGAAATGAATTACCTGAAAAAGCTTCACTTGACGCTGACGGTGAACGGTGAGGTACGCCAGAGTGACACGACCGCCAATCTCGTCAACGGCCCGGCAGATACCTTGACGGAGCTTTCCGGCATTCACGACCTCGCCCCTGGGGACCTGATTGCCACCGGAACACCATCGGGCTGCGCGCTCGCCGTACCATCGCCCATGAAGCAGCGCATCGCGGCTATACTCCCCGAGGCAATGAAGTGGCGGCTATTCTTAAAGGTGCAGGAACGCCGCAATCAGTATCTCAAGGTGGAGATATCGTCGAGGCCCGGATCCACAGCTCGGATGGTGTAGTCGATTTGGGGGTGCAACGGAATGTCGTTGCAGAAGAAGTCTGATGCCAGTCCGCACATTGTCAGAAATTGCAGAACTTGAGAAGGTCGCGCTTTCGGAGCGGCAGCTCCCATCGAGCACTTATGCTGCCGTGAAGGCGCAGGCAGAGAAAACGCCCGAACGGCCTGCCTTAACCTTCTTTTTTGACGCCACTCGTTATGAGCGCGTTCACGAGTGGAGTTACCGGCAACTGTTTGCTGAGATTACCCGCGCGGCAAACGCCTTTACTCGTTTGGGGCTGAAGCAGGATGAAGTGGTCGCTTTCATTCTGCCCAACCTTCCCGAGACACACTTCACGATTTGGGGAGGCGAGGCTGCCGGCATTGCCATGCCGATTAATCCGCTGCTGGAGCCGCGCAGATTGGCGACTTGTTACGCGCAGCTCATGCGAAGATTGTTGTCACGCTCGCACCAATGCCCGGCACAGACCTATGGCAAAAGCTCGCAAGCCAGTTGGACACTCTGCCAGACGTCGGGACCGTCGTTTGGGTTAACCTCGCGCGATATGTCTCGGCGCCGAAAAGCCCCGCTCCCCATTTGATCGTATGGCGTGAGCGTGGGCGGTACACAAAACGCAGGACTCGATTTTGAAACCGTGATGAAGGACCAACCAGGGGATAAGCTCACCAGCCATAGAGCGATCCAGCCACACGAGCGCTCATCCTATTTTTGCACCGGCGGAACGACTGGGTTGCCGAAGATCGCATGTCGCACGCACGGCTCCGAGGTATTTGATGCGTGGGCCGTTGGGTTGACCATGGAGCCTCGCGACCGGCACAGCGTATTTTTCTGCGGGCTTCCGCTATTCCA
>CAVTVE010000005.1:0-333018 GCA_963738165.1 uncultured Acidobacteriota bacterium
TCTTACTGGTCGCGGGTGCTGGATGCTTTCAGTGAGGATTTCCCGGGAGTGCGAGCGGTGCTTGGCGCAAAACAATTCGACCGGCTGCGGCGGCGCTACCTGGCGGATTGTCCGTCCGGGTCATTCACCATGCGCAACCTGGGACAACATCTGGTTGCGTGGATGCAGACGAATCAAGCGCTGGGCGGGGCGAATTACGCCATCGCACTGGATATGGCAAAGCTTGAGTGGGCGCAGATCGAGTCGTTCGACGCCGCCGAGCACGAGCGGCTGAGTCCTGCCGATGTTGCCGCGCTCGCTCCCGAGAGCGTTATGCAACTTCAACCGCACCTAGTATTGATCGAAGCCGGGTACGAAGTCGATACGCTTTTGCTTGAGATTCGCGAGGCAGCCAAGCGCAAGGGCGGCGTGCCGCGCGCGATCGGACACAATCGAATCGCACGCGCAGTGTCCAGCGGCCCCGTCTATCTTGCGATTTATCGTTTCGAGCTGGTGGTTCACTACAAGCGACTTGATGCTGAGATGTTCCGGTTGCTGAGCGCGCTGGCAAGGCGAGCATCGATTGCCGAAGCCGTCGAGTTTGCGTACGCGAAATCGTTGCTTACGGCGGAACAATGCCAACAACATATTCAAAGTAGTTTCGCGCTGTTTGCTGCACTTGGCTGGTTCTGCAAATCCGACGCACCAGAAAGCGAGGGAGCATCATGACCACGATCACGCGCACATTCGCCACAGCCTACCGCAGGTTCAGTAAGTCGAGCTCCTGGGCGCAGTCACCGTTTCTGCTTTTCGTGCGTCTCTACTGGGGTTGGCAGTTCATGCAGACGGGATGGGGAAAGCTGCACAACCTGGCGCATGTGACGCAGTTTTTTACCTCGCTGGGAATCCCAGCGCCGGGGCCGACCGCGTTGTTTGTCGCCTGCGTTGAGCTTTTCGGTGGCGCGCTGCTGGTCTTGGGACTGGCCTCGCGGCTGACGGGACTGGCGCTCTCCGGAGATATGCTGGTCGCATTTTTCTTGGCGGACCGGGAGGCACTCATGTCGATCTTGAGCGACCCCGGAAAATTCTATGGCGCTGCTCCCTACACATTTCTCTTCGCCTCGGCGCTGATCCTGATCTTTGGACCGGGAATGTTCGCGCTGGACACGCTGATTGCGCGGCAATATGATTCGGCCCGCGCAGTCGAGCAGGGCCTCTCACTGCATTCGACGACTCATGCGGACGCCGCCTGATGCCGAATAATAAAGCGCTCGCATGACAAAGCTCAGCTTCGCACGATTCATCTTTCGTGAGCTTGCGAACGAACCTATAGCACATTCTCTGAGCGAGATTCGGACCCGATCCGCAGGCGCATTCTGGCGCAATCTCGCTGACGCCGAGGCGCGGCACGCATCGCTGTGGGCAAAGCGAATTATCGAGCTCGGCGGCGAGATGCCGGTATACGACGGCAGCGCCGCGGGGGACGCCGATACTCTGGCAAACCGCGTCGGTGGCCCCGGCATGGCACTGGGCGAATGTCTTCCAGTTTCATCTGCCTCTCTCAATGCTAAGGTATTGAACTTCGTTGCGAGTTGAAAGCCGGGCACCCCGATGACAAAGAACCAGGCAGTGGTGGCACTCGGGATAAAGGACGATCCATGTAACCGCAACAATGAACTAGTGGATGGTACTGGCAGGATAAGAACGAAGGCACCGAATGCAAATATGATCTGATTAGCGGCAATGATCCGTTTGAAATCCTGATTCAACGCACTCGACGCGCAGGTCACGGATATCCGGCCTGCCGTACTGCGTCGAACTGGACTGCGCTAATGTGGCCCCGGTCCTCCACAATGGTACGAGCAAACTCCAGCGCAGCGTCGACGCGCTCGTCACCCGTGTTTATCTCACGCGTGGAAGCGAGCCAGACCGTCAGGCGCGTAGCACATTCCATCCGAAAGAAAGGCAGTCCCTCACCCCAAGCTGCAACGGAGAAATCTTCCGCGTATGTACCCCAAGCAGCTTCTCGAACATTCCCGGCGACTGCGCAAGCGCCTCGAAAATCCTACGCCGCAGCCAGGGATAGTCGTCCATCAGCAGCATCAGCCTGCCCATGTTGCGCGGACACGTGCTGATCTTGTCATGCCGCCGCTGGTACTCGCTCAGGTCTCCAGAGCACATCGCGTCCGCCAGCGCTGTAGCCTGCTGGAAAGCCAGGCTCAACCCGTCTCCGGTAATTGCATCGGCCGAGCCGGACGAGTCTCCCAGCAGCGCGACTACGCCGCAGCTTACAGCCTTCAGCTTGCGCGTCACCGTCACCCCGCCCGCCGTTCTGTCGCTCGGCCTTTCCCCCGCCAGCCGCTCCCGAAGTTCCCGGAACTGCGGCAGTAAATCCTCCAGCCGCGCTTGCGGCTCCGAAGTGATAAACGTAACGCAGACGTCCTCGGCGCTCACCGGAGTCACATACACCTGCCCGCAATCCGCCCAGTGTACCTCCACAAAGCGCGACCAAGGCCGCATCCTGTAGTGACTGCGGAATCCATAGCGCCGCCGAGTGATCTTACCCGCACCCAAGCCCACCATCTGCCGCAATGAGGAGTTCTGGCCGTCGGCGCACACCACGTATTTGCTCCGCAGCGTCTTGCCCCCGGCCACCACTTCTCCCTGCCGGACCGCCTCCACCCGCGTGCCCCAAGCCAGGCGAACGCCCATCTCTTCCGCCTTCGCCACGAGAACCCCGTGCAGTGCGATCCGCCGTATCCCAACGCCGGCCCCCTGCAAAAATCGCGCATCGCTCTCCCCCGCCGCATCAATAAAACGAATCCCTTCAAACCGAGCTACCACAACTCCGGCCAGATCCACTCCAAGGCCGCGCAGCGCCAGCACTCCGTCCGGCATGATGCCTTCGCCGCAAGCCTTATCGATGGGCGGCCGCGCGGAATCCGCCACGGTCACCGAAAATCCTCGCTGGGCGGCCGCTATTCCTGCCGCGAGGCCCGCCGGACCGCCGCCAACCACGAAAACATCTGTGCTCTGTGCGATCAAACCGTTAACCCTGCTTTCTTTCCCAGCGCGGTGTGGGCTGACAGGCAGTACTCGCAGCCATTCGCTTCCGCTACGACAATCGCAATTTGATCATGCAGTTTCGCATTCAGCAGGCCCGATGCGAGGGCGTTATAGAAGTTCACGTACGAGCCCAGCACCGCCGGCGAATTCGCTAAGCTTCGCATGAGGTTTGGAGTCACGCCGAACTGTGCGCGCACCTGGTCGAGAAGCTCCTTTGCCGTGCCAGTCGCATGGTTGCGATCAATCATTTTCAGCTTTGCCATTCAGGTTGTTCCTCCTATTCCTTCGCACGACCGGAGCGCAGCGGCCCTGGACCCAATTTCATTTCGTGCGCTCAATCAGATTCCCAACCTGCAAAGTTTGTGACATCGACGATCGGGGAAATGTTACCGCCACAAGGGTGCCCGGAGCCGAGTCGGCGATTGGCTGGGATAACAGGTGTGGCAGGCGCGTGATGCGCTCCCACTGTTGCCAGCAGAGTTCGGCGGCAACCGGGATCGGCGCCAGCAGTTGAGCCGCTTTGCCCCACTCTGTGGCGGCGGTAAACGGATAGCCATTCTCTTCGTCGCGCTGCGCCGCTCGGCAGTACGCAATCGCGTTCGCCGGGCCGGAGGCGACGGTAATCAAACGCCTCCAGATAGTCGCTGCCAATATTCTGTGGCCGAGTTTGCTTGCTGTTTTCATGACCCGGACATAAGATTCTCCCGATCAAAATTTGTTACAACCTCACCGGCGTGCTTTTGTTCCTGCCGACAACTCGTTGCTTGTATCTGCTGCCATGAGGACGCCATGGATGATGTGTATGCTATCAACGTCGCTAAGACAGAGCTCCGCGAGGCTTATAACACTGGTGACATCAAACGGCTGTTGGCGGTTCTCGGCGAAGACCTGATCGACTACTCCGACGGACGACGAAGTGGATACGGCGAAGGCGCCAAGAACGGGTGGCGTGCGTACCTCTGCAGCCTGTTTGAGAAGTATCAGGTGCAACTGGTGCCGATTATCATTGAGATCAAGGTCATGGGCGAGGTGGCGCTGGACTACGGCTGGCATGAGTTGACGCTTACGCCGAAAGGGGGCGGTGAGCCGATCTGCAGCCGGACCCGCTACTTTGATCTTTGGAGGAAGGACAAAGCGGGCAATTGGAAGCTGGCGATGTTCATCGACAATACCGACGTGCCCGATGAGCTAAGCGCTGTGTCGGCTAGGTGAAGCGGGCTATGACTTTCGCTCGGGCAACTTGCGGTACAGGCGCGCACTGAAGCCCTCGGGAACCTCGAACGCCTCACCGTCGCCGATGAGTCGCACTACGTTACGTGTGCCGTCGCGGACGGCTGTGCAATGTTTGCAGATCTTAAAGTGAGCTTCAACTCTGGCACGCAGCTCAGGGCTGATGTCTCCTTCAATGTAGTTGGAGATTTCGCGCCAAACCTCGACACAACTGATTTCGACAGTCATCGTTTTTCCCAAGGAACCGCTCTCCTTACCACGGCCTGATCTTTTCATACCCACGCCCCCGGATCCAGCCTGCATCGAAGCCTGGGGCAAGCGCGTCGCGCATTTTTAGGCGCGCCCGCAACAGTCTCGCCTTCACGTTGGACTCACTAATGCCCAGCACCTGCGCGGTCTCCGCGATGTTCAATTGCTGAATGTCGCGGCAAATCAGAACCTGCCGATACTTAGCCTGTAGCGACTCTAGGGCTTTTTTCAATGCTTGGCGCAGCTCCTTTGATTCCAGAGCCTCAGAAGGAATCTCGCGCCAGTCCGCGAAGTCGATAGGCCAGTAATCGCCTTCTTCACCCGACTTCGGTTCATCCAGAGAATCATAGAGGTGGCGGTGTTCCTTGCGCAGCCTCATGCGGGCTTCATTGATCGTGATCTGGATCAGCCAGGTGCTGAACTTTGATTCGCCGCGAAAGTCCCGGATGTGTGTGAAAGCCTTCAGCACCGCCTCCTGCGCGGCATCCTCTGCGTCCGCGTCGTTCTCGAGCACCGACCTCGCTGCGAAATAGATAGACCGCTCGTAGGGACGAACCAGCTCGTAAAAGGCTTCTCGATCGCCGTCGCAGACGCGGCGAATCAGCACCTCCTCCGCCGGTTGCAGCTTCGCCCCTGTCATGCTTTCTCCCATTCGCTCGCCCAGAGCTGCACGCATACAGCACATGCAGAGGAAGCAACATACCGTGAGATGCGCGGAGACGAAAAGAGTTACAAGACCAGAGATGCCTGCCCATCGAGGAGGCTAGAGAGTAGCTCGCTCGCAGCAGATCCGCCATCCTGAACATCCCGTTCACAAGAACCCAGACCGCAGGAGACAAATTGACCAGAACGAAAAAAGCCAGAGGATGATTACTGACGCAAATCCCGCCGCATCCCTTCGCGAAGCTTTAAGAGGCGCAGGAAAGCGTCCATGTACTTGCCAACCAGCTGCACTTTGTGGTCGTTGATCTCGATGTTCAGCGCTTGCCTGAGCAGCAGAAACTCAATCTACACAAGGACACTGTGGAAAGCAGAGAACTTGATCAGAGCTTCCTTAAGCAGTTCTACATGGGGTACATCCCTCATGTCGTCGTATCGGATGCACGTGGCGAACCGCTCTACAATCAGTCCGGTGAAGTCGATTCCCGACAAATTGAGGACATCTTCAATCGTTCTCTCGGCCACTGAGTAAAGACACCTCCGCGCTGTCCCGGGCTGTCGGGACTGACGCTGGGGAACATGAAAGGAAAAATGATGGCACAGCCGGCATACGTTTTCGAAGGAAAAATCGACCGGGGAGAAGGCGCCATTCGACTGGCGCAGCTTCCTGCGGAATCTACCCCCGTGCTTTTTGGGGTCCACGGCGCAATCGCGAGGCATTACGGACTGGCCCCGGCAACGATTAAAGAGCCGCGAGCGACGACAATCGATTACGTGATTGCCGCTACTGCTGCTTGACTACAGGGCACATTTGCCACCGCGCTGGCAGCGCGGAATGTCAAGACAGGTCGAGGCGCTCTCAGCAGCGACGTGCGCGGCGAGGTGGAAACCGAGGAAGGAGTCCTGGTGATTCGGCGAATCTTCGTTCACCACCGACTCACGGTTCCAGAGGATGTTCGTGGTGTTGTGGAAGAAGTGCATAGTATCTATCCGATGCGCTGTCCCCTGTATCGAACCCTGCACCGCTGCGTCGACATCGAGACCTCTTACGAACTCGTGCTCAATCCCGCTTCGGATTGATTGCAACGGCGCTGCCATTCGCAATAGTCGTTGTGTGGGGCAGCGCCAGTCCCAAGATCAGAACTTGATCAACAAACCGCCAGTGAACGCAACATTGTGCTGCATGCTTCCCCTGATAGGAAGATTGGGCTGCCCGGCATAGAAGTCGCGCACCTCCAGCCGGATTTTTGACGTTGGATAATGACCATTCGAGCAAAGTAGCGTCTGCGATTCGTGCGTCCGGAGCGCTAGCCCCGATCGCGAGCCCGAGTCCATCTGCCATGTAAACGAACGCCGGATCGAGCAATGCGATGAGGCGTTCTGGATCGCCCGTGTTGAACGCCCCGCGAACTTCTGTTTTGGCTGTTTTGGCGAAATTGATCACGTAGAGATCGTCCATTTCGAGCCCAGCTTAATATCGCACGGCGCTGACTCAAGTAGATGCGGAGCCGCTGCGCCCGGTTTCTGTCACGTAAGGCCTGGAAGTGAATCAGAATACGCGGGTGGTGGTTATGGCGAAGTAAACAAAACTGAGCAGGAAGCGCGGGGCGCGAACTTTGGGCGCAGTAGCGCGAGCTTCAACTTCCGTGATGACGGCGGCCGACAGCTATTGCAGTGCCGCAGAAAGAGACGAACGGCGCGGGTTTCGTTATACGGCGGCGATGGAATGGCGCAAGGCTGCGGAGTTGCTCGGTCGGGTTCCGGCCGCGGCCGAGCATTGCTGGCGTGAATGGGAGCGACTCATGCGCCTGCCGTGGCGACTCGCGAAGCCAATTCAATTCGAGAGACGGCACTGCTGCTGCGAGTTACAAGCCAGTCGATCTGAGACGCTCCGCCTAGCTCTCTTCCACAGGCGGTCCTGTCACGTTTTCGATGGTCGCACATCTGACGAACGTACGAAGAAACTTGGGTCGGTGCAGAGCGAAAGCGCTCTGCCGTGCAGCTTAGATGTAGGCCCTACAACCGCAACCTTTTTACCGAAACGGAACTGGAGTCACTCTGTATGTTTGATATGAAAAATTTGGATCAACTGAAGAAACTGGATGAGAACGCACCTGACACGATGAAAGCATTTTGGGCTTTCGACAAGGAGACTTTCAAGGCAGGAGCTATTGATGTCTTACAAAAACAATTGATGGCGGTTGCGGTCGCGCTGACAACCCAGTGCCCCTACTGTATTGAGTTGCATGTAAGAGCAGCGCGTAAAGAGGGTGCAACTGACAAGATGCTGGCCGAAACTGCGGCAGTTGCTGCTGCGATGCGCGCTGGCGCAGCCATTACCCATGCATCACATTTGTTCAAGGGCTGCTAAGAGGCATCATCAAGCCTAGAACCGGCGCCTCGGCACCTCACTTTGCAGCAGGCTACATCGGCAGCACTTGCTTCCGCAGCAGCCTGTCACGCTTTCGATGGTCGCAACAGCTGACGGACGTATCGAACAAATGAGTGATGCCGAGCGAAGCTGCTCCGTTCTGCAGCCTAGATGCAGTGCCCCACAACGGAAACCACATTAAAAGGAGTGAACTATTGAATCGCCCCACGAATCTGTTGGTCAGGATTGGCATTTCAGGATAGTTCATACGAGCAGTGACACGGAGGTGTGTGTGAGCAAACTCATATTGCTGTTGGTTTTAGTCTCGGCTTGCGTGGCTCAGAACGCCAAAACCACGCACCAGCCGGGGCCGAACGATCACTTGTGCATCCCAAAAAACTGCGAAACGATGACAGCCAGCGATGGGAGCACGCTGTTGACGTGCGAGTGTCCGGAGGGTGGGAATGACGGACAGAAAGATCACGCCAAGCCGTGGAACTGCGTCTTGGGGCCGGCCCCGGACAAGAAGGCTCCAGCAACCTCGTTCTGTAGTCCCGATGTCCCGAAATTACCGTCGTCTCCGAAAGCCGACGTGCCGCCGGACACGTTGGGATTCTACTTCTCATGACCGGGTTGGCGGGCCCGAGCCAAACCTGGAATCGGAAAAGCTGGACGATTCCGTGTCACTAACAACAAGAAGAGCTACAGTCGGCATTCAAGAGGATGGAACTACCCGCATTGGATACCGCTACAAGACAGACGGGGCAATCCGATCACGTTATCCTCCGGCTAGTGCCCCCTCCCGTTAAGCAACCCGATGGCACGCAGACTATGCGCCTAGTTGTTCAGCATTCTAGTGGCAAAGAGGAAGAGGGCAATCTTGTCCTGGATGATGAAACCGTGACCCTGCACGTCAACGGAGAAGAACTCACGCTGCATCAGGCAGTGGTTATGGGTGCAAGCGTCGATGATGACAGAAGGTCAATATCGTGAGCATTACCCGGAGCACCAAACACCGTTGGAGGAGTTGAAAAGAGCAAATTTTCTACAGCAAGAGTGGGAGTTGAAAGCATACCGAAGGGCGTGAGCGCGGTGCACGTCATTCAGCGGGTGCTCATGGAGGCTGGCGCGGCCTCCACCGCGAGCCAGGCAAAGCGGGTCCGGGGTGGCAGGCCGCGCTTTGGAAAAGCCTTGCAGGAAACAGGCTGTTACGGAACTCGGCTCTTAGGGCTCTTAGGGAAACTCTGATTAAGTTCTCTGCTTTCCACAGTGTCATTGTGTAGATTGAGTCGAGAGATTCTGAATACCATGAGACAGCGGACACTGGCGATGACGACTGGGTTTGAGCGGTACAGCAAGAAGACGCGGCGTGCGGCATTTCTGGAAGAGATGGAGCAGGTGGTTCCGTGGTGCGAGTTGTGTTCGCTGGTGGAACCACACTATCCAAAAGCTGGCAATGGACGCCGTCCGGTAGGAATCGAGCGCATGCTACGAATTTACTTTCTGCAGCAGTGGTTCAATCTATCGGATCCGGCGGTGGAAGAGGCACTTTACGACTCGCCGTTAATGCGCCGCTTCGCCCAAATCGATCTTGGCAACGAGCCGGTGCGTGAGACGACGGTCTGCAAGTTCCGCCATCTGCTGGAAGCCCACAAACTCGGCGGTGCGATTCTGGAGACGGTGAACCTTCATTTGGAAAGCCGCGGCATCAAGATCACCACCGGCACCATTGTCGACGCCACGATCATTCATGCGCCGAGTTCGACGAAGAACCGCGAGCAGAAACGCGATCCCGAGATGCACCAAACCAAGAAAGGAAAACAATGGTACTTCGGGATGAAGGCGCATGTGGGTGTGGACAGCACGATGAAGATCATTCACTCAGTAGTGGTGACGGCAGCCAACATCGCGGATTCAGCGGCGCTGCCGGATCTCTTGCACGGCGATGAAACCAAGGTCTGGGGCGATCAGGGCTATCGTGGACAGAGCCAAGCGATCCACGAAGTCGCGCCACGAGCGCAGGATCTGACCAACAAACGCTACCGTTACAAGAACCGCGTGGACGAAGTTGAACGCGAGAAGAATCGAACGAAGTCTCACACTCGCTCCCGAGTGGAGCATGTGTTTGCAGTGATCAAACTGAAGTTCGGCTACACGAAGGTGAGATACCGGGGAATCAAGAAGAACGCCAATCAGGTGTTCACGCTATGTGCGTTGAGCAACCTGTTCCTCTTGCGCCAGAGATTGCTGTACACCCAGATGGCGTAGTGTCTCTGGACCTATCCAGAGATACAGCCAGAACACTTGGTCAGCACGAAAGCCCCTCCAAAACACCTGACGACCGCCCGCTCTGCCAGTAAAACCAAATCCACCATTCAACTTCACAACCTGTGCAGAGGTTCCTTAGGTAGAGAGCTCACGGGGAGCCGGCGAACCTAAGCTTCGCCCAAATCTTTCAACACCGCCATCGCCGCATTGCGGCCATTGATGCCGATGACGCTGCCGCCTGGGTGCGTACAGGCTCCGCAAAGGTACACACCCCGCATCGGCGTCCGCGCCGAGAGCCGCTTCGACCACATATAAGGCGGCAGGCATTCCCCCTGAAAGATATGCCCGCCCGTCAGTCCAACTTTCTGCTCTATATCCGACGGCCCCAGCACCTGTGCATCGATCACTGCTGTGTCGAGGTTCGAACAGAAGCGGCTCAGCGACTTGAACGCCAGCCGCTTGACCTCGTTGCGCCGCTCGTCCCATGTGCCATGCGCAAAGCGATAAGGAACATACTGCGCAAAGACGCTCATCGTATGCTGCCCAGCCGGAGCCACCGTCGCATCGTGTGCGCTCTGGAAATAAAGCTCGCACCAGAGATGTTCCGAGAGTTCGCCTCGCCGTGCCCGGGCGAAACCTGCTTTCCACTCTTCCTTCGTCAGTGGAGCATTGATTTGCCCATAGTGGTGTGGCTCGTTCGTTCCCGGTCGCGCCATGAAGTTTGGCAACTCGCACAGCAGCACGTTCAGCTTGACCGTGCAGCCCTCGATGGGAATGGCCTCAACGCGCTCACGCCATCCGGCATCGGCGTAACTGTCGAGCATGTTCAGCGTTCGCCGCGGGTCGGCATTCGATACCACCACCGAAGCGGCAATCCGCTCGCCGCCTTCCAATATCACGCCTTCTTCCGGGATGATCTGCGCGATGGGGACTCCTGTGGCAATCACAGCACCGGCCTCCAGTGCCGCGTCACAGAAATAGAACGAAACCATGCCCATGCCGCCCTGCACATAGCCCCACATGCCCGGCATTCCACCCAGCCGGCCTGAAGAGTGATGAAAGCGGATCGAAGCTGTGCCAGCATCGAACGGACTGGCATTGGTTCCAATCACCCCCTGCCCTAAGTAGGCGGTCTGCAGGCGTTCATCCCGGAGGTGGTGCTCCACAAACTCCGCCATCGACCAGTCAAACAGAACATGCTTTGCCTCTTTGTCCGAGCCCAGGCGCTCCTCAATCTGCTCCTGTGTAGGAGGCTCGCCAATCCAGAGGTCGCCATCTCCCGCTGGACGCAGCGTATCTCGCAGCCGGCGGATGACATCATTCATAGCACGCCAACCGTCTACGTCGCATGGAGCGAATCTCCGTACCTCGGCTGCGCAGGCCTCATCGTCATCCCATAGCTGAATGCTCGATCCATCGAGGAACGGGACAAACAGCCCATTCACCGCCGGACTCCAGTGGAAGCCGCGCTCCGGTAGATTGAGCTCTGAAATCACGAGCGGATGCAGAAGTCCACCGAGGTAGGCGCAGGGGGACATGTGCACGCCAGGAAAGGGTTCTTCGGTGGTGCAGGCACCACCCACCCGAGTCCGGCTCTCCAACACCAGCACACGTTTACCGGCGCGAGCCAGGTAGGCAGAACAAGCTAGCCCATTGTGCCCGGCACCCGCAACGATCACGTCCCAAGAGCGGGAGGCGAGCTCGCGAACAGTAGCTGGCAGTCCAACTTCCCCGAGGACAGCGGCAGTAGGTGAGGTCAATGGGTTCTCTATCCTCCGGTTCATGTCGCATTCCGATGATCGAGGCAGTAAGAAAGGTTATGAGTACGGCATGAGTTATGGGTGTCGCCGAAGCAGTATTTCAATTTCATTTTTCAATCGCGCATATTCGGAATCGGTATATGCGCCTGAATTGCTCCAACGGAGGATGCCGTCCGGCCCTAACAGGACTGCATAAGCCCGGCTGTTGTCGAAAACTGCCAATCGTAGCTTCCAGAGCTTCTCATCCTGGTACAAGACGACAGTTCGATCCTGCATGGAAAGAGGCATACTGCTTCTGATGCCCGACATTGCTATGCCGCGAAAGAGCTTCGGAACCGATTCCATCACGATAACGTCATAACAGGCGACAGGATTGGAGAAGCCCTTGGCTAAGTGTTCGTTCCACAGGTGTGCATCCTTACTGGCCGTCCTGCTGAACGAGAAGACTACCACCGCAGGTTTGCCAGTGGCTCCGTCAGGTATTTCCAGCATTTTTCCAGTGAGCGTTTTTCCGAAGATACGGGGGAACCGTTCTCCAGCGTGCATGGGGGCCGTATCAGGCTGGGCAGCATTTACCGGTAACGTAAAGACGAGTAACCCAAACATAAGTAGGGCAAAGACCGAGTCCCGTGGCATCATTTCTTCAGCAATATCAGCCAGCGCTGCCAGGCCTCGTCATGAGCTTTTTTGTTGGCTTCAACTGTATTGCTGGGATCCTCACCAGCGCGCATGAAGCCGTGCCCTGCGCCCTCATAGATCACCGGATCATATTTCTTGCCGGCCTTCTTCATGGCGGCCTGAGTGTCGGATAGGGTGGCATCGATACGGTTATCGTTGCCGGCATAAAACCCGTAAACAGGAGCATTGATGGTGGTGAACTCCTCCGGCGGAGGCCCGTAGAACACAAACGCAGCCTTCAGATCAGCACGGCTGGTAGCAAAGCGGAATGACTGGCCTCCACCCCAGCAGAATCCGGCAACCGCCAGGTTGCCGTTCGCGGAGGGAAGTTTCTCAACGTAGTCGGCAACCGCATTGAGGTCGGCGGTCACGGTTTCCGGGTTGAGTCCCGAAACTGCTTTCATGCTGTCCTGCGTGCTGGCAAATCCTTCGCTTCCTTTGCCGCCGATGCCAAAGCCCGAGAGCAGGTCGGGGGCGATTGCGACATACCCTTGAGCTGCAAGTTTGTCGGCCACACTGCGCACCCAGTCAGTCAGCCCAAAAATCTCGTGGATCACAAGCACGGCTGGCGCCTTCTCCTTGATCTCCGGATAGACGATGAATGCGTGAACCGCGCGATTGCCGTGCTTTACCTCAACCCACTCCTGGTGGCGTGGCGACTTCTCCAACATCGCCTTGGCCCAATCCTGGGCTGAGGCCGAGACGCAGATTGTGAACAAAGCGGCGGCAACAGCAAGCAGACGTTTCATGGCCATTGAGTCTACTACCGGCAGACCGGGCACGACGGACGAAATGCAGTGTTCCCGCAGTCCATCCAGAATCCCCTTCACTCTGTTACATTCCGTCACACGGAGGAAGGCGTAGCGAACGGCGCCCAAAGGGCCCGTTTACTTGAGGCAGCTTCCGAGCTTGAGCAATCAACAGGAACCTCGGCATTTGCTGAGAAGTTCCAACAGATGTTCGCTGCAGCGGCGAATTGCATGACAATCCTTGTACCGTTCCTTCCAGCTTTGGGGCAACTTGCCGCCTCCGCGCTCAGCTCAAATGCGAGTCGTAGTCGGCGCCTGGTCGCAGAGCTGCAAGTCCTGGAAAAGGCTCATGGAGCCGATCCCTAATCCCCGCCGATGGTGTCCTGCACAGGATTTCATCAGATATTCACGTTGTAGCTTCGGCAGTTTGGTGCCATAGTTCTAGCCTCAGAAGCGGTGGTCAGTTTAGGAACTCTCTTGACCGTGTTTTTTGTTTGTCTTAATCTGGCTTTTCTGGACTTTCCAAGTGGGAGAATTCTATCTGCATACCGCCGACGAGTTTTCTCGCCTGCTGCTCCTCCTCTACCAGGGCGCGTCCAGTCCGGAACGATTGCAAGACTTCCTGAACGAGTTGGCTGGCGCTGTACAGGCCCATGCAGGGGCTTTCCGGACCCAATCGTTCGACGACGATGGCAACGTGCGCCTGACGAGTGCATCCCTTTCTATTAGCACGGGGTACTCCGACGAGGCCCTCCGCATCTATTATGAACACTTTCAAACGAAGGACTTATGGGTGCAGCGCATCCTGGAGCGCGCTCGCACCGCTGACTGCGGCGCCTGTCAGGCAATTGTTACGAAGCCGGAGCTGCAGAGGTCGGAATTCTATAACGACTACACGAAGCCCTTGGACATCGAGTCCGGGATGTGGGCCAAGATTGTCGACCAGCCGAATTACTACGCGGCCTTGACCTTCAACCGGCCCTCTGCAATCGCTCCATTCGGTCAGATGGAGTTGGAGTTGCTCACGGCGCTCATTCCCCACGTTCGCCAGGCCCTTCAACTTTCCAGCACCTTGAGATCGTTGGAAGCATCGAACGCGATGCTAAGCCAGAGCCTTGAAGAGATGGAGATCGCCATCTGCATGGTCCGCCAGGACGGTTCCATTCTTCGAACGACGGAAGGAGTAGATCGTATCCTTGAAGCACAGAACGGTGTTTCGCTGCGGAACGGTCGTCTGAGGGTCAGTGCGGCCAACGAGCAGCAGACGCTCGATGGCCTCATAGCAAGTGCATGCCTAACCGGCGTGAATCGTGGTCTGGAGAATGTACTGAGGGTCCAATCGCGGGCTGCAGGCGACGCGAAAATCCAAACTTGGACCGCTCACTCCGGCGGTGCAATTCTTATTACCCGTAAGCCTCCCATGAGACCGCTGCAGGTTGTTGTCTCCCCCTTCTGCGCCGGTTCGCTGCTGAATGAACCGCAGGCTGCGGCACTTGTGCAGTTCAGCGACCCATTCGCGCGCCCACGTTCCCGGGGTGCCGTCCTGAGAGCGCTTTATGGACTTTCGCCGACAGAGTCTCGTCTCGCTGATCTGTTGCTTCAGGGTTTAGAGGTTCGCGAAGCCGCCGACCGGATGAAAACAACTCTGGAAACTGCGCGTTTCCACCTGAAGCGAGTGATGGCTAAAACCGGCACCAAACGCCAGACTGAATTGATGAGGCTTATGCTGTCGCTGCCGGGAACTGCATTGGACTGACAAAATGAGCTGGCCACCAGTTTTCTTTTAGGCATTCGCTCATCCAGAGGAATGCCGCCTCATAGGATCATCCTCGGAATATCGCAGCACTCTCACACGAATCACCGTGGAGAGCTGCCTACGAGCTTGATTGTTGACAGCATGGAGATCGCTATCGGCACAAACTGGAATCACCCAAGCGACTGAAAAAGGAATCGGAAACTAGAACCTTCCCGCCCCAACCCACGCCCCGACCTCATCAGCGACTGAAAATCGTGTCCGTGGGTTCCCCTCAAACCTGCCGCCAAGCTCATAAGCGTTCATCTCCAGCGGAATGGCGTCGTACCCGCCGCTGAAAAATCCCCGCACGTAAAGCTCTGCGAACCGTGGAATGCCAAGCTGGCGATACTGCTCGACGGAACGAGTTCGTGAAACAGGAGACCGTATGAGAACGGCTGCTGCGGAGACTGTTCAGATGGAAGTCTTTTTGGAACATTCACGAATCTGAGAGACATCCGCTGCAAACATCTCCCAAATGGGAGATGCGCAAAGCCGTGCGATGCCGTACGTTACAGAACTAATCAGTTTGCGCGGGCTAACTATGATTGCCTAAATATTGTGAGTGGAGTAAGTCATGAAGGAAAATGGCACGGTCAAGTGGTTCAATGGGGCAAAAGGGTACGGATTCATTCAGCGCAGTACCGGTGAAGATGTTTTTGTGCATTTTTCCGTGATCCAGGAAACCGGGTATCGCAGCCTGAATGAAGGGGAACGCGTTGAGTTTGAATGCATAAAAGGACCAAAGGGATTGCAGGCCCAGAACGTCAACCGGGGGGTGATTTCTTAGATGCAAGCGACAAAGTACCGTTTTGAAATCAACAACCCTCATTCGCCAAAAACGACGCCGAAGACAAGAGTGGCCATACATGGTGCAAGAACGCGTGTCCTCGTGGTCGACGATAACGTGTGTCTCACCGATATGCTTGCGCTGATACTGGAACGGGCAGGTCTCGAAGTTGCGAGATTTTATGATGCTCTCGCCGCCGCGCAATACGCGCTCGATTTCGAACCCCACGTGGTCATCACCGACTACTCGATGCCACACATGAACGGCCTTGAGCTCGCGACGTGGCTGCACATTCGCTGTCCAAATTGCAAGATCATGATCATCACGGGCGAAGCGGCAGCGGTGAAGAAACAAGCCAGTAACGGACTGAAATTCACTCTTTTCCAAAAACCAATTGATTCCCGAGCGCTGATCGCAGCTGTCAAGCAGGCCTCTGAAGGCGACTGCTCTTTGTAATCGAGGTTCATCTCTTGTGCTGTGCTGGACAGGTCAACTTCGATAAAGTCATGCAGGCTCGACGGGATGAGGCGGAGGAGTTTTATCGGGGCTTTAACGCCGGAGCATGTCAGCAAAGATGAGGCGCTCGTCATGCGTCAAGCGTTGGCAGGGATGCTATGGTCCAAGCAGTATTTCTTTTTCGACGTGGACAAATGGCTAGAGGAACATGGCGCCGACCGGATGGTTGGCATAGGCCGCGTGATTACCCGCGTATTTGTGGAATGAGAGGCTGCGGAGTTCCCAAACGAAGAGGCTTCTAGCTCAGGGACAAGTTTTTCAAAGCGCGAGGTTTAGAGGCTGGAACTTATTGGATGGCCTGTCTGGAAGCTCACACGGCAGCCATGCTCGAACACTGCAGTGGTGAACAGGATGCTTATGACCATGAATGAGCGTGTCGTTCCGAAAGAAGAGGATGCAAAAAAACACAGAGCGGTCATCACGCGGCAGGACGGGACTGTAGTTAAGGGATATTTATTTTCGGAAACACCTGTTGACTTGAAGTCGGTTATTGACAATTCACAATCCCGTTTTCATGGATTGTTGGAGACGTGCATCTCCGAAAATGGAATTCAGCTCAATGTGGACTGGTCGCAGGTGAAAGCGGTCTTCTTCGTATCGTCCTTTAAAGGAGACCGCCACTACAAAGCCGTGCGCTTCTATAGCGACGGTCCTGAGATCAATAGTCTATGGGTAGAGGTTGTGTTTCGAGATGGCGAAGTCGTTGAAGGTTACATCCGCAACTCTCTCCATCATCTAGAGGACGACGGTTTCTTCCTTGTTCCTTCCACGCCGGGCAGTAACAACCTGTTGATCTATTTGAACAAAGAAGCGATCGTGAGTTTCCGTGTGCTGGATCTGGCGCCCCTGATAAATCTGATGAGGACCTGACCCGAACTATGGTGCCGCCGCAGATAGCATGCTCCTGTCACCTACAAATTACGACGGTAACGTGCAGGCGCTACCTTTCCCGGAGCGCAAGGCGAAAACCTGCATCAATACAAAAAGGGCGCTGTCCACTAATACACGCGACCAATGTTGAATCATCCATCTCGAACTGATGGCGTGAAGTGCAAACAGATATGTGGAGACAATAGTGAACGAGAAGACTCTACCGACCCCTTTAGCAGCCGTTCGCCGCTACGACCGCCTTTCACTTAATATCGCAGTGCGTGTGTTTCTCGAAAAGGGAACGCTCACACACGGACGCGGTCATGATATCGGAGCTGGAGGAATGGCGGTTTACGTTCCGTTAGAACTCGCTGTCGGAACTTCGGTCAATCTTTCCTTTCAGTTGCCATACTCCCGGATGGTTCTGGGCGTCCGGGCAATCGTCCGCAACAGCAGCGGGTTCCGTTATGGCGTGGAATTCGTCAACCTCACACCGTCCGAGGCGGCGGAGCTAGAGCGCGTAACCTCGATATTGAAGCTCACTGCCTAAGGTCTGAATCCAATCTTGTCGATTCGGAGAAACCTTTCTCTTGAGCGTGACGGTGCTCAGCTATCCAGCGGCTAACCTCCTCCGCGACCGAGAATCGTGTCCGTCGAGTCCTCTCGAACCTGCCGCCGAGGTCATAGGCGTTCATCTCCGGCAGCGGAATGCAGTCGTACCCTCTTCCGCTGGGGAATCCGCGCACATATAGCTCGGCGAAGCGGGGATGCCCAGTTAGAAAGGAAGCTAAGCGCAAAGCCGGGAAGCTCACGCATTCACAAATCGAACTTACTTAGCGATGCGAGCAATAGAAAAGTGAAACACTCCAGGACGCGAATCTTCCGGTACAGATCTAGCGGCGTACTCACGCCGACATTCGAGAACCTGTTGACCTCCATCGAGCACGCCATGGAAGGGGAACCGTGCGTTGAAAGCAGGAATCAGCTTAAACAAAGAGTATTAGCGGTTCATGGACGACTCGCTACTGACTAGGAGCATACAGGATGTTCTCGCGGCACCTTCCGAGCCACTTCCGGTTTGCTGTATCCCTTTCCTTCCGGTTTCTTCCCTGCAACTGACCCCAGAACAAATCACCCAAATCTCCGGAGTGGTTGCCGGGTACATCAACGAGCAGCGGAAGGATGCTCTGCCATCGGCTATTCCGCTGAGTCCGGCGCAACGAGCTTCCATGCCACAGAAGAGTTTTTGCAAGTTCCAGACCATTGAGTTTGACGTCTCTGAGAAGACCAGAGCTACCAACAAGCCAATCGAGGCAACTGCCGTCACAAAGGCTTTGCTGTATGCGGTCCCGTCCGCCATAGGCAAAACAGTCTTGCTATCCGGTTCGATGCATTGACATTGTTATGCATCCGTTCTTTGCTACGAGCGTTGCCCGAAAACTCAGAGTTCAAAGAAAGCGTTCAAAACTTCCATCCTCGGACCGCGCGACGTAATTAGGTCACCGGGCTCGCGGAAGAATACCTGTTTATCAAGCCAAGTGCCTCACAATCCCATTTCGGGTAATGGAAGCCGTGTAAATCGAGAGGTTTACGCACGGCTCTGCGAGGGGCTCGGGGTGAGATTCCCCGGGCCTACTCTCCATTGTGGAATACTGGCGCCTGTTATCGCCCGGCACAAAGAGCGACACCGGAGAAGCTGGTAAACCTCAATACCTGCTTGTATACTTTGCCGGTGAGCGACCTATTCATAATCGTACCTTTTATGGGCGGCGTAATCGGCCTAGCTGCGCTTGCACTATTGTTCAGGGACACGTTGACGCTTAGGTCGGGAATGTCAGCGGAGGAGCGGCGAGCCACAGTCGCACAAAACCGTAATCGCCTTCAACGAGGATGGAGATTCGCCATATTCATCATGGCGATCGTTGCCCTTCCTGTACATGCATTCGGGCTATGGGACGGGGATTTGCCGCTACGGCTCCGGGTGATTTACTTTGCTCTCGCGGCATTCTTTGTTTGGCGGTTTTTCCCTCAAGGCAACACGCGCCAAGGTCTTTGAAGCTGACGTTGTTGAGCACTGGAAGCAAGCGAGTCAACATAGTGAGCAGATAATCGCCTAGTGTTTCAGTATCCTGTCCGGGATTGCTGTGCCCACTCTTGATTCTTCGGCTTCGCGCTATTTGTCCCGATCATTCGTGACGTGCCATGCAAAGCACTTGGCAAGCCTCGGCGGGATACCAGGCGCGTTTTTGAAGGTCCATCTTCTGATTGCTGCTTCCTCGTCCTTCATCGCGACCCCGCCCCACACAGTGACATAGTTATTCTTCAATGGATCGCGGGAGTAAAACAGAAAACCATTGTCCGACTCATGTGTGTCGACGTAAATGATCTGCCAGTTGCCGTCTCGAAACGATTGCAGCACATCAACACGTTTGTATTTCAGTTGCTTGGCAATAGCAGGTACCTGTGCCCCCTTACGGTCATTCGTGAGACTGCGATCTACGCCATCACACGGTGATGCGGCCAAAGCCGCCGATACGGTTACAATGAGCCAAAAGCACTGTACTAGTAGTTTCCTCGCTATGTGATTCATCGGACAGAAGAATAGCCGAGCAAAGAGTGTTTCTCAAGGATTACTGTTTATACATCGCCCAGTGCCTCACAATCCCGAACTGGAACTGTCGAGCCCAGTGCTGATGTAAGCCGTAATGAGTGCGTCGCGAAAACGAAGGTTTTCAGGACAATGCCGCAAAGCTCGGATCAGGGACTGTTTAGCTCCCCAGAAGTGTCTCAACCTGCCCCGTCGCTCTTCCGTCGCCGAGACCACACCCCAATGGCGGTACGCCAAATAGCGTGCAAAGTTCTACGCCAAATACCGGTTCTTCCGCACTTTTGGTGATACTCCCGCCTGACCAATAATTTGGGTACACTGCACTGCTCTGATGTTCTCCGGTCAATGGGATGGGTCAACGCACGCTGTTGCCCGATGCTACCGAGCTTCAGTTGCATTGTCTGAAGTTCGAGTTGGATACCGTTGTCCTGATCGTTCGCACCGCCCGCCGCGAGGCGGTCTGCCCCTTTTGCCACCAGCCGTCCTGTCGCACTCACAGCCACTATGAGCGGAAACTCGCCGACCTGCCATGGAATGGCATCCCGGTGCTGGTGAGGTTGCGAACGCGGCGATTCTTTTGCGATACGCCCGGTTGCGGCCAGCAGATCTTCACGGAGCGGCTGCCGAATACCGCGGCTCCGCATGCGCGACGTACAGAAAGACTGAGCAAGGCTGCGGATTGGTTTACGTTGGCGATGGGCGGTGAGGCGGGCGCACGACTTGCTGGCAAAGTTGGTATCGTGACCAGCGGAGATACGTTGCTTCGCCAGTTGCGCCGGATGCCGCCACCGGCTTCGCCCTATGTTCCGCGGGTGCTTGGTATCGATGACTGGGCTTGGCGCAAGGGGCATCGCTACGGAACGATCCTCTGCGATCTGGAGCGAGGCCGAGTGGTTGATCTGCTGCCGGATCGCACGGTGGAAACGGTGTCTGCCTGGTTGCGCTCGCACCCCGGTGTGGAGATCATCAGTCGTGATCGTGCCAGTGCCTACGCCGAAGCGGCGCGCACGGCCGCACCAAGAGCAATCCAGGTAGCCGACCGATGGCATCTCCTACGCAACGTCGTTGAAGCTCTCCAACGCCTGCTGGAAAGCAAGCACAGTTTGTTGACGCAGACTGCCAAAGCAGTCGCCGGAATCACGCCGTCTCCGCCCTTGGCAATGTGCCCTGATGCACCACTTCCGGCACCAGCGATCAAGACTACAAGTGCCGAGCGTCTTCACCAGGCAAAGCGGAGCCGACGGCGTACCCGGTACGAAACGGTGATGGAGATGATCCGGCGGGGCGTGTCACAGTGTGAGATCTCGCGCCAGTTGGCGATTGGGCGGCGGACGGTCCACCGCTGGGTTCGCGCGGGTACATTTCCCGAACATGTGCGCACAAAGCGAAGTAGTTGTCTGGACCGGCATGAGAACTATTTGAAACGCCGCCATCAAGAAGGCTGTTACAACGCCACACGACTATGGCAAGAACTTCGTGCACAAGGATTTCGCGGCGGCTACGGTATCGTTTCTCAGTGGGTTCGACATATGCGCACGGCGCGAGATCATCCCACCCGGGTGCCAACAACTCAACGAACTGATAAGAGTTCACCTCGGCAGACGGCCTGGCTCCTGATACAGGAGCCGCCAGAAGCCCAAGCGTATCTGGAAGAGCTCTGCCGTCGTAGCCCGGAGATCGATGCCAGCGCAACTGCGGCCCGCGAGTTGTTCAAGATGATTCAACGGCGCGACGCACACGCCTGGACTCAATGGTTGAAAACGGCGAAGGAAACTCCGCTGAAGAGTTTCGCTGCTCATCTTCAACGGGATCAAGGTGCGGTCTTAGCTGCCATGCAATTGCCTTGGAGCAACGGACACGTCGAAGGGCAGGTTCATCGGCTGAAGCTCATCAAACGACAGATGTATGGACGCGCCAAGTTCGACCTGCTCCGACAACGCGTGTTGTACGCAGCTTGATATCGCTGGGGAACACAACCGTGCGTGAGCTCTCCACTGCCATCACCAAAAGCACAGAAGAACCCAAATACCTTGCAAAGTGACAAACCCGCCCCATCGCTCTTCCGTCGCCGACTGAAAGCCAAGGCTCAGGCAAAGGTAAAAATTCAACGTGAAGCTGCCCGCAAACTTGTAGCCCTGGGAGGCACGATGCCGGATTTGGAAGACATCAGGCGCCGGAGGGCTGACGAGGGCGGCGAATGAACACCGTTATTCAGTTTCTCGCATTTAAATAAAAAAGAGGGAGCCAGACAATGAATGAAGCCATTTCCGGCATCGTAGTCGCGAGCCCATCCGCCCTGCCATCGCTGTTCACAGCGCGTCCGGAAGCCCGTAAGCGACTGCGCGACTTCTTCAGCTCTCACATCCGCAATCGCAATACGCGGCGCGCTTACATGGAAGCGGTGCGCCAGTTTGCTGCCTTCTGTGCGGAGCTGGGTATTGCAGAGCTCGAGCAGGTGGAGCCGGTGCACGTGGCCGCCTTCGTCGAGCGCCAGCTCGAGACCAATTCCCGGCCCACAGTGAAGCAGCGCCTGGCAGCGTTGCGCATGCTGGATGGTGGTCGGCCAGGTGATGGCGTCGAATCCTGCACATGCCGTACGCGGACCGAAGCACACCCAGAAGAAAGGCTCGACGCCGGTGTTGACGCCGGAGGAGGCCCGCGAGCTGCTCGATTCGATCGATATCGAGTCTGTGGTCGGGCAGCGGGATCGCGCCCTGATCGCGCTGATGGTCTATACATTCGCCCGGGTCGGGGCCGTGCTTAAGATGCGTGTTGAGGACTTCTTCGTCCAGGGGCGCCGCGGCTGGGTGCGGCTGCATGAGAAGGGCGGCAAGTTGCACGAAATGCCGACCCATCACAACCTCGCAAGGGCCCCCTGTTCCGCACCACGCGCGCCCGCACCGGCGAACTGACGGATCACGCCATGCTGCAGTCCGACGTCTGGCGCATGATCCGCCGCCGAGCCGCCGACGCCGGCATCGAGACCGAGATCGGCTGCCATTCGTTTCGCGCGACCGGCATAACCGCGTATCTAAAGAACGGGGGCAAGCTCGAGGTCGCACAGCAGATGGCCAATCATGAGTCGGCCAGGACAACCGGGCTCTACGACCGGCGCTCGGACGAGATCTCGCTCGACGAGGTCGAGAAAATTGGGATCTGAAGAACGGCATCCAAACCGACGTTTAGATTTGTAAAAGGAAGTGTGCGTCCAGCGAAGGCTGGCATGAACAGTGGGTGAAAGTCCCACCGGGGTAAGAGTCCAAGCCCTGTAGCTTGAATAGCAGGAAGGAAGGAAACTGAAAATCCTGAAGCCTATTGACAAAGCCTTCTGAAAAGGATGGCGAGCGAGTTGCCGGGCCGTAACGCAAGTGAACCCATATGGCCTCGAAAGTACTGAAATCCGAAGGCCGAGCCCTCACTTTTCGGGCGAAGGCAGCATGGTGCGTCGCAAGGACTGATGCGGCGAAACACTTCGGCGGGGTTGGTAGGGACAGCACGGTGACAAGGTCATGCTAAGCAACTGGAGAAACCCTCCTCGCCCCGTTGAGAAATCGGCGGAGCAGGGAAGCCGTATAACCGGTGACACCGGGAAGTCGGCGGACGGCGAGAGGGATTCGGCTGGGTCTGTAGTAGCGAGGAAGCGGAGTAATTCCCGTGGAGCGAAGAGGCCCTGCTGTTTGTGATGGCTCTAACAAAACGGGAGGCAAGGGTGAGATGACAAAAACGCCCATCAGTTTGCAGGACCTGAGAAGGAGTCTATATGTCAAGGCGAAGGCAGAACCGTCTTGGCGTTTCTGGGGACTATACGTCCATGTCTGCAAGATGGAGACTTTGTGGGAAGCCTACCAGATGGCGAGCCGTAATGACGGGGCTCCGGGCATTGACGGGGTCACGTTTGAAGCCATCGAGGAAAGCGGAGCGGAGAGTTTTCTCGTGCAGATTCGGGATGAATTAGTTACCAACACGTATCGGCCCATGCCGGCACGGAAGAAGGAGATTCCAAAGGACGGGGGAAAGAAAGTCCGCGTCCTTTCGATTCCTGCAATCCGTGATCGAGTGGTCCAGGGGGCGTTAAAGCTCATCCTGGAGCCGATCTTCGAAGCTGACTTCCAAACAGGGTCGTTTGGATATCGACCGAAGCGGACGGCGCATGAAGCCGTAGCCCGGGTAGCCAGAGCGATCGTCGAAGAGAAGACGCGCATCATTGATTTGGATTTAGCCTCCTATTTCGATAACGTGCAGCACTCTCTGTTGTTAGAGAAAGTGGCTCGGCGGGTCCATGATGATGCGGTCATGCATTTACTCAAGATGATTCTGAAGGCGACCGGAAAGAAAGGCGTTCCCCAAGGCGGTGTGATTTCACCTTTGCTCAGTAACCTCTATCTGAATGAGGTAGACCGGATGCTGGAGAAGGCGGTGGATATCACGCGAAGGGGCAAGTCAACCAAAGTCCAGTACGCGCGTTTTGCGGACGACATGGTGATCTTGATCGACGCTGAACGGCGGAATGACTGGCTGGTGGAGGCGATAGACAAACGGCTGCGCGAGGAGTTCGCGAAGCTCCGCGTTGAGATCAACGAGGACAAGAGTCGGATGGTGGATCTGAAGAAGGGAGAGAGCTTCACTTTTCTGGGCTTTGAATATCGGCGTGTACTGAGCCTTCAGCGGAAATGGCGACCAAACTATGTGCCCAAGCTGAAGAAGCGGACAGCGCTGTTTGAAAAGCTCAGGGAGATCTTCCGGCAGCACGTCAGCTGGCCCGTCGAGACTGTGATTGCGAAAATCAATCCGGTTCTGCGCGGTTGGGTGAACTACTTTCGGGTCGGCCATTCGAGTATTTGTTTTGGGGTGGTCAAACGCTGGGTAGAGGAGAAGGTACGGCGGCATTTGATGCGAGCCCGGGGCCGCAAAGGTTTCGGCTGGACGCGATGGAGTAGCGAATGGCTATACGGTCGGCTGGGTCTGTTTAACAACTACCAGCTCCGTCGATGGTCAGGTGCGAAAGTCGCCCCAGCACGATAGGCCACATAACTCTTGGCACAAAGCAAACAGGTGCGCCCAGTGCGGGAAATCCGCACGCTGGGTGCGATGTGGCGGGGGCTGGAAACGGATTCACGGTTTGGCTATTGAGGCACTCCCAGAGGAAACGGGGAGCAACAAGCTAGGCTGGACCTTCGGAATACCGCGCCAGTCCTCGACCCGACTGCCGGCCACGAATGGGCCGGACGGATAGTGAGTTACTAGCCCCGTCTCCAACAATCCAGAAACTCTGGAGTTTATTCACGTTCGGGCTTAGAGTATGCGAAGAAGCGCGCGGCCCCCGTAGATCTGGGCCTTGACTACCCTCTTTCTGCGGAGAAAAGAATGAACGGTGTTCGCAGTAGGCAAATCGCATTTTTAATCGTGCTGGTTTTTGGGTTCATCATCCAAAGCGACGCTCAATCCGATGGTAGTTTTGTTGAGGTCACTGGTGACGATATCGTTACCCAGGTTGCGCTTGTGATATCGAATGATTGAGAGTCGCGGAGCAGCAGGGCAAGAAGCCTATATTCCCGTCGCAAAGCTTCTACGCAACGTTCTATGAATTGCGAGCCGATGTTTGTAAGGAGTTCGGCGGGAAAGTCGTAGACTTAGACGGGCAGGTACGTGCCTGTCACTAAAGGAGAACGAATGCCCCAAGTTAGAAGGATCAGCCTTACTGTGCTTTTGCTTGCCATCCTACTCGCGGTGTACGCATTTGCAGAGTGCCCTCACAACACTACTTGCGCCATTGATGACCAGCCGATGATATTCACTGGCATATCGAAGAGCGAGAACGGACACTTGTTCTGGAAGTATGCCCACGACTATGCAGGTAAACACCACGAAATCTGGATCAGGTGCGATTAGTCGGACTTGTCTCAATTTAGACGGCAACACCGAGATTACATCGCTAAAGTGACTCACAATCCCAACCTGGGGTGCCAATCACCGTGCATTAAATGGACGCGGTTGGCGCCTACGCTCCTCTTCGGCACCGTATCGCTTGATCACCTCGACCGCAAGATCGAGATAACGGATCATTACGGCCTCCTTCTCACTGCGCTTGAGTTTTCTGATCTTAGCCGCAGTCGAATCTAACATGGTACTCCCATCACAGGGAGCGGTCTTGTCGGTCAGCACAGCATCCCGTATCTTCCTGATCCTGTCCTTCAAATCCTCTGGAGCATGAATGTCTGACGCGAACAGTGAGTCAACGGCGCACCGAGAGAATTTCGAGCAGCAGGATTTACCAGCATAGCTCTGAGCGCCCCTTTCGAGACTATCTGTTCATAGACATACTTCACGCTTTCTCGACTCATATACGACCTTTCTAGGCCCGACAAATTCACGAAGTTGAGAGTTCCCCTCATATAGTACGGACGGAAGTACCCCCCTTTTGCTAGTAGTTTGGGAAATTTATTTTTCAACTTGGCAATCTACTTGCCAAGTCGGGTGGGGAGAGTAAGCAGATTAGGACAGTACCAAAAATTCCTGTGTATGCATCGCCGGTGTGCTCAGTATCCCGTTTCGGGCATTCCGACCTCATCATTGCGAACAATGCGCCTCCGGGGCGATGCGTGCGCACCGTGTTCAGTGCAGAGTGATAGAGCCTCTGCTTAGAAGGCAGAGGCACTATTGCGTGGACATCCACGGCGGACGGCCCTGCAGATGCCGTCGGCGATCCCGGGGCAATGCCCGAAACGGGATACTGAGACGATAGGCGATGTGTACAGGTATCTTAGGTGTGCGGCATAAACTCGTTAGGATGAACTTATTTTTCCTAAATCGGCTTTGTCTGTTAGCTCTAGCTCTTGGAGCGAGCACGGCAGTCATGGGGAATGCACAGACCCCGGCTTCTGGCATAGCGCAGCAGGCCGCGATGGCTGACGAGGGCCAGCCTCCTTTGTGCGAACCTGGCTTGATCGACGGGACCTTCACGTTCGCTGACCAACCTGCGGGGAAGCAAACAGTTTCGTTACATTTCGAGAACACAAGTAAGACCGCCTGCCGTCTTCACGGACCGGCAGGATCGTCCTTCGCAGTCGACGGGCACAGTATGGTTACAGAGAGCTGCTGGCTGTGTGATGCCAATGGCAACCCATCTACTGCGCCGGAGCAGCAGCCAGGAAATCAGATACTGCTTGCGCCAGGCGGACGGGCTACGCTCGACCTACAATGGGACTCGGTTGGGGAGTCATGTCAGTGGGCAGATTGGGTTGATTTTCAGTTCTATTGGGTGGCGCTTCCTAATTTCGACTTCAGGAAGATCACTTCGTATCTGTTCAGTCCATCAGGCTGGCCCTTGCATATTTGTTCGGCGGTGAGAAGCTCCGGTTACCGGGCAGGATCGGCTTCGCCATCGACCGGAGAGCCGAGAGACGGATTGGTGAGTGTTTCTGTCCTGCAGAACACTATCTACAACGATGAGCGGGTGACCTTACATGTGGAACTTACGGGACAGGCAAAGCCAGCTATGCAACCGGTCGGTTGCGCAGACATCTACACGGTGCGGCAAGGACCTTCAATAGGCACGCGACTCGACCCGCTGCCTACTTTGGCCTCTCATCTTGTTCCATCGTTCGCACCGGAACAGATTCAGGAAGACCAAGAGCGACCGTGGCCATCATGGAAGAAGGACCATCTTCGCAGGTGCAACATAGAGGCCGGGAAGCCAACAGCCGATGCCGAGATAAACGCGGTGGATCTTGCCAATCTCACGCACATCGAATGGAGCGCGCGCCCTGCATCCGGCAAGGACCCCATCTTTCTGACTACTTCGACGCATTTCACCGTACTCGATGTCGATACGCTTGCACCCAATTGGGGCGAAATGACTGAAGGCATTCACGCGGGTCTCTCTGTCGACCAGGACACATTCAGTGCGGGTGAACGGATTCCATTGCATATTAGGTGGGATAACGTGAACGCCTCTAAGGTTCTGGGGCAAGGGGAGTGTGGAGACCCGCAGCCTGTGTTGGAGGTTCAGGATTCCCGGCACAAGTTATTGCGGACAATTCCGATGGACCTGTGCTTGGGCCACGGGTGGGGCCCATTCACAATTGAGAAGGGCAAGGCACAGCATGACTTCCGCGAGCTATCTCTGACGGAGCCGGGAGTCTATTACCTGGTAAGCGTTTGGTCCCCGCGTGTCTTGGAGGCGGTTCCAGACACCGAGACTAAGCGTCCGCGCATCGGGGGAGGTAGCTTCGGTAGCATCTACGCCACAGCGCGCTCCCTGCCGGTGCGTATCGAGGTAGTGCCTAGCAAGAGGCGGTAATTGGACGCGCAGTACGAAACGGCCGCAACCGCACTCTCAACTGTCGCACGTGGACCTGGCCGGCAAACTTCACAAACTTGCCGTTTGCCGCCCATACTCTCCCATTGCTGACGCACGATGTTAGTGCTCTATCGGAGGCCGCCTTTGCGCGAGTTGCGACGAAGTTCCAAGATTCCGGACTATAACAGGGCCAGTGTTTGCCTATGCGCACTGGGCGATGTATGAACAGGTATCCGCCAACGAAAATATTCAGCGCAAAAAGCGAAACGTCATCAGAACCTGCCTTAGTTGTTCGTGAACCAATTTCACTTGAGCGCGGCTGAATAGCTTGGTCTCGCCACTGTCGCCAGGGTAGTCGCCGAAATTCACTCCGGTCGCCATCTCGTAACAGCGTCCGTTGTGAAATGTGCGGTAAAGAATCATGTCGAAGACGGTCCCCGTAGCAACGGCTCCGAAAGAGCCTGCCACAAAGTTAATGCCGTTGATTTGCTCTGTGTGAATCGAATTTTGTGCCGGAACATTGGGGTTGACTGCAAGGCCCTGGGGCGGAGCAAAGGACTCGCAATCAGCTCGTGTGTTCAGATTGGTAACGTCCCAAAATTGGAGTGCTGCCCCTAGAAAGGTGGTATTTGGAAACGCGCTGGCCGGATATGCAATACAGACCAAGGCTCGCATTTTCAGGGGGTAACGACCGTCCCAACCGTAACCGGAAACCGGCCGAGGCAAGTTGCCACTAGGCTGCCCGCAGCCACCCTTGCCGTCGTTGTACAGCGCATAAGAGGCGGGCACCGAGAACGCAAACTCGTGGTCAGGGCTGGTAAATGTCCTCGGCTCCGCGTGCTGCGCTTGTGCAGCCAACGTAATCATCATCACGAGAGTCGCAGTAATCAGCTTCATAATTCTGTGATGCTCTAGTTGTTGACGACAACGTGCGCCGTGAAAAGGCGCTGGACTTCAGCGGGTGCAACTCCCGCCCGGGAACTGGTTCGCTCCACCCGGTAGCAACCGAAACGATAGTGGAGGTAACGAAGCTGTCGGAGCTTTCGGTGTAGAGGGTCGCTTGGCGACTCGGCGAGCGTGCAGGCCGTAACGAGGATAAACGCTGAGCAGGCCTCGAAAGAACAATTGCAGGAGCCGACCTGACGTTATCACAGGGAAGGCCGCTGACGATGGAGAAGCACGAGCGAACGCGCTCCATCGGACCTGCCGGGGTATTGGCGACGGCATGTACGCATAGGAGACCAGACGCAACACGGGAAGCCCCAGCGGTGATCGCAGTGTGGATCAACCGGCAACTCGCGAGAGACAGGCCGGGCCGTTTGGGGTGGCGGAGAGGCTCGTAGTACCGATGAAGCCGGGTAATGCTGGTGGAGGGAAGGGGCCTCAGTCAAAGACGAATGCAACAAGCAACAAAGGACCGAGGGATTGGCGATGAGCCTAACAACTCCACCAGGTGTTCAGAAGTTGCAGATGGCATTACACGCAAAAGCTAAGGAATCGCCCGACTTTCGTTTCTTTGCGCTGTACGACAAGGTGTATCGGAAAGACGTTCTGGCATACGCCTACGAGCGCTGCAAAGCCAATGGCGGAGCAGCGGGAGTAGACGACCAGACGTTCGAGAACATCGAGCAGTACGGCGTGGAACGATGGCTGGACGAACTGACGCAAGTGCTGAAAAGCCGAACCTATCAACCGCAGCCCGTACGGCGGGTTTACATACCCAAGCCGGACGGGAAGCAGAGACCGTTAGGAATACCGACAATCCGTGATCGGGTTGTGCAGACGGCAGCGGTGCTGGTCCTCGAACCAATCTTCGAGGCCGACCTGCAACCGGAACAATATGCCTATCGGGCGAACCGCAGCGCACTGGACGCCGTCAAGCACGTCCATAAGCTGATCAACTCCGGTCATGAAGAAATCGTTGATGCTGATCTCAGCAGCTACTTTGATAGCGTTCCACATGCCGAGCTTATGAAGTCGGTGGCTCGCCGGGTTGTCGACGGAGCCATGCTGCATCTGATCAAGATGTGGCTGGAAGCTCCGGTCGAGGAAACCGACGATCGTGGCAACAAGCGTCGGAGTACGCGCAATCGGGACGAAGGTCGAGGCACTCCGCAAGGGGCTCCGATCAGTCCACTGCTCAGCAATTTATACATGCGCCGGTTCGTGCTCGGGTGGAAGAAACTGGGGCACGAGGAGCGTTGGAGAGCGTACATCGTCAACTATGCCGATGACCTCGTGATCTGCTGTCGAAGCGGAGCGGAACAAGCTCTGACGACGATGCGGGAGATGATGTCGAAGCTGAAGCTGACGGTGAATGAAACGAAGACGCGGGTCTGCTATCTGCCGGAAGAGCGGTTCGACTTTCTGGGATACACGTTTGGTCGTTGCTACTCGATGAGGAGGGGCCGAGTCTTTCTAGGCACGGTACCATCCAAGAAGCGGGTGCAACGCCTCTGTCGCGCGATCAGCGAGGAGACCAGACTCAACACAGTCTGGCAAGACTCGACGATCATGGTGGCGAAGCTCAACCGGATGCTTGTCGGATGGGCTAACTACTTCTGTCTCGGTCCAGTCAGCAATGCCTACAGTGTGGTCGATACACACGCTCGCACGAGGCTGCGTCGGTGGCTATGCGATAAACACAAAGAGCCGCTTCCGGGATACAAACGCTTCCCGGAAGCATCGCTCAATGCTGTGTTCGGCTTGGTTAATCTACCGAGGCGAACCGCGACCCTTCCGGGGGCGAAAGCGTGAGTCTTTTCCGAGAGCCGGATGCGGGAGATCCGCCTGTCCGGTTCGATGAGCGGGAACAGGAAACAGAGCCAAGTCAAACCGGACTGAGGCGACGCGGCGAAAGCCAACTCAACTAGCCACCGGGAGACTACCGCCACTGCGCCTGTTCTCGACTCTACAGGCCAGTACCTCACAATCCCGCACGGGATACTGAGTGCCTGGGCGATTTTTATGGTCTACGGCATTCCTGCCCGCCGCAACCAGCCTATCTCGTGATTCACCTGCCGGAAAATGCCGGAGCAGAGTCCTTTTGGCTATCGGGTTCAGTTATTTTCTGATCCCTTTCATCTTGTGGCCACCTTGAGTATAGATAACCGACGTGATCTCCCCCATTTCGTCCCGAACAAACTCGTATTCACCTTCGATTTCTCTCTCGAAGAAGACCGTGTCCGACTCTGCGGCTAAAACACGTTTCTTGTCGCCGGTAACCTGTGCCATCAGTCGCCCGCCTTCTATGCTGACAACCATGTTGTAGTTGGGAATAACGTCGTAGTAGGTTCCGGCATATTTAGCGAGGGTCGCGGCTAGAATCGTAACTTCATTCCGCTCCCATGGAAGCACGACCTTTTTCCCGTGCGCCACTGACGCGAGTTTGGGCGCAATGCTCTTGGGATCGCCTCCGAGATTACTGATGACGATTACCGACAATTTGTCATCGGGGTAATAAACCATGTCTGAGTTGAAGCCGTCCATAGCACCGCCGTGATCAATGGCACGGTGCCCGTCAATATCTGATACAGCAAGTCCACAGGCGTAATCGTCCTTGAAAGGCGTAGTCATCTTCTTGAGCGAAGCAGAGAAAAGCAGTTTGCCGCCGAACAATCCTTGCTCCCACCGGAGCAAGTCTTCGGTAGTTGAATAAATTCCCCCAGCGGAAAACCGAAGGGATACATCGTAGTAGTCGCTGTTTTCAGGCTCGGATTTGCCAAGGTGATAGCCGGATGCGCGATGCTGGATGATCTCTGAGTTTGAGTCATACCCTGAGTCATTCATGCCTAGCGGTTTGAAGATGTTTTGCTGTAAGAAACTCCCATAGCTCTGGCCACTAATCTTCTCGATTAAGTATCCCAGTAGGTAATACCCCGCATTGCTATACCTGTAATTTTCTCCGGGTTTAAAATCCAAGGGCTTATTCTGGAAAGCGGCAACGAGTTGCTCTGGGGTTTTTGTTTGTCTCCAACTCGTGATTCCATCATACGAATTCGGAATCCCAGACGTGTGGGTCAGCAGATTGTAAATAGTAATGCCGTCCCACGCGGCTGGCGCATCGGGCAAATACTTCTTTACTGGGTCGTTGGTATTCAGCTTTCCACGTTCTTCAAGAAGAAAAATGCTCGCCGCCGTGAATTGCTTTGTCAGTGAAGCGATCTGGAATTTCGTCGTAGGGGAATTTGGGATGTTCCACTCGAGATTGGCGGAGCCAAAACCCTTGTTCAGTAGAACCTTTCCGTCGCGAGCAACCAAGACGGAGCCCATGAACTGCTTTTTTATGACGTAGCCCTGAATGACCTGTTCCATCCGAGAACTGGTGTCCTGTGCCAAATCGGCTTTTACTTGGCTTGCGCAGACACAGGTGAACAAAAGGAGCGGAAGCGGAATAATATGAAGCCTACTCTTACATGGGAAGTTCAAGATCTGTCATCTCCGAAACATGTTTTGCGCGGCGCGACTGCTTGCGCTTGTCGTGGTGCTTCGGTTCCGTCATACCAGCACTCTACGCCGGATCAGGGCTAAGTTCCACGATTCCTGTCGACAACAGGGCTTTTGCCTCACTATCTCACGTTGAGATAGTGAGCGCCTTGGCGATTGATATACAGCTATCCAAATTGTTCAGCGCGCGTCATTTGCACTCGACTCAACGTCGGGTATCCGACCTCGCTGTGGCGCGGTGCACTTAACTGGCTATTGCGTTCCAAATAACGGTCCTGCATCATAGCTGCATGCCCGGCAGGAAGTCGCATCACTCGTGGGACTCGCTCCCCTCGTCGATCGAATTGATAGACAAGCTCCCCTCGTGGGCTAAATTGATCGTCATGATAGTCGGCGGTGTTTGCTTCCTCTACTCAATTGCCCACTACGGTCTGGGGGCCACCCTACTGCGCGTAATCTTTAGCCCATAGCTCGGATACGTGAACACAAGGCGATTGTTAGACAGGTATCTGCACGCAGACACAAAGGAGCCGTCGTCAGACGTGTCGGTGTGGCCGGGTCAATTTGGCATTAGTCTCCGGGATCCCGAACACAGAGCGCCCGCGTGACGTGGTTCTCGTCGGATGGCCGGAAGTGCCCTGGCTCTCGTGGACGACGCGAGTCCGAAAAGGGTGGCTGGTAGTAGGCCCTTACTTGGTCGAAGGTCATTGGATTCCCCGACGCGCTGTCCTTGCTGCTGCTCCAGGCCCCACAAGGAAGATCGAACTCAATACCGCACTTGCCCTCGCAATCGTGACCGCACTTGCCCTTGCAATCGTGGGCACACTCGCCTCGGCAATCGGCTACTCTTTGGTTCCAATCATAGATGGATGCAACTTCGTCGACCGTCGGCATCCGCCAGTTCGAGTAGTCGCCGAGAGACGAGTACTTGCAGTAATCGCTGGCCTGTTGCCAAATCATATCGCCGACGCTGCACTCCCGCGCCCACATCAGTCCTGTTTGCAGGTCCGTCCATGTCGGTTGCAGTTTCGTCTTTTTCAGCTTGATTTCTACCAATGGCTGTTTCTCTTGGCTGACAGTGACGACGGTATCGTACCTAGCCCGCCCGTCGTTCGATACGGCATAAATCTTGTGGTCGCCCAGCGAGACAGGAATAGTCGCAGAGTGGTCCGCCTTGAGGCTCCCTTGCGCGTTACCGTCGAGCTTCCACGAGCAATCAAGATCGGCAGTGACCAGCAGCTGCGTCTTTATCAGTTTTTTTGATGTCTACCGATTGCTGTCCCGCTTGGCTGACGGTGACATCTGCATCGAATGCAACCAGCACGTCGTTTGAGATGGCATAAATCTTGTGTTTGCCCAGGGAGACCGGGACGGTCGCAGAGTCGTCCGCTTTGAGAATTCCTTGCGAATGGCCGTCGAGCTTCCAGGAACAATCGATGTCGGTGGTGACTACCAGCGTGGCGCCTGACTGCGCCCACAGCCGGGACTGAATTAGAAGCATCACCGCCAACAGGAACAAGAAGCCTACTGCGGGGAGTCCATTTCGTTGGGTCATTTCGTCACACAGTATACGATCATGGGCCAGCCGTGAAAGCATTCTTACGGTTACTGGACGACTACAGGGCAAGTATTCCACAATGCCGGAACGGGATAGTGAGCGTCTTTAATAATTTCGAGAGTCGGTCTGATTTCGATTAAATTTCCGTTAACGCCAACAGCGCGACATTAGCGAAACGTTCTTTGTTGTTATTGTCATATCTCAGCGCTAGAGCTGTCCCTTGAGCTGTGATCTCGTTTTTGGAGGCTCCATGATCAGCGTGCTGTCCAGTCAACGTTTTCTTGCCATTTACTCCGGCTGCATCACACTCATTTTCCTGATCACAGTTTTGTGCGGCTTTTCCGAAGTGAGGCATTTGAGACGCTTCGATGAAATTACAGTGCATCGCATCAATGTGGTTGAACCGGACGGGACCATCCGAATGGTGCTGTCAAACAAGGACAGAGCACCCGGTTTGTATATCAGGAACAAGGAGCATCCGCATGACACGCGGCAATCTGCGGGTCTGCTCTTCTACGACGATGAAGGTACGGAGGATGGCGGCTTGATCTATGGCCTTACGAAGGATCAAAGCGGCCACGCGATTGGAAGCGATGTTCATCTCAGCTTCGACAAATACATGCAGGATCAGGTTTTCACCATCGATGCAGGGCAGTATAACCACCAGGAATACTCACAGTTGACCATGCAAGATCGCGGAGACTATTCAGTCCTGGAAGGTATTGAAGCAAGCCACCGTATATCAAAACTGCCTGAGGGACAGCGTGAGGCGGAGTGGGCGAAGTTCAAGTCCACGCACCCAGGAGATCACACACGCGTGCTGCTGGGCAGGGCTGCCGATGGCGCAGCAGCTTTGCGTCTTAAAGACAGGGATGGACATGATCGCATAGTGATGCGAGTTGCGCCTGACGGAACTCCGCAACTGCAAATGCTTGATGCCATCGGAAACATAGTTGACGAACTGCCTCGGGTAGCTAGAACATTGCCGAGCCACCCATAACTCCGATTGATCTGGGGAGACTTTGCACGATTGTGGACAGGGCCAGGCACTCACTATCCCATTGCGGGAATTGCGCGACGCTGCCGGGATTGAGTGCGTTGCGCAAACGACCGAGACTGTTGAAAAACTCGGCTCGAAATCTGAAGTTTTGTGTTGGCGGTAAACCTCCTGTGTGTTAAGCAGAGATGCAGGAGGAACGCAACCGATGATGGGTCAACAGCCGCGCACAGAGTCGCTGTTCTACTACTTCCGATTGGAAGACCAGATCCCGGAAAATCATCTGCTACGGCTCATTGATCGACATGTTGATCTGAGCTTCGTGCGTGAGCGCGTGAAGAAGTTCTATAGTTCGACCGGCCGTCCTTCGATCGATCCTGAAGTGCTATTGCGCTTGCTGTTAGTGGGTTATCTCTACGGTATTACCAGCGAGCGGCGATTGTTGGAAGAAGTCCGCATGCATCTTGCCTATCGATGGTTCACGCGGCTCGATCTGAATCAGGAAGTTCCGGACCACTCCACGTTTTCCAAGAACCGGCACGGGCGCTTTCGTCAGTCGGGCGTGTTTCGCGAGGTATTCGAAGAAATCGTGCAACGATGTTTGGCGGCAGGCTTGGTGGATGGGAAGAACCTGGCGGTAGATGGGACGCTCGTGGCGGCTGACGCCAGCCGAACAAGCCGTATTCCACGCGAGCAGTTGCAGGAAGCGGCTAAAGTTTCCAGGACAGTAAAAGAGTATTTGAGCGATTTGGAAAAAGAGAACCCGGTATCTCACCAGGAACTTGTGTCCGCCACTGACCCGGATGCGGTTCTGGCTACCAAGGGCGGGGCCGCGGCAATGGCTTACTACGACAACTATCTTATCGACACGGCGAGTCGGGTGATTTTGGAAGTGGAAGCCACGCCGGCACTATTTCATCAGGAAGCAGTGGCGGCGCGCAGAATGGTGGAACGGGTTCAGAAGCTCGGGGTTCGCGTGGAGAGTTTGGGAGCGGACAAGGCATACGGAAGCGGCGAGTTTCTGGCTTGGCTGTTGGAGCGGGGAGTGCAACCGCATATTCCTGTCATTGATCGTCGACATCAGACCGATGGCTGTTTCACGCACGACCAATTTCGATATGCTCCGGCTGAAGATGTCTATTATTGTCCCCAAGGCAAGGCTTTGCGTTATCGAGGTCTGAAACGTGATAGTCAGGCGTACGCGTACAGCGCAACCGAGACGCAGTGCAAAGGATGTTCTCAAAAGAAATTGTGCACCCCAGGTCTGTTCCGCATGCTTTTCATAAGCTGGCACGAACCAGCTCGGCAGGCAGTACGGGACCTGAGAGGAACGCCCGCCTATGAGCGTTCTCGGCGAGCGCGCTACAGGATCGAGGCTCTGTTTGCAGAACTCAAGCAACGCATGCGCCTGTCACGAGTACGACTCCGCCGTCTATGGAATGTTGGCGAGCAGTTCTTGATGGCGGCTACTGCTCAAAACATAAAACGCTTGGTGCGATTCCTGGCACAAAGCCCACCGACGAACCAAGCCCAGGTCGGATGACCAGCGATGGGCCCCAGAAACGGAAGCAGCAGAACGGTAATAGTAGATAACTGAAACAGGACCTCAGTAGACCAGACCTCACCGCAGTGAAAAGCCCGCATCGGCCCCCGACCCACATGCTTCAGGAGTTTTTCAACAGTCTCGATCGTTTGTGCAACAGATCGGCTGCTGGTGATTTTCGGGGGTTTTTGCATTGCAAAAAGGTATTGCATTAGTGAATCGATTGGCGACAGCTTTGTGCAATGGCAATGCTGATTGGATACGCACGAGTTTGGCTCCTTCCTGCTTAGAAGAAAGACGCACTATCAGCGTTCGTCGGTCGTGTATCCCACCGGCATTTCAACACAAGTGTGGAAATGCCGGTGGAGAACCTTTGGGTAGATGATAGTGGTCCGGTGTTCATGCGGTGTTCTCCACTCTGCACCGAATGCTGTGCGACTCGTGAAGCCTCACCAATCTGCACATTTATTTCACCTCGAGTGTCCTCTCACCCTTTGACCGCAGAAGCAGGATGGGATGCATTCTCCTGCACTGATGTTTGGACTCCCCCGCCGATACGACCGCAGCTCAGACGAGATCTCAGCCGACGCCGCTCCCACAATCTTCCCATGCCTAAAGTACAGTCCTAAGCCCGCGCGCTCTGCTCGGACCCTCTGCTTAGAAACAGAAGAAGCACTATCGCAGAGACATCACTGGCGTGCCCGAATGACGGTTCGCTCCGCTCCGCAATATCTGCACACCTTGGCTTCAGGAAGAATCAACTCAGCGCAACGATCGCAGGGCACACGAGGCCTTTCGTCACGGGGTGTTGTAGCATTGCTGCCTCGCCAACGGATAAGAATAACTATTCCAAACGTGACAGCCAACAACATCAGAAAAGGCAGAAACTCCATACGCCTCCTTAATTCTGAGCAGCAAATGATTCGTGTGGCGATCGTGCAGCCACCAGCGTCCTTTGGCGGAAGCTGTTCATCGGTTTTGCTTTTTGCTCATACTTTATGCCGCTTTCAGCGCCACGTACACGGGTACATGCAGAAAACAGGTCTCCCGCCTCACGATCTCACCTCGAGATAGTGAGACCCTTGGTAGACTATCTAACCCTATTTGCCGTGTTCCGGCCTTTCGAATCGTAAATGAGCACTTGTAAGTGACTCCCGAGGGAAGTCAATTCCTGCCTGTTCAAGAGCTGTTACGTCTGCTGCTGAAAGCCGGGGCGGCTCGTATTCTCCCCAATATTCGTAGACTCCAGGAGCATTCTGGACATCGAACAAAGCAGTCCTTTTGTAGCTGACGGCAAGCGATTCACCCGGCTTGATGGTTTTCCAATCCTCTGTCCGGCGGTGCTTGAACTCCCCGGCCGGGTTTTGCTTATTGGGCCGAAAAGTCCGGTTTGACATAAGCGTAAAGTCCATCCCGCACCCGAGTGCTGCTGAAGAAACAATCCAGGAATAGTACCAAGCACGAATTCTCAAACCCTCCTGATGTGTAGGTAGCGGCCCATTTCTGGCGCGGCCCCGTTCAATCGGAAGCAGAAGCATTACTATGGAATTATGGCGGATCTGGAATCCGGTACCATCGCCGTGCTGGCGGAAAAACCTTCGGTGGCACGTGATATCGCCCGGGAGCTGGGTGCGACCAGCCGCGGCGACGGATACCTGCACGGCAACCGCTACGTTGTGACGTGGGCCGTGGGGCATCTGGTAAGCCTTGCCCAGCCGCACGAAATCAATCCTGAATGGCGCCGCTGGCAGCGCGCCCTACTCCCTATGTTGCCCAGCCAGTGGCCACTTGTAGTCTACGAAAAAACTAAGGATCAATTCGAGATCGTAAAGCGAATCCTAAACTCCCCGAAGGTTTCGCGCGTCGTTTGTGCGACGGATGCCGGCCGCGAAGGGGAATTGATCTTCCGTTATATTTACGAGTCAGTACAGTGTCGAAAGCCGTTTAGCCGCCTATGGATTTCTTCGCTCACGCCCGAAGCCATCCGCAAAGGGTTCGCAGCCCTGCGGCCGGGAACTGACTACGACTCGCTAGCGGATGCGGCGCGAGGCCGCAGCCAGGCAGATTGGCTGGTAGGCATGAACCTATCGCGCGCCTATTCTCTTGCCGACAACGAAAAGCTTTCGGTGGGGCGCGTTCAGACGCCCACGCTGGCGATGGTGGTCGAGCGTGAACTTGCCATTCGCCAATTCGCGCCCGAAGAGTACCTAGAAATCGTGGCCGATTTTCGCCCAAGTGACCGGTGTCCCACGGGAGACGCTCAGCAGAATCTCTACCGGGGTACGTGGTTCCGCGCGAAGGTTGGAGAGGGGGCCGACAAAGAATCGCGGCAGAAGGCGATGCGGCTGCCCACGGATGGAGAAGAAGCGAAGAAGATTATCGAGCGCGCGCGTGCAGGTCAGGCCGCCATCGAATCAATTCAATCGGAAACGCAGCGCATGGCTCCACCGCTGTTTTACGATCTAACTGAACTGCAGCGTCATGCCAACCGCCTCTATGGCTTCAGCGCGCAAAAAACGCTGGATGTCGCGCAGGCTCTGTATGAAAGCTACAAGCTCATCAGCTATCCGCGCACGGACAGCCGACACCTCTCCCAGGATGTAGCGCCCACGCTGCTGGGAATCGTCAAGAACATCCAAGGTCCTTATCGGGAGCATCTGGCGCCGGGCCCGGGCGAGCGGGCCTTGGGACGGCGGTTCATTGACGACTCCAAGGTGACCGATCACCACGCCATCATTCCCACCGCAACGTCTGCAGGGAAGAGTCGCCTGTCGGACGACGAACGTAAGATCTACGATCTGATCTGCCGGCGCCTGCTCAGCGCCTGGCAGGACGACCACATCTGGTCGGTTACAACCGTGATCACCGCGATTACAAACAGCGACATCGTCGACCGCTATCATGCATCTGGAACCGCTGTGCAGCAGGCCGGTTGGAAGGTGCTGGACATCGCCGTCGAGAAGAAGGCGAAGCGGGGGCAGGGAAGCGGCGAGGACGAGCGGGAGGAACAGGTCTTGCCGCCGGGTTTGGCCAAGAGCCAGCCGCAGGAGGTGATCGACGTTGAAGCCTTGAAAAAGAAGACCCGGGCACCCAAGCGGTACACCGAAGGAACGCTGCTCACGGCCATGGAAACAGCTGGGAAGACTCTTGACGAGGAAGAACTAGCGAATGCCATGAAGGAAACCGGTCTGGGGACGCCTGCGACTCGGGCGTCCATCATCGAGGTTCTACTCAACCGTGATTACATTGTGCGGCGAGGAAAGACACTCGAAGCCACGGACAAGGGCATCCGGCTTATCGAGGTGGTTCACCCTGAGGTGAAGAGCCCCGCTATGACCGGTCAGTGGGAAGCATATCTCAAGAGGATCCAGCGCGGGGAGGCTCAATTGGGGCTATTCCTGAAAGGCATTGAAGATTACGTGACGGCAGTGGTGGGCAAGGTTGGTCAGGTGCCGCCTGCCGGGAAGGTACCGGCGCAAGTTGTGGCTCCATCGACAGAGGTTGTGGTTCCAAATCCACGAAGCGTTCACTGCACTCTGGACACGTCCACTGGCGAGCCGTTGCCAATAGGCGACCTGAATAGTCTCCTGCACAAAGCTTTCGGTTTTTCCTCTTTCCGGTCGAACCAGGAAGCCGTCTGCCGGGCGGCCATCGAAGGTCGGGACGTGTTGCTGGTGATGCCTACAGGGTCGGGCAAGTCGCTATGCTATCAATTGCCGGGCATCGCGCGCGGCGGTACGACGCTGGTGATCAGCCCGTTGATTGCCTTAATGGAGGATCAGGTAGCGAAGCTCAAGGCGCAAGGCTTTGCCGTTGACCGCATTCACTCGGGCCGTCCGCGCGCTGAGTCGCGGCAGGCTTGGTCGATTACCTCAGTGGCAAGACGCAGTTCCTTTTCATTGCGCCGGAGCGGTTGCGGGTGGCCGGTTTCCCGGAGATGTTGGCCAAACGACTGCCATCCCTGATTGCCATTGACGAGGCGCACTGCATCTCGCAATGGGGGCACGATTTCCGGCCGGATTACCGCATGCTGGGTCAGTACCTGCCCCGCTTTCGTCCGGCGCCGGTCATAGCGCTGACTGCTACTGCAACGCCAGTTGTTCAAAATGACATCGTCGAGCAGTTGGGGCTGGCGCAGACAAACCGCTTCGTTCATGGCTTTCGCCGCGCCAACATTGCAATTGAGGTTGTCGAAATCGCGCCTTCCCAGCGGGCTGAGCTCGCCGGCGAACTGTTGCAAGAGGCGAAACGTAGGCCGGCAATCGTCTACACACCCACGCGAAAGCACGCTGAAAGTCTTGCCGCTGAACTTGCCATCCACTTTGCTGCCGCTGCCTATCACGCTGGGATCGATGCCGGACGCCGCCAGCAAGTTCAAGAAGAATTTCAAAAAGGTCGGATACAGGTGATGGTGGCAACGATTGCCTTTGGCATGGGAATCGATAAGGCTGACGTCCGTACCGTGATCCACACTGCTTTGCCGGGAAGCCTCGAAGCGTACTACCAGGAAATCGGACGCGCCGGACGTGACGGTGCGCCCAGCCGCGCGATCCTGATGCACTCCTATGCCGATCGCTACACCCACAAATTCTTCTACGAGCGCGACTATCCAGACGTGACTGTGCTGGAGGCGATCTTTACCCAGCTCCGGGCCGAGCCAAATGAAAAGGCGTCCTTAATCAGCAAGCTCCGGATGGATGAAGAGGTGTTCGACAAGGCCCTTGAAAAGCTCTGGATCCATGGCGGCGCCGTGGTGGACTCCGCCGAGAACGCGAGCCGGGGCCACGACCAGTGGCGCGAATCCTATGTCGCCCAGGGTGAGCAGAAGCGGGCACAGATCGAGCAGATGATGCGTTATGCGGAGAGCAATTTGTGCCGCATGGCCACCCTGGTACGCCACTTCGGCGACATTGCTGACGGAGATAAGCGGTGCGGGATATGCGATTTCTGCGCTCCCGGTCAGTGCGCCGCGCAGCGGTTCCGTACCGCGACAGAGGCGGAGCACAAGGCGCTCCTACGTGTGGTAGCCATGTTGCGCTCGGGTGGCGCGAAATCAACCGGCAAGCTGTTCGCAGAACTGTGTCCCAACGCCGAGATGAGCCGCGACGCATTCGAAGAAGTACTCGGCGCCATGGCGCGTGCAGGACTTCTGCAACTCTCAGACGAGGCCTTTCAAAAAGATGGGAAACAGATTCCGTACCGTAAGGCCAGTCTTACGCACACCGGGCAGACCGTGGATGAAAAGACGCCGGTCGCATTCGTCATGAAGGACATTGCGCCCCCACCTGGCAAGCGGAAAAGGAAGAAGACGCCTACTGTCTCTAGTCGGAAGCGGGCATCGAATCCTGAAATAGCGGCGGGACCGGGGAAATTGGCGAATACGAAGAGGGCTGAAGCTGAGATGGATATCCGCCTCGAAGCGGCGCTGCGCGACTGGCGTCTGGTCGAAGCCCGGCGGCGTGGCGTGCCAGCGTTTCGGATATTGAGCGACCGCACACTGAGGGCTCTGGCTACCAGCCACCCTGTAAAAACCGAGGACCTACTCTCCGTCCCGGGAATTGGGTCCAGTACCGTCGCGAAATATGGAACGAATATCTGCCGCGTGCTCCGCGAAAACCGTGGCTAGAAGGTGAAACATGGATTCCGCATTAGATGTAATCACTTGTACAACCTCCAATGGAGACCACCAAATGACCGAACCGAGCTACGAAGAATTGAAAGCACAACTCGCTGCGCTCAAAGCTAAGGAAGCACGTAGCGGTACCATGAGCTTCAAAGTGTCCGACAAGGGCGGTGTCAGCGTGTACGGCCTTGGCCGCTTCCCGGTCACCTTGTATTACGAGCAGTGGATAAAGCTTCTGGATAGAGCGCAGGACTTACGCGAGTTTCTTGAGGCGAACAAAGACAAGCTAAAACTGAAGGAGTAGTACGGCAGTTCGCTGTCATGTCCAGCTACATGCGTTAGAATCATCTGCAATTCAAGAAATCGGGTGTGAAGCCCACGAGGGAGAACATTACTAAATGGCTACTACAACCATGACAAAGACGCAGGTGATTCGCCTGCTAGCGGAAAAAAGCGAAATCACAAACAAGCAGGCGGCAACATTTCTGGACAATCTGGCTGAACTAGCCGTGACTCAGGCTAAGAAAACTGGGGTGTTTGTGGTGCCTGGTCTGGGCCGCCTGAAGAAGGTTCAGCGTGCAGCACGGACTGGTCGCAATCCGCAGACTGGCGAGGCCATCAAGATTAAGGCCAAGACCACGGCAAAGTTCTATGTTGCAAAAGCGGTGAAGGACGCCATTGCACCCGTGAAAGCAGCAACCGCGAAGAAGTAACTCCAGACAACCTGTGAGCTGGGATTGGCCGGCTGGCAACGTCGGCCTTTTCTTATTGCGCTAAAAACGGAACCGCACTGATTATTGTGTAGCGACCATAGCACTGCTACCATCCACGATAGAATGAGTAAAGCCCATATGGATACTGCACAATTCCTCACTGACCTTCGCGTCCAGCGCGACCGCATAGACCAAGCTATCGCCGCACTTGAAGCCCTGAGCGGAGCTATTGTCTCCTCAGCCAAAACTGCTACCAAAACTATCTCACCTGCACTCGGAACCAAGCCGAGCGCCGCAAAGCGCGTCATTAGTTCTGAAGCACGCCAGCGAATGGCCGAGGCGCAGCAGAAACGGTGGGCAAAGAAGAAGAGGGCTGTGAAGGCTGCTTCCAAGAAAGCGGCAGCTGTGGCTCCGAAGACAGTGAAGTCAGCCAAGGCTTCTCCAGTTGCCTCTCCCGCTGCAAAGGGAGCGCGGAATCCTATGAGTGAGTCTACGAAAAAGAAGTTGGCGGCGGCGGCGAAGGCGCGTTGGGCGGCCAAGAAATCTGCTGCGAAGGCGGCGTAGACTGCTGCCATCGTTGCAGTCGCATCAGAAGCCGCATGATGACAAAGCCGGGATCACACCCCAGCATCTGTCGGCAGTCGCACGGGAAGCCAAGGCACTTAGGCCTTGGCTTCTCCTGTTGGCTCATCGAGGAATATCCACGCCGGAAAGGTTGTCCCACCTGCGCGGGCAACCTGGAGTATCCCACATCACTCAGGACGAGATGCGGTCAATTACAAGGCATTTACACACGCGGCATCGGTCGAACATCTCGTTCCGGCCTTCGACCCATTCTTACATCAACCCAGATTTTTCGGCCCAATAGGCCTCGCCAACCGAAACCTCGGGAATGATGCTATGAATCGCTTCGGCGCGAAGGTAGTCCTCTCCTTCGGTGCCAGGTGTGCCTACCATTATCCACACCAGGAAAGCGCCACAGATCACCAAGATGGCTTTATAAAACAGCAAAAAGACGACTACAGCCGCGACGATAATCCCCAGGGCGATCAGACCATGCCCAAGGTTTCCTATCGCCAGATGAATCAACCAGGTGGCGACGACGGCTATGATCGGAAGAAGCAACGTAATACCGACAGGGACTTGATCGAATCCCCAGAATTGGAGTATCGCGCTATCAGCGCCCACGCCGACAAGAAAAGCCATAGTAAGCAAGAATGCCCGGAAATTCGTCAATTTGAGATGAATAAGAATCAGAACGACAGCAGCAGTGAGAGCAATGTGAGAGCTTGTTTGCATTCCGTAAATTCCTTTCTGTGAAGTTGATGTTCAGTTCGATTAGGAGAAATGCTGAACATTTATAAGCGGAACGCTTCCTAGATATGCTGAACCCGCATGGTAGCCTGCAGCCGGCGCGTTTCGCTCATCCTTTCCTCAAACGTCTCCGAGGGCTACACGGCACTCTGGGAACGTAAGCGCCTCGATCTAACAGTTGAGGCCGCGATCCACGACAACCCTGAGTGGCAGTCGCTATTTTCAGCGGACAAATTGATCTTCTGTGAAAAGCGCCTGACGGATTTCCAGTATTTTTCGTGACGCTTCGCGTACTCCTGGACGATTTGGAATCTGCGCTGCCGACCAAGAGCGCAAGTCGTAAAGTTGACTTTCTGGATGCTGATCGAGGGTGGAAACAGTCAGATAGAGTGCAGCTCGCTTCATATTAGGAAGGTTCTTTCATCAGAGATGGAATGGAATACGGCGAGGCGCTGGACTGCAAAAAGTGAACGATTGAGATGGTGATTGAACCAGACTCGGTAATTTCAATCACGATTGAACTGATTGAGTAGCTAGCTGCTGAAACCTTGATCTCTGCTTTCTTCGGGTTTACTGAACCGAAGCAAACGCACAAGTTCTGGCGAGATAGGTTCAGCCGCAGTTGTAGCGAGATCGTCCTCTGCGGTTGGAGCAGAACGCGCCGCGCCAAACATACGGATGAGCGTAATCATCTTGAGAATGCGATCGGACGCAATCATGAAGGCCTCACGAAACTGACTGGGTTTGTGAACAGCATCGTCTATGCGCGGAAGCTTCGAGCGAATCGGCATAGAAGTAAACCAATGATTTGGTTAGCTCTGCGGTGGATTTACAGCTTTGATCGCCGGTGTGCGATTGCGTTGCTGAGTCTGGAACTGCGCCAAGTACTTCCGCAAATCGCTAAGCCGTTGCTTGTATTTACGAATCGTGATTTCCCGGGGGTTGTGGAGGTTGGCGAGTGCTGCTTCGGCGCGCGCAATCCTGCGTTCGCACCGTGCCAGTCTCCAAACCAAGTCATGCGCAAGTTTCGGTTGATTCGTCTTCACGTTTTGTTGCCGCCTAAGCGCACGGTTGTGCCAACGCTGATGCCCGACATGCAACGCGTCGCAATATGAACATGGATAGATCACGACGGTTTCGTTCTCAGGAAGATTGGCTGCATGCCGCAGCGCTGATAGAGAGTCGAAGTGGCAGATTTTGCGGCCGCACTCTGCCCATCTGGTTGATCGGAATTTCATCTGAGAATCCTCTGGAAGAGGCATGGCCGGTCGAAAATTGGGTTGGCACGTCAGCTCCGACCAGCCTGAAGAGAAGAATTGAAAGCTCGGGAAAACTACTTCGCAGGACATCCGCGTTTGCAAGATCCACACTTGGCACACCGATACCAGTCACAGGAGGGACATTTCGGGGTGGATGGATTGTCGCTTGCGACGGGTTTATGGCAATTCCAACAAACGCTTTTGTAGGCGGACACGCCTTTTTCAATTTCCAGGACGAGATCGTGCAAGGAGTCTGCGCTGTTATCGTCGATAGTAGCGAAGTCTGACTCGCCACAGGAGGGGCAAACAGGCTGTGACTCGTTGCATTCGTCGAATTCCCAACCACAATGTGAACAGTACATTCGGAGTTTCCTTTCAGGCTTTATGGATTGAACGGCAATAGCAAGGTTTCCTGGACGACATCTTGCGGGTCAAACGAGGAGGTGAGGCGCAATGGCAAGGAAGGCTGGAAGCCTCTTCACGTTGGGAGGAGGCAGAGTCTCTAGCTCAAACGACGGGCCGGGAAGCTCAAGATCGGAGCTGCCAACGCCTATTGAAATGACGAGAGGAGAGCCGTGGCTTTCGCAGCGTTGTAGCGCGATTTAGAAAACGCGCACTATTTTTCTTCAGTTGTTTGGTATTTAAGATGGCCCCATCCAGAATCGGAGCGCCTTTGACCGAAGTGGGTTAAAGTTCGTGATTCGTAAACGCTGGCCGGTCGGGTCGAGGACTGGCGCGGTATTCCGAAGGTCCAGCCTAGCTTGTTGCTCCCCGTTTCCTCTGGGAGTGCCTCAATAGCCAAACCGTGAATCCGTTTCCAGCCCCCGCCACATCGCACCCAGCGTGCGGATTTCCCGCACTGGGCGCACCTGTTTGCTTTGTGCCAAGAGTTATGTGGCCTATCGTGCTGGGGCGACTTTCGCACCTGACCATCGACGGAGCTGGTAGTTGTTAAACAGACCCAGCCGACCGTATAGCCATTCGCTACTCCATCGCGTCCAGCCGAAACCTTTGCGGCCCCGGGCTCGCATCAAATGCCGCCGTACCTTCTCCTCTACCCAGCGTTTGACCACCCCAAAACAAATACTCGAATGGCCGACCCGAAAGTAGTTCACCCAACCGCGCAGAACCGGATTGATTTTCGCAATCACAGTCTCGACGGGCCAGCTGACGTGCTGCCGGAAGATCTCCCTGAGCTTTTCAAACAGCGCTGTCCGCTTCTTCAGCTTGGGCACATAGTTTGGTCGCCATTTCCGCTGAAGGCTCAGTACACGCCGATATTCAAAGCCCAGAAAAGTGAAGCTCTCTCCCTTCTTCAGATCCACCATCCGACTCTTGTCCTCGTTGATCTCAACGCGGAGCTTCGCGAACTCCTCGCGCAGCCGTTTGTCTATCGCCTCCACCAGCCAGTCATTCCGCCGTTCAGCGTCGATCAAGATCACCATGTCGTCCGCAAAACGCGCGTACTGGACTTTGGTTGACTTGCCCCTTCGCGTGATATCCACCGCCTTCTCCAGCATCCGGTCTACCTCATTCAGATAGAGGTTACTGAGCAAAGGTGAAATCACACCGCCTTGGGGAACGCCTTTCTTTCCGGTCGCCTTCAGAATCATCTTGAGTAAATGCATGACCGCATCATCATGGACCCGCCGAGCCACTTTCTCTAACAACAGAGAGTGCTGCACGTTATCGAAATAGGAGGCTAAATCCAAATCAATGATGCGCGTCTTCTCTTCGACGATCGCTCTGGCTACCCGGGCTACGGCTTCATGCGCCGTCCGCTTCGGTCGATATCCAAACGACCCTGTTTGGAAGTCAGCTTCGAAGATCGGCTCCAGGATGAGCTTTAACGCCCCCTGGACCACTCGATCACGGATTGCAGGAATCGAAAGGACGCGGACTTTCTTTCCCCCGTCCTTTGGAATCTCCTTCTTCCGTGCCGGCATGGGCCGATACGTGTTGGTAACTAATTCATCCCGAATCTGCACGAGAAAACTCTCCGCTCCGCTTTCCTCGATGGCTTCAAACGTGACCCCGTCAATGCCCGGAGCCCCGTCATTACGGCTCGCCATCTGGTAGGCTTCCCACAAAGTCTCCATCTTGCAGACATGGACGTATAGTCCCCAGAAACGCCAAGACGGTTCTGCCTTCGCCTTGACATATAGACTCCTTCTCAGGTCCTGCAAACTGATGGGCGTTTTTGTCATCTCACCCTTGCCTCCCGTTTTGTTAGAGCCATCACAAACAGCAGGGCCTCTTCGCTCCACGGGAATTACTCCGCTTCCTCGCTACTACAGACCCAGCCGAATCCCTCTCGCCGTCCGCCGACTTCCCGGTGTCACCGGTTATACGGCTTCCCTGCTCCGCCGATTTCTCAACGGGGCGAGGAGGGTTTCTCCAGTTGCTTAGCATGACCTTGTCACCGTGCTGTCCCTACCAACCCCGCCGAAGTGTTTCGCCGCATCAGTCCTTGCGACGCACCATGCTGCCTTCGCCCGAAAAGTGAGGGCTCGGCCTTCGGATTTCAGTACTTTCGAGGCCATATGGGTTCACTTGCGTTACGGCCCGGCAACTCGCTCGCCATCCTTTTCAGAAGGCTTTGTCAATAGGCTTCAGGATTTTCAGTTTCCTTCCTTCCTGCTATTCAAGCTACAGGGCTTGGACTCTTACCCCGGTGGGACTTTCACCCACTGTTCATGCCAGCCTTCGCTGGACGCACACTTCACGTTACTGATACTCGCGAAGGCGTCCGTAGACCGCCGCGCAGACCACGGACAACTTTCCTCGCGGCATCCAAAACGGTATCTCTCTGGCTAAGTCGAGCCAAGTGAATAGCACGAGAGAGCAGATTACACCACACACGAATTCTTAAAGCGGGATGAAGGAGATGTTAGACAGCCGCATGGCGAATCTTCACCCCTCAGGCAGGATGCTTACTCGCGAGGAGTCGAAACGCCCCCATTTTGAGGAGTGATCATGGAAGTGAGTCCTAATGCAGGAAAGCCAGCCGAGTTGTCGATGCTGGTGAACGTACCCAGACTCGTCACGGCTTACTACACGGAAATGCCTGACCCTTCTCTGCCGGAACAACGAGTTGCTTTCGGCACCTCAGGACATCGTGGTTCCGCATTCAGAAGGGCTTTCAACGAATGGCATATCCTGGCTATTAGTCAGTCCATTTGCATGTACCGGAAACAGAAGAAGATTGATGGCCCGCTGTTTCTCGGCATGGACACGCATGCCCTTTCCGTACCGGCTCTTGCCAGCGCGCTAGAGGTGCTGGCGGCAAATGGAGTAGACGTCATGTTGGCAGAGGAGGGTGAATACACTCCTACTCCTGTCGTTTCGCACGCCATTCTCACGTACAACCGCGGACGAAAAACAGGTCTCGCCGACGGCATCGTCATCACGCCATCCCACAATCCGCCACATGATGGTGGGTTCAAATACAATCCACCAAATGGTGGGCCGGCGGAAACCGACGTCACCGCTTGGATCGAGGCCAAGGCAAATGAGTTTCTCGAGAACGGTCTTCACAGTGTCAAACGGATTCCTTACGAAAAAGCTCTTCGCGCAACTACAACCCATATGCACGACTATCGCAATGCTTACATTGCTGATCTCGCCAATGTGATTGATATAGATGTCCTGCGGGAGACGAAGATCAGCATGGGAGTCGATCCGCTTGGCGGTGCCGGGATCCACTACTGGGGACCAATTGCCGACCGCTACGGGCTAAACCTCACCGTCGTGAACGAGGACGTCGACCCGACGTTTCGCTTTATGAGCGTAGATTGGGACGGTCAGATCCGCATGGACCCATCCTCACCTTATGCAATGCAGAGCTTGATCCGCCTGAAGGATAGCTTCGAGATCGCATTTGCCTGCGATACTGACCACGACCGCCATGGGATTGTCACCAAGAGCACAGGGCTGCTCCCGCCCAATCACTACCTTTCGGTAGCCATCTTCTTTCTCTTCCAACACAGGCCAAGATGGGGTGAGACGGCGGCAGTGGGCAAGACGGTAGTGAGCAGCCAGATGATTGATCGCGTCACTGCGAAGCTTGGCCGGAAGCTTTACGAGGTGCCGGTTGGTTTCAAGTGGTTCGTCGATGGCCTACTGGACGGCTCGCTTGGCTTCGGTGGCGAAGAGAGCGCGGGTGCCTCGTTCGTTCGCATGGATGGAAGTGTGTGGACGACGGGCAAAGACGGAATGGTCCCGGCTTTGCTCGCAGCAGAGATCACGGCGCGCATGGGCCGCGATCCCGGCGAGATCTACCGCGAACTCACGCGCGAGTTTGGCGAGCCCATTTATGACCGGGTTGAGGCGCCAGCTACGCCAGAACAAAAACAGATATTAGAGAGACTCTCGCCGCAGCAGGTCCGGTCCACAGATCTGGCCGGGGAAAAGATCAAGGCGATCCTTACCCGTGCACCAGGCAACGATGCGCCCATCGGCGGGTTGAAAGTAATGACCGAGAGCGGTTGGTTCGCGGCGCGTCCGTCTGGGACTGAGGACATCTACAAGATCTATGCGGAGAGCTTCCAGGGACCGGATCATCTGCATCGCATCCTGGAGGAAGCACAAGCGATCGTCGGAGATACTCTGGCTGTGTCGACTACTACGGAGAAATCATCATGAGCGAGCCAGTCCGCGTCAGCCACCCGATCTATAACCTCCTGCCTATCGAGATCGAGGGCTTCGATTCGCTGGCAGAACTCGCCTTGGATATGCGCTGGTCATGGAATCATGCCACCGACGAAGTATGGCGGCAGCTTGATCCTAGACTGTGGGAGATCACGCAAAATCCTTGGGTCGTCCTCCAGACGGTCTCGCGAGACCAGATCGAGCACGTGTTGGCCGATCCCGTTTTTCGGAAAACCGTAAATCGTTTGGTGGAAGCCAGCAGGTACGCGGCGGAAGCGCCCGCGTGGTTTCAACAGAATCATTCGCAGGGCTCGATGACCTGCGCTGCGTATTTCAGCATGGAATTCATGTTGAGCGAAGCTCTGCCTATTTACTCGGGGGGACTCGGCAATGTGGCTGGCGATCAACTCAAAGCTGCCAGTGATTTGGGTGTGCCGGTCGTAGGCGTGGGGCTGCTTTATCAGCAGGGCTATTTTCGCCAGATGATCGATAGAAACGGCGAGCAACAAGCCCTCTATCCATACAACGACCCAGGACAGTTGCCGATCACACCATTGCGCCAACCAAATGGGGAGTGGCTGCGACTGGAGATCGCACTGCCTGGATACTCGGTCTGGTTGCGCGCTTGGCAAGTCCAGGTCGGCAGAGTGAAGCTCTACCTGCTAGACAGCAATGACGCTGCGAACTTCCCCGCTCATCGAGGGATTACGAGCGAACTCTACGGCGGTGGCCCGGAGTTGCGCCTCAAGCAGGAACTGCTGCTCGGGATCGGCGGATGGAGATTGCTCCGCGCACTTGGGCTCCTGCCAGAGGTCTGCCACCTCAATGAAGGACATGCGGCATTCGCTGTATTGGAACGTGCCCGCAGCTTCATGGAAGAGACCGGGCAGCCCTTCAAAGTTGCACTGGCGGTGACACGAGCGGGAAATCTCTTCACAACCCATACGGCGGTGGCCGCTGGTTTTGACCGTTTTGCTCCTGTCCTCATCGAGCAATACCTCGGGTGGTATGCCGAAAAGAAACTCGGCATCTCACTTCAGGATCTGCTGGCCCTGGGGCGCCAGAATCCAGACGACTCGTCGGAAACTTTCAACATGGCATATCTGGCGATTCGAGGCAGCGGCGCGGTGAATGGGGTGAGCCGCTTACATGCCCAGGTCAGCCGACACCTCTTTATTCCTCTGTTTCCGCGCTGGCCAGAGAACGAAGTCCCAGTCGGATATGTGACTAATGGAGTGCACGTGGCCACTTGGGACTCGGCTCCTGCCGACGATCTTTGGACGGGAAGCTGCGGAAAGGATCGCTGGCTAGGGACAACGGAAAATATGGAACAGGAGGTTCGCCGGATCCCGGATGCCAAGCTTTGGGAGTTTCGTGTCGCCTCCAGCAAGTCTCTCGTTGAATACGCCCGCGCCCGACTGTCCCGGGATCTAGCGGCGGCGGGCGCAGCGGCTGAGAAAATTGAAGCTGCGAAATATCTCTTTCATCCCAACACCTTGACACTGGGCTTTGCGCGGCGTTTCGCGACCTATAAGCGACCGAACCTGTTGCTGCAAGACCCGCAACGGCTACTTCGTCTGCTGATCAACCCTGAGCGTCCGGTGCAACTCATCATTGCCGGCAAGGCGCATCCAGCAGACCAGGCGGGGCAAGCTCTGATTAAGGAATGGATACATTTCATCCGACAGCCGGAGGCACGACCGCATGTAATCTTCCTCAGTGACTACGACATGAATTTGACCGAGCACTTGGTACAGGGTGTGGATGTTTGGATCAATACGCCACGTCGGCCGTGGGAGGCTTGCGGGACTAGTGGGATGAAGGTGCTCGTCAACGGCGGTATCAATCTGTCGGAGCTGGATGGCTGGTGGGCGGAAGCATACACGCCCGCAGTTGGATGGGCGTTGGGAGATGGCCAGGAACATGGCGCCGATCCCGCCTGGGAGGCTGCCGAAGCAAACGCGCTTTACGACCTGCTCGAGCGCGAGGTGATTCCGGAGTTCTATACCCGAGACGAGAATGGAGTTCCTGCCGTCTGGGTGGCGCGAATGCGGGAAAGCATGGCGAGGTTGACGCCGCGTTTTTCCGCGAGCCGCGCGGTATGTGAATACACTGAACAACACTATTCCCTGGCTGCCACCGCATTCCGTGAGCGCGCAGCGAACAACGGCGCTATAGGCCGACAAATAGTCGACTGGCAGAATGCGATGGATCAGAAGTGGGGCTCGATGCGCTTCGAAAAATTGCGAGTGGAAACCAATGCAGACTACCACGTGTTTGAAGTCGAAATATTCCTGAACGATCTCGACCCGCGGGCGATGCGAGTTGAGCTTTATGCGGAAGGAATCAATGGCAGTGCTCCCGAACTTCAGGAGATGCGGCGCGTTCGCCAATTGGACGGCGCGCCAGCCACCTACGTTTACAGCGCTGCTGTGTCTGCGGTCCGCCCAGCAACTGACTATACGGCGCGCGTGATACCTCATTGCGACCACGTTGCGATCCCGCTTGAATACGCACGAATCCTGTGGCAGCGGTGACCTGATCAGGCTCCGCGTGACGGACTCAAAGTCCGTATTCTGCACCGCGCATCTTTACATGCAAGAATCGCGACTAGACGAGAGCGCGTGACACCTCGATGAAGACGCGAACGAATCCAGTGGAGTTACGGAAGTGCTGACGTTCCGAAGACCGCTCGCCTAAATCACAAGTTAGTACTGGGAAACGCCGATTGGACAGTTCATCCAGCGGCATCAGTCCGGCCTCGAAACCGTGCGGGATTCTAAAAGTTCCGCTGGAACTTCTGCGTTCAGAGCGGCTAGCAGTCGGACGAGTTTGTGATCCAGGTCGATTCCGACCTGCGTAATCTCATCGCGACCCAGTCCCGCAAGAGTTGCGCTAGGCTGTTCGATACTGAATTTCGTTCCTTCGCCGGATTCGTAGATCGCACAGCGCAATGGAACGTATAGAGCCACGGCAGGGTCGTGCCGGTACATCGTCTCTGCGATGGCATGGTTTCCCATCAAGTATTCGGTTGCCCGCCGTGTGTTGCCGGCGAGACTCATCAGAGGCGCTATGTCCAGCTTCCAGTAAAGGAGAAAATCATGCGGCGCCGATCCACTCACAGCCGCGGCGACCTCCGGCCATGGGGCCTTTCGCTCAACCAGCTCAATCCCGCGATTTCGATCCCACATAGGAACAGCGGCCTCAAACCGCCGGCAAAAATCGTCGTAGCTGTCTCGCACGGCAATATCGAGGCGGACGACCTGGTGTGGAATTGCAGCGCTCCTCATTTCCTTTCCCATAATGCCTCCTTTTTCGTTGGTCACGAACAGAGTCCTCGCTCGAACTTCGAGATCAAAGCCGCCAAGGCTCCCGGCTGTTCATACGTGGTGAGGTGACCGCCGGGCAATCGCTCGATCTTGAGGCCGAACTTGCCTAGCTGTTCCTGCGCGAGGTCAACCTGCCGGTGTTCAAAGGGATCTTCATCGCCGCCTCCCACCAGGAACGGGAATTCGCCGCGGTAAGCCTTGAAGAGGCGGCCGAAGTCGAGCCGATCGCCTTGCGCTTTGTGATCAGCCACAAAGCTCGCTCCTGCGGCGAGGTAGAACAGGCCATCGTGGCGGTCCATGGCGCTATGAAGCTCGCGGATCTCGGAATCCGTTACGTGATAGCTTTTGGACCACATCTTCCTTACTCCTGGCATCCTCTTGAAGAGCGCGAAGGGGCGGCCCAGGCGCGGGCGGGCCCGGTTGGGGAGGCGGCGCAACATCGGGGTGGTGTACCACGGGTGGGAGTGGCCGTCCGTGAAGAGCCCGCCATTGAAGATGAAGACTCCGCGTATGTCGGGACCGCCCACGGGTTCGCCCAGCTTTGAGCGCTCAAGTCGGCGTTGCAGGTGCTCCAAAACGACAAGAGAGGAAAAATCGAAGGCGACCAGCGTTGTGGACCGGACGGAGAGATCCCGCCAAATCGCTTCGAGGAGATCGGTGCGTTCGGCCGTGGAATAGGCATAGTCTTCGGGCTTATCACTGTCGCCCATGCCGACATATTCGACGAAGAGCTTCGGCATCTCCGGAGCGTTCGGTAAATGCGGCAGAACCTTGGCCCATCCAAAGGAACCATCGGGAAATCCTGGCAGGAAGGACACGGCGTGAGCGAAATCTCCCTCCCGCCGCAAGAACACGTTGAGAGCCGCACCTTGTGCTCGAACGATGGCGCGCGCTTTGGGGTCGTAGCCGACGCGCTCACCACCGGCGAACCAGGCCTGGGCAGACGGGGTCGAGCCCGCGTAAACGGCCGTGCCGGTAACCATGCCAACGAGATTGGACATATCAGGTCTCCATTTCAGGGGTGTATCTGCAGCAGCTTCCTACTCCACTGCTTGTCGACCCCTGGACGCACCAACCAATAGAATGCGACGACGTGCGTGATCATCAGCATGGGCACATAGATGATCGGGATTGCATAGGTGGCGCCCAACTGGCCCGCCAGCGCAGGAAGGCCGAGCTGGTTGGCGTGGTAATAGTCGATGAGGATATCGGCTGCGCCCACGAGATTGAAGGCGACGACTAACAGCCAAAAGAGCGGACGTATCCTTACCGTGAGAAGCGCCAGAAGGGCCAGCACCCCCGTTGCGAAGTCCCCGTAGGCGGCGAACGTGGCGAAGCCAGCTGGCAGATTGGGGCCAACGATGCCTGGAAGGATAAAGACGAGCCCGAAGAAGCGGAAGCTATGCACGGTAGCGATGACGCGGTGTGCGTCGAATCGGTCCATCGACCTCAGCTTGGGAAGAACGTACGTGCCGAAGCAAAGCAGGCACGCGACATAACCTAAAACGAGATGGATTTGGAAGATGGTTTCGGGCGACATCGGAACCTCCCGCCTAGTGGGATGATACATATCATCCCATAGACTCAGATTTTCTTCTAACCGGGCCGAAAGGCTGGTTCATTGAACCGCGGCGCCGAAAGATTTGGCGTTCGCCAGGAAGAATTCCTCCAGCGTTAGCGGATTTCTGCCAGTAACCGCACGAATGGCATCGGTAGCTTGGTAGTGTTCCTCACTTTTCCGGAAGTACTGCCAAAGATGGGTCAGATGATCGAGGGCGTGAGAATTGAGTCGCTCCTTTACCGCATCAGCCCACTGTTCGTCGGTAATTGGCACATATCGAATCTCCCGCCCGAGTGCCCGGCCAAGAGTCTCGACGATCTCCCGCACGGTTAGAGTTTCGCTCACCAGAGGGTACGCATTCTCCGATGGCATGCCGGAGCCGGCGAGAAGAGTTGCGGCTACGCGGGATACGTCTTCCGCACCCGCGAGTGGAATGACGGCTTTGCCATCGCCCCACGGCAGGAAGGCGGCATTATGCTCGGCCACACTCCGGCTCACAAGCGCGCGTACGTTTTCGTAATAGGGGGGCGTCTGAAGATGAACCGCGCCGACCTGCGCCCAGTCGAAGATACGATCAGCCAGCCGATGCTGCAAATTCCGGAATGAGGGAGCGCGTTTGAGATCCCGAAACGCGGGATCGCTAGGCGTACTTTGAAACTGCGAATTGTTCACCACCAGTTCCAGGCCCGCATCGCGAGCCGTTGCAGCAAAGATGGTGGCTGCCTCAAGCAGCCCATCGGCCACCGGATAGGTGAAATAAGCGCGCTTCACTTCTTTCATTGCCGCCTGGACTGAGGCTGGCTTGAGGAGATCGCCCTCGATGATTTCCGCACCTTGTCGGCGGAGGTCGTCGGATCGTACATCGAGTTTATGGACGAAGGCGCGAACGGGAATGCCCTGTTTGAGCAGCAGATCCGCGACGAGGCGTCCGGTTGAGCCCTGCGGACCGCCGGCTGCTCCTGTGATCAAAATCGGATTTGACATTGGAATCCTCCTTTTGGGGTATAGGATGATCATAATAATCCTATGGATTCGATTTTCTTCAAGTCCATCGCAGCCGATTGCATCGTAAGATGATCGCGAGCATCCTATAATGAGTCATGCGTTACCGGCCCGAACATAAAGCGGAAGTCCATCAGAAGATTGTGAAAGACGCCTCACGGCGCGTTCGCACCGAAGGTCTAACCGGCGCAGCGGTTGCAACCGTGATGCGCGACACCGGTCTCACGCACGGGGGTTTTTACAAACACTTTGGGGGCAAGAACGACCTGCTTCTGGAGTCACTGCACGAGGCCTTCCGGGAGATCGGCGATACTCTGGCAGGCGCCGCGGAACAGTCGCATCCCGAGACAGCGTGGAAGGCGATTGTGAAAGCCTACCTAAGCCCGGAACACTGCGATCACGCTGAGCACGGCTGCCCCCTCACGACACTTGCGCCGGAACTGGCGCGGGCCGACAAGGGAATGAGGGACCAAATTCTTGCCGAACTCGTGAACTACAAGGATCGAATGATTCCCTTCATGCCGGGTCGGCGGCCTGCTGAGAAGGAGCGCGCTTTCTTTTCGATCTTTTCAACGATGATTGGGGCAATTGAAATCGCTCGTATGCTCCCAGAGCCCGCGACGCGGGAGAAGGTGCTGGCGAGCGCAAGAGATTTTCTCTTGCACAGTTTTTGATTTAGTGGATCTATATGGCGACGGCACAGACGCCAATGCACGTCCCTATAGACCGGTAAATCGAGAAGAGCCGTTCTCAGGTGGGCGATCAGGCTAAAGCGCTAACCGAACTCGGTTTACGTCGCCTCACCTCGATACGTACCGGAAAACACTGTAGCATCAGGAAACCCTGAAAAAAATGCCCTGTAGTTCAGATGTAGCGACAGGGGAGAGTCGTGCGAGCTGATCCAAAGCCGGAGCCACAAAGGGTATTCTAGATCACCCTTCCAAGTCATTGAAATCAGTGACTCACAAACAAGGGTCGGAGCTGGTCAGAAAACTACAGTCTCATAATAGGTTTGACTGTGTTTCTGGAAGCGGGATGTCATTCACGCAACGAGTACCGACGCTTCTGTCGCTTGACAAGCGCTCCGCGATGAAGGTCTCGATAAGCCGCGGGACGACCCATTCGTTAATCAGAAGTTCAAGAGTTTGTGAATTTTCGCTTGCGGGTTGATTTTCTTGTTGTAATTCGGCCGCTCGGCGGCCACTAGGGTTGAACACTCTCTATACCTCCATGCATGCACTTTGATGTGCAACTGTGTTGATTGGGACTGGCAGATAACCAGTAATAAAAGAGAAGGCCGCCAAGGTAGCGGCCGGTTTGGATGTGAATGTCAGGCTCATAAGTTGAGCCTGACACTGTATTGCGCGCTCCGAGTGAAACGCGAAGTAGGGGTGCTCTCTCTTGTGTTATCCAAGATTTCGTTGCAGATGGAAAGAACATCTGAAACATTCCGGCCTAATCTGGAGGTATCGTCGACTAGAATTCCGGCGAACGTTGCCTTTCCCGTTTCAACAACTGAAAGCAGGCTGACCAGTTTGTCTCTTGTAGCCAATGTTTGACCTGAGAGTCCCTCGTCAGAGAGGATGAGGTCCTCTCTGACGAGCCACCCCTTCTGGCGGGCGTACGACATGCAACTTTGGACTTGGCTTTCAGTAGAGTCTTGAAAGTCATCGTTGGAATACCGGGTATAGATTGCGACCGTCGGGGGAAGGTCCAGAGCCAAGGATTCATGCGGACGGTACAGGGGGCGCGTCATAGGGTCGCCCTCCCCGTCTGCCCGCTCGCAAACATAGCTAAGTTGTTGAAAATGTGAACTAGTTCAGGCGATGGCGAGATGCAGAGAGTTCTATATGAGGTGAGTAAGGGGAGCCATTCTTCGTTTTGGCCCATTTCAAGCCCCACCGACCCCACCGGCATCACCAACGCATCCCAGCTATGAAAGGCAAAGTGCCTACTTTGTGGATACCGCTATCCGATGCTGGCGGAATGCTACAAGGCCGCAGCAGATGGATCCGGAAAAATTGAACAGAGCCGTTGCCTTGCGAACTTAAATATCTCTTTCGCAAGCCACCAGCAAAACCATCCTTTCCAGTTTGAGTCGCGCGTTTAGTCTGCGATTCAGCATTCGACCGCCTTAGCCGGAGGGCTGAGCACTGCCTGCACAGCTCTGGTTTGGCAATAGGCAACCCCGTTTGTTATTTCGGCAACAACCCTGAATGGGATGGTGACATCGCGAGCTTCGATCCTGCGAAACCGAAACGTGGTGCTCACCTGTTCGGTCTGCTGTGTATCCTGCCGTTAAAGTGGGCAGACCGTGCATTAGCTCAGCCAAAGGACCAGACTGCGGCTGTATTCGCGCTAATCCAAATATTAGCAGTGGAGCTACAAGGAAGACGATTGTGGAAAGAAAGAATCGGGCGATTTCTGCTGTAGTTCCTGCAACTCTATTGTTATCACCTTCTGCACTGGCGCAAGGCAACAACCCACCTGCGACGCAGGAGAAACCACCAGCCCCAAAAACTGGAAATCACGGAAATGCCGTCCATCCTCGGGCGGTTCGCCTTGGGGGATGCGACTGTAAATCGCATTCCTCTTCCCCAAATTGCCTGCTGCGATAAAGAAGAAGTGAGGCGACTGCCACAAAGGCAGAAGTAAGAAAAAGGAGGATAGTCAAATGAAAATACGGATTGCAGTGTGGCTCCCGCTTTGTGTATTTCTTGCGTGCTGTCCAGTGACTTTCGCGCAAGGAACGTCGCAGTCACAAAACACAGAAACCCAGGCAGCGCCGTCCGCACAGACAGACACGCAAGAGAAGAATATCCAGGAATACATTGAACTTTTGCGCACCGATATTCGCCAGCAGAAGGGCGAGGTCATGGGCGCCATGATGGCATTGAGTGTGGATCAATCAGCAAAATTCTGGCCGATTTACAGCCAGTATGACGCGGAGTTAACCAAGCTGAACAACCAGCGGATTGCCACCATTCAGGAGTACGTCCGCAATTACGACCAGATGACCGACGCCAAAGCCGATGAACTGGTTCGGAAAGCTCTCGATTACCGCAGGAAGCGTTCCGAGCTTCTTGCGAAATACTATGGCCGCGTCAAGGCGTCGCTTGGGTCCATCGAAGCCGCGCGTTTCCTTCAGATCGAACACCAGTTGCTCTCGATCATCGATCTTCGAATTGAGGCGGCTTTGCCGATTGTTGGTGCGTGAACTCTACTCAGGGAGATAAAAACATGCGACATACATTTTCGATAGCGGCTTTGGCCACGTTAGTAGCGATCTCCACAGTGGTCTCAGCGCAAACGCAAGCAGCACCAACCCGGCTTACCGTTCCTGCGGGAACGCGCGTTCTGGTCCGCACGAATGAACCCGTGGATTCGAGCAAGCAGCAGGCAGGATATCGCTTCACCGGGAGCCTGGAGACAAATCTGCAGGCCGAGGATGTAGTAGTTGCGCCAAGAGGCACGACAGTTCATCTCCGGCTTGCCAACGCTCAATCGGCGGGCAGGATGTCAGGCGGCGCCGGACTGACTCTGGAATTAACCGACATCATCATTAACGATACCGCCTATCCGATTCTGACGAGTACTTATGAAGTGCGCTCAGAAGGGAAGGGCGGAAAGACAGCCAAGAGAACCTTTGGTGGGGCAGGACTTGGTGCGCTGATTGGCGGAGTAGCTGGAGGAGGAAAGGGCGCTGCAATCGGCGCAGTCTCCGGCGGGGCCCTCGGGACCGCCACCTCCGCAGCCACATCAGGGAAGCAGGTAGCAGTTCCCAGTGAATCTCTGCTTGAGTTCAGGCTCGAGCAACCGGTCAGCCTACCCGTGGAGCAGAAGCATGGGAATGATGCAAGGTAACCACTAGAGATTCGATGCCGGATCAACCGACGAAGCGCACGCTCGATTCATCGACGAGATTGTCGTTTGAGCGCACGCGCGCGTCCTATGATCGCACGATGATGTCCTGGATTAGGACTGCGACTTCGCTGATCACCTTCGGCTTCGGCATATACAAATTCTTTCAGCTCGAACTGGGACGTGGCTCCAATCCCAATCGCTTGATCGGGCCACGCGAATTCTCACTGATGATGGTCGGCATCGGACTGTTATCGCTGCTCCTGGGCACCCTGGAACATTCGCGGAGCATGCGATCCTTGAGAGCGGAGTACCCCGAAATGCAGCGCTCGCGAACAGGCATAGTAGCGCTGTTTATTCTCGCTCTAGGAATTATGGCATTGATCGCGGTCGTCTTCCGGCAATAAAGCATCGCCCGCCTTTTGTGCGAATTCTGGCGCGTTACTTAATGTGGTATGACGCTCCTATTATCGCGCCGGAGGTGACCAGGTTGAAGACAGAAGACCTGTTTCCACGGTAGTCAACAAACAAGTATCGATAGCCTGCGAGCAAAGTCCATTTTGGCTTGACCTTGTAGCCAAGCAGCGCCGCAAACTGATAATCCAGTTTCGCGGTTGCGTTCCAACCGCCCACATCTCCTAGTAGATGAATCTGTGCCTTCTCACCCACGGCATGCTGAACGTGTCCGCCAATCACGATATCCCCCCAACTCTGCGAACGTTGGAAATTCAAGCCCAGTCGGGACGGATTGAAGTTCAATTTTTGCCCCAAATGCCAGTAGCGGGCACCCAAATTGGCGTCCACCTTCATCTTCTTTTGATCGACTACGCGATAACCAACCTTCGGGGTCCAAACTAACTCACCCACTCGCACGTCAGCGGAAACCGCAGCCAGCCTGGGGAAGGGCAGCGCGGAACTATCGGAAAGCCTGATCCACAGCAGATCACTATTCACTAGGAACCGCTTGTGGCGGACTTCAGCCGCACCCATGACACCGATATCGGCGTGGGAGAGCAAATCGCCCGTACTCACGTGCACGCTGGCGTTCCGCCCCAACGCGCCCACGGTTCCGTGCGCGCCCGCAAACCAGAGATAAGGACTGAAATCGAAGTGCCAAGCCCCATCTGGATCTGCAGGATCAAGTGTCTTCCCAGGGGCTGAACTCGGCGTCTCCGTCTGCGTTTCTGTCGCAGAAGGTTTTTCCTGCGCGGTTAACGGCCAGCAAAACAGCAAACCCACGGTCGCTATCACGATCAACATTCTTCTGGCTGAGTCCATCGCTTTCTCGTGCTTACTATTGATAGTTACGGGTCTTCTAGTGTGATAACTTTCGGTATCCAGAGTTAGTTATGTTTACCGTAAGATTCTTTGCTTTGGCGACTAAGACCTCCGTCGCCGGGTAACCCGTCCCATTCTCAAGGGACGAGAAGCGAACATTCAGGGTGACCGTATCCTTTGGGTCGTCCAGGTAGGTACCCACCGTCAGCCCCATCAGCCGGTTGCTGGCGGGATCGACTTCCACCGTCAACACATCGCCGGGCTGAGCGTAGTTGCGGAAGTTAATGCGTGCCCCTTTACCGCCACCGGGCAGGTCCACGCTGACGTTGCCTGCATCCTTAACGGCCTGGATTTTCGCGGGGTCGGGTGGAACATAGGTCTTTACCAATGCCACCGCCTGCTTCATGTAGTCCGTCAGTTCCCCCTTCTTCTTCTCGATGATGTGGCCCCTCAATCCCCGCTTCTTACTCTGTGGAGACTCTGTCAAGTCGACCTTCTGTAACGAGCCCTCAGCCCCGTAATAGCATTGCTTCTGCTCCCGCGATTTTTCCTCGCCTTTGAGGCTGATCACCGTGGTTTCGATCCATTCATATTGTCGAATATTCTGCCGGTCCCGGGCTACGGTTTCCTTGAGCGCAGCGACGCGCTGCTGCACTTCCGGATTCTGTGCCTTGGCGGGACAGATCGTTCCTGCACCAGCCAGGAGAATGAGCGAAGTCAGTAGCGTGGTACACAAGTTATGCCATGCTGTATTTCTCATGAAGTCTCCTCTCGACACAGAAGAAAAATACGATGTTGGCTTTTGGGTCACCATTCTTGATCCCCTTACCAACTCTGCGTAGACCCTCGCACCATTGAATCTGGAGGATTCTTGGGACTTTAGGAACTGGCAAAAGTGACAGGGCGGTTCAATTAGTGAGTTCGATGCGAATCCGAGACGAGCAATAAACCCAAATGCGGTGAAGTTGTGTTTGGGACGCTGTAAAAAGAATGGCTGTTGTGGCGGAAACTAGAACTCCCCCGTGTCGCGCTATCGCTAGGACGGCTTAAAGTCGCTCGTAAGGTTCATGCTCTCAGGGGTGTATGCGACCACCACTGCAATAAAAGGCTGCGAATACCAGTCATTTCGGTTGTCACCCTCTCCCGAAGTTCTTGGTTAAGCACCTCATTGCAAAATTCGCCCACACACGCACCCGGAGACCGGTAGCATTCTTTGGCTACAAGTCGAACTTCAGTCGTGCGGCCCTTCTGCTCAATGACTACATAAAATTCACCGCCAAACTTGCGAGCTGCGTTGTTAATGGCAATGAGCCCATATACAGCCGCATTGAAGTTGATAACCTGAGTGCCATCCTCTAGCGTCCACTTCAACATCCCCAGACCTCCAACCGCAGAGCACCAACTGAACAAGCCCACTGGTTAGACGAGCAGCTTGCGAGTAAGTTAGCGGGCTCACTGAGTCCAGAGCGTATTTCGTAGAAAGTCTGCCGCGCGTCGGAGAAGGGAACAATGATCTAACAGATCAGGCACGTAAGTTGCCGGTTCTTTGCTGCAATACTCTGCTCTAGTGCAGAACCCCGAGATCTCGCGATCTTTTGCAATTTTCGCTTGCAATAATTTCCAGATGGCGTTTAATGACCCCTGCAGCACGCTCTCGTGCCAGACCGTAGAATGAGGGCATCGGTGAAGCACGAGGACTTTTTCAGAACCCAAAAGAGGGTGAAGGAGGGTACCGTAGCGACGACAATCTCTGACATCGCATCATCATTTGGCTTGGCTGCCGTGCCCTCAACGGCGCTTGACGGCCTCCCGTCTCAACCGGGCGTGGTCATCGGCTGCGCCCGGCTTCGCTGACGACGGGCGACGGGCTGTAGACTGGCGCCGACTGCCGCCGTATTTCGTAATTGTGGATCGCCGTTATACCGACCACGGCCGCGTGTACAGAGCTAGTCCAGCGTTCAGCCCGATGCCACCCCATTCGGTGCAGTAAATAACTGCCACCTAGTTGTGCCCCTACTACGCCAATTGAGAATATAGGCATTTCCACCCGCGACTGTGCAAGTGAAGTCGGCAGCTCCGCTTCGCGGCCATTGCCGGAATCCAACATCGCCCAAGTTGAGCTACAGTCCATCGCATGGGCGATGGCCACGCCAGACCAAAGCACAATATTTTGCTTGTCGAAAAACCTATGCGGCGCCTGTGCTTCTTGCGCGAATGACGGCATTGCGGCAATCACTAGCGAAAGGAGGATGCAAATCTGTACACCCTTTGCACTCGACATCTGAGTTTCCTTATAAGCATTGTGGCGAAAAGAATCGAAACTCGCACGAGTGCCCCGACGTCCAGACACATCATTGCTATAACAACAAAGCGTTGGCTTATTGTGAACGTAAGTAGCTCGAAGCAAGCTAATGCAATCTACTTACTTTTGCGGAGTTTTTTGCTCAGGAGCTTCGGGAGAGAACGAATACCCAGTCAGATGTACGTGTCAGGTCACTGCACATCAGCAGGCATTTGGATCGGCACTAGTTTCTCCGCTTCCGAGATCATTGTCTCCAGGCTCATGCGGATACCTTCACCCCAGAAGTTTTCTTCAGTTGGGTCGAGACCGAACGGTTGAAGAAGTTCGGAAACGCTTTTTGTCGCACCGGAACGGAGCAGGTCAAGGTACAGCGGTTCGAAGTGGCTCCCCAGTCGCGATTGCTGAGCGTACAAGCTTTGCGTCAATAGCTCGCCAAATGCGTAACCGTAAACGTAAAACGGCCGGTGAAAATGCGAAACATACGACCAGAGGTGATTCGCGTTCTCATAACTGAAAACCTCGCCGTCCTCACCGTACAACTCTTTCGCCGTAGTAAGCCAAAATCCATCGAGTTCTTCCACAGAAAGCTTCTTCGGCTCATTCCATTCCGTGTATGCCGCATTCATTCCGTGTACGCGACGTTCAAAGTTCGAGAACCCAATTTGCCGCACCACGGTGTTCAGCATACCTTCAATCTTTTGTGTTATCAGCGAAAGCAGCGCCGAATTGTCTCTCTTTTCGGCAAGTTGCTTTCGCAAAAAAGTGAAGGTCGTCATCTCTCCGAAAACCGAGGCGGTCTCACAGTATGCAATCGGCGGATGAAACATCAGTGGTCCTTGCGCTTCGCCGGCCAGAATGCCATGAACACCGTGCCCGAGTTCATGTGCAAGCGTCATCACGTCGTGATTCGAACCCAGGTAATTCAAAAAAGTGAACGATTGCGACCGGTTTCCAGGAAGCACAAAAGAACAGTTGAATGCTCCGCCGCGCTTGCCTGTCGTTGCGGGTACATCGATGTGCTTTGACGCAATAAAATTCTGAATGATGCCCGTAAGCGTCGGGCTGAAACTTTCATACGCCGCAAGAACCGTGGAAATCGCGCTCTCATATGGCACCACGGTGGTATCCGCAAACGGCAACGGCGCATTTCGATCGCTCCACCTCAGCGTCTTCATGCCGAGCAACTCGGCTTTGAGACGATAGTAACGGCGAGCGAGCGGTCCTGCGACATGGGTTACCGCATTATGCAATGCATCCACCACTGCATCAGGAATCCGGTTCTCCTTATTCCTCGGCTCCATCGGATTGCGGTAATTACGTTCCTTTCGCTCTACGGCATTCTTCCCAACGATTACATAGAGCGTCTGCGCCGAATACTTGGCGAAGTATCCTCCAAGGCCATCATTGATTGTCTTCTGTACTTCCGCACGAAGCGCGGCATCCTTCGAATTTGTGAGTATGTCCAGCATCTCGGTTAAGTTCTTCTTTTCGGCCTTGTGGTCGAATCGAAGATCCGCCTCGCATTCGTCGAAAAACTCATCCCACGAGGCTGGGCCAAACGGTGAACGCTTTGTAAGAGCAGCTTCCACGGGCTCGCTCAAAAAATGAGGCTTAAAGACTCGCTGATGCTCAATCCACGGCCGATGTCTCTGCACTACGGAATCGTTCGCGTACCATTTCTCAAGAGTCGCATCGTCGAGTCCCACCAACTCCAATTCGAAGAACGTCAGATACTCACCCTGAACTTGGCTCATGGTCTGTTGTGCATCGGCGATCTTCGCTTTCACCTCCTCGTTCGTCACGTCCAAACTTTGCTGAAGAGAGAGATAGACCATGATCTTTCCCCCAAGCATATCGAGCTCCGAATAGTCGGAGATGGCTGAGCCCAGCTTATCGGCCAGCTTGCCTTTGTAATTCAAGCTGAACTGCTGTGCTTGCTTGGTGAATTCCGCGATATCCGTGTCGATTTGCGGATCACTGATTCCCGCGTATATGGAGGTCAAGTCCCAACGGACGTCGCTATCAGAGATATGGTGACCAGGTGTCATGGTGAGTCGGAGTCTTTCTTGATGCGGATTGTTGGCGGTTGTCCAGCTACGACCGATTCCGGGCGGGGCAGCAACCGCGCCCGGAGCCATTCCTGATTTTAAGCGGCGCGTTTAAGCTGCGCGACTGATATCGCCTTTGCCCCCTCCCAGTCTGTTTCTATTCCCGGTAATCAGGCGGACGATCGCCGTCAGAACGACAGCTCCCCCGATTGCGACCAGAATTGTGTATATCAGTCCTCCCTGTCCGGCAAAGCCAAGCGCCTGCATAATCCAGCCGCCTATGACGGCTCCAATCATGCCGATCACGATATCCATGAACGCTCCATATCCTGACCCGCGCATTATCTTGCCCGTGGCCCATCCTGCGATCAACCCGACGATCAACCACCAAACTATTCTCACTTCCACACCTCCCCGTGTTCTTTCATCTAATTTCGATGCAAGAGGTTAGAATGGGGTGTTTCTCTGAATAATCGTACGGCAACCCGAAGCACGCGCGTGAGTCGCGCCGGGTTCTGCTCAGTATCTACGCGGGAAACCAATTAGCTGTCCTTTCGATACAGAAGTTCGCGCATCGCCTGCCGCCGCGCTTCGTTCGCCTCATTCGTAGTCTTACGTTCATCGGCATCCATGCGGCGCTGAGTTACAGGATCAGCTGTTTCGGGGTCGCTGCATTCTGGGCAGCGGTTGGCGAAGCCCGGCTTATTCGGCTTCAGCTCGAACTCTTCTTGGCAGACGATGCAGACTTTGATGGGAAACGACATTGAGCCTCCGTAGCGGGCCACACCAGCAGTGCAGGTGCAAAAGGCGCTCTACGCATTGTACCCAACACACTCCAAAAGATACGACGGAAAAGGGACGGACAGCACTGTATTCTTCGGCATCTAACCTTCGTGTTTCAGTCGTGATGAAGATAAACCTCAGGAGCATAAATCAGGAGAAAAAGATGGAGCGAAAGAAATTGTCTCAAGCATTGATTGCCGGAGCTGCCACCGTAGGAGCCGCGGGTCTGCTGGCCGGGGTAGGGGCCGTGTTAACAGGGCGGGCGATATGGGATGCGGTCACAGCTACAACTTCCTTTTCCGGCAAAGTGGTGCTCATCACCGGTGCTAGCCGCGGTTTGGGGCTGGCCTTGGCGGAAGAGTGCGCAAGACAGGGCTGCCGTCTGGCAATCTGTGCACGCGATCAGCAATCATTAAGGCGCGCCGAGGCTGAACTGCGCGGAAGGCGGGCCGAGGTGCTGGCGCTCCGCTGCGACATCTCGAAGCGGCACGATGTGGAAGAAATGATAAGCAAGGTGATCAACCAATACGGAACAATTGACGTATTAATCAACAACGCAGGAACGATTGTTGTGGGACCCCTAAGCTCGCAATCGCCGGACGATTTCAAGGAGGCAATGGACGTGATGTTCTGGGGTGCGGTTCACACCACCCTTCTCGTACTTCCTCACATGCTGGAGCGGCACCAGGGACGGATCGCCAATATCACCTCAATCGGCGGAAAGATAGCAGTTCCGCATCTGTTGCCCTATTCGGCAGCAAAGTTTGCGCTCGTCGGTTTCTCTGAGGGCATCACCGCCGAACTTGCGGCAGAAGGTATTCAAGTCACCACCGTAGTCCCTGGATTGATGCGCACCGGTTCTCATCTCAATGCATTCTTTAAAGGTGACAATCGTTCTGAATACGCATGGTTTGGCATCTCCGCCAGCGCTCCTTTTCTGGCCATGGATGCGGCACGGGCCGCAAAAAAAATTGTGCATGCAATCCGTCGTGGCGATGCGGAATTGATTCTTGGCTTACCCGCAAAGCTCGCAGCCTTGGCCCATGGCGTGGCTCCTGCGGCCACAGTGCGCGCATTAGGCGCAGTGAATCGTCTCATGCCGGCTGCGTCGAAACATGACGAAGTTCGCCATCGTGGGCACCAGAGCGAGAGCACGCCCACAAAGAGTCCACTGACTGCTTTTGGGAAACGTGCTGCGAAGCGTTGGAACCAGCAGAAACTCGCCTGAGATTTTCGGTCAGTCCGCACAGCGCCGCGCGATCAGTGATATTGGCGTGCTTAGGGGTTTTGTTGGCGGCGTGCTGAGTGATCCACACGCGCCCAGAAAGCGATAAAGTAATCAACCGCCGAGAGCAGCGAAACGAAGAGCATGAACCAGATCGAGATCCGTGCGATGAGTTCGACTCCGATGATGAAGCCGAAAAAGTTCCACTCATACCAGCGGTGAGCAAGAATCGCCGCGACCACAGCGACAATCTGCAGAACCATCTTCAGCTTACCCAGATCGCGCGCCTGGATTGCAAAACCCTCAGTCGCAGCCACGCTGCGCAAACCGCTAATCAGAAACTCCCGGCCCAGCACCAGAACAACAATCCAGGGCGGCATGAGATTCGGCGTAAAACGAACAAGAAGGATCAAGCCGGCGGCGACCAGAAGCTTGTCTGCCATCGGGTCTAGCAGCATGCCCATGCTGCTGATCTGGCCATACCTGCGTGCAAGGTAGCCATCTAGCCCGTCGGTGATTGAGGCAAGAATAAAGATCCCAGCCGCCACCAGCTCCTGCTCACCTGGACGAAAAATATGGCTGGACAGCACCCAGATCAAAAAAGGAATACAGCCAATTCTGCTCAAGGTAATCGAATTTGGCAGGTTCAACAAATCAAACCATCCGGAAGGGCGGGAAGTCTCTTCGTGATTATGCTGGATCAATCGTCGAAAAGCAACGCATCACGACCGCTGCGCTGCCCCTCAAAGCCGGGTGCAGCCGCACAAAATTCACCGTTCGCAACCCGGGCTTCAGGCTGATTACGTCTCCGCATTTTGTAGCAGCGCACTCTGCTGGTTATACTTCAAACCAGCAATGGCCAACATCTTATATGGAGTCAACGGCGAAGGCGCGGGGCACTCCACCCGCTCGCGAGAGATTATTCTTCACCTGCAACGCAGCGGACACCACGTAGTCGCCGCCTCCTTCGACCGCGGCCTGCACAATCTCGCCGACGTTTGCGAAGTGCTCGAAATTCACGGCTTCCGCTTCACTTACGTCAATAACGCCGTGCGCTACAACCGAACCCTTGCCCGCAGCCTCTTCCAGGCGCGCAGGGCAACGCGAGGCATCAAGGAGCTCACCCGCCTCATCGACCAGCGCGGCATCGATCTGGTCATCACCGACTTTGAGCCGCTCACCTGCCGCGCCGGGCGCCGCCGCAAGCTTCCCGTCATCTCCATCGACAATCAGCACATCATGACGCACTTCAAGGTGGCCACACCGCCCAAAAGCCGCACCGACGCCACCGCCTGCAAAATGCTCGTGCGCATGATGACTCCCCACGCGACCCATTATCTGGTGACCTCGTTCTTCGATGCACCGGGCCTCCGCCGCAACTCCGAACTCGTGCCGCCGATCCTCCGCCGCCAGATTCTTGACGCCGTGCCAACCGCCGAAGGCCCCATCCTCGTCTACGTTACCTCACCCGCGCCTGCGCTCGTCAAAGTGCTCTCCTCAGTGCGCGCCGAGTTCATCGCCTACGGCTTTGGCCGCGAAGGACGCGAGGGAAACATCCTCTACAAAAAGCCCGGCTTCCAGACCTTCTTCGACGACCTCGTCCGCGCCCAGGCAATCATCGCCAACGCCGGATTTTCTCTGGTCACCGAAGCGCTGCACCTCGGCAAGCCCTATCTCGCCGTCCCCGTCCGCAATCAATTCGAGCAGACCTTTAACGCCTTCTGGCTGGGCCGCACCGGCTACGGCGCATTTTGGGAGGAGTTGACCAAAGAGCACGTCGAATCGTTCCTCTTCAACGTGCCGCACTTCCGCGAGAAGCTCGCCGAGTACCCCAAGACGTCAAACGAGGAGCTGTTCGCAAAGATCGACGCGCTGATCGCATCGCGACTGAAGTTGTAGTATCGTGAGTAGCGGAATTTGCCTTATGTTGCTTGATGGCGATTCATAGACAGCTACGGCGCTTTTTTAACATAGAAGGAAGTGATCTAGGGAGCGACTTCGTGGACAGCGGAACCGACCCATATATCAGCAGGGAACAGATGGAACTTACTTGTCTCGACGACGCACCCGAGGCGTCGCGGCTGGCGGCACGACAAGAGTTCCTGCTGAAGTGGTATCGCCCTGTGGCAATGGCGCCGTTTGTTCTCATGCTTTTCGTTGTATTCAAGTTCTTCCCCAAGTCAAACAGTCCTATCTTGACCGGGATGGTATTTGCTTCTTTGATTTGGGCAATTGGGGTTGCTGGGCTTGCTGGGTACGGCCTGTTCCTGCTGTTTTTCATGAAATGCCCGAATTGCGGATGGCGATTCGGAGGAGGTGACAAATGCAGTTCTTGCGATTTGCCGAGGCACCGCAAATCCGACACCTCACTGTCGCTTGGCCGTCCTACCGGAATAGGTAGCAGAAAATTTGTGAGACCTGACACTTAGCCTCTCCGCTCCCTGAAAAACGCCTGCAGAATCTCCATGCAGCGCCCCGCCAGCACGCCTTCCGTGACCTCCACATGATGGTTCAATCGGGGATGGTTGATGACCTGCATGATCCCGCCCGCAGCTCCGGCCTTCGGATCACGCGCCCCGAAGACCAGCCGTTCGATCCGCGCATGCATGATTGCTCCCGCGCACATCGCGCAGGGCTCAAGAGTAACGTAAAGCTGGCAGCCGCTGAGCCGGTAATTGCCCAAAGCGCGAGCAGCGTCGCGTAGCGCCAATATCTCTGCGTGCGCGCATGGGTCGCTCAGCGATACCACCTGATTCCAGCCGCGCCCGACGATGCGCTCTTCGCAAACCACCACCGCGCCGACCGGAACCTCGCCCGCAACTTCGGCCATCCGCGCCAGCCGCAGCGCCTCTTCCATCCAGCGCTCGTCCATCTGGTTCTCTTCCATGTCCGATCGGGTGCCCCATTCAAGCCCGCTGTTGGCTTGAGTGGGGCAGTTGGGGTTATGTTTCACTCCGCGCAGAACGCATCTCCCGCCGGCTCCTGCTGCGTCATGCAATGAATCGCTCCCAACCCCCAGATCAGGTCGCCGCAGTAAATCGGCACGACGCTGTGCTTCGGCATCGCCTGCTGAATAATGTTCAACGCCTTCAGATCGTTCGGATCATCAAACGTTGGCACCAAAACCGTCCGGTTAGATATGTAAAAATTCGCATAGCTCGCAGGCACGCGCTGTCCCTTGAAAACCACCGGCGCGGGCATAGGCAAGGGAATTACCTCCAGAGCCCTGCCCGCCGTGTCCGTCATCTTTTTCAAGCGCCTCAGGTTCTCCTTGAGGATCGCGTGATTTTCATCCGCCGGATCAGCCTCGTTGGCGGCCAGCACCGTACGCGGCCCCACGAAGCGCGCAATATCATCGACGTGACCATGAGTATCATCTCCCACGATACCGCGCTCCAGCCACAACACTTTCTTCACTCCCAGCATCCGCCCCAGCGCAGCCTCAATCTGCTCACGCGTCATCCCCGGATTGCGCTGTTGCACCGGACTCAGCAGGCACTCCTCCGTGGTCAGCAGCAACCCGCGGCCGTTCACGTCAATCGATCCGCCTTCCAGTACCATTGCGCCTGCGGGCGGCAGCGCCGCGTTACCCGTGTCCCCGGCCTCCACTGCGGCCGCAAATTGCCTGCAGCCACGCACCTCTGCGATCTTTTCCGGAAGGGTATTATCCAGCTTCCAGTTCTTGTACTTGGCCCAGGCGTTGAACTTCCAATTCGTCACCGCAACCTTGCCGGCCTTGTCCTTCACAAAGATTGGACCAGAGTCGCGCAGCCATCCGCGATTCGTAGGCCATTGATGAAAGCCGATGCGCGCCTCAAGCCCCGGCAACACATTTGCATCTGACAATATGGTCCGCGCACGCGCTTCGGCCCCGCCATCGTTCACAATCAGCTCCACCCGCGCCGCCCGCGCCAGGTGCCGCACAATCTCGGCATAGACGTAGGGAATCGGTTCAAACTTTCCCGGCCAGTCGCTGCGATTATGCGGCCACGCCAGCCAGGTCGCCCGTTGCGGTTCCCATTCGGCGGGCGTGCGGTAGCCCAGAGCCGCCGGAGAATCTATTGCCATCTTAGCTTTCATTTACTTTCCAAACCTCTGCGTGATCGGCCCATAGGCGTCGATGCGGCGGTCGCGCAGGAATGGCCAGTTGCGGCGAATCTCTTCCTGCAGCTTCACGTCCACGGTCCCCACCAGAATCTCTTCCTTATCGTGCGAAGCCTGTGCAACGATGCGTCCAAATGGATCGGCCAAAAACGAGCCGCCCCAGAACTCCAGCCCCGCGCCCTTTACCTCGTTACCGCGAATGTTGCCAGTCTCATGCCCCACGCGATTCACCGCGCCCACAAACACTCCATTCGCCACGGCGTGCGCTCGCTGAATGGTGAACCAGGCCTCGTACTGTGCCGCGCCCCACTCTTCCTTTTCCGCCGGATGCCAGCCAATCGCCGTGGGGTAGAAGATTACGTTCGCCCCTTGCAGCGCCGTCAGCCGCGCCCCCTCCGGATACCACTGGTCCCAGCACACCAGCGTTCCCACCGAGCCCTCTTCCAGCTCAAAGCTCTTGAAGCCAAGATCGCCCGGCGTGAAGTAGTACTTCTCGTAGTAGAGCGGATCGTCCGGGATGTGCATCTTGCGGTAAATGCCGCGGATCTCGCCATCGCTGCCAATCACAACCGCCGTGTTGTGGTAGAGCCCCGGAGCGCGCCGCTCAAACAGGGAGACCTCAATCGCAACCTTCAGCTCCCGGGCCAAGGCGCAGAATCGTCCCGTGCTCGGTCCCGGAATCGGCTCTGCCAAGTCAAATAGCGCAGTGTCCTCGCGCTGGCAGAAATACTGAGTCAAAAACAGCTCCGGCAGGCAGATGACCTGCGCTCCCCGGCGCGCGGCCTCGCGCACGTGTGCCACCGCCCGCTCCAGGTTCTCCTGCGGCTCCGGCGAACAGCACATCTGTATCAGGCCAACCTCGAATTTTCCGCTCGCCACTCGTTCCTCCGGCTTTCCATCAGAGTCATCGCTAGAATATCAAAGCGGAAAGGCCGTCCAATGATATGCTTTTCCATTGGCTGGATACCCTAATGGATGGATACCCATGACCACCCTGACCAAACGCGTTGACGACAAGGCCCAGCTCTCGCACGAATCCATCCGCGAGGCCGAGGAGAGTTTCTATTCCCACCTGAAGCGAGTCGGCCTGAAGCACACCGGCCAGCGCGACGCCATCCTGCGCACCTTCCTGGAGACCCACGACCATCTCTCCACCGAAGAGCTGCACCACCTTGTCCAGCGCAGCGATCCCCGCATCGGCTTCACCACCGTCTACCGCACCCTCAAGTTGCTCGCCGAGTGCGGCCTCGCCAGCGAGGTCGAGTTCCACGACGGCGTCACCCGTTACGAGCGCCAGTATAACCGGCGCAGCCATCACCACATGGTCTGCACCGAGTGCGGCACCTCGGTCGAGTTCTTCTCCCCGGAGATCGAAAAAGTAGAACAAGAGATCGGCCGCAAACACCGCTACCTCACCACCCGCCACACCTTCCAAATCTACGGCATCTGCGACCAGTGCCAGAAGAAAAAGCCCGCCCGTCGGCGATAGTCAAACGGCTTGTCCTGAACGCTAGATTGCAGCAGCACAGTTTCCGAGTTGTCGACCACTCACCCGGAACCAAGGAATCCTAAGACGCCCAGCCACTCCGCTGGCGATTCTCCCGTTCGCTATGTCTCTGCCTTACCTCTTGTCTTCCGATCGAGGCCACAAAAACCGAGAATGCCGAGCAACCCCGAAAACCGCCCCGGCGACAGAGTAAGGAACAACAGGAGAGTAAAAGATGCAATCGGGGAAAAAGAACGTCGGCTCGATGGACCGTACCGTGCTGCCCGTCCCTGAGCCTCAGTATCCGCCGATCACCGAGCTTGATGTGCACAATGCACAAGCCCCGCCACGGTTCCAGGTGAAAGCGCCGAAAGGCGCGCCGAACGTGGTGGTCATCCTTCTCGACAACTTCGGCTTCGGTGACGGATCGACATTCGGAGGACCTATCCAGATGCCGACGCTGGACCGCCTGGCCGAGACCGGGCTTCGCTACAACAATTTCAAAGTCCCTCCGTTATGTTCGCCCAGCCGCGTGGCTATGATTACTGGCCGCAATAGCCATAGCGCAAACTTCGGCGTGATCTCGGAAATTGCCACCGCGTTTCCGGGGTACACCGCGATGCGTCCTCCCAGCGTCACGATGCTGCCCGAGATCTTGCGGCTCAACGGTTACAGCACCGCCATGTTCGGCAAGTGTCACGAGCTGGGGCCCTGGGAAGCCAGCGTTGTCGGACCGTTCGACCGCTGGCCCATGCATAGCGGGTTTGAGCGGTTCTACGGCTTCATGTCCGGCGAGGCTGACCTGTTTCATCCGGTCATTTACGACAACATGAACAGGGTGGATCTGAATCCCGGCCCCGATTACTACGCCAGCACCGACATAACGGATAGAGCCATCGAGTGGATGCGTTCCCAGCATTCGCTGGCCCCCGACAAGCCATTTTTCGTCTACTATTCCGCCATTGGCACTCACGGCCCGTTCCAGGTGCCCGAGAACTGGCGCGACAAGTACAAGGGCAAGTTCGACCAGGGCTGGGACCAGGTGCGAAAGGAAACGCTGGCCCGCCAGATCAAAATGGGGGTTGTGCCGCCGGGCACCGAACTCGCCCCCAAGCCGGCGGGTATCCAGGAATGGGACGAGTTGACGGCCGACGAGAAAAAGGTGTTTGCCAGGTACATGGAAATCTATGCCGCCTTTGCCGAGGTGACCGACTACGAAGTCGGGCGTTTCCTGGGCGCGATCGAAGACCTGGGCGAAATGGACAACACGCTGGTCTTTTACATCACCGGCGACAATGGCTCGGTTTTTCAGGGCGGCCCCATCGGCGCCTTCAATGAGATATCCGTGTTCAACGGACTGCCAGAGCCGCTTGACGTAGCACTGAAAAACCTCGACAAATTCGGCGGGCCCCAATCCCACATTTTGTATCCCAACGGCTGGGCTTTCGCCGGGGCCACGCCCTTTGCCTGGGGCCACCAGGTGGCCTCCTACGGCGGCATTTGCCAGCCCATTGTGGTCCATTGGCCGAAAGGCATCAAGGAGAAGGGCGGCCTGCGTACGCAGTGGTACCACATGATTGACATCGCCCCGACGGTGTTAGAGGCCGTTGGGCTGCCCGAGCCAGACGTCGTATATGGTGTCCGGCAGAAACCCATCGAAGGTGTGAGCATGCTCCACACCTTTAATGACGCGGGGGCGAAATCGCGCCACACCACGCAATACTTCGAGATGGCGGGCAACCGGGGTATCTACCAGGACGGGTGGTTTGCCACCACGGTGCACCGCCCGCCGTGGGAGGCTAAGCCGCGCGCTACATTTGCCAAAGACAAGTGGGAGCTTTACAACGTAGAGCAAGACTTCAGTTGTGCGCATGACCTTGCCGCGAAGTACCCCGAGAAACTTGAGAAGCTAAAGGGAGTTTTCCTGGAAGAGGCCGTCAAATATAACGTACTGCCGCTTGACGATCGCGCATGGGAACGCTTCAACGCCGCCTTGGCGGGCCGTCCGGATCTGCTGGAAGGTCGCACCGAGATGACGGTCTACGAAGGAATGAAAGGAATACCCGAGAATGGGTTCATCAACATCAAGAACCGGTCCTTTGTGGTTACGGCCGACATCGAAGTCCCCGAGGCGGGCGCTAAAGGGGTGATCCTCGCCCAAGGCGGGGAAATGGGCGGCTGGAGTCTTTATGTCAAGGACGGCGCACCCAGGTTCGCCTACAACTTTCTCGCTCGCGAGACTTACAAGATCGTTGGCCCCGACCCCCTGCCTGCCGGGAAGGTGATACTCCGCTTCGAGTTTGCTTACGATGGTGGGAGGCCCGGCGCGGGGGGAAAAGGTTTGATGTTCGTCAACGGTGCAGAGGTCGCCACAGGGCGGATCGAGCAGACTCACCCGAACGCGTTTGGCGCGGAAACGACTGACGTGGGCGAGAACCTCTATACGGCCGTCAGTGACGACTACAAGGTGGGTGATAACAAGTTCACCGGCAAGATTAACAAGGTGACCATCCAGGTCGGGAAATCGAACCTCAGCGAGGAGGCACAGAGGGCTGTCGAAGAACTGCGTATGAAGAAAGTGCTGATCGGATAATCGTGCCGTGCACTCGTTCAAAGGGGGCCGTCGGCTCGCGATGGCTTCCCCTTTTAATAAGAAAAGATGCTTACGATTCAATCCGCATGGATGCTGCCAATTGTTGGCAGACCAGGGGCAATCCGGAAATTGACCCAGTACCGCGCGGCACCTGCTCTTGACACTGAGTATTGAAACCATATATCTCTAAGGGCTTTCCTTCCGCTCGTGCAGCGCGGGAAGCGCGCGGTGACTCGCGTGTCTTTTGAAAGGGAACCATTGATCATCAAGGTTTTTTATCACGACAAATGTTTTGACGGAGCCTGCTCGGCCTCGCTGTTTACGCGCTTCTACCGCGAGCGCATCCGCCGCCACGCCGACTTCCAGTACCAGGGACTGCTGCATCGTGCCGGAGCGCTCTTCAACCTCGACGACTTCACTGGCGACGAAAACGCCATCGTCGATTTCAAATATCTCGCCTCGGACAAACTGACCTGGTGGTTCGACCATCACCAGAGCGCCTTCCTCTCCGAAGAGGATCAGGAGCACTTCGAGCGCCAGGAGAGCAACAAAAAGTTTTTCGATCCCGACTTCAAGTCCTGCACCAAATTTCTCGCAACGGTCGCGCAGGACCGCTTCGGCTTTGACATCGAACCCGTGGCCGATCTCGTCGAGTGGGCAGACATCGTCGACGGAGCATCGTATGAGAGCGCCGAAGTCGCCGTCGGCATGAAGGAACCGGCGATGCGCATCACCATGGCCCTCGAATCCAACCAGGACCCGGCGTTCATTCCGCGGCTCATCGAACTGCTCGCCTATCGCCCGTTGGAGGAGATCGTCGCAATGCCGTTCGTCGCTGCGCAGATTCCTCCGCTGCTGGAGCGCCACCAGCGATCCATCGATATCATCCGCGAGCACAGCGAGTTCCTCGACCGCACGATCTTCTTCGACGTCACCGGCTACGACCTCGAAGGCCACAACAAGTTCATCCCCTACTATCTCTATCCGGAGAGCGTCTACAGCGTGGGTCTGAGCAAGAGCAGCTTCCGCGTGAAGATCTCCGTCGGCTCCAATCCCTGGACCGACGCGGCGAACATGACGAATTTGGCGAAAATCTGCGAGCGCTATGGCGGCGGCGGACACGCGCGCGTGGGAGCCATCAGCTTTCCTCCTGGTGACTTCGCTCGTGCCACCCAGGCCGCCCAGGAGATCGTTCAGGAGTTGCGCGCCCATGCCCGCAAGCACCACGCCGGGTAGCGGGTTTCACGGCCAGCCCGGCAAGTGCGACAGTTGTTTACGTTCGAAGGTGCTAAGGCGCGAAGAACTGCCCGATCGGTTACGCGTGTGCCGCAAGCCATCGGCGACAACAGCAATCCTCTTCCTGAGAGACTCAGGAATCCAGTGCTGCTCGCCCCGGGTGTGACTCAGGCGATCTTTTCGAAACTGACAGCAGCCGCCGCACCGAGCGGAGAGGCCGCGGCGCGTTCCGGTTCGCCCGACACAATCTTCATCTGGTTCCAGTCGTACGGAAACTCCTTCCCACAATCGAGGCAGACCACATAGGTTCCCGTTAGGTCGGCGGCGTGCGAGTGATTGATGTCTGTTTTCTTAGCCGAAATTGGAAAGCTGTATTTCCGGTGCCAACAGCCAAAGAGCATGTCGAAGACATTAGCCAACATTGAGATCCTCCTGGTCCACTTGCTCGAATTCCAAATGCAAGAGTACTAAGGTCACTGTTACTTAGATTCGTGGCAGGCCAGAAAGGTTCGACTCTAGCCAGAACTGAATTTGCTGCGAAATGAGCAGCTTACGTTCGTGGCTGCAATTATTTTCGGGCAAACCCGGGCCAAACGTTGCTTTCACCGCGATCTGTAACACGGAAAAGTGAGCTGCCCGGATTTCCTCAACCTCGCCCGCTGCCGGGGTTACAATCGGCATTAGCCATGTCTTCTGATTTCGTCCATCTGCATCTTCATACCGACTATTCCATGCTGGACGGCGCATGTGACACCAAGGTGCTGTGCAAGCGCGCCAAGGAGTTGAACATGCCTGCCGTCGCCATGACGGATCACGGCAACATCTTCGGCGCGGTGCACTTTTTCAACGACGCCAAGGCCGCCGGCATCAAGCCGATACTTGGCTGTGAGCTCTACGTCTGCAAGAAGGAAGACCACCGCGCGGAGCCCCAAGGCGACAGCTACAATCACCTGATCGTTCTGGCCGAGAACGAAGCGGGCTACAAAAACCTGACAAAGATATGTTCGGAAGCCTCTCTGCACGGCTTTTATTACAAGCCCCGCGTCAGCAAGCGCTACTTGGCCGAACATTCCCAAGGCCTGATCGGACTGTCTGCGTGCCTCAAGGGCGAAGTGGCCGAGCGGCTGACCGAAGGCAAGTACGAGGCCGCGCGCACGGCGGCAAAGACTCTGGAGGACATCTTCGGGCGCGGTAATTTCTTTCTGGAAATACAAGACCAGGGGCTTGCCGAAGAGAAAAGGATTCACAAAGACCTGTTCCGCCTGGAGCAGGACCTCGACATTCCGATGGTCGCCACCAACGATAGCCACTACATCTGCGAGGACGACTCCCTGGCGCAGGACGCGATGGTGTGCATTCAGACGGGCAAGTCGATCGCCGATCCCAACCGTATGAAGTTCCAGACCAACCAGTTCTACTTGAAAAGCTGCGAGGAGATGGGCAAGGTCTTTCAGGGATATGAGCAACTGCTGAGCCGTACCGTGGGAATTGCCGAGCGCTGCAATCTCAAACTGGCGAAGGTGGAGAATCCGTTTCCGAAGTTCGACGTACCGGAAGGCGAGACGATCGACAGCTACTTTGAGCGGATCGCGCGCGAGGGCATGGCGAGACGCACGACCCTGCTGACGCAGCTGAAGAACCGGGGCAAGCTGAAGCACAGCTTCAGCGACTATGAAGAGCGTCTGAACCGCGAGATCGGCATCATCAAGCAGATGAAGTTTCCCGGCTACTTCCTAATCGTCTGGGACTTTATTCGCTACGCCAAAGAGAATGGAATTCCCGTGGGGCCGGGGCGCGGCTCGGCCGCAGGCTCGCTGGTGGGCTACGCCATGGGGATCACCGACATCGATCCCATCCAGAACGAGCTGCTGTTTGAGCGCTTCCTCAATCCTGAACGCGTCTCCATGCCTGATATCGACGTCGACTTCTGCATGAACCGCCGCGGCGAGGTCATCAACTATGTCACCGGCAAGTACGGACGCGAGCAGGTGGCGCAGATCATCACCTTTGGAACGATGGCCGCCAAGGCTGCAATCAAGGACACCGGGCGCGTGCTCGACATGCCTTACAACGAGGTGGACCGCATTGCCAAGATGATTCCGGGCACGCCGGGCATGACAATCGACAAGGCGATGGCGGACGTTCCGGCATTCAACGACGCCTACACAGGCGATCCGGCGATTCGCAATCTGGTGGACACGGCAAAGAAGCTGGAAGGCATGGTGCGCAACTCAGGCGTACACGCCAGTGCCGTGGTCATTGCGCCGGTGCCGCTGGATGAGCTGGTGCCGCTCTACAAGACAAAGAACGACGAAATTGTGACCGCCTATGACATGACAGCGGTGGAGAAGATGGGCCTCCTGAAGATGGACTTTCTCGGGCTCACCACGCTGACCATCATCGACGACTGCCTGAAGCTGATCAAGATGACACGCGGCGAAACCGTGGTTATGGAAACGATTCCGCTGGAAGACCCGGAGACCTACGAGAAGGTCTTTCACAAAGGGCAGACCTCGGGCGTCTTCCAGTTTGAATCTGACGGCATGCGCGACGTGCTGCGTCGCTACCAGCCGACGACGGTAGAAGACCTGACGGCCTTGAACGCGCTCTATCGCCCCGGCCCAATCCAAGGCGGCATGATCGACGACTTCATCGAGCGCAAGTGGGGACGCAAGAAAGTCGATTACATGCTGCCGGAGTTGGAGCGTCTGCTGAAGGAGACGCTCGGCGTCATCGTCTACCAGGAGCAGGTGATGCAGATCGCCAACGTCATCGCCGGCTACTCGCTGGGAGAAGCTGACCTGCTGCGCCGCGCCATGGGCAAAAAGATAGCCGCCGAGATGGACCAGCAGCGCGAGCGCTTCATGCAGGGCGCGGCGGAGCGGAAGTTTTCCAAGGACAAGGCCGGACACATTTTTGATCTGATGGCCCAGTTCGCCGGATACGGCTTTAATAAGTCGCACTCCGCGGCCTATGCTCTGGTGGCCTATCACACCGCGTATTTGAAGACCCACTACCCGGTGGAGTTCATGGCGGCGTTGCTGACCTCGGTGACAGGGAAGACCGAGGACGTCGTAAAGTACATCGCGGAGTCGCGCGAGATGGGAATCGAGGTACTGGCGCCGGACGTTCATGAGTCGGCGTCGAACTTCACTCCGGTCATCACGCCGGAGGGAGGCTACAAGATTCGCTTCGGCCTCTCGGCGGTAAAGAACGTGGGTGGCAATGCGATCGAGTCGATCCTGAAAGCGCGCAAGGACGGACACTTCAAAGGAATCTTCGATCTCTGCGAGAGGGTTGATCTGCGCCTGCTAAACAAGCGCGTGCTGGAGTCGTTGATCAAGAGCGGAGCGATGGATTCGCTGGGACGGCGCTCCCAATTGATGGAGGTGCTGGACAAGGCGATGGAGCAGGCGCAGAAGGCGGCGCGGGATCGCGACGCGGGACAGCACGGATTGTTCGGCATCTTTGAAGAAGCCAGCCCGGCGGCGAGCGCGGCCGACCGGCTGCCGAATGTTCCGGACTGGGAGGAGTCGGCCCGGCTGGCCAACGAGAAGGAGGTTCTCGGCTTTTGGATCAGCGGACATCCGCTGGAGAAGTACCAGGATAAGATCGAGGACTTGCACGCGATCAAGACCAGCGACGTGCTGGCGATGAAGAATTCGACGCCGAAGAACGAAGACATTTCAGTGGGCGGACTGATCACCGGGCTTCGCATCGCCAAAACCCGCAAGGGCGACCTGATGGCCGGACTGGTGATTGAAGACATGCACGGGAGAGTAGAAGCAGCCGTCTTTCCTGAGGCCTACAAGCGCCTGCACGAGAAGGTGAAGCTGGAAATTCCGGTGCTGGTGAGGGCTGCTGTCAAGGTAGAAGAAGACGCCGCGCCTAAGCTGTTTATCAACGAAATCACCCCCCTGGACGAGGCCAAGGTAAGGCTGCCGCGCTCGCTTCGGATTGCAATTCAATTGCCGGAGGCGTTGCCGGAGACAGTAGATGCCCTGCACGGGATCTTCACGCGCTGCAAAGGGGATGCTAAAGTATTGTTCGACCTGGTGAGACCGGGGGAGTACGTCGTGGTGATGGAAGCCGAAGGCTATAATGTGTGTGCAGACCGCGCTTTCATCCGGAGCGTGGAGCAGTTGTGCGGCGCTGATTCAGTCAAAATCATTGATTAATAGAAGGTAAGCATGAAAGCTGCAACGGACGCGGATCAGGAACTGAAAAAAATTGAGCTCCAGATCGAGCAACTGGAATTAGTTACCGGCCGCAATCACGAGGCGCAGAAGTATATCCGGGCGCTACAGGAGCGGGTGGTTGTGTTGCGCAAGCAGGTGACTCCGCGCTTTGTGGCATGGCAGCGCACGCAGTTGGCGCGCCACCCGCAGCGGCCTTACTTCCTGGATTACGTCGAGCATATGTTTACCGACTTCTCCGAGATTCATGGCGACCGCGGCTTCTCCGATGATGCTGCCATGATCTGCGGCATGGCTCGCTTCCACGGCGAGGAAGTGCTGGTGCTGGGCACGCAAAAGGGCCGCGACACCAAGCAGAAGGTTTACCGCAACTTTGGAATGCCGAACCCCGATGGCTACCGCAAGGCGATTCGAGCTATGCAGCTGGCGGAGAAGTTTGGGCGGCCGATATTTTCGTTTATAGATACGCCGGGAGCTTATCCTGGACTGGGAGCAGAGGAGCGCGGACAGGGCGAGGCAATCGCTTACAATCTGCGCGAGATGTCGCGGCTGAAGGTTCCCATCCTGGTGACGGTTACGGGCGAGGGCGGCTCCGGCGGAGCACTGGCGATTGCCGTGGGAGATCGCGTGTTCATGCTGGAAAACAGCGTCTATTCGGTGATCTCGCCCGAGGGCTGCGCATCCATCATGTGGCGCGATGCGATGAAACGCGAACTTGCGGCCGAGGCCATGCACATCACCGCAACGGACCTGATGGGCTTTGGCATCATCGACGGGATTGTCCCTGAGCCTGGCGAGGGCGCGCACACCGATTACGTGCAGATGGCGGAGAATCTCGACAAGGTGCTGGTTGAAAATCTGGCGGAGTTGAAGAAGCTGAGCACCACAGAGTTGCTCGACGGCCGCTACGAGAAATTCAGAACCATGGCTCAGTACTTCCGCGAGGAGTAGACGGCGACTAAATCGGTCGACTAAATTAAAGGACACGAAGGATTTGGGAGGATGATTCCTCCCATTTTCTTTTCTGCCAGGATTCTTGATGGCCCTGACGCGCATCTCTGTTTGAGCGTGTGCGAAACGGCCTCGGGTCGGAGTTGACGGCAGACGTATAATTCTCTGGGGACAGTCACATGCTGCCGTGACCCTTAACCCTTGTGGGTTCAGTGATGCGTGCCTGTCGAAGGATGGCTTTTCAATGGTAAGTACCAGCGTTGTCGTGGGTCAGGGCGCTGACAGCCGCCACGATCGCGAGCCCGTTGTAAATAATTTCAGCATTCAAGTCGCAACCGTAAACGGTTCCGGTTCACAGTCGGCCAATTCCGTTCTCATGCGCGCCATCTTTGAGATGGGCGTTCCGGTGAGCGGCAAAAACCTGTTTCCCTCGAACATTGCCGGACTTCCGACCTGGTTCACGATTCGCGTCAGCAAAGATGGCTATGTAGCTCGCAAGAGCACCTCAGAGTTGCTGATCGCGATGAATTCGGAGTCTGCCGCCGAGGATGTTCGCGCTCTCAAGCCCGGCTCTGTGGTCGTGTTTGATGAGCCTCTTAAGCTGGAGGCTTTGCGAGACGATCTGGCCTTCTACTCCGTTCCGTTCGACAAGCTGGTGGGGCCGCTGGCTCCTGAACCGAAGCTGAAAAAGCTGCTGCGCAACATGATTTACGTAGGCGTAATGGCGCACCTGCTCTCGCTGGAGATGGCGGAGGTGGAAGACGCGATCAGCAAGCAATTCAGCGGCAAAAAGCGCGCCACCGAGGTGAACGTCGCCGCCGCGCGCGCCGGGTATGAGTTCGCAGCCGCCAATCTTTCTCGCTCGCGCTTCCAGGTTGAGCGCATGAATGAGAACGCGAACAAGATCATCATCGACGGCAACGCTGCTGCTGCCTTGGGCGCGCTATTCGCCGGAGTCACGGTCGTCTCCTGGTATCCGATTACGCCGTCGTCCTCGCTGATCGAGAGCTTGACGGAGTTTCTGAAGCGGTATCGAGTGGGCGCCGACGGCAAAGCTACCTTCGCGGTGGTGCAGGCCGAGGATGAACTGGCCGCCGTGGGTATGGTGCTCGGCGCTTCATGGGCGGGAGCCCGGGCGATGACTTCCACCTCAGGGCCGGGAATCTCTTTGATGGCCGAGATGACGGGGCTGGGCTACTACGTCGAGATTCCAGCCGTGATCTGGGATGTGCAGAGGGTCGGCCCCTCGACCGGTTTGCCCACGCGCACGGCGCAGAGCGATCTGCTCTCGACCGCATTTCTTTCTCACGGCGATACCAAGCATCCGATCCTTCTTCCTGCATCGGTCGCAGACTGCTTTGAGTTTGGCATGGCGGCCTTCGATCTGGCGGAGCGGCTGCAGACGCCGATTTTTGTGCTCAGCGATCTGGATATCGGCATGAACCACTGGGTCAGCGATCCTTTTGCCTATCCATCGGCACCGCAGGATCGCGGCAAGGTTCTAAGCAAGCGGGATGTGGAGCGCCTCGGCGGCTTTGCGCGTTATAAGGACGTGGACGGCGATGGCATCGGCTATCGCACCCTGCCCGGAACCGCGCATCCCAATGCGGCATGGTTTGCGCGCGGCAGTGGACACAATGAAAATGCGCAGTACTCCGAGCGTCCCGAAGATTACGTCAACAACATGGATCGCCTGAGCCGCAAGTGGGAGACGGCCCGCAGCCTCGTACCGGCTCCGGTTGCAGAGCGTAGCACGCCCGGCGCAAAGGTCGGCATCATCGCTTATGGCTCGTCGCACTGGGCCGTGCTGGAGAGCCTGGACCAGCTTGAAGCCGGGCAGATCCCTATCGATTACCTGCGTGTGCGCGCCTATCCATTCAACACCGCGGTCAACGATTTCATCGCCGCGCACGAGCGCGTCTATGTCATCGACCAGAACCGCGATGCTCAGATGCTGCAACTGATCAAACTGGATATTGCGCCGGCAGAGGTTGTAAAGCTGCGCAGCCTTTGCTACTACACCGGGCATCCGCTCGACGCCGCTTTCGTCACCGACAGCATCGTTTCGCAGGAAGCCATCGAGGAGCAGAAGTAATGGCCACTACACCGAATCCTCCGGTTAAGTCCAACCGCATCGGACTCTCCGTAATCGATTATCGCGGCGGCAAGTCGACGCTTTGCGCCGGTTGCGGACACAATGCAATTTCGGAGCGCATCATCGACGCCTTTTACGAAATGGGCATCGAGCCCGAACACGTTGCCAAACTGAGCGGCATCGGCTGCTCGTCAAAGAGTCCGGCTTATTTTTTGGGCCGTTCGCATAGCTTCAACAGCGTGCATGGACGCATGCCTTCGATCGCCACTGGCGCGGCGGTTGCCAATCACAAGATGCTCTACATCGGCGTCAGTGGAGACGGCGACACGGCCTCGATTGGCATGGGCCAGTTCGCACACCTGATGCGCCGCAATCTTCCGCTGATTTACATCATCGAAGACAACGGCGTCTACGGATTGACCAAGGGGCAGTTCTCGGCAACCGCCGATGTCGGCTCGACGCTGAAGACCGGAATCGTCAACGAACTGCCGGCAATCGACACTTGCGCACTGGCCATCGAACTCGGTGCGACCTTCGTTGCGCGCAGCTTCTCCGGCGACAAAAGGCAATTGCTGGCCTTGCTGAAGGCCGCAATTGCGCACAATGGAACGGTGCTGCTGGACGTAATTTCGCCATGCGTGACCTTCAATGATCACGAGGGCTCGACCAAGAGCTACAAATTCATGAAGGATCACGAAGAGCCGCTGCAGGACATCAACTTCGTTCCGGCCTTCGAGGAGATTGACGTTGAATACGAGCCGGGAAGCGGGATTGAAATTACGCTGCACGACGGCTCGAAGATGCACCTGACCAAACTGGAAGAGGACTTCAATCCCACCAACCGTATTGGCTCCTTGAAGCGTCTGGCTGAGGCTCGCGAGAACAATGAGGTGCTGACGGGATTGTTTTACCTCAACCCGGAGCAGCCGAGCTTTACCGACCTACTGAACCTTGTGGATCAGCCGCTGGGAACGCTGCCGCAGGAAACGACGCGGCCTCTCAAGAGCGTGCTGGACGAGGTAATGAGGGAGTATCGGTAAAAGCCAGGGAATCGGCGCGCAATCGCCCAGCAAGGACCACCGCTCAAGCGTTTACTTGCCAGCCGTTCGGAGTTGGCGTGCTGCCTGGTGCAGGAGTGCACGCACCTGCTCACACCCTTTATAATCACTCGTTCCTGTTTCTATTTTTCGAGGAGCATTTGTGGCCTACGACGATTTACGTGAATGGATAAAAGCGCTCGATAAAGCTGGCGAGCTCAAGCGCATCAAAGCCGAAGTTGATCCTGTCCTGGAAGTCACCGAGATCACCGACCGCGTCTCCAAGTGGGGCGCGAAGAATGGCCGCGGGCCGGGCGGTCCGGCGCTGCTGTTTGAGAATGTGAAGGGGCATCCGGGGCACAAGATTTTCATCAACCAGTTCGGCTCGGAGCGGCGCATGAATCTTGCCGTGGGCTCCAACTCGCTGGATGAGGTTGCCGAGCGGATTCACCAGATGATGGACGTAAAGACGCCGCAGGGTTTGCTCGAAAAGATAAAGATGCTGCCGATGTTGGCGGATCTTGGAAATATGTTTCCGAAGCAAGTCAAGACAGGACCATGCAAGGAAGTGATCAAGCGCGATAATTTTTCGCTGCTCGATTTTCCAATTCTGCAGTGCTGGCCGCAGGATGGAGGACGCTTCATCACCCTGCCGTGCGTGATGACCCGCGATCCGCGCACCGGCAAGCGCAACATCGGCATGTATCGCATGCACGTCTATGACGCCACGACCACGGGCATGCACTGGCAGCGGCACAAGAACGCCGCCGAACATCAGCGCGAGTTGATGCGGGCCGCGGTGGCAAACGGGCCAACCCTGGGCCGCACGTCTTCGGTGGACATCATGGCGCGCAGCGGCGGCGGCAGCATCGCCATTCAGGGCAAACCGGTGCAGGGAAGGATGGCGGTTGCGGTGGCCATCGGCACCGATCCCGCGCTGACGTTTTCGGCCATCGTCCCAGCGCCTCCAGAGATTGAGGAGTACATGATCGCGGGCTTCCTGCGCGGCAAGCCGGTGGAAGTGGTGAAGTGCGAGACCAGCGATCTTGAGGTTCCGGCGAATGCCGAAATCGTGCTCGAAGGATACGTAGACATCGGCGAGATGAAGGTCGAGGGGCCCTTCGGCGATCACACCGGATTCTACTCGCTGGAGGACCTGTATCCCGTCTTTCATGTCGAGTGCATTACCCATCGCAAGAATCCGATCTACGCGGCGACGATCGTGGGCAAGCCTCCGCAGGAAGACGCATGGATGGCGTTGGCCGTCGAGCGCATCTTCCTTCCCGCGGCAAAGATGATGATTCCGGAGCTGGTGGACTTTCATCTTCCGCCCGAGGGCGTGGCCCACAACCTGATGATCGTCTCCATTCGCAAGTCGTATCCGGGGCAGGCGCGCAAGGTGATGAACTCGATCTGGTCGCTTGGACAGGCGATGTTTACCAAGTGCATCGTCGTGGTTGACGAGGATTGCGATGTAAAAGACCTTCGCGAGGTTACATTGCGTGCGTTCAACAACATCGATCCGGAGCGCGACATTCAATTCATGCTGGGTCCGGTGGACACGCTGGACCACGCCTCGCGGCTGCCGAATTTCGGCAGCAAGATGGGTGTGGATGCAACCCGCAAATGGTCCACCGAAGGCTTTGATCGCCCCTGGCCGGATGAGGTTGAAATGTCGGACGAGGTGAAGCAGCGGATCACTAAGCGTTGGAAGGAGTTCGGGCTGGAGTAACGCAGGAATGCGACTGCGCCGGGTGTTGGTTACATCCGCGCAGTCGCCCCGGAGCAAAGGTCTGGCTAGCCAAGCAGGAACAGGACGTACATGAGGCCGCTCCAAAATAGTATCGAGCACATGGAAGCCATAAATAAGCCTTCAAATGCCGCGAGCGTGGAGTGTCCGCGAGAGAAGCCGAACTGGTGGCAGAACGCTGCGATCTCCCGGTCATACGCAGGAGTGGCAAACCAGTGGGTCATGCGCTTTAAACGATTCACAACCCTCCCTCAAAAACCTTAGGGCGCAATAGTGCGATCACTTTAGCAGATTGGCAACTTTAAAAATTCATCAATTTTGTAAAGTTATTTGCTCTGGATACGCGCCTCAGTCGTGACCTTCTGATGCAGACTCCGCGCCATTCGACAGAGCGAACCGGATTCGATCTGAGATCGGCGGGTGCGAATAGCTCCAGAAGACGAGAAAGCGCGAGGGGTGCGGGTAGGAATAATCATTCTCGCCGAGCACTTGAAAAGCCTGGGCCGCAACCTGTCCGGCATCCTTCGTAAATGGCGTTGTTACCTTCAAGCCGTAGACGTCCGCTTGATGCTCCTCCCAACGGCTGAAAGTATTCGCCAGCGGTTCACCAAAAAACGACAGCAGGAACGCCAGTGCAATCAACAGTGGCAGCGAGGCCCAATCACCCAGGGTACGAATCTGCCAGCGCTGCCCCCAGCGCGCGAGCGCGGCTGGAGCGAGGCGCTGGACCAACCAGAATCCCGCAAAGAGCAGCAGCGCGCTATAGGCAAGCCCGAGATAGATATGGTGCAGCACGTAGTGCCCCATCTCATGGCCGAAGACGAAGAGGATCTGCGGCCGCGTGAGATCGCGCACGGTGGTGTCCCAGACCACGATGCGCTTGGTTGCGCCAAAGCCTGTAACATAGGCATTGTAGGTGGTCACCTTGTTGCTGGCACGCATCAGGAAGATGCGCGACTCGGGGATTTCCAATCCTGCGGAGTGGGCCAGCGCACGGAGCTCTGTTGTCAGCTCGGGATTGGTCTTCGAAAGCGGTTCGAAGCGGTTGAATAGCGGATCGATCACGACAGGCGCGATGAAGACCATCCCCGCCAATATGGGCAGCATACAGAGCCATGCGTAGAACCACCAGTGCCTCGGGGAGCGGCGAATGCCCGTGTAGAGGCCCCAGAGTAATAGCGTCGCAAAGATCAGGATGAGCAACTCAGTCTTTGCCCAGTCCGCCAGCCACGAGCCCCATCCCTGTATGCTGAGTCCGTACGCGAGAGAGACGTGGTGGCCGTAGACTTCCAGCGGCAATTCGAACAGCGAGAGCGTGAGCAGCAGCGCGGGAATGAAGATGAGCGCCTGTACCAGGGATCTTTTGGATATGGACTCTGCCACGCGTTGTAGCTTCGGCCCAAAGCGCGCATAGATCAGCGCCACCAGCACCGCAATGCCGAGGATGGTTGACGCCAGCGAGAGCACTACGCCGATTCGGTGCAGCCCCTCTGACTTGCGAAGCTGCTCGGGCGTGAGCGTGTAGGCGGTGATGGTGTGCTGTGCGACGGCCTCTCCGGGAGAGAGTCGGGCTGGGGTGGTGGGGGCGGCCGAAGTCGGTCCGGAGGCGGTCGAAAACCCGGTGCTCACCGATAAATGCTCAATCACTGCCGTTCCCTGTGGAAAAGCGCATCACAACCTGCGTTGCACGCCGTTCGATGGCTGGATGCGCCACATAGTACAACATGTTTGCCAAAGCAGGGTTGCAGGAGAGAGCATAAGTTGTTTGCGATACTGATCGTAACTCCTCAAGGGACTGGTTCATAAAAAACAAAATGGCGACAGCGCAGAATACTGCAACGGAAATTACAGCAGCAAAAGGAAAGCTTGGAATTTTGATTGTCGGACTGGGCGCGGTGGCTACCACGTTCGTGGCCGGCGTAGAGGCGGTACGCAAGGGCATCGCCGTGCCGATCGGTTCGTTGACGCAGATGGGAACCATCCGACTGGGCAAGCGTACGGATGGACGTTCTCCCATGATCAAGGACTTTGTTCCGCTGGCTGGGCTGAATGACCTTGTCTTCGGCGGCTGGGACATTTTTACCGACAGCGCCTATGAAGCCGCTGCCCACGCCCAGGTTCTCGAGAAGGACCTGCTGCTCCAGCTTAAGCCGTTTCTGGACAGCATCAAGCCGATGCCCGCAGTCTTCGACCACAACTACGTCAAGCTGATCGACGGGCCGAACGTCAAAAAGGGCAAGAACAAGCTGGACTTGGCCGAGCAGCTCCGCGCCGATATCCGCAACTTCAAGAAGGAACACAGCTGCGATCGCCTGGTGATGATCTGGTGCGCCTCGACCGAGAGCTTCCAGAGCGCCAGCGAAGTTCACGCCTCGGTTGCAGCCTTTGAAAAGGGGCTGGAGGCGAATGATTGCAACATCTCGCCCTCGCAGATTTATGCCTATGCGGCGCTGCAGGAGAGCGTGCCTTTCGCCAACGGCGCACCCAATCTTTCAGTCGATCTGCCAGTCATGCAGGAGCTTTCGCGCAAACACAACGCGCCAATCGCAGGCAAGGACTTCAAGACCGGCCAGACGCTGATGAAGACGATCCTGGCACCCGGTTTCAAGGCCCGTATGCTGGGAGTAAACGGCTGGTTCTCCACCAACATCCTGGGTAATCGCGACGGCGAGGTGCTGGAGGATCCGGGCTCTTTCAAAACCAAGGAAGAATCCAAGCTGAGCGTGCTGGATGAGATTCTGCAGCCCAAGCTCTATCCCGAGCTGTACGGCAATATATTCCACAAGGTTCGCATTAACTATTACCCGCCGCGTGGTGATAACAAAGAAGGTTGGGACAACATTGACATCTTCGGCTGGCTCGGCTATCCGATGCAGATCAAGGTCGATTTCCTCTGCCGCGACTCGATTCTGGCGGCCCCTCTGGCGCTGGATATCGTCCTCTTCCTCGATCTGGCGGCGCGCTGCAGCGAGTTGAAGGGCATCGGCATTCAGGAGTGGATGAGCTTCTACTTCAAGTCTCCAATGACCGCGCCGGGACTCTATCCTGAACACGATCTGTTCATCCAAATGATCAAGATGAAGAACACCCTCCGCCACATCAAGGGCGAAGAGCTGATCACCCATCTCGGGCTGGAGTATTACGACTAAGTTCCGCGCGCTTTTGCGGAATGGCAGGGGCCCCGGCTCCTGCCATTTTTATCCCTGCTAAACGAAAAGCAGCAACTCAGAAATTTGTGACGATGCGGCACCCGCAGCCGGGTAATAAGCATCGAAATACGCATGAAACGGTTTGGGTTGCTTTCGCTGATTGCGGTTTTGATGCTGGCTTCGGGGTTGTGGGCCGAAACGCAAGGCATATTTCGCGGCGAAGTGGTGAACCCGCCGCGTGGAGAGCGGTCTGCCGGCCTGCTCTACCTGAGGGGGCGGGATGGCAATGTGCGCCGCGTGATCGTAGCCCGGGCCGCAATTGTCTATGACGCCGCCGTGCCAAGCAGCGATCGCCGGCAGCCTGCCGGGAGAGCCCTGCTCCCCGGCACCGAGGTTCGCGTCACCGCCTTGGTGGACGCAAATAGCGGTGAGTGGACCGCCTCACGCGTGGAGGTCATCGCCAACCACGCCGGCAGATTCGAGGACGACTACGGCGAGGACGGCAGCAACTCTCCAGACAAGGTCACCGCACCAAGAGAGCCCCTGCTTGATTCGCGAACGATTTAGCTCGTTAAAGAAAATTGCGCGGCCGTTCACTCCATAAGTGGCGTCGCCTTTTCCTGATCACCTAGAGTGTGAGACACCGCACGGGATGCCAGTAACGCACCAGCTAGTGCGAATCGAACCAGTAACGAACTAATAACGCACCTGTAGCGAACCAGTCTTTCGCCTGTATATCTCTGGTAAATGATTAGGCGTTGTCACATAAATCTCTAAAGAAAAAGCTAATTGGCACTTTTCGTTTACGTTGTGGGATTCACCCGTTCAAAGGGCATCGTGGCCGACCGACCATACGTCAAACCGGAACATTGGGATTCGTGATCTCTAGTGCCAGAGGCTCAAATTGGTCGTAAGCCTCCTTGAGAGCCTTTGACCAGTTGTCCTCATAATTGAGGGGCACGAACGACAAAGCAGTGTAGATAGCACTATCGTGCTCTTGGAGTCGCTTCTGAATAGTCGCAACCACCAAAGAAGGAGGAGTCGGCCTCAGCTGCCGTAGGCTCCCAAAGTGGTACGCCAGCGCGTAAGCTCTTATGGCTGGGTCATCAGAACGCAAACCGGAGATGACCGCGATGACATATTCCTCTTGGAGCGTGAAATCCTTCGCGATATCTCGCGCCCAAGTACCTAGATTGCCCGTTGTACAGGACTTCTTCTCCGCATCGTACGCCCCTTCTTTCATAGACTCGATGAGCCTGTGCTCAGCCCGAACTCTTGCGATATCGGAAACCTTCAACCAATTGTCGTCTGCAACTTGGATGGCTGTCCGAAACTCATTATCCGCTGAAGCATTCTCCAGCGCATCCGAAACGGTCGTCCAGAAAGTAATCTGCTCTTCCGCACTCAACTTCCGCAGTGCGGCCCTTATAAAGAGAACAAAGCTTCGGGTGGTTCCTTCCGTGCGGCGCGCGAAAATCTCCAGCGCGACCTCCAGCCGTTTTCGCTGTGGGATTTTGTCGACGATAAGATCGGCATACTTGTCGCTCTGCGCGAAGTGTTTGTCGAAAACACGTTCAACAATCTGTTTCTTGTCGAAAGGAGAGCGCGACTTGTCGATTAGCCCAGCGAGATAGTTGATGAAGCTAATGATGACATCCGCCACCTCGCAGGAATCAGAGTGCTTCTCGTGGCTGCGGGGGTTTCGGATTGCGGTGTACACACCGCGCAGGAGAAACTCTATCCCCTTCTGTTCGTTCTTCTCGGTGTCGGTATGGAGAGCATTCACCTTGATGATCGGAACCTCGCCGCCGAATGCCTCCCCGACTAAGGCATGCCCGTCTGAATCCAAGCCGCTTTTACTACGGATTAAGTCACTCAGATAATGAACGCTATCCAGAATCGCGGCTGTGTAATTTCCGGCTTCGTATGCGTTCTGTATGCTTGCCCACAAGCGCGAATCTATGCTCGTCGATAGACTCATCTAAATCGGCCCCTCGTTTAGATTCTCAGCCGCTACTACCTGTTTACAAAACATGTAGACGGCTAAATTCAAAATAACAAAATTTGGCAGGAATAGACTAACTTGTATACAGCTACTTTGACACCACAACTTTGTCTCGCCCCCCTGCATCCTCTTCGGCATCGCATTCCCCGTTCCATCACATCCCCATTCCGTAGTGGGTACAGAGTGAGTCTTGGCAAATCTGACACTGTTGCAACTATGGGCAGCCCATAGAAAACACAGTAGTTGCTCTCTGGTTTACCAAACCATCAGCTAAAGGCTTGACTCGGTGCTCTAACCGAGCGGGACGCGGTGTGTGAGTGCTGTACAGAACATCCAGTGGCGAGATAGTACTGGGTATGGAGTCCAGAGGGAAGTGCATGGTGTGCAATCCGTCGTCAGTCTGGGAGGCCAACTAGACAATCAGAGCAGGGCAAAAACACGTCAGACTAGAGTTGTATTTTTTATTTCTTGACAAATTCAGACAATAGGAAGTGCTGGGGCTCGATAGTGTCGGATGGCACACTTTGCGGCACACGTACCGCTCTATGGTGGAAGCTACTGGCGCGACTATCGGAGTGCAGCAGAAGTTGATGCGTCACGCCGATATAGCAACGACATCCCGGTACGGCAATTCCTTCATGGAAACCAAGCGCGAAGCTAACAGCAAAGTTGTTAGAATGGTGTTGCCCGAAGCTAGTGTGGTTTTCCGTGGTGCTGAACAAGTTGGAGAAGCTCTTGAAAAGAGCAGCTAACACTTTTAGTATCATCAGTGTTTGAGATTTGGCCCCGTAGCTCAGATGGATAGAGCAGCGGTTTCCTAAACCGGAGGTCGGCAGTTCGAATCTGCCCGGGGCTACCATCTTAACCATGTTGCCAAAATAGGAACGCCAGCCGTATACGGTCCTTTGGAGTAACTGTTAGCCAGAGTTGCTGTATCCGCGGCCAGCAGCTGGGTTATAATCGTAAGGTGACGAAATACTCAATAGTCGTTCCCTTCCACAACGAGCAGGAGAGTGTCGCTGAACTCTATGACCGCCTGAAAGCGGTGATGGAGCAGGTGGGCGAGACTTTCGAACTGGTATTCGTCGACGATGGTTCGCGCGATGCTACGTTCAAGCTGCTGGGGCAGGTTGCCGCCGTCGATAGCCGGGTCGTGGTGGTGAAGTTGCGCCGCAACTTCGGACAGACCTCGGCGCTGGCTGCGGGCTTCGATCATGCGCAAGGCGAGTTTGTCATCGCCATGGATGGCGACCTGCAGCACGATCCGGCGGAGATTCCGAAGTTTATCGCCAAGCTCAACGAAGGCTATGACATCGTCAGCGGATGGCGCGAAAAGCGCATCGACAATCTCTGGTTGCGCCGTATTCCTTCCCGCTGCGCAAACTGGGCGATGTCAAAGCTCAGCGGCGTGGATCTGCACGATTTCGGCACAACCTACAAGGCGTACACGCGCGAGTTGATTGAAGACATTCCGCTCTACGGCGAGGGTCTGCACCGCTTCATTCCGGCGCTTGCCTCCTGGTACGGCGCCAAGATTTGCGAGGTGCCCATCGTCAACATCGACCGCGATGGCGGCACGTCACACTATGGAATCTCCCGCACCGTTCGCGTCTTTTTCGATCTGATCACAATCCGCTTTTTGCTGAAGTACATGATGCGCCCGCTGCATTTCTTCGGCGGCATCGGAATGGGCGGAATCGGCACCGGAGTGCTGGTGGCGCTCTGGATGGTCTTCGAGAAGATGGTGCGCAACGTGAACGTGATGGACGCGCACGGGCCGATGTTGGTCTTTGGCGCGGTGATGCTGGTAGCGGGAGTGCAGATGCTGGCGCTGGGATTACTTGGCGAGTTGCAGGTGCGCCACTTCCACGAGCCCCACTCCGGACAGCCTTATCGCGTGGCCAAGGTCATCCGCAGCGAGGCGGGCGAAGAGAGCGAAATCCACGGTTAGTCAGAGAAGGTTTTGAATCCAGCCTGCCCCGTGCAGGCTTTTTCTTTTTTCCGCAGTGAAAATCCCGAACAGCTTGGATGCGAAAATCTAGGGTGCCCCACATCTGCCGCGGTCAGCAGATGTGGGTTGCCGGCACTCGCCTCCGGATTAAACCTATGCGGCCCGAGTCGTGGACCGGGAGGTGAAATCGATGATCGTTGGTTTCACCAGCCTCTCAAAGTCGCTATAGGCCAGTTTGACAAGTTCGAGATGCGAGCCGGCGTTGAAGGCGATCTCCTTGTCGCGGGAGAGCGACGTGTCCGCATACACGGGGACGCCATAGAGGTTTCCGAATGGCGGCATGGCTCCGACCTCGCAATCCGGGAAGCGATCTTTGAATTCGCGCTCGCTGGCAAGGCAAACCTCCTTGCTCTTGGTCTGTTCCGCGAATGCTCCAAGGTTGACTAATTTTGAAGCAGGCAGAACGGCCATGCAAAGTTCGCCATCCTTGTTCAGCATCACTGTTTTGGCCAGCTCATTTCCGGAGATGTGAGCAGTCGCGGCGATACCCTGCGAGGTATACGCCTTGCTATGGGTAATCACGATGTACTTGACGTCGTTCTCGTCAAGAAACTGTCTGAGCTTCTGAATGGGCATACAACCTCCTGCCGTGCGCGGTTGTGGGTTGCGCGAGGTGCGTACCGAGGACGCACCTGTTAGCTGATTGAGGTACCTTGGTTCTGTGCCACGGTCTTTCGCTTCGAAGGCGTCCTGTATTCTGCGAACTCCAAGCCGCAGGACTCGGCCAAAGATAGTGCACCTTGTGTGATGTTGTGAAGCAGCTTGGCGGTTGCTGTCGCACATGGAATGCAGGGGCCATTGCAACCGTGTAAGATGCTCCAGAGCATCGGGCAGGAGAAAGGGAAGCAAACGTGACAGAGAAGAAGTTGCGGGTGTTTGCAACGTGCGACATTGGCCCAAGCCTAGAGCTGCTTCGCAGCCGGGGATACGACTTGGAAGTTTATCCCGGCCCGGATGCGCCAGGACGCGAGTTGCTGCTGGAGAAGGTTCGCAGCGGCATCGACGGCCTCATCACGACCTTGCGCGACAAGATTGATGCGGAGCTCTTCGAGGCAGGGAAGGGGACGCTGAAAGGCATCGCACAGCTCGCCGTGGGCGTTGACAACATCAATCGCGCCGACGCCAACCGCTACAAAATTCCCTTCAGCAATACCGCCGACGTTCTCACCGACGCCACCGCGGAATTTGCCTTCGCAATTCTGATGGATGTTTCGCGCAAGCTCTGGTCGAGCGAGCGCCTGGTTCGCGAGAATCGCTGGGGCTTCTGGCATCCCTCTCTGCCCTTCCTCGGCGACGAGGTTACGGGCAAGACAATTGCCATTATCGGAGCCGGACGCATCGGCCAAGCGATGATTGCCAAGTGCAGCGGATTTGAGATGAACGTGCTCTGCTATAACCCTGGGGGCGTCGATGAAAAGTTTGCCGCCTCAATACAGCAGCTCATGGACCTGAAGCACGAGCTTGGCATCTCGCGCCGCTGGAACTTGATTCGCTACGCTGAACTTGATCAGTGCCTACACGAGGCCGACTATGTGAGCTTGCACGTTCCGCTGCTGCGCGAGGGCGAATCGAAGTTTCCCACCTGGCACCTCATCAACGAGCGCACCTTGAGGCAAATGAAGAAGAGCGCGTATCTGATCAACACCGCACGCGGTCCGGTGGTGGATGAGAATGCTCTGGCCAAGGCGCTGCGCGAAGGCTGGATTGCTGGCGCCGCGCTGGATGTCTTCGAGCGCGAGCCGCTTCCGGCGGACTCGCCTCTGCGTGATCCGGCAATCGAAGACCGCTGCCGCCTCTTCCATCACTTTGCCAGCGGAGGCGTGGCGACGCGGCTTTCGGCAGACCCCAACGTGGGCATGGCTGGCCGCTGTGTGCAGGGATTGATCGATATGCTGGAGGGCAGCGACTACGCGAAGATGCCTTACGTCGTGAATAAGGAGGCGTTCGTGAAGTAGGCAGCAGGGTGATTTCTTCGCGATAGGTGGATACATGCCCTGTTTTATCCAACAATCGTCGAACTTAGAAAAGAATCGGAGTAAAGTGCTGGGAACATGGATATTTCTGAACTGCCATTCTATGTCGTGGTCTTACTCATACTGGTTGCGTTCGTCGCTGTATTCGTTATCGCGAAGCGGTTGTCGAGATGGTGGGTGCGATGGCCTGTTCGGGGTGGCGCGAGTGCGGGAATGATTCTGACCTTGCTCGTGCTTGCTGTTGATTATTCGTGCTCCACACGCGCCCCGCACGCCTTTTCCCCTGATGGCAGACACGTCGCTGTCCGTTCGTGGGGGCGAGCCGCACCGGGTGAAACTGGCTTCGCAACGGTTAAAGTCCGTCACCGCTACAGCCCGTTTGCTAAAATCGCGTACTCTGGGCCGGGATTGCCGAGATTGTGGTCTGCTGGAGATCCTCAAGTACGATGGATTGATAACAACCACCTGCTAGTCCAGTATGTCGATTGGGGGACCGGAGAGGGAGAGCAAATCTGTGCTCCTCACGCACTTGGTGTCGAGATAATCTGCGAGAAGCACTTTTTTGGGGATGGCCACTTCTGAGCGTGGCAAGGATCAGCAGCGGCTAAGACAGAATTTCGGCGTGGCTCTATACTTGGCGGAAAATCGCCTTCCATCCACCAATCCGGAAGCAGTGGAAGTGAAATTATGCCCCGAGCAGCGCAAACGCCACAATGGTCCTGCCGCCACCGGCAGCCTCTTCCACATCGCAGTTAAGTTTGCTTTCGAGCGCTTCGCCGTCCAGCGGCACTTCTGCTGCCGCGATCTCTTCCGGAGTGGCCTTCGTGAAGCACAGCTCGCAGACTCCAAGCCCGCCCTCGGTGCGCACCGGAGGCCCGTAAACGCGGCAGGTCATGGGGCGATGCGCGTACAGATCACAGGTCAGGGTCTTTGGATCGAGAGCAGGGCAGGGCTCGTCATTGGCAAAGTCCTCAAAGAGCTCCTCTGCCTCATCCGAGTCATCGAGGATTCCACTCTCCGGGTCGCCGGGGAATTCGTCCACGATGCGCTCCAGCGACTCCGCCGCCCGCCGCAAGACTCGCTGTGCGCGCTCCAGGTCGCGCTCCGCCAGCTCGTTCATTCCTTGCTGCAGACGCAGAGCATCCAGCCGGTTGATTGCGAAGGCTCCGACGCAGCACTGGGCGCAGCCGGGGCGGCAGGCGATGTGTTCGCCGCCGCGCTCATTGGCGCGCTCTAACCAGTTGTCGAGGATGTGCAGCAACTCGCCGTCGCGTTGGCGAAACTGCGCTTCAGTCAGCTTCGCTGGGGTGGGCCTCGCGGAGTTGCCGGGTTGTAAAGGTCGAGTCTTCATTGTACGAATTTCATTGCGTTAATTTCATTCACTGCTGCGGCGCACTGCGCAGAACACTACGGCTGCAAAGCCGCGCTCTGTACTAGCGAGCGCAGCAGCTTCAGCCCATCCTTCATTCCGAGAACGTCTTCGCTGGCGCGCTCGGGGTGCGGCATCATGCCCAGCACATTACGCCCTTCGTTGCAGATGCCCGCGATGTTTTCGAGCGACCCGTTCGGATTCGCCTCTTCGGTGATCTCGCCGAGCGGAGTGGCATAGCGGAAGATCACCTGATCGCGTTGATGGAGTTGCTGCAAGGTGGGCTCGTCGCAAAAGTAATTGCCTTCGCCGTGTCCGATGGGAATTTCCAGCACCTCTCCCGGCGTCAGCGCCTGGGTGAATGGAGTTTTGTTGCTTTCCACCCGCAGGTGAACCGGCTTGCAGATGTACTTCAAGGTTTTGTTGCGCAGCAGAACGCCGGGGAGCAGATGCGCTTCGCAGAGAATCTGAAAACCGTTGCAGATGCCCAGGACCAGCCCGCCTGAGGCGGCAAAGCGCTTCACCGATTGCATGATCGGCGAGAAGCGCGCAATGGCCCCGGTGCGCAGGTAATCGCCGTAGGAGAAGCCGCCGGGCACCACGATCACGTCGGAGTTCTCCAGCTCTTGCGAGTCATGCCAGAGCAGGCTTGCAGGCTGCCCGCAGACTTCCTTGAACGCCCAATAGGCATCGTGGTCGCAATTGCTTCCGGGGAAAATGATGACGCCAAACTTCATCTCACGCTCTCGAATCCGGCAGGATTAGTCCCAGTGTAACATTGCTTTGAGGAAGGATTGAGCGAAGGGATATGCAGTTTCAGTATCACGCCAACCGCACTTTCGAGGCGCTCCGCCGCTGGCTCATCGCCCAGTGCTATGACTCGCTTTTAGTCGGCGGGATATGGCTGGGCGCGTTGCTCTGGCTTCGGGTGCCGTGGGCTCCTTTTTGGGCGATGCTGGCCGCGGGCCTGCAGTTCATTCCCCATTTCGGTCCACCGCTCTCGTTGGCCGGGCCTGCCATGGCCATGCTCTTCAGCGGTGCCCCACTGGTGCGCTGGTTGTGGTTGCTGGGAGCCTACGCGGCAATTGCCATCATCGACGGCCTTCTGCTCCAACCGCTGCTGATGAAACGGCAGAACCGCGTGCCCTTCTGGGCCTCGCTGCTCACTCCGCTCGTCCTTGGCATTATCTTCCCGTTCTGGGGAGTGTTGCTGGCAGGTCCTATGCTTGCGGTCATCTATGCCTATCGCGGCACTCCAAAACAGCAACAAGCCCCGCCCCAGGAGCAGCAGTTTTCCAGCCCGCGCGAAGGCATCATTCTTCCGCCCGAAAATCGTGGCCCCGAGAATCGTAGCTAAGAAACGGAGCGAAGAAACTCCCGCCCAGGAATTTAAAAAGCTAAGTCCTACAGGTCGAAGTACAAGTAAAACTCGTACGGCACGGGACGCAGGTTAATCGGCGCCAGTTCGCGTTCCCGCTTGTACGAAATCCACGTCGAGATCAAATCCTCGGTGAACACATCGCCTTTCAGGAGGAACTCGTGGTCCTTTTCCAGCTCGTCCAGAACCTCGCCCAGCGAGCCCGGTGTGCTCTTGATTTTCGCGGCCTCCTCCGGCTCCAGATCGTACAGATCCTTTTCCAGCGGATCGCCCGGATGGATCTTGTTTTGGATTCCGTCCAGCCCCGCCATGAGCAGAGCAGAAAAACACAAATACGGATTTGACGACGGATCCGGACAGCGGAACTCGACACGCTTGGCCTTGGGACTCTTAGAATAAACCGGAATCCGCACCGCCGCGGAACGGTTACGCTGCGAGTATGCCAGGTTTACCGGCGCCTCGTACCCCGGCACGAGCCGGCGATAGGAGTTGGTCGTCGGGGCGCATAATGCCAGCAGCGCCGGCGCGTGCTTCAGCAGGCCGCCGATGTAATACAGAGCCATCTCGCTCAGCAGGCTGTAGCCTTTCTCGTTAAAAAAAAGGTTGGTGTTGCCCTTCCAGAGGCTCTGATGGACGTGCATGCCGGACCCGTTATCGCCAAAGATCGGCTTGGGCATGAACGTCGCCACCTTCCCGTGCTTCTTCGACACGTTGCGGATGATGTATTTGTAATACATCACGTTGTCGGCCATTTTCTTCAGGGGTGAGAACCGCATGTCGATCTCTGCCTGACCGGCGGTTCCAACCTCGTGATGGTGCACTTCGACGGGGATGCCGACTTGCTTCATCTTCAGAACTATTTCCGAGCGCAGATCCTGAAACTGATCGGAAGGCGGTACAGGGAAGTAGCCTTCCTTGTGGCGGAGCTTGTAACCGAGATTAGGCTGTTCCACCCGGCACGAGTTCCATATGCCTTCATTCGAGTCAATTCGATAATACCCGGTGTAGGCAGTCTGATCGTAACGCACGTCATCGAAGATATAAAACTCCAGCTCCGGGCCCCAGTAGCTGATATCCGCGATACCGGTGCTCTTCAGGTATGCTTCTGCCTTTTGCACGATGTAGCGTGGGTCGCGGCTATACGGCTTCCCCGTGACCGGATCCTTTACGTCGCAAATAAGGCTCAGCGTGGGAACTTCCAGAACGGGGTCTAGATACGCTGTCTCCGGGTCCGGGAAGAGCAGCATGTCGCTTTCATTGATCTGCTGGAAACCGCGAATGCTGGAGCCATCGAACCCGATCCCTTCGGCGAACAAGCTTTCATCCATCTCTTCGACAGGTATCGAAAAATGCTGCCACATGCCAGGCAGATCTATAAATCTCAGATCCACAAACTTTGCTCCAACATCCCTGGCTAGCTTTACTACCTCGTTTGCATTCTTGGGCATAGTCTTTCTCCATGCTTTCCGATGCAGCTTAGGTTGTTTGTGGTAGTAAATTCAGAACATTTTCCAAAGAAAATTCCCACTTTCGCCGCGTTGTTTGTGCGGCGAAGGTGGGAATTGTATATACCAAACTGTGAAAACGCTCTAGAACTGGTTCCACAGGTACTGGTTGTAAACCGCGTGGTGGTACTGGATTTCCGCGGGCTTGATGAGCGAACCCAGCAGACGCGGGCAGCGGTCGGCGGAATTCTGCTTCAATTCAGCGTAGCGCTCCTTAACGTCGTCACCCAGCAGTTTGCCGACCCACTCCGAGGAGCGGAACAGGTCGATTGCCGAGTAGATGTTGTCCGGCAGATAGCGGTGTGCCTGACGCAGGTTCTCAATCTTGGCGATCTCGCCGTCGATGCCGGTCTTGAAGACCGAGTGCAGAACCAGGTACGGATTCGCATCCGGCGCTACGGCGCGGACTTCGATACGTGCGCTCCGCTCGTTGCCGATCGGAATGCGGACCATTGAACCGCGATCGATGGCCGAGGCCTTCAGTTGGTTCGGCGCTTCAAAGTGCGGGTCGAGTCTGCGATAGGCATTCACGCTCGGGTTGAGCAGCAGGCAGATGTCATTGCCTGCGGTCAGGACGCGATCGACAAACTCCCACGCGAACGAGCTGACCTTCTCCAGGCCCTTGGGATCCCAGAACAGGTTCTTGCCGTTATTGCTGACCGAAACGTTGGTGTGCATGCCGCTGCCGTTGACGCCGACCACCGGCTTGGGCAGGAAGCTCGCGGTGTATCCCAGATTGTTCGCCACCTGACGGCAGATCAGCTTGTAGAGCTGGATCTGGTCGGCTGCGCCAACCGCGTCGCCGTAGTTGTAATTGATTTCAAACTGCGACGGCGCAACTTCGGGGTGATCCTTTTCGTTTTGGAAGCCCATGGCGCGCTGAACTTCCGCAGCCGTGTCGATGAAGGTGCGCAGCGGGTCGCCGGGCAGCGAGTGGTAGTAGCCGCCGCCGTCTACGTATTCGAACTTTCCAGTCTTGTAGTATTCCTGCTCGGCTTCGCGGCCGTTGAACAAGAAACCTTCAATTTCATTGGCTGCGTTCAGGGTGTAGCCGTTGGACTTGAACTTCTCCTCGGCATAGCTCTTCAGCACGCCGCGAATGTCGCCGCTGAATGCCTTGCCGTGCTTGTCGATGACTTCGCCGAAGACCATGACTTTGCCGGTTCCGAATACATCGGAGGGCACCCAATAGAATGCGGACCAGTCAATCGCAAGGCGCAGGTCGCTCTCGTGCTGCGCGGTAAAGCCGCGAATCGAAGAGCCATCGAAGGTGAGATTGTCATAGCTGCTCACCAAAAATTTCTTGTCGTAATCAAGCAGGTGCAGGCGGCCTTCAAGGTCGCTGAACAGCACGGTTACAGCCTTGATACGCTTTTCGTCTGTAAGGTACTTAAGCCGCTCTTCCTGAATCTTGTGGGCGGCAACGCGGTTCTTCCGCTGTTCCTTGGCGTTCAGATTGAGCTGTTCAAGCTCGTCATAGCAAAGCGTCAGAAAGTTGCGTAGTTCGGTTGGCATGAATCTCCTCGAAGGGCTGGGGCCTGGCTCTTATTGTATTCGCGATACAGCTAATAGGTTAATGGCAGATGGCAGCAGCGACAAATCAAAATAAATTCAGAGTTATTAAAAGTTTTGATAGGGGACATAAGCAAATGCGTGGAAGCGGGAAAGTAGTCACGTCCGACGAGTTTAGCTTACCACTCCCGGGTGATTCGGGTCTCGAAGCTGAAACCGCCGTTCTGGTTGCGAGTTCCGCTGTAGGAAACCCGCGGCGAAGCCTGGTATTCAAGCTGAATCACATCCTGCTGTGTTTGAGTGACGTCAGCCTGAAAGGTGACGAAAATCTTGCTCGTTACTCTCTTTTGCACCGTGATAATGGCCCCGGCGTTCTGCTGGCTACTGCCCAGGGTCGGGTCCACCGACAATCGGGAAAGGCCCGCGATGCTCTGCACACGGCTGGTGACCTGGCCGCTTACCGCCGAGGCGATACTCTGCTCGGCTGTCTGGTTCGTCGTGGCGCTCGCCGCGTTGGAGCCCTCCTGCGTCTTGCCGAAGGCGATCAGGTTGATGATGTCGGCGGGCGGCAGTGCCGGGTCCGATGAATAGCTGGTGCGCAGCCGATCCGGCGTACCCTCAATGCGCAGTCCGATCTTGTACTGCTGGATCGAGCTGGTGAGCGAAAGATTCACATTCGGCTCGGTTCGCGTAGGATTTACAAAATCGACCACTCCGCTCGTTATTACATACCGGTTTCCCTGAAAAGCCAGGTCGCCTCCATTCAGGGTGGCGCGCCCCAGCAGCACCGGATCCGCCGCGGTTCCGGTGAGGCGCAGGTTGGCGGCCCCGTTAACGCTCACCGTCCGGCTCACCAGGTTCAACCCCTGGGCTGTGCGGATGTAGACGTTCAAGCGCAGGTTGTTGGCAAAGCCGCGGGACGGCGGCTCCTCCACCCCATTACCGAGGGAAACGATGCTGGACAAATCAAAGTCCGGTGACAACGAAAGTTGATCCACGTTTACCTGTCCGCTCAACATTGCCCGCTGGGGCGTTCCGGTCAGGGTAAGGTTCGCGCTCAGGCCCTCGCGCACTCCCTCCGGGTAGAGCATTCGAACTCCTTGTAAGCTCATCGCCACGTCAACTTGTAGCGAAGGACGGTAAAGCACGCCGCCGCGCGCGATGACTTTTCCGCCGCCCATCGAGGCTTCAAAGCTCTTGATATTCAACCGGTCGCGCGTCAGTGCGAGCACCCCATTTCCATTGGAAATGCCGAGTGGTACGTCGGCCATGGTGAAGGTTGCATTCACGACCTGTACCTCGCCCTCGACGTTCGGATCGCTGAGCTCTCCGAATGAGTTGATGTTGAACCGAAGTTGCCCCGAACTTGTTATGTCCGAACTGAACAGTTGCGCCAGCCGCAGATCCACCGACCCGAGCAGCAGCACTGAAACCGGTTTGTTGCGGTCGGCAAGCGGCACCGAACCCTGGAACTGCAGATCGGTCCCCGTCCCCTTGAGTCCGGAGCGCTCCAGGTTGAGCACGCCATCTACATAGTTCACGTGGATGGGCCCTGTCGCCGACAGCTCAATTGAGTGCTGATAGTGCAGGTTCAGCTCCGGGATGGTGATGTGGGCTTCAATGCGCTTGGGATCCTTCAGCGGCCCGCGTACCATTGCGTGCAACTCGGTCTGTCCGGTGATGTTCGCCGCCTCGTCCGGCGCATACGTGGCCAGTAGCGGTTGCAGCGGAATCGGCTGAGTATCGATCGCCGCTTCCACAGGGTAGTCGTCATTGAGTTGGATCGTGGCGTGCCCGTGAATGTTCGAGTTGACCGCGCGAGTGTCCAGCGTGACATTTGCTACATGCTGCGAAACCTTTGCAACCAGCGAAACATTCTCAATGGTCTGCTGCTCCGCGCGCAGTTGCGGAATTTCGGCTTGCGCAGTGAGTTGCGGATCGTCCAGGGTGCCACGCCCGCTGGCGGTCAGGTTCAGCGTGCCGCCGATGGCGAGCTTGCGCGCCTTCACGGCCTGTAATTGGTCGAGCCTGAAGCCGTGCGCGTCCACTTGCACCTCATACCCGCGCTGCTTGGGATAATAGGTGAGCTCTCCGGTAGCCGCTCCCGCCGGCATGGCGACCCTGAACTGGGAGTGAAGCGCGTTACCATCTCCATTGAACTCCACTGTGGCGGACTGAATTGCCTCGCCGCCAACCGAGGCATGCACCAGTTCCAGTCGTCCCTGGCCAATCGGGTTCAACTCCGTGCCATGCGCCTGCACGGATGCATTCAGTGTTCCCCTCACCGCAGTGGTCAGCCCTGCGAGCCGCGCCAGTTGTTCGGCATCCAGGTTCTTGGTCTTCAGGTTCAAATGAAACGGACTCCCCGGCGTCAGCTTCCAATGCTGCAATTCGGTGCCGCCGCTGAAGGCAATGTTCCCCTGTGGCATACCTTCGGCGGGCGCGGGCTCAAGTTGTCCGCCCTGTACTTCCAGCGCATTCGGGCTTGCGTCCAGATGCGCCCGCAGTTGCTCCCAACCGGTTCCGTGCAGGCGCAGATTTGCACCGGTCACCTCGCCTGTAATCCGCGGCGAGGTCGTCGTACCCGAGAGCGTGCCAACAAATGTCGCACTGCCGAATAGACCGAGCGGCCGCGGCGCTTGGCGGAAGATCCCGGCAACGTTCTCCAATTCGTGCAGGTCTCCGGCATGCAGGGCAATGTTCATGTGCGAGCCTTCGCCCGCCTTGCCATTCAGCGTTCCATCGACGATCAGCGTGGTTTGCTGGGTGCGCAGATAGCTTCGCGCCAGCGTAAGCTGCTGATCGCGATTGCGGTAGCTGGCGTGAAGCTCACCGGCAATCGGGACTGTAGCCGCCGACTGCATCGAGCCCGCCTCCGCATGGATCGTCGCATCTGCTGTTGCCTCCAAGTTACGCAGCGACACCTTCCATGACGCGTCGCCTGTTCCTTGCAGAGTCCCTGCCAGCGTTACATCATTCGGAAGCCCGTTTGCATGGCCGTTTGCCGCACTCTCGTTGGCGAACCGTCTCAGCTCGGCCAATGAGATTCCGTCCATCTTCACCTTCGCTGCGCCGAGTTGTTCTCCGGCTAGATTCCGTACCGTTGCACGCGCGTCGATACTCCCGCCGAGCAGGGAAGCGGCGATTGAGCGCAACTCCAGGCTTCCGTTCGCCAGCACATAGGTGGCCCGGAGCGCTCGTGCCTCAATCGGCGGAATTCCCGCTTCGCGGAACTCAAGCCGCGTGCTGCGCAGCGTGCCTTCCAGCGTTGTGGAGTTCAGTGCCGGTTCATTCGGCTTTGCCGCATAGGCCGCGTGCCCATCCAGTTGCAGCATTCCGGTCGGCAATTGCGGGTTGCGCAGCACCCGCCGCAACTCCGTAGCATCCACCTGCGCGTGATAAACCACTGCGATCTGCGGATTGCTGAAATCCTCCAAGGTTGCCGTAAAGTCTATCTTGGACGCTCCGCTGCGCAGCTCGGCCTTGCGTAAATCCAGGCGCGCCGGAGTCAGGTCGAACTCCGCATTCAGCGCATGCGGGATAGGCTCATATCCGTCGCTCTTGAGGCGACCATCCGAATACGCAACCTGCCCGGAATAAACGTTACGTGCCGGGTCAAGCGCCGCGTTCAACATCAGATCGTGAAGGTCGGCGTCGAGCGCGCTCTTGCGATCGTTGAAATAAACCTCACCGCGCTCCAGCACCACGTGGCGGATCGCCAGGTCGAAGAGCGGCTGTATCCCATTTCTTGAAGAAGAGCTTTGCCGCGGCTTCGGCAGATTGTTTTCACCATTCGCATCCACCAGGATGTGCGCCAACGGATGGTTGATCGCAATTTCGCTGAAGTACCATTTCTTTTTCAGCAATGAAACCACGCGCACGCCAATGCGCACGTGCTCCACCTGCAGCAGCGGAGGATTGGTGAATGGTGCCGCTCCGTGCACCACCAGTCCGTACAGATCGACGGTCGGACTGATTCCGCTGAAGTGCAAAGCGTAATCCTGCAATTCCACAGGAACACCGAGCGACTGGCTCGCGGCGCTCCGCGCCTCGGTGAGCACGTAATCATGGAAGCGCTGGCTGTGCAGCAGCACGACTACCCCGACGATACCGATAACCACCAAGCCCAGTAGCGCGGCCATCGTCCACAGCACCACGCGCTTCCAGCGTGCTGGCCGTGGCTTCCCGCTCTCCGGGGCTAGCTCTCCGTTATCTTGCCGAAGCTTCTCAGGTTCGCTCAAAATGCCTGCCCTAAAGTCACGAAAAACTGGGTAGCGTTGACGCCGAGCGGTGAATTCAGGTTGTGGCCAATATCGAATCTGATCGGCCCTACCGGAGTCTTGTACCGCAGTCCTCCGCCCAACGTGTTAGTGTACTGCCCATGGAATCCAATGGCCGTGAAGACGTTGCCTCCGTCGTAGAAAGCGGCCCACCCGAGGTTTTTGTACAGCGGAAGCGGAAGCCTGAATTCTGAGTTCAAAATAAACAATTGACGCCCGCCCGCGGGCGCTGAAATTGTCTGGCAGTTCGTGTTGGGATTCACACTCTCGCACGCCTGCACAGGCCGTTGCGGTCCTGCTCCATCCAGCGGAAATCCTCGTAACGTGCTACCGCCTCCGGTGAAGAACTCCTGCGACAGCGGCACTGTGCTGCCGGCAAATGATGGGGATGCGCCGAGGCGCACGCTGTTGGCCCAGACGACCTGGTCCGGCAAGCCTTTATAATAGGCAATCTGCGCTAGCGTTTTCACAAAGCTCACGCTTGAGCCCAGCACCGCCGGATTTACGTCAACCTCCACGCTCTGATAGATGCCGCGGGTTGCATCGAGCGGGTTGTCGCGGGTGTCCCGAGTGTAGGTCGCCGCAAAGGTGGACAAACGCACGTTGTATTGGTCCGGTGGCACCAGGCCGAGGATCAGCAGGTTGCTGAGTTGCGTCTCGCTGAAGTTGTAGCGCAACAGGAGATGCATTGTTTTTTTGTGGTTGATCGGCTTCTGCAACTGGAATCCAACGCTCTCAATTTGGTCGGAAAAGACTGGGTTCTCGGTGTTGTGCTCATAGCTTGCGTTTAAGTTGTTGGCAAAGCTGGTGCCGCGAAAGCTGGGGTTTTGGAAAGTCGCTGTAACTCTCTGCAGAAGCCTGCCTGCGAGGACTCCAACCGTGAAGCTCTCGCCCATCCCGAGGATGTTCTTCCGTGTGTATTCAAAGCTTCCGCGTGGGCCCCAGAATGTCTTCTGGCTCGTCACGAAGGCGGTGCTTACTCCGATCGGAGGCAATCCCGGAACGGCCACGGTTCCGCTCGGCAGACTTCCTCCGCGATTGACTACCTCAAATCCGAAGCCATAGGTCAGAGTATTGCGCCGCGCCTCGTGAACCTTCACCAGCACCTCTGAGGTAGTCTGGCTCGTGATGTGGCGCTGCGGACTCACCTCGGCCCAGTTGAAAACTCCCGATGCATACAGCCGCGATTCCGCACTCAGCATGTCACCGGTCGTCAGCGGTTTATGAAGCGTGAGCTTTGCTGCTCGATCGATGAAGAGCTGGCGGGTCTGTTCGCGCCCCAGGGTGACCACGCTTGAAATGGTTACCCGTGGTCCTTCGTGTATCTCGTAGGTGACTATCAAACCATGCGGGTCGTTCTTCTCACTCGTCACAGTCTCGCGAAAGTACGCCGTCAGATAGCCGCTTTGCAGGTATTTCACCGTAATGGCAGTGCGATCTTCATTCGCTTTTGTCTGCGAATATGGCTGGCCGGCGGCCAGTTTCAGCCCGTGCGGCGCCAGTTCCGCCAACGGCATCGTTTCATTGCCTACGACCTTCAACTCGCGCACGTAGTCGCGCGGCCCCTCGTTCACCTCGAAGACCACGTCAATGTTGCCATTCTGGTTTTCAACCTTCGAGGTCACCTTCACGTCGCTGAATCCCTCCGCCCGATAGGTGGCTTCCAGATTCTTCGTGCTTTGGCGTAGCAGTTTTTCGCTGAATGCCCCATGCGAGAACAGGTGTTTCTTTTTGACGCTCACATAGCCGAGTAACTTTTTTTCCCCAAGCGTCTTATCGCCCTTGATCGAGACGTCTTCGACATTGTGTTTCGGCCCTTTTATGATTTTGTACACAATGGTTTCGCCCTCGGGTTGCTTCGTTACGCTGGTCTCCACCTCGGCGTTGAAGTTGCCCTTCGACTGGAAGTACGAGAGCAGGTTCTGGCGCCCCTCCTGGATCAGCTCTGGGTCCACGCCTACTCGTTGATAAATCGGCAGCAACCGGCGCTGCGTCCGTTTCCAGACATGTGCCCCCTCGATCTTGACCCGCACCAATGGCCCTTCTTGAATGTGGAAGCTGATATTGGCGAGATTGGTTTCCTGGTCATATTCCGCACCCACCATCTTCACCTGCGCGCTTAGCCGGCCTTGACTCACCAACGTGTTCTGCATATATTGCGTGGCGTTTTGAACAGTCTTCAATGAGTACCGCTTACCTCTGCGTATGGCGGAGCCGCGCAGCCGTGCCATCAAACTCTTTAGCTTTGCCTGCAGCCGCGCACTCTCCTCAGGCGAGGCTCCCTCCAACGTCACGCTCCCGAACCTTGCCCTTACGCCAAGTTCAGTCGCAAAGTGGACGTTGACGATCCCGTGTGCCGAATCCTGCTCCAGTTGAGGCGTAACCCTCGCCAGGAAATATCCGTTCTGCTCCAAGAATTTCGTTAGCGACGCCGCCCCGCGTGCCACGTCCAGACGGTTATACGGCCCCTCAGGCGGGTAGTTCGATGCCTGTAGCAAGGACGAATACGAAAATCCTCGCACACCCGGAAATTCGTAAATTCCGAAATACAGCCCAGGCTGCAGTATCAGCAGGACCCGCACACCCTCAATGTCGGGGATAAGGCTGAGTTGTACGTCCTTGAATTCTCCGGTTGCCTTAATCGCAGCCACCGTCTGTTCGACCTTCGCAGGATCGAAGGGCTCTCCGGCACCTTGCACAAAGAGAGAGGACAGTTCTTTCTCATTCAGATCGGGACGTCCGGCCAACTCGATCGACGAGACGGTTTGCCCGACAAAGGCGTCCAGCGTCTGTCCCGTCGCTGGAAGAGGCGTCGCGGCGGGAGTTCCGGCCGCTTTATTCTGTGCCCCCGACTCCGGGGTTGCGTCTTGCGCAGCTTGTTGCGTCGGTTGAGTCTCGGCAGTCGCTGCCGGAACGAACAATGCAGCCATCCATAGTGTTCCGCATAACAGAGCAGAGCGCCGAAGCTTTAGCAGCAGTCCTTGCACGGCCGCCCTTTCGGTAGGATGAGTAACTCAAGTAGCATTTGTCTTGCACAGCGCATTCTCAGTTTGCAAATGCGCGTCACAAAATAAACACGAACGAAACAAAACTCTACATTAATCGGCTTTGCATTGCGTTACAAATAGAAGGCCGTAAACTAATCGGGTCACCTCTATTGGAGCTCCGCAAAAACTTCAGGTAGGAGATCATCTCACATGAAGATGAACGTTCTTCGGGGTTTCGCAATGGCACTGTTGCTGGGTATCGCCTACGCCACCCAGGCCGGCGCCCCGGCAACGGCGGGATCTGTGGTCAAACAGCTTGGCTCCATCCGCAAAATCAGCGGCGCCGAACTGATCCTTGCCACCGATCAGGGAGCTGAACTTAGGGTTAAGATTGACTCTGGCGCGCGTATCTTGCGCCTGGCCCCGGGGCAGACAGATTTGAAGAGCGCCGCGAGCATCCAACTCGCTGATCTACAGGTTGGCGACCGCGTCCTGGTGCGCGGAAAAGCCTCTGGCGATAGCGCCTCTCTCGATGCCTCGTCCGTCATCGTCATGAAGCAGCAGGACATCGCGCAAAACCAGCAGCAGGAATTGCGGGACTGGCAGCGCCGGGGCGTCGGCGGCATCGTCAAGCAGGTGGACAGCCATACGGGCACCATTACGCTCACCGTCAACAACAAGACCGTGACGGTCAGCACCACTCCGAAAACCACCTTCAAGCGCTACTCCCCGGATTCCATAAAATGGGAGAACGCGACCCCCGCAAAGCTCGACGATATTCATACCGGGGATCAGCTTCGCGCCAAGGGCAATAAAAATGAAGATGGAACCGAACTTGTCGCCGAAGAAATTGTCGCCGGAACCTTTCGCAACATCTCCGGCCTCGTCACTGCGGTCGATTCCACGCACGGCACCCTGACAGTTCAGGATCTTGCGACCAAAGCCCAGGTAACAATCGCCATTACCACCGACTCGCAGATGAAGAAACTTCCTCCGCAACTGGCACAAGGCTTAGCGATGCGCCTGAAGGGTGGAAATTCTCCCGCGCCTCCCGCCTCAACCGCCTCGCCTGCCAACGCCGCCCCTGCGAATCCCACGCACTCCCGCGGTGGAGACCTCAACCAGATGCTGTCTCGGCTACCTGCCGCCACACTCGGCGAGTTGCAGAAAGGCGAAGCCGTCATGATTGTGAGCACCCAGGGCTCGGCGGCTCAGGCACCTGCTGTCATTACCTTACTTGCCGGCGTCGAACCGATTCTTACCGCCGCCCCCAAGGGCGTGCAATCGTTCCTCACCCCGTGGTCGCTCGCCAGCGCGCCGGCCGGCGAGCAGTAGCAATGAGAGAGGGCAGTGGCATGTTTCGTTTGCAGGAGTTTAGCAAGTGAGAACTTTTAGGCGTTTTTCAGCTCTGTGCTTTTTACTGGCAATCTTTTCGATCATCTTTGCGAATTCGCTTTGGGCCGAGGATTCCGGCAGCCTGCACGGCCAGGTGACCGATCCCACAGGCGCCGTTGTGACCGGCGCTGCCATCTCAGTGACCACCCCGGACGGACACAACCAGCAGACCGTCAGCGACAAGCTGGGCAAATATGCGTTTCATGGATTGCCAGCTGGAAATGTCACGCTCAAGGCCACTGCCGGCGGCTTCGCTGTCTATGACATGCCAAACGTCATCATTCCCGCCGGGCAGGCGCAGCAACTCGATATCAACCTTGGCATCGCGGTTCAGCAGGAGCAGGTCACCGTTCAGGGCGATAGCAGAACCATCGATCTCGACCCTGCCAACAACGCCAGTGCGACGATTCTCAAAGGCGAAGACCTGGAAGCTCTCTCCGACGATCCGGACGAATTGCAGCAGGAATTGCTCGCGCTCGCCGGGCCCTCCGTCGGCCCCAACGGAGGCCAGATTTACATCGATGGTTTTTCCAACGGCACCCTGCCGCCAAAGGCGTCCATTCGCGAAATCCGAATCAATCAGAATCCGTTTTCTGCCGAATATGACCGTCCCGGCTTTGGGCGAATCGAGGTCTTCACCAAACCCGGATCGAATGTTTGGCACGGCCAGCTCATGTTTAATGAGAACAACTCCGAGTTCAACTCCCGCAACCCGTACGTTCTTACTGACATTCCGGGATACAGCTCCGAGATCTACACCGGCAACGTGAGTGGCGCGCTCAGCAAGAAGCTTTCCGTCTTCTTCAATGCCGAGCGTCGTAACATCAATAACATTGACGCCATCGCCGAAACCGCAGCCGGACCAAGTGACGCAATACCTTCGCCGAGCACCCGCACCAACATCAGCTCCCGCTTTGACTGGCAGCTCGCGCCCAGCAACACGCTGACCGCGCGCTACCAGCTCCTGATCAATGACCAGCAGAACCTCGGCATCGGCGGCATTGTTCAAGCATCGCAAGGTTACAGCTCGAACCAGACCCAGCATTCGCTACAACTCAGCGACACCCAGATTCTCAGCCCGCACCTGATCAACGAGACCCGCTTCCAATTCATTCATGGTGACACCTCGTCGAACGCCAATCAGTCCGGCTCCTCAATCAACGTGCTCGGCGAGTTCACCGCAGGCGGCAACACGCTCGGCCAGAACTCGGACACGCTCAACCGCTACGAGCTGCAGAACTACACCTCCTGGTCGGTGGGCAAGCACTTCGTAAAGTTCGGCGGACGACTACGCGTTGACCACGACAGCAGCGTCGCCCCCACCAATTACAACGGCACCTTTATCTTTACCTCTCTTGCCGCCTACAACAGCGGAACCCCCTCGCAGTATTCGGTTGTAATTGGAAACCCGCGCCTCTCGCTCGCCTTCGCCGACGTGGGCCTCTACGCCGAGGACGACTGGAAGGTGCGTCCCAACCTGACTCTCAGCTACGGCCTGCGCTTCGAATCCCAGAGCGGCATCAGCGACAAGGCGGACTTTGCGCCGCGCATCGGTCTCTCCTGGGGACTGGGCAGCTCCAAAAGCGCACCCAAGACCGTCCTGCGCCTCGGCTACGGAATATTTTATGACCGCTTTGCTTATGACCTGATCGAGCAGGCTCAGCGGATGAACGGCATCACCGAGCAGCAGTTCATCTATGCCGCAACCTCAACTTCCCCGATCACATGCGAGCCGGGCACAATTCCACCTTCACCAATCCTGCCTGCCAACTGCAGTACCCCTTCGGTCTCCAGCTCGCCCGGCATTTATCAGATCAATCCCAACCTCCGTGCGCCTTATACGATGCAGACCGCCGTCAGCCTCGAACGGCAACTGGGACACATCGGCACCGTCTCCGTCACCTATCTCAACTCGCGCGGCCTGCATCAGTTCATTCTGGAAAACGTCAACGCACCGGATTTCAATGCTCCGTGGAATGGTGCGCGGCCGCTCTTTGCGAAGTACGGCAATGCCAACATCTACCAGTACAACTCCGAGGCGATCTTCAAGCAGAACCAGTTGATCACCCACATCCAGATCCGGCTCTCGAAAAGGCTCTCGTTGATGGGCTACTACGCCCTTGGCTATGCAAACAGTGACACCAGTGGAGCCTCCAGCAGCCCATCGAATCAATACGATTTGAGTCAGGACTACGGCCGCGCTTCGTTTGATACACGCAGCCACCTTTTCCTCAGCGGATCGGCTTTGCTTGCGCATAACGTGCGTATCAGCCCGTTTGTGCTCGTCAACTCCAGCGCGCCTTTCAACATCACCACCGGCACGGATAGCAACGGCGACTCGTTCTTCAATGACCGCCCTGCGTTTGCCGCTCCCGGCCAGAGCGGTGCCGTCACCAATCAGTACGGCAGCTTTAATCTCAACCCCACACCAGGCGAGCGCCTCATTCCTGTCAACTATGGCAAAGGGCCGGCAAGCGCTACGGTGAACATGCGTTTCTCGAAAACTTTCGGCCTTGGCGCCGAGAAGAAGGATCCTAACGAAGCTGCGGGGCAGGACACAGGCCCGAAAGAACACGGCGGCGGTGGGCACGGCGGTTCCGGCGGCGGATCGGGCGGCATGGGTCGCGGCATGGCTGCTATGTTCGCGCCATCCAACACCTCGCGGCGTTACAACCTCACCTTCACGATGACGGCTCGCAACATCTTCAATACGTGGAATCCGGGGTCGCCGGTCGGCAATCTTTCGTCAACCAAGTTCGGAGAATCTACCACCCTGGCGGGCGGACCATTCTCCTCCGGATCGGCCAATCGCCGGGTCGATTTCCAGGCACTGTTTGCGTTTTAGAACGGTTGCAGCGTTGGGAAAACGTCGGGTGCCCCAGCTTCGCGCCGACGTTTTCCCGGCGATAACCTGGGATTGTTGCCATTGGCAACTCAACCAATCGCCCGCCCCAGAGCAGTCCTCGAGCCCTCTTACAGCGAGAAACCGCCGGGTGCCCCACCTTCGCGTCGTGCCTTTCGACGCTAAGGTGGGAAGCAACGACCTCCACCTCCTGCATATTTTCGTAGTTGCTGTTGTAGTTGCTGTCGTTCTTCGTTACATGCTTGGCGAGGCAAGTGCCTGGCCAGCCACAGCCGGAGCCTTCTTCCGCCCCTGCAGCCACAGTTGCAGTTCATCCAGGTACAGGTACACAACTGGCGTAGTGTACAAGGTCAGCAGTTGGCTGAAGATCAGTCCGCCCACGATCGCGATTCCCAGCGGCCGGCGCAACTCAGAACCCGTGCCGGTCCCCAAAGCCAACGGCACCGCCCCCAGCATGGCCGACATCGTGGTCATCATGATCGGGCGGAAGCGCAGAATACACGCCTGGAAGATGGCGTCTTCGCTCTCCTTGCCATGATTCCGCTCTTGGTCCAGCGCAAAGTCGATCATCATGATTGCATTCTTCTTCACGATCCCGATCAGAAGAATTACGCCAATGATGGCGATTACGCTCAGCTCCGTATGGAAGAGCATCAGCGCCAGCATTGCGCCCACCCCCGCCGAGGGCAGCGTAGAGATAATCGTCAGCGGATGAATCAGGCTCTCGTACAAAATGCCGAGCACCAGGTACACCGAGAGCAGCGCCGCCAGAATCAGCCACGGCTCATTCTTCAGCGAGTCCTGAAATGCTGCCGCCGTACCCTGGAAGCTGCCCTGAATCACCGAAGGCATACCAATATCGCGCTGCGCCTGTTCGATGATGCGCGTCGCCTCACCCAATGAGATCTTCTCCGCCAGGTTGAACGATATGGTAATCGCCGGGAACAGCCCCTGATGATTGACACTCAGCGGATTGCTCGACGGCTCGAACTTGGCAAACGCAGAGAGCGGGACGGTTGCACCGGTGTTCGACGTGACCCGCACCGCATTCAGCACATCCGGCGAGTGATTCAGCCGCGGGTCCATCTCCAGCACCACGCGATACTGATTCAATGGCCGGTAGATGATCGAAATCAGCGACTGTCCGAAGGCCGCGTACAGCGCCTTATCCACCTGGTTCGAGTTCACACCCAGCCGCGCCGCCGCGTCGCGGTCCACGGTCACATTCATCTCCAGGCCGTGAATCTGCTGATCGCTGTTGACTTCCTTTAACTGCGGCAAGGTCTGCATCTTCGCCTTCAGCCGCGGAGCCCAATCATTCAGCAGCGCAAGGTTGTCGCTCTGCAGCGTGTACTGGTATTGTGCGTCGGAGTGGCGTCCGCCGATCTGCAACTCCTGCGCCGACTGCATAAACAGCGAGGCTCCCGGCACCTTCGCCAGCCTCGGACGGAGCCTTGCGATGACACCGTCGCTGCTCAGATCGCGCTTTCCCAGCGGCTTCAGCGTCATGAACATGCGCCCGGCGTTGTTGGCCGTGGTCGAGCTTCCGGCGAAGCTTATGACGTTCTCAACCGCTGGGTCCTTGCGAATAATACCCACGTACTCATCCATCTTGTTATGCAAGGCGTTGAATGAAATATCCTGCTCCGCCTGCAACCCACCGCTGATGCGCCCCGTATCCTGCTGCGGGAAGAAACCCTTGGGCACAATCATGAATAGGTAGACATTCAGCGCAATCGTGAGCATCAGAATTGCCAGCGTAGTCCGCCGGTGGCGTAGAACAAAGCGCAGCGAACGTGCGTAGCCGTTGTTCATCGCCGTAAAGCCGCGCTCACTCCAGTGGTACAGTGCCCCGTGCTTTTGCTCTTTTTCGCTGCGCAGCAGCCTCGCGCATAGCATCGGGGAGGTCGTCAGTGAAACCACCAGCGACACCAGGATCGCCGCCGAGAGCGTAATCGCGAATTCATGGAAGAGGCGCCCGACGATGCCGCCCATCAGCAGAATTGGAATGAAGACCGCGATCAGCGATAGGCTGATGGTAACCACCGTGAACCCGATCTCTCTTGCTCCCAGCAGCGTCGCCTGCATCGGAGTCATCCCGGCCTCGACGTGCCGCGTGATGTTTTCAATCACTACGATCGCATCGTCCACCACAAAGCCGGTCGAGATCGTCAGCGCCATCAGCGACAGGTTGTCCAGCGAGTAGTGGCACAAATACATCACGCCGAACGTGCCTACAATCGACAGCGGCACCACGATGCTCGGGATGAAGGTGGCGCGCGGGTTGCGCAGGAAAAGAAAGACCACCATCACAACCAGCGCCACCGAGATCATCAGTGTGAATTCCACATCGTGTACCGACGCGCGGATCATCGTCGTACGGTCCAGCATCACCTGCAGGTGCGCCGAGGCCGGAATAGATGCCTGCAATTGCGGCAGCAATGCCTCCACGCGGTCCACCGTGGCAATGATGTTTGCCCCTGGCTGCCGGTAGATGATCATCATGATCGCCGACTTGCCGTTCATATTGCCGGCGTTGTGCGTGTCCTGCACGGAATCCTGCACGTCGGCCACATCGCTCAGCCGCACGGGCGCGCCGTTCTTGTAGGCAACAATGATGGGCCGGTACTGCGCGGCCTTTGAGATCTGGTCGTTCGCCGTGATCGTCCAGTTCTGCCCGCCGCTGGAGAACGATCCCTTGGGTCGGTTCGCATTCGCCGCAGATACCGCCGAACTCACCTGCTCCATGCCAACGCCGAGATTGTTCAGCAGCATCGGGTTCGCTTCAATGCGCACGGCGGGCGGCGATGCGCCTCCCACCACGACCTGACCCACACCCTGCACCTGCGCGAGTTTCTGCGAGAGAATCGAGTCGCACACGTCATATAGCCGGTCCAGCGTCAGCACATCGGACTGCAATCCCAGAATCAGGATGGGATACTCCGCCGGATTGACCTTGCGGTAAGTTGGATTGCTCGGCAGGTTTGCCGGGAGCTGTCCGCGCGCTGCGTTGATGGCCGCCTGCACATCGCGCGCAGCCGCATTGATGTCGCGCGTCAAGTCGAACTGCAGCGTGATGCCGGTCGAGCCCTGCTGGCTCGTCGAGGTCATCTCGTTCACCCCGGCGATGCGTCCGAACTGCCGCTCCAGCGGAGTTGCCACAGAAGACGCCATCGTCTCCGGACTCGCGCCCGGAATCGTAGCGCCCACCGCGATGACCGGGAAATCCACCTGCGGCAGCGATGACACCGGAAGCTGGAAGAACGCCAATCCTCCCGCAAGCAGTAGAGCAATTGTCAGCAGCGTGGTTGCAATCGGCCGTTTGATAAACGGTTCGCTGATGTTGCTCATCCCTGGATCTCCGCCACAGCCACGGTGTCCTCAACCGCCTCCGCCGCCTCGCCGCGCAGCCGCCGCAATGCTGATCCCAGCCGCTCAAACCACAGGTACACAACCGGAGTGGTGTACAGGGTAAGAACCTGGCTGAACAGCAGTCCTCCGATGATCGTCACGCCGAGCGGCCGGCGTAGCTCTGAGCCCGTGCCACTGCCGAACGCCAGTGGAACCGCGCCGAACAGCGCCGCCATTGTAGTCATCATGATCGGGCGGAAGCGCAGCAGGCACGCTTCGTAAATCGAATCGTAGGGAGACTTGCCTTCATTGCGCTCTGCGTCGAGCGCGAAGTCGATCATCATGATCGCGTTCTTCTTTACAATGCCGATCAGCAGAAGGATGCCGATTAAGCTGATCACGCCTAAATCCATGCGCAACAAATAGAGCGCGATGATCGCGCCGACACCCGCCGAAGGCAGCGTCGAGAGAATGGTGACCGGATGGATGTAGCTCTCATAAAGCACGCCCAGCACAATGTACACCGTGATAATCGCGGCCAGTATCAGCCAGCCCTCATTCGCAAGCGATCCCTGGAAAGCCTTTGCTGTGCCCTGGAAACTTCCATGCACGCTCACCGGCATTCCAATCTCTGATTCGGCTTGCTTCAGGTCCTTCACCGCCTGACCCAGCGAGAGTCCGTCGGCTAGGTTGAAGGAGAGCGTGACGGCAGGGAACTGTCCCTGGTGGTTCGACGCCAGTGATGCCGGCCCGGTCTCGAAGTGCGAAAACGCACCCAGAGGAACCATCTGCCCGGTTGCCGAAGCGACATAAATCTTCTTCAGAGCGTCCGGATCGTTGCGGAAATTTGGGTCGGCCAGCAGCACCACATGATACTGGTTGAGCTGCGTATAAATCGTCGAAACCTGGCGCTGTCCGAAGGCGTCGTGCAGCGTGTTGTCGATCGACGTCATATCAACGCCCAGCCGCGAAGCCGAATCGCGGTCCACCACCAGCTTTGCCGATAGTCCGGCGTTCATCTGGTCGGTGGCAATATCGCGAATCGTTGGAATCGTCTTCAACTTCGCAACCAGCTTGCCGGTCCACTCCGCTAAATCGTGCGCGTCGGCCGACTCCAGTGTGTACTGATACTGGGTGCGGCTTACCCGATCTTCCACCGTCAGGTCCTGCACCGGTTGCATGTACAACTCAATTCCCGAGACTGCGGCCAGCTTGTCCTGCAGCCGCGTGATGACCTCCGACGCACTCGCCTTGCGCTGCTCGCGTGGCTTCAGGTTGATCTGAATGCGACCCGAGTTCGCGGTCGTGTTCGTCCCGTCGATCCCGATGAACGACGACAGGCTCTCCACGTCCGGATCTTGCAGAATCGCCTGCGCCAGTTGTTGCTGTAAGCCGGACATTGCCTCGAAAGAAATCGACTGCGGAGCCTCGGAGATGCCCAGGATCACCCCCGTGTCCTGCACCGGGAAGAAGCCCTTCGGCACCGTGTAAGCCAGCACGAACGTCAGTGCCAGGGTCGCCACGGTCACCACCAGCGTCGCGGTCTGATGCCGCAAAACCCAGCGCAATGTGCGTCCGTAAAACTCAATGGTCGCGTTGAACGCGTCTTCGGTCCACTGATATACGCGCCCATGCTTTTCGTTTTTCTTCTGCTTCAGCAGCCGTGAGCACATCATCGGCGTCAGCGTCAGCGAAATAAACGCCGACATCAGAATCGCCACCGCCAGCGTCACCGCAAACTCGCGGAACAAGCGTCCCACGATGTCGCCCATGAACAGCAGCGGAATCAGCACTGCAATCAGTGAAACCGTCAGCGACAGAATCGTGAAGCCAATCTGTCCTGCGCCGCGTAGCGCCGCCTCCAGCGGTGGCAGCCCCTGTTCTATGTAGCGGTCAATGTTCTCGATCATCACGATCGCATCGTCCACCACAAAGCCGGTCGAGATCGTCAGCGCCATCAGCGACAAATTGTCCAGCGAATATCCCAGCAGGTACATCACGCCGAATGTGCCCACAATCGACAGCGGCACGGCAATGCTCGGAATCACTGTCGCCGACAACGTTCGCAGGAAAAGGAAGATCACCATCACCACCAGCGCGATGGTCAGCATCATCGAGAACTGTACGTCGTGTACTGAGGCGCGGATCGTCACCGTGCGGTCGGTCAGCACATTCACCTTCACGGATGCTGGCAATGCCGCCTGCAATCGCGGCAGCAGTAGCTTGATGCTGTCCACCACTTTGATAGTGTTCGCGCCAGGCTGCCGCTGGATGTTCATCACGATCGCAGGCGTGGTGTTCATCCACGCCGCCTGGCCGGTATTCTCCACGCCATCGATGGTCGTAGCCACATCGCTCAGCCGCACCGGAGCGCCGTTTCTGTAGGCAATCACCTCGTTGCGATATTGATCCGCGCTGAACAACTGGTCATTGGAGTTGATCGTGTAAGTCTGTCGCGCGCCGTCCAACTGTCCCTTGGCGAGGTCCACATTGATCTGGCCGAGCGCCGTGCGCAACTGCTCAAGGCTGATGCCGTAGGAGGCCAGCGCCGCCGGATTCGCCTGCACCCGCACCGCTGGCTTCTGTCCGCCGCTCAGCGATACCAGCCCTACCCCCGGAAGCTGCGAAATCTTCTGCGCAAACGATGTATCCGCGAGGTCTTGAACCTTCGAAAGCGGCAGCGTATCCGAACTCAATGCGAGCGTCAGAATCGGCGGGTCTGCCGGATTCACCTTGTTGTAGATCGGAGGATTCGGCAGATCTGCCGGCAAATACGTTCCCGCCGAATTGATCGCCGCCTGAACCTCCTGCTCGGCTACATCGATGTTCTCGTCAAGGTTGAATTGCAGGGTGACGATCGAGCTGCCAAAGGTGCTGCTCGAGGTCATCTGGCTCAACCCCGGAAGCTGCCCGAACTGCCGTTCCAAAGGAGCCGTGATGCTGGAGCCAACTACGTCCGGGCTTGCTCCCGGATAAAACGTCGCAACCTGAATCGTCGGGTAATCCACCTGCGGCAAAGCCGAGATCGGCAGCTGTTTGTAGGCGACCAGTCCCGCCAGCAGCAGGCCGATCATCAGCAGCGAAGTTGCAATCGGCCGCAGAATGAACGGCCGCGACAGCGTCATCGCTTGCCCCCGAAGTTTTCCGCCGTGCTCGGGCTTCCCACGCTGTCACCCACTGCATTCTTTCCGTGCTTTCCCTGCGGCATCTCCTGCGCGTTGGCCGGAGCCCCTATCTTCGGGGCGACGGGATTCTTCGGCGCCACCGCGCTGCCGCTCTGCAGCTTGTCTTGCCCCTCTGTCACCACCTGCTGGCCCTCTTCCAAGCCGCTGGAAATCAATGCAATGTTCCCTTGCGTCATCGCGATCGTCACCGGCTGGATCGTCACCTTCTTGTCCGCCCCAACAACGTAGGCGAGGCTTCCATCCGGCCCGCGCTGGATCGCCGCCATCGGAACCACCAGCGCATTCTTCGCCGTTGAAAGCTGCATGTGAATGTTCACAAACTGATTCGGCCACAGCGCGCCGTCCCTGTTATCAAACACCGCCTTCAGCTTCGCCGTGCCCGTGGTTACGTCGATCTGGTTGTCTACCGTCTCCAACTTGCCGGTCGCCAGCACAGTTTGATCATCGCGGCTGTAGGCCTGCACCTTCAGACTTCCTTTGCGGCTCTCCGCCAGCACCGAGGGCAGTTGATCTTCCGGCAGCGTGAACACCACCGCAATCGGACGCATCTGCGTGACCACCAGCAGCCCATTGGCGTCAGTCGCATGAACCATGTTTCCCGGATCGATCAGCCGCAATCCAATGCGTCCATCCAGCGGCGAGATGATGCGCGTGTACGTCAGGTTCAGCTTGGCATTGTCGATTGCCGCCTCATCGGCCAGCACTGTGCCTGCGAACTGTCCCGCCGAAGCCTCCTGCGTGTCATAGTCCTGCTGCGCGACCACGCCCGCGGCCAGCAGCGCCTTGGAGCGGCCCAGGTTCGCCTTCGCGGTATTGAGTTGCGCCTGGTCTCGAGCCATGTTTGCCTTTGCCGTCTCCAGCGCAACCTCATAGGGACGCGGGTCGATCACAGCCAGCAACTGGCCCTTCCGAACCTCCTGCCCCTCGCGAAAATTGACCGACATAATCTCACCGTCGACACGCGTCTTCAGCGTTACCGTGTAGTAGGCCTGCACCGTCCCCAGTCCCGTCAAGATGATCGGCACATCCTGCCGCAACACCGGCGCAATGCTCACCGGCACAGCCGCAGCGCCGTGGGTAGCCGCTGCATTCGGCGATGCCTGCGTACCGGACTTCGTACAGGCGGTGACCGTGAAAAGCGATAAAATCGAGAGGAGTAAGGTGGTGCGGAACTTCATTGTGCCTCCATACTGCCCAGGCGTCGCTGATGTGAGAACAACAGCTTCGGACAGTGTCGCACTTTTCTTGGTTGGCATGTGAGCCCTGATTGATTGCACGGCAAATTTCCGGCGAAGGAAAGTAAACTTTTGTGAATCACCCTGGCGTGAATCTTTCTGGCCCAACTCGTAACAGTTCTTCACATCTACCGCGCCCGCTCTCGCGCAGAATAGATGGCATGAGCCGTGTTCTCATCGTTGACGACGACCAGGGTCTGGTTTCACTCCTGCAGCGCTTTCTGCAAAATGATAGCTTCCAGGTTCACGCCGTATTCGATCATCGCTCCGGCCTCGAGGCCGCGCTCAGCGGCGAATACGATGTCGTGATCCTCGATGTCATGCTTCCCGGCGGCTCGGGATTCGAACTGCTCAAGTCCTTGCGCGAGCATTCGCGCATTCCCGTTATTTTGCTGACTGCGCGCGGCGAAGCCGTGGACCGCATTCGCGGCCTCGAAATCGGCGCCGACGACTACGTTCCCAAGCCCTTCGATCCCCGCGAACTCGCTGCCCGCATCCGCGCAGTGCTGCGCCGCTCGCAGGAGCTCTCTGCCGACAATCCCGGAGAGGAATCGTTGAACGTCGGCGATATCTCGCTCTCCTTGCTCGCTCGCACCGCGCTCTGTAACGGCGTTCCCGTCGAGCTAACCGGAGCCGAGTTCAACATGCTGGAGCTCCTTCTCCGCCGCGCCGGAGCCGTCGTGACCCGCGAGGAGCTGGCCCAGGCCGCCCTCGGCCGCCCGCTCAGCGCCTTCGATCGCAGCGTCGATGTCCACGTCAGCCGCCTGCGCAAAAAGCTGGGTTCCGTACCAAGCAGCGTTCCCGGCAGCGTTCCCAGCGGTGTTCCCGGCGGCGAAGAGCGCATCCGCCCCGTCCGCGGCATCGGATATTTCTATGCCGTTGCCAACAAGGTGACCCCGTGAAGAGCCGTCTGTTCTGGAAGATATTCCTCCCCTTCTGGATTCTCCAGACCTGCATCATGCTCTTTCTCGCCTTCCGTGTTCACGCCAGCTTTGGCCCGGATCGTCCCTGGTGGGTTCAGCCCGAGCGCCGTGCCGCGCCCGTGCTCGCCCGCTATGCCGCATGGCGTTATGCCAAAAATGGACAGGATGGCCTACACGAGCTCTTTCAAGACATCACCTTGAACAATCGCTCAGCCTATTGGCTCTTCGACGACAAGATGAACGAGCTGAGCGGCTCGCCCTTGCCCTCGGAGGCGCCTGGGGCGATTCAGCGCGCACTCCAGAACCAGGGCATCGCCACCACCCACCACGGCACGTTTATCGCCGAGAGGACCACCGACAGCAAGGGGCGCAATTTTCTCTTTGTCGGCGAGTTCTTTTCTCCGCCGCTGCTCCGCTCGTTGCCGGGCAGCCTGCTGCTTGTGATTTTCTTCACCTCGCTGGCCATCTCTCTGCTCTGTGCGGCTCTTGCGCAATATATAACCCGGCCCATCCTCCGCCTGCGCGATGCTGCCCATGCCATCGCCCGCGGCAATCTCGACGCGCGTGCCGGACTCTCCGGCAGCACCCGCCGCGACGAAATTGCCGACCTCGTCAAGGACTTTGACACCATGGCCTCGGAGATTCACGACCTCGTCGACAGCAACAAGCGCATGTTGATGGGCGTCTCCCACGATCTTCGTTCGCCCATCTCGCGCATCCGCGTCGCGCTTTCGCTCGCCTCAACCGCCCCGGAGCCCGAGCGCAACGAATTGCTCGACCGCATCGATCTCGAACTCCTCCGCCTCAACGCCATGATCGAGCAGATTCTCACCGTCGCTCGCCTGGAGAGCGGACAATTCAAGCCCGCCTCCGAGCCGCTCTCCCTCAATCAGGTCATCGGAGAAGCCGTCGAGGATGCACGCTTCGAGGCCAGCCAGTCGAACGTCGAGATTGCCTATGACGAGAACTGGCCGGGAGTCATCATCAGGGGCGAGGAGAACATGTTGCGCAGCGCGGTCGAGAATGTCCTTCGCAATGCCATCTTCTACGCCGGCGACAACGGCAACGTGGTGCTCTCCGTAGCGCTCACCCAGGGAGTCGCAAAGATCTCCGTGCGCGACAATGGCCCCGGTGTTCCCGAGGCGGCTCTACCCAAGCTCTTCGACCCCTTCTACCGCGTCGATGACGCCCGCGGCAGCACCACCGGAGGCAGCGGCCTCGGACTCTCCATCGTCAGCGGCGCCGCCAAATTCCACGGAGGCTCCGTACGCGCGCGCAACGTCGAACCCCATGGCCTCGAAATCGTCATCGAGCTCCCCATAACCGTAACCCGCGCTCCCTCCCCCCGCACCGGAAGCCACGCCCAGGCCTGACGCCCATGCTTTTGTTTTGAGAGATGTCATCTATTGTGAGAGGTGTCATCCTGAGCCGCGCCCACACGGGTGCCCCACCTTCGACTCGCGCCTTTTGCGAGTTTAAGGTGGGGTAGTTGATTTGCTCTTGATCTTGCTCTTGCCCGCAACCGTCACCCTCCGCCAGGGTGCAGGGTGCCCCACATCTGCCGTTGTTAGCAGATGTGGGTCTGTTGACCTTGCCCTCGCCGTTCGTACCTGTTCATCTTTTCCACCGCTCGCGCTACACTGTCTCCATCCAATGAACGTCCTAAACGTCAAGCCGTCCGACAAACTCGTCAAGGACTACTACGCCGCACTCGGCCAGTACACCCAGCTCCACCTTGACCACGAAGGCACCGTCCGCAGCGCCTTCCAGGCCGTCCTGCGCGGATACGGCAAAAAGCTCGACTGGACCCTTGCTCCCGAGTACCCCATCCAACTCGCCAAGGGCAAGCGCATCGTCGTCGATGGCGCTCTGCTCGACGACTGGAAATTCCGTCACGGCTTCTGGGAGGCCAAGGACGAACACGACGATCTCGAACGCGAAATCAAGCGCAAGTTCGAGCAGGGCTATCCCCGCACCAACATCATCTTCCAGGCTCCCGAGCGCGCCATCATCTTCCAGAACGGCGTGCGCCAAGGTCTAAACGAAGACATCCGCGACCCCAGGAACCTCTCCGACCTGCTCACCCATTTCTTCGCCTACCGCGCCCCCGATCACGAGGAGTGGGACTCCGCCGTAGCCGAGTTCAAGGAACGCATCCCCGAACTGGCCCAGGTCGCGCAGCAGATCATCGAGGACGAAAAGAAGAGCAACCGCAGATTCCGCGATACCTTTGAGGGCTTCTATTCGCTCTGCCGTCAGGCCATCAATCCCAACCTCTCCGAATCTGCCGTAGAGAAGATGCTCATCCAGCACCTGCTCACCGAGCGCATCTTCCGCCGCGTCTTCCACGCCGAGGACTTCCGCAGCCGCAACGTCATCGCCGCCGAAATCGAAAAAGTCATCCAGTCCATGACCTCGCGAGTCTTCAGCCGCGACCAGTTCCTTAGCAGCCTCGACCGCTTCTATAAGGTCATTGAGCGCGCCGCCGACGACAAGGACGACTACACCGAAAAGCAGACATTCCTCAACACCGTCTACGAAACCTTCTTTCAGCGCTTCTCGCCCAAAGAGGCAGACACTCACGGCATCGTCTACACCCCGCAGCCCATCGTCGATTTCATGGTCCGCAGCGTCGATGACATCCTGAAAAAAGAGTTCGGCAAATCCCTCGCCGATCAAGGCGTCCACATCCTCGACCCCTTCGTCGGCACCGGAAACTTCATCACCCGCACCATCCGCCAAATCGGCGAAACTCGCAAGTCGGCCCTCCCCCACAAGTTCGAACACGAACTCCACTGCAACGAAATCATGCTCCTGCCCTACTACATCGCCAGCATGAACATCGAGCACGAATACATGGAGCAGACAGGCCAGTACAAACCCTTCGAGGGCATCTGTCTCGTAGATACCTTCGAACTCGCGGAGCCGGAGCAGGCTTCACTCGCGTTCATGTCAGAAGAGAACACGGCGCGAGTGAAGCGCCAGAAGGAATCGCCAATTTTCGTCATAATTGGGAACCCGCCATACAACATGGGGCAAGCCAATGAGAATGACGGCAACAAGAACCGCAAATATCCGCATCTCGACCAGAGAGTGCAGGAAACATACGCTAAGGCCTCTACCGCAACCCTGATAAACAAGCTCAGTGATCCCTACGTTAAGGCCTTTCGAATGGCCACTGATCGAATCCGCGAAGACGGAGTCGTTGCTTTCGTGACAAACAACGGTTTCATCGACCAGAGGGCGTTTGATGGTTTCCGTAAACACTTGGGTACGGACTTCACGAAGCTTTTCGTTTTCGATCTCGGCGGGAACGTTCGCAAGAATCCAAAACTCTCTGGGACAACGCACAATGTCTTTGGCATCCAAGTCGGCGTTGCAGTCAGCATACTGATCCGCAACCGGAACAGAGCCACTGGCGCAAACGCAGAAATTTACTACGCTCGTGTTCCAGAGTATTGGCGAAAAGAAGAGAAGTATTCGGAATTAGACAAGGCTCAGTCAGTCGAAGGAATTTCATGGACTCGGATTAAGCCCGACTCTGGCAATAACTGGCTTAACGAAGGCACACACGACGAGTACGAAACCTTCGTTCCCCTCGGCAGCAAGAGCACTAAAGGCGAGGAATCCTGCGAGGCGGTATTCCGACTGTTCAGTCCCGGAATCGTGACAGCGCGAGATCCTTGGGCCTACGGGTTCGTTCAGGAATCGGTAGCTGCGAACCTGAAACGCCTGCTCACGACGTATGCGTCGGAGCTTGACCGATACCGCCGCGCGCTATCCAACAACGAGGAATACTCATTCTGCCTCGATGAGACGAAAATCAAATGGACCGACCGCGCCATGGGGGCGCTGCAATCCGGAAGGGACCTAAGTTTTGACGCTGACAAATTGCGGTGCTCTCATTACCGCCCGTTCACAAAACAGATTCTCTACTTCGACGATTTACTCAATCAGCGTCGATACCAGCAACATCACTTTTTCCCTACTTGCGAGAGCGAGCGCCAGAATGTAATGGTCGCAGTCACAGCCCATGACCAAGTTCCTTTTTCGGTACAGGCCATGAGTGACCTTGCGTGCTCAGATGTTGGCGGCAGGCCCGGCCAGTGCTTCCCCTTCTACACCTACGACGAGGACGGCTCCAACCGCCGCGAGAACATCACCGACTGGGCGCTCGAAAAATTCCGCAAGCACTACAACGACCCATCCATCACCAAGTGGGACATCTTCCATTACACCTACGCCCTGCTCCACTCGCCCGAATACCGCGAGCGCTACGCCGCCAACCTCAAGCGCGAACTGCCCCGCATCCCCTACGCCCCGGACTTCCGCGCCTTCGCCACGGCAGGGAAGCGCTTGGCCGAACTCCACGTCAACTACGAGCAGCAGCCCGAGTACCCGCTGGAGCGCATCGAGACCCCCAACGCCAAGCTCACCTTCCGCGTCGAAAAGATGCGCCTCGGCCGCGACAAGTCCTCGCTCTTCTACAACGACTTCCTCACCCTCTCCGGCATCCCGCCCGAGACCTACGAATACCGCCTCGGCAATCGCTCCGCCCTGGAGTGGGTCATCGACCAATACCAGGTCTCAACCGACAAGCGCAGCGGCATCACCAACGACCCCAACCGCGAGGACGATCCCGAATACATCCTCCGCCTCGTCGGCCAGGTCATCCACGTCAGCCTCGAAACCGTAAAGATCGTGAAGGCCCTCCCCGAGTTGGGAGTCCCGGTCGCCTGCCCACCTCTGCAAGCAACATCGACCCCTTAACCAACTAGTACTCGAACAACTCAAAAAATTAGTACCGCCGAAGTGTGCGTCCAGCGAAGGCTGGCATGAACAGTGGGTGAAAGTCCCACCGGGGTAAGAGTCCAAGCCCTGTAGCTTGAATAGCAGGAAGGAAGGAAACTGAAAATCCTGAAGCCTATTGACAAAGCCTTCTGAAAAGGATGGCGAGCGAGTTGCCGGGCCGTAACGCAAGTGAACCCATATGGCCTCGAAAGTACTGAAATCCGAAGGCCGAGCCCTCACTTTTCGGGCGAAGGCAGCATGGTGCGTCGCAAGGACTGATGCGGCGAAACACTTCGGCGGGGTTGGTAGGGACAGCACGGTGACAAGGTCATGCTAAGCAACTGGAGAAACCCTCCTCGCCCCGTTGAGAAATCGGCGGAGCAGGGAAGCCGTATAACCGGTGACACCGGGAAGTCGGCGGACGGCGAGAGGGATTCGGCTGGGTCTGTAGTAGCGAGGAAGCGGAGTAATTCCCGTGGAGCGAAGAGGCCCTGCTGTTTGTGATGGCTCTAACAAAACGGGAGGCAAGGGTGAGATGACAAAAACGCCCATCAGTTTGCAGGACCTGAGAAGGAGTCTATATGTCAAGGCGAAGGCAGAACCGTCTTGGCGTTTCTGGGGACTATACGTCCATGTCTGCAAGATGGAGACTTTGTGGGAAGCCTACCAGATGGCGAGCCGTAATGACGGGGCTCCGGGCATTGACGGGGTCACGTTTGAAGCCATCGAGGAAAGCGGAGCGGAGAGTTTTCTCGTGCAGATTCGGGATGAATTAGTTACCAACACGTATCGGCCCATGCCGGCACGGAAGAAGGAGATTCCAAAGGACGGGGGAAAGAAAGTCCGCGTCCTTTCGATTCCTGCAATCCGTGATCGAGTGGTCCAGGGGGCGTTAAAGCTCATCCTGGAGCCGATCTTCGAAGCTGACTTCCAAACAGGGTCGTTTGGATATCGACCGAAGCGGACGGCGCATGAAGCCGTAGCCCGGGTAGCCAGAGCGATCGTCGAAGAGAAGACGCGCATCATTGATTTGGATTTAGCCTCCTATTTCGATAACGTGCAGCACTCTCTGTTGTTAGAGAAAGTGGCTCGGCGGGTCCATGATGATGCGGTCATGCATTTACTCAAGATGATTCTGAAGGCGACCGGAAAGAAAGGCGTTCCCCAAGGCGGTGTGATTTCACCTTTGCTCAGTAACCTCTATCTGAATGAGGTAGACCGGATGCTGGAGAAGGCGGTGGATATCACGCGAAGGGGCAAGTCAACCAAAGTCCAGTACGCGCGTTTTGCGGACGACATGGTGATCTTGATCGACGCTGAACGGCGGAATGACTGGCTGGTGGAGGCGATAGACAAACGGCTGCGCGAGGAGTTCGCGAAGCTCCGCGTTGAGATCAACGAGGACAAGAGTCGGATGGTGGATCTGAAGAAGGGAGAGAGCTTCACTTTTCTGGGCTTTGAATATCGGCGTGTACTGAGCCTTCAGCGGAAATGGCGACCAAACTATGTGCCCAAGCTGAAGAAGCGGACAGCGCTGTTTGAAAAGCTCAGGGAGATCTTCCGGCAGCACGTCAGCTGGCCCGTCGAGACTGTGATTGCGAAAATCAATCCGGTTCTGCGCGGTTGGGTGAACTACTTTCGGGTCGGCCATTCGAGTATTTGTTTTGGGGTGGTCAAACGCTGGGTAGAGGAGAAGGTACGGCGGCATTTGATGCGAGCCCGGGGCCGCAAAGGTTTCGGCTGGACGCGATGGAGTAGCGAATGGCTATACGGTCGGCTGGGTCTGTTTAACAACTACCAGCTCCGTCGATGGTCAGGTGCGAAAGTCGCCCCAGCACGATAGGCCACATAACTCTTGGCACAAAGCAAACAGGTGCGCCCAGTGCGGGAAATCCGCACGCTGGGTGCGATGTGGCGGGGGCTGGAAACGGATTCACGGTTTGGCTATTGAGGCACTCCCAGAGGAAACGGGGAGCAACAAGCTAGGCTGGACCTTCGGAATACCGCGCCAGTCCTCGACCCGACCAATCCTTCCAGCCCATTGCCGACAAGGTAACATCCACCCTCCAAACGATTACCTTTCCCGCCAACAGTTGACCCTTTCCGTCACAACCCGCCGCAACGCAAGAAAAGGCCCCGGATCGTCTCCAGGGCCTCTAAAACCGCACGTCAGCGGACTAATCGAAGATCAGGATCGCCGCAGCGATGGTCGTGGTCCAGATGCCACTTTTGTCCCCAATCGCGCTCTGCGTAATATTTGTCGTCCGCACAATCTTGTTCGAGAGGCGATAGACTTCCTTCTTCTCGTCCCAGCTCTTGTCGGGATCGAAATCCACATTCAGCGTAGTGGCGAGCATCTCCGCCGCCAGCTCTTCGGCGTAGTCGCCTGCAACCTGATCGGTCTCGCCAAAGCTATGATGTTCGCTTAAATATCCATATGTTTTGCTGTCGGCCGGCAATGCCAGGCCGATGCTCGAGGCCACCAGGCGATGCGGCTCGCGGGTGGAATTCTCCGCAACCACGGCGAAGACAACCTCGCCCGGACTCAGAAACTGCTGTCCCTGCGCACGTGTCAGCAGCTTGCAGTTAGGCGGGAAGATGGATGAGACGCGCACCAGATTCTGCGCGGCAATTCCCGCATCGCGCAGCGCGAGCTCGAATGACGTCAAACGCTCTTTGTGCTTCCCCACGCCCTTGGTGAGAAAGATGCGCTTGGGGACCATGTCTTTGGCCAATTCTTGTTACTCCTCTGACGAATGAATACGACCGAACCAGAAAATGTGTTGGGCGGCACGTTTGAAATTAAATGATTCTGCCGAGAGGTGCAATCTACAACCAGAATATTTCCGTGATCGCGAAGACCAATCGGTTCGCGATAGTTTGAACTTCAACCGGTGCGGCTGCGCGGCCTGTACGATCCGGCCCGCTATTTACGCGCACTCTGAGGAGTTTTTAACCGGACTGCAATATCGATGAATGCCAGTGCCGCTCGACTCAAGGCCTTGTCCTTACGAAAGACCAGCGCCATGTCGCGACGTATCTGAGCGTCCGCAAGTTTTACGATCGCCATGATACCCAGCCGCAAATCTCCGAGCGCCGTAGAGTAGGGGCAGAAGCCGATGCCCACGCCCGCCGAGACAAAGCGCTTCAGCAACTCGCTGGAATCCAGTTCCATGCTCACGTTGGGCTTCATGTTGCGATCGTCGAACATGCGGTCGATGCTGTCGCGCGTGCGCCCCATCTTAGGAAGAAGCAGCGGATAATCCGCAATCTGTGAAACCTGAATCTCTTGGAACTTTGACAGAGGGTGTCCGGCCGGGGTGATGAGAACAAGCTCGTCTTTGTGGATCGGCACTGCGGTGATGCGTTTATCCGTGACCGGCATGGCGGCCACGCCGAAGTCTGCCGAATTGTCGATGACGCCCTCCAGCACCTCGCGTGTCTCCGAGCGCTTCACCGTGATACCAACATCCGGATAGCTGCGTTTGAATTCGGCGAAGACCTCGGGGAGTATATGCAGACAACTACCTTCATTGGCCGCAACCACGATTTCCCCACCAGGCACCCGATCTGCTTCGGCCACGGCACGCATGGCCGCGCGGCGCGCCTCCAGAGCGCTTTCCACGTACGCCAGAAAGATCTTTCCCGCAGCGGTGATGGAAACCTTTCCACCGGTTCGATCCAGCAACTTCGCTCCGACCTCTTCTTCCATGGCACGAATCTGCGCGGAGATAGCGGGCTGGGTGCGAAATCGCCGTTCGGCCGCGCGCGAGAAACTCAGATTCCGTGCCACCTCGAGAAACGTTTCTAGCTGGTCGAAATCCATGATTCTTTCACTCGAAATCCGGAAACGAACTTGTGAAATAGCCGAACATCATCGTAAGAGCCGAGCTCCACAATTAGCATGACATGGTAAAGTTACCCGCTTCACCAGTTTCGATTCGCGGCAAAGGTCGCCGCTTCATAGCCTTATACTCTGTCAGCAACTCAGGATAACAGAGTGCGAGAATTCGGCTTTGCTCCAATGGTCTGTTTTTTCTTGCACTTCGTCCAGCAAAAACTATTCCTGAGTCGTTATCATGGTTGGGTCACGCCCGAGTAGCACTTAAGAGGAACCTAAGTAAATGAGCTCTCACGGTGAAGTTAGTGCTGCCAGAGTTTTAGAGTATGCCCAGCAGCAGGGCGCCCAGGTCTTTGACCTTCGCTTCAGCGACCTCCACGGTCTTTGGCACCACATCTCTTACCCCATCGCCAAGTTAACGGCGGAGTCGTTTCGCGACGGATTCGGGATCGATGGCTCCTCGATTCGAGGATGGGCCGCCATTCATGAGAGCGATATGCTCCTGATTCCGGACCCTTCGACCTTCGTGATGGATCCATTTACGGACGTTCCGACCCTGGGAATCATCGCCGATGTCATAGACCCTGTGACCCGGCAACGTTACGACCGCGATCCGCGCTACATCGCCGCCAAAGCCGAGATGTATCTGGCATCCTCTGGCCTCGCCGATGAGGCGATGTTCGGGGCGGAGGCGGAATTCTTTGTCTTCGATAACGTCAGCTTTGGCGACAGCGCGAACGAAGGCTTTTATTTCATTGATGCCGATGAGGGGCGCTGGAACTCGGCCCGCCGGCAGGACAATCTGGGCTATCGTCCGCGCTACCGCGAGGGCTATTTCCCGGTGCCGCCGACCGATCACCATCAGGATCTTCGAACAGAGATGCTGCTGACGATGCAGGAATGCGGTCTGAACGTGGAGTGTCATCACCACGAGGTGGCCAGTGGCGGACAGGGTGAAATAGACCTGCACTATAATTCGCTGCTGCGCTCGGCCGACGCAATGATGCTTTACAAGTACATTGTCCGCAACGTTGCGCGCCAGAATGGCAAGACGGCAACCTTCATGCCCAAGCCGCTCTTTGGCGAAAACGGCAGCAGCATGCACACGCACCAGTCGCTGTGGAAGGCCGGCAAGCCATTGTTCTTCGGGGACGGCTATGCAGGGCTCTCTGAAATGGCTTTGTGGTACATCGGAGGCCTCATTAAGCACGGACCTGCACTCGCAGCATTAACCGCGCCCACCACCAACAGCTATAAGCGGCTTTCTGCCGGATTTGACGCGCCGATCAATCTTGCGTACTCGCGTCGCAACCGTTCGGCTGCGTGCAGGATTCCGATGTACTCTTCCGCGCCGGAGGCCAAGCGCGTCGAGTACCGGCCGCCGGACCCTAGTTGTAACCCCTACATTGCCTTCTCGGCCATGCTGATGGCCGGTCTGGATGGCATTGAGAACCGTATTGACCCCGGGTCGCCGCTCGATAAAGACATCTATGACCTGGGCCCAGAGGAGTTGCAGAAAGTGTCTTCGATTCCACTCTCGTTGGAAGCCGCGCTGGATGCGCTCTGGGTGGACTACCAGTTCCTGTTGAAGGGCGATGTCTTCACCGAAGATCTGCTGGAGACCTTCATCGCCTACAAACGGGAGCGGGAGGTGAACGCGCTCCGTGTGCGGCCGCATCCGCATGAGTTCTCCATGTACTACGACATATAGCGCATTACGTTCCTAGTGAGCGCCCGATCTCTGAGGTAGGCGTCGTCTGGCGGTAATCCCCGGCCAGACGACGCCTACCTCCAGGGCTAATGCGCCGCATTGGCCTTTGTTCAGCGCCGTGAGCTTTTGCCCCGGAAGCTCCCTGTCAACTTGATCGGGCTCCTTTGCATCGCACCAACATGGCCCGAAAGACACCCCAAATCCACAATTGATAGAGAACGGTTGGGCGCTGGCGTGAATCGTGGGCCATAGCGTCTGGTGTCCAGCCTCGCTTAAGTCCAGCATACAAGGCCGGAGCCCAGTGGTTTCGAGGGAAAAATGAAAGCGCAGATCAAGCTGGGAACCGTCTTCGGGGTCGAGTTGGGGCTGCATTACAGTTGGTTTGTCATTGCGCTGCTGATCATGTTCTCGCTGGTGGCGCAGTTTCATGCCGAGAATCGCTATTGGCCGGAGTCTGTGGTCTGGAGCTCTGCCATCCTGACTGCGATCCTCTTTTTTGTCGGCCTGTTCGCGCACGAGTTGTCACACGCCATGGTCGCGAAAGCGCGAGGTTTGCCGATCCATAAGATCACGCTGTTTCTGCTGGGCGGCATGGCGCAGATGGAAGAGGACGCCCACGATCCCGGTACAGAGTTCTGGATGGCCATTGCGGGGCCAATTGCCAGTGGCCTGCTCGGATTCGCACTACTTGCCATTGCCTGGGCTTTGGGTTGGGTTCCATGGACGCCCGCCCAAACGCCCGGCCTTGCCATACTGGTCTGGCTGGGATATATCAATCTGGCGCTGGGCGCCTTCAACATGGTTCCCGGCTTTCCTCTGGACGGTGGACGTGTCCTGCGCGCCATCATTTGGTGGGTCACCGGCAGTGCCGACCGTTCCACAACCATTGCGGCCCGGCTCGGCCAGATCATCGGCGCGGTATTCATCGCCTACGGCATTCTTAGCTTTTTCGGCAGAGCCGGAATTGGCGGTCTTTGGTTCGCCTTGATTGGCTGGTTCCTCATTCAAGCTGCCGGGGCCAGCCTGATGCAAACGCAGATCGGCTCACTTCTAAAAGACCTACGCGTAAGGGATGTCATGTCCCGCGATTGTCCTTTGGTAGATGGCGGCATGACGCTGCAGGAATTCGTGGACGAACAGTTGCTAAAGACCGGGCGGCGTTGCTTCCTCGTAGCCGACGATCGTCAAGTGGCGGGAATGATCACGCCTCATGAGGTTCTAGCCATCGAGCGCTCACGATGGCCCCTGGTTTCGGTGCGCGATGTGATGCGTCCGGTCGATGCAATCCATTCACTGTCTCCAGACGTGCCGGCTCTGAAGGCGTTGGAGATGATGGGGCGTGAGGACGTGAACCAACTTCCAATCGTGGAGAATGGACGACTCGAGGGGATTGTCTCACGTGGCCACTTACTCCAGGTGATTCATTCGCGGGCTGAAGTGCTCGGCCGATGACGCCATGCAATTCGAATTACGCATCCCACTCACTTGTTTCCAAATCACCGGTCCAATCGCATAGAACTGCTGAACTACCGGAGCCGATTGCTAACCCCGAACACCGTTGCCGCAGACCGCCCGCTAAATCAGAGTCATCGGTTTTTGCGCCAGACTCTCGTAGACAGTTTTGCGAGCGGAGGTTTAGGATTGTCCATTAATCCAACGGCTTACCCGGCGATTAAGAGAATCGCCTTGCCGGCCCGGCGCATCTTTTGGAGGTTTGCTGCTGATCCCTGTATTGATGCCTGCAAGGACTACTTTGATGAACGTGACTAGGAATTACCTGCAAAAGGTTCCGACGGGAATTGAAGGGCTCGACGAGATCACGAACGGTGGTCTGCCCAAGGGTCGCACCACACTGGTATGCGGCGGCGCAGGGTCGGGTAAAACGGTCATGGGAATGGAATTCCTCGTCCACGGTATCCTCGACCACGGCGAACCCGGCGTCTTCATGGCGTTTGAAGAGAACGAAAGAGATCTCGCCGAGAATGTCGCATCATTCGGCTTTGATCTTGAGCAGTTACAGAAGGACGGAAAACTTGCTATCGATCATGTGTACATTGAGCGCAGCGAGATCGAGGAAACCGGCGAGTACGATCTCGAAGGACTCTTCGTCCGCCTAGGCAATGCGGTCGATACTATCAATGCCAAGCGCGTGGTGCTCGATACGATCGAGGTGCTCTTTGCAGGCCTGCGGAATCAATCTGTCATCCGCGCCGAACTGCGCCGGCTTTTCCGCTGGCTGAAAGACCGGGGGCTGACCGCAATCGTTACCGGCGAGCGCGGTGATGAGGGGCTGAGCCGCTATGGGCTGGAAGAGTACGTTGCCGACTGTGTAATTCTGCTCGACCACCGGGTGACCGAGCAACTCTCAACCCGCCGCCTGCGCATTGTTAAATATCGCGGAACTCTGCACGGGACCGACGAGTATCCGTTTCTGATGGGGGAAAACGGAATCTCGGTTCTGCCCGTTACCTCGGTCGGTCTCAACCACCCAGCTTCAACCGAACGGATTTCTTCCGGAGTTGCCGACCTGGACGGGATGTTGGCTGGCAAAGGATTCTTCCGCGGCAGCAGTATTCTGGTCTCCGGTACGGCCGGGACGGGCAAGTCCAGTCTGGCGATGACATTCTTGAAGGCCGCCTGCGAGCGCGGTGAGCGGGCGCTGTATTTCGGTTTTGAGGAGTCGAAAGACCAACTCACCCGGAATATGACCTCGATTGGGCTCGACCTTCAACCGTGGGAGAAGAAGGACCTATTGCACTTCCACACCGTTCGTCCCAGCAGCTTGGGACTGGAAGCACATCTTGCGTCCATTCATCAGATCATCAAGCAGGTGAAGCCGAAAGTAGTGGTTTTGGACCCGATTACGAACTTCATCGCGGTGACCGAAGGTGGCGGGATCAAGTCCATGCTCACGCGGTTGGTGGATTTCTTGAAGATGCAGCAGATCACCGCCATGTTCACCCATCTTTCCACCCTCGGGGGCCGGCTGGAAGCAACGGACGAGAGTGTGTCGTCCATCATGGACTCGTGGCTTTTGCTGCGCGATGTGGAGCACGATGGCCGTAGAAGCTGCGCCATGTACGTGCTGAAGTCGCGCGGCATGGCCCACTCCCATGAAATGCGGGAATTCCTGCTGACCGACGCTGGAATTCGCCTCGGTGGCATCTATACGGAGGTGCTGAGTTCTGCGAGCAAGCGTCCGACCACAAAGCAATCTGCCGTGAAGAGCGCAGCTTCCGGCAAGGGAGGAGGCAATAGTGGACGCAAACACTGAGCAGGGAATCGGGCAACAGCCACCGAAGAGCCGCCCGGAGTGGTTGCTGAAGCTCTACGTAGCGGGGCAGACGCCAAAGTCCCTGGCAGCATTCGCAAATTTGAAGCGAATCTGCGAGACGCATCTAAAGGGGCAGTACGAGATCGAAGTGGTGGACCTGCTGGTAAATCCGACCCTCGCCAAAGGCGACCAGATCGTGGCCGTGCCCAGCTTGGTCAGGCAATTGCCGCCACCGGTGAAGAAGATTATCGGCGACTTGGCCAACGAAGAACGGGTACTCGTAGGACTTGACCTGCGTTCAGCGGAGCCCAGCGCGACTGGAGAGTAGGTGAGGTCGAAACTAGCAAACAACGATCCGCCAGAGGGCCACAAGCAACGTTCGGACAGCCACGAGCGAGATCAGGATTTTACCAACGACCAGACATTAAAGGAATTTGAGCAGCTAGTGGCCGAGTTGGCCCAGCCCATCTATCTCTTTCGCCTCTATGTATCTGGAACCAGTCCACGCTCAGCGCTGGCCATTGCAAACGTACGCCAAATCTGCGAGCAATATCTTCCGGGCCGCTATGAGCTTGAGGTCATTGATGTGTATCAGCAACCAGGAGAAACGAAAACAGCTCAGATCGTCGCTGTCCCCACTCTGATTAAAGAGGTGCCTTTACCATCGCAAAGATTTGTAGGCGATATGTCCAACACGGAGCGGATTGTAATCGGGCTCAATCTTAGGCATTGAGGCCAAACTATGCCAGAGCCTATCTCGAAATTGAGCGAAGAAGTGATAAGCGAGAATGACGATCTTCGAGCCAAACTCGCCGAGACTGAGAACAGACTCGCCGAAGCCCAGGAAGTGCTACGTGCCATCCAATCCGGCGAGGTGGATGCGGTCGTTGTCTCTGGTCCGGAAGGGGACCAGGTCTTCACGCTGCAGGATGCCGAGTATGGCTATCGCGCGCTGGTCGAGGCGATGAACGAGGGAGCTGCAACGCTGGCCGCCGATGGCACGGTGCTCTATTGCAATCATTGCCTCTCGGAAATCATCGGGATTCCGCTGGAGCAGATCATCGGCAGCCCGGTGACGAAATTCGTCGCTGGCGAAGCAAAGCACGACTTCGAAGCTTTGTTTCGGCAGGCGCACGGCGGCGAGCCGAACAAGGCAGAACTCGTCTTTCAAAGCGGCCTGAGCGACATCATTCCGGTCTATGTTTCACTTCGCGAGATGAAAGCAGTTGAGCCCCCCACGCTCTGCATGGTGGTGACAGACCTCACCGAGCGCAAGAAGAGGGACGAACTCATCGCTGCCGGCAGGCTCGCAACCTCGATTCTGGAAAGCGCAGCCGAGGCCATCGCCGTCTGCGACGAAAGCGGAAAAATCATCCGCATCAACGAGGCGCTGGAACGTCTCTGCTGCTTCAACCCAATGTTTCAGCCCTTCAATTTGGCACTGCCACTGGAGATCACCGATGGGGCCGCAGGTCGTCGCGAGCCCTTTTCGATCTTCGACGTACTGCTGCGAGGCGGTACTCTGCACGCCAGGGAAGTAGAGTTACGCCGACAGGACGGCCAATCTGTTCCTCTGCTTCTGACCGCCGCGCAGATCAAGGCTTCCTTTGGTGTCGTCGGTTGCGTGCTCACCATGACGGACATCACTGAGCGCAAGCGCGCCCAAGAAGCAGTCCTGCGCAGCGAAAAACTGGCATCGGTGGGCCGCATGGCTTCGACCATGGCGCATGAGATCAACAATCCCCTGGAGACCGTCGGGCAAGCCGTCTACCTCGCCATGACCGACCCGGAAATCCCAGCGGCGGCCAAGTCCTATTTGGATCTGGCCATCCAGGAACTGGAACGCGTAAACCATATTACCCGGCAGACGTTGTCTTTCCATCGCGAGAACAACACACCGAAGTTGATCGAATTGCGCGAAATCGTTGAAAACATCTTGCAACTGTTTGTCGTCAGGCTGCGATCGAGAGAGATTGCCATCGCCAAACAATATCGCGCGGTCGCGCGCATCCGGTCGTTCGGCGGCGAAATTCAGCAGATCATCTCGAACCTGGTTTCCAACAGCATGGACGCCACCCCAAACCATGGCCGAATAGAAGTTCGTCTTTCCCCGTCTATCGGCAAGAATGGCGCTCGCCTGGTGCGCCTTACGGTGGCCGATACCGGTTCAGGAATCCCCGCAGAGCGGTTGGAGAAGGTATTCGAACCGTTTTTTACCACCAAGGAAGTAGTCGGCACTGGGCTGGGACTGTGGGTCACCAAGCAGATCGTCGAGAAGCGAGGGGCCAAGATCCGGGTTCGCAGCAAACTCGGTAGTGGTACAGTATTCTCGATTACCTTCCCGGCGGCGGAAGAAACCACGCAAGCACGCTGAAAGCAAGGCCTCCGACTATGACTGCAAGGAACGCAAGCATATTGGTTGTCGATGACGAACCTTTACTCGCCAACACCCTTGCGGTTATTTTCCAGCGCGCGGGCTACACCGCAAGTGCCGTGTACAGCGGAGAAGAAGCTTTGTCATCCATCGCAGCCCATCCACCATCACTGATCGTTGCGGACGTCGTGATGTCCGGCATGGACGGCGTTGCACTGGCTAAGATTGTCCGGATGTCTTATCCGAACTGCCAGGTTCTGTTGTTTTCAGGGAACGCAGAGACGCAGGATCTGCTGGAAGCAGCCGAGCACGAGGGATATGCCTTCGAGATCCTGGCAAAGCCCGTGCCACCACTGTACATGCTCGCGAAGGTCGCCTCGCTGCTCGATCAAAGTTCTTCCCCCCTGTAGTTTCGCGGCTCACATAATTCAGCCATCATGAATTGAAACCGGCTTCTCCGTTTCCGCGTGCTATCCTGCGGGCAAGAACTGAATGAGGCGAATGCGTGACTCGGCCCGGTGAAAATTTGCGCGGAGGTGCCGTTGCCTTCTCCTTTGCGGAGAAAGGCTCGGCGGCCCGTTACGCGAAAATCCTACAGTTGCTGCCCCCCCGTGCGGCCTATGAACTGCCTCAGTTCATAGCCGGGACGGGCAACTCGGATCAGGCCGTGCTGCAATTGGAGGTGCTGCTCCAGCAGTATCCCTCCGAGGCCATTGCTGCATTTGAATCCAGTGCCCTGGCGCTGCGCTCCTGCGTGGCCTTGTTTGGCTCAAGCCAGTGGCTGGGACAAACACTTCTGCAGAATCCCGACCTTTTGCAACTGTTCGCGCGTCCCATGGGACTTGTACACCCGCGGGAATTCGATGATTTCCTTGAACAGTTTGCGCGCTTTCATCTGCGCTTTCATCAGACGCCGCTCCCCGTGCTGCTGGCGCGCTTCAAGCGGCGGGAATACGTTCGAATCTTTATCCGGGAATTGCTCGGGTTGGCGTCGCTGGCCGAAATCACCGCGGAGATTTCGGCGCTTTCGGATGTGCTAATTGATCAGGCGGTGTTGCACTGCGAGACCGAACTGCGCCGGCGATATCAAGGCTGGCCGCTGCTACGGTCTGCCCAGGGACGAGTGTATCCTGCGCGTTTTTCGGTATTGGCGCTGGGTAAGCTGGGCGGCAACGAGTTGAACTACAGCTCGGACATCGATCTGCTATACCTTTGCGACGACGCCGAGGATGCCGAGATCCTTTCGATCTCGACGCGGGAGTTCTTCACCCGTATGGCGCAGGAGTTGACCGCCGTCCTCTCCAACGTGAGCGCGGACGGCCAGGTTTTTCGCGTCGATCTTCGCCTGCGTCCGCAGGGAAGCAGCGGAGAGGTGGTGGCGGGCTACGGGCAGGCTCTGCGCTATTACGGCAGCGTCGCACAGGACTGGGAATTGCAAGCCTTACTGAAGCTGCGTCACAGCGCCGGCGACCGTACGCTGGCTCGTGAATTCGTGGATCAGGTGCAGGAGCTGATTTATAGCAAGCAGCTCAGCCTCTCCGCGATTCAGACAGCGGCTCACTCGCTGGAGCGAATCCGGCGCGGCGTGGTGCGGCAAGGCGCGCAAGGGGTGGACGTGAAAAACGGCCGCGGCGGAATTCGCGAGATCGAGTTTATGGCCCAGTGTTTACAGCGGGTCCATGGCGGCGGCGAGCCTTGGCTGCGTTCCAGTGGAACTCTCTTTGCGCTGCAGAAACTTCACGATAAAGGTCACATCGGCGACCCCGAGTTTCGGGAGTTGTGCGCGACCTACGGCTTGCTGCGCGGTATAGAGCACCGATTGCAGTGCCGTCAGGGTGCGCAATCGCATCGCCTCCCCGGGGATGCTGCCGAGCAGGCTGCGCTTTTCCGCTCGATGGGGGACGGAATCGTTCTGAGCGCGCAGCGGGTGGAGCACGCAATGAAATCGGCCGGCGATCTCTGTGCGCGGGTGCTCCGCCTGGGCTCAGAGAATGCCACCGGAGAAACGACCGCATTAACTCTGGGCCTGGGCGCACCGGGAGCAGCGCAACTAAAGCGGGAGCTGGCGGCGCGTTCGGCGCTTTTGGCCGGCGCACTGGCCGCAGATGTCGGCGATCCCACGCTGCGCAACCTGCAACGATTTCTTACCGCGGCCTCCACCGGAGAGGAGCGCATCCGCACGATTCTTGAAAACACAGAGTGGGTGGAACGCGCGCTTCCGGTGTTTACGCGCAGCGCGCTGGCCACCAGTACTCTGGCGCGGCATCCTGAGGATATCGTCGCGCTCTTCCGTACCTGTGAGCCGGAGCCAGGGAGGTCGATCTGGGATCAACTGCGAATCGAATCCCGTCACTGCATGCTGCGCTCGATGGGCAGGACGCTTTTAGAGGGCATGCCGGTGTGGGACGTTCTGCGCGCACATTCGCAGAACTTCGACCTGATTCTGCAGCAAGCCCTGGAAGCCGCGGATGTGCCCGAGGGTTTTGCGGTGCTGGCCGTCGGTCGTCTGGGAACCTGCGAACTGGACGCGCTGTCGGATGCAGATCTGGTTTTCCTGCGCACTGCAGAATGCGACTCGGAGAAGGCGGAGCGGTGCGCGCTTTCGCTGGTCGCGATGCTCTCCGGTTACACACGGGAAGGGTCGGTGATTACGGTGGACGCCCGTATGCGGCCTCACGGAAACGACGGCGAACTGGTAGTTTCCTCAAGGCAACTTGCGCAATATTTTGAGACGGAAGCCAAAGCCTGGGAGACCATTGCCTTCGGTAAGCTGCGGCTGATTGCCGGAACGCAGCGCCTTGCGGACGAGGCGGTGGGCGCGCTTGGGGCGCTGCGAAAACGCCTCGCCGCCGCGCCGGAGTTTATCCCCGAGTTGCGAACCATGCGCAAGAAAATTGCCGATTCGGGCGGGGCCGAGAGCTTTAAGACGAGCCCCGGCGGTGTCTACGACATTGACTATCTTTTGGGGCTATTGGAAGCGCACACCACCATGCCCGCCGCCGGAAAGCAGCTTTGGCAGCGCATCGAGGCGCTGTTGGAGAGGGAATTGCTCACACCGGCGCAGGGCACGGAGCTACTGCGCGCCGCCGCGCTGTTTCGCAGCGTAGATCATGGGATACGGGTGGTGGAAGGTCGTTCCCGTAAGTGGCTGCCGGAAAGCGATCTCTTGCGGGAGAGCGTGGAGAATATTGTGCAATGTTCCGGCCTGGCTGGGGTCTTGCGGGCGGAGATGCGGGTTGTCCGGACCATCTTCAATTCCTATTTCCGCGATTGAAGAGCGGCAGTTCTAGTGGTAATCTCGATTGTTCGTAAAACAGCAGAAGAATGTAGGGCCAGTTTTATTCGGGCGGCTGCGTGGGGACTGCCGTTTCGAACCCGCTTGGTAACTGCAGAAAACGCAGATGCGAATTGGGACTTTCCCCATGTACATCTCACAGGAGGATTGTATGTCGGCTTCTTACAACGGACTTCCACTTCCGGCCAAAGGCCGGGCGGTCGAGTTTCTAAACGGAAAATTCATCATCCCCGATAATCCTATTATTCCTTATATCGAAGGCGACGGCACTGGCCGCGACATCTGGAAGGCATCCGTGCGGGTGGTTGACGCTGCAGTCGAGCGCGCATACGACGGAAAGCGCAAGATCGCCTGGTACGAGGTGTTTGCCGGCGAAAAGGCCAAAGAAAAGTTCGGCACCTGGCTTCCCGACCAGACCGTTGATGCCTTCCGCGATCTGCGTATCGGCATCAAGGGACCGCTCACCACGCCGATTGGCGGCGGTATCCGCTCGCTGAATGTGGCGCTCCGCCAGCTTCTGGATCTGTACGCCTGCGTGCGTCCGGTGAAGTATTACAGTGGAATCCCTTCGCCTGTGAAGCGCCCCGATCGTATGAACATCGTGATCTTCCGTGAGAACACCGAGGATGTCTACGCCGGTATCGAGTGGAAAGAGGGTACGCCCGAAGTCAAGAAGCTCATCGACTTCCTTAACAACGAAATGCTGGCCGGCACCAAGAAGAAGATTCGCGCCGACTCAGGCATCGGTATCAAGCCGATATCGGTTACCGGAACCAAGCGCCTGGTGCGCATGGCCATTGAGTTCGCGCTGAAGCACAACCGCCCGAGCGTGACCCTGGTACACAAGGGAAACATCCAGAAGTTTACCGAGGGTGCGTTCCGCGAGTGGGGCTATGAGGTTGCCACCGAGGAGTTCCGTGCACAGACCGTGACCGAGCGCGAGAGCTGGATTCTGGGGAACAAGGACAGCAATCCCAACATTACCGTGGAAGAGAATGCGGCATTGGTTGAGCCCGGCATGGAGTTTGCGCCGGAGGATTTCCGTCAGAGCATCTACGCTGAAGTGCGGAGCGTTCTGGCTGCGATCTCTGCGACCCATGGCAATGGCCAATGGAAGAAGAAGCTGCTGGTCAACGACCGCATCGCCGATTCCATCTTCCAGCAGGTTGTGACGCGCGCCGATGAGTACTCGGTGCTGGCCACTCCGAACCTGAATGGAGACTATATCTCCGACGCCTGCGCAGCGCAGGTGGGAGGCCTGGGAATTGCGCCGGGAGCCAATATCGGTGCGGAACACGCCATCTTTGAAGCCACCCACGGCACCGCCCCGAAGTATGCTGACAAGGACGTCATCAATCCCGGCTCGGTGATTCTGTCGGCCGTCATGATGCTGGAATTCATGGGCTGGAATGAAGCCGCGAAGCTGGTTGAAGACAGCATGGAACAGACCATCTCGCAGAAACAAGTGACGTATGATTTCGCGCGCATGATGGAAGGTGCAACCAAGCTGAGTACCAGCGCCTTTGCCTCGGCAGTTATCGAGAATATGGCCGCGGTTACGCCGCTTGTCTAGTGATTCAAACGCAACCTGAAATGAATCTGTCGCAAGATGTTTTCCGTACTTTTTACTCAATGCCTTGATGGCTTGAAAGGAAAAATATGCGCAAGAAAGTTTCAATCGTTGGATCTGGAAATGTAGGCGCCACTGCGGCTCACTGGGTTGCCGCGAAGGAGTTGGCCGACGTTGTTCTCATCGATATCGTGGAGGGAGTTCCGCAAGGAAAAGCTCTCGATCTGCTGCAGGCGATGCCGATAGAAAAGCGCGACTGCACAATCGTCGGCACCAATGACTACGCCGATACCGCAAACTCCGATATCGTCATCATCACCGCGGGACTTCCACGCAAGCCCGGCATGAGCCGCGACGACTTGCTCAACACTAACTACAAGATCATGCAGGATGTGGTGGGCAAGGTTGTGAAGTACTCGTCCGACTGCATCATCATCGTGGTCAGCAATCCTCTGGACGCGATGGCGCAGGCTGCATTCAAACTGAGCGGATTCTGTCGCAATCGCGTAATCGGCATGGCCGGCGTGCTGGATTCGGCTCGCTTCCGTACGTTCATCGCACAGGAACTTGACGTTAGCGTCGAGAACGTTACCGCCTTCGTGCTCGGCGGCCACGGCGACACCATGGTTCCGCTGCCGCGCTATTCCACGGTGGCCGGAATTCCCATCACGGAATTGATCGAACCGGCCAAACTGCAAGCGCTGGTTCAGCGTACCCGCGATGGCGGCGCCGAGATCGTGAAGTATCTGAAGACCGGTAGCGCCTACTATGCTCCTTCTGCAGCGGCCGTCGAGATGACGGAAGCGATCCTGAAGGACAAGAAGAAGATCCTGCCTTGCGCAGTGCATCTTGAAGGCGAGTACGGCATCAAAGGCCTCTTTGTCGGTGTGCCCGTGAAGTTGGGGGCCAATGGTCTCGAAAAGATTATCGAGATCAAGTTGACGGACGAGGAACAGGCTGCGCTGAACAAGAGCGCTGCTTCCGTGAAAGAGTTGATCACCGTGATCGGTCTGTAACTCTGCTTTGCAAAAACGAACCCCGAGGTTTCGGCCTCGGGGTTTTCTTTGTGCTTTTTCAGCGAGACTAAATGCGCTCGATCGTAATGCTCTCTAGCACGACCTCGCTCTTGGGGCGGTCCTGCGGGTTGCGAGGCAGGCCGCTGATTTTGTCGGAGACGTCCTGCCCCTCAATGACTTCGCCGAAGATGGTGTGATTGCCGGTTAGCCACGGCGTGGCGGCAACCGTGATGAAGAACTGCGAGCCGTTCGTATTCGGTCCGGCATTGGCCATGGCAAGTTTGCCCGGTGCATCGAACTTGAAAGACGAACCTTTGGTCTCATCCTCAAACTTATAACCGGGCCCGCCCATGCCGGTGCCGCTGGGATCTCCCCCCTGAATCATGAAATTCGGGATCACGCGGTGAAAGACCGTTCCATTGTAGAGGGGACCGGGGCCTTTCTTACCGCTCACGCTGTCCTTCCAATCGCGCTTGCCTTCGGCAAGTTCCACGAAATTCGCAACCGTCTTCGGTGCTTCCTTCTCGAAGAGGCGGCAGACGATGGTGCCCTGATTTGTGACAAACGTGGCGTATAAACCTGGTGTGCGTTCGGCCATAGCGGCTCCTTGCTTGAAATTATTGACTAGTCAGACTAACAGATTTGCATTGCTGCTTCGCGGAACGCCGGCTGCTCTTATTGCGCTGATGCCGCGGATTTCCGCACGGAACTTTTGGCTGTCATTCCGTCATTGATCTTGATGTGTTTTATAACGATGGCGGTATTGGGTTTGTCGCTTGCATTACGCGGCATGCGAGCGATCTTTTTGACGAGTTGTACACTAGCATCGTCGCACTGGCCAAAGATGGTGTAGTTGCCGTCGAGGAACGGAGTCGCCACTTCTGTGATAAAGAACTGCGAGCCGTTAGTATCTTTTCCCGCGTTGGCGTAGGCGAGCCGGCCGGGACGATCGAACTTGAGATCGGGCCACGTCTCGTTCTTGAATTGGAAGCCCACATCGCCCGCGCCCGTTCCGGCGGGGTCACCGCCCTGAATCATGAACTCAGGAATCACCCGATGAAACGTCGTGTTGTCATAAAGCGGCACGCCATGCTTGTTCTGGCCAGTCTTGGGGTCTTTCCAATCCTTTGTACCCTTGGCCAGACCGACAAAATTCGCAGTGCCGAGCGGCGCAGCCTTGGGGAAGAGAACGCAGTTCAAATTGCCCATGCTGGTCTCGATCACAGCCACTGGCTGTTCCTTTGTGCCCTGCATGGTGGGGCCCTGTGCGTTTGCGCTCAAGACCACCATCATCAGCAGTCCGGCGAGGATTGACACTGTGCGCATAGATCAGCTTTCCTCCGAGGAATCTCCAGGAAATCAGAGCAGTCGATACCGCTTAACTTTCAACTTGTCTCCATCCCAAAGTCCAGATTATACCGAAGCGCCACACCGCGCCATCCGCCTCACAACGAAAACGCCTCGACCCTGAGGTCAAGGCGTTGCCGGGAAATGTTCGAAGTTGTGGAGCTAACGTTTCGCGACAAAATCTTCGGGAGACTCGCGATACTGTTCATAGCGTTCGCTGACCATGATGTGGTAGCAAGCCTGGCGGCGTTCCTCCGCGGCTTCCACCAATCCAAGTTGCTGGAGCCTGAGCACGTACTGGTCGATCCAGGCGCGCTCTCTGCGGGACATCGAACCTTTGCCCAAGTCGACGCTGAGTCCAGCTAGATGCGAGGAGGCGGTATCGCCATCGATGGGCGCGGCATTGTGATTCCACCGCTGCAGTCGGGCCTGCTGGTCCACCGTGCGTACCGCGGAGGTGACCTGAATGGGCTGATGAAACTGTGCGTAAAAGCCCTGGCTCAAATCCTCAAGAAAGGCACGGGTCCAAGGACGGCAGAAGCGCCGGTTAAGTTCGAGATTGGAGGCAATCTGCATCGCCTTCGAGTCATGCATGCTTACCAGTTCGCCGCGTAGTTCAAGCTCCTCAAGCTGCTGGTCATCGCTGATGCGCGTCAGTTTGAGGCGATCGATCTCCTCATTCTGCCGAAGCAAGGATTCGTGCGAGCCGCGCAACACCGGGTTCCAGCGCGGAACACGGACGCGGGCGTGGCGAAGCGCGCGCCTGGGAGTGCGGTAGTGAGAATGAATGAGAGCAGAGGCAAAAGGTGCGCTCAGGAGGAAGACGAATATGAGGGCGGAAGAGATTCGGCGCATCATTCAGACCGTGTAACTCCTACCAGCTATGATGTCGTTATTGCGTCCAGTGTAACCCAGCGTCGCTCTTTTTCTACTCAGGTGAATTGCGCATTTTCTTCCAAAATGGGAGCACGACGGTTCCATACAACAATAAAAATGCGCGCAGGCATGGCCTCGCGCGCATTTTTATTTCGCTCAGGTTAGGGACGGACTAGGTGCGGAAAAAGTCGAGAATCGCCTTCTTCATTACCGAGCCGCCCACATCACTGATGGACTTGGTAAGCGGAATATCTTTCGGGCAGACTTCGACACAGTTTTGCGCGTAGCCGCATTCCTGAATTCCGCCATCGCCCATCAGGGCCTGTAAACGTTCTTCTTTCAATACCTTCCCGGTTGGATGCATGTTGAACAGCCGGGCCTGGGCAATGGTTGCCGCGCCCACGAATCCAGTGCTCTCGTTGAACTGGGGACAGGCCTCCATGCAGCAGCAGCAACTCATACATTGCGAGAGTTGGTATCTCTGCTCCTGAACATTGGGGACCATCCTCGGACCATCGCCGAGGGCATAAGTACCGTCGATGGGAACCCATGCTTTGACGGCCTTCAGGTTCTCGAATAGTACCGAGCGATCCACCTGGAGGTCGCGGATGACGGGGAACTTGGAGAACGGTTCAATGGTAATCGGTTGCTCCAAATTGTCGACCAGGGCCGAGCAAGCCATGCGGGCCTTGCCGTTGATGATCGCGGCGCAGGAGCCGCAAACTTCCTCGAGACAATTGGAGTCGTAGTTAATGGGAGTCGTTGGCTTACCATCGCGCGTCACTGGGTTGACCGCGATCTCCATGAACAACGAGATCACGTTCAAGCCAGGCTTCCATGCCACCTCGAATTCCTCCCAGAAGGGTTCGCTGGTAGGAGTCGCCTGGCGCTTGATCTTGAAAAGTACGCTCTTATTCGCCATGAATTTATAAACCTTTTATGCCTTCCGCCTGGATGAAGCGGAAGGCCGGGATCTCGTTCCTACTTGACGTCATAACGGCGTGGACGGGGTTTAATGAGCGAAATATCCACAGGCTCCCACTCGAAGCGCGGCTCGTCGGCATCGGGCGCAAAGAACGCTTTGGTGGTCTTGAGGAAGTTCGCGTCGTCGCGCTCAGGGAAATCCGGCTTATAGTGCGATCCGCGTGATTCATTGCGCAGGAATGCACCCTGCGTAATGACCCTCGCAAGCTGCAGCATGTTATAGAGCTGCCGCGTAAAGAGGAAGGACTGATTGGACCACATCGACTTGTCACTGAGATTGACGTTTCGGTAGCGCTCCAGCAGCTCTACCAGCTTGACATCGGTCTCCTGAAGCTTGTCGTTGTAGCGCGTCACGGTCACGTTGCGCGACATCACGTCGCCCAATTCCCGCCAGAGTTTGAACGGATTTTCCGTGCCCTGGTTATTGAGCAGCCGGTTGTTGGCCTCGATCTGCCGCTTCTTCTCATTCTCGAAGGATGCGGCAAGATTGTCCGGAGCCGCAGCCACGCCCTTGGCATACTTCACCGAGTTCGGACCGGCCACGAATCCCGCGTAGATGCAGCTCAGCAGGGAATTGGCGCCCAGACGATTCGCACCGTGGATCGAGTAGTCGCATTCGCCGATCGCGTACAGCCCCTGGATGTTGGTCATCTGATTTTCGTCAACCCAGAGTCCACCCATGGTGTAGTGCATGCCCGGGAAGATCTTCATCGGAACTTCGTGCGGATCCTCGCCAGCAAACTTCTCGTAGATGTCCAGAATGCCGCCCAGTTTACGATCCAGCGTGGCACGGTCAATATGGGTGAGGTCGAGATAGACCATCGGCTGTCCACCGATGCCGAGGTGGTGCTCGTGAACCACCTTGTGGATGGCGCGGGTCGCGATATCGCGCGGCACCAGGTTTCCGTACTTGGGATACCACTCCTCAAGGAAGTACCAGCGGTCACCCTCCGGCACCTGCCTTCCGGGGCGGGTCTCATTCGGGTTCCTGGGAACCCACACCCGTCCGCCTTCGCCACGTGCCGACTCGGACATCAATCGGAGTTTATCTTCGCCGGGGATGCAGGTCGGATGCACCTGAATCATTTCGCCGTTCGCGTAGGCGGCGCCCTGCTGATAGAGCGAACCTTGCGCGGAGCCGGTACAAACCACGGAGTTGGTGGACTTGCCAAAGATCGCGCCCACGCCGCCGGTGCCTATGAGGACAGCGTCAGCCGGGAAGGTCATCACTTCCATCGAGCGCAGATCCATCGCGCAGATGCCGCGGCATACGCGCTGTGAATCGACCACTGCGGAGAGAAATTCCCAGTATTCGTACTTTGTAATCTTGCCTTCAGACTCATAACGGCGCACCTGCTCGTCCAGCGCATACAGAAGCTGCTGGCCGGTGGTAGCTCCGGCAAATGCGGTACGGCAGAAGAGCGTGCCACCGAAGCGGCGGAAGTCGAGCAGTCCTTCTTCGGTACGGCTAAAGGGAACGCCCATGCGATCGAGCAGGTCGATAATTCCGGGTCCCATCTCGCACATCTGCTTGACCGGGGCTTGGTTTGCCAGGAAGTCGCCGCCGTACACAGTGTCATCGAAGTGGTTCCAGGTGGAGTCGCCCTCGCCCTTAAGATTCTTGGCCGCGTTGATGCCGCCCTGCGCGCACACCGAGTGTGAGCGTTTTACCGGCACCAGGGAAAATAGATCAACGTGAGCGCCTGATTCCGCAACCTTGATTGCCGCGGAAAGGCCAGCGAGTCCACCGCCGACGATTATGATTCTTGGAGTTGTTGTCGCCATAAAATTCTCTTTCGGCCTGGCCTATCTCGCCGGGCTGCTAGGAATATTTTGAGGAATCACAAGGCTCTGTTCCGCAGGATTCTCCGTATGCTGATCCCATTCCGGATTACGCTGCTGCGTTGGGTACTTGCCCACGAAGGCATAAATCGTAAGGAGTCCCACAATCACGAGCACGGCGGAAAGAGCGATTCCGGCCCGCTGTGCCCGCTTTTGAGCCTTGGTTCCGGTCACAATGCCCCACTTGGCGGCAAATAGGAAGAGTCCATAACCGAAGTGCCAGGAAGCGGCAACGATGCCCACCACGTAGATGGCCAACGCCAGCGGATGCATGAGTTCGTGCTGTACCTTCCAGAAAGCTGCGTCGGAGTGATCCACTAGGTGTACCCCGGCAAAACGCATGAACCAGATGTGATAGGTCACATAGGCAAAGATCACAAGCCCAGAATAGCGTTGCAGGGTGTAATACCAGTTGCCCGTCCAGGGGTAGTCAATGACGTTGTTATCCCCACGCCACCAGATGTAGACGCCGTACAGAGCGTGAAAAGCCAGAGGGATGAAGATGCCGAATATTTCCAGGCCTAAACGGAAGGGAAGAGCGGTGAGAAACTTTACCTGGGCGTTGTAGGCAAGCACACCGTTGGTCGCCTCTGCATTGGAGAGAAAATGCTCCAGCAGAAACAGGCCGACGGGAACAATGCCCGTGAGCGAATGGAGACGGCGCCACAGAAAAGAGTTTCCAGTACCCGCACGCAGGGGCGCTACGCCCTTTGGCACGGTGTTACTTGTAGATTGAGCTATAGAGGCCACAATGTCTCCTTAAACCGGAAAGGTGACGAGAACTAACGTTTACCAACACTTGCAACAATTCATTCACGTTGAAATGAGAGCCAACAATGTATCAGAGACTCTGCCAATGCCAACAAACAAAAGTTTCAAAAACGTTTCATCCCTGATGCTCCACGCTCTTGCACCCGAATTCAGCCCTGCAAGCCGGCAGCGCAGGCAAGAACTCAGGACAAGGACACTGGGATTAAGTGTGGACGATATTCTGCCATAGTCTTGGCGATGGTAGCCGTTAAAATTCAAGAGGAGAGATATCGTGTACTAGGAAAACCGCGAATACCGGGCGAATTATTTTGCTCAGATCAGCTTCGTCAGAACGCGCTAAAATAAAAGTTCGCTCCACAGGTTCCGCGCACGCTGGCTCGCCCGCGACGCTTTGTCTGTGAGCCAAGCTCAATTTTTGCTTTTGCAGGGAGAATCAGCATGTCGGATACCAATGGCAACGGACTGCGACTGAAAATAGGCCTCGCGGAGATGCTCAAGGGCGGCGTCATCATGGATGTCATGAGCGCCGAGCAGGCGGAGATTGCCGAGAAGGCCGGCGCGGCTGCCGTGATGGCCCTGGAACGCGTACCCGCCATGATCCGGGCCGAGGGCGGCGTCGCCCGCATGGCCTCGCCCAAGGTCATCAAGGAAGTGATGAGCACGGTCAACATACCCGTGATGGCCAAGGCGCGCATCGGCCACTTTGCCGAGGCCCAGATTCTGCAGGAACTCGGCGTCGATTACATCGACGAATCCGAGGTGCTTACCCCCGCCGATGAGGAACACCACATCGACAAGCACGCCTTCAAGACTCCATTTGTCTGCGGCGCCCGCAACCTGGGCGAAGCCCTGCGCCGCATTGCCGAGGGCGCTTGCATGATCCGCACCAAGGGAGAGGCCGGTACCGGGGATGTGATTCACGCCGTGAAGCACATGCGCCAGATCGTGAAAGAGATGCTGCAACTGACGGTGATGAGCGAACAGGAGCTCTATCTTGCGGCCAAGACCCATCAGGCGCCCTATGAGTTGGTTCGCATGGTGGCCAAGGCCGGCAAGCTGCCGGTGCCGAATTTCAGCGCGGGTGGCATCGCTACCCCGGCCGACGCCTCGCTGGTCATGCAGCTCGGAGCTGAGGCGGTCTTCGTCGGCAGCGGAATCTTCATGAAGGGCGGCGCAACTCCTCTGGATCTAAATATCTCGAAGGAACGTGAAGAGGCAGAGTCGCGCGCCAAGGCCATCGTGATCGCGACCACTCACTACAAAGACCCAAAGGTTCTGGCCGAGGTCAGCGAGCAGATGACCGGCTCCATGAAGGGCCTGGCCGTCTCTGGAATCGCCGAGGCGGACCTGCTCCAAACGCGCGGCTGGTAGATTATCGTTCGGATAAGGGCGGCGCGGCTCACTGGTCACGCCGCTTTTTCATGCCCAACTGCTTTTGCCCAGCAGCTTGGCAATTTCCTCGAAAGCTCTCCTGCTAGAGATCGGTAAACGCACACCTGCTAAATTAAAGAGTAATGATGAAGATAGGAATTCTCGCCCTGCAGGGCGACTTCGACGCACACAGCCGGCGGTTGGCCCAGCTCGGAGCCGAGCCGGTACTGGTGCGCAAGCCAGAGCAGCTCGACGGTATCGACGGCCTCATTATTCCCGGAGGCGAGTCTTCCGTGTTTCTCAAATTGCTCGGAGAAGAGGGCTTCAAAAAACTGTCCGATTTTGTCCTCTCCAAACCGGCCTTTGGTACGTGCGCGGGCTGTATCCTGCTGGCGTGCGAGATCGAGAATCCTCCACAACACGGCATTGGGGCCTTGGACATCACAGTCCGGCGCAATGCCTATGGACGTCAGATAGACTCGGCGATCCTGGAAGGCCCCGCCAAACTCCCCGGCGGCCCGCTCGAGCAGGTCTACATCCGCGCGCCACGCATCGAGCGCGCCGGCCCCGAGGTCGAGGTGCTGGCCGAGCGTGACGGCCACCCCGTGCTCATTCGTCAGGGCAAATTGCTCGCCGCAACCTTCCATCCCGAGCTGAGCGAGGACACGCGGGTACACGAAGAGTTTTTGAAATTAGTGGCCAACGACAAAAAATAGTGGTGCTGGCCTCCGTCCTGCTCTCGAATACATATTGCGCACGAGCAAGGCCCGATACACAAGATAGCGGGTCAGAATGCCGTCTTGCCCCTGCAACTTGTACCAGCCTTTGCAGTTGTTCCTTAAACATGGTAATTTGAAATGGTTACAACATCGAAAACAGTAGAAGCAGGAGCGCGTCAGTTCCCAGTGTTAGCACGAGAGCAGAAAAACAACATCATCGAGAAGTACAAGACCCACACCTCCGACACAGGCAGCCCTGAAGTCCAGATTGCCCTTCTCAGCGAGCGCATCGGCCAGTTGACCGAGCACTTCCGTACGCATAAGAAGGACCACGCTTCGCGTCGCGGTCTTCTCATGATGGTCAGCAGGCGTCGTAGCTTGCTCGACTATCTCAAGAAGTACGACACAGAGCGTTACAAGACTGTGATTCAGAAGGTGGGTATCCGCAAGTAAACGTCCGCCGGAGCCAGGCTGCTGATGCCGCCTGTCTCCCGTGTATTCCGCTGGCGCGGCTCCATGACGAGTTGCGCCAGCCTACTCCCAAATTGTCGCAGCGCAGGCATTGGCCATGGCTGTTGGGAGTGCGAGTGAATCTCGTAGCGGCTGGAACTGTTCCTGTTCGCATTCTTAACTGCGGCTTGTCGCGTACTGCTCGCGCTTGCTGTGGTGGAGTGCTCCTATCGTGGACGCGCCCCCTGGCGAAAGGGAATTAATGAAACAAGAAACAAGCATCACACTCTCCGGCGGTAAAACCATTTCATTTGAGACCGGTCATTGGGCCAAACAGGCTCACGGATCTGCGGTCGTTCGCATCGGCGAAACCGTGGTTCTGGCAACCGCCTGCGCCAACGCCGAGCCCCGCGTCGGCATCGATTTCTTTCCTCTGACCGTTGACTACCGCGAATACACTTACGCTGGAGGCCGCATTCCTGGCGGCTTTATCAAACGCGAAGGACGCATGAGCGAGCGCGAGATTCTGACCAGCCGTCAGATCGATCGCCCCATTCGTCCCCTCTTCCCGGAAGGCTTCCGCTCCGAAACTCAAGTCATCGCGTTCGTGCTTTCGGCTGATACCGAAAACGATCCCGATGTTGCCGGAATTAACGGCGCGTCGGTCGCACTCAGCCTCTCCGATATCCCGTTCGCTGGTCCGATTGGCGCCGTGCGCGTCGGCCTGATTAACAACGAATTCGTCATCAACCCGACCTATGACGAGCAGCGCGAGAGCAAGGTCAACATCATGGTCGTCGGCACCGCCGAAGGCATCGTGATGATTGAAGCGGGCGCCAACGAAGTAGAAGAAGACCGCGTCGTGGATGCGATCGAATTCGGTCATGGCGAGATCAAGAAGATCTGCGCCGCCATCAGTGAGTTTGCACAGAAGTTCGGACGCCCCAAGCGTACCTTCGAGGCTCCTGCAGTCGACCAGCAGTACCTGGATGCTCTGCGCGCCAAGGTTGGCGAGGCGCTGGCCGATGCGGTCAATACCGAGAAGTACACCAAGACCGACAGCTACGCGAAGATCAAGGCGCTCAAGGATAGCGTCAAGGCCGAGATCCCCGAGGATCAACCCGAGGCGCGAACCAAGGCGGGCAAGTACTTCGATATGCTTCGCGAGCTTGTCTTCCGCGAAGAAGTTACCAAGAACCGCCGCCGTCCCGATGGCCGTGCCTTCGATCAGATTCGTCCCATCTGGAGTGAAGTTGGCGTGCTGCCCCGTACTCACGGTTCCGCGGTATTCACCCGCGGCGAGACCCAGGCGCTTGTCACCACAACGCTCGGCACCAGCGATGACAAGCAGCGTCTGGAACGCTTCGAAGGCGAGACCAAGAAGGGCTTCATGCTGCACTACAACTTCCCGCCGTTCTCGGTTGGAGAGGTTGGCTTCCTGCGTGGCGCCGGACGCCGGGAGATCGGACACGGAGCACTTGCGGAACGCGCGCTTACTGCCGTGCTGCCCAGCGAAGATGATTTCCCTTATGCAATCCGCGTTGTCAGCGACATTCTTGAGTCCAACGGTTCCTCGTCGATGGCTTCAATCTGCGGCGGGTCACTCAGCCTGATGGATGCCGGCGTGCCCCTACGCGCTCCGGTCGCCGGAGTTGCAATGGGCCTGGTGAAGGAAGGTGAGGATTACGCGATCCTTACCGATATCGCCGGTGCGGAAGATCATTACGGCGACATGGACTTTAAAGTTGCCGGAACGCGCGATGGAATCACTGCGCTGCAGATGGACATCAAGATCGGCGGAATCACTCCTCAGATCATGCGTGAAGCGCTGGCGCAGGCCAAGCGGGGACGCCTCTTTATCCTTGACAAGATGGATGAGTCGATCACCTCCGGCCGCACCAATGTCAGCACCCACGCTCCGCGCTTCTACACCGTGATGATTCCCACCGACAAGATCCGCGAACTGATCGGACCGGGCGGTAAGGTCATCCGCGGCATTGTGGAAGCGACCGGAGTGAAGATTGACGTAGAGGACAGCGGTCAGGTTCGCGTTGCCTCCAGCGATGCTGCAGCCGCTGAAAAGGCTCTGCAGATGATCGGCGATATCACCGCCGTACCTGAGATCGGCAGAACGTATCTCGGCACCGTGACCCGCTTGGCTGAGTTCGGCGCGTTCGTCGAAATCATTCCTGGCACCGACGGTCTGCTGCACATCAGCGAAGTAGCCGAGCACCGCATCAAGGACATCAAGGACGAACTGAAAGAGGGCGACCAGGTTCTGGTTAAGGTTCTTTCAGTCGAAGGCAACCGCATCAAGTTGTCCCGGAAGGCGATCCTGAAAGAGCAGCGCGCAAAGCTGGAAGCCTCGGGCGAAGCAGTGCCCGTAGCGGAAGCAGCGCCTGCCCGTGCGCGCTCGCTTGAAGGCGCAGCCGTGACCTTTGAAGGCGGCTTCGATGGCGGTGATGACGAAGAAGAAGACCTGAACTTTAATCGCGATGACACACCGAACGAGGCCCCTGGTCACGAACCTCGTCCTGCCGGAGCAGGCGCAGGTGCGGGAGATCCGCGCCGGAAGCGTCGCCGCGGTCCCCGTGGCCCGCGCGGCCCTCGTCAGTAGCTGGATGAGCACGTAACAGAAGGCCACGGTTTGCGCCGTGGCCTTCCATTTGTCCGCAAATGCCTGGTGTTACAATCCTCCGGATTCCGTTGCGAGGCGATATGCACGATTCATTTCCATTCCTGGACAAAACTCTGCAAGCTACCGCGGCCAGCACGGTGGCCATGACGCTTCAGCGTTTGATCGTGGCCGCGGTTCTGGGTGGCGCGATTGGTCTGGAGAGGGAGAGGAAGCACCGGCCTGCCGGACTGCGCACCAACATGTTTATGTGCTTCGGCGCGGCATTGTTTACCATGCTCTCGGTATTGATGGCAGGTAACTCACAGGATCCCACCAGGATCGCAGCGCAGATCATTGCAGGAATTGGTTTCATCGGCGCCGGCTCGATTCTGCACTCGCGCGAAGGGGTGCAGGGCGTGACCACGGCGGCGACCATCTTTGTAGTGGCTGCCATCGGGATGTGTGCTGGAGCCGGACTGATGTTTCCGGCCACCATGGCTACGTTGCTGGTGCTCTTCGGGCTGCTCATCCTGGGCGTATTGGAAGGACACGTCTTTGTGCGCCCCTACCCTGCTTCGTATCAGGCCGAGTCGCCGAGCATTGCTCTGCTCGATTCTATTTTGGAAGATGCGCAGAGAGACAAGCGCAGCAGACTCCTCGAATTAAAACGTACAAGTCAGCAGGTGGAGTTTACCTTGGACGCGCAACCAAAGACGCACCGGGAGTTGCAGTCGAAATTGGGTGAGAAATTCAAAGCCCACGAAATCATCTCTTTCAGTTCCAGTGAACAGGAGTAAATATTGTCTCAAGTCTCCCGCATTCCTTTCGTCAAGGCCAGTGCCTACGGCAATGACTTTCTCATCGTCCGCAAAGAGTTTCAGGGCGCCGACGCTCCGGCGCTCACCCGCGCGCTGTGCGACCGCCACAACGGAGTCGGAGCCGATGGCGTCGAGTGGTTGAGCGATGAGAGCGGACACGCCGCGCGCATACACCTGATTAACGCCGATGGCTCCTTCGCGGAGCTTTCCGGCAATGGCACCCGTTGCGTGGCCGCGCACCTTGTCTCATGTGGCGCAGCAGAGGATCTGCTGATCGCAACCGATGCAGGGCCAAAGCGCTGTCAGCTCACCGGACGCAGCGGAAACCGCTTTGATTTCGTCACCGACATGGGCTCTCCCATAGTCGAGGAGCCCTTCGAGATTGACCTTGGACACGTTCGTTACACCGGCGTTCCGGTCTCGATGGGCAATCCGCACTTCGTCATCTTTGTCACGGAGTTCCCGAAAGACTGGCAGAAGGATTCGCAATTGATCCAGGCTCACACGGAGCTCTTCCCGGAGGGCATCAACGTCGAGTGGGTACAGTTTAAGCGCGTCCCTGACATCATGATCCGCATCTTTGAACGTGGCGCGGGTGAAACCCAATCGTCCGGTACGGGAACATCCGCATCGGCGGCCGCAGCCATAGCCACGCGCAAAAGCGCCGGTGAGTTGACCGTCGTAGCCCCAGGCGGGGTCCAACGGGTGAAGTGGAAGCCCGGCAGTTCGCTGATGCTGGAAGGCTCGGCAAGCCTTATCTGCAACGGAGAATTCTTCCTCTAGCGATTTTCGTTTACCATCGTGAGAATGGCTTCAGAGATTCAGTCCGGCAAGCGTGCTCGCGGCCTCGGGCCGCAGAGCGCGCTTGGCATTGTCAGCCTTGCAAGCTGCGTGGAAGCTTCGGCCCTGCAGGCGGGCTGCAGTGCCTTACGCACTCTCGGCGGCTGGCGTGTCGAGACCTCGCCCACTGCTTTGGAGCGCGAGCGTGACTTCGCCGGGACTCCCACATCTCGCGCCGCCGCTCTTGTCGAGATGTGGAATCGAGATGACGTGGACGCGATCCTCTGCGCTCGCGGCGGCTACGGCTCGAATTACCTTTTGCCGCTACTCGACTTTGCGGCCTTGGCGGCGAGTCCCAAAGTCTTCGTCGGATACAGCGACAACACCTCGCTGCTGATCGCACTCGATTGCGCCGGCCTCGTGAGCTTTCACGGTCCCATGGTTGCGAGCGACTTTGCCACCGGGCGCGCGGATGATCGTTCGTTTTTGGCTGCGCTTCGAGGCGATGCTTTGGATCTCTCCTTTTCGGCAGAATCGAAGCCCATGAGATCAACTGTGCAGCCGCTGGTCGCCGGAGAGGCTCACGGTCCCATCACCGGAGGCTGCCTTTCAGTCCTCGTGGCCTCGCTGGGAACACCCTGGGAGATCCAAACCTTCGGCAAAATTCTTTTTCTCGAAGACGTAAACGAAAAGCCGTATCGCATCGACCGCATGTTGATGCACCTTTTGCTCGCCGGAAAGTTTGACGGAGTTCGCGGAATCATCTTCGGCGCGATGCTCGGCTGCTCTCCTGCATCTGCCGAAGAAGAGACTCTAACTCAGATGAGCCGCCGCATTCTCGGAGGGCTTGGCGTCCCGATCGTTATTGGATTTCCCTCTGGCCACGTCGAATCCGGAAACATCACCTTGCCATTCGGTGTTCCAGCAACCTTGCACTCCTCCGAGGCTGGCGTTCGCTTGCAGGTAGAACCCTCAACATTGTTTTTAATCCCATAAGGAATTTGCATTGATGAAGGCGCGTAGTATCCATCTGATCGGAATCTGCGGTACGGCCATGGCCTCGCTGGCCGGGATGTTGAAGGTGCGGGGGCTGGATGTGCGCGGCTCGGACAGCGCCGCATACCCGCCCATGTCCACGTTTCTCGAGTCGCTCGGGATTCCCGTTCTGCAGCCCTTCGGCGAGGGCAATCTCACTCCACCGCCGGACATCGTAGTGGTCGGCAATGCAATTTCGCGTGGCAATCCCGAGCTTGAGTACCTGCTGGATGCGCGCCTCCCGTTTGTTTCCATGCCGCAGGTGATCCATCAGGAATTCATTCGCGGCCACAACTCCCTCGTCATCGCCGGAACCCACGGAAAGACGACAACCACCAGCATGGCCGCCTGGATCTTCGAGTATGCGGGAAGAAATCCGTCGTTCTTGGTCGGCGGCATTGCGGAAAACTTTGGCTCCAGCTTTGCCGTCAACGACGGCAAGGAATTCATCATCGAAGGCGATGAATACGACACGGCTTTCTTCGACAAGGGACCGAAGTTTCTGCATTACTTTCCCGATGCGGTGATCCTCACCTCCGTCGAGTTCGACCACGCCGATATCTATCGCGATTTGGAAGCCGTGAAGTTTGCTTTCAAACGCCTGGTCAATCTGGTTCCGCGCCGCGGGAGAATTATTGCCTGGGACGGCAGCCCCAACGTCACCGAATGCGTCGAGCGAGCCTTCTGTCCGGTACAGCGCTACGGCTTTCATCCCGACTCCTTCTGGCGCATCGCGGACGTTCAGTACGGAGCCGCAAGCACGCGCTGGACGGTGCTTCGCGATGGCCGGCATTTTGCCGAATTCGAATTCGCGTTGGCCGGGGAGTACAACGTGCTGAACGCGACCGCCGCCGCAGCCCTCGCCCACGCCTACGGGATTCCTGCCGAGACCATTGCAGCGGCTCTACGCGGCTTTTTGTCCGTGAAGCGCAGGCTGGAGGTGCGCGCCGAAATCGGCGGTGTCACCATCATCGACGACTTTGCGCATCACCCCACGGCGATTGCCGCCACCTTGGGCGCCTTGCGCAAACGCTACGCCGGACGCCGCCTCTGGGCGATTCTCGAGCCGCGCTCCAACACCCTTCGGCGGAATGTTTTCCAACACGAATTGACCGAGAGCCTGGCCCTCGCAGATCAGGTTGTAATCGCCAGCGTCTTCTTCAAAAACACTGACACACTCAAGCCGGAGGAAAGGCTGGACGTTGACAGCGTAGTCGCGACACTCAATGCCCGTGGCATTGCTGCCCAGCAGCGCTGTGACGCTGCGGCCATCGTGAGCGGCGTCGTTCCGCAACTTCTATCGGGAGATGTGGTGGCAATTCTCTCCAACGGCGGCTTCGGCGGCATTTATGAAAAGCTTCCGGCAGCACTCCAATTGATTTCAACATGATCATGCGAAAAGCAAACTATCGGCTGCTGGTCGCGTTCATTATCTTTCTCTCCGGAACGGGAACAGTTGCGGCCCAGGATGCGGCATTCTGGTGTCCCGCCTCGGGTGTCTCCTATGGCGTCTCGCTCAAGCGCGCCGCAGAGCACATCGTTCACGTGGATGCCGTAACTCACCAGCCCGCGGCTGAGTTCCAGCTCCCGGTCTGGAACGCGCTCTATCAAGTCCGAAATTTTGCCGTCAATGTCAACCACGTCAAGGTCCTTGAGGGCGTGCCGGAGTGGATGTGCGATCACTGTGACGCTCGCGACGGCCAAGCCGCGAAGCGCGAAAAATCTACTTGGACCTTATCCACCTCCGGCGATCACCCCTGCGTCACCTTCAGCTACGATATCGTCGCAAATGAGCCAGGGCCGTTCGGCTCCAGCCTCGATCTTCAACATGGATTCTTCAACTGGGCGGAGCTTCTCGTCTATCGCCCTGACCAGCGCAACGCACCGGTTTCCGTGCGCATCCTGGACGCTCCCATAGGATGGAACATGCGCGACGGCGGGACATTCGGAGCACGCGGCGCAGACGATCTCGCGAACGCTTCAGCGACCGCACCCAGTTACGACCGCCTGGTCGATTCGCCCGCGATCTTCGGCAAACTCTACGAAAGCACCTTTGTCCAGGACGGTGCCACCTATCACGTCGTCGTGGATTCGCCGGACGTCGACTTGGAGGCGCTCCAGCAAATGCTGCAGAAGATCACTGCCGCCGGTGTGGAGTGGATGCAGGACCGTCCGTATGACGAATACACATTCTTGTTTCTGGCGGCCAACGGCATCGGCGCCGGAGGCATGGAGCATGCAAATTCCGCGGTGGTTGATGTTGGTCCCGAGCGCTTGCGACAGGATGTTCTGAACGCCTCTGAAGTTTCGACTCATGAGTTCTTTCATCTGTGGAACGTGAAGCGTATCCGCCCTCAATCGCTGGAGCCGATCGACTACACTCGCGAACAGTATTCGCGCGCACTCTGGTTCAGCGAAGGTGTGACTCAAACCGCCACCGACATCATTCAGATGCGTGCGGGACTCACTGACGAGAAACACTTCTTCACTCACCTTGCTTCCGTAATCGCAGGCCTGCAGTCGCGTAGCGCCCGACTATCGCAATCGGTCGAGGAGTCCAGTCTGGATACATGGTTTGATCCGTACCCTAACTATCGCCGCCCGGAGCGCAGCATCTCCTACTACAGCAAGGGCGAGATCCTCGGATTTCTCATCGACCTTGAGATGCGCCGCCTCACCAATGGCCGCCGTTGCCTGCGCGACTTGTTTCAGTACATGAACCAGCACTATGCCCAGCAGGGAAGCTACTTCAACGACTCCGATGGCGTGCGCCTTGCTCTCGAAGCGCTCACCGGAAACGATTTTCGCGATTTCTTCTCGCGCTATGTCTCCGGAACTGACGAGCTTCCATACGATCAGCCTTTCGCTTACCTCGGCCTCACTCTCCAGCGCCATCAGCGGGAACAGGTGTACGCTGGCTTAATCACCTCACGCAGCTTAGGCAAACCCGTGACCATCTTTCGCGTCGATGAGAACTCCGCTGCCGCGCGTCTCCGTCTGCATTCGGGTGATGTCATTCTTGAAGCTGACGGCAAAGCCGTCTCGGGAGACTTCAACCAGATGTTACAGAAGCACAATCCCAAGACCGCCTTGCATCTCAGGGTCAGCGCTGAAAACGGAGAGATACGGAACGTGAAATTGCCGCTCAGCACGCGAAAGATCGACGAGTATCAATTTGAAGAGTTGCCCGGAGCCACGCCTGCGACCAGAAGCCGCCGCACGGCCTTCCTGCGCGGCGAAGCGGAGGCGGGAGCGCAGTGATTCGTCTCATCTTTTGTGTGGTGTGCTGGGTGCTGTTCTCGATCCCGGCGGCCTTGATTGGTTTCCCCGCACTATACATCACCGGCAGCATTGAACCTTTGTGGAAGCTCTCGCTATGGGCCGCCGCCACAGGCTACCGCCTCGCCGGAATCCGCGTGCGTTCGGTTGGCCATGAGCATTTGGAAGACGGTCGTGCTTATCTCTTCATGTCCAATCATGTCTCGAACCTCGACCCGCCCATCATTACCCGGCTGCTCGGCCGGCGTATTTCGATCATCGCCAAGCAGGAGCTCTTCAAGATTCCGTTTTTCGGCCGCGCCATGCGCGCCGGCAACTTTGTCGCCGTCAATCGCTCGAACCGCAAAGCCGCAATTGCGAGCATTCGCCAGTCGGCAACCGTGTTGCAGTCAGGGTTGGGAATGCTGGTCTTTCCAGAGGGAACGCGCTCACGCAACGGCAAACTCCTGCCGTTTAAGAAAGGGCCATTTCACGTGGCAATGGAAGCCGGCGTGCCGGTGGTCCCGATCACGATTGCAGGCAGCCATGAGGCTTGGCCCAAGGGAACGATGCGCCTGCGCAAAGGTGAAGTGGTGGTGACCTTTCACCCGCCGATCGACCCTCACCAGTTTGCGACCAAGGAAAACCTTCTTGCTGCGGTTCGCGCCTCCATTGGCAGCGCATTGCCCGAGTCCTACCGCGATTCGGCTACGGCCGGACCTGCCTCTCGCTGATGTTCATCCCGGGCCCAACTTCGAAGGCGACTTCCGTAGGACACTTCGCGCCGAGATCGTAGCTTCCGGAATACTTCTTTCCCGTTTGATCTTCAAACTCGATGCTGAATTTGCACGGAGTTGCCATCGGCACCATGTGTCGATGCGTCTGCTCATCGCGCAGTTCGGGCAGCCCGAAGATTCCGCCCGGATGCTTCACCTCGATACTTTCGATTTCATGTCCAGAGTTGTTCACAATATCGATGTACATCACGGGTTTCGCGTAATTGCATCCTGAAGCAGCCAGCACCGTCAGCACGCAGGCGGAAACCACTTGAGCGGCGTTCATGCTCACATTCTACTCTGGGAGGGAACAAGTGCCGGGCAGCGCGTTCACTTTCTTTCGATCAGTCGTGCGCTAAGTACCACGCCGTCGCGTCCATCGTGCAGCTTGATAGGGAAGACCAGCACATTCCACTGCCAGCACCGCGACTCCTCCGGCAGATGTGGCATTGCCCTGTGGTTACGACGGTCGATATAGGTCTCCCTGGTGTCTGCGACCGTGGTGATGATCTCTTTCCATTCCTCGCTCATCTCGGGGTAATGGTCGAATAAATTGCGCCCTGTGTACCACGACCGCCGCTGATTGCTGAGAGCCGCGAAATAGTCGTTGACGTACTGCCAGGTTCCCTCGCGGTCAAGGATCTCGATGACCATGTCATCACCCATCGCCATGATGATTCGCGAGTAGTAAAAGTCACGCGAGTCAACCACAACCGGCCGTCCGCGTTTTTTCGCCTCAAAGCCGCGCAAGGCCTGCACCAGGTCGTCCACCGAACTACTTCCCTTGAGCAGATGCATGTCGGCAATGCCGCCGAACTTACGCTCCAACGTGGCAGACAAGATGATGATTGGCACCTCTGGACGCTTCGCTCGCAGGGTCTGGGCCACCTCGGTTCCAAACTTGCCCGCCCCAAGGTGATAGTCCAGCACCGCAATGTCGATCTCGTTCAGCTTGCTCTCTGCCTCCTGAATCGAGGCGGCGGTGACAATGTGATAGCCCTTTTGGCGCAAGATGGTGGAGCGAACCAGCAGGTTTTCCTCCCGGTCGTCCAGCAGCAATACAGAGATTGGCCTCTGCTCCTCGAACTTGCCGCCTTCCACTACCTCGAACTGCTTACCCTCGTCCATCCGCGTCCCCATCCTTTCTATGGATGCAAAAACGGAGCCTTACGGAATAATTCTGCTATTCGGAGCCGCGATTCAACTTTCGGATTGCCTTGGCCAGCTCGGGTAATTTATTGAAGACAGCTACCGCCCGCAACCATTGACGGTTCTCAATCGCCGGGTAGCCGCTTACCGTCGCGCCGGCGGCCACATCTCCCGGAATGCCGGTCTGAGCGGTGGCAACCGCGCCATCACCAATCTTTAGGTGACCCGCAACGCCGACCTGTCCCGCCAGAATAACGTTGTTACCCACATGGGTCGATCCCCCCACGCCGACCTGCGAGCAGAGCATCGAGTGTTCACCGATGCTGCACCCATGGCCCACCTGCACCAGGTTGTCGATCTTGCTGTCGGCTCCAATCACCGTTTCGCCGATGCTGGCGCGATCCACGCAGGAGTTTGCCTGTACCTCCACCCGGTCTGCCAGGCGGGTAACGCCGGATTGGACAATCTTGTGCCATCCCTTCGCGCCGTCGCGGGCAAATCCAAATCCATCCGCACCAATCACCACTCCGTTCTGCAGAATCACGTCATCGCCCAGCTCGCAGTACTCGCGAACCTGAGCATGGGCGTGAGCAAAAAACCTGTGCCCGATCCTCGCCCGTCGATAAATCACCACATGCGCCAGTAGCACGGAATCGTCTCCCACCACCACGCCGCCGTCGATCACCACATAGGGTCCGATATGCGCGCTCGCACCAATTCTGGCCGTAGGATCGATCACTGCGGTAGGATGAATCCCAGGCTCATACTTCGGGGGCTGATAAAAAAATTCGAGGGCGCGCGCAAACGCCAGATACGGGTTGGGGTGACGCAGAACCGGCCGCCCGTCGGCAGGGAACTCCGGGCTCACAAAAATGGCCGCTGCCTCCGTCGATCTGGCCAGTGCAGCGTATTTTGGATTTGAGATGAATGTGATCTGTTGCGGACCGGCGCTTTCAATCCCTGCCACGCCCGTGACTTCGGTCTCTGGCGAGGCGTTCTCCAGGGATGCACCGAGAAGCTGTGCAATTTCAAAAAGTTTCATCTTGGCCATAGCCTACAGCAGCAACACCTTAGACGCTAGCAAAGCTTGCGCGAGAATCTTCCAATCGACGCCATCCAGCCTGATTCGGCAATGGCATTCACTCTACGGGAATGTCTGTAAACAAGAGAGGTGTCTGCTGTTCGGCTTCCGTCTGCCGCCGCCGCTTCGCCGCCGAGCCAATCACTGCCAGTACCGTCAGCTCCGAGAGCGCCGAGCGTGGCGCAAAAATCCGCTGAACATTGCTGCGCGTGTCCGGCGGGTTCAGGAAGAAGCCCTCCGCATGAACCTGCGTGAGGTCGTTCGGCATCAATCCTTCCAGCATCTCGCCATCGCGGAAGCGCAGCCGAACCCAAAGCCCTTCGACCCGCGGCCGGGTTGTAAAGGTCTTTCGCTGCAATGAGTTGGAATCCGCAAAATCTCTGACAAAGTACACTCCCTTGATCTCTGCCAGATCGATCAGAACCACGTTCCCGGCGGTATTCAGCACCTCTACCTTGCCGCCCACCAGGAACTCCCCGGCCGCAACATAGCCCTGAACACTGTCCCGATCCATCTTGCGGACGATCACCTTTTTGTGGGTCGATGCCATGCTTATCCAATTACGCGTGGGTTCGATCAACCAACCACAACCCAGAGCGTTTACTGATTGTCGCACCCTTGTGCTATCCGGATGGGACAAAATGTTTCCGGAGTAGTTGATCCGTTACCGGTGCACGCTAGTTCTAAATGGGTTCCCAAATCCAGAGTAGCCAAGTGCATCGTGTTTATGATATCGTCTGGAGTTTGTAGCGGGAATGGGGCATTTCGCTGTAAGTAACTATCTCCCAATGAGTTATTTACAATTTTTTGCGTATTAGAGCCGAACACGCACTTAAAGCATAACTATAGATTGAAAATGTAAGTAACTGTTTCTAATGCTTTAACTATGGCCGATTACATTTACACAATGGAAACCCGGTTATCGCCCGAGCAGATGCGGGCATTGACCTCGGTTCAGAAGATCGCCCGATCCCACGGCATGAATATCTATCTAACCGGTGGGGCGATCCGCGACATTTTGACCGGCTTTCCCATCCGCGATTTGGATTTCACCGTTCAGGGAAACCCTCTCAAGCTTCAGCACGACATTGAAAAGTCAGGCGGAATCGTGGACATGGCCGATCCCGTCCTGTGCGTGCTTCACGTAATTTTTCAGGGTACCCAGGTTGAGATCACCATGGCGCGTGCCGAGGTCTTCGATAAACCTGGCAAGCCGCCGCAGATCACCCCCGCCACCATCAACGAGGATCTGCGCCGCCGCGACTTTACTTTCAATGCGATGGCACTCTCGTTGAACGACGGCTCGCTCGGCCTGCTGCTCGATCCGTTCAACGGTGCCGCTGATATCGAGGCGCGGATCGTCCGTATTCTGCACAGCTACGCGTTTCTGGAAGATCCTTCGCGATTGATTCGTGCCGCCCGTTTCGCTACCCGTTTTGGATGGGAGATGGACGAACGCACTCGTGCCCGGTATGACTCGGCTCGTGAGGGCGACTACATTCACTTCATCTCACCCCGCGCCATCGGATACGAAATTGAGCAACTCGCACGCGAGGAAAATCCAATTGCGGTGATGCGGACGCTGGAGGCCGAAGGTTGGCTGAAGGTTCTCTGGCCGAAGTGGACGATGGCAAAGGCCGATAATCCTGAACTGGCGCAACTGCTTAAAACCCGGGCGACGATGGCAGAGTTCAATATCAACGTGGACGCGGCCCCGGCGGTCATGCACTTCCTGACCTTCAAGTTGAGCGACGCCGATATCGCCGAAATCCAGCAACTGCTTCCGCATCGTGAATTTGTGGCCGCCTGGAAGCGGCTGGACGCGGACGCGAAGGAGCTGGCAAAAAACCTCACCTCCAAAGAAGCTGCGCTGAACTCCGGAGCCTGGAAGATTCTCTCCGCCGCAAAGCCAGAGGCGCTGCTCTACCTCGACGTGACTGGTCGTAACAAAACAGTAGACGAGAAGATCAAGAACTTCTTTGGCAAATGGCGTCAGCTTCAAGAAAAGATTCCATTTGCGCAGATGGCAGAGCTGCGCATCACGCCTCAGCTCCCGGAGTATTCCCGGGTTTGCGAAGAGGCGTTCCTCCTGCTGCTGGATGGGAAACTGCGTTCGGAAGGCGAGATCATGAAGTTTCTTGCTCCCTTCGAACCGCCCCCGCCTCCGCCTCCACCCGCCCCGGTGCGTCGTGGACGCGCTGCTGCCAAGAAGTCTGTCCCTGCAGCAAAAGCTGCAGCGACAGCCGCCGCGCAGGAGCCTGCTTCGGCAATGGCTGAGACGGCGCAGGCGAACTCGGCGGGCAGTTCCGTCCAGGCACCCGTTGTAGTGCTCGAAAGAAAGGTTGCGGCTCCCAGCCTTCCTCCTCAGAAGAAAGCAGCCAAGGCGCCCGAGGCGAAAGCCAAGCCGGTGATTTCCAAACAGCCCGGTCCAGCAAAGCCAGCCGCCAAAACGGCCAAGGCGCCCGCCAAAGCTGTCTCAAAGGGAAAACCTGCGGTTAAACCAGCCGTCAAAAAAGCGCCCAAACCAGTGGCCAAAGCCGCCAAGCCAGCGCCGAAGTCCGCTGCGCTTTCCAAGGCCAAGCCCTCCGCAAAAGTGCCCGCAAAAAAGAAGCTCGAGCAGAAGAAAAAGCCTGACAAGAAGCACGCAAAGCGCCGCTGATCTGAGATGAGAAAGGGCCCAATCCGCTGGGCCCTTTCTCATGGAATCCAAACTGAATCAGGTTCTAGACATGCTACTTGGTAGAATTTTCTTCCGGAGTTCCTTTTGCGGATACCTGCTGGGTTTTGGCGGTCTCAGTGCCGTGTTTGTGGCATTGGCAGTTTGTAAGAATTGCGGCGTGGATGCGGCTGCGAAGTTCTTCAGGTAGCTCGTAGAGTTTGGAATCCCGGTAAATTTCAATGGTGCTCTTGGTGGTATTGCAAACGACGTAGCAGTTATGGCACCACTGTAAATGCTCCTCGAGTTCGGCCTTGGTTTGTGAATCCATGGTGTTGTCGAGGTAATCGGTCAGCTCTTTCAAGAAATCAGAGCATTTCACGGTCTGCTGTCTCCATCGCGTCGTTTGAAATACTTGTTGAGACGTTCGCGCAACTGCAACCGTGCGCGCAACAATCTCGATTTCACGGCCGGAACGCTCAGTTCCAGTGCCGATGCGGTTTCTTCGGTCGAAAGTCCCTCGACGTCGCGCAGCACAAACACAGTACGAAAGCTTGGAGGCAAACCTTGTATGGTTTTGCCAAGGATGTCCTTCAACTCCGCCTGTGTATACATCTGCTCCGGGTTCGGAGACCAATCCGCGATCTCGCGCGGCATGGAGTCCTCTTCCGTCTTCACATCCTCGTCGATTGAAACCGTGCGCTCCGGACGTCTCCGCCGCAGCCTCATCAGCGCTTCATTCACCGCGATCCGAACCAGCCAGGTATAAAACTTAGACTGCCCCTGGAACTGCCCCAGGTTCTGATACGCCTTAAGAAACGCGTCCTGAACCACATCTTCGGCATCCTCGCGATTCTGCGTTATATGCTGCGCGATGCGGAAGACGTTTCGATCATATCGCCGCACGAGCGACTCAAAGGCGCCGATATCGCCGGAGCGCGCTGCTTCGACGAGTACGGTTTCCTCGCTCACGGGCTCTGCTACTTTGTTTTCGATGGCTTCCATTCGTCCGTCGATTCAGAAATTGCGCGAATATTGCGCGAATTAATAGTCCCGAGCCACATTGTATCGGGTGATAGCGTAGATGACAAAAGCCGATTCGGCGCAAACGAGTGTCAATGGTTACGATCGGTGCTCAATTTGATCCAGCGGCGTTGACATGAGCTGAAGCGGCAACCATAATCCGAGTATTCTCCTAATGCGCCTTCTCCAACGGAGCAGCGCCGGGAACGTCCATGCCAAACGAAGTTTTAGTGCGGGAGCTCGTCGCCAATGCCTGTCGCGAGGCGCTGCAGCAGAAATCGCAGGAGTTAGCCGAAGATGTCGCAAAGAGAGCGGGAGCGGCTCTCGCATCGCAGCTTCCCCAACCGGCGCGCACAAAGGAGTTGCGCGATGGAGCACGGCTGATCGCCAGTTCCAAGACACAGACTGAAACACTGGAAGCGCTATTGACGGCGGTTTCGTCCATCACTCCCGGATGTGGTCTGATGATTTTGCGCGGTACCCAGGCGGTCGGCTGGGGTTGCCACGGCCTCGCCACTCCGGAGATCTTTAAGCGGGCCACCCTGGACTGCACACGAGGAATCGTAGCTACGGTGATCAGCTCCTGTTCGCCCCGTGCTCCGCAGCTCTCAGAACTCGATTCGGCTTTCTCCGCCGTGCTCGGATTGGCAAGCTCGGCCCGAATTCTGCTTGTCCCCGTCTCGTTGAAGGAGCGCGTGGCTGCCCTGCTGATCGCTCTACCCCAGCAAAGCGATGACCTTTCAGGAGTCGAATTGCTGGCGCAGATTGCCGAGCTTACCCTGGACCTGCAGAGTTACCGCAAGGCCGCTCCGGTGACGACGGCAGCGCATCAACCGGCACAGCCCGAAGCAGCTCCGCCCGTTTATGCGTCCGCCGCCCCGGCCAGAACTGCCGCGGCCGTGCCGGCTTCCTATCAGAACGTGAGCGCGGCGCCGGCACCTCAGCCCGTTCTGGACGAGGCGCACGAGAAGGCGCGCCGCTTTGCCAAGCTCCTGGTCGAAGAGATCAAGCTCTACAACCAAACTAAGCTCGCTGAGGGACGTGCGCGAGGCGATATCTACAGCCGCTTGCAGGAGGACATTGAAAAAAGCCGCGGCGCCTACCAGAAGCGCTACGGCGAAAGCGTGAAAGACGCCGATTATTTCAGTCAGGAATTGATGAGGATTCTTGCGGATAACAACCGGGCCGTGATGGGGCCGGGCTTCCCAGGCTAAAGCTTGGATGAAAAACTGAGGTCAAACTGTAAGTAGTCGTTATGCCCACAAAGTTCCGGATACTTGCCATACTGCTGTTGTTAATAGCCGCGGCCGCTGCGGAAGAAACACAATCATCGCCGCACAAAGTCTCACATAGTACCCAGGCGCATAAGAAGAGCACCGCCCAGAAGACGTCCATTCAAAAGAAGACAGCGGGCAAACACACAAGCCCGTCTGCCCGCCGCACCAAAACGAAAGCCTCGCCTGCCAAGGTGCGGCGAATGACGCGCGCCTTTGTGGCCTCCATCGACCTTAAGGTCATGGCGCGGCAATTGGTCCAGAACCGCACTCCAGCTGCCTACAGCGGCGTGGAAGACTACGCCCGGCGTCATGCGGGAACCGATGCGGGAGCGCTGGCATGGCTCGCGGTGGGCTACTCGCGCGTCTTGGACCAGCAGTACCCCCAGGCGATCGCCGCGCTTGAAAAGGCGAGACCGCACGCTGGCGATCTGTACGATTACGTCAGCTACCTCGAGGCGATCTCCTACGGCGCGCAAGGAAATAGCGCCAAGGTAGTGGAGCTGCTGCGCAACTTCGATGGAGACGCGCCCGAATCGATCTTCCAGAAGGACGTGGTAGACGTGTACGGGAGCGCCTTAGCCGCACAGGGCAAGCCGCAAGAGGCAGTCGCCTATCTTGAGGCGCATCGGCTACCGACCAAGGCAGCCTTGGAGTTGGCGCTGGGCAGGAGCTATCTGCAAACAGAGCATCCGGAAAAAGGCATGGAAATTCTCCGGCATCTCTACTTCACCATGCCCTCCAGCGCACAAGCAGCAGAGGCGGCTACGCAGCTGACCGCGAACGGTTCGGCACTGCAAGGCAGTTACATCGAGGAGAAGACCCGCGCTGATTTGCTGGCGAAATCAGGTCACTGGACCGATGCCGTACATGCGTACCGCCAGCTCGAGTCCACGGCTCCCCCTGCGGAACTGGGTAGCGTACAAGTGGCATTGGCGTCGGCCTTACGGCACACCAATTCCTCTGAATCGGTATCGCTGCTGAATCAGGTGCAAGCCACAGGCGAAGCTAACGCGCAGCGCCTTTACCTGCTCGGCGAAATCGCGCGCAGCGAGAACAACATCGCCGCAATGGCCTCGAACCTTGAGCTCCTGAGGCAACAAGCCCCAACGAGCCCCTGGTTCGAACAAGCCCTGCTCTCGGCTGCAAACCGATATCTTCTGGACAAGAACTATGATCAGGCCATCGACATGTTTCGCGAGGTGCAGCAGCGCTTCCAAAACAGTCCGCGCGCCAGTTATGCCCATTGGAAGGCGGCATGGCTGACCTACCGGCAGGGACGCGCCGAGAACGCCAAAAAGGACTTCGAAGACCAGGTCACGTGGTATCCCGATCACCCCGAAGTTCCCGCCGCTCTGTACTGGCGAGCGCGCATCGCAGAAAATGAGCACGACTACACAACGGCGCGGGCCTGGTACGCAAAGCTCGGCGAGCGCTTCCAAAACTACTACTACGGATACCTGGGACGCGAGCGGCTGGCGACACTGCCTCTGGCTGCGACCGGTGCTGAGTCAACGAATGCCGAGCCGCGGCAGGACTCGGCGCTGTCGCAAATTCCGGATTTAAAATCTCCCGGCCCGGAGGCGCTCGAACTGGAAGCCCCGCCGAACCAGTTGCACGCCGAGAAGAGCCGTTTGCTGGAGAACGCCGGACTGAATGAGTTTGCGATTCGCGAACTACAGGCCGAGCAGGGCGGCCAGGGTGCGTGTTGGGCCACGCTCCAGATCGCACGCATTTACCAGGAGAGCGGGCAGCCCCACCGCGCAATTCAGTTTTTAAAGAAGTCGCTGCCGGGCTACTACTCCGTGGACATCGCTGCGCTGCCTCGCGCCTACTGGGAGATATTGTTCCCGCGCCCCTACTGGACGGATCTGCAGCGGCACTCGATGGCCAACTCACTCGACCCTTACTTGGTGGCGTCGCTGATCCGGCAAGAGAGCGAGTTCAATCCCGGTGCGGTTTCAAACGCCAACGCCTATGGGCTCATGCAATTACTTCCGCAGGTAGGCCGTGGCGAGGCCCGTGCAGCGCACATCAAGCACTTCTCGACCGCTTCGCTGCTGGTGCCCACCCTCAATATTCAGCTCGGCACGCATTATTTCAAAGAGATGGTGACGCAATACGGCGGCCAGGTAGAGTACGCCTTAGCCGCCTACAATGCGGGTTCCAACCGGGTGGACGACTGGTTGCAAAGTGGACACTATCGCGACGTTCCGGAATTCGTGGAGTCGATCCCGTTCACCGAAACCAGAGAGTACGTGCAGGCAATCGTGCGCAACGCGAAAGTCTATCAGCGCCTCTATCCGGAAGCATTAGCTCGTACGAGCACCGCTTTTGCTGCCAAAGATAAGGTCAATCAATAGCAGCGCGGCCCCACAAACAATGGCACTGTCGGCGAGGTTGAAATCGGGCCACATGTGGGGGCCGATGTAGAAGTGCAGGAAGTCGGTGACGCGTCCGAAGAGGAGCCGGTCGTACAAGTTGCCGAGCGCTCCGCCGAGGATCAGAGCGAGAGCCAGACCGCTCAAGGTAAACTTCGCAGCCGAGTTCCACAGCAGGTAGCAGACCACGAACATCGCCACCGTCGAGAAGCCGACCAGCAGGGGGACACGCACGTTTTGAGGCCACTCCGCAAACAGGCTGAACGCCGCCCCTGTGTTCTCCACGTGAGTAATGGAGAAGAAGTTCGGGATCACGTGCACGCTGCCGAAGTTAAGCTCGACACGGCGCGCGACGATGACCTTGGTGAGGCGGTCGAGAACGATCACGACCGCCGCCACCGCGAGATAGAAACTGCGCACAGCAACACGCGACATTATGCGTTGGTGCTCCCGGCCTGCTCGCCTGCTATTACCTCCAGATTCGCGCTACAACGCTCGCACACCGTCGGAAACGTCGTATCCTCGCCGACGTGCGTTGAGTAATTCCAGCAACGCTCACACTTTATGCCATCCGCCTTGCCCACTACGAAAGTGATCGACGAATCATCCTGCTTCGCTACCCGCTTTACTTCCACCTGCGATACCACAAAGAAGGCCGCCAGCTTGTCGGCGTACTGCGCCAAACGCTTGTAATCATCGCCCGATGCACTGATCGTCACCCGAGCCTCAAGGTTCGCTTTGATCGTTTTGTCATTGCGCAGCTCTTCCAACTGCCGCAACGCCATCTCGCGCACCGTGAACAGGTAATCCCAATCCGTGCGAACCTGAAGCGCCTGCTCGCGGTCACGAATTTCTCCGGTAATATCGTTGGAGTTGGGCAGCAGCGCCAGGTGGACGCTCTCCGGACGCGAGAGCAGCTTCGGCATAAATTGCCAAGCCTCGTCAGCGGTGAAGCTGAGGATGGGAGCAACCAGCCGCAGCAGCGCTTCGCCAATTCGCCAGAGCGCCGTCTGCGCCGATCTGCGCTCGCGCGACGAGCGCGGGAAGGTGTAGAGGCGATCCTTCAGGATGTCGAAATATTGCGCGCTCAGATCGACGGCGAAGAATTCATTGAGCCGCTGGTAGATGCGATGAAATAGCATCTGGTCGTACCATGCGCAGACCTCGGCGACAACATCGGCAGTGCGCAGAAGCATGTACTGATCGAGCGGCTCCATCTGCTCGAACGCGACCATGTCCTGCGTCGGCGAAAAGCCGTGCAGGTTCCCCAGGATATAGCGGAACGTGTTGCGAATCTTGCGATAGTTCTCTGCCACGCGCACGATCAGGTTTTCGCTCGCGCGCACGTCTTCGCGGAAATCCACCGAGGCCACCCAGAAACGAACGATGTCGCCGCCCATACGCTTGGCAATATCGACCGGATCGACGGTGTTGCCGAGCGACTTGGACATGGCGCGGCCGTTCTCATCGAGGGTCCAGCCGTGGGTGGCAACCGCCTTGTAAGGCGATTCGCCGTTCAGCCCGATCGAGCAGAGCAGGGAAGAGTGGAACCAGCCGCGATACTGATCGCCGCCCTCCAGATACATATCGGCAGGCTTCCACTCGCCGAAAATCCTGGGCAGCACCGATGCCTGCGAGGAGCCCGACTCAAACCATACGTCGATGATGTCCATCTCCTTGCGGAAGCCGCCAGCACCACAGTGCGCGCAACGGGTTCCGGGAGGAACAATTTCAGCCGCCGGAAGCGCGTACCATGCGTCCGCACCCTCGCGTTCAAACAAATTGATTACGGCGAGGTTGGTGGCATGGTCTTCATGCAACTTGCCGCAGCTCTCGCAGAAGAACACAGCAATCGGAACGCCCCAGATGCGCTGACGGGAGATGCACCAGTCAGGCCGCGTGGCAACCATGTTTCCGATACGCTCTTCGCCCCAGGCCGGGTCCCAGCGAACGCCGGAGATCGCCTTGAGCGCCTCGGTACGCAGCGTTCCTTCGCCGATCTTGCCTTCCATCGAGATGAACCACTGCTCGGTGGCGCGAAAGATGACCGGCTTGTGGCAGCGCCAGCAGTGCGGATAAGAATGCTCGATGTTTTCGCGTCCAAGCAAAACTCCGCGTGAGTTAAGCAACTCAACTATGGATTCGTTGGCCGCGAAAACCCTCTTGCCGTCGTACTCAGGAAGCCCCTCGGTGATATGCCCGCCGGCATCCACTCGTGTGGTGGCATCCAGGCCGTACTTCACTCCGGTGTAAAAGTCATCGGCGCCATGCGCAGGCGCGGTGTGAACGGCTCCGGTCCCCTGATCCATGGTGACGTAATCGGCGAGCACGCCAAGAATGTCGCGATCAAGGAAAGGGTGGGCGAAGATTGCGTGCTCGAGCTTTGCTCCGGGGAAGCGCGCGACGACGTCTTCGAGGGAGGCGTCTTCGAGGGAGGCGGATAATTCCACGAGTTTGTCGAAGCGTTCATCTCCGGATGCAGGGCGCTTCTTTAGCTTGCATTTCTTTATGGTTTCAGCGGCTCGTTCTTCGGCCACAATATACACTCCGCCGACGCAATCGAGGGCAACGTACTCAGCCTTCGGGTGAAAGGCGACGGCCATCGAGGCGGGAAGCGTCCAGGGAGTCGTGGTCCAGATGATCGTGCTGACCTTGCCTACATAGGCCGCCAGCTCGGGAGAAAGGGCCGCTGGGTCGCTTTTCAGCGCGTACTTTACAAACACGCTGGGGCTGGTATGGTTGGCGTACTCCACCTCGGCTTCTGCCAACGCGGTGCGGTCGTGGATGCACCAGTAGACCGGCTTGAGCCCCTTATAAACGAGACCCTTTTCGAAGAACGCATAAAAGTTCTCGATGACCTTGGCCTCATAATCCTTGGTCATAGTGGAGTACGGGTGCTCAAAATCACCAAAAACTCCAATGCGCTGAAACTGATCGCTCTGGATCTTTAAGTATTTTTCAGCGTACTTGCGGCAGGCGTGGCGAACCTCAAGCGGATCCATCTCGAGCTTCTTGCGCCCGAGAGCTTCATCTACCTTGATCTCGATCGGTAGCCCATGACAGTCCCAGCCCGGTACGAAAGGCGAATCCAGTCCAGCCATGGTGCGCGACTTTACGATGAAATCCTTCAGACACTTATTGAGCGCGTGGCCGAGATGCAGGGCACCGTTCGCATAAGGTGGTCCATCATGCAAGACGTAGGAGGGCGAGCCCTGCCGCGACGTTCTAACCAGCTCGTAAATGCGAATTTTCTGCCAATGTTCGAGCATCTTTGGCTCGTTCTGCGGCAGGTTCGCCTTCATGGGGAAATCGGTGATGGGCAGATTGACGGTTGCCTTGAGGTCCACTCGGGTCTATGTCTCCGATCGATAAATCAGCGGCGGGTGTTGATCCGCGTCTAACAAGTGCTTGAATTTCTAATTATAAGCCGAGCGCCCCGCTTCTCCACCGAACAAGAAGCCCTCCCTGTGCCATATATAGTTGTGAGCAGTTGGTATTTTCCCTCCTTAAAAATGCGGAGAAAGCGCGCACGAACCATCCCTTCTTCAGCGAGCATAACCGCATCTCAAAATGGACAAGCGGGTGCTCATATTGAGTTGCGATGCACAGCTCAGTATCAGAAAAACTGCTCCACAGGAGCCATTCGCGAATGCAACTTGGCGAGCAAAGTGCGTATCTGAGCAGTGGGGGAGGGGCGCGACGCAGGCGGACACACAAAAGGAATAATTCATCGGCAACGCATTCGTAACAACTAAGTTGCGCATGAAATCATCTACAGCAGCAAGCCGTAAGCCCTGCGGTAAGGGCCGGGTCGAAACATGGAGAATCAAATTGCAGTGCCAATGACGAAGAAAGAGCCAGAGCTCAACCTGCTTATCCAGGAGGATCTCAATCCGCCGCTTTGGCAATCACTGTTCACAAGCATCCGGGAACTCCTGTTCCCCAAGAAGCTTCCGCCTTTGCAGCTCACATCCCGCCCGGTGAAGGTTGCGGACATGTGGGGCGAGTACAAGTTCAAAAAGAAGAGCGCGGGGGTTTCGCTGGTACTTCACGCGGCGGCCCTGGGTGGAATCGTTTGGCTCTCCATTGCTGGCGCAAAGATGGTCACCAAGCCAGTGCAGCAGATCACCCTCGTGGCGCCGCAGATCAGCGACTACGTGCCGATCTCGCAAAAGCCGCATGACACGGTTGGCGGTGGTGGCGGCGGCGGAGACCACGATAAGTTTGTGGCGCCCAAAGGCAAGCTGCCGAAGTTCTCCATGCAACAGATCACCCCCCCGGCGATGGTGATCCGGAATGACAATCCCAAGCTGGCGGTGGAGCCGACGGTCGTCGTTCCTCCGCAGGTGAAGCTAGCCTCGGCCGCAGCGCTGAACTTTGGCGATCCCAAGTCGGCACTTCCGGCGGGACCGGCCTCGAATGGCACTGGTATCGGCGGAGGTATCGGTTCCGGTAGTGGCGGCGGCATTGGCAGCGGCACCGGCCCTGGCGTCGGTCCAGGATTTGGCGGTGGCATCGGCGGCGGAGTCTTCCGCGTCGGCGGCGGAGTGAGCGCACCCAGAGTCTTGGAGAATCCAAGCCCGGATTATAGCGAGGAAGCCCGCAAGGCCAAATATCAGGGAACGGTGGTGCTGTGGCTGATCGTAGATGCCAACGGCAAGCCGCGCGACGTGCGTGTGGCCCGCAGTCTTGGAATGGGACTCGACCAGAAAGCCATCGAGGCGGTACGCCTCTGGAAATTCCAGCCCGCCCTCAAGGATGGCTCTCCGGTCGCGGTTCAGATCAACGTGGAAGTGAATTTTCACCTCTATTGACGCAGAATCGGAGGCGATTCGAACGCTTTTCAATCGAATAGAGGTATTGAGAGAGGAACGTCCCTCTCTCTTTTTTTGCCCTGAATTTTCGTCGGATGCCGCTCGCGTGATATGAAGTAAGTAGACGAAATCCGCAGCGTTTATGATGAACTGGCGGAATGGATGGGAATGAGCGAAGCGGACAGATGTAGGGTTTGCAGGCGGCCCCTGAACGAAAACGGAAGTTGCCCGCACTGCGATGACAACGGTCACCATACCTGGACATTTCAGGACTGGCGACCCATGCTGATACTGGGGCTGGTGATCGTGCTCGGATTTTCCTTCACCAGTCTGGTGGTCAACAACTTTCACGAAAAGCAAAACGCTCTCGCCGCAGAGTACTACCAAGCCGGTCTTCACTCCATGGACGTGAAGCAGGCTGCGGCAGCGGTGGATGACTTTGAAACCGCGCTCGTCTACTCCCACGACAATTTCCAATACCGGCTTAAACTCACCGACGCATTGCTGGCCTCCGGGGCCACTGGCGAAGCGCTCGCCCAGCTGCGCGCCTTCTGGGATCAACGGCCCGGAGATGCTGAGGTGAATCTGAAGCTGGCCCGACTCGAAGCCCAACGCCAGCACGTGGACGAAGCCCTGCGCTACTATCAGGGTGCGATCGAAGGCGCCTGGCCCGAGCGCACCGATCCGGTTCCGCAACGCCGTGCAGCCCGCTTCGAAGCCGCGGAATACCTGATGCGGCAAGGCCGTCAGGAGCAGGCCGAGGCAGCGCTTCTCGCTTTGACCGCAGTTCTGCCCAGCTCTTCGCCGGAGCAGGGAAGACTTGGCGACCTGTTCATGAGTAATGGCGACGCTGCCCGCGCCTTGACTGCGTATCAGGCAGCAGCGAATCAGAATAAAAATGATGCCACGGCAATCCTCGGTGCCGCCAAGGCAAGTTTTGCTGTCGCCAACTATGCCTCTGCGCGCCATTATCTGGGCGAGCTTAGGACAGAGACAGCGGAATCCCGCGCATTGCTCACACAACTGGAGCAAATGGAAGCACTGGACCCGTTCTCACGCGGTGCAACGCCAAAGCTCCGCGCCGAGCGCACAATCGCCGCCTTCCACATCGCCATGGAACGTCTGGCCGTCTGTGGAGTCACAATCGCCCAACCGCCCGGCAGCTCCGGCAAAAATGCAAAGCAACCCGAGCAGTCCTCGAGCGCAAAGCAGCCGGAGCCATGGAGCGGATTTGCAAAGTGGGCCGAGCAGCTTTCTCCCCTGATGAGCGAGCGCAAGCTGCGCGGCCGCGACGACGTGATTGAGAACACGATGCGCTTCGCATTCCAAGTGGAGATGGCCGCACAAAAGGATTGCGGAAAACTGACGGACAACGACGAAGCACTGCTGTTTCTGGCCCGCGAACGCATGGGGGCCCGATGAGCCCGCAACTCGAACGCAGCCGCGAAGCGTTACGGAAATTGATGACTACTCCGGTTCGCCAAAAGTACTTTGAGACCTTGCGGCGGATGCTAGGCCCTTCCGGTCTCATCTCGATCCGCGAAGAGCAATTCTTCCTGGTGCTGGCCATCGCGATCGGCATCCTTGCCGGTTTCTGCGTGGTGCTTTTCCGCATTGCGATTGAGTCGGCCAGGCTCTGGCTCTTGGGCAGTTCCATGCATCCCAGCGCGCCGCGCGTGGTCCTCGTTCCAGCCGCGACAGGTCTAGTGATCGCATTCCTGGCCGTGCGCTTCTTTCCGCGGGTACGGGGCAGCGGGGTCAACCAGACCAAGGGTGCTCTGTACATCTACGACGGTTACATCTCCTCGCAGACCGTGGTGGGAAAATTCGTTCTTAGTGCATTGGCCATCGGCAGCGGACAGTCGCTGGGGCCAGAGGACCCCTCGCTGCAGATCGGAGCGGGGATTGCTTCAGCCCTGGGTCGCTGGCTAAAGCTCTCAAGGGAGCGACTGCGTCTCGTCGCGCCAGTCGGCGCCGCCGCAGGTATCGCCGCAGCCTTCAACGCTCCAATCACGGCGGTGCTGTTCGTCATCGAGGAAGTCATCGGGCGCTGGAGCGCTGGAATTCTCGGCGCGGTGGTGCTCTCCGCCATCTCAAGCGTCGTCGTCGAACGCTGGTTCATGGGCGATGAGCCCTTGTTCCACGTTCCGCTCTATCACCTCGGTCACGTGGGAGAACTGGGAGCCTATGCGATCCTTGGCGTCTTGGGCGGCACGGCATCGCTGGTGTTTGTAAAACTCGTGAAGTACGCGCGGCCAAAGCTGCGGGAACTGCCACAGTGGTCGCAATACCTGCAGCCCGGGGTAGCTGGGCTTCTGATTGGATTTATCGCGATCTGGTATCCCCAGGTAATGGGGGCCGGATATGAGTGGATGGATCTGGCGATGCACAACCGCTTCCCGTGGGAGGTGCTGGGAATCGTCGCCGGACTGAAGCTACTCTCCACGGCCCTGAGCTTCACCACCGGCACTCCCGGCGGACTCTTTGCCCCCGTGCTGTTCATGGGCGCCATGCTGGGCGGTTCGGTTGCCATGCTGGAGCAGCAGTTGTTTCCCGCAATTGCGGTGCCCGTGGGAGCCTACGCGCTGGTGGGAATGGGAGCGTTGTTTGCCGGAATCCTGCGCGCCCCCATGACCTCGGTTTTCATGATTCTGGAGGTGAGTGGCAACTATTCGATCATTCTGCCGGTGATCATCTGCAACACCATCTCCTACCTCATCTCGCGCGGCTTTCAGGAGGTGCCGCTCTTCGACCTGCTCTCCCGTCAGGACGGCCTTGACCTGCCTTCCCTGGAGGAGGAGCGTGAGCAGGAAATCCTGCGAGTGGAAGACGCCATGCATCCCACCATGGGCCGCGCGCTGCTGGGAGACGAACGAATCGCCTCCGCGCGCAGCATCGTCTCCGGCACCGTGGACGACCACTTTCTGGTATCTCTCGGCGAGGGACGCTGGAGCGTGCTGAGCCGCGGCACTTTGCTCGACCCTGCCAACGACGATTCTGCGCCGGTCCGAACCCTCATCCGAAACCGCGTGCCGCGCCTCTACCAGGACCAATCCCTGGACGTCGCCTTGCGTTTCATCAAGGACAGGCCGATGCTGCCGGTTGTGCATCGCGGAAACCTCGACTTGCTGATGGGCGTAGTCAGTGTCCCAGACATCCTCGGCGCATACCGCAAAGCCGGCCTCGCCGAACCTGAGACCGCGGACATTTCATAGGGAGGCAGCGAACCCCAGACTCTCCAACACCCTCTAAGAAAATCAGAGTTGCAGAATCCGTTCGGAGGAGTTGCCGTGCTGAACGTAGAGACGCTGCGTAGCGCACATGAGCTGGACCAGCTGAAGTCGCGTTGGAAGTGGCTGGAAACTCAGTACGAATCCACCTTGTTCCAATCCTACGAACTCAATCGCATAGCTGCCGAATGGTTCTCCGCCCGCGAGTCTCCGAACATAGTTGTGGCCGAATCTGACGCTGGCATCGCCATTATTCCGGCGGTGCGGCGCGAAAGGGAACTCGGCCTCATCGGCGAAACCCTCTTCGATTACCGCGACGTTCTAAGTGCCGGCGACCCTGGCGTGCTCCAGTTCGCCTGGCGCGAGCTGGCCCGTCTGGGAATTCCCTTGCAGGTTACGGCCTTGCGAGGTCGTGAGGCGCTGGCGCGCTGGCACTCTCTTCGTCCAACGGAGTTCTGCAATGCTCCTACCACCCGCCGCTGCGATCTCAGCGCCGCGGAATTCGCCCAAGCCCACCATAAGGCCGCCAAGGCCAGCCGGAGACTACTCCGCGAAGGACTGCGCTTGGTGCGCCGCCAGCAAGAGCTGCGCCCCATCGCCGAATGGGTCTACCGGCGCAAGGCTGAGTGGAGCGGAAAGAGCAAGAACCTGTTCCTCGATAAGTTGCGGCAAGATCTAATGTTGCACATCGTATGTTCTGGAGTATGTAACTGTACCATTTGGAGTTACGAGACTCGCGCTGGAGACATCGCTGCCGCTCTCGTCAGCTTCAGGCACCGCCAATTCCGGCACTTCTACACCATTCATCACGATGAGCGCTGGAGCCGGTTCTCGCCGGGGCAGGTGATGATCTTTGACGTCACGCGAGAGTCGTTGGCGGAGGGTCTTGACGTTGACTTCATGACTGGCGAGTACTCCTACAAAAACCGGCTGGCCACTGCCATCGTGCCGCTCTTCAAGGTGGCGGCAACCCCCTCCCAGATGGCATCATGGAGCGCGGCGACGCCGGGCGTGGTCCTACCGGCGGCCTGATGGAGATCTCCGTGCCTGACCCCGCGAAGCAGTTACAAGCCATTTATTTAGCCGGATTTGAGGTCGAAACCTTCGAGCGTTTCCCGAACGCAGTCGGAGTCATGAAGGGCAATTGCATCGCATTGCTGCAGCCTACGCAGCTCGGACTGAAGTTGATCGGCCAGCCCGGATGGCACATGGGTGAGCTTCTGGGCCTACTGGTGGAGCGGGCGGGCAGACGCGTTTTTCAGGCAAAGAGCGAACTGGTCGAGGCAACGCCGGAGCGTCTCACTGAATTGGAGAACTTTACCCGCGAGTTGGAGACCCTGATGTCGGCTCGGGCCTGACCAAAGCAACGCTAGAGCAGTAATGGCTCATTGCTGCCAAACAGCACCACGCGCGGCTGGAAGAGCGTCCCGGCAATCCGCTTCATGATCGCAATCAGCAGCTGCTGATCGGCGAAGACCTTAACCAGAGGCGCGTTTGAAAACTCCGGAAGATTCACCGAGCGTCCATTGCGGATCGCCGTTATCACCTCAGGCGCAGCAGTCACCGAAGGAAAGCGGGCGAGTATCTGACGTGGGTGAAGGTAAGGAGAAGCTGGCGCAACCGGCGAAATACTGCAACTTTCAGCCGCATTTGCCCCTGCCCCTATGTCCGATAATGGGTATTCTGACAACTCCGCAACTGAGGCGGACTCGTTAAGGTTCGAATGATATTGCGCGAGCTCATCGAGGGTGATTGCCTGAGAAAGGCTGAATTCCCCAGCCTGAGTTCGGCGCAACTCTGTCAGGTGGGCTCCGCAACCGAGTGCCTGGCCCAGGTCGTGCGCGAGCGAACGGATGTAGGTCCCCGCAGAAACTTCGGCGACAAATCGGGCGCGGTCGCCACAGATGCTTTGGATCTCGAAGCGATGGACCACTACCTCGACTGGCTTCATCTCCACCGGCTTGTCTTTTCGCGCAAGTTTGTAGGCCGCGACGCCGTTGATCTTTTTAGCCGAGTAGACCGGCGGTACTTGCAGAATGCGTCCGCTGAGGGCTTGCAGGTGACGATGGATTTCATGCAACGAGGGCTGGACATTCGAAACCGGCCCCACGGCTTCGCCTTCGGCGTCGTATGTATCCGTGGCGAAGCCAAAACGTATTTCCCCTTCATAGACTTTCAATTCATCGTTAAAGAACTGCGCGAGCCTTGTAAATCGCCCCAGCACCAGTGGCAGGACGCCTGTCGCCATCGGGTCCAGGGTGCCGAGATGGCCGACGCTGCGCTCTCCGGTGATGCGCCGGACGCGATTGACGATATCGTGGGAGGTGAAGGCGGCGGGCTTATCAAGGACAACGACTGCGTTAATCATTCCTCTCCATGGTCATGGAAAGCTGGCCGCCGGTCAACCACGGGTGCAAGTTCCAATGTCAACTCCGACAAATGTATGATGTAAGCGCAAAGATCTTCCTCCGGCTTAGACGGGGCGATTGAAGAACCATGATTCCACTGAAAGACGATACGCCCCGTTTGTCCACGCCGCTCGTCAACTATTTTTTGATTGCGGCCAATGTCGTGGTCTTCCTTCTCCAAATCTCGCTGGACCCGAGATCGCAGAGAGAGTTCGTCCAGACATTTGGTCTGGTGCCCGAGCGCGTGGTGCTGATTCTGAATGGCGCTTTGCCGCACGCCCATGCCCATAGCCATCCAGTCTCGCCGGTGTTTGCGTTCTTGCCGATTCTGACCAGCATGTTTTTGCACGAAGGTTTCTTTCACATTCTCTTTAACATGTGGTTTTTGTGGATCTTTGGCCGAAATGTTGAAGATGCACTTGGACATTTTCCGTATCTCATCTTCTATCTCGTCTGCGGCTTCGTGGCGGCCTTCGCACAGATCCTCTCTGGTCCCAACTCTCTGATCCCCATGGTGGGCGCCAGCGGTGCAATTGCCGGGGTCATGGGCGGGTACTTCATTCTGTATCCCCGGGCACGAGTGTTGATGCTTGTACCCTTCTTCTTTATCTTCTTTCTCTGGCTGCCGGCTTGGGTCGTGCTCGGGTATTGGTTCGTGCTGCAGTTTCTGAGCGGGGTTGGGACGGCGCTGGTTGCAGGTGGCCGGAACGTTGGTGGCGTTGCCTTCTGGGCGCATGTCGGTGGCTTTTTGGCCGGAGTTTTCCTGGTGCGGCTCTTCCCTTCAAGGACGCAGCGCTATCGTTACGGCTACTAGGGACCAACTAAATCTCGCGGCTGGGCATCGCTTGGGCAGACGTTCGGACTCCAACAGACAGTACCAAATCCCCGAGGTGCCAAAATGCATGAACCCAGAGATTTCTGTGACCGCCCCAGCGTGTACGCCCGCGCCGAACCGGATGATGAGTACGACCGGAGGCCGGATCCGCTGGATCCATACCTGGTTGATGACGACTATCAGTACAACGTAGAAGACGAAGAAGAATTGGATGAGGACGACGAAGTTTAGACCTGCAATGCTCTAGCGGCATTGCGCTTCAAGCCCCGCACGCTTTGAGCGCGGGGCTTATCTAATTCAAGCTGACAGACTGTTAGAAGCCGTTCGGTACCTTGTCGCGCAGCAGCGAGAGGAACTCATTACGGGTTTCCTGCTGACGGAAGACGCCAAGCATCGCCGAAGTAACCGCGGCGGAGTGTTGTTTCTCTACGCCGCGCATCATCATGCACAGGTGGCGCGCTTCAATCACAACACCGACCCCCTGCGGTTGAATCGTCTCCTGAATCGCCTCGGCCAACTGCGTCGTCAGGCGCTCCTGTACCTGCAGACGGCGGGCAAAGACCTCAACCAGCCGCGGCAGCTTGCTCAGTCCGATGACCTTGCCATTGGGAATGTATGCGATGTGCACCTTGCCGAAGAACGGCAGCATATGGTGCTCGCACAGGCTGAACATCTCAATGTCCTTCACAATCACCATCTCGTCGTAATCGACGGTGAACAGGGCGCCATTGAGCACGTCTGCTGGCTGCTGCGAGTATCCGCGCGTCAGGTGTTGCATCGACTTCACCACGCGCTGGGGCGTGTTGGTTAGTCCTTCGCGCGCCGGGTCCTCGCCCACCCGGCAGAGCATCTCGCGCACCAGCTCTTCAAAGCTGGCGTGCTGTAGGTCCGTCATTTCGTCCTGTCGTGGCTGGCTCATACGTTTACTGATGGAGACTGCTTTCATTATCTCTCGTTTCGACGTTCGCGTCCCAACTCAGCGCATTGGCTGCTGAGCGCCCGCATATTCGAATGAGTTCTTCGCGGTCTCTTCAACGCGAATACTTTCAAGATGAGCCGGCAGCGGAACTCGGCTCAGAATCTGCTGAACCCGAATCGTCAGATTTTCCGTTGTTGGAATCGTCGTACTGAAATCTTCAAGCTCATTCAAATTCTGGTGATCGAAGCGGTCAAGGACCTCGCTAGCAACAATCGCATCCAGCACACTCACATCGCAAACAGTCCCTCTCTCGCGCGCAATCGGGCCGCTGACCGTGACCTCAAGAAAATAATTGTGGCCGTGTCCGTGGGGATGATTGCACTTGCCGTAGCTCTCGCGGTTGGCGGCATCGCTAAGCGCCGGATTGTGCAGGCGATGCGAGGCAACAAACAGGTAGCGGCGCGTGAGATAGACCTTCATCGCTATTCTCCGTAGTAGTCCACAAACAGGTCGGGCAGCTCGTAGAGGCGCACGCGATGCAATGTTGCGGGTTGCAGCTTGGACTTCAATCTTCTCCAGATGGCGACCGCAAGGTTCTCTGTGGTGGGAAGCTGGGCAGAGAATTCCGGGACTTCTTTGTTGAGGTGCCGATGATCGAAGTCGTCGAGCACCTCGCGGTTCAGAATATCTTTGAGCACCTTCAGGTCGATGACAAAGCCGGTTACCGCGTCGACCTCACCGGCGACGGTGACCTCCAAAGTGTAGTTGTGCCCGTGTCCATTCAAGTTCGAGCACTTGCCGAAGACGCGCTGGTTCTCCTCCGGAGTCCACTCCGGGTTGTAGTAGTAATGCGCGGCGGAGAACTCAGCCTTACGGGTGAGATAGATCATTCCAAAGGCTCCCTGACGAGCGGGACAAATATTTACGGCTACTTGGAATTGGATGCGACCCGGCGCGTTTCGGCTCCAGACGTCCGATAGCTCCTGCCCCTCCATGTCACGCTTCCCTCTTCGTGAGCCTTGGCCGACCCGCGAAGCAGCGCAGCAAAAGATGGCAATCCGAAGATCGACAACGCCGTAGGCCAAAACGGAAAATGCGCGCTGGCAACTCGGGCATAAAAAACTGCAAAGTTGAAGAGCGTAAAGAGCCACACAAAGAAAACCGCAATAATCAGAACCCAGTGTCCAGCGGGAGCCGCACCTGCCTCCGGCGCCAGAACCCGCATCGTCCAGAACACCGCCAGCAACGCCGAGAGCAGCAGCCAGCAAAACTCCTTCAAGCGTTTCTGGGCCAGCTCGCGAGCGTTGGGAAATAGCAGGGCCAGATTCTTGGTCCAGCCGATTCGGAGCTCGTCCCAGGATCTATACATGCGCGTGCGCACCAGCCCGCACCCGAAACGGAAGCGGATCTTGCTTCCCTGCTGCTTGTAGCGACGGGCCAAGGCCACATCTTCCAGCAACTCCGTCGCCACCGATGCGAAGCCGCCGAGCCTGCGATGAACCTTCGCGCGAGCGAGCAGGTACTGCCCATTCGCCGCAGCATCCGGCAGCGCGGGATCGCTGACGCGCCGCGGACTGTACTTACAGGCCAGTTCGCCAAAGATCAGCGGCATCAGCAGCCGCTGCCGCACCCCGGTGAGAAGTTGCTCGGGCGAATAGGAGAGCAGGTCAGCGTTGTGCTTCTCTGCCTCGGCAACCGCGGCCGCCAGCGAGCCTTCAAGATGCTCGGTATCGGCATCGGTAAAGAGGAGCCACTCCCCCTGCGCAGCCGCTTCGCCCGCCGCCAGGGCGTTTGTCTTGCCTGTCCATCCCTCGGGCAATGGCTCCGGCGCGTCCAGAACGTGAACATCCACCAGGAACTGATTCAACGCAATAAACGGACACTGGCGAACCCTGGTAAAGCTCTCTGCAATGGCCCGAGTGCCGTCGCTGGAGCCGTCGTCAACCACGAAAATCTCAAAAGCCACGCCCTTCTGCACCACGAGCGAGCGCAGGCAGCGCTCAAGATTGGCCTCTTCGTTGCGAGCCGGAATGATCACGGAGACCTTAAGTACAGAATTAGGAAGAGTCATGGAGTCCATAATGAATTACTTGCGTTTATTATAAGGGACGTGAACTTCAGCAAACGAATCGCAATTTTTCTGCTCATGGCTGCCTTGGCGCTTGCCCTTGGCTCGTGCCGCAACTCCGAACCGGCAAAGATCGGCACAACGGCTCCGGACTTTACCCTGAACGACGGACAGAAGACCGTGCAACTCAGCCAGTTCCGCGGCAAGCCTGTGCTGCTGAACTTCTGGGCCACATGGTGCCCGCCCTGCGTGCAGGAGGTACCCGACCTCGTCGCCCTGCAGCAGCAGATGGGCAACAAAGTTACCGTGGTTGCGGTCAGCATGGACGTGGATGAGGCAGCGTACAAGGACTTTACTGCTAAGCACATGCCCGGCGTGCTGACCGTCCGCGACCCGGATCACAAGTCCAGCGCGCTCTTTGGAACCTTTGCCTATCCCGAAACCTTCCTGATCGATAAAGATGGAAAGGTCGAGCGCAAATTCATCGGCGCGGTCAATTGGACCTCGCCGGAGATGATCGAGTACTTCAAAAAATTGTAGCGTGGTAGAGCGAATTCAAAAGCAACTCCGCCGCGATTGCCTGGTGCCCCATATCTGCCGCAGTCAGCAGATGTGGGGCCTTTGACTTTGATTCTGACTTTTGATTGTGCAGATCGCCCTCCCGCGTGTTTACAACTTTGCCGTCCTCAGCCTTAGCGCATTTGTGATCACCGAGACCGAACTGAGGCTCATCGCAGCGGCGGCGAAGACCGGGTGCAACGTCCATCCCGTGAACGGATAAAGAACCCCGGCGGCGAGCGGGACACCGACAGCGTTGTAGACGAAGGCGAAGAACAGATTCTGGCGGATATTGCGCATCGTCGCCTGACTAAGTCGGCGCGCGCGCAGGATACCCCGAAGATCTCCGCGCAGCAGTGTGATTCCGGAGCTGTGCATCGCGATATCGGTCCCGGTGCTCATGGCGATGCCGACCTGCGCCTGCGCGAGCGCCGGCGCATCGTTGATGCCATCCCCGGCCATGGCCACCACTTTTCCCTGCTGTTGCAGGCGCTGGATGACCTCGGCCTTGCGCTCGGGGAGAACTCCCGCCTCGAAGTCGCGAATTCCGAGCTTGCGCGCAATGACTTCGGCCGTGCTCTGGCTATCTCCGGTGAGCATGATGACGTGCAGCCCTTCGCGTGCGAGGTCTTCGAGGGCCATGGCCGAGGTCGGCTTTACCGGATCGGAGACGCCGAAGAGTCCAATCACTGCGTGGTCGGCGGCAAGGTAGAGAACGGTCTGCCCTTCCTTGCGCATCGCCTCGGCGCGGGAGGACGCTTCGGCAGAGATTGCAACTTTGAATTCCTGCATCAGCGTCGCATTGCCGACCGCTATATACCTTGCATCCACGTCGCCTAGAACGCCGCGTCCAGGACGCGACTCAAAGCGCTCCACGCGATGGGGACGAAGTTGCGCAGCCTCGGCGGCGCGCACGATAGCCGCGCCCACCGGATGCTCGCTTTGCGCTTCAAGGCTGGAGGCCCACTGCACCAGATCCTCTTCACTGTGATTGAAGAGCGAGACGACCGACTCGAGCGTGGGACGCCCTTCGGTGAGAGTGCCGGTCTTGTCGATGACAACGGTGTCCACCCGCTCCATCGCCTCCAGCGCTTCGGCATTCTTAACCAGTACGCCCGCGCGAGCGCCGCGTCCTGTGCCCACCATGATCGCCATGGGTGTTGCCAGTCCGAGCGCACAGGGGCAGGCGATGATCAGCACTGCCACGGCATTGACGAGCGCATAGGGCAGACCCGGCGCGGGGCCAAAGGCCAGCCAGGCAATGAAGGTAATGAGCGAAACGCCGATCACTGCGGGAACAAAGATGGCAGACACCTTATCCGCCAGCCGCTGAATCGGGGCGCGGCTGCGCTGTGCTTCCGCTACAAGGCGGACGATTTGCGCCAGCACAGTCTCGCTGCCAACGCGTTGCGCGCGCATCAGGATTGAGCCGTTGCCGTTGACGCTCGCGCCGATCACGCGGTCGCCGGGATTCTTTTCCACCGGCAGAGATTCGCCTGTGATCAGCGACTCGTCGGCGACAGTGCGGCCTTCCAGCACCACGCCGTCAACCGGAATTTTCTCGCCCGGGCGTACGCGGAGTATCTGCCCCACCGTGACCTGATCGAGCGGAAGATCGCGCTCGCGCCCGTCTGCGTCCACAACGCGCGCCATCTTCGGCGAGAGATCAAGCAGCGCGCGGATCGCGCTAGACGTCTGCCCACGGGCACGAAGCTCCATCACCTGCCCCGCCAGCACGAGAATCACAATCCCGGCAGCGGACTCGAAATAAACTGCCGGTTGTCCGTGCATTCCGCGCAGCGAGTCGGGAAACACCGAAGGCCAGAAGGTTGCGATTGCGCTGTACAGGTAGCTGACGCCGACGCCCATCCCGATCAGCGTGAACATATTCGGAGCGCGGAGTTGAACGGATCGAACGGCGCGCTGCAAGAACGGAAAGCCTCCCCAGAGAACGACCGGCGAGGCGAGCAGGAGCTGTACCCAGGCGACCCTGTGCTCATTGAGCGCATGTTGCATGGGCGTGGCCATGTGAAGCATGGCGAGCACCAGCAGCGGCAAGCCGAAGGCAAGACTCACGCGCAGCCTGCGGCTCATGTCGATCAGCTCCGGGTTCGGGGCTTCGGCAGCAGAAACCGTGCGCGGCTCAAGGGCCATGCCACACTTGGGACACGCACCAGGGTGGTCTTGCCTGACCTCCGGATGCATCGGGCAGACGTACTCGGTGCGGCTGGCAACTTGCAAAGTTTCCGGCTCCAGCGCCATACCGCATGAGGGACATGCATCCGGCTTTGGGGAGCGAACCTCAGGGCACATCGGGCAGACGTATGCCGGGCCGTCTGGTGCCGGTCGTGCAGGCTTCTCGGCCACGCTTGTCGCAGACGGGGCCGCTGCCGGAGCGCCTGATGCTGTCGGCGGATGCATGCTCCCAAGCTGAACGATAATGGATGCGGCGGCTGTCATGCCACCTGGTTTGTAGCTCGGCGAAAGGTATTTCTCAGGTTCGGAACGGAAGCGCTCGTTGCACTTTGGATTGCAGAAATAGTACTCAACCCCGTTATGGATATGCGAACCTCCACGCGCAGCGGCGGGATCGACGCTCATTCCGCAGACGGGGTCTGTTGCTTTGGTTTGCGGCAAAGATGAATTCCTCTCAGCAGGCGTGTAAAATCCAGCATTGAATCAGAACGCCAGCAGAAGTCACTGATATAGTAAGACCCGATTACGCCCGAGTGCACATGCATCTCGGTAATTATGGCAGAGGACTCAAATGACTAACGTCGAAATCAGCTTCAACTATGGAATGGTCCCCGATAAAGCAGTGATGCGGGGTATCGACAACATTCGCGAAGTCTACGGAATTCGCCGGCTGAAGTTCAACGAAGAGTCGCGTAGCGTAGCTGTAGAATACGATGCCACGCGGCTGAATCCGGCTACTGTGGCGAGCCTTTTGCGCCGAACCGGATTAGACCTGAAGTAAACGCTTCGACTACATTCGTTATCTGCAAATTGGAAAGGGCCCTGCCATTAAGTTCCCGGCTGGACCCTTTCACGCGCCACTTCGTCTTGCCTGCTGTACATGCATGCGTCATGCCAAACCATGCGCGGCACGGAATGAGTAAGTTAGGGGCGATTGTTGTGGGCGCGCGGGAAAACTTTGCTTCGACTGCGTAAGAACGACATGGCATCAATACAGCCCAGCATTACTGGGCCACTATGCACGATGCGGACTGCAGGAAATGGCAACATCCACAGGCGCGGCTTGCAGAGCAGGTAAAGGTATATGTTATATTGAGTTTGGTTGCTGGCCACGGCGACCAAGGCAAGTGAAGCGCAACGCTTCTGAACGCGCCCTTAGCTCAGCTGGATAGAGCGTCTGACTACGAATCAGAAGGCCGGGAGTTCGAATCTCTCAGGGCGCACCATTTCATCTGCAAACTTCAAACTTCTCCTGACAAGATCCGAATCGCCTCTTCCCCACGCGCATGTCGGCGACTAACTGAATATAAGTACCTGATCTTGATTTTCATTTCCAGTTCAGCAACTCCAGTTCAACAGCCGCATTCATGTCACGAACCCCGGCATGCTTCTGATTCCTTTACCGATGCCCACTCCAGAGTGGCGAGGCAACCTTTTCCTGCTGTATTGCATTTCTGCCATGACGTTTGAGAGTCAATCTGGAGATCACAAATGGCAACTGAGGTAAACACGTTAGAAGCTCCTGAATACCAGATCAAGAAAGTGATTGCGGCATCGGCAGTCGGAACCATGATCGAGTGGTATGACTTTTACATTTTCGGCAGCTTGGCAGCCTATCTGGCGCCCAAGTTCTACCCTCCTGGAAATGACACCTTTGCCTATATCGCTTACCTTGCGACCTTTGCCGTTGGATTCGTGGTGCGGCCACTCGGGGCTCTGTTCTTCGGGCGAATCGGCGACATGGTCGGACGCAAGTACGCGTTCATCGTCACCCTTAGCATCATGGGGCTGTCGACCGCTATAGTCGGGCTGCTGCCTACCTTTGCCACCGCTGGATGGTTCTCGCCGATTGCGCTGATTGGATTGCGTGTGCTGCAGGGCTTGGCCCTGGGAGGCGAATACGGCGGCGCTGCCATTTACGTTGCCGAGCATGTGCCTGACAACAAGCGTGGCTTCTACACCAGCTTCATTCAAATCACCGCCACCCTCGGCTTGTTCGTTTCGCTCGCGGTCATCCTCATCACCCAGGCGAGCATGTCGGATGCCTCCTTCCGCGCATACGGCTGGCGCATCCCGTTCCTGACCTCGTTGGTGCTGGTCGCCATCTCACTCTACATTCGCCTGAAGATGAAAGAATCTCCCATCTTCTCGCAGCTCAAAAGCGCGGGAATGACCTCGGCCAAGCCACTCACGGATGCCTTCACGAAATGGGACAACCTGAAGCGGGTGCTGGTCTCGCTGCTCGGTGCCACCGCCGGTCAGGGCGTGGTGTGGTACACCGGCCAGTTCTTTGCGCTGTTCTTTCTGCAAACCATTTTGAAGCTGAATCCGAAAACCGCGAACTATGCTGTCGCCATCGCTCTGCTGATAGGAATGCCCTTCTTCACTGTCTTCGGAGCCTTGTCCGATCGGATCGGGCGCAAGAAGATCATGATGGCAGGCTGCCTCCTGGCGGTCATCTTCTATCTGCCCATTTACCACGCGATGCAGCAAGCCGTGGGTAACAACGTAGTGAGCGTCACCTCCGTAAAGGACAAGGTGACTGGCGCGGTGAAGCTCACGCCTCTCACCACAGGCCCCAATGGAAAGCTCGTACCCGCGCCTGTGGCTACCCATCCGAACTTCTGGGCCATCGTGGCCCTCATCTTCGTGCAGGTGATCTTCGTCTGCATGGTCTATGGTCCTATCGCGGCATACCTTGTGGAGGCGTTCCCGGCAAGGATCCGGTACACGTCGTTATCGCTGCCCTATCACATCGGTAACGGCGTCTTCGGAGGCTTGGTGCCACTGATCGGCCTTTCGACCATCGCCGAAACCGGCAACATCTACAGCGGCCTGTATTATCCGATGGCGGTTGCGGTGATGACATTTGTCGTGGGAAGCATCGCTCTGCGCGAAACTCACGGCTCCAGGATTTGGGATGAGGTCGAACGCGTGCCGCTGCAAGCCCAAGGAACTACGCCTACGCGAGTGGCCTAGAGATTCAATCCCACGGCGCGCATGGAGAAAAAGGCTCGGCAGAACGCGCGCCCATTAGAATATCTCCATGCGCGTTTTGATTGCGACTTCCAACCAAGGCAAGCTGCGCGATTTTGCGGGTGCGGCAGCCGCCTACGGCATAACCGTGGAGGGGCTGACAAATTTCACCCAGCTTCCCGAAGTCGTCGAGGATGGCGCAACGTTCGAGGAAAATGCACGAAAAAAGGCAGAGCACTATAGCCGCTTTGCCCCAGGCGAGTTGCTGCTGGCCGACGACTCCGGCCTTTCCGTCGATGCGCTGGGCGGCGCGCCGGGAGTGTACTCAGCCCGCTACGCTTCATCCGATGATGCTGGCCGAGATTGCGACGTGGCGGGCATCGACAAAGCAAACAATGCGAAGCTGCTGCGCGAATTGGAGACGGTTGCCGAAGCGCAACGCACGGCGCGTTTTGTCTGCGTGATCTCGGCCGCGCGCGACGGGCGTGAGGTGGCCCACTTTCGCGGCGAGGCCGAAGGCGTGATCCTGCGCGCGCCTCGCGGAGGCATGGGCTTTGGCTACGATCCCCTGTTTTGTCTCCCGGCGCTGGCCAAGAGCTTCGCCGAACTTGCGCCCGAGGAGAAAGCCCAGGTGAGCCATCGCGGTGAGGCGCTGCGGAGATTCCTGGAGTGGGCGCGCCATCACCAATAAGCGCCAATGAGCGTGAGAGCTACCGCCCCCTGCGACGTTCATCCTCGAGCTCGCGGGCAAACATCTTTTCCGCATCAATGGCGAGGAATGTTCCCCGGCTACGTGCAAGCACTCTTCCATTAACGCTGCGCAGCTCGGCACGGTTGTAGAGTGCCCGCCCTCTCACTCGGTTCACCCAGCCCTCGGCCACAAGCGGTTGCCCAAGCGGCACCGGGTAAAGGTATTCCACATGGAGGCGCCGGGTGAGAGCTACTTTGGCTTTGAGCTTGTTCGCTTTCCCCATGGCTTCGTCGAGAATGGTGGCAATAATGCCTCCGTGGGCGTGGCCCGGAGGACCGGCGAAGCGGATCCCAAGCGAAAACTCGCACACATAACTCTTACCATCCTTGCTGGGAGCAAATTGCAGTTGTAGCCCACATGAATTTGCCGCCCCGCATCCAAAACAATTATCACGTTGCGAGTTAGGCGAGGGTTCACCGGGATTATTTGCGAGCTTGCGTCTCATAAATTGCGGCTCCGGCAGTGGAAGTTCGATTGAGAATGCATTCCACTCGATTCAACTCCCCAGGACATCTGGCCGATCCGGCTGGAAATGAAAATTAATTTCAGCGGCTTTCAGCGGCGAAAGGGTTTTTCAGCATCTAGGCAAATATATGCTTTCGCGCTCTCCCAGCAAGCCCGTTCCGGGCGGCGGCAACCGTGGCCCCTACCCTCCGGTAGCGTTCGGCGGCGGTGGTGGGGGAGGTGGGCGCGGCGACGGCGATCTGCATGATTACAGGCAACAGCTGCAACGGTATCGCCTGGGCCTGCTTTTTACCATCGCCTCCATCGTGATGCTCTTTATCGCCTTCACTACTCTGTTTGTGGCGCGGCGTGGCGCGGGCAAGTTCGATCCCCTGACCGGAAACTTCCAAAGCGATTGGAATCCCGTGTCGATGCCCATGAAGATCCTGCTGGTCAACACAGGGGTACTCGTCGTCAGCAGCATTTTGATCGAGTTTGCGAGGCGGGCAGCGCGACGCGAATCCGTGCTGGTTCCCGTGGGCAAAATCCCGGGAGTGCAGGCAATACGGCAGAGCTCTCTGTTGTGGGTGCGGGCGACGGCGCTGACGGGCTGCGGCTTTCTCTTTGGACAGTACCTCGCGTGGCAGCAGTTGAATCTTCACGGCGCGTTTATAAATAGCGGACCATCCAGCACCTTCTTCTTCCTGCTCACAGGAACCCATGCCTTCCATCTTGCAGCCGGCCTTGTGGTGCTGCTCTACGCATGTATAGCGGCAGGGCCGCGGCTCTCCCTTGAGCGGCGCTGTATCACCCTCGACGTGACCGCCTGGTACTGGCACTTCATGACCCTTATGTGGATCTATGTCCTGCTGGTCCTGAAAGTGCTCGATTAGGCAATCCTGAACTAAGCCGATTGAAGGCGACGCTTGGAGCGGCTGCTGTAGGCGAACTATAATAGTCAGATTCGGTATGCGGTAGATTGCGGCAATAGGGGATGGAGCCGCAATCGGGTTGGCCCGGCCGTTCTCAATATGTCCAAGGAAGCGATCGTAGTTCGCGGCGCACGCGTTCACAATCTGAAGAACATCGATTTCGAAGTTCCACACAACCAGCTGACCGTGGTGACCGGAGTCTCTGGAAGCGGAAAGTCTTCGCTGGCCTTTGACACCGTCTACGCCGAGGGCCAGCGCCGCTATGTGGAATCGCTATCGGCCTATGCACGGCAATTCCTGGAACGCATTGAGAAGCCGGACGTTGACCTGATCGACGGCATCGCCCCAGCGGTTGCCATCCGCCAGAAGAACCAGACGCGCAACCCTCGCTCCACCGTGGCCACCGCCACCGAGATTTACGACTACCTGCGCCTGCTCTACGCCCGCATCGGCCGCAGCTATTGCCCGCAGTGCGGTGAGCAGGTCAGAAATGACACGGTAGACGAGGTCGCCCAGCGCATCCTTGCCATGGAAGACGGCACGCGCGTGCAGGCGTTCTTCCCCCTGCTCCACCCCGACGCCGCGGCACTCCCCGAAGTAGCCGAAGCCAAAAAGCCGGAAGCCGCAAAGAAGCCGCGTGGACGCAAGAAGAAGCCAGCGGAGGTCGATCAGGATGCAGCGCATAACGCCGCACTTCGCGAGCGGCTCTTCGAACTCCGCAAACGCGGCTTCAACCGCTTATTCCAGAGTGGAGAGCTCTTCGAGTTCTCAACCCCCGAGTCGCTGCTGGAGATCGATTTCAGCAAGCCCGTCTTCATTCTGCTCGATCGCATCGTGGTGGACGCCGAGTCGCGTTCCCGCATCGTAGAGGCGATTGAGAGCGGCTATCGCGAGGCAGGCGAAGTAGTATTCGAAACCGCGCCGCCAGAAGGCACTCCGCTCCGCCTGCGCTTTTCTCAGCGATTTGAGTGCAAGCACTGCAATCTCAAATTCGAGCAGCCCGAGCCAAGGCTCTTCTCCTTCAACAACCCATACGGTGCCTGTCCGCGCTGCCAGGGCTTCGGCAACACGATTGACTTCGACATGGATCTGGTCATTCCTGACAAGTCGAAGACGCTGGCCGAAGGCGCGGTCGAGCCTTGGACGAAGCCGAAGTACAGGCCGCTTGGTACGGAGATGCGGCGAGTGGCGCGGCTCGCCGGAATCCCCCTCGATGTTCCCTGGGAAAAGCTGAAGAAAGAACATCAGCGAATCATTCTCGAAGGCGACGGCAAATGGTTCGGGGTGCGCGGCTTTTTTGAACACCTGGAGAGAAAAAAGTACAAGCTGCACGTGCGAGTCTTCCTGAGCCGCTATCGTGGCTATTCCCTCTGCGGCGCCTGTGGAGGAGCAAGGCTGCGCAACGAAGCGCGCCAAGTGAAGATCAGCGGACTCGATATTTGCCAGCTTTGCCGCAAAACGGTTGAGGAGGCCGCGCGCTTCTTTCAGGAGCTGACGCTTACGAATCAGGAAGCGGGCATCGGCGGAAAGCTGCTGGAGGAGATTCGCGATCGCCTGCGCTTCATGAACGAGGTTGGTTTGGAGTACCTGACGCTGGACCGCCTCTCCTCGACCTTGAGCGGCGGCGAGGCGCAGCGCATTCAACTTGCAACCTCGCTCGGCTCGCGGCTGGTAGGCACCTTGTACGTGCTCGACGAGCCATCGATCGGCCTCCACAGCCGCGACACCGCCCGGCTGATTCATATCCTGAAAAGCCTGCGCGACCTCGGAAATACAATCCTCGTAGTGGAGCACGATTCCGAGGTGATGGCCGCGGCCGATGAGATTCTCGACCTTGGCCCAGGCGCGGGAGAGCACGGCGGAAAACTCGTGGCGCACGGCAGCTTCGCCGAGATCCGCGCGAATCACCAATCACTCACCGGGCGCTACCTGAGCGGCGATTTGCAGATTCAGGTGCCGCAGCAGCGGCGCGCTCCGGGCAAGCGCCTGCTGCGCCTGCGCGATGCCTGCGGACACAATCTGAAGAACGTGGACGTCACGATTCCCCTGGGCGTGCTGGTTGCGATCACGGGCGTCTCGGGCTCGGGCAAAAGCACGCTCGTGCATGACGTGCTCTACCAGCGGCTCGCAGCGATCAAGCGTCAGACCACGGGAGTCGCCGGCGACCTCGACAGCAACGCCGAAGTCGAGGGCGAGCAGTGGCTCGATGAGGTGCAACTGGTCGATCAGTCACCGATTGGGCGCACTCCGCGCTCCAATCCCGTGACCTACATCAAGGCCTTCGATCCCATTCGCGAGCTCTTTGCTTCCCTTCCCGAATCCAAAAAGCACGGCTATGCCGCAGGACACTTTTCATTCAACATACCGGGCGGCCGCTGTGATACCTGCTCCGGCGACGGAACCGTAACCGTGGAAATGCAATTCCTGGCCGACGTGGAGCTGATCTGCGAGGACTGCAAAGGCACACGTTACAAGCCAGAGATTCTTGCCGTGCGCTATCACGGAAAGAACATTCATGACGTGTTAAATATGACCGTCAAGGAAGCGCTCGGATTCTTCACCGGCGTACCGAAGCTGGTAGACAAACTGCGCGTGCTGGAAGAGGTCGGGCTGGGATACCTGCGCCTCGGCCAGTCCGCAACCACCTTGAGCGGCGGCGAGGCCCAGCGTATGAAACTGGCCGCGCACTTGCAACCAGCTGGACACGACAGGCTGCACAAGAATCCCGATGGGACTCCAGCCAAGCGTAGGTCACATATGCTGTATCTCTTCGACGAGCCAACCACGGGCCTGCACGCAGACGATGTGAGCAAGTTGCTGGCAGCCTTTAAGAAGTTGATCGACGCGGGCGGCTCAATCGTGGTGATCGAGCATAATCTCGACGTCATCAAGGTCGCAGACTGGGTAATCGATCTCGGCCCGGAGGGTGGCGAACGCGGTGGCGAAGTGGTCGCTGCAGGCACGCCCGAGGAAATCGCCGCCAACCAGCGCTCCTACACCGGACAATGGCTGCGCAAGGTGCTGCCGCTTCAGGCAGTTGTGCCGTAACTCTCCGACGCCATTCAGCACTGCAGGCATAGGCAACAGAGCATCCGGAATTGCCATCAAGCTCAGGATGAGCGAAGCTGCCAGGGCATGCCGGGGAACCCTTCGCGGAGCATAATTGCATACATGCCTGCCGGGGGGAACGAGATGAACGTGCTGTATGGATTGCTGATCGGTGTGTTGCTGGCAACGGGCTCCGCGGAGTGCGCTGCCCAAAACACAGCGCACTCGTCAGCCCCGGACGCCACGGCAGAACTGGAACAAAAGGCCGAACATGCAAACGGAGGAGACTGCGCGCGCTTGAACATGCAAGTCGCGCGCCTGGAAGTGGACAATGCGCGGCGGTTCTTCGACGCGGGCGACATGAAAGCAGCTCACAATGCAATTGAGGCTTCTCTGCATTACGTCGGGCGCTCGGTGGATTGTTCGTTGCAGGCGCACAAAAGAGAAAAGGATACCGAGATTGATCTCAGGCATCTGATTGAGCGCATGAACGACCTCTTGCACACGCTTGATACCGAGCAGCGGCCACAGCTTTCGCGAGCGCTGACGGAGTTGGAGGCGCAGCGCGACAAGCTGCTGCACGCGATCTTTGGCACTGCCGCCGGAAGCAGCACATCGGAGAAGAAGCCGTGAGAATTCCCGCAGCAGCTCTCGTTTGCCTTCTGATTGCCCTTTGCGCTGCTGCCGGAGCCCAGATGCGTCACGATCCCCTGAACCCTCGCGAGGCTGATGAACTGCGGGAGAGCACACAGGACCCGAAGAAGCGTATCGACCTGCTCATCTCATTTGCCCGCGAGCGCATGATGGCCATCGAACGGCTACACAACACAGCACAACCGGCAACGCCATCCGAACCCCAGTCCGGCGTGGATGATTCCAGCAAGATCGCGAATTTGCTCGCCGACTTCGCAGCCATCATCGATGAACTAGACGACAATCTGGAGATGTACAACGGACGCAGCGAAGACCTCCGCCGTCCGCTGCATCACGTGCTGGACGCCGAAGCGGAATTCTTACAGAAGTTAGACGCGCTCGGCGACAATGCAACGTCGCTCCAGAAGCGGCACTTCGGAGTGGCGCTGGCCGATGCTTCCGAATCGGTAAAAAGCAGCAGCGAAGGTGCGCACGCCATGCTCACCGAGCAGATTGCGAAGAGAGGCGAGGAGAAGGGCGAGAAGAACAAGCAAAAGCTCGACCATCAGGAAGCCGCAAAAGCGCCAGGGACGCAGTAGTCGCGCTTCTGGTAATCTGGAATCACCTTGAAGGATTCGTTGCTGCCACTATTGCATGAGGTCTACCGGGAGCTTCGGCCACGCGCGCCGATCCCGGAGATGGATCTACAGTTCTACCCATTCGCCAACATCAACAACACCATTCGATTGGCCGAAGGGCGCATGAAACTGCGTCTCTCCGACCTCCTGGAGGGCGCGCCCGAGCCCGTACTCAGGGCCATCGTGCACATCCTGCTGGCTAAAATTTACCGCAAGCCGATCGAGGCGCGGCACACCTCGCGCTACCGTCGCTACGTTGCCTCGCATGACATGGTGGAAAAAGCGCATCAGGTTCGGCAGATGCGCGGACGTAAGCGCCTGGAATCGGCGCAGGGAACCTACTACGATCTCGATGAAGTCTTTGACACGCTGAATACGCGCTTCTTTCACGGACTGCTGGGACGTCCGCAGATGAGTTGGAGCGCCGAGCGCGCCCGCCATCTACTCGGCCACTACGATCCCGCGCACAACGCCATCATCATCAGCAAAGTGTTTGACCAGGCACGCGTGCCGCGCCTGGCCATCGAGTACATCGTCTATCACGAGATGCTTCACCTCAGGCATCCCGTGAAGATGCGCGGCAGCCGACGCTCGGTTCATGGCAAAGAATTCCGCGCCGATGAAAATGCCTTTCCGCAGATCGAGGAAGCAAGGCTCTTCCTGAAAACTTTATAGCCGGATTTGGCGCAAGCAAAAAACCTCCACTCACGAGCGGTAGCGTCCAAGGTCGTCGTCGCTCAATCCTTCCAGCCAGCGCCGCAGATCTTCTCCCGTGATGCGCCCAGTGGAACCCGTTGCGATCCGCGAACTTTTCAGCACTTCCTCATCCACAAAGATCGGACAATCGGTACGCATCGCAAGCGCAATCGCATCCGACGGGCGCGAATCAATCACGATGGGCTCGCCATTGCGAGTCGCCCAGATCACGGCCAGGAACGTGTCATTGCGCAACTCGGTGACCACCACCCTCTGCACCGTCGCGCCCAATCCAACGATGACGTTCTTGAGCAGGTCGTGGGTCATCGGGCGGGGAGGCGACACTTTTTCAATCTCCAGCGCAATCGCGTTTGCCTCGAAAACTCCCACCCATATCGGCAGTACCGAATCGCTGTTCACGTCCTTGAGGACGATGATCGGCATGTTGGTAGTTGGGTCCAACATGAGTCCACGAATTCGCATTTCGATTTCCACGCAACCTCCCCTGGCAGAAAACTCCGCTCACATAAGCTCGGGTCAGATCACACTGTAGGCCTTTCGCGCGCCTTGCGCTTCGCCCGTACAAGCCATTTCTCCAACCAAACTGTTTGGATGCGCGCGCAGCACGCGAACCTGCACATAGCTTCCAACTTTCGGCACTGCACTACCCTCGGGAACCGTGAAATTCAAAGTCTTGTTCTGCGACGTGCGGCCGGTCACCTGATCGCGCGCCGATTGATAACCTTCAACCATCACTTCGAGCACCTGGCCCACGTGCCGGCCGTAGTTGATGCGCTGAATCTCGCGCTGGCGCTCATTCAGAATCGCCAGCCGGTGCGTCTTCTCTTCCTCTGGAATCGCGTTTTCCATGGCGATAGCCGGAGTGTTCGGGCGCGGCGAATACTTGAAGCTGAACACACTGTCGAACTGCACCTGCTCCAGCAGCGTCATCGTCTCCTCAAACTCCTCCGCGCTCTCCCCTGGGAATCCCACGATGATGTCGGTGGTCATAGAGATCGACCGCCTCTTGGCCGCACGAATCCACGCGATGCGTTCCAGATACTGCTCACGGGTGTATTCGCGTGCCATGGCGGAGAGCACGCGCGAGGAGCCGCTCTGCACCGGAAGATGCACGTGGTCGCAAAGCGTGGGCACGGAATCGATTGCCTCGACGATTTCGCGGCTAAAGTGCCGCGGATGCGAGGTCATAAACCGCACGCGGTGAATCCCCGGAAGCTGGCCGACCTCGGCGAGCAACTCCGCAAAACTCCGCCTGCCGAGCGGGTCGCAATACGAATTCACGTTTTGCCCAAGCAACTGAATTTCCGTCAGCCCGCTATCGACAATGCGGCGCGCCTCTTCCAGCACCGACTCCGAGGTGCGGCTGCGCTCCCGTCCCCGCGTGTAAGGCACCACGCAATAAGCGCAGAATTTATCACAGCCTTCGATGATGGTGATGTATCCGCGATGCGGGTTCGTGCGCGCCGTGAACTCGGTCTCAAAGGTTTCTTCCGTGTTGCGGTCATCCAATCCGGTGGCGCGCTCTCCGCGCTCAATCTGCACCAGCATCTCCGGAAGATTCCGATAGCTTGCCGAGCCCGCGACCAGTGAGACGTGAGGTGCGCGCTCAAAGATGCGCTCCCCCTCCTGCTGTGCGACGCAGCCGATCACCGCGAACTTCTTTCCCAGCTTCTGCAGCCGCTTGAACTCCGCCAGCCGATGGAAGACCTTCTGCTCGGCCTTATCGCGGATCGAGCAGGTGTTGTAGAAGATTATGTCTGCCTCGTCGGCCGACTGCACCTGGCAGTAGCCCTGCGAAACCAGCGAGCCGGCAACCTTCTCCGAGTCGTGGAAATTCATCTGGCATCCGAAAGTTTCGATAAAGAATGTTTTTTGCGGCTCGAAACTCACTCCACAATTCCTTGCAGGTCCACCTCAACAGACCCGCGCGAGCATGCGCGCAGGAAGGAACTTCCTGAACGCCGCGGGAGTTCACCCATCACTCCCGCGCCCGCTCTTTGCGTCATTATCGCAGATTCGAGCGGCACCGCGTTTAGCCACCCACGCGCTGAGCGAATCGCGAGTGGCGCGTTGAAAGCTGTGGGTCCGAAGCTGTGAACAAGCCAAGTTGACGAAATATCTTCAACCACTTATGATCAAACCGTCGCAGTCAACATCGTCAGCGGCTCGGCTTAATGCTGCCCCCTCGTTCAACGGTAGGACACCTGCCTCTGGAGCAGGGTATCGGGGTTCGAATCCCTGGGGGGCAGCCAATTGCACTTCACACCTGGCCTAATCCCCCTCTCTGATTGTTCATTCGACCGCCGCTAAGCCAGGAACCTTACTTTTCTATGAGCGGCAATCCAAAAAATCCGAGATAATGGCAAGACGGGCAGATTCAGTTCTGATCTGCGCTCCTGCTCTCAAACAAACTTGATAAGGATGGTCGGTTTTTCAAAATGACAAACTCCACTCCGCAAACTTCAAAGGCAGTCAGCCAGCAACTCCAGGAAAGTTACGATGCTTTCAAAGCCAAGGGCCTCAAGCTCGATCTGACTCGAGGAAAGCCTTCCTCTGCCCAGCTCAACTTAAGCAATGAGATATTGTCGCTTCCCGGTTCTTCGGACTATCTTGCCGAGGGCGCGACCGACTGCCGCAATTACGGCGGTCTTCAAGGGCTAGCGGAAGTACGCAAACTGTTCTCCGGGATTATAGGAGCACCCGCGGAACAGGTGGTCGTTGCCAATAACTCCAGTCTCACCTTGATGCATGACACCGTGGTCGCCGCACTACTCAAAGGCACGTGCGACAGCGCCACGCCCTGGTCACAGCAGGGAGAGATTTCTTTCTTGTGTCCAGTACCCGGCTATGACCGGCACTTCGGCATCTGCCAGGCCTACGGTATCCGCATGATTCCTGTCGCACTCAAGGAAGATGGTCCGGACATGGATGAAGTTGAACGGCTGGTGGCGCACGACGCATCCATCAAGGGCATGTGGTGCGTTCCCAAGTACGCCAATCCCACGGGAACAGTCTATTCCGATGCCGTGATCGAGCGCCTGGCGGCGATGAAGACCGCAGCCCCTGACTTCCGGCTCTACTGGGACAATGCCTACGGCGTGCATCACTTGACCAACGAGCGCGTCAAGATCGCAAATATCCTGGAGCTGTGCGCAAGTCACGGAAATCCGAACCGTGCGTTTGTCTTCTTCTCCACTTCCAAGATCACGCTGGCCGGAGCCGGATTGGCCATGTTTGCCTCCTCAAAGGACAACGTAAAGTGGCTACTCGCAAGAATGACGCCGCAGACGATTGGTCCGGACAAGATTAACCAGCTGCGTCATCTTCGATTCCTGAAGAGCGAGGAAGGAATTCTGCAGTTGATGGACCGGCACAGAGCGTTGATCGCGCCCAAGTTTCAGAAGGTGCTCGATATCTTCAACGAGAAGCTCGCTCATGTCCCCAACGTATCCTGGACCAGCCCCAAGGGCGGCTACTTTATCAGCCTCGATGTTCCTAAAGGCTGCGCTCAGAGAGTCGTCGCTCTTGCCAAAGAAGCAGGCGTTGCGCTTACACCTGCCGGAGCAACGCATCCATACGGGAAAGATCCCGACGACCGCACGATTCGTATTGCGCCCACCTTTCCTGAAATGTCTGAGCTCGCCCAAGCTGCCGAGGGTGTAGCTTTGTGCGTTCTGCTCGCCGCTGCGGAACTCCGCGGCTAACCCTTCGGGCTAGCGGCCTCGCGAGCCATTCGCGAGGTCGTTAGCTCCAATGTGCCCGCTCAGGACTCGTTGCGTTCCCAACGCAATGCTACAAAGACCAGCCGCTTTTCAGTTCCTCTCTCATAGCTATCTCGCGGGACGGGTGCATTACGCATCTAACCCAAGGAAATAATCACAGAAAGGGCAGGCACATCATGAGCCGCAGAGCAAATGCGCGTCATCACCGCGACGAACCTGACACTCTTTCAGGACAGTTGGGTGCAGAGAGCGGAGGCCAATCCGGAGACACGCAAGAGTTAAGTGCAATTCCCGAAGCTGACGATGAGAGCGTGGAAGAACTTGCCGAAGAAGATCAAGCTTTTGAGGCAGAGGCAATCGAAGGAGTGGAGGATGCAGCAGACCATCCCGAGCAGCCGGTTCGCAGCCATGAGAACCAGCGGCCCGCCCGCGAAGACGAGCTGCCGCCCGATCCCGACTGGAAGTAAATCCTGAGCAGAATCAGCGCAAAGGAAAATCGCTAAAATGAACCGGAGCGCCTGAATCGATTGCCAGGTTTGGCGGTCGATTCAGGCGCTCCGGTCTGTTCAGCGAAGGACTTGCTTATAGCCTGTTTGGGCTACTTATGCCTTGGCTGCCGTGGCTTTCACGGTCTTGGTTGCGTTGCTCAGGATCTCTTTCTGAGCTGCGAGAACGGTGTCAACGCCGCGCTGAACCGACTCGGTGACCGTCTCAACGGGCGAACCGGCAACGCCAGGCTGCTGCTTCACGGCATCGCTCACTGCCTTGGTCTGCTTCGCGGCAAAGTTCAGAACCAGGTTCTGGGCCACGACGGTGCGATCCACCGACTGCTGCACCAGGGTGTTGATGCTGGACTTCACATTGCTCGCATCGAAGCCGTGCTGCGGGATTGCGGCGATCACAGCGTTGTTCTGCTCGACGGCCAGATCCAACAGGCTCTTCTGCAGAGAGACGCAGCTCTCAAAGGCCGAGGTGGCCAGATCCAGCACGAAAAGACCAGGTAGCGAAGAACCCTTCAGGGCCTTCTTGTACGAGCCCAGAATCTCGGCGTTCTGCTCAACGGCCAGATCAAGCGAGCTCTTGCTCACCTCGACAGCCTTTTCGATTCCCTTGTTGATCAATACCGCCGCATTGTTATAAATGCAGTTGCTTTCTTCTGCCTTCGACTTGGTTTCCATATTCCCCTCCTTGGGGCCGTGCGATGTAATAGATTCTTATGTTGCAACTTTTGCTGCACTGCAGCATGAAGGGATTATGCGCCCCTGCTTTCGCCTTGTCAAGCCGAGATCAAAGAAAAAAATGCGCCACTCCCGGATCGCGGGAGGGCCGCGGGCCGGAGTGACGCATCTCCTTTACCGTACAGAACTTAGCGCTATTCGCTGAGATTGAGAGCGCGCTTGAACGAGCCGCGATCGTTCTTGATCTTCTCCTGCAGCATGGTGATGGCGTAAATAAGCTGCTCGGGGCGGGGCGGGCATCCGGGAACATAGACGTCCACGGGAATCCACTGGTTCACGCCCTGCACAATGGCGTAATTGTTGAAGACTCCGCCCGAAGTGGCGCATGCGCCCATGGAGATCACCCACTTGGGTTCGGGCATCTGCATGTAGAGATTACGAATAATCGGGGCCATCTTCTGCGAGACGCGGCCGGCGATGATCATTAGATCCGATTGGCGGGGCGAAGGGCGAAAGACCTCGGCGCCGAAGCGGGCAATATCAAAGCGGGACGCCCCCATTGCCATCATCTCGATTGCGCAGCAGGCCAAGCCGAAGGTCATCGGCCAGATTGAATTCTTCCGAACCCAGTTTACGGCCGAGTCGAGTGTGGTAAGGACAACCCCTTCCTGCTCATGGCTGCCGCCATAGGTGACCTGTGCGATGCGGGACGGACTCTGGGGATCGCCGGCCAGAGCCTGGAAGCGCTCAGTTCCACTCACGTTCTTTTCCATCATTCCCTCGCTTAAGGCAATCATTGTAATGCCACAGATGGCTGTGCCGCAAATTGACGGCCATCGTCGTCGCCTTTCAGTGCGGATGGGGGAAGATGGGTGACGTCCCAAGGAATGAACCTGCCCCACAAAATAACGTATCGCGTTATTTTGTGCTTGACCCAAATAACGCGATACGTTATTTTGTGCTTACATGATCGCAAGCTTTAAGGATGCAGACGCGCAGGAGCTTTACGATACGGGGACAAGCCGCCGCATTCCATCGGAGATTCAGCGCGTTGCTCTGCGGAAGCTGAAGTACATGAATAACGCTGAGGATTTGAATGACCTACGCGTGCTTCCGGCAAACCATCTTGAGGCACTAAGCGGCGACAGGAAAGGACAGCATAGCATTCGGATCAACGACCGATACCGCCTCTGTTTCGTCTGGAAGAATGCTCAATTCCACGACGTCGAGATCGTTGACTACCACTGATGTTTACAGCGCGCTGGAATTGGGAGATTTGTTCACATGACTGAGAGAACAAGAAGGAAAGTGCCAGAAAACGCGGTGCATCCTGGAGAGATATTACGGGAAGAGTTTATGGTCCCGCTGGGGTTGACGTCGACAGAGTTGGCGAAGAGCCTGCATGTCACGGTGCCGCGGGTAAATGAACTGGTGCGCAAAAGGCGCTCGATGACCGCTGATACGGCAATGCGCCTGGCGCGCTACTTCGGGACTTCGGCCAAATTGTGGATGGGATTGCAAGCTGAGTACGATTTGAATCTGGCAGCCGCCAACCGGGACATTCAGAAGATCAAGCCACGCGAGGCCGCATAAAGCAAACAGCGAGGGCCTACCGGCGCTCAAGCCAGCCATCTAAGGCTCAGAGGATGCTCCGGCCATGTTGGTGGCACACTAGCCGGGAGGCGCGGCTCCTGCTAACTTAGGCTTATGCACAGTCCTGGCGTTTGCGGAGTGATTCTGGCGACTGGCTCGCAGCTTTGGGCCGGTGGCGTAGCACCACGAAATACGAAGGCCCAAGCCTTGAGCGAGCTGATCGATGCTCTGAACGCCGACACGGAAATGGTACTCGTCGGCGTGGGAGCAGACGCCGAGGCGCTGACTCCCGTGGTGTGGACCAAGGCGGCATACCTGGTGCAACTCAGTGAAACGGCAACCGCCGCCGACGCGCTGCGCTCGATGCTGCAAGAGGTGTTGAATCGCGGACGGGACACTGCGCTGGTGACCGCACTGGACGGAGCAGGTCTGACCTCCGAGACGGTACACCGTATGGTCGCCGCCTACTGCGCCTCGGGCGACGAGATCTGGGCGGTGGTTCCGGAGCCGGAAATGCAGCAAGGCCATCCCGTCCTGATGGGACGCAGAATGATCGAGTTGTTTCTACGCGGACAGAAGTGGAACGCCGCCGATGAACTTTTATCTGCGAACCTGCAACACGTGCTCACGATAAAGGCCGGCGAACCATTGGCGAGCACAGTTGCACCCGGCGCTGGCTGGAAAGCGCCCTGGGATTAATCGCAATAGCACAACAACGCGCTACACAGTTTCGATTCCCTGATTGATAGGAGCCATTGTTTTGAGCCATCCCTCCCTAGGCCTTGCCTCGATTGAGTTTGTTCAACGGGTTGTTGCGACACGTCCGGCGATCGCGGTCTTTGACTGCGACGGCACATTGTGGTGGGGCGATGCCGGCGCGGACTTCTTCTACTGGGAGATCGAGAAAGGATTCATCGCGCCGGAGATCGTTCCCGCGATCCGGCAGCGCTATGACGACTACCTGGCCGGGCGCGTGGATGAGCTGGCAATCTGCGGGGAGATGATCCAGATCAACAAGGGCGTGCCGATCGAGCGGCTCCGCGTGGGCGCACGCGAGTTCTTCCGCGACGTCGTGGCGCACAGAATCTTCCGCGAAATGCAGGAGCTGACGCGACAACTGGCAGCGCAGGGCTGCGAAATCTGGGCAGTTTCAAGCACCAACGACTGGGTGGTTGAGGCGGGCGCGGCGGAGTTTGGAATTCCACCCGAGCGGATTTTAGCGGCTACGCTGGCAGTAGATGACGGCCTGGTAACGGACCGGCTTCTGCGCGTCCCCACCGACGAGCTGAAGCAGGTGGCAATCGAAGAAGTGATTCGTCGTCCGGTGGACGCGGTCTTCGGAAACTCGATCCACGACTTTGCGATGATGGAAAAAGCCAGGAGCGCATACGCGATCAACCCGAATCCTGAGCTCTGGCAAAAGGCAACGGCCCTTGGCTGGAACGTGTATTGGCCGGAAATTGATTAGAGTACCGTAAACGGATTCTAGACAAAGGGCCGCTTGGGGGCGGCCTTTCACTATGCGCATTGTTTCATTGCAACCAAGCATCACAGTAACGTTGGCGGCGCTCGGCGCGCTGGAGCAGGTGGTGGCATGCACCCGCTACTGCAAAGATGTTTCTCCGGAAGCGGAGCAGGGCGAACGGGCGATCATCGAGGATTCCTGGTCCGCCAATGGCGAGCAAATCCAGGCGGCACGTCCCGATCTGGTGATCGCGTCGGTTCCCTACCGCATGGAGTCGCTTGCGGCGATTCTGCGCACCGGCGTGCGGGTGCTCGCGCTGGCACCGAAATCCCTGGCAGACATCTATGGCGACATTCGCACCTTGGCGTCGCTGGTGGATCAACCCGCGGCCGGAGAAAAGCTGGTAAGCGAGCTACGGGACGAGATCGCCTACACCCAAACAATTACGCGAGAGCTGAAGGCACAGCGCGTCTTCTGTGAGGCGTGGGGCAAGCCATTGATCGCCTCGCAGGCGTGGACAGCCGAACTGGTGGAAGCCGCAGGCGGAATTATTGTCGTAGCACCGGGCGAGCAGACCACCCCAGAGGCAGTTGCGAAAGAAAACCCGGAGGTGATTCTGGCAGCATGGTGCGGCGCAGGGGATCGCGTGCCTCTGGAGAAACTGGCGGCGCGAGAGGGATGGGCTGCCACGGCAGCGGTGCGGGAGCGGCGGCTGTACTGCGTTGCCGATGAGATGTTCAACACTCCGGCGCATACACTTGTCGGCGGACTGAAGGCGATTCGCTGGGCACTGCATCCGGAGCTATTCGAACGGCCCCATGGAATTCACGGCCTCGGCGAATTTGCAACCAAAGGTGACCATGCAGGGAAAGACATTGGCTGAAGCGATCCGGCTGAAGCAGGTGGTAGCTGCGGTGATGGTGCGCGGCACTCAGATGCTGATCTGCCAGCGCACGGAGCAGCAGGCCTTCGCCCTGCAGTGGGAGTTTCCCGGAGGAAAAGTCGAGGCGGGCGAGGACTTCCCTGCCGCGCTGGTGCGCGAACTGCGCGAGGAATTGGGCATCTCTGCGGTGGTGGCTGAAGAGATTGCCACCGTGCAACATCAATACGCCGAAGGTCTAGGCGTGGAGTTGCACTTCTTTCTGGTGCGGGACTATGAAGGCAAAATCGAAAACCGTATCTTTCGCCAAGTGCGTTGGGAAGAGCGCGACAAACTCGACGCAGAGAGCTTTCTGGAGGCCGATCGCGATGTGGTTCGGAGAATCAGGAGCGGAGAGATAGTGTAAGGACGTTCGGGCCGGAATTGACCCATTGATCAGCCCGTCACCAAATGCCGACAATCATTGGCAAGGATGCCAATCCTTCCGAATTGTGTACCATCCAGCTACTCCCCGCGCCTCAAACCATTACTAGCAAGGTAAATCCCCCCGCAAAGGAAAAGGCCGTCGTTTGCAAGGCTAACTGGCGTTGGTGCCGAAGAGCATCACCACGGTCAGCACAATCATGACGATCGTAGTAACCCATGCGACGATGTTGAAGAAATGCGAGTTGGTGTGCCGTCCCATGAGTTCGCGCTTGTTGATGAGCAGTAGCATGGCGATCAGCACAAACGGCAGCACCGCGCCATTGACCACCTGCGAGAGGATGGTGATCTTCACCAGAGGCAGGTTGGGCCAAAGGATGACCCCGGCTCCTGCCACGATCAGGCCGGTGTAGAGCCAATAGAAGAACGGCGCTTCGCTGAATTTCTTGTCGAGGCCGGACTCGACGCCAAGGCCCTCGCAGACGGCATAGGCAGTTGAGATAGGAAGGATCGAAGCCGCGAACAGCGAGGCATTGAAGAGGCCGACCGAAAAAAGGATATACGCAAATTTGCCGGCCAGGGGTCGCAGCGACTGTGCAGCTTCCGCGCCGTCTTTGAGGTCGTGGTGTCCGGCGGCATAGAGCGTGGCGGCACAGGCGACGACGATGAACCAGGCGACTACGTCGGTGAAAATACAACCTACGACGACGTCCAGTCGCGAGTCCCCGTACTGCTGTTCGGTGATTCCCTTCTCGACCACCGAGGCTTGCAGGTAAAACTGCATCCAGGGAGCGATGGTGGTTCCGATGACTCCGATGACCATGTAGATATAGCTGCGGCTGCGGAACAGATGCAGGTCGGGAGGAACGAGCGTCGCAACTCCGGCGGCCTTCCAGTCGGGATGGGCAAGGACGCCGGCCACGATGTAGGCGAGGTAGATGAACGACGCTACGAGGAAGACCTTCTCCACTGACTGATAGCTGCCCTTAACGACCATCACCCAGACAAGTGCGGCACAGAAGGGCACACTGGCCCAGATGGGAATGCCAAAGAGAGCGAGGCTGCCCGCGATCCCGGCAAACTCGGCGACCACATTGCCGAAGTTGGTGATAACAAGACCGGCCATGAGGAGGAAGGTGATGCGGAAGCCGAACTCTTCGCGGATTAGATCGCTGAGGCCCTTACCCGTGACCGCGCCCATGCGCGCGGTCATCTCCTGAACGACGATGAGAGCCAGGGTCATCGGAATCATGACCCAGAGAAGTCCGTAGCCGAACTGCGCCCCGGCCTGAGAGTAGGTCCAGATGCCGCCGGCGTCGTTATCGACATTGGCCGTGATGAAGCCCGGGCCAACAACGGCCAGGAACATCATCAGACGGACTCTCCACATCTTCAGCTTCAATATGCACCCGACCGGTTTGTTGTGGAATTTACATCGGAGACCCCAGCATAAATTGCACGGCGGGAGAAGCTCAAGGCGAGCCGGTGGAAATACCCGATTATTTTCTAATGGTTAATTCTTTTGAGAGGATGCGGTGAAGCGCGCGAATGAGAGCCCTAGAGCTGAGAGCGAAGAATGGCGATTACGTCATCGGCGGTAATGACGCCGGTGAGCGCGCCGCTCTCATCCACGACTGGAAGCGTGAGGAGATTGTACTTGTCGAAAATTTCGGCGACCTCGCGCTCATCGGCCTCGGGCGAACACGAGATGAGCGGACCGAGGGCCAACTCCGAGAGGCGCGTGTCCTGGTTGGAGACGATCAACTTGGCGAGAGGGATGGCGCCGACAAGCTTGTCATTCTCGCCGATCAGGAAAACGGTGCTCATGCTCTCCAGACTTCCATCGAAGTGCTTAAGCATCTCGACCGCATCATGAACGCGGGCCGTGGGGGCGAGCGCCATGTAATCGGTGGTCATGCGTCCGGCGGCAGTGTCTTCTTCGAATTCGAGAAGTTCTTCGACCTCCTGACGCTCCTCGGGCTCCATCTCCTGGAGAATTTCGTCGGAGCGCTCTTCGGTGAGATCGCCGAGAAGGTCGGCGGCAGCATCGGGATTCATCTCCTCGACGATATCGGCGGCGCGTTCCGACTCCATGGCGTTGAGAATGTGAACCTGGAGTTTGGGATCGATCTCTTCCAGAGCCTGGGCCGCGACATCCTCATCCAGAGTCTGGAAGACAGCATCGCGTTCGGCGGGCGCGAGTTCTTCGATGATGTCGGCGATGTCGGCGGGATGGAGACGCGAGACTCGCTCGGAGGAGATCTTGAGGCGGACGCGACGGGCCGGGTCGGTCTCAATGAGATTGACGAACTCCCAGGGAATGTTGCGCGCGGGGATCCGCTCCAGCCAGGTAGAGAGCGCGTGACGTGGGAGCACGCCCTTGAGCAAGCGGCGAATGGCCCCTCTCGCACCGGCATCGACGAAGGCGATCCGCAGGCCGAGCGCGGGGCTGGCGGACTCGGAATCGAGCGCCAATTCAATGTCATTGACGCGGACGACCTTGCGCCCGTGTACGTCGATGATCTGCTGGTCGAGTAGATCGCGTTCCAGCAGCAGCATGCCTTCGCCGCTGGAATACTGCGGTAAATCGGCGGAGCGGGCGGAGGTGTACACGCCCCCGTTGACCCGGCGCAGCAGATTCGTGCCTACGATTCGATCCCCATGGGGAGTGCGGACGATGAGGGCAGCAATGCGAACGGGGTCCTCCTGGGGAACGAGCGCAACTTCGCGCACGCGTCCCAGCTTTCCGGCCTCGGAGTCATAGACGGTGAGGCCCAACAGATCGGAAAGTGCAAGTACCGTCATGGCAATCTCATTCCCAACTTTAAGATGCACTTAAATTCGCTGCTTTGCTCGCAAATTCGTTAACAAGTGATTCGCCCCCAGCATAACGCGGGAACTCTTCCAGAAACAAACGAAAGCGGCGTTGTTAGAAAATTGTGCCCGGATATCGACACACAAGTCGGATACTGCAATTCAGGCTACAATCCTTTTCATATGGCACGCACATCGATGGAGCTCCGCACGCTGGCTGGTCAACTGCTTACTTTCGGATTTGATGGTGGAGAGCTTTCGAGCGGCTTGCGTACGACCCTCAAGACGCTGAAGCCGGGAGGCATCATTCTGTTTGCCCGCAACATTGAATCGCCGCGACAGACACACGCTCTGCTGAGGGCGGCACAAAAAGAGTCGGATGTACCTCTGTTCCGGTGCGTCGATATGGAAGGCGGCAAGGTGGACCGGCTAAAAGATGTGATCGGTCCAGCGCCGAGCGTCCAGGAGGTCGTGCAGGCTGGGCACAAGTCGTACTACCGCGAACATGGACAGTTGATCGGCAGCGAGCTTCGCGCACTGGGCTTCAACGTGGATTTCGCCCCGGTGCTGGACCTGCGCTTGCCGCCGTCGCTGGGGGTGCTGGGATCGCGTACCGTTTCACCCGACGCGAAGGCCACGGTGCGGTATGCGAAGGAGTTTCTTCGCGGATTAAGGGACATGGAGGTTGCCGGCTGTGGCAAGCACTTCCCGGGACTGGGCGAGGGCAAGCTCGATTCGCACAAGGCGCTGCCGGTCGTACACAAGAGCTGGAAAGCGCTCTGGGACGAAGACCTGGTTCCTTACCGCGAGTTGGCCAATCGGTTGCCTTTCGTGATGGTGGCACACTGCGCATTTCCGGAGGTGACCGGGGAGGCGGTGCCTGCCTCGATATCGAAAAAATGGATTGCAGACGTGCTTAGAAAAAAGATTGGCTACAAAGGGCTGGTGGTTTCCGACGACCTGGAGATGGGTGGCGTTCTCAAGGTCGCAAGCATTGAAGAGGCCGCAGTAGGGACGGTGCAGGCGGGCGCAGATATGTATCTGGTATGCCACAACGAAGAGCTGGTACATCGGGCATACGAGGCAATTCTGAAAAAGGCAGAGCGGAGCAGCCGATTCCGGACGAAGGTGGAGTCTGCGGCCCAGAGAATTCTGGCGGCAAAGCGACGCTGGCCTGCTCTGACCAGGCGGATGGCTACGTCTCCGGGCGACGCAACGGTGAACCGGTTGCGGGAGAAGCTGTGGGAGTTCAGTGAAGAGCTTCGCCTGACGACGAATGCGGAGATGTAAATAGCGCTGGAGTGAGGGTCGGGTGATCTCAGTGAAAAATCGGGCGGTCTCAGAGGACCGCCCGTGTCAGGATAATTATTGCAGTAGGACACCTTTATGGCAGCAGCATCTTGAGCGACGCGACGGAGCCTCCAGCCTTCTCAAATTCGGAAAGTTCCACCACGATTGGCTCAATGCCTGCTCTGCTTAGAATTTGCTCCAGCCGGGGAGTAAGCCGGGGGGTGACGTAATAGCCGTTCACGGCGACGCCGTTGCAGACGAATTGCAGCGCCTCCTCGCGGGTGACCTCGAACGTCTCGGCCCAGAGCCGCATTCGCGCCAGCGTCTCCGGAGCAAAGGCACCGGGGTAGATCAGCAGCCCCTCGGGCGAGAGCGGAGCAAAGCAAAGATTGAGGTGGAAGAAGTGCGGATCGACCAACTCAAGCTTGCGTACCTCAAATCCCATTGACTCCATTAGCGGAGCAAATTGATCGACGGCAGCAGCAGTGGTGCGGTGCCCGAATCCAGCCCATATCGATTCCCAATCGGTGTTCCAGAGCAGATCGCCGGCACCTTCGAGAAACTCCTCACCTTCAAGTTCGAGATCGATAATCCGGTAGCCATGCAGGGAATACCACTTGGCAAATTGCGCAACTTCATCAGAGCGGTTGCGATGCAACATGCGCGATGGCACGGCAAAGGAGCGATCTTCGCGATCCATGCCTACGAAGGCCTGACTGGCGCTGAAGCACATAGTTTCCAGGTTCGGGCAGGGGTCGATCAGCGAGACTGCGAGCCCAACCCGATTGAACGCCGAACAAAGATCTTCCCACTGTTTGAACGCGAGGAGCAGATCAACGGGAGTGTTGTCGCGCGAGAACGGGTTCCCGGACTCTGAGATTGCAAAGTAATCGGGCGGAGTCATAAGCACACGGGTGAGCATTCTGGATTGAGTTCCACCCCGGTGCGCCAACCGCGATTGATTCATGACCGCCTTATCCATGAGCTCTCCTGCGGCTGTGTGGCTACGTGGCCACAATACAGACGGGCCGACTGGACATGTCACGTTTGCGCGCAAATCATACTTCGGTGCTGAATTACGAGCGGTGAGCGGAGTCACAGAGGAACGTGTGCTGTACCACATCCCCGTGGTTAGCGCGCGGGCGAATGTTGGCAATATGAAAAGGCGAGAGCAGAAGCAGGAGCAAGCGTTGAATAATAATCCCACATCTGCCGGCTAGGCAGATGTGGGGCGGAAAATCGCTCGCTCCGGTTATTTTTTCTTGAGGCGCTCAAGGACAGCTCCGGCGACCAAGGGGAGAGCTACGGTGGCGTCGTCGAATACTTCGGCAAACTTGCCGCCCTCAGCGGGCGGGACGAACTTTCCCCAGGAGATTGCTTCACTGTATGGCGAGCCGCTGAGTCCGCCCCAATGCACGGGCTCGGGGCAGATGCGCAGTCCATAGTGGTAGCGCTTAAGGGGAAGGTCCTCGCCTCCGCGACGATGCCGCAGTTCGATGTACGGGCCGAACTGCTGGGTCCAATTGCGCGGTACACCTCCGCCGATGGTGAAGATTCCGAGCCGTGTTTGAAGAAGATTCTTTTCAGCGAAATGATTGAGGTCGAGAAAGGGATCGAAGCGGATGAGTTCGCGTCCTTGCTTGGCGCGCTTGCGATTGTGCAGGGCTACATCAAGTCCCATCTCGGAGTCGGTAAAGGCGGGAATATAAATCGAAGCGCCTTTTTCGTAGGCCGAGCGCAGGATGCCGCGTCCTTCCGCGTGCTCGGAGAGGTATTTTCCGATTGCGTGAGTGAACTTGTACGAGCAGAGGACTTCGTCGGCATTCCAGGCGTCCAAGATTTGGGCGACGATGGCTTCGACGAAGTTGAGATTGGTCTCAGGCTCCAGGGTGTCATAGACGCGGTTGTAGCCGGCTTCATAAAGCTCGACGTCGTTCATTTTCTCGTCCCAGACAAAGTGGGATCTCCCGGCGGCCTCGACGAGGCCATGCGCCATGAGCGCTCCGGTGGAGACGATCGCCTTGACGATTCCAGCGTCGATCAGGTCGGAAACAACGAGTCCCTGCTTGGCGACGGTCATCGCACCACTAAGGGTCATGATGACAAAAGCGTCCTTATCCCGGGCCATGGCTTCAAGGACGTCGGCGGCCTGGCCGATCTGACGTCCCGTAAAAGCGGTGCGGCCCATTGCGCGAACCAGATCATCTACGGTGTGAATCTTGGAAAGGTCGAGCGGTTCGAGAGCTACGAGCTTGTCTGAGATAGGATCGTGCAGCTCGCGCTCGATGCCGGAGCCTTCGCCAGATGGATGACCATGATTGCCGTGATTCACTTACACACCTCTTGCTGAGTTTGTTTGAAGCTCAAGCATAAATTATGGGGATGGAGCGGGCAAGGAAAGCGCGGTCGCCTGTGCGGAGATGGACGGATAAAGAAGGGATGTTTCGCCGCTCGGTTGCAAATTCTTGAAGTACGCAATCAGGTTCGTTAACACCTTAGATTTTCGACTCTTGCTGCCGGAACTGCATCTTACTTGAAAGCGTGTGCTCTGCATTCTACGGAATGGCCTCCGTAGAAAATTCATGAGCCACGGGGTCGTTTATGCGCGCTGCCCGCGTTTTGTTTGTTGATGACGAGGCCAGTCTCATTATCACGATGCCGTTGATTCTGCGGCAGCACGGATATGAGGTTACAGCCGTGGGATCGGTCAACGAAGCTCTGGCGCAAATATCGTCGGCTCCGTTCGATGTACTGATTTCAGACCTGAACATCGGGCATCCTGGCGACGGATTCACCGTGGTCAGCGCCATGCGCCGGACACATCCGAGGTGCATCACGCTGATCCTGACCGGGTATCCAGGCTTTGACTCGGCACTGGAAGCGATCCGCAGCCAGGTGGATGACTACCTGATCAAGCCTGCCCCAATTCCAAATCTGATTAATCTGATTGAGCAGAAGCTGAAGAATCCAAAGTCGGGCCACGTTGCGGCTAACAAACGCATATCCCAGATTCTTCGCGAGAACGTGTCTGAGATAACACAGCGCACGTTGCGAGAGTTGAAAGCCGACCCGCTGTTGGGAGCTTTACCGATTGCCGATGCGCAGCGGATTGAGTTCACCCCATGCACGATTGAGGAGCTGGCTGCCATGCTGGAATCAGCCGAGCCAGAGCCCGCCGCGGAAAAAGTGATTCAAAGTACGCGGGAGGCAAAACGGTACACGCAGGGGTACACGACTCCGCAACTGGCGGCTAGCGTGCGCCTTTTAGAACGTGCAATCTTCGACGTGATCCATGAGCACATGCTATCGCTCAACCTGAGCTATTTCATGTTTGACCTGAAGCGGCTCAGTGACATTCTCGGCATTCAGCTTGAGCACACGCTAACGGCTTACGAGGAACAGCGGAGCCGACATGTGACAGGACAGGGCTAATCAGGCGAATCTCGCCGCAGATTTCATCGTAAGAACATCAGATGTCCTCCACAAAACTTCAGTACATTGCACTACGCCCCGAGGCGCTGCGAGCGGGTACAATCGAAGCCATCATGTCGTACCCAGTGGGTGTCTCCGAAAGAAATGTGCGCGTCTCAAACCGAAGGCTGATCTGGCGCGCGGTGTTGGTGGTTCTTATGCTCGCTGCGGCAATGGCCGTGGGGGCGTGCGTGTGGTTCCGTACAGCGGCGCGAGCGGCGATGCCGACCCTGGACGGTACGATCGTGGTGCACGGGCTTTCGGCTCCGGTCACGGTGGTCCGGGATGAGCATGGGGTGCCGAGCATTACAGCGCAGACGTTGGACGATCTGTTTTTTGCTCAAGGGTTTGTGACGGCGCAGGACCGGCTTTGGCAGATGGACATGATGCGGCGCTTTGCGGCCGGTGAGCTGGCGGCAGCACTGGGCAAGGATTATGTGAGCACGGACCGGGAGCAGCGCGTGCTGGGGTTGCGCGAGGTGGCGCAGCATTCGCTGGCTCAGGCGACACCCGAGGAGCGGAAACAACTGGAAGCGTATGCTCGCGGGGTGAATGCGTATATCGCGGAGCACCAGTATGGGCTGCCGCTGGAAATGCGGGTGCTGCGGTATTTTCCGCGGGCCTGGACGGCGGAAGATTCGCTGCTGGTTGGGGCCGCGATGGCGGAGATGCTGAACCACGGAACCTATCTCGACGATTTGAACCGGGAGAAGATTCTGGCGCGGCTGGGGCCCGAGCTGACCAGCGACCTGTATGTGGAGAGCTCGCAGCGCGATATTGTGCCTGGCCATGATCTGGATGAGATTGAGCCGGCAGCGGGGGCGCCCGACACGGCACAAGAGAGTGCCAAATTGCCGCTAACGGAAAAGCATTCAGTACGCAGACGGCGGCATCGGGCTGAGCTGGAGCGATCGGCGCCTGCAATGATAGGCGCGGCTTCGATGGCTACTACATCGATGGCCACGACATCGGAACTCGAGCTCATGGACCGCACACGGGCGGGATCGAATAACTGGGTGATCAGCGGCGCACACACGCAGAGCGGACGGCCTTTACTGGCGAACGATATGCATCTGGAGCACCGCATTCCGAACACATGGTATGAGGCTCACCTGAGCTGCGGCGACTTTGACGTTGCAGGGGTGACGCTGCCGGGAACTCCGTGGGTAATTGTGGGGCACAACCGGCGGATCGCCTGGGGCTTTACCAACCTGGGGCCGGATGTGGAGGACGTGTTCGTAGAGAACTTCAACCCGCAGGGCGAGTACCAGACTCCGGAAGGTTGGCGGAAGCCGGAGTTGCGGCATGAGGTGATCCACGTGAAGCGCGGGCGCGACGTGGAGATGGATGTGCTTGTGACCCGGCACGGCCCAATCATTTCCAGCGAGATGAAGGGCGAGACTCGGCAGCTGGCGTTGAAGTGGGCGCTCTACGACCGCGGGCTGAGCCTGCCATTCTTCGCAGTCAACAGCGCGCAAAATTGGGAGCAGTTCCGGGCGGCGTTTGGCAGCTTCAACGGTCCGGGACAGAACGTAGTCTACGCGGACGTGGACGGAAACATCGGATACCAGGCGGCAGGGCTGGTTCCGGTGCGGGCCGCAGGAGATGGTTCGCTGCCGGTGAGCGGCGCGGACGCCGCGCACGAGTGGACGGGATACATTCCCTTCGAGGATATGCCGAGCGTCTACAACCCGCCATCCGGAATTATCGCCACGGCGAATGGGCGCGTCACCTCCGACGGGTACAAGTATTCGATCACGAAGGAGTGGGAGTCGCCCTATCGCACGGAGCGGATTTACCGCGTGCTGCGGCAGGACAAGAAATTCACCGCCGCCGACATGCTGGCGTTGCAAACAGACGTACAGAGCGATCTCGACAAATTTGTGGCGCAACGGATGGCGTATGCTGTGGACCAAACCGCGGGGACGAGCGCGCGAGCCAGGAGCGCGGCGGATATTCTTCGGCGCTTCGACGGCAAGCTCAGTATGGACTCGGCGGGAGCGGCAATTGAGCAGAGGGCGCGGCAGTGGCTGACGCAAACCCTGCTCGAAAGCAAGCTGGGGGGCGATGCGCAGTCGTACCACTGGTTCATGAAAACGGTTTGGCTGGAGAACACGATTGCCTTCCAGCCGGCGCGCTGGCTTCCAGGTCAATATCAAAGCTGGGACGCATTGCTGGCGGCAGCCGTGGAGGCGGCGGTCAAGGATCCGCAGGCACCGCGAGAGTTGGCGAACTGGAAGTATGGGGACTATGCAACCGTGCAGATTGCGCATCCCATTTTTGGCCCGATTTTCGCCAATGTGCCGTGGCTGAAGAAATTCGCTTCCACAGAAAAACTACCGCAATCGGGAAACGGTATCACCGTGAAGCAGGTGAGAAAGTATGCGCCGTCGGAGCGCTTCACGGCAGACTTTGCGGACCTGGACCAGTCCACCCTGAACATCGTGAACGGCCAGTCGGGAAATCTATTCAGCCCGTATTTCAACGATCAGTTTGAGGCCTGGTACCGGGGAACGACCTTCGGCCTGCCATTTAAGCCGGAGACGGTGGAGCGAACGGCAGCGCACCATTTGAGGCTGGTAGGTCAATAAGTAATCGGAAATTTCGAAGGTTACTCAGGCTTGCTCAGCCGCAGGCTTAGGGTGCAGGTATTTGCCATAGACTTGCTCCAGACATGTGGGACAAAGTCCATGTGAGAAATCGACCCCGGTATGCTCGTGAAAATATTTGTCCACCTGCTCCCAGTATTCCGCTTCATTCCTAATCCGTTTGCATTGAGAGCAGATTGGGATGATGGCTTTCAGCTTGGACATCTCGGTGATGTCTTCGACGATGAGCAACACCGCATTCTGGCCCGCTTCGGGAAGCGGACAGGTTGAAATCATCAGCTCAAGTTCCGACTTTTTTGCTTCGGTCCGAATCTCGAACTTCATTCTTCTCTGACTCGTTGAAACCGAATCGAGGCACCTGGAGACTGAGTTGCGAATAACGCAACTCTTGCAAGCGGCAGATTTTCCGCAGCCTTCCGCCTGCGCACGCAGGCAGCCAAGAGCTTCTCCACCACGCCGTGAGCGGATTGCGTCTTTGGACAAGCCGAATGCCTTCTCTGCGGCAGCATTTGAGTCGAGGATGCGAACATCTTCGTCCACGATGAACATGGGTACAGGAATAGCATTCAACAGATGGACATACTGCAACTGACCACAGTTGTTCATTCTAGAAACCTCCTGCCAAGCTTCGGAAACGATCTACCTGTTGGCTTAGTGATCGGTAAGCTACAGCAAAAGTGCGATACGAACAGTGACGGGCGTCACCAGCGCACGATCACGCTAGACTCGCAAATGGCGAGTTAGCGTGGCAGCAGCAATTTACTTTTTTAAATCGTTAATTGATATAAAGCACGTCCCAGCCCTGACCCTTGATGTCGGTGTTGTACTGGGAGGTGATCGAGCTGCCGCTCTGGTTGTAAATGAACAGCTGGCCGCCTTCGATGGTATAGACCTCGCCGCTGTTGGCCTGGAGCGAGATTCCGGTAGCGCCGCCGCTGGCGCTGGGCAGGACGGTGGTGGTGCCGGTGGAGGGATTGACGATGGTGATGCAGCTCTGCACCCCGCAACCGGTGACTGCGCCACCATTGCCGCTGTAGCCGGAAGCCACCCAGAACTTTCCGTTGATGCTGCGAATCAATCCTGTAGTGCCATTGGTGATTTGGATGGGCGCAGACGGGATTCCGGCGGTGAGGTCGATGGTGGTGAAGAAGCCGTTCGGCACGTTGTTTCCGCCAGCGTCAGTCAGATTGCCGGTGGAGCCGGCAACGTAGAGTTTGTTGGCGGTGAGGTCGATAAGGCCGACGTGGGCCCCGGAGACCGTCCACTGATTGACGACCGTGGCCGTGCCTGGGCGGATCACAGGAAGAAACGTCGAGGGATAAATCGTGGTAGTACCAGACGTGTTGTAGCTGATTGCGTCTGTTCCAGTAACGGCTATTTCAGTGACGTTGGGAGCGCTTGCGCCTCCGCATTCCGTGCCGCAGTTCAGGATGAAAGCCTTTGATCCATCGCCGGAGAAGAAGGCGGCGACGGGTTTCGACAACGGCAGCGGAGTCGCGATGTTGGCGGAGTAGGTTATCGACAGGGCGGCGATTGGCGGAAATCCGGTGGTTGGATCAGTGGCGCTCAGATCCACCCAGTACGCGTTGTCATCACCATTGGTTGCGACGGTATTGCCTTGGGTGAAGGCGAGCAGGTGCTTCTGGGCGGGGTCCATAGCGAGGTAAGTCACGTAGGGGAACGGAATGGCTGTATTCAAACTGCCATCCGTCGGGTTGAAGCGGTTGATCGCGCCGGGCAGGTTCGGAGGGAGGCCGTTGGAGTAGTTGGGAACAGCGGCAAAGCCGAATTTGTTGTCGGACGAGGTGACGAAGCTCTGGGTCCGTCCGCCGAGATCGATCGTTCCCTTGACCTCCTCGAGGTTGTTGTTCAGCGAAGAGATCGAGTTGGAGCCGACATTATTGACAAAGGTCAAGGTACCGTCAGGCGAAGGCTGTAAGTAGGTCGGCTGGGAGCCGCTCTTGAAGGCGAAACTGGTGAGCCGGTCCTGAGTGGCGTCCACCACCTGAAGACTGCCCGCAAAGTAATTACTGACGAGGCTACGATGAAGAAGATGAGTGATGGGCTTAAAAGGCTGATCGCCAGAGCCATTGTTGAAAGTGCTTTGACTGGTGGTGTTAGAGGTGCCGCAGCCGGCCAGTAGCATTGCGCCTAAAAGGCCAAGGATCAGTCTCGCTTGCTTCAATCAACGCACTCCGGACGATTATGGATTGTGAATTGCTGGAAAGCCCGATTATAACATTGCGGCAGCAGCTTTACCGGGGAGACACCTATGGTAAGGTGTGGGAAATGCAATGAAATGAAGCTCTGCGATAATTCGACTACAGCTCTGCGATAATAAAGGTGAGGAAGAAACCGAATGTCATCTTTTCTCGAATGCCTGGGCCGTGGACCGGTGCTTTGCGACGGCGCCATGGGTACGCTCCTCTATGCAAAGGGTGTGTTCATCAATCGATGTTATGACGAACTGAACGTATCGCAACCCGATATGGTCGGAGCCATCCACGCAGATTATGTCAAGGCGGGAGCCGACATCCTGGAGACGAACACCTTCGGCGCAAATCATTACCGTCTGCTCCGCCATGGCTTTGAAACGCGGGTCCGCGAGATCAACCGCGCGGGAGTGCAATTGGCTCGGGAAGCGGCAGGGAAAAATGTGCTGGTGGCTGGCAGCGTAGGGCCGCTGGGGATCCGCATCGAGCCGCTGGGCAAGGTCGCACGCGAAGAAGCGCGCGCCGCCTTCCGCGAGCAGATCGAAGTGCTGGCGGCTGAAGGCGTGGACCTGATTCTGCTGGAAACGTTCGGCTCTATCGATGAATTGCACCAGGCAGTGCTGGCTTCGCGCGAGGCAGCGCCGGAGCTGCCGATTGTGGCGCAGGTGACGATTGACGATGAAGGCAACGCACTGGACGGCACCGATCCGGAGGTTTTCGGCAGACGGCTGACCGATTTCGGCGTGGACGTCATGGGGTGCAATTGTTCGATCGGCCCGGCGGCGATGCTGGACACCATGGAGCGGCTGCGCAGAGTGACTTCCCTGCCCCTGGCGGCGCAACCGAACGCGGGCATGCCGCGCAACGTGGAAGGGCGAAACATCTATCTCTGTTCGCCGGAGTACATGGCGGAATACGCGCGGAGATTTGTGGCGGCCGGGGTGTCGCTGGTCGGTGGCTGCTGTGGAACCACTCCCGAGCATATTAAGGCTATGAAGTTGGCGCTGCGTGCGGATGTGGCGCGTGCATCATCGTTTCACGTAGCAGTGGCCAACCCGACGGTAGCGCCGGAGGTGAAGCCGCTGGCCGAGCGCTCTAAACTCGGACAAAAATTGGCCGATGGCGAATTCGTGACCATGGTGGAGATTGTGCCGCCGAAGGGGAACGATCCCGCGAGAGAGCTTGCAGCAGCGAAGTATCTTCGCAGCGTTGGTATCGACGCGGTAAACATTCCGGATAGTCCTCGCGCTTCGGCGCGTATGAGCAACCAGGCTCTGTGTACTTTGATCTCGCGCGAATGCGGCATCGAGACGGTTCTGCACTACACCTGTCGCGACCGGAACGTGCTGAGCATTCAGAGCGATCTGCTGGGAGCCAGCGCCCTGGGACTGCACAATCTCATTTGCATCACGGGCGACCCGCCGAAGCTAGGAAATTATCCGGACGCAACGGCGGTCTTCGACGTGGACGCGATCGGACTGGTGAACATTGTTCACAACCTGAACCTGGGCGTTGACGTCGGCGCCAACCCGATCGGCTCGGCAACATCGTTTGTCATCGGAGTGGGCGCGAATCCGGGAATCACAGACATCGACGAAGAGGTGCGCCGCTTTGAATACAAATGCCAGGCGGGAGCACATTTCGCGGTCACTCAGCCGGTCTTCGACATGCGCCTCCTGGAGGAGTTCTTGCGTCGGGTGGAGCACTGCCGGATTCCGGTGATGGCGGGTATCTGGCCGCTGACCAGCGTGCGAAACGCGGAGTTCATGCGCAACGAACTCAGGGTGTCGGTTCCGGATGCGATCCTGGCGCGCATGGCGGCGGCAGGCACGAGCGAACACGCTCGCGCCGAGGGCGTGCTGATTGCGCGCGAGATGCTGCTGGAGGCTCGCGGCATGGTACAGGGCGTGCAGGTGAGCGCACCCCTGGGGAAATTCGCGGCGGCCGTAGATGTGATCGAGGCGCTGGGGCAGCGGTCAGAGAAGGCTTAGAGATTGCGGATACTGTTTATTGGGGACATATTTGGGCGGCCAGGGCGGACGATCGTGCGCGAGCATCTGCCGGCGCTGGTCAAAGAGCACGCGGTCGATCTCTGCATTGCCAATGGCGAGAACGCGGCGGGCGGATTTGGGCTGACACCGCAGATTGCCGAGGAGTTTTTCGACCTCGGCATCGACGTGATTACCACCGGAAATCATGTATGGGACAAGCGCGAGTTGGTGGAGTACTTCAACGCCGCGGTCAATGAGCCTTACAGTCCGGCACGTCGGGTGTTGCGTCCGGCAAACTATCCGGCGGGAACGCCCGGAGTCGGACTGTATGAAGGTTCGACCCGAGCCGGCATTGCGTATGCAGTGATGAATCTGCAGGGTCGGGTCTTCATGGCGAACATCGATGACCCTTTTCGCGTCGCAGACCGCTTGCTCGAATCGATTACCGCCAAGGTGATTTTTGTAGACATGCACGCCGAGGCGACATCCGAGAAGATTGCGCTGGGCTGGTATCTGGACGGGCGAGTGACGGCCGTTGTCGGGACGCATACGCATGTTCCGACGGCAGACGCGCGGGTGCTGCCGCAAGGCACGGCGTACCAGACCGACGTGGGGATGACCGGGCCTTATGACAGTGTGATCGGGGTACAGAAGGAACAGATCCTGCAGAGATTTTTGACCAGCCTTCCGGCGCGCTTCGAGGCGGCCACCAACGACGTGCGCTTCTGCGCCGCGCTGGTGGAGTGCGACGAGCAGACCGGACGCGCGCGCAGCATTCAACGCATCATGCTGGATCAGGACGGGCGCGCCGAAAACGGAGATTGCGGACAGACAAACGGCCAAAGGTAAGAGCAAGTTGGGCCCTGGTCATCGCGGCCGACAGGGTCAAGGGGAAGACGGCTTTGACCAGAGGATTTAACTGGCGGGAATTTGATGCCTACCTGTTCGACATTGACGGCACGCTGCTAAATTCGCGCGACGCGGTACACTACGAGGCTTTCCTGAATGCCATGCGGGAGCTCTACGGGCGCGCGGTGGGGCTGGAGGGAGTTGCGGTTCACGGTAGCACGGATCCTATTATTCTGCTGGCCGCGCTGGAGCAGTCGGGAATCTGCGAGTCGGAGGGTCGCGCGGCGCTCACCGCGGCGATGGCGCGGATGTGCGCGGAGGTTGAGGCGCGGGCCGAAGAACTACGTCCGGAGCTTTGCGGAGCGGTGCCAAGGCTTCTCGCAGAACTAAAGTCCCTTGGAAAACTGCTGGGAGTGACCAGCGGAAACGTGGAGCGAATCGGCTGGGCCAAGCTGAGGGCAGCCGGTATCGGTGAATATTTTTCGTTCGGCTCGTTCAGCGACCGCAATGAGACGCGGACCGAGATCTTCCGCTGGGGAGCCGAAGAGGCTCGGCGGCGGCTGGGCGGCGGGGCTAGGGTGTGTTTTGTCGGCGACACTCCTGCCGATGTGGCGTCGGCCAAGACGTGCGGCTTCCCGGTAATTGCGGTGGCTACCGGCATCTTTTCCGTGGTGGAACTGGCCAAGGGCGAGCCGGACATGTGCATTCCAGATTGCGAAGCCTTGTGGAGTTCCTCGGGAATGAATGGAATCCGGTAGAATTCTGGTCATGGTTGCTGCCATCCTGATGGCTGTCTTGCTGCTGATTCCAGGCTCTCTGTTTTCGCAACAGACGGCTCCGAAAAGTGATACGCGCCTGCAACCCTGCTCGGATTACGAGCAGGGCTTCCCTCCCTGCGCACTCCCTGAGGCAGACCAGAACAAAGCAAAAAAGATCTTTCGCGAAGGTGAAAAGCTGGCACGCAAAAAACAGTTTGACCTTGCGCTGGAGAAGCTGAAGGCGGCGCGCGAGATCTCGCCGCGCGAGAGAATTTACGTATCCGCAGAAAAGGCAATAGAGGAGAGACTGGCCACTGAAGAGTTGCACAAAGGCAATCAGGCGATGCTGTCCGGTGATGTGAACGCCGCGCTGGCAGCGTTCCGGCGGGCAGTCGAGATCGATCCGACGAATGAGTACGCGCAACAGCGGCTCCATGATGCCATGCCTGCTCCTGAGGAGTCTGCCGCTGCACAGTTCCGCCCCAAACTCGGCGAGACGCGGTTGGAGCCTCAGCCGGAGGTTCATAGCTTTGAATTCAAAGGAAACTCTCAGCAGGCACTCGAACAATTTGCAAAATTGTTTGGCATTACTGCCGTTCCAGACCAGGGACTGACGCCGCGAAATGTGCGCATCAAGCTGGACGACGTAACTTGGCAAACGGGATCGCAGATTCTCCAGCGGGTCTGCAAGGTGCTGATGATTCCGCTGAACGAACATCAGGTGTTACTGGCGAACGATACGGAGGAGAACCGGCGGGATCTGATGCCGATGACCCTTCGCACCTTCTATTCGTTGGGCGGAAGTACGCCCCAGGAAATGACCGAACTGACGACCGCTCTGCGCACCCTCTTTGACGTGCGATATATCACCCCGGACGCCTCACAGGGCACCATCGTGATTCGCGCACCGCAGCCAACGATAGACGCGATCACGACTTTTCTGGAGTATCTGCGGGACGAACAGCCCACGGTAATGCTGGAGGTGAAGGTCTTCCAGATCTCAACCACGTTGACGCGAGAGCTGGGAACTTCGGCGCCAACGGAATTCACGGTGTTTAACGTTGCAACCGAGCTCAACAAGCTGGTAACCAGCAGCAACTTTCAGCAGATCGTGGCGGCGCTGGCGGCCAGTGGACAGACGGTGAACGCAACCACCATTCTCGCCGCATTGCTGGCATCATCCTCCTCAACGTTTTCCAGCGTGTTGACACAGCCATTCGCTACCTTTGGAGGAGGAATAACGCTTTCTGGTGTGACAATTCCATCTCTCTCGGGGCATTTTTCAAACATTAACTCGCTGGCACGTACTGTGGATGACGTACTTCTGCGGTCGGAGCACGGACAGGCGGCGACGATGAAGGTCGGCGAGCGCTATCCAGTCGTCAGTACGACATTTACTGCTACCAATTCCACCACCAACCTGCTGTCATCGCTTGGAATAAACACCGGGGCGGCCGTGAACTCATCGGTTCTTACACCGCAGTTTTACTATGAAGACCTGGGATTGATCCTAAAAGCGACGCCGCAGGTACACGGAAACCTGATCAGTCTGGACTACGAACTGACGCTGCGAGCCCTCGGTGCCTATCAAGCCAACGGGCTTCCGAACATTACCAATCGCGAGATGAAAGGAACGATCAGCACAGAGGACGGTGAATCGGTCGTGGTGGCGGGACTGGTAGACAGAAGCCAGATGGCCAGCATCAACGGAATCCCAATGATCTCAGAAGTGCCCGGGCTCGGCGAGGCATTTTCCGTTCACAACAAAGAAGTGACGACCGACGAGTTGCTAGTCGTCATTAAGCCTCACATCACCGCCGAACGCACCCACGGGGGCTCCTACATTCTCTTACCAACCAACGTTCCGAAGTAAGCTTCAGCAACAAAGCCCCATCGACTTACCTATCCGGCACCGGCACCGCCACTCCCCCGTCCATCTTCGGAATCCCAAAGTGTCCGCTCAGATGCAGCAGATCCAGCGGGCTGATCGACCCTGATACCGAGACGAAGTTCAACTGCCGCGCACTCACCAATAACACCGCTATCTCCCGAATAGCCGCCTGATCAAGGTGAACCCACAGATCGGTCGTCTGTCCCCCATCTCCCTTATGCTTGCTGACCAAGTGCTGCCAGCCGGCCTCGCGATACTCCTGGATGATTGCGTCCATGGCCGCCGGATCGAGGGAGACCACGCCCGGAAAGCGGAAGCTGTGCACGGAAACTCCGTTCACACCCAGAATCACCCGGCGCAGATCTTCGTTATCCTTATCCAGCTTTGAGGCCAACACCAACATCGAGTGGTCCAGCGTGAATTCCGTGCGCGAGCTTGCATTCTGGCCCAGCACCGCGATCCCCTCGGGAACCCACTGCGGCAGACTGGCTGGCGCAACCCGGGCCTGCGGCGAAGTTTGAGACTGCGGCGGAGCTTGCGATGGATCGGTCGTCGATGGCGGAACCGGAGGGGGCAGAGGTTGAGTTTGATACTGAGCCAGTGCACTACTCATCAACCCGCAGGCGAGCAATGCGGGAACCAATATTCGCGAGAATCTCATTTTCGCCTCACAAAAAATACAGCGTGGCTAGCTAGCCACGTCCGTGGATTCCATTTTAAAAACCCGCATGGAGTCGAAATGTTGCTTTCGGAATGTTTCTGGAGAGCAAAAGAGGCTGAGCCGCGGGGGGTGAGTTGTGCGCTATCGAATTCGTGCCAGCAAACTCGGTTAAGCAATAAAAGTGCCCGCCATCCGGCGAGCACCTTACAGATCTAGTCTTCAACCGCCTTTTTAGAAGGCCCACTTCATCACGGATGCTCCGCTGGTAAATCCAGCGCCCACCGACGCGATCAGCAAGGTATCTCCCTTTTTTAACCGTCCGGTCTCGACTGCCGTGGTCATCGCAAGTGGAATCGTGCCGGCCGTCGTATTGCCGAAGTCTTCCACGTTGATGATTACCTTCTCCCGCGGCATCTTCAGGCGGTCGGCAGTCGCGGTAATGATCCGCTTATTGGCCTGGTGAGAGATAAAGCAGTCGATGTCGGCACCGGTCAGGCCATTCTTGGCCAGCACGCGCTCGGTCATCTCCGCCATCTTCTTCACCGCATACTTGAAGACTTGCTGGCCATCCTGGTGAACATAATGCATCTTCTTGTCCACGGTCTCGTGCGAAGAGGGGTGCAGGCTGCCCCCGCCGGGCATGCAGAGGTAATCCCCGCCATAGCCTTCAATCTGGTGCACAAAGTCGATGAAACCAAGATCTTCGCCGTTCTCCGATGGCTCGAGAAGCACCGCGCCTGCGCCGTCGCCGAAGAGAATGCAGGTCGTGCGGTCGGTGTAATCGATCATCGACGAATTCACGTCGGCGCCGATCACCAGCACTTTCTTATGCGCGCCGCTTTCGATAAGCTTCGCCCCGGTGGTCAGGGAATAAACGAAGCCCGAGCATCCGGCGGAGATATCGAATCCCCACGCCTGGCGAATGTCGAGCTTCTTCTGCACCAGGCATGCCGTAGAGGGGTACATCATGTCCGGTGTGACCGTGCCAACGATGATCGCCTCGATGGTGTTCAAGTCAATGTTGTGCCTGGAGGCCAAATCGCGCACCGCCCCAACCGCCAGATCGCTTGCAGCCACACCAGGATCGACGATATGCCGCTCGCGAATTCCAGTACGCTCCAAAATCCACTCGTTCGAGGTTGCGACCATCTTTTCCAAGTCGTCATTGGAGAGAACGCGTGGAGGTACAAATGAGCCCAGAGCCGTGATCTTGGCCCGAATCTTAGTGTTCAACTTCCTACTCTCCGCTGGTAGTAATCTGCCAATTGTCGCCCACTGCGCAAGGAATGTAAACTGCTCTAGCCGGAGTCCTTGAAGCGGCTCTCGGCCGAACTCCCTCATCTCGGCCTGTCGGCAGGGCGGGCGGTGCTTGCGTTCAGCTTGTATTCCGCGGTTTAGCAACGCGAAACACCGGTCGGCGATTCGTTTTTGGCGGTGGATTTTTCGCAGGGAAGAATATTGTGAGTTGCTCTTACCGCAGTACCAGCCAGACCAGGACGGCAATTGCCGTCCAGAGCGCGATCGAGACTGGAACCGCCACCGCCATTCCACTCAGCGCAGAGTTGCGCAGCACAGCACAATCTTCATTTGGCGCCGCCTCGCACCGGGCTGTCGTCCGATTAGGTTGCGCTGTCACACAGAAAAATGTACTTTGAGGCGCCAGCTCCTCTGCCATATTAGACCCCATCTCGAAGCTTTCTTTCCGCATTTGCGTTTACCCCTGCGGCAAGCTTCTCCTGAGCTGGTGAGGCGGAGAAGCACAAAAACATTTCCTGCGCGGGTGGAGGTTTCACAACGGAGCTGGTTTCAGTTCGGGAATTTAGGAGGGCTTACAGACGGCGGGCAGCGAACAAGAACAGCCAGGACAAATAAAGCCGGACACCGGAAACTCACTGCGCATGAGACGGCCCGTTACCGTTGCTTCCTTCCGGACCTGGCGGGATTGGCGGGGTTTCATCGCGTAAGACCGATGTCCGACCAGATTCGATACTACCACGTCCGTTTTTATCATTCATCCCCACGCTTGAGGAAAACTCACGGGCTTTCGGCCTGCTCCACTATACTGATCTCCGGAACTTACTCCGACCCCGGAACCCTGGATGTCCTCTGTCCCTACATCGCGCCAGGTACCGCAGGAGATCGAGCATCTCTTCCAGATCTCGCTCTTCCTGCTGGTTGTCACCGGCTTTGCCACCCTGGCCTCGACCGGCAAGATGGATCTGGGCAGCGTTATCTTTGTTCTTGCTGCGCTCGTCTTGCGAGGCGTTCTGTTGCTGCGGGATCGGCCGTTTGTCATTCCGCGGCGCGTCACCTCATGGCTCGCCGTTATTTATTTTCTGCTCTTTTTTGTTGATTTCTTCCTGTTCTCGGCCCGCGATTGGGTGACTCCCGCCGTCCATCTCTCTCTTTTTGTAATGTGCATCAAGCTCTTCGCGGTTGAGCGCGAGCGTGACTATGTGTACCTGGTGGTGCTTTCGTTCCTGATGGTTTTGTCGGCGGCGATTCTCACCGTGGATTCAGCTTTTCTCGCTGCCTTTGCTCTGTTCATGGTTCTAGCAGTTTTCTGCTTCATGGCTATGGAGTTGCGCCGCTCTTCGATGGCGGCCCCAAACACGGCACCACTCGTCATTCCGGGCAGGCTTACACGCCGTCGGGTCATATCTCCCATGCAGCGGCTCTCGGGCTCGCTGGCCCGCACGGCCGCTGTGATGATAGCCGCTATCCTGGCCACTTCGGTGATCCTCTTCTTCGCGATGCCACGCATCAGCGGCGGGTACCTTTCCCGATACGCCCAAAGCGACGCTATCTCCACCGGCTTTTCCGATTCGGTCAACCTGGGCGAAATCGGACACATTCAGCAGTCCTCCGAAGTGATCGCGCATATTCATATAAATGGCGACACCACAGGCGACCGCCAGATCCGTCTGCGTGGTGCGGTGCTCACCATCTTCGACGGAAAACGCTGGAGCAATCCCCACCACGAATCCGATGTGCTCGACAGCGGCCAACTCTCCAACCGCGCCATCGAGCACCGCGAACACCTTCGTATTGCGCGGGGACCACAGCGCGACCTGATCCGCTACCGGGTTCTGATGGAGCCGCTGAATACCAGCGTTATCTTCACCATTCCCACCGCTCAGGCCCTGTTTGGCCCATTTCACGTGATCAGTATCGACGAGGACCAGACATTTCATAGCCTTGACCACGAGCGCACCGTGACGTCCTACGAGGGCGTCTCGGATGTATCTTCGCCGCTGCCCACAACCCTCAATAAACTCACCGGCGACTCGCCCTCTTCCGTTCCGGACCGGTATCTGCAACTCCCTGAGAACCTCGATCCGCGTATCCCGGAACTTGCACACCGAATGACTGACTCTGAGCCCTCCCCCTATCGCCGCGCCCTTGCCATTGAGCGCTATCTCTCGACGCAATTTGGCTACACACTCCAGCTTCCACCCCAACTCCCCGCAGACCCTCTCGCCGACTTCCTCTTTCACCGCCGCCGCGGACACTGCGAGTACTTCGCTTCTTCGATGGCGGTGCTGCTGCGCAGCGTAAATATTCCATCGCGCGTCATAACCGGCTTCCGCGGCGGACTGTTCAATCAAGTCAATTCCACTTACATCGTCCGCGCCCGTGACGCGCACGCCTGGGTAGAAGCCTATATTCCAGGGGCCGGATGGCTCGCTTTTGACCCTACGCCAGCCAGCGATGGTCCGGCTCCAACCTTGTGGAGCCGTTACCAACTCTATTTGGATGCGGCGCGCGAGTTCTGGCGTGAGTGGATCGTCAACTACGATGCCGGGCACCAGCAAGTTCTCGCCGTCGCCAGCGTGCGCCACACCCGAAACGGCTTCACTGACATCCGGCTCTGGACCGCCCGCCAGTATAACCGCATGTTGCAGATGGCGAGGCGCGTACATCGAGTCACGACCCACGATCCCAAGCTTCTGCTCGAAGCTATTCTGATCCTGCTGGCCTTCATTGCGCTGGTCGCGGCACCGCTCGTCTTCCTTCACCTGAATCACCGCTGGCGCACGGCTTCCCCGAGTTCGGCTGCGGCGATCTTCTACCTTCGCATGACCCGCCGTCTGGCCCGTCAGGGATATCGCCGGCCAGCGGCGCAGACCGCCTCCGAGTTCGCCGCATCGATCGGCGACCCGTCGCTGCGTGAGGCCGTTCTCCGCTTCAACGCAGCCTATGAGCAGGCACGCTTTGGGCATTCCGAAGCGGCAGTGAAGAACCTTCCGGCTCTGCTTGATCAGGTCCGACGCGCGGTCGCCCGAAGCTGACCCCCTGCTCCGCCGCAACGATCCCATTTTGAAATTAGCTCGATCTGTCCTGTTACTAAAGGACTTCACCTTGGTCGTAAATCTTCCGTCACCCTATGCAGTAAGGCAGGTGACCTATGGCACACTCAAGGTTTTCCGGGCTTTGTAACATCCTCTTCCGGAGCAATCCTGTCCCAATGTTTCTGTACGAGGGCGGCTCGCTGCGCATTGTGGCAGCCAATGAAGCGTCGCATGCAAAATACGGCTACACGTTGAAAGAGTTCCGATCCATTACTGTCCGTGACCTCTCCCCGTGCGACGCGCCTGACATACCCATCCCGGGGTCTTGTTCACTTTGCACGCACGTCTCCAGGACCGGAAAGGAGTTTCCAGTGGACGCCTGCGTGGTGCCCTTGGTCTGGGGGCACCACAACCTCTGTCTCATGTCTGCCGTTGATGCCTCTGCGTGGGGCAAGGCAAATTCAAAACTCGTCCGCTCCGAGGAGATCCATCGCTCGCTGGTTGAGGAATGCCCTTTCGGAATTTATCGTTTCAACCTCGCCACTTCGTGCTATGAACAGGCGAATCCTGCGCTACTGCAACTTCTGGAATACAGCCTGAATGATTTTTGCTCTAGTGCCAGCCCCACCACCTACGTGGACGCTGCGGATCGTCAAAGGCTTCTGAATCAGCTACAGGCCGATGGCAATGTTCGCGACTTTGAAACTCGCTTGCGCAAGAAAAATGGCGGCATCCTCCGTGTCTCCATTTCCGGATACCTGTGCACCAACTCCGAAACCGGGCAGCAGTACGTTCAGAGCTATGTCCGGGATATTACACGCGAGCGCGAACTTGAGGAGCAACTCCGTCATTCCCATAGCCTGGAGGTGGTAGGCCGCCTCGCCGGTGGTGTTGCCCACGACTTCAACAACATCACCCAGTCGATCAGCCTCGCCTGTGATCTTGCGCTGCAACGCCAACCGGCCTCAGAGATCCAATCGAAACTCAACGACATCATGAAGCAGAGCGCGCGTGCGGCCGAAATCACACGCCAACTGCTCGCCTTCAGTCGACGTCAGGTTCTCCAGCCGCGCACCGTCAATATCAACGACTGTGTCCGCGACGCGCTCTGCATCGTCACACGCGCCGTAGGCCCTGAGGTAGCGGTTGAATTGAAGCTCGATGAGGCCATCAAACCTATCCTCATTGACCCCGACCAACTCGCCATCGTCCTTTTGCACCTGGCCGACAACGCACGCGCGGCGATGCCTTACGGCGGCAAATTGCGAATCTCCACCGTTGACTGGCCCGGCGAGCCGGACGCAGTGAAAATTGGTTTTTCCGCGCCCTGCGCGCTTCTCACTGTCTCAGACACCGGCGTGGGGATGGACGAAAAGGTCCTGGCGCGCATCTTCGAACCATTCTTCTCTACTAAGAGAACCACGCTCACCGCCGGCCTCGGTCTCTCCACCAGTCACGGCATCATCGCCCAGAGCAATGGCAGAATCGAATGCGAATCCAGTCCCGGACAAGGCACCACCTTCCGCATCTACCTGCCGCTGGCCACTGGCCCGCACGGAAGATTTCAAGCCGCTCGCGTTAAAGATGAGCGATGAAAGCGCCGATGTGTTAGTACAACCCCAGAACTGTAGGAGATCTAGATGGTACCTGCAAAAACCGACGCGAGATGGAAGAAGCTGGTCACCGGGGAAATAGAGCTGCGCAGCACGCTGCTAGGGATGAACATGCTTTTGACCAATTCTCGGATGAAATATAAAAACAACCCCTCTCCCGCGAACCTTGAGCAAATTGCTGATCACATGCACGAGTTCTTCGTTAGGTCTGAAGGCATGTACGATGCCGAGCTTAAACAAATCACTGGATAAGGATCATTCCCTATGCTTTGTTCCATCAATGACGTTCAGAAACAGATCGCGACCGGCAAGCCGCTGCTTCTGGCTGGCAGCGAGTCGGCTCTGTCGCAGCTCTCCAATGGCAATTGGATCGGAGGGACGATCCCCTATTTCATGGCCGCGCAGGGTGGCACTTGTTCGGAGGATTTCGTCTTTATCAACGAAGTTCCCGACAGCGCCTTGGGTGTTCAAATCGTTGAGTACACGGTGGAGACCTTGCCCTCCATCTGCAGGGATGCACCGGAGAATGGCTTCTCCTTTGCCATCATGCCAGCCGGAAGCCTTGCCCACAAAGCTTATGCGCAAGATGCTCCAGGCTATGAAGGGATGTACCTGAAGCCGGTCATTGGATGGGTTTCAGGTGTACTCCTGTCCGATCTCGGAATCCAGCAACCGAAGGTCTTCAACGGCCGGAGCGGCGACAGTTGCTCGAATTGCGCGGTGGTGATGCATGTTGAACTTCCACCGAAAAAGCGAGCCGCCCTGGATATTGTGAACATATTCAAGCCGGGAGCGGGAGACACAATCAGTTTCGCCTCCTCAGGATTCAGTGCAGGTGATTGCCTTGTGAACGGAAAGCCAACGAATCTGGCCAGGCACATCGCAAGTACTCAAACGGATACTCGCCTTCCACTTACTGCCGACTACAACGGCAGCATCGTAAATGTAAGTGTACAAAGCGTGGATGAGGCGGGCGGCACGGTGAACTTTTATGCTCCGGTTTTCAGCGGCCTTGAATACAAGTTTGCCGCGCCTGTTCCCGATTATGTCGCTGCCTTCAACGCGGCGATACCTTCGAATGGGGGGCATTCAAAGCGGAACTCGCCTGCGTTCTCCTGCAACTGCATTCTCAACTACCTGTACGGCGACCTGCAAGGCAAACACACAGGGTCGATTACTGGGCCGATTACATTTGGCGAGATTGCTCACCAGCTTCTGAATCAAACGCTGGTGCGGCTGTTGATCCGTGATGTCGCCTGCTGATCTAGAGTTTCTGACCTAACCCGCAGCTCTGAAAACGGAAAAGGCGCGGCCTGCTGCGCTGCGCCTTCTACTCTGTGCCTAGTAGCTCGTTTTTACCAAAACCATGTACTTTCTCGATAGCAGAGTCTCATTTTCTCTTCAAAAACCGACTGCGATGTCGCGCCAGAAGGGCCTCCGGCATTTCATCTGCTTTAACAAAACTAAGTGACCCGTCCACTTCGAGGACTCCGATTGCAACTTCGGCGATACACCCTATCCCATGCTCACGCAACGCACGCATTATCTCGTCTACAGTCAGCTTTTCGCGCTTCAGGCGGTCCATCACGAGCTGGCCATCGTGAATCAGCAGCGAGGGCGAACCCTGCACAATTCGCCGGAAGCGGCGATTGAGACCGCTCAGCTCACCAACTACGTAATTCAGACCAAGCAGAACGGTTGCCGCTACGGCTCCGCCCATCAGCGACGTATCCGGGCCCGTCATTGCGTTCTGCACTGAATTGCTCAGCAGCAGCAACAGCGTGAGATCGAACGGAGTCATCTGCCCCACCTCACGCTTTCCGGCTAAACGCACTCCCACCAGCACCAGCAGATACACCGCTCCGGTGCGCGCAACAATCTGCCATGCTGTCCACCAGCTCGTAAACATATAGCTCTCCGGTGCGGTTTATTTCGGGGTTGCAAGATACCCGGAGATTTCTCCCTTGGTTACGGTGAACACCACCACCTCGTAAAGCTGTCTGTCGCGTCCGGTATAGAACTGCAATGGCTCGCCAAGAGTACGATCTTTCTTCTCGATAGTGTGATCATCCGCGTAAACGTTGAGAGTGAAGCGTGACTTCTTGGGGTCCGTCTTTCTCAGTTCCAGGCTGACGGTGGAGATCGGGCTGCGCTGCTTCTTTCTCAGCGTGAATTCAAAGTAGTTGCGATCGCCCTTGTGCTTCAGGAACTCCAACTCGTCGTGATTTTTCGCGATCAGGCCGCTATGTACATTCAGGTCGCCGATAGCTGTCTCAAGCTTCGCTTTGGTAGCCGCAAGGTCGCTACGGGTGTTGGCGATATCGGTCTGCGCGCCGCCTAGTTCAGTCTTCACTCCGTTTACCGCCGAGTTCACGCTCGCCACTTCTTTGTTTGTCGCCTGCTGCTGAGCCGCAAGTTTAGCGGCTGCGCGCTCCTGCTGTGTTTTCAGTTCAGCCGTCCGCTTGCTCAGCGCTTCTTCCGTCGATCCGACCTTGGAATCCAGGGCCTGCATTCCGGCTTCAACGTTCTTGTTGGTGAGGTGAAGTTTGTCTTCGATCACCTTTGATTCTGCGCTCTGCCGCGCCGCACCGGCTTCAAGAGAAGTCACGCGACCGCGAAGATCGAAGATGAGATAGAGCGCGACTGCGAACAATACAACGATAAGAATGGCCGCTAGAATCGCGGCGGTGCTCGTTCGTCTCTCGGCAGACTGAATCTCGTCGATAGTCTCGGGCATGATGGGCTCCTGATAAAGAGTTTAGCTTCTCAGATTGTTCCAGCGTGCCTGCGGCATGTCAAACGTGGACCTTAATTCCATCAAGGAGATCGCGTATTAAGAAGTAATAAATTCAGGAATCCTGGCCTGAACTGCACCGTTTGGTTCCTATCGTGCATCAGCATACGTAGAAGAGCTGCGGTGTGCTCCATTTGTTCGGAATGAGACATAGGCGTTTCAGGGCGAGACGGCACCTCTGGCGCGCTGCAGGCAGCTTTGGCGACGGGGTAGCGGCAGACCTCTTTTGGGAAAGTCGGTGCAGCAATTGGGCCGCTGCTTACATAGTTGGGGAAAGTACATGAAACAGATTCGACTTTTATTATTATTCGCACTTTTCGCAACGGCGCTTGGAATGAAGCAGCAGGACCAAACTACTGTTACGGTTCCGGCCGGTAATCCGGACACTACAACGGTGGTCGTGAAGCCGCAACCGTTACCGTCGCCTGTCAGGATTCTCACCCCCGCAGCAGGACAGACTCTTACGTCGGACTATGTGCATCTTCGGTTTGAGTTGGCAGTTCCTGCCCTAAGCGGAGAGCCGAATTTCCTGGTACAACTCGATGCCAAAGATCCCGTCAACACCACAGAAACCGATTACACGTTTTCCGATATACAGCCGGGGAATCACACCATCCGGGTAACGCTGGTAGATGCAAACAACGTTCCAATTGAAGGCGGAACCGCAACCGTGCAGTTCAATGTGCAGTCTCAACAGCCTGCACAGAACCGTGGCCCAAGCGGCGCAATGCATCGCCCCAGTCTCGCTGGACGAACGCTCGCCGGAGCTGCTCCCTCCGAGCCGATTCCTCCCGAGTTGCGTAACGATGGAGATCCCAACCTCCCACTGGCCGGCAGCCCATTGCCTTTGCTATCGCTGATCGGCTTCGGGTTGCTGATTGGCGGCGCTGCGCAAGCCATGCGCATGCGGTAAAGCTCGGCAAAATTCCAATTCCGGCGTGTGTTTCTGTGATATTTTGCTGCATCTACTATTGTGTTATTTTGGCGCGAAAGCTGCGACCCTGGAGAATGAAACCTTGTCACCCCTCATACCGGTACGCGCTAAGCGTTTGAAAGTAGTTGGACGCTATTTTGCCCCGTTACTTGTGTTTTCCGGCGTCGCGCTTCTGGGCTACGCGGGATTCCAATATGGAGTGATGATTTATCAGCAGCGCCACTTGCAGACGGTATGGCGCGAGCAACAGAAAACCGGTCATGGCTCCGGCGATCGCGCTGAGGTGGAATACGGCGGATTGACTCGAATCAGTATTCCGAGCATCGGCCTTTCCGCTGTGATCGTGGAAGGCACGGACACATTCTCGCTATTGATTGGGCCGGGACATCTGATTGGCACTGCGCAGCCTGGAGAATCAGGCAATTCCGTCGTTAGCGCACACCGTGACACGTTCTTCCACCGCATCAGAAAGCTGATTCCCGGCGACCACATTTTGATCGAGCGCAATGGTCGAACCTTTACCTACTCCGTCGAGGGATTCAGAATCGTCGAACCGAACGACATTTCGGTGACCGCCCCCACGAACGAAAGCCGGCTCACGCTTATCACCTGCGATCCCGCCTATTACATGGGCTCCGCGCCGCATAGGCTTGTGGTGATAAGCAAATTGATATCACCAGAGCCCGCCCCGCCCAGCGTTGCGGATGCGAAGCAGCCAACTTCCCGGATTCACATGAAGCGCACGGCAATGGAGAAGGGCGCGACTCGTTCAGCAGCACAGTAGAGCCCATGTTTCTTCTCTCCCTCAATCTCTTGCATCTGTAGTCTCCGTCGCTTCTCGCCGGAAGCCCTCGCACTGTTTACAATGGAGCCGTGCAAGAACAGAACGATGTAATCGTGATTGGCGGCGGGATCATTGGCCTCTCGCTCGCATGGGAGTTGAGCCGCAAGTCTGCGCGTGTGCTTTTGATTGAGCGGCGAGAACTGGGTCAAGAGGCCGCTCATGCTGCCGGAGGAATGATCGCCGACCTCGACCCGGTGCTCCCGGTTGAACTGCGCGAGTTCGCCCATCGAAGCGCTAAACAATATCCGAATTTTGTTAGCGAACTTGAAGCCGAATCACAACAGAGCATCGACTTGCGTGATGCCGGGGTAATTGCCTTCGAGGAGCATCCGATCGCTGAGGCCGAAGGGATTTGCGCCATTACGGGCGCGCAGGCACTCGCACTGGAACCGAAGCTGGCGCTTCCGCCCGACCCTGCTTACACCATGCGCGAGCGTGCCGTGGACCCCCGCGATTTAGTTTCCGCGCTGATCTCGGCTGTGCAGAAGCGCGGCGTGCAAATCATCACCGGCGAAGTTGTGCAGAAGGTTGTAGCCGAACACGGCCGCGCCAGCGGAGTGCTCACCGACCATGCGACCTATGCCGCACCGCACGTGGTGAATTGCGCGGGAGCCTGGGCCGCGCAGATCACGGGAGCCAAGCTGCCGGCGCTACCAGTGAAGGGACACATGGTCGCGCTCGCATTTCCCGAGGAGTTGGCGATGAGTCCTGCCGAGCGCGAAGCCAGGCGTGTATTACGTCATGTGCTGCGCTCGCGCTGGTGCTACATCATTCCGCGGAGTAATGGACGCTACGTCGTGGGCAGCACGGTTGAGCCCGCGGGCTTCGACAAGTCGCTCAATGCTTATCGCGTGAAACGGTTGCAGGATGCGGCGGCGCGCCTGATTCCGCAGTTTGCGCAGGCAAAGATCGCAGAGGCCTGGACCGGCTTGCGCCCCGGCACTCCGGACAATCTTCCCCTGCTCGGAGCCACGGCGATCGCTGGCTACTTTGCCGCGACTGGGCATTACCGCGACGGAATTCTCCTCGCTCCGGTTACGGCCGAGGTGATGAGCGCATTGGTGCTGGAGGGTAAAGCTCTGCTGCCGCTAGAGAGGTTTTCTCCGCAACGGTTTTAGCACTGGCGCGCGCGTCGTGTGCCGAAACTTCGCTATATCATTGCTGCATCCAGCTTCTTGCGTTTTACCACCAACTCCCCTACGCTCAAAGAGCTCAGTCGCTATCCTCCGCAGCCTCCCCCTCCGCCACGTTTGCAGTGCAAGACGCACAGGCTTGTGCGCACACCGTTTGCACGGTTGTATGTGCATTTCGTACATAAGCTTTGCTCATTGCTACATTGCTGGTGCAATATGTGGTGGTTTTTCACAGTGGCCCACAACAAATGGGGTTTTCTCTCTTGACTCCTGCTTCGAATGCTCGATAGAGTGGCAACAACTTGCGAGGCGGACCTCCCCGCCGAAAGGACTCGGGAGGGCTCGGGATTTACTCCGGGTTACCAGCCACCACTCGCGCAGCGCTTTAAACGGCACCCGGAGACAGATTCTCAGCACCGGGCTCTGATCGAAGCGTACGAGGGCAGCTCCCAGCCGGAGCTCGACAGACTCCACGAGACTGATTCGCGTCTTATCATCTTTAGGAGCCAGCCCTATTCACACAGCAGACCCACGGCTTTGCGCAGGCCGCATTGCGAACCGGGGGCGAGCGCGAGAACCGAGCCTGTACGGTATATGGGCGCAAGGAGTACACGCTTGCTGAAATTAAAAAAGCTTCAGATTCTGGGCTTCAAATCCTTTTGCGACCGCACCGAGTTGAAGTTTCCCGGTGACGGTATCGCGGCTATTGTCGGCCCGAACGGCTGCGGCAAGTCGAATATCTCCGACGCCATTAGCTGGGTACTGGGAGAGCAGAGCGCGAAGAGTCTGCGCGGCGCCCACATGACCGACGTGATCTTTGCGGGCACCCGCGAACGCCGCCCCACAGGCATGGCTGAGGTCACGCTGCACCTGATCGATCCGCAGGTGTATGAAGGCAGAATCGACGCGCCCGTCATCGAGATTCAGGACGAAATGTCCGAGCAAGACTGGGACGAGTCCTTGGTGCGTTCACAACGCGAGCGCGAGGTCGAAGAATACACCGAGGAGATGCGTCCCGGTCAGACCGACGAAATTGAAGTAGCGGCCGCCACAGCCGCAGGCAACGATCTTTCCGCCGCCACTCCTGGCACTGCTCCCGCAGTTGCTCAGGAGGACACTCCGTCGTCTTCCGCAGGCGACGGGGCTTCCTCTGTGTCTCCGGAGGCAGCTGCCTCCGGAGACCAAGGCAGCCACGCCAGCGCGGGCAGCCAGCATGTTGTTCTTAAAATCCGCCGCCGGAAATTCAAAACAACCTTCAAGAAAGGCGAGATTGCGGTTACGCGCCGCCTCTTCCGCAGCGGCGAAAGCGAATATCTGCTGAACGGCAAGCTCTGCCGACTGCGCGACATTCAGGACATTTTCATGGGAACCGGCCTGGGTCCCGAGTCCTACGCGCTGATCGAGCAGGGGCGCATCGGGCAGATTCTCAGTTCAAAGCCAACCGACCGCCGAAACATCATTGAAGAGGCCGCCGGAATCACAAAGTTCAAGACACGCAAGCGTCTTGCCGAAGCGCGCCTCGCTGACGCAAAGCAGAACCTTGCACGCATTAACGACATCTTCGACGAAGTCACCCGGCAGATGAATTCGCTGAAGCGCCAGGCCGCCAAGGCCGAGCGCTACGCCAAACTGCGCGACGAGATGCGCGGACAGCTGCGCACCGTGCTTGCCAGCCGCTTGACCGAGTTGGAACTCAAGGCCCAGCAGGTCGAGGCCGAACTGACAGAGCTTACTGAGGTTCTGCACCTCCGCACCGAGGCGGTGCAGGCGATGGACGCCGAGCACGCCGAGCGCACTCAGCAAGGCTATGCCATCGACACGGCGATCAAGCAAACACGCGAGCGGCTAAGCCAGGTTCAACTGGAGATGGAGCGCGCCACAGCGCGCCGCCGCAACAACGAAGAGCGTTGCGCCGAACTCATCGCGCGCGCCGCGGCCGCCGAAGCCGAGGCCAGTAGCGCCAGCAGCCAGTTGCAACGCCTGGAGGATGAGCTCTCGGCCAATCAGCAGGTGGTGGAGTCTGCCGCAGCCGATGTGGCAAGCGCGCAGCAGGAGCGTCAGCAGCGCCAGTCCGAGTCACAGCAGGCTTCGCAACGGCTGATGGAAGTCGAGCGCAACCAGGAGCAACAGCGCCGCCAGATGCTGGACGCGGTCAACGCAGCCTCCGGTGTGCGCAACCGAATCATCCAGGCCGAGGAGCGCATTGCCGCTCTGCAACGCGAGACCGAACGCCTGCAGCAGGAGCTGCGCTCGGCAAATCAGCAGGTGGAATCCTTCGGCGGACAGCGCGGCCAGATCAGCCTTGAGTTTGAATCTGCAACCGAGCTGTCGCGCTCCATCGCGGCCCGCCTCGCTGAGGCGCGGGCACAGATCGCGGAGAAGCGCGCGGCGGAGATCGAAGCCAAGAAGCAGTTGGACATGATGCGCTCTGAGGCCGCGAAACTACAGGGCAAGCGGGCCTCGCTCGAAGCCGTAATCAAGGAACACGGCTTCTCGACCGAGTCGGTGCGCAAACTGCTGCGCTCAGGAAAACTGACCGGAAGCAGTGCTCCGGTCGGCGTCCTGGCGGACTTCATCGAGGTAGAAGACAAGTACGAAGGAGTGGTGGACGAGTTTCTGCGCGATGAGTTGAACTTCCTCGTCGTGAAATCGTGGGACGCGGCCAATGACGGGCTTAACCTGCTGCGCAGCGACGTCGAGGGGCGCGCGACGTTCCTCGTTCATCCCGACGACTCCCAGGCAAAATTCAGCTTCGTCTTCAATGAGACGATGCGCACGCACCTGTGCGAGGACCGCGTCGTCCCGCTGAAGGACTGCATTCGCGTACCGGAAGACTTCGGCTCTTCGCTGGAAGTGATTCTGCCGAAGCTAGGCAACGGCTATATCGTGCCGGATGCCGCGACCGGACGCGCGCTGGCCCTGGAAAATCCCGATGCTTTCTACCTTTCGTTGTCGGGCGAGTGCTTCCACAACGTGACTGTCACCGGTGGCAAGAAGCTGGCCGAGGGGCCTCTACAGATGAAGCGCGACCTGCGCGAGGTGCAGCGCCAGTTCGGAGAGCTGGCGCGTGGGCTGGCCGCGCAGGAAGAGTTTGTGGCACAGCTTGGTGGTGAGATTCATGCACTGACCTCGTTGCTTGAGCAGTTGGAAGCCGAACGCCGCGACTGCGAACAGAAGGTGATGACCAGCGGACACAGCCTGCGCCAACTTGAAAGCGAGATGACACGCGTGCGAGAGCGAATCGCTGGATACGAGCGTGAGCTGGTGCGCGTTTCCGGCGAGCGGCAAAGTCGCGAGTCGTTCATCGCCGAGCGCCAGCAGGAGTTGGAGCAACAGGAAGAAAAGCGCCTGCAACTGGAGGCGCAGATGAGTGCCGCTCAGGAGCATGTCGCCGAGCTACGCCTGGCTCGAGATGCCGCGGCGCAAGCTGCCAGCGAAGTGATGGCCCGCGTTGCCGGTCTCGAGGAGCGCCGTCGCGCCGCCGCCGCGTCATTGGCACGAATCCAGTCGATGGTCGCGGAGGTGAATCAGCGGGTGAATTCGCTGCACGCCCAACTGGAGGGCGCAGCCGCCGAGAAGGCGCAACGCGAACAGGAGAACGAAGCGCTGGCGGCCAAGCTGGTGGAGTGGCAGAGCGAGCGCGAGCAGGCGCAAGCGAGCGAGCAGGAACTCGCTGCCGAAAGCCAACAGGTGCGCGCCCGGCTAGGCGCAATCGAGGTCGAACTGAAGGCCGCTCGCGAGGTTCTGGACGGAGTTCGCGACCGCCGCGGTGTGCTGAGCGCGGAGGCCGCAAAGGCCGCCAGCGACAGCGGGCATCTGGTCGAGACCTGCGTTCAGGAGCTGAGCCAGAGCCGCGAAGAGTTGCTCGCGGACCCGGCTCTATCCCTGCAAACGGGCGATGAACTCGCGGCAACCGAGGCCAGCTATCGTGAGATGCGGGCGCGTCTGGAAGGTATGGGACCGGTCAACATGATGGCCCTGGAAGAGTACACAGAGACGTCGCAGCGCCACGATTTCCTCGAAGCTCAGCGCAAGGATTTGCTGGACGCAATCGAAAATACCCAGAGCACGATCAAGGAAATTGAGGAGATCTCGCGCGGCAAGTTCAATGATGCGTTTGCGATCATCAACGCCAATTTCACGCGCACTTTCAAGAAGCTGTTTGGCGGCGGCGAAGCCTGGATGAAGCTGACCGACGAGGAGAACACCGCCGAAAGCGGCATCGACATTGTGGCCTCGCCTCCGGGCAAGAAGATGCAAAACGTGCTCCTGCTCTCCGGCGGTGAAAAGGCGATGACCGCGCTCTCACTGCTGGTTGGCATCTTCCAGTTCGCGCCCGCTCCGTTCTGCATTCTTGACGAAGTGGACGCGCCGCTGGACGAGGCCAATGTGACCCGGTTCGGCGAACTGATGCGCGAGATGAGCATGGAGACGCAGTTCATCCTCATCACTCACCACAAGAAGACGATGAGCATGGCGCCCGTGATGTACGGCGTCACTATGCAGGAACCGGGTGTCTCGCGGATTGTCAGCGTGCGCTTTGGCGAAGGGCAGGAAGCTCAGGCGGTATCGGCTTAGGACCCAGGCTGGCGCGCTGCGGCTCGGCGCGCCAGTAACCCGTCTGCATGTCCCTCCGATTACCGGAGTCACGCTTCTCTGTTGCCTTCCCTTCCCGGAGTGTGATTAGAAGGTTACAATTCCTTTTGTGCTCGCGGGACCTTCGCCGCGCAACAGGTCAACCTCTTCAACCCTGCTTTTTACAAGGCCCCGCAACTTTTTTCTTCTTTGTCAATTGTTATTTTGGATTTTCTAAAGCGTTGCTTAAAAGCAATCTGGCGCTTGGCGTTGACAAAATCGAGCTACTGTTTAGAATCTGATCTTCGAATTGTTCGAACTATCCAGTGACTACGAAACCAAACGACCCTACCCTTCTTCGGACCGACTTCCCTGACTTGGAGCTCCACGCCAGCGGAAAGGTGCGCGACGTGTACCGTGTAGATAGCGAGCGGCTGTTGTTCGTTGCCACGGACCGGATCTCCGCGTTTGACTATGTCCTTGCCTCCGGCATTCCGGACAAGGGACGAGTGCTGACGCAACTTTCCCTGTTCTGGTTTGATTTCCTGAAAGACATCGTGCCCAACCACCTCGTGACGGCCGACGTCCGGAAGTACCCGGAAGCATTGAAGCGTCATGAGCCGGAGTTGCGCGGCCGCTCGATGATCGTAGTGAGAGCCGATATGTATCCGGTCGAGTGTGTCGTGCGCGACTATCTCTCGGGCTCTGCCTGGAAGGAATACCAGCAGACCGGCGCCGTGTGCGGCATCAAGCTTCCTAAGGGAATGCGCGAGAGTGACAAGCTGCCTGAGCCGATATTTACCCCGGCGACCAAGGCGGCAAGCGGCCACGACGAGAATATTTCGTTTGAAGAGATGACAAAGCACGTCGGCAGCGCCGACAGCGAGACCCTGCGCAAGTTGAGCCTGAGCGTTTATAAAAAAGCAGCCGACTATGCATTGACCAAGGGCATCATCATCGCCGACACGAAGTTTGAATTTGGGCACACGGCAAGGGGAGTTATGCTAGCCGATGAGGTGTTGACTCCTGACTCCTCGCGATTCTGGCCGGCGGACAGCTACGCTCCGGGCAAGGCGCAGTTGAGCTATGACAAGCAGTACGTGCGCGACTACCTGGAAGAGATTCGCTGGGAAAAGAAACCGCCTGCGCCGGGGCTGCCCGAAGAGGTGCAGCGAAATACCAGCGCAAAATACGTGGAAGCCTATCGTCGCCTGACCGGGCAAGAACTGCCTCGGGACTAGCCAATGAGCGGCTTGGACTGGCTGATCGCAGGAGTCCTCGTGCTCTCGGTAGTTCATGCCGCGGCTCAGGGCTTTGTATTCGAGTTGTTTTCACTAGTGGGCGCGGTGTTTGGATACCTTATAGCAGCGTGGGAGTATCCAGCAGCGGCAAAGTATATCTTGCCCTACGTCAAAAGCGACGTGGTTGCGGGTGGCGCGGCGTTTCTGCTGATCTTTGTGGCGGTGGTGATTTTGGCGGGCGTTTCGGGCCGCATTGCGCGCTGGGCAACCACGAGCGCAGGGATGCAATGGTTCGATCGGTTGCTCGGCGGAGTCTTCGGTTTTCTGCGCGGCGCGTTGATCGTGATGGTTCTGGTGATGGCAATGGCGAGCTTTTTGCCAGCCTCGGATGCGCTGGCGAAGTCTCACTTGGCACAGTATTTTTTGGTTGCTGGACGGGGCGCAGTCTATGCCGCCCCAGGTGATTTAAAGCAGAAGTTTCGCGAAGGTCTGAGGACAATGGAACGGATCCGTGACAATCAGCCGAACGGACCACGGCGGTAACGAGATTCAAGGAAGCTCCTACGCGAGTCACGCAGGAGCAAACAAGCTGCACCTGAACGGAATGTGCAGGCTTGAAATAGACGATTTTTATATTTGATCCACAAGAAAGAGAGGCTCTCGGTGAGGGACCAGCTTGAGGCTCTTGTTACACAGATGTACAAAAGCGGCATTTTATATTCTGAAGCGGTACGCGAATTCAGAAAGCGATTCATATTAACCGTTCTCGAACAGAACAATGGCAATCAATGTAAAGCTGCAAGGCAATTAGGTATGCATCGCAATACCCTTAGCCGCACCATCGCCGAGCTCGACCTCGATGTTCGGGCTGTGCGCGCCGGTGTCCGTCGTCCACCCAAGAGCGAGAAGCCAGTTGTGATGGAGAAGAAGGTCGCGCGATAGCTGGCTGTTGCTTTTCAACGGGCCGCCTGCGCGCGGCCTGTTTCTTTTCCTGCAGAACGGGAAGACGATTCTATGGCGTGCAGCGAAGATGAGCGCTTATTTGCTAGCTTCATCGGTGGTTCTGTCTATCTGATATAGCTCTCTCCGCTTCGAGCCACTCTTGTCCGTGTACAGGACATCAATGCCGTACTTCTCCTGCCGCGCTGGGAACGTTTCGCCGACAGGCAGGGTGGTGCAATTAGACCATTCATAAGCCGTGCATGTAATGCGAAAAGGTTCCCCACCGTTCTCCTGGACTAGCATGGTATTCACGGTGTAGTCGGAGGAACCGAAACAATATGCATCAATGGCACGCCATGCGCAGCCCTCCAGGGCCTTTTCCGATGGCCCGACGGCCTCGTGGCTTTCAGCGCTCAATACCTTGAGTTGGATCGGGTAATCCTTTTTCGCGGCGCTTGCGGCCAGAGCGAAGGCAAAGATAAATCCAAGTGCGAGCGAAATGTAACTCCTCATTTTGTTTCCGCAATGTTTTCTGCATTGCCCTCCAGTCGGTTCCGCAACTTTGAGACTTGTGCGAACAAAAACCAATTCGCGGCAGATTGTCTGCGCACGTTTGCGATCTTTATGCCTCTGTTGATCGATACACAGTGGGATGCCGCTTCGAGGGACAGGGTGATCACAAATCGGCATCAGCGATCGAGAGAACCGAAGGGTCTCGTTCAGGCTCACATCTTCCGAAGGTGACCAGAAACAACACAGCTCCCGCGGATGCGAGAGCTGTGCCGTAAAGGCGAAACTGTGCTTGTACTACTGGGCTCTGTGTGCGCCCGACGGCTTTTTCCCCGGAGTTTCGGGCAACCCCTTCAAGACCTCTCCGTCGCTGAAGGTAACGTTAAATGCATCGCCGTCGGCTGTGTACTCGCTGGGAACGCCCTGAATGACGAGTTGCGCCCCGGCCTTGGGTACGTGAGCTGCAGTAAGCGGCGCCTTGAGGTTCAAGGTGATATCCGGCTTCTTGGCGTCAATATCATCGGCGCTACCCGCCAGCTTCAGCGAATCACGGCTGGCGTCTATAACAACGGCGACCAATTGCACGGGCTTGCCCTTGATTGCGCTCCAAACCTGATCGCCGGCTTCTTTGTTGCCACTGGTGAGGATAAACTGCCACTCGGCGAAGGAGAGCTTGTCCGGCGTGCTCTTCTTCAGTATGTCGGCGGCCTGATCGGCAGGCGAGGGTGCGGGAGTAACCGTGAAACCGGCAGGAATCGTCGGCGCGGTCTTGGCCGAGGCCAGCAACTGATCGAATCCGTCGGCTGATCCGTGATAACGAGCATACTGGTTCTTGGCATAAGCAAGCAGTTGCGGATTGTTGGATTCTGCCGCAGCCTTGGCGATCCAGAACAGCCCATCCACCACAATCGGCTTGGGCGATAGATAGGACAGAGCCAACAAATAGACGCTGTTCACATCCGTGGGCTGGGCAGCGACCACTTCCTTCAAGTTCTGCTGCGCGACCGGATAATCCTTGGCCTGCAGAGCTGCGTGGCCGACCGAGCCAAGAAAGATCACGCGGAACGAGTTCTTCATCGTGTTCCATTGCTCGTCGGTGTAGCCCTCGGGCTTGGACGCCGTCTGGAGGACCTGGAGTCCACGGCTTCCGAGTTGTCCTGCTTCCTGCAATAAGGTGGCTGCGTCGGTGCCGCCTGCCTGAGCCTGGGCGCGGTCCAGGTAACTGAGCAAAGCTAGCGCAGTTAAGTTATTCGGGTTCACCTTGAGCAACCGCTGAGCAGTAGCCTTGATCTGTGCCGAGTTGTTGAGTTGCTGGTAGGTCTTCAGGAGAAGTTCCAGACCGTCTTCCTTCATCACGCTATTGGGATAGGTCTGGAGGTAGCTCTCCATCAATTGAGCCTTTTGCGCCGGGTCGGTCGCATTGACGGCCGCAACATAAGCGTTGTACTCGTTTGGGTCCTGGATGACCTTCTTCTGCTGCTGGCTCGTAGCACTGGTTCCCGGCGCAGGTTGCTGCTGTCCCGCAGGAGCCTCCTGCGCTGCTATGCCGGCGGCAACAAGCAACAACACGATTAAGTACTTCTTCATTCTCTTGCTCCTTACAAACCTAGCGGAATCTGCGACTCACCCATCGGCAGACCGTGAGAGAAATCCACGGCAAATGCCGGAAAGCGGTAGTTGGATCAGCCAAATCGGCGCTCCACTCTGGAACCGAGATTATAGGGACGCGCTGGCGGTAAAGGCAAGCATCCTAATGGCGTACGATCTGCAGCGCCCAATCGGCTGAGATGCAGGTATCGGCTTTTTGGGATGTGCCTTCACCATCGTGTCACGAACCCAGAGTGTCGTGCGGTTTGAGGCTGGCGAAAGGAAGCAATTGATGAATCAAAACATCTCAATTTCAGGGCAGACTGCGGTGATCACAGGAGGCAGTCGCGGTATCGGCGCTGGCATTGCGATCCGCCTCGCAGAGCTGGGGACGCGGACAGTCATCCTCGGACGAGACCGCGGCGCCCTGGATGCCACTGCCCAGCAGATTACCTCGAAGAACGGCGATTGCCTCGCCCTGGTCTGCGACGTTGAGAGCGAAGCTGACGTGGAGCGCGCCGCCGCCGAAATCGAACGCCGCAGCGGCTCGCCGCAGATCCTGGTGAATTGTGCCGGAGTCGGCCTGATGGGGCGGCAGTTGCTGGAGTGCAGCACCGCCGATTGGGAGCGCGTCATCAACACCAACCTGCGCGGCGTCTTCTATGCCATCCGGGCATTTGCGCCGGCAATGGTAAAACGCCAGAGCGGCCACATCATCAACATCTCCTCCCTTGCGGGCAAAAACCCACTGCCCGGAGGCGCAATCTACGCGGCCAGCAAATGGGGATTGAACGGGCTCAGTTACTCGGTAGCCGAGGAGTTGCGTCCACACAAAGTTCGGGTCAGCGTTATCTGCCCCGGATCGGTGAACACCGGCTTTTCCTCTCACGCGGGACACGACCTGAGCCGGATGCCAACTCCAGCCGACGTTGCCCACGTCGTCGCCATGCTGGTGACACAGCAACCGCAATCGTTCATCAGCGAGGTGATCCTGCGTCCCACCCAGAAGCCCTAAGACGGACTGCAACAGCTGAAGGCCGCTTCGAGCGCGGCCTTCAGTGGTTAGAAACGGGAATTGATGCCGATTACTTTTCAGTGCCCATACCCGCTGTCTTCAACATTTACCTTGCCCCGGAACATGCGATACAGGAAGACAAAATACCCGAGAGCGATTACGATTCCGATCGTCCACCAGCGCAATCCGATCGTCAGCGCATAGCTGGCGGTAATCGAATTCGCAATGGTCAGGTTGTACTGCGTATCAACTGCCGGCAGAATCACCGGATAGAGCGCGTACACCGCCCCCACCAGCATGAACGCCAGGTACAACGCTCCGGAGATGAAGGCAAAGAGCTCCTGCCTGCCTTTCTGAAAGACGAAGACCCCAACCAGGCTACCGAATACAAGCAGTGGAATCACATATCCAATCGGTAGCGCGTTAAAGTTGGCGCGGAGCTCAGGTCGAATCGAGAGCGTGGCAACGAGGCTAATGAGAGTGAGTACCAGCAGAACCGGGGTCAGAACCAGCGATGTTTTGCGCGCACGCTCATTCAGTTCTCCGTCGGTCTTCAATGCAATGTAGTTGGCGCCGTGCATGCAGAGCGCAACCAGCGCGACCACTCCGGAGAGCACCGTGTACCAGTCCAGCACGCCCGGATGCGCGCCGACTCTCCAGTCGGTCCACAGCGGAAGGAAGAAGTAGTGATCCGCTCCCAGCGGCACACCTCGCACCACGTTCCCCAGCGCCGCGCCATAAAAGACCGCCAGCAGCAGGCTGCCGATCGAAAAGATGCCATCAAAGAAGCTCGCCCATATGCCATCTTCGATGTGCGTGCGGAATTCCAAGCCGATCGCGCGCAGCATCAGCAGCCAAAGCACCATCATCAGCGGAAGATAAAAGCCGCTAAAGCTGGATGCATAAAGCTGCGGAAAGACGAAATACAGTACGCCACCCGTGGCAAGCAGCCAGACCTCGTTGCCATCCCAAACCGGGCCAATCGATCGAATAATCTTCTTCCGCTCAACATCCGTACGCCCAAGGAAAAGGTGCAGCGCACCGGCGCCAAGGTCAAAGCCGTCCAGGACGACATACACGGTCAGCATGACGGAGATAATCCCAAACCAGAGCAATCCCATGTTAGTTCCTCCCCGTGATACTGATTTCTTTGCCCATTACGAGAGTGGGTCCAAAGTTCTCAACCGGGTCGGGCCCATGAGCCAGCTCGCGCTGCACCAGAAAGATGAACAGGATGGCGAGCAAGCTGTACATCCCCAAAAATCCAAGCAGAGTGAACCACACATTCGCCGCCGAAACTGACTTCGAGAAGCCATCAATCGTGCGCATAATTCCATAAATCAGGTACGGCTGGCGGCCCAGCTCAGCCGTCATCCATCCCGCCGTATTAGCAATGAACGGCAACGGGAAGCTCAGCATAATGACCCACAGCAGCCACTTGGACTCGCACAGTTTCTTGCGCCAGATCTGAATGGCGGAGATCAGCATCACCAGCATGAAGATGGTGCCCAGTCCAACCATGATGTGGTAGGCGTAATAGAGCAGGTCAATATTCGTCGGCCACTCGGACTCGGGGAACGAACTCAGTCCGCGCACCGGCTCCTTCCAGTCGCGGTTTACCAGAAAGCTCAGCGCTCCCGGCACAACCAGCGGATTATCAATGCTCTTGGTTTCAACGTTGGGCTGACCAAGGATCACCAAACCGGCCGTTCTGGTGTCGAAGTGGGCTTCCATTGCAGCCAGCGCCGCGGGCTGATAATGAGCAAGATTGCGACCTTGCCCGTCTCCCGTCGGCCCGATCACCAGCAATGAGGAGATGATCCCGCCGGCCACGCCGACCTTAACGAAGAGTTTGCCCTGCTCGACGAATTTCTCGCTGAGCAGGTAGTAGGCTCCAACCGAAGCCATCACAAACGCTCCGGTCACTGCCGAACCCGCCATGTTGTGCGCATACTGCCACAGCGCCCAGGGATTCAACACCAGCCCCCAGAAGCTGCTCAGAGTTACCGAACCGTCGGCGGTCATGCGGTAAGCCACCGGATGCTGCATCCACGCGTCGGTGGCGACGATGAAGTACCCGGAGAGCCAGGAGCCGAAGAAGACGGCAACCCCGGTCCACCAGTGGGCAACCCTGCTCATGCGCTTTTCCCCGAAGAGGAACAGGCCAAGGAAGGCCGATTCCAGGAAGAAAGCAAACGTTCCTTCCATTGCCAGCGTCTGTCCAATGACGCCGCCGGCAAACTTGGAAAAGTGCGACCAGTTGGTTCCGAACTGAAATTCCATCGGAATGCCCGTGACCACGCCAAAGACGAAGCTGATCCCGAAGATCTTCGCCCAGAAGCGCGCGGCTTTGTCATACCGCTCGTCCTTCTTCCAGAGTCCAATGGTCTTCAGCGCCACAATCAGCGGAGCCAGTCCCATCGTCAACTGTGGAAACAGGTAATGGAAAGTGACAGTGAATGCGAAGTGCAGTCGATGTATTAGTACGGCGGAGTCCATAAGCCCTACACAGTTCTTTATATTTTTTTCTTACGGCTGACGTTCCGCGCCCCGGCAGGATCCGCAAGCGCGTGTGCTTTGGCTGACCTTCGTGCCAGCCCACAAGGTGATGACACTTGCCCTGCTTCCTGTCTCCCGCCGTTAACCCCGGCGACGTTCAGCAGGACAGGATCGAGCGACGGTGCGGGAAGCATCTCCACGATCTTCGCTTCACGCAATACTGACAACATGGCCGACTGCGCCTGCCGCCAAACCTCGTGTACGGCGCAGCCGCAATAACGTTGGCAGGATGCCTCCGAGATGAGACAGACATTCAGTGCAATGCGCCCGTCGATGCTTTCGACCACATCAAGCAAAGAAGCCTGGGCTCCCCGCGGCAGCAGTGAAAAGCCGCCAACCACTCCCCGCTGCGCCCGAATCAGCCCGGCGCGTGCAAGCATCTGGAGAATCTTGGAAAGAAAGCTCTCCGGTGCCTCCGTCTCTTCTGCCAGCAGGTTTTTAGAAACGATGGTTCCCTCTGGCAAACTGGCCAGATGGATCATTACGCGAACTGCATAGTCGGCGGCACGGGTAAGCTGCATTGAGTATACGCCAATCTGGACCAACTTAGTCCTCAATCGAACATATGCCCTGTGCTGAGGCTTTTCAGTGACGCATAACGGCCGCGATTGTGACCGTCGTCACATTTCAACCCGTGCACCGCAGACCGCAAGAGCTCTGACACTTCGGTTTACACTGGTAGCCGTGAATGCTGAGATCGTAGCTGTCGGCTCCGAGCTTTTGACGCCCTTTCGCCAGGACACCAATTCCCTGTTCCTGACCCGGCGTCTCAACGAGCTTGGAGTGGACGTAATCTTCAAGACCATCGTCGGCGACCGTGCCGCGCATCTCCTCGAGGCGAGCCGCATCGCGCTCACCCGCGCTCATATCATCATCTTTTCCGGAGGCCTCGGCCCCACCGAGGACGATCTGACGCGCGAGTGCGTTGCCCAGGCGCTAGGCGTTGAACTTCGCCGCAATCATGAAATCGTGACTGCCCTCTACACCCGGGCCGCTGCTTTGCGTATCCGCATGGCGGAAAACAACGTGAAGCAGGCCGACTTCATCGCCGGCGCCGAGCTACTGAAGAACTCGCGCGGCAGCGCGCCGGGGCAGTGGCTGGACACGGTGTATGAAGGCCAGCGGCGCGTCATCATTCTCTTGCCCGGCCCGCCTTTCGAACTCGAAGCCATGTTCAACGACCTCTGCTTCGAGCGCCTCAAGCGCGTGCTGCCCGAAGAACATCTGGCAACCTGCGAGCTCAAGATCGCGATGGTGCCCGAGTCCAGCGCCGACCAGCGCGCCGCCGTCATCTACAAGGAATTTCCCGAGGTCGAGACCACCATCCTGGCGCACGCGGGCGAGGTGCAATTTCATCTCAAGGCGCGGGGCAGCAGTCAGCATGAGGCCGAAGAGCGCATCGAGAAACTAGCTTCTCTGCTGGAGGATGAATTCGCCGACGAGATCTTCTCCTCCGGAGGTGAGTCGCTGGAGCAAATTGTCGGCTACTTTCTCCAGATGCGCGGCGCTACCCTGTCCGTCGCCGAGAGTTGCACTGGAGGTCTGCTGGCCGAGCGTATCACCCGCGTCCCCGGCTCCTCACGATACTTTGTAGGCGGAGCGCTGGTCTATTCCGACCAGTTGAAGCGCGAGTTCTGCGGTGTGCCTCCGCTGCTGCTGGCAAGCGATGGCGCAGTCAGCCGCTCCGTTGCCGCCGCGCTGGCCGAAGGAATTCGCCAGCGATGCAAGACCACCCTCGGCATTGGAATCACCGGCATTGCAGGCCCTGGCGGTGGAACAGAGGAGAAGCCCGTTGGACTTGTTTACATTGCGCTCGCCGACGGCAAGCAGACCGAAGTGGTGGAGCGCAGATTCCCCGGCGACCGTGACCGCGTTCGCTGGTTTTCCACGCAACTTGCGCTCGATCTGTTGCGCCGCAAGCTCCGGTAATTATGCGCCTCTTTGTTGCCTTGGACATCGACGAAGCCATCCAGCAGCGGCTGGACGACTACGTGCGCACCCTGCAGCCCCGCCTGCCCGGAGTGCGCTTTGTGCGCAGCAACAACTATCACGTCACGCTCAAGTTTCTCGGCGAGGTACGCGACGTAGACGCCGTACGCGCATGCCTGCGGCAGGTTCGCGCGGCAAGCTTCCAGTGCAACGTTGGCGGTGTCGGCTTCTTCCCCGACGCACGCGCGCCGCGAGTCTTCTGGGCCGGTGTACATTCTCCGTCGAATACCTCCGCACTGCCCGCCCTTGCGCACGCCGTCGATCAGTCCCTCGAAGCGCTGGGCTTTCCGCCCGAACGCGACTATCATCCCCATCTCACCTTGGCGCGCAACGGCTCGGCAGGGCCTCGCCGCAAGCGGCGCGAGCCGCCCCCCGGAGCATTTGCACAGCTTACCCATATTGTTGAATCGAGTCCGGCGCCAGAGTTCGGTACAATGACGGCACGCGAGTTCTTTTTATACGAAAGCAGGCTTTCGCCCAGCGGACCCAGCTACCACAAGCTCGAGGCCTTCACACTCGACTAACGGGGCGTGCTGCTATAAACATGAATATGAGTTATCCCACTCTGATCGCCATTGCTGCCGGCTCCTATCTTCTCGGCTCGATTCCCTTCGGCTACATCCTGGTGCGCGTCTTTCGGGGAGTCGATGTGCGGTCGATCGGGAGCGGCAACATTGGCGCGACCAATGTTGCCCGCAGCGGAGGCAAGGCGCTGGCCATCGCCACGCTCGTGCTGGATGCGTTCAAAGGGTGGCTGCCAGTGTTCCTGGTCCTGACGCTTCCGGTGATTCCGGCCTCCAGCCCGGCGCAGCTGCACACGCTTGCCACCTTTGCTGCGCTCATGGCCATGATTGGGCACATCTTTCCGGTATGGCTCGGCTTCAAGGGAGGCAAGGGCGTGGCCACCGGGCTCGGCGTCTTCCTTGCGTTGGCGCCGAAGATTGTGCTGATCACCTTGGCCCTGTTTGTCGCCATTGTGGCGCTCACCCGTTACGTGTCACTAGGGTCGATTCTCGCCGCTGCGGCATTTCCGGCCGCGCTGTGGTGGCTTGAGCGGGATTCGTTTCCCGCTGCCGCGCTGGCCATGTGCGCCGTCGCGGCATTACTGATCATCGTCCGTCATCACCAGAACATCGCACGCCTGTTGGCGGGCACCGAAAGCCGTTTCGGCGCTAGAAAGGCATAGTTTTCATGGCAAGAATCGCAGTCATTGGCGCCGGAGCCTGGGGCACCGCGCTGGCTATCGCGCTGGCGCGAAGAGGCTCGCACCAGGTCAAGCTGTGGGCTTACGAAAAAGAGGTGGTCGAGTCCGTTCTCGCCACTCACGTCAACGAAGCATTCCTCAGCGGCTGCCCTCTTCCGGAGAGCATTACAGTGACCCAGAGCCTGCCCGAGGCAATCTCCGGAGTGGAGATCGTGCTCAGCGTCATGCCCTCCCATCACGCTCGCCGTGTCTGGACCCAGATGAAGCCGCTCCTCGATCCCGGGATGCTGCTGGTCTCGGCCACCAAGGGTCTTGAGAACGAATCCTTGCTGCGCATGACCGAGGTCATCACCGATGTGTTGACCCATGGTGAGGGCAGCTTTCAGCCGCGCCTTTGCGCGCTCAGCGGTCCTACCTTTGCGCGCGAGGTGGCAAAGGGATATCCCACCGGCGCCAGCGTGGCTTCACGCGATTCCAATCTCTCTGCACAGGTTCAGGAGCTCTTCAGCGACGCCAACTTCCGCCTCTACCGCAACGATGATGTGATCGGAGTTGAGCTGGGAGGCGCGGTCAAGAACGTCATCGCAATCGCAGCCGGCGTGATTGACGGCATCGGTTACGGCCACAATACGGTCGCCGGACTGATCACCCGCGGCCTCGCCGAGATGACCCGCCTCACCGTCGCCTGCGGAGGACGCGCCGACACCATGGCAGGACTCTCCGGCCTCGGAGACCTCGTGCTGACCTGTACCGGCGGGCTCTCGCGTAATCGCAGCGTGGGCGTCGAGCTCGGGCGGGGGCGCAAACTCGACGAGATCATTGCCGGCATGCATGGAATGGTCGCGGAAGGTGTACTGACCACCAGCGCCGCGGTCGGCCTCGCGCATTCCGTGGACGTCGAGATGCCTATCATCGAACAGATGCACCTGATTCTGCAGCACGGCAAGTGTCCGGGAGACGCCATTCGAGACCTCATGCATCGCCCGCTCACCCAGGAAAGCGCACTCTATAGGCATTAGCTCCAGCCCGGCTGGTTATAATTGAAGGCGCAATGATTCAGACGCTATTTGGAAGCCTCAACCAGCCCGAGGAAAAAAAGGCATCGCTGCTTGATCGCATGAAGCAGGCGGTGACGCGCACCCGTGAAAATCTCACCGAGCGCATCGACGATGTCATCAGCTTCGGCAAGGAAATCGACGCCAGCACGCTCGACGATCTGGAAGCCACTCTCATCGCCGCCGACCTCGGCACCACCACCACCCGCGAAGTGCTGGCCGCGATGCGTGAAAAGGTGAATCGAAAGCAGATTGACGACACCGAGGCGCTTAAGCGCGTACTCAAAGACGAACTGCTAGCCATCCTCAATCGCGCCACCGCCAACATGCCGCAGGTCGTAGCCGAGCCTCCGGAGATCATTCTCGTGGTCGGTGTCAACGGCGTCGGCAAGACCACCACCATTGGCAAGCTTGCCTACTCTCTGCGTGCCCAGGGCAAAACCGTTCTGCTCGCCGCCGCCGATACCTTCCGCGCCGCCGCCATCGATCAACTTGAGATCTGGGGCGAACGCACCGGCACCGAGGTCATCAAGACCAAGCCCGGAGGCGATCCCTCAGCCGTGCTCTTCGACGCCGTGCAGGCAGCCAAGGCACGCAAAACCGACTACGTCATCGTGGACACAGCCGGACGCCTGCACAACAAGCAGCATCTGATGGCCGAGCTTGAAAAGATGTACCGTACCGCCAATCGCCTCATCCCCGGCGCTCCGCATGAAACGCTGCTCATCATGGACGCCACCACCGGCCAGAACGGCCTACAGCAGGCCAAGGTCTTCACCGAGGCAGCAGGCGTGACCGGAATCGTACTCACCAAACTGGACGGCACCGCCAAAGGGGGCGTGGTGATCGCAATATCGCGCGAGATGAACCTTCCCGTGCGCTACGTCGGCGTCGGTGAAAAACAAGCGGACCTGATTCCCTTCAGCGCGGTCGACTTTGTCGATTCGCTCTTTGCCTAAGCCATGGCGATCAAGACAGACGAGCTTTTTCTCAAGCAGGCTCTGGAACTCGCGGCACGCGGCCAGGGTCTCGCCTCGCCCAATCCCATGGTTGGCGCGGTCATTGTGGACGAGCGAGGGCGCATCGTCGGCCGTGGCTATCATCTCTACGCTAATCTAAAGCACGCCGAAGTGCTGGCCATCGAAGAGGCCGGAGGATTGGCGCGCGGCAACACCCTCTATCTCAACCTGGAACCCTGCTCGCACACCGGACGCACCGGCCCTTGCGCAGACGCGGTGATCGCCGCCGGAATCGCCCGCGTCGTCTGCTGCATGGAAGACCCGAATCCGCGGGTCGCGGGCAAAGGTTTCGAGAAGCTGCGCGCTGCCGGAATTGAAGTCGAAGTCGGAACCTTCCAGGCCGAGGCCCGGCGGCTGAACGAGCACTTCGCCCAGTACATCCGCACCGGTCTGCCGTTTGTAACCCTCAAAGCAGCCATGTCGCTCGACGGAAAGATTGCCGGCCCGTCCGCGCCCCGCTCGCAACCGGCGGCCTCTTCCTCCTCCACGCCGAGTGCGAGTTACATCACCGGAGAGGCTGCGCGCCGCAGCGTGCATGAGATGCGTCACGCCTGCGATGCAATTCTGGTCGGTGTCGGTACCGTCGTCGCCGACGATCCTTTGCTCACCGACCGCAGCGGCCTGCCGCGCCGCCGGCCTCTACTGCGCGCCATCCTCGACTCCCGTCTGCGCCTCCCCCTGACCTCGCGCGTGGTCAAAACCGCGCGAGAGGATGTCGTCGTCTTCTGTTCCTTTGCCGAGGAAAACAAGCGCCGAGCACTCGAGGAACGAGGCGTCCGCGTCGAACAGGTGGAGATTGAAGCGCCGCTTCCCGGCAGCGAGCCGCTTCCGCATGACGGCCGTCCCGATCTCTATCGCGTCTTCGCGTCGCTGGGAGCCTCGCAGATCACCAGCGTGCTGGTCGAGGGCGGAGCCGCTGTCAACTGGGCTTGCCTGCGCTCCCGACTTGTCGATAAACTCATGCTTTTCTACACGCCGCGAATCTTCGGCCCGGTCGGCGCCATACCTTGGTTGGAAGGACAGAACGCTTTGCCCCTGGGTGAAGATATCCACTCCTCCAACATTCGTATCGAGCGCTTCGGAGAGGACTTCGCGGTAGAAGCCTACTTGCGCGACCCATATCAACCGCTCCGGCCACAGGGCTGACAGGAAATCTCATCATGTTTACTGGAATCGTCGAAGAAGTTGGACACATCGCCCGCATCGATCAGAACGGAGAAAACCGCCGCATCGTGATCGAAGCCAAAAACGTAACCAAGGAGCTGCGGACCGGGGACAGTTGCGCCGTCAGCGGCGTATGCCTCACCGCGCTCGATATCACCCCCACGTCCTTTGCCGCCGATCTTGCGCCCGAGACCTGGGTGCGCACGTCCTTATCGCGAATTCATCCCGGAGCCCAGGTCAATCTCGAACTCCCCCTGGCCGCACAGGGCCGTCTCGGCGGACACATCGTCCAAGGTCACGTCGATGGCGTGGGACGCCTGGAATCCTTCGAGCGCATCGCTGACTCGGACGGATTCTGGCTGCACATTCAGGTCGATCCGGAGCTAGAAAGATATCTGGTCTTCAAGGGCTCGATTGCGATTGAAGGCATCAGCCTGACGGTAGCGAAACTCGAAGGCCTGCGCTGCACCATCGCCATCATCCCGCACACCGTCGAGTGTACGAACCTGGGCTCGCTCAAGCCCGGCGATCCTGTAAACATCGAAACCGATATCGTCGCCAAGTACCTTGAAAAGTGGATGATCCGCGACCGCCAGCAGCCCGCCCTCAGCGCGGAAACGTTAGTAGCGAAGGGCTTCTAATCGCTTCAGGAATATTCCGGAACAAATTGGTGCCGGGTGCCCCACCTTCGCCGCGTTCTTTGCGGCTAAGGTGGGAAGCAATGACCTTCCCCCGCAGTTGGCGAATGTGGGGCGGCGAGCGGGCGGCCCACTCAACTTCCGTTGCTTGACTCGGACTTTTCTTACCCCCGAGCTTCGGTTGTAAGTTGGCGATTATTCCGATGACGGCCTGACACAAGGATTCCGGTCACCGCGCCAGTACGATAGATCCAGCGAATCCAAGGCCAGAAACTCCTGCACAATCTCCACCTTGGACTCCTCCATCTCAGCCGGCGTTCCAAAGAACACCACCTCCGCCTCATGCAAAAAGACGATCCGGTCGGCGACCTTCTTCGCTAGCGCCATGTCGTGCGTCACCACGATGCTGGTCAGCTTCAACTGATACTTTAACTTTTTAATCAGGTTTCCAAGAAGGTTCGCGGTGAGCGGGTCCACCATTGTAGTCGGCTCGTCATACAGAATTGCCTCGGGCTGTGCCGCCAGTGCGCGCGCAATCGCCACCGAGCGCTTCATTCCCGTCGAGAGGCCCGAGGGCAACTGGTCGCGATACTCGCGCACGTTCACCATCTCCAGCAATCCGCCTACGATCTCATAGATCTGCGCCTCGCTCAGGTCTCCGCGTTCGCGCAGCGGGAACGCAACATTTTCACCCACGCTCAACGAGTCGAACAAAGCGCCATTCTGGAAGACCATGGTGACCTTCTTGCGAATGCGCTCCAGTTCGTTTTCCGGATAGTGTGTGATGTCCTCGCGCGCCACCCAGACACGACCGCTGTCAGCCTTAAGAAAACCCATAATGAGGTGCAGCGAAACCGATTTGCCAACCCCGCTTCTTCCCAGGATGCCGACGGTCTCTCCGGCTTTCACCGCAAAGCTCACATCGCGCAGCACTACCTTCTCGCCGAAAGCTTTCCTGACGCGGTCAAACTGAATGTACGGGCGGCTGTCATCAATTTCAGTCATAAGCGTTCCATTGAGTGTATCCGAACGCCGGGTCCCACGTTCTAGCCTGGGCTAGGCGCTGGCCGTCGTGGTAGGCTGCCACTGAATCACCATCCCCACAATGCGCCCCGCGAGGTCCACATCCAGCCGTCCTGGGACACTGACCACAGTGTCTCCGCTCTTTCCCTTCACCGCCGCAAAGACGTTGGGTTCCACATAACTTCCCTCTCCCTCGCCGCAGATGAACGTCAGGGCCTGCGGGTTGCGCAGTTGCTTGGGAACAACGAAGGTCAGGTCGGCCAGATCCCCGGTCTCGGTCACCGAGAGAGCCACCTCCACCTCTGCGTTCATCTGTACGTCGTCAACGCCAATCTCAAGATTCGGCTTGAAAGCGACATAGTACAGAAACCCGAGCACAGGATCGAATTCTGCCCGCTCCACTCGTATACTCATCGTGGCTCTTCCGCGCGCTCCTGAAGCAAATGGGTTTGTATCACAACAAATAGATTTGCACCAACCGCTCTGTGGTTCAGTCTCACTGGATTCATCCCGCATAATTCCTGAATGGAGTGGCTAAGAGCCATCCATGCGCGTCCCGATTTCGTAACTCCCGAATTTTGTCCGTTCCCCCTATAATCGCTTTGAGCACCTTCTAAAGTGAGATACGCGCGTGTACCCTGACTGGTTTCTGGGAGCCGGATTTTTCTGTATCGGCCTGATCTTCGGCAGCTTTCTGAACGTCTGCATCTACCGCCTGCCGCGCGGCTTGTCGGTGGTGGCGCCGCGCTCGGCCTGTCCGGAGTGCCACGTCGCAATCGCCGGATACGACAATATTCCCGTACTAAGCTGGCTGATCCTCGGCGGACGCTGCCGCCACTGCCGCACCCCAATTACCGCACGGTATGCCGCGGTTGAGATTATCTGTGCCCTGCTCTTCCTGCTCTCTTTTCTGCGCGGCGGCGCCTCGCCGGAGGCGGCCAAGGGCTGTGTTCTGACTTTCCTCCTGGTGGGGTTGACCTTCACCGACGCCGAGACTCATCTTCTGCCCGATGCCATGACCCTGCCCGGACTCGGGATGGCGCTCATCTTCAGCTTTTTCTCCCTCGTCCCCGGTCCGCTCTACCATATCCTTCCGGTGCATTTTTCCAGCAGCCCAACCCTCGGCCAGATGAATCTTCAACTCGGCCTCCGATCCTTCGGCAATGCACTCATCGGAGCCGCGCTCGGCTCCGGCATTCTCTATGGCATCGGCTGGGTCTATCTGAAGCTGCGCAAAGTTGAGGGAATGGGGCTCGGCGATGTGAAGCTGATGGCGATGGCTGGCGCATTCCTGGGCCCTGCAATGACGGCCTTCGTGCTGTGCACAGCCTCCTTGCTAGGCGGCGTATATGGGATTTTCATCCTTCTGGTTGTCTTCTGGAAGCGCTTTGTGCGTTACCGCGGGCATCTGCGCCAGCGGGCCGCATCTCGCGCCTGGGAGGCGGCGCAGATCGCAATGCGCGGCCTGGAGATTCCCTTTGGCGTCTTCCTTTGCATCGTCGCCATCGTCGCTTGGTTCTACGGCCCGCAGATGTTGAACGCTTACCTTGGCCTGCTGCGGCTTCCCGGTTAGCGCACCCGGGACTTTCGTGCTATCCGTACCGAGCTTCCATCTGTCCGAATCATCCGGGCGGGAGCTACAATGTGTTGCGTATCGAACGAAAATGCACCGCGAGAGAAAGAAAATGTCAGAAGAAAATGGAGGAGGTAAGTTCCGCGCATGAAGCTCCGATATTTCCGCGTTCCTGCTTTCCTGATCCTCGCGTTCCCAATTTCTTCCTACGCGCAATCGCCCGCAGATGCGCAGTCGCTCGGCGATGTTGCGCGCCAGTACCGTGAACAGCGGCAGCAGAGCGAACCTTCCCATCTCAAGGTCATCACCAACGACGACATTACAACTCCTGCCTCTCGGAAGAGCGCCGCGCATGAAGCAACCGACAACGGAACCGCGAACGCAGCCCAGAACGAACCCCGGAAGGAAGGCGAGGAGACCGCAGGAGACGCAAACCCCGTGCACGCCAAAGCCGAAAAGGCAAAAAAAGACGCAACCAAGGAGCGCGAAGAGCAAGAACTTGCACTACAGCAGCGAACCGAGGAGATCAACCGGGTCTATCTCGACCGCATCGCCGCCATACGCGCGCAGATCAACACCGCGCAACAGGAGATGGCAAAGCTTCAACTGGATCAGGTTGAGAGCACCAACAGCTTCCAGCGAACCCTCGGTGTCTCACCGAATGTCTCCACCTATCAGGAGCAGCAACGTTTTTTCAGCGAGCAGATTGAAGCCCGCCGCCAGTTGATCGGCAACCTGACCGCACAATTGGAGGATGCCCAGGAAGCGGCGCGCCACGCTGGAGTTCCGCACGCCACCGATTGACCTTTGCCTTACCGCCCCGCCTTCTCTCCCACTCTTTTCTGAATCTGCAGCAGATGATGATGGCCGTGAACGTAGTGGAATTTTCTCCACTGCCGCGGGCTCAGCGGCCCCAGGATCGGATGCATCCCAATGGGACCCTCGCTCCCCCACCGGTCGACCGCCGCTGCAATGGCGATGTCCATGCGATTCAGGTTTGCCAATGCTCTCTGCAGCGCAACTGGGCCGGAGTCGCCCTGCGGCAGCACCATGGCCGGAGACTTGCCGCCGGGAGGAGCCACTCCCAGATTCACGACCAGGAACTTCTTCAAACGCTCCGAAACATCGGCCCCGCGTACCGGTGGCGGGCCGCCCACCCCCACGCTCAATTCCAGCATCTTTGCGGTAGTGCCGTAACTACGGCCCAAATGCTCCAGGATCTGGGCACTGCTCCATCGTCCCACCGGCGCGCGATCCCAGTCTGCATCGCACAAACCACCAGTCGTCGCTTCGATCTCTTCCCGTAAACGATTCAACCAAACATCCATCTCACGATCACCAGTCTCGATCACTCGCCGGATTCACCGGGGAGTGCCACCGCCGTGGTTCTTGCCTCTGCCGCGGTTCTTGCCCTTGTATTTAGTTCCGAAACGAAGTGAGGAATCCCCGCGCCGCCCACGTTCCGCGCGGCTTCAGAGGCAATTCGACAAGCAATCGATTTCGCGTTCCTCGCCTTTGAACAAACCATGCCATACCGTTTTCCATTGCCTAACCCGACTACTGCTTCTTCAATCGTTCCAGCGCCTTCTTCGCCTCGCCAGCACTCGGCCCATCCTTCAGAATTGCCAGATATTCCTGATATCGTATCCGCGCTTCCTCAAATTCCTTGCTCTTTTCCAGGGTCTGCGCCAGCTTAAACGTGGCCACTGCGTCGCGCGGTTTGAACTGCAACGCCTCCCGGTAGCGGCTGAGCGCAGCCTTGTAGTTCCCGATGTTGAAGTAGTAATTCCCCACCTCGACGTCCTTCATCGCGCGCATTGGATTCCACTCGTGCGTGACGTCATCGGCGGCGTGTCCACCCTCCGGGTGCGCCAGCGCGTCTCCGGCTGGCGGCGACAAATCAATGCGGGTCTGGTTGCTGCTGCTCTCCTCGTCACTGCGCGGAGGAGCACTGTTCGCGGGCGTCTGCGGGGTTTTCGTATTGCGGTTGTATTGCGGATTTTCCGTCAGCGGGCCGTCGGTTGGCCCTGGGATCTGCTGCTGTTGCGCCAACGCAGGCAGCATTGCGCCGACGAGCGTGAACGCCAGTATGCTTACAAACCTCATCCCCTGATTGTATCCGCGGTGGGTTTTACAATTTTGCGGATTTTACGAGGAAGCGCCGTTTGGCTTCCCGGTTTTGCACACGCGCTCTCACTTCCAGCTCCGTCGTGCCTTCGCCCAGCGCAATGGGCATTTCCGCGATTCCAGCCTCGTTCGTGACGGTGTTTTCCAGCACTCCGGAGCTCGACTCGGTTCTCCAGCACGCGCCCACCTGCGCCGACCCCGCAACGAATCCACCGGAGAGGACTCGAAAGCGAAGCACCGCTCCCCCATCCGAACTCCTGTTGGAGCCGAGAAATTGCACCACCAGCTCCCCCTCCGCCTCCTGATTCAGCACCTCATCCACAAAACCATCGCGGACCGCCTCCAGAACCCAGCGGTGCTGCGCCCGCGCCAGTTCCTGAATTGCGGCTTCGTCCGCCTCCGGGGGAAGCGCATTCGAGCGCTTGCCGATGCAGCGGCCACTCACGAATACCTGGGACTCCAGGCACTGCTCGCGCTCGCGCACCTCGGTTTGCACGTGGTAGACCGTACCCTGCGCCCGAATGTCCGTATTAAAACCAAAGATCATCGTTGACGGATTTCTCTCTGCCTCACATCCACCGACATTACCGAAGAACATGTCCGGCGTTCTTACCTAGGCCCGTTACCAACTTTGAATTGTCCCGTACCCGTTGCCATTTCCACAACGTTACTTTGGTTTATTGTCACCTTCTTAGGCACCTTATTTTTCAAATGCATTCCCGCTTGACACATGGAAAAGCGAATATCTATACTTGCCCGTTCCTAAATGAGTGCTTCAGCGCGATAACAGCGATGACCGACAATTATTTTGCCAGGTATATTCCTCTCTTGATCCACTTCACGCTGGTCTGCATACTCGCAGCCGCCATCGTGTCCCTGTCCTATTTCATCGGCCAGCACAAGGCCAATAAGAGCAAAATGTCGCCCTACGAGTGCGGTATGGAGCCCGTCGGCGATGTTCGCCAGCGATTCAGCGTGTCATTTTACCTGGTCGCCATGCTCTTTATCCTTTTTGATGTGGAAGCGGTTTTCCTATATCCTTGGGCGATCCTGCTGAAACGGCTGAAGATGTTCGGATTCTGGGAGATGATGACTTACGTCCTGATCATCCTGGTCGGTTTCTTCTACGTGTGGAAGAAGGGTGTGCTTGACTGGAACAAACCTTCCCGCGACGAGGCGCTCTGAATATCATGGCCCTGCAATCTGCTGTCACCGATTTGGAAATGCTGAAGGACCGTCCGGCGGTCGCGTGCCTGCAAGCCGCGCTGCCTCAAGCACTTCAAGCTGCTAAGTTTGACCGCGACGAACTCACGCTCTGGATTGATTCGATTCACCTCCTCGCCGCTTTGGACCTTCTGCGCAGTGCCGCCACTACCCGCTTCACGGTGCTAGCGGACCTTACCGCGGTCGACTGGTTCCCGTCCGAGCCCCGCTTTGAAGTCGTCTACTCGCTTCTCTCCTATGAGCGGCGCGAGCGCCTTCGTATCAAGGTCAAGGTCAATGGAGCCGACCCGTACATCGAATCGATCACTTCATTGTGGATGGGAGCAGCCCCCTTTGAGCGCGAGGTCTTCGACCTGTTCGGCATCCGCTTCCAGGGGCATCCTGACCTTCGCCGCATTATGTTGCCGGACGACTGGGAAGGTCACCCCCTGCGCAAAGATTACCCGGTCGAGGGATACCGCTAATGCCTAGCATTGATCAATTCCGCGCCGAGCCGATCGTTGAGACCGTCGATGGCGACCGTACAATGGTCCTCAACATGGGGCCGCAGCACCCATCGACCCACGGTGTGCTTCGCCTCTTGCTGGAAATCGACGGCGAGACCATCGTCCGCATTCGTCCTGACGTAGGTTTTCTGCACACCGGGATCGAGAAGACCTGCGAGGCCAAGTTCTACCAGCAGGTAGTTCCCCTCACCGACCGCATCGACTATCTCTGCCCCATGACCAACAACCTGACTTACGTGTTGGCCATCGAGAAACTCCTGGGCTTGGAGATACCGTCGCGCGCGATGTGGATCCGCCTCATGCTCAATGAGTTGACTCGCATCAACTCGCACTTGGTTTGGCTTGGCACCCACGCGCTGGATATCGGCGCTATGACCGTCTTCCTCTACTGCTTCCGCGAGCGGGAAGAGATTCTCAAGATGTTTGAGATGGTTGCCGGCCAGCGCATGATGACCTCCTACTTCCGGGTAGGCGGTCTCTCCATGGATCTGCCGCCCGGATTCCTCGATTACATCAAGAATTTCGCGAACTATTTTCCCGACCGCATCGAGCAGTATTCCGACTTGCTCACTAACAATCCGATCTGGCTGGGCCGCACCAAGGGAGTCGCGCTGATCACTAAGGAAGATGCCATCGATCTGATGCTCACCGGTCCCACGGCCCGTGGCAGCGGCATCGACTGGGATCTGCGCCGCGACATGCCCTACAGCGGATACGATCAGCTCGAGTTCAAGGTTCCGGTCGCCACCGCCGGCGATGTCTTTGCCCGTTATGAGATACGCGTCGAAGAACTTCGCCAATCGATCAGCATGGTCAAGCAGGCCATCGCGAATCTGCCCGACGGCCCAATCAAGGCCAACGCGCCGAAGGTCGTTCTCCCCGATCGCGAGAAGATGAAGACGCAGATGGAATCGCTCATCTATCACTTCAAGATCGTTACCGAAGGCTTTACGGTTCCAGAGGGCGAGGTCTATCAGGGCGTGGAATCACCGCGCGGCGAGATGGGCTATTACGTCGTTTCAGACGGCACCGCCAAGCCCTATCGGGTTCACATGCGCAGTCCATCGTTTGGGAACCTGAACGCCATCGGAGTGATGTGCGAACATAACCTGCTCGCCGACGTGGTCGCCGCCATCGGAAGTATCGATATCGTACTCGGCGACGTAGATCGCTAAGAAAGATCGTTGTTGAACGGAGATGCATTGGAGCACTGGGGAACGCAGTTTGCCAGGACCGTAGGTCACCGCAGCGAGGGCCAGAGCGACTTCGCCCTCGATCTTATTGACCTGCTGCAGCAGATGGCGGAAGAGTTCAACAAAGAGGCTCCAAAGGACTTCAAATTCTCGCTCAAGGTTCTACCAAAAGGCGAAGACGTTGAGATCACGAATGGATTCAAGACGGCCGCGGCCAGTGCAACGTCTCTGCCGGGAGCCATATTCGTTCGCGTGTGGAACAACAGCACCGAGCGTGCCTTTGAGGGTACCTTGCACAATACTCCAGACGGCTTTGTGCCGGACGGCGTCCCAAGCGAGTGTTCCCTTCCATCCGGCCTTGCCGAGTGGATGATCCACGAGGTCTTTGAACCGTAGTATTCCTGGGGGTTCGGTAGAATTCCCCATGATTGACAAGCACTTATATTGGTAATTATAGGGTTTCCAGAGGCACATGAAATTCAGCGAACAACTCGAAGCGCGATACGCCGACATGCTTACGCACTATCCGGTGAAGCGCTCACTCCTCGTTCCCTTCCTGCTCTATATTCAGGACGAATATGGCTATGTGACCGATGAATCCATCGCCGAACTCGCGCGCCGGCTTGAAATCACCGAGCTCGATATCCGATGTGTCATCAGCTACTATTCCATGCTGCGCACCACGCCCGGCGGCAAGTACAACGTGCAGGTGTGTACCAACATCGCCTGCCTGTTGCGCGGCGGTGAAGAGATGTTGGAGCACGTGCGCGGAAAGCTCGGCGTCGCCGTCAACAAGGGAACCACTCCCGACGGTGTTTTCTCGGTGGAAGAAGTCGAATGCATCGGCGCCTGCTCCTGGGCGCCCGCCATGCAAGTCAACTACACCTTCCATGAGAACCTTACGCCGGAAAAAATCGACCAGATTCTTGACGAGTACAGGCAAAAGGCGGCCCAACAGTAGCTATGGCATACCTGGTCTCCCATCCCGATGAGGTGAAAGTCGTCACCAAGCGCTTCGGCCAAGGCGCGGCCAACCTTGACCGCTACCTCGAGCTCGACGGCTACAAAGCCCTGCAGAAGGCGCTCGAAATGGGTGCCGACAGCATCATTAACGAAATGAAAGCCAGCAACCTGCGCGGCCGCGGCGGCGCAGGCTTCCCCACGGGCATGAAGTGGTCCTTCGTCCCCAAGGAGAGCGCCAAGCCCAAGTACGTGCTCTGCAATGGCGATGAGAGCGAGCCCGGAACCTGCAAGGACCGGCTCATTTTTGAGCATGACCCTCATTCCATTATCGAAGGCGCGATGATCGCCGCCGTCGCCGTTGGCTCCCACGCTGCCTACATTTACATTCGCGGCGAGTACCGCTATCTGCTGGAGATCATGCAGAAGGCCATCGCCGACGCCTACGCCCGCGGAATCTGCGGCAAGAACATCTTCGGCTCCGGCTACGATCTGGATGTTTACTGGCACGGCGGCGCCGGCGCCTATGAGGTCGGCGAAGAGTCCGCCCTCATGGAATCGCTCGAAGGCAAGCGCGGCGTTCCCCGCATCCGTCCACCTTTTCCGGCGGTGGTTGGACTCTGGGGCGGCCCTACGGTCATCAACAACGCCGAGACCCTCGCCAGTGTCCCTCCCATCATTCTCATGGGCGGCAAGCAATATGCCGAAATCGGCGTAGAGCGCAACGGCGGTACCCGCCTCTTCCAGCTCAGCGGACACGTCGAGCGCCCCGGCGTCTACGAACTTCCGCTCGGCTACAATCTGAAAAAAGCCATCTACGAAGTCGGCGGCGGCATCGCCAACGGACGCAGTCTGAAATGTGTCGTCCCCGGCGGCTCCTCCGTCCCCTGCCTCAGGCCAGAGGAGATCGACATCAGTCTCGACTTCGACGCCATGATGAAGGCGGGAACGTTCCTCGGCTCCGGCGGTATCGTAGTCATCGATGACCAGACCTGCATCGTCAAGTTTGCCCTGCGTACCAGCCAGTTTTACCGTCACGAAAGCTGCGGCTGGTGCATTCCCTGCCGCGAGGGCACGGACTGGCTGACCAAGACCCTGAAGCGCTTCCATGCCGGCGGCGGAGTCAAAAAGGACATCGACGACCTCGGCTACCTCGCCGAAAACATGTTGGGCCGCACCTTCTGCCCGCTCGGCGACGCAGCGGCCATGCCCATCATCGGCTTCGTAAAGAAGTTCCGTGAGGAATTTGAAGCACACCTGAACGGCCGTCCCTGCCCCTACGGGCAGCACGAGGCCTTACACGAATTACCGGTTCTGAGCCACTAAGCTCACGCGAAGAGAATTCATGGCCGACGCAACACAAAACGCGACGCAAAACGTAACGCTTACCGTGAACGGAAGAACCATCACGGCTCCCAAGGGCACCTTGCTCATTGAGGCCTGCAAGCAGTATGGCATCGAGATTCCCGCCTTCTGCTACTACCCCGGACTCTCGCTCCAGGGCGCATGCCGTATGTGCGTAGTGGAAATTGAAAAGATGCCCAAGATGCAGACGGCCTGCACCACCCCCGTCGCCGAAGGCATGGTAGTGCAGACCGAGACCGAGAAGGTCGTGCAGGCCCGCAAGGCCACGCTCGAGATCCTGCTTGCCAACCATCCGCTCGATTGCCCGGTCTGCGACGCCGGCGGCGAGTGCGAATTGCAGGACATGACCTTCAAGTATGGCGCCCCTGAGTCGAAATTCATCGACATCAAGAGCCATCGCGAGGAGCAGCAGTGGTCGCCGATCGTCTTTTATGACCGCCCGCGCTGCATCCTTTGTTACCGCTGCGTGCGCGTTTGCGGAGAAGCCATGGACGTCTGGGCTCTCGGCATCCGCAATCGCGGCCAAGGTTCTGTCATCGCCCCCAACCAGGGCGACTCGCTCAACTGCGAAGAGTGCGGAATGTGCATCGATATCTGTCCGGTCGGCGCACTCACCAGCGGCTCTTACCGTTACAAAACCCGCCCATGGGAGATGACTCACGTCGGAACCGTCTGCAACCACTGTGGCGACGGTTGCCTTACCACGGTCGGCGTACGCCGCTCCGACACCGGCTCCGAGATCGTGCGCTGTGACAACCGCGACCGCAGCGGTATCAACGATGATTTCCTCTGCATCAAGGGACGCTATGCCTACGACTTTGCCGATAACCCCGAGCGAGTCACCACGCCCCTGATTAAACGCGACGGAAAGTTCGTAGCCGCTACCTGGACCGAGGCCATCGAAGCGGTGGCAGAGAAATTCCAGCAGCTTCTTCTTTCCACCGGCTCGCAATCCATTGGCGTGATCGGTTCCAACCGCACCACCAATGAAGAGAATTACCTGCTCCAGAAGTTCGCCCGCACTGTGCTCGGCACCAATAATATCGACCACCATCGCACAGCCGATTTCCCCTCATTTGCGCGGGCTATCGCCGCCAACAGGGCACAGACGGCCTCGATGAGCGAGGTGGCCGTCGCTCCGGCAATTCTGCTGATCGGCAGCGATCCCACCGAGCAGCATCCTCTGCTCGCCTGGCAAATTCGCAACAATGTGCGCCTGCGTAACTCTCGCCTCTACGTGGTGAACGCCAACCAGATCAAACTCACGCGACAGGCTGTGCAGGTTGCAACCATCGCCCCTGGCACTGAGCCCGACTTCGTCTCATTCTTAGCCGGTAACAATGACGCGGCCTCCAAGCTGGGAGTCTCCGCCGAAGCGCTCGGAAAGCTGCGCGACGCGCTCGCCGCCGAAGGCAATCTCTTGATCGTCTTCGGCCCCGAGTTGCGTGGCGAAGCGATCGACGCGCTGGTCTCCTATGGCGCGCCCAAAGCTGCAAAGTTCATCTGCCTCGCCGATTACGCCAACTCGCGCGGCGCGGCTGATATGGGACTCTATCCCGACCTGCTTCCCGGATATCATTCCGTCGCCAGCAGTTCGCAGGTAACGAGGGCGTGGAAGTCCGAAATCCCAACCGATCCCGGCCTTGCGCTTCCCCAGATGCTCGACCAGGCCGCTGGCGGAAATCTGCAGGCGCTCTGGGTCGTCGGCTCAAACCCGGCCGCCCGCTATCGCGACAGCCACGCGTTCTCGCGTCCGTTCCTGGTTGTGCAGGACATGTTCCTCACCGAAACAGCGCAGCACGCCGACGTCTTCCTGCCCGCCGCCTTTGCCTATGAAAAGGCGGGCACGATGACGAATACCTGCGGCGATCTGCAGCGCCTCAAAAAAGCCTCTGACGTTCATGGCGTCAAGGCCGACTTTGAGATCATCATTCGACTTGCCGAAAAGATGGGCGCCGACCTTGAATCTCTCGTGCCCTTCCGTGGCTACACCTTTGCCGACGCGGGCCAGAGCCGCGGAGCTCAATCCGGCGAAGCCGATCGTAACGCCGTGTTTACCGAAGCCCATGGGCTGGCCTCGCGGACTTCGCCCCTGGACCCAACGATTACGCTCGATGAAATTTCTGAATTGGTTCCGGGCTACGCCATCTCTCAGCTTGAGCTCGCGGTCGGAAACCCCCAGCGAACGCAACTGGTACAGATCGAGCCCGCTGCAATTCCAAGCCGCCCTGAGTTGGTTTCGCCCGCCGGAGATTCTCTATTCACCTCCGGCACGCTTGGCCGCTACTCCGCAACATTGAACTCGGTCGTCGAGAACCATCGCAAGGCAAGCGAACCGATTGTGGCTGACTGATTATGATTTTGATCCGGCCCTCGGGCTGGAATTTGTAAGTATCTGCCGTCGCGCACAACAGTTTAGGTGCGCCACGGCCGGGGAATAATCTTCCGATGAACGCTTTGACTTTTTTGATCGTCGCGGTAATCAAGATCGCCGTCACCATTGGCGTTCTGCTCACCGTTGTCGCCTACACCGTGTGGTTGGAGCGCAAACTGGTGGGCCGTATGCAAAACCGCTGGGGACCCTCGCGCGTCGGTCCCTTCGGTTTACTGCAGCCTCTAGCCGATGGAGCCAAGTTTCTGTTCAAAGAGGACCTGACGCCGCCCTACGTCGAGAAGCACATCTATCTTCTCGCGCCGTGCCTGTCGCTCATCATGGCTCTCACCTCGATTGCCATGGTTCCCATTGGCCCCATCGTTCACCTCTTCGGCATCAGCACCCCGATGCAGATCACAGGCGTGACGGAGGCTTCCGGGCAGGCCGGCGATATCAATGTGGGGATTCTCGTCATCCTCGGCATCACCTCGCTTGGGGTCTATGGAATTGCCCTCGCAGGCTGGTCGTCGAACAGCAAATACTCACTGCTTGGCTCGTTGCGCGCCTCGGCACAGATGGTCAGCTATGAAGTTTCGCTCGGCCTCTCACTGGTGGGCGTGCTGCTCATGTCGAGCACCCTCAGCCTTCGCGGCATCGTGCACACGCAGCTCGGCACCTGGCACGGCATTCCGCAGTGGTATCTCTTCCGGGGCCAGTTCATTGCGTTCTTCGTATACATGATGGCGGCCTACGCCGAGACCAACCGCATCCCCTTCGACATGCCGGAGGCGGAAACCGAGCTGGTCGCCGGCTACCATACCGAATACAGCGCGATGAAATTCGCCATGTTCTTCATGGCCGAATACGCCAACATGGTGACCGTCGCCTGCATCGCCTCGATCATGTTCCTGGGAGGATGGAGTGGCCCGTCGCTGCCCTTCCTGCCTGCGGCAGTGCAGGCCTTCCTGCCGCTATTGTGGTTTGCGTGCAAGATCTTCTTTTTCCTGTTCGTCTATATCTGGATTCGCGGCACGCTGCCGCGCTTCCGTTATGACCAGTTGATGGCCTTCGGCTGGAAGTTCCTCTTCCCGCTGGCGCTGGCCAACGTGATTGTTACCGCTTTCTTCGTGGCAATTCACGCATGATGGCCGGAATGGAAAACTGATGCATTACTTTCTGTTTATACTTTTCGCGACGTTCTGTGTAGCTGGCTCGATCAGTCTCCTGCTTCAGCGGAAGACGATCAACAGCGCGCTTTCGCTCATCGTCGTCATGTGCTCGCTGTCTCTCATCTACCTGCTGCTCGGCGCTGAGTTCGTCGCCGTCGTGCAGGTGATCATCTACGCCGGAGCGATCATGGTGCTCTTCATCTTCGTCATCATGTTGCTCAATGCCGGCGAGGAAGAAAAGTCCGAAGGCAGCCATGTCGCCAAGATCTTAGGCATCCCGGGCCTCTTCATCGGCGGCGCCATCGGCATCTGGGTGTTGCTCCAGCACCATCCGAAAGGGGAGCTCGTCCGCATCGGCGCCCTCTATGGCCCGGCCGACAAAGTGGGCATGCTGCTTTTCACCAAGTACCTTCTCGCCTTTGAAGTCACCAGCGTTCTCGTGCTCATCGCAATTATGGGCGCGGTCGTGCTGGCCCGCAGGAGCCACTCCTCATGATCCCCATCTCCTGGTATCTGCTGCTAAGTGCGTTTCTCTTCGCCTGTGGCGTCACCGGCTTCCTCACCAAGCGCAACATCATCACGCTCTTTATGTCCATTGAGCTGATGCTGAACGGCGTGAACCTGTCCTTCGTAACCTTTGCTACCCGTCTTGGAACCCTTGACGGACACATCTTCGTCTTTTTCGTCATGGTCGTTGCCGCCGCCGAAGCCGCAGTGGGGCTGGCTATCATCATCTCTGTTTATCGCACACGCGAGACGCTTAACGTCGACCGGGTGAACTTACTGAAACTATGAATCAATTCTCCCAGTATCTCTGGCTGATTCCGATCCTGCCCCTGGCGGGTGCGCTGATCAATGGACTTTTCGGCAAGCGCTTCGCCAAGCCCGTGGTCGCCTCCATCGCGCTCTTCTTCACCGGAGCGTCGTTTCTGGTCGCCTGCACCCAGGCCTACGCGCTCTTGCACTCGGGTGCCGATGCCGTCGAGACCCTCTACGGCACCTGGATTCGCGCCGGCAATTTCTCCGTCGACTTCGGACTCTATCTCGACCATCTCTCCCTGGTCATGATGCTGGTCGTCACCGGGGTAGGATTCCTGATTCACGTTTACTCCGTCGCGTACATGGAGCATGAGGGTGGCTATTACCGCTTCTTCGCCTACCTCAACATATTCATGTTCTTCATGCTCACGCTGGTGCTCGCCAACAACTACCTGCTCATGTTCGTTGGCTGGGAGGGCGTGGGTCTCGCCTCGTATCTGCTCATCGGCTTCTTCTTCCTCAAGGACTCGGCCGCCAACGCCGGCAAAAAAGCCTTCATCACTAATCGCGTCGGCGACTTCGGATTCCTGATTGCGCTCTTCCTCCTCATTCAGCACTTTGGAACCCTGCGCTACGCCACGGTCTTTGATATCGCATCGCACTTCCCGGCTGAGACGACCGCCGGAGTGCTAACCGCCATCGGCCTGCTGATGCTCGTCGGTGCCTGCGGCAAGAGCGCGCAGATTCCTCTCTACGTGTGGCTGCCGGACGCCATGGAAGGCCCCACGCCGGTCTCCGCCCTCATCCACGCCGCCACCATGGTCACTGCTGGCGTTTACATGGTCTGCCGCTCCAACGCCATCTTCAGCCGCGCTCCCATCGCGCTGCTCGCCGTGGCCGTCATCGGCACCCTCACCAGCTTCTTCGCCGCTACTATCGGCATCACGCAGACCGACATCAAACGCGTGCTTGCCTACTCCACGGTTTCGCAGCTCGGCTACATGTTCATGGCCGCCGGAGTCGCAGCCTACTCCGCCGGAGTCTTTCATCTGATGACCCACGCCTTCTTCAAGGCGCTGCTCTTCCTCGGTGCCGGCTCGGTCATTCACGGCGTCGGCGGCGAGCAGGACATGCGCAAGATGGGCGGACTTCGCAAATATATGCCCGTGACCTACTGGACCATGCTGATCGCGACTCTCGCCATCTCCGGAATTCCACCCTTCGCCGGCTTCTTCTCCAAGGACGAAATTCTTTGGCAGGCTTTCAGTAGTCCACATGGAAGCAAAATCTTCTGGGCCTTCGGCGTCATCACCGCCTTTATGACCAGCTTCTACATGTTCCGCCTCGTCTTCCTCACCTTTTTCGGCGAGTATCGTGGTGCGCGACCGAAAGCTCACGCCGCGCACAGCGGGAACGGCGGCCATGATACTGATACTGGTCACGGTGATCATCACGGTACGCCGCACGAATCGCCATGGCTCATGCTCGGCCCCTTGGTCCTGCTGGCCGTGCTTTCCATCGTCGGCGGCTGGGTCGGTATCGGCAACCGTTTCGAGCACTTCCTCAGCCCGGTAATTCAGAAGGTTTCCGTTGAACAGAGCGCGGCCCAGAACGGCGAGGCCACCGCTACCCCGGTCAGCGAAGGCGAAGGCGCCGCCACCGAGAGCAAAGGTACCGAAGAGTTGCTGATGGGAGTCTCCGTGCTCATCGCCTTTGCCGGCCTCGGGCTCGCCTGGTTCCTTTATGTGAAGCGCCCGGAACTGCCCGCCAAGATCGCCGAGAGCCTCAATGGCTTCTACACTCTGGTCCGCGACAAGTATCGGATCGATGAACTTTATTCCGCCGTAATCATTACTCCTCTGGTCTCCTTCTCGCGGGCTGTGCTCTGGCAGAGCATTGACCAGAAGGTGATCGACGGCACGGTCAACGAATCCGCTGTCGCCGCCTGCGACGTATCGCAGATTGTGCGCCAACAGCAATCCGGTCTGGTGCGCAGCTACGCCGGGTGGATTGCCGCCGGTGCCGCGGCGGTGGTCGCCTACATGGTCTGGATGGGAACCCGATGAACTTATCTACGCTTAATCCCTGGATTCTCACGCTGATAACCTTCCTGCCCGCGGCGGGAGCGCTGTTGATCGCCTTCCTGCCGCGCCGCGATCGCGATATTCGCTGGTTCGCCATGGCGATTTCGATCATCACCTTCCTAGTTTCCACGCATCTGCCGGCGCACTATCGCGAGGTCGCGCCCGCCGGTTCTGGCAGCTTTGCCTATGAGCAGAACCTGCGCTGGATCACCAGCCCCAATATTCACTACCACATCGGTATCGACGGCATCTCCCTCTGGCTCGTCGTACTGACCACCTTCCTGGTTCCATTTTGCGTCATGGCATCCTGGAAATCGATCCACGAGCGCGTGAAGGAGTTCTTCATCCTGCTGCTCCTGCTGGAGACGGCGATGATCGGCGTCTTCATCGCACTGGATCTGTTTCTCTTCTACTTCTTCTGGGAAGCCACGCTGATCCCGATGGCTCTTATCATTGGAATCTACGGCCACCAGCGCCGTGTCTATGCCGCCGTCAAGTTCTTCCTGTACACCATGATCGCCTCGGTCTTCATGCTCGCGGCCATCATCTGGCTCTACTCCCAGTCGGGAACCTTCGACTTCACCGAACTCCAGCATCTGCTTGCCACCGGAGCCATCGCCCTGCCCGGCCATACTGCGCTCTGGTTATTTCTGGGATTCTTCTTTGCTTTCGCCGTCAAGGTGCCGCTCTTCCCTCTTCACACCTGGCTGCCGGATGCACACGTCGAAGCACCCACTGCCGGATCGGTGCTGCTCGCCGGAGTCCTGCTGAAGATGGGAACCTACGGCCTCTTGCGCTTTAATGTCGGCCTCTTTCCCGCCGAGGCGCACCGGAACGCGCCCTGGATCATCACCCTCGCGATCATCGGAATCATCTACGGAGCGCTGGTCGCCCTCGTCCAGCCAAACATGAAGAAGCTGGTCGCCTACTCGTCGGTCAGCCATCTCGGCTTCGTGGTGCTGGGCATCTACAGCTTCACCCGCGCAGGTATGGATGGCGCCGTCCTCCAGATGATCAACCACGGCATCTCGACCGGCGCACTCTTCCTTTTGTTGGGCATGGTGTATGACCGCCGCCACACTTACGACATCAAGGAATACGGCGGTCTCGCCACACCCATGCCTGTCTATGCCACGCTCTTTCTGATCATCACGCTCTCTTCCATCGGCCTGCCGCTGATGAACGGATTCGTCGGCGAGTTCCTGGTTCTCAGCGGCGCCTTCCAGGCCAGGGCGATCTATGGAGTCCTTGCCGCCAGCGGCGTCATCTGGAGCGCCTTCTACATGCTCTGGCTCTACCAGCGTACCTTCTACGGAACCATTACCAACCCGGTCAACGCAAAGCTGCCCGATGCCGATTTGCGTGAACGAAGCATTCTCTGGCCTCTGGCGCTTGTGGCTCTCGTGATGGGAGTCCTCCCCGGCCTCTGGATGAACTCCATCGACGCTTCGGTCGCGGGAATACTGGACGGAGCCAACGTTGCGTCCTCTGCCCCCACACTTCAAGTCAAGGTCAACACGGTGCTCAAATAGCCATGCCAACAGCCGCCGACTATATCCGTATTCTTCCTGAAATCGTCCTCACGGTCTGGGGCATGCTCGTCATGTTCATCGAGTCGCTCCTACCCCCGCACCGCAGCCGTAAAGGTCTCGGCCTGTTTGCCGCCGTCGGCGCCATTGCCGCCATCGCCGCAACCATCTATCAGGCGCAGCCTCAGTTCGCCGGATTCGGCTTCAATCAGATGCTGCGGATCGACCACTTCAGCATCTTCTTTCACCTGATCGTTCTGCTGGTTGCTCTGGCAACCATCCTCATGTCGCTCGACTACCTGCCTTACCAGAAGATCGATCACGGCGAATACTACGCCCTGATCCTGCTGGGATCGGTCGGCATGTGCCTGATGTCTTCCGCTTTGGAGTTGGTGCTCATCTTTATCGCGCTGGAAATCTCCTCCATCTCCAGCTACGTCCTTGCCGGCTTCCGCCGCCGCTCTGCCGAAAGCGCCGAGAGCTCAATGAAGTATTTCCTCCTCGGCTCCTTCGCCACTGCCTTCTTCCTCTACGGTGTGGCCCTGCTCTACGGAGCTACCGGCTCCACCAACGTCTTTGAAATTGCTGCGGCCCTCAGCAGCAGCCATATCGAACCGCTCGCCTACATCGCCGTCGCCCTCATCTTTACCGGCCTCGGCTTCAAGGTGGCCGCTGCTCCCTTCCACGTCTGGACCCCGGACGTTTACGAGGGCGCGCCTTCCCCCGTGGTGGCCTTCATGTCCACCGCGCCCAAGGCCGCTGCCTTTGCGGTGCTTATCCGCCTCGTAATCGACACGGCCTCGCCCCACTGGTTCTGGATCATCTGGGTCGCCGCCGTTCTTTCCATGTGCATTGGCAATCTCGGTGCCATACTCCAGAGCAACGTCAAGCGCATGTTGGCCTACTCCTCCATCGCGCACGCCGGATACCTGATGGTCGCCTTTGCTTCGGCCAGCAATCGCGAACTCGGCATCTCAGCCGCAATGTTTTACTCCGCCGCCTACGCCGCCATGAACGTCGGCGCATTCGCCATCATCACCCAGATGGCCGGCAGCGGAGAGCGCTTCTCGCTGATCGATGACTACTCGGGACTCGGAAAGCGCTCGCCCGTACTGGCTGCCGCGCTCACCTTCTTCCTTCTGTCGCTAATCGGCATCCCGATCACCGGGGGCTTTTTCGCCAAGTTTTACGTATTCAGCGCAGCGCTGCGTACTCACCTCATCTGGCTCACCATCATCGGCGTAGCCAACAGCGGTGTAGGCTCCTATTACTACCTGCGGCTGATTGTCCGCATGTATATGTTTGAGCCGCGCACGGAAGAGCCCGCGCCCTCGCTGCACTTCGGAGTCGGCATGGCCATCGCCATCAGCCTCATTGCAACCCTCTGGCTCGGCGTATTGCCCAACGCAGTCCTCCATTACACCCAAGGCGCGCCGACCATCCTCGCCAGCCACTAGAGAGAGCCGTCGTTCAGAGAAAGGCCCGGATTCGCTCCGGGCCTTTTGCTTGGGGCAAAATCTTTACAATTTTTTAACTTACATTGTGCATCCGATCTGGCCTACACTGCGTCTATCTTAGTACGTTAGTACAGTGTCCGTTATCACGACGTGACCTGTACTATCGGCCATCTTGAAGTAGGACCTACGGAGACCCCAGAGCGCGTGCTCAGCTTTAGGGGGCTATGCTCTGTACGTTCTTTCAATGGCTTGCGGTGCAGCACATTTGTGGAGAGATCATGGAACACTCAAATGTAACGCAACTTTATGCTGCCGTTCGCAATCGCGATCGCCTGTCCATAAACATTTCAGTGCGTGTAGTTCTCGATGACGGGAGTGTGTCAAGCGGGCGGGGGCACGACCTTGGGCTTGGAGGAATGGCCATCTATGTTCCGCTGGACCTTGCGGTTGCCAGTGCGATCAATATTTCCTTCCAGTTGCCCTATTCTCGAATCATGTTCGGTGTCCGCGCGGTAGTCCGCAACAAAAACAGTTTCCGCTACGGCGTGGAATTTATGAAACTCACAGACTTCGAGGCGGAAGAGATTAAACGCATAACATCTATCTTGAAGCTCACTGCCTAAAGCTAGAAACTTCGCTGTCCAGCGACAATCTCACAATTCGCTTCACTCCAAAACGAGGCCCCCGCCACGGCGGGGGCCTCGCTCCAGTCTAAAAACCTACTTCACAACCTTGGCGAATACCACGACCAGCGTGAACAGCACGAGGGACTCGACGAATGCCAGGCCGAGAATCATCGACAGCTGGATACCGGCGCGGGCGGAAGGATTACGGGCCAGCGCTTCGCAAGCAGCGGCAGCAACCCGGCCCTGGCCGAGGGCGGCCAGTCCGGCGGCAATCGCCATCGAAAAGCCGGATGCGATAGCGACCCAGTTCGTGCCTGCAGCGGCAGCAGCGGCGGCGGGCTCCTGTGCAAATACCGGCGTGGCCAGCATCAAAATGGCCATCGCTGAGAAAATTACGAAAAGCTTCTTGCTCATTGTCATTGCTCCTTCAGATTTCGCCGCCAGTGGGTGGTTGACGCTCCGCGCAATGGGAGGCCCTCACGCTTGCGGCGTACAACAAAAACGTTTCCAGCAGCCCGCGAACCGGCTGCTCACATCAGATTTCTTTTTAGTGCTCGTGCGCCGTGGCTTCGCCCAGGTACACCATCGCCAACAGCACGAAGATATACGTCTGGATCAATGCAACGCCGAAGTGCAAGCCCATGAAGACCACCGGCAAACCAATCGGCACCAGCGAGAAGAACACCAGGGTCACCATATCGCCGGCAAACATGTTGGCGAACAGACGGATGGTGAGTGACAACATGCGCGCCAGATGGCTGCACACCTCAATCACGAACATCAGCGGCGCTAGCCACCACACCGGCCCCATGAAGTGCTTGATATATCCCGGGCCGTTCACGCGCAAGCCATGTAACTGGTAGAAGAACCAGGTCACTACGGCGCAGCCGAGCGGCACCACCGGAACGCCGGTTGGAGTCTCGAAGAACGGAATCAACCCCAGCAGGTTGCAGAGCAGAATGAACAGCCCCAGCGTGATCAGATACGATAGGTAGGGCTTGTTGTCGTGCCCAATGATCTCGGAGCTTTGCGCGTCGATGAAGTTGTAAACGCCTTCCACGACGTGCTGCAGCGCGTTCGGCTTTTCCACCGAAAGGCTCGCGCGAACCGCCAGGAAAAACGCGATCAGGATCATGAAAACCAGGATCTGCATCGCGATATGGTCGGGAATCGGCGCGTTGGTATGGGCGGGATGGATCCCCAGCGCTTTCAGCAGCGCTGTTACGGGTCCGGCAAACAAATGGTTCAGTAACGCGGTAAATGGCAGTTGATGCATTTGAATGTCTGGTTTAGTCCCATTCAGGATGATCGCCGGTTGCTGGCGACGAACTCATACACGGCCTCGCACATCACTGCAACGACAGGCATCGTTAGCCCTGCCAGGAACCCAACCAGGCCGCGTAAGGAACAAGTAAAGATAACATACGCAACGGCCGCCATCAAGCAGAGACGCCCAACTCCACGCGCCATCACGGCCGCACCGCGCTCCCGGCTCTTGCCCTCCACGATTCGCTCGCTGATCGCGTTCACCGTCGCCGCCAACCAGCGGAAATTGACCCACCCCAGCACCGTCCCCAAAAGCACTCCCGCCGCCAGCATCCAGCCCAGCGGGCGCAACACGGCTCCCGCGCATGTCGCTCCGGCCCCCAGAATCATCCATTCAAGGCGCCGCAACGTGCCCGCATACTCCTCCATCTCCTCCTCTGAAGCCTCACTCCATGCCAGTTCCCCGGACTCCGGCCAGTCCTCCGCTGCCGGCTCCGCCTCTCCGGACGAACCCTCGCCCGCCTCTCCGCGCAACTCTTGCGACAAATCCTCGCCCCCAGCCTCATGAGAATCCCGGCGAACATCCTCGCGCGAATCTTCCGGCTTCTCGGCGTCCGTCACTTCTTTTCGTCCTGGTCTTCGTCGGCGCTCGCCCGCAGCGCCCGTCGAATCATCGACACAAATCCGGCCACCGCTCCCAAGACGATCCCAACCAGGTAGATCCAATGCGTGTGCAGCAGGTAATCCACGGCCAATCCCAGCAGATATCCCACAATCACAGACGCCGGAATCATGAACCCGATCTCCGAATAACGCGCCACCAACACCCACGGACTCTCTTCCCGCTTCTCCGGTTTCCCGTCTCTCATATCCACGATTTCTTAGCTCCCCGCTGAAGCCGCATCCGGCTACTCGCAACTCGCAGCTCCCCTGCTGTTATACAATTTTCCTGTGTCCCTAGACGAAAACATTTACGAGCTACGCAAGCAGAAGCTGCAGCAGATCGAGGCCCTCGGTCAGCCTGCCTATCCTCACCACTTCAACGCCAGCCATCCGGTACCCCGCATTCTAGCCGAACACGCCGCCAGCACCGGCGAACAGTTTGAGGCCGAGCGCGTCAACGTCACCGTCGCCGGGCGACTGATCGCCATCCGCCTCATGGGCAAGGCCAGCTTCGCCCATCTCCAGCAATCCGGCGAGAAGCTCCAAATCTACGTCAAAAAGGACGCAGTCGGCGACAAGCTATGGGAGCTCTATAGGCTCCTCGATATCGGCGACCATGTCGGCGTCAAGGGCTATCTCTTCCGCACCCGCACCGGCGAGCTCAGCATTCACGTTGAAGATCTCACCTTCCTCGCCAAAGATCTTCTGCCGATGCCCGAGAAGTTCCACGGCCTCACCGACGTTGAGCTGCGCTATCGCATGCGCTATGTTGATCTGATCGATCCCGAGGTGCGTCAGGTCTTCACCAAGCGCGCCCGAATCGTGCAATCCATCCGCCGCTTCCTCGACGCCCGCGACTTCATCGAGGTCGAAACTCCGATGATGCAGCCCATCGCCGGAGGCGCCGCCGCGCGTCCCTTCGTTACCCACCACAACACGCTCGACGTCGACCTCTTCCTGCGCATCGCCCCGGAGCTCTACCTCAAGCGCCTCGTCGTTGGCGGCCTCGATCGCGTTTATGAGATCAACCGCAATTTCCGCAACGAGGGTGTCTCCACCCGTCACAACCCCGAGTTCACCATGCTCGAGTTCTACCAGGCCTATGCCGACTACAACGACCTGATGAACTTAACAGAGGAGCTTCTAAAGCAGGTTGCGCTCGAGGTAAACGGAACTCTCATCAACCAGTTCGGCGAGCGCGAGATCGACTGGAGGAGCTTCCAGCGCCTCTCCATGCGCGAGGCTATCATCAAGTATTGGCCCCAGGCTGCCGGCGTCCCGCCCACTATGGAAGATTTCAAGACTCCCGAGCAGCTCGAACAACTCGTACGCCGCCTTCAGAGGGCCAAGGTCAATCTTCCCTACGATCCCAAGGAGCCCGCGGGCATCACCATCGCCGCCATCTTCGAGGCGGTCGCCGAAGAGCATCTCTGGCAGCCGACCTTCATCTACGACTTCCCTCTTGCTATCTCGCCGCTCTCGAAAAACAAGCGCGACGAGCCTGATTTCGTCGAGCGATTCGAACTTTATGTCGCGGGCATGGAGTTGGGCAATGCCTTCAGCGAACTCAACGATCCCGAAGAGCAGCGCCGCCGATTTGAGCAGCAACTCTCCGAGCGCGCGCGCGGCAACGACGAGGCGCACCAGATGGACGAGGACTACATCCGCGCCCTCTCCTACGGCATGCCTCCCACCGCCGGCGAAGGAATCGGCATCGACCGCCTCGCCATGATCCTCACCGGCTCCACCTCCATCCGCGATGTCATCCTCTTCCCTCTGCTACGCCCCGAAAAGAAGGAAGAAGACAAAGCTGAGGCCGCGATCACAGAACAGAGATAGCGGGAACGAACGTGCCCCACATCTGCCGAAGTCAGCAGATGTGGGGTTCTCAGGACCTTCGAATCAAAGAAAAGCCGCACATCCAGCTGTGTGCGGCCGACAACAGAAACCCTTTCATCCAAATTCAGCGATGGAATCCTCCGCCACCACCACCATGGAAACCTCCGCCCTCTGCACCGAAGCCACCACCGTGGAAGCCACCGCCGCCAAACTCACCAACGCCAGCTCCAACTCCGGCCGTCTGCCGTCCAGAATGGAAGCCACCCCCCATAGAGCCCGGCCCATGGTAAATCCCGTGCGAGTAGTTGCCGTCGGCAAGGTAGGGCGAGTGACCTGCCCAATCACGCGAGAAGGTGTTGAAACGACGAGGAAACGGCCCGCCATAGCCGTGACCATAAACCCCACCAACCCCAAAGAACGGGTAGAACGGAGCATTATAGGCTAGCCAAGGAGAGTAGAAGCCCCAGCCGAATGGACTATAGAAGATCCCATCTCCCGGAATAAACGTGTAGGAGTCAAACCACGGGTCCCAATACCAGTTCGGTCCGCCCCAGCCGCCCCACATGTCCGCCGCGTACATATCGCCTAAATTCACGTTGGCTTCCGCCAGATAGGCGGATCGCAGGCTGCTCCAGCGATATAAGCTACCCTGCTCGTACGGCTCCTTTTTGAACTTGGTGGGCTTGAGCTTGCTTCCTTGAGCTAGTTCCAACTCTCGTCCGCCCTTCACCGTAATCCGCTTCCCACCATCTTCAACTCTAGCCTTACCGTCAAAGACGCGGAGCTGATCCTGCCTCAAGTCGAAATCATACAATCCTGGCTTCAGCAGCCGGATCGTGGCTCCGCCCGCAATGACGCGAATGTCGTTTTGCTTGTGAACATCCGCGGCTTCAACAATGGCATGCCCCTTGTCCAACTCAACCACAGTATTAGCAAGATCCGGAGAGATCATCTTCACAGAGCTGTTATCGCCGACACGCAAAAACACTCCCGGAGTGAGCAGCACCTCGGCCTTGCCCTCTTCTGTAGTTAAGCTCTCGCCCGCCTTTAGCTGTGTTCTCCCAACCGAATTGGAGTTGAGAACTTGCGTGCCAATCAAAACCTGTCCTTCGATGTAATTGATCAACCCTGGCGCCGCCGTACTTGGGTTGGAAACGCCTCCATTTGGAGTGCTTGCATTTAAAGTGTTTCCAAACGCGGGCAGGGCAAAAATCGCGGCCACAAGCAGACCTGCAAGTGATTTCAGCCCTCGAATCGCCATCTCCCTACCTCCACCTAAATCCCTTAGATGATCTTGCCTGCGTGGGCGACACTGAATCAACGTGGGAGCTGCTATTCCAAACGATCAACTAGTGTAGTGCGTCACACAGATGAGCTGTTATTGAGATAGGCCCTGGCGCGTTTGACCTTTTCGAGGATGTCATTGGCCTTAGCAGTCCAGATGAAAGGCTTGGGGCTGCGATTATGTTCTTCGATATAGGCGAGGATGGTTTGTTCGAGAACTTCAACGCTGGTGAAGACTCCGCGCCGGAGCTGATTTTCGGTCAAGTCGCGAAAGAATCGTTCGACCATGTTGAGCCAGCTGCTGCTGGTCGGAGTGAAGTGAAAATGAAAGCGCTTGTGGCGCTCCGCCCAGCGCTGCACCGCCGGATGTTTATGGGTGGCGTAGTTATCGACGATGAGGTGGAGCTGTTTGTCGGCGGGTGTTTGGTGATCGATGAGACGTAGGAACTTCAGCCACTCCTGATGACGATGACGTTCCATGCAGGTAGCCATCACGCTGCCATCAAGCGTGTTGAGAGCAGCAAACAACGTAGTGGTTCCATTCCGCTTGTAATCGTGGGTCATCGTCTGGGCGCGGCCCTTCTTCATGGGCAAGCCGGGCTGGGTACGGTCCAGAGCTTGGATCTGGCTCTTCTCGTCGAGCGAAAGGACCAGCGCGTGTTCGGGCGGATTCAGATAGAGCCCGACGATATCTTCCAGCTTCTCGGAAAAATGGGAGTCGTTGCTCAGCTTGAAGGTTTCCATGCGGTGCGGTTTCAGGCCGTGACTGTGCCAGATGCGCCGTACGCTGGCCTCGCTAATACCGGCCGCGGCGGCCATGGTGCGCGTACTCCAGTGGGTTGCATGCGGAGGTTTTTCCTTCGTGGTTTTGGTAATCACCATGCGCACCAACTCCGGCGAGATGGAGGGCGTGCGGCCGGGCCGTGGCGCGTCGTGTTCCAGTCCGGCAATACCGTTGCGCAGAAAACGCGAGCGCCAGCGTGCGGCGGTGCGCGGCACGATCGAAAGCAGGCGGGCAATCTCGATGTCCTGCTTGCCTTCAGCGGCCAGCAACACGATCTTGGCCCGCAACACAAGCCGGGCGGGTATCCTGCGGCCGCGCGCATAGGTTTCCAACTTCGTCCTCTGTTCGATTGTCAGAACCACTTGAGGTGCGATTCTCATCCGCCGTGTCCCCTTGTATAAGAACCCGGCTAAACGATAAATGTTTCTATATATGACGCATTATAATGTTCAGTCATGAGCAAACAGCAATCGATGGGAAAGTGTTATCTCTGCGGAGAGATAGTCGCCAAGGCGTCCATGACACGGCATCTACTCGCGTGCGGCCATCTGGGATCTTCTTCCGGACCATTGCCGACTTCGAAGAAGCCGACTGGCCAGAGCTTCCATTTACTTGTCGAAGGGCGTGAGGCGAAGGCGTACTGGATGCATGTGGCGCTACCTATTGCGTCCCCGCTAAACAAACTCGACGATTTTCTCCGCCATACCTGGCTTGAATGCTGCGGTCACTTGAGTGCGTTTGAAATAGGCGGCAAACGCTATGCTTCAGAGCCCATGGATGAAGACGAACTCATGGATGAGGAACTGGACATGGGTACGCGGTTGAACCAAGTGCTTGAGGTGGGAATGAGGTTCTTCTACGAGTATGACTACGGCTCCACAACCGCTCTTGCGCTAAAGGTTGTTGCTCTTTGTGAACGAGGTTCAGCGAAAGTGCAACTGTTGGCCAGAAACGAGGCACCGCAGGTAACCTGTCAGCGCTGCGGGAACGAACCAGCTACTCAGATCTGTACCGAATGCGCATGGAATGGGGAGGGCTGGCTTTGCAAATCGTGCGTCGTTGCACATGAGTGTGGCGACGAAATGTGCCTGCCGGTCGTCAACTCTCCTCGCGTTGGAGTGTGTGGATATACCGGGTAGGCACCATAACTGTTCTGACTTTCATCGCACTACACTAGGAAGCAGGTAATGTGGGGAGGTCAGGTGCCCCATATCTGCCGTAGTCAGCAGATGTGGGAATACCGGAAGGCGGGTGCCCCACCTTCGGCGCGCGCCTTTTGCGCGGCTAAGGTGGGGTTGTTGACTTTGTAGTTTGCGTTTGCTGTTGCTTTTGTAGTCGCGTTTGCAGGTCCCCACATCTGCCGCAGTCAGCAGATGTGGGAAAACTGGGCTCGTCTCATGCCTTAGCATTTGCACCCCGGAATTTAACCCCGCTCCATTTTTTGCACCCACTCCCGCCGGTCTTGATCTACACTATCAGGCGGAAGGACGGCCACCGCCGCGCGGGGTCGAGCCTTGCATACTGCCCTTTTACCGTAAAGAAGCGAGTACCCCAATGGGATTTGACTTCACCAGCAAAGAACGCCGGGAGCTCGGCTACCGTCTCATCGACCGCATCGATCAGTATTTCTCCTCCCTGAACAATCGAGCCATCCAGCCTCCTGACGACCAGCGCACGGTTACCCACAACCCGCACCCGTTGCCGGAGCTCGGCTCAGACGCTACCCAGGTTCTGGACGGCCTCTGCCAGGAGATGATCGACCGTGGCTTTCACATCCCCTCGGCCAACTACTTCGGACTGATGAATCCGACGCCGACCTACATGGCCGTGCTGGCCGAAGCGCTGGTTTCGGCGCTCAATCCGCAACTCGCGTCTCTTGCGCGCTCGCAGTTTGCCAGCACCCTTGAAGCAGAAACCATCGGCTGGATCGCCTCGCGTTTTGGCTGGCATAAGACGGTCGCCGACGCACCCGAGCCTCCAGATGCGATCCTCTGCGACGGCACCTTCACCAGCGGCGGCAATGAGGCCAACTTCACCGCCCTCGCACTGGCCATTTCGCAACATTTTCCCAACGCGATCGAAGATGGCATCGCAACCATCGGCGCCCGCCCTGTGCTCTACGCCTCAGCGGAGTCGCACCATTCGCTGGAAAAATCCGCAGGACTGCTCGGCCTGGGACGCAAGGCACTACGTCGCGTTCCGGTCAACGACAGTCTCCGTCTCGACACCGCGCGCCTCATCCTGCAGATTGAAGCCGACTACGCCTGCGGCTTTCTTCCCTTCTGCATCGTCGCCACCGCCGGCACCACCAGCTCCGGAGCCATCGATGACCTGAACGCTCTGGCCTCCATCGCCGAGCGCTACGGACTCTGGTTGCATGTCGATGGCGCCTACGGTGCGGCTGCTGCGTTCAGTGACAAGTATCGCGGATTACTCAGCGGCATTGAGCGTGCTGACTCCATCACCATCGATCCGCACAAGTGGCTCTCGATGCCCTTCGCCGCCGGAGTCATTTTGACGCGTCACGCACCGATGCTGGAGAAAACCTTCTCCGTCACTTCGCCGTACATGCCTCGCGTGGCGCGGCCAACCATGATCGACAATTTCAAGATCAGCGCGCAGTGGTCGCGCCGCATGAACTCGCTGAAGCTCTGGCTCACTCTGCGCGTCCATGGACGCCAGGCGTATGAAGAGATGATCGAGCGCCAGATGCAGCTCGCCTCTGACATGCGCCAGTGGTTCGAGCACTCCGAGTACTTTACGCTCGCCGCTCCGCAGACTTTGCCGATCCTCAACTTCCGTCTCCGCGGCGTAGACGAAGATGACGCGGAAGCTGCGCATCAGAATTTTATCGATGAGTTCAACCGCGACGGCCGTTACTGGATCAGCCGTACTCATGTGCGCGGCAAGAGCGTGCTGCGCATGATGATCATCAGTTATCTGAGCACTGCCGAGCACGTCGCAGGTTTGCAGGAGGCATTGCAGTCAGCGGCCCAGCGAATCATCCTGCCGGTCGCGCCCTAGCGCTCACCAACCATTGCCCGATTGAACATAGCTTCGGAGCTTTTTTGTTGTCTGAACCGTCAATGGATCGGCCGTCCGGCAAACGATTTACTCACCGGTAAACCCGGCTAGCTAAAGGATTATCTTTTCCGCCAATCGACCGCTCTCGCCTGCTCATCTTCGAGTAATAAGCTAGCAATAGAAAAAGGGCCTCAGCCCTTTGCGAATTCCCCGTTCTCGATTGCTCTACTCTCCCGTTCCCGCAAACACCACAAACACGGTCTTCAGCAGAATCTTCGTATCGAGCCACAAACTCCAATTCTCAACATAGTAAATATCCAGCTTGAAATACGCATCCGCCGAAGGATTCGTGCGTCCCTCGACCTGCCACAGGCCAGTGATGCCGGGCACGGCCTGCACGCGGCGGCGCTGTTCTTTCGTGTAGCGAGCATACTCGCTGGTCAGGCAAGGACGCGGTCCAACCACGCTCATGTGCCCGGTCAGAACACTGAAAAACTGCGGCAACTCATCCAGGCTGTAGCGCCGCAAGATGCGCCCCAAACGCGTCACCCGCGGATCATTGGACATCTTGAACAAATTACCCTGCCGCTCGTTTAGATGCAGCAACGCACCGCGTAACGAGTCTGCCTCTTTCACCATGGTCCTGAACTTTAGGAAGCGAAAGCGCTCTCCATTTCTGCCGATCCGCTCGGAGATGTACAGAACTGGCCCTTCCGAATCCAGTTTCACCAGTATGGCGATCATCAGCAGTACGGGAGAGATGAACACCAAGGCGAGCAGGGAGAAAACAATGTCAAAACCGCGCTTTGCAAACTGTTCCACGCGCGAAACCCAGGCTAGCTCGGCCTGACGCGCCGGTGAACAGTCTCGGACCTCTCGCGACGACGCAAAACTTCCCACTGATCACTCCACACGACAGCTTCGCCGGTTCCGGCCTAACGAGCCAAACGACCAGCCGAAAGAATTGGGATATTCCTCAGCGTAACCCGATCACGTTGCACGCGGGACAAAATTGGGCATACACCTACACACGATTGGGCAGTGTCGGCGTGACACTATCGATCATTTAGAAATTCCTGTTTCTGATGTGCTCCAGAGTAGCACAACCATCTCTCATTCAGCCATAACGGTTCGATGAAAGTTTCTGGATTCCCGAGACTCCTACGCGCGAAGGACCTCATCTATCTAATAAATTCAACCGGACGAATGAACATGAGTATCGCAAAAGACATTCCTTCCGTCGTCATCATTGGAGCGGGCTTTGCCGGACTCTACGCCGCGCGCGCACTCGCCAAAGAAGAAAACGTCCGCGTTACTCTGGTGGACCGGCGGAATCATCATACGTTTCAACCTCTTCTCTATCAGGTTGCAACCGCTGAGCTTTCACCCGGTGAGATTGCCTATCCTATTCGGCACATCTTCAAAGACAACGAAAATGTTTCCGTGCTGTTGGCTGAGGCGACAGGCTTTGACCTTGAGCATCGCAAGGTTCAACTACTCCAAAATGATGAGCTCTCCTATGACTATCTGATCGTTGCCGGTGGTGCCACCCACACCTACTTCGGGCATCCAGAGTGGGCCATCTACGCTCCAGGATTGAAGACCGTCGAAGATGCCATCGAGATCCGTCGCCGCATGTTACTGGCGTTTGAAATTGCCGAACGTCGTGCCCGCCTCAAAAAAGAATCCGAGCCGATCATCTTTGTTGTGGTTGGGGGCGGGCCCACCGGAGTTGAATTGGCGGGCGCGCTTGCTGGTATAGCCCAGAACGTTTTGGCTTCCGACTTTCGTTCGATTAATCCCCGGAGCACTCAAATCTTTCTCATTGAAGGATGCCCTAGAATCCTTCCCGCATTCCCCGAGGAACTATCCGCCTCCGCCGAACGGCAGTTGGAGAAGCTGGGGGTGCAGGTGATGACCGGTGCGATGGTGACCAGGATCGACCAATCGCACGTGTATCTCGGCGAGCGTGCTTTGCCTGCATCGGTGGTGCTTTGGGGCGCGGGAGTTTCGGCCTCTCCGCTCGGCAAGTTTCTCGGGGCACCTACCGACCGTGCAGGCCGCGTCGTGGTTCAACCGGATCTGACCATCGTCGGACACCCTGAGGTTTTCGTCCTTGGCGATCTGGCGTCCATTCGTCAGCAGAACGGAATGCCTGTTCCCGGAGTCGCCCCCGCCGCGATCCAGATGGGACGGTTTGCCGCAGCCTCTATCCTGGGCGACCTCCGCGGTGAGATGCGCAAACCGTTCCGCTACGTTGACAAGGGTAGTCTTGCAACCATAGGCCGCTCTTCGGCAGTCGCGGACATCAGGGGCTTCCGATTATCCGGCTTAATTGCCTGGCTCGCCTGGCTTTTGGTCCACCTGCTGTTTCTTATCGGTTTCCGCAACCGCCTTCAGGTTCTCGCCGAGTGGGTCTGGGAGTACGTCACTTTTCAGCGTGGTGCGCGGCTGATCACCGGACAGAGCCGATCCATTGTTCCACTCGCACCCGAAGCGATTCAGGAGCAAGGCAGAGGTGAAGCTGATTTCCCGAAGCGCCAGGCTAGTTGATAGAGAATGAAGATCGCGCAAGAAAAACGCGCCTCGCTGGGAGGCGCGTTTTTCAGCCTGCAATCAGCTATAGTTTTTCGTAGAACTCGCAAGCCGAGCAGGAGATGAAGACACCACCCGGCACATTGCGTTCACGATCCTTCACACGCTTGACGATCCGGGTGGGCTTGGCACACTTCGGACAGTTGGTGCTCTTGGAAGTATCCATGACCTTCTTGCGGTCACCTGTTTTTGCGATCTTAGCCATTGCTAAAAACTCCTATTTGGGCCGGCACGGAGCGCGGCGGAATTGCTCTGGCAGGACATGGGACACCGCGCAGAAAACTGGCGGGCTTCTGCCCGGAAACCACCCAGGAAGCTTTCGCTTGCACCGGAACCCACAGCGGCGGGACGTGCAGGAACTTCAGCACAGACGCGCAACAGACTGTCCACCACCGGGTAGCTCTCTGATTGTATAACATCGATTGCATCTCGACGTTGAGGAAGAGCAGGATAACGGGGGCGAAGCTGAGACTTAGGACTCCAGTTCGACTTCCAGCGCAGCCTTCAACCGCAAACATTCCTCGTCGGCAAGCTTTCTTCCAGTAACCCTGAGATAGAAGGTGTCGATCGCCGTTTCGCCTTCGGTATCGATCAGCGCTACTTCGATATTACATCCGCACTCGGCGAAGACTGCGGCAATGCGATGCAGCAGGCCGGAACGGTCCTGGGTTATGACTTCTACGACCGTACTGTGACTCGACGAACTCTGATCGAAGTTGATGGTGGTTTCGACTTTCACCTTGGGAGCCTTCGCAGTTCCGCCAGCTCTTTTGCGCGCGAGTTTCTCCAGCGGAACCGAGCCGTTGAGAACATCGCTGAAGCTATTACGAAAGCGCTCCCACTCCTGCACGTTCATCTCAAGTGTATGGAAGTGATCGGTGAAGACAAACGTGTCCACGACGACGCCGGAGTCATTGGAAAAGGCGTCGGCCTTCAGGATGTTCATGCCCCATCCAGCCAGCACTCCTGCCAGCGTGGAAAACAGAGCGGGACGATCGTGTGTAATCACCGAGAGTGCAAAATCGCCGCGGAGCCTCTTGAGTTCCGTCTGCACCGGACTGGAATTGAGCTGCGAGGCCATCTCCACGTGCTGAATGATCTCTTCGGCGGAATGCATAACCAGGTAACGCTGTGGCAGTCCTTCCAGAAAGTCCCGCAGCCGGCGGCCCAGCTGCGGAGCCAGCAGGCGAATGCGCGCAACCTGCTCGTCGTGTCCCGCCAGGTGAAAGCGATCATCATCCACGCTTCGATTCAGATAGTTGGCGGTGGCGAAATATACTCTCCACAGGTTCTCGGCTTTCCAGGGCGAGAGCGCAGTTGGATTGACCGCGCCAATATCGGCGTAAGTCAGCAGAGCCAGCATCTTGAGCCGCTCCTGGCTACCAACTCGCTTGGCCAAAGCATGGATCGTTTCGGGATCGAAGATATCGCGACGCATGGCAGCCGAGAGATCCATGTGATAGGCCACGAGAAAGCAGACCATCTCCTGATCCTCCGGAGACAGTTCGAACCTCCGGCAGACCTTCATCGCAACTTCCAGACTGGCGCTGACGTGATCGTCGTTGAGCCCCGCCTTTCCCAAGTCATGCAGCAACAGAGCCAGAATGAGCAGATCGATGCGCTCAATCTCTTCTACCAGGTTGGCGAGGCTGCGGTTGCCATTCTTTTTTTCAGGATGCAGCTTGTGAATGGAATCGACCGCGCGGAAAGTATGCTCATCGACAGTGTAGCGATGATAATAGTCGCGAATGACCAGCGATTCGACGGCACGAAATTCCGGAAGCAGCAACCCCAGCGCGCCCAGCTCCTGCATAATACGCAGCGCCTTGGCCGCATGAGGACGGACAAGAACCTTGCGCAGCGCCTCCCAGCGTTGCGCCCCGGAAATTTCCATTGCGGCAATCGATGGCAGCACCTGCTCGATGCGCTGATCCGTGCTGGCGGCAAGCTTGAGCCCATGCTGTGCGACAAACTCAAAGCAGTTGAAGAAGTTCTCCTTCGAGATCAAAGCCGAAGGCTGTTGCAGCAACACGCGCCCATTGACACAGGAGAATTCATCGGTGGAAAGACGCGCGCGCCAATTCTGAAATTGCTTGAACAGGGAGGAGCGCGCCGGCACCACCTCATCAATGAGGTTTGCAAACAGACGGTTGATGACGCGCGCCTGCCGATAGTAGTAGCGCATCCATTCGGCCGCGTCCGCCGCGCCACCGTCGTAACCGATATGAGCTTCGGCAGCGGCCTGCTGCGCCTCCCAGTTCAACTGGTTGTCATCACGTCCGGCCCGATAATGCAGGAAGCAACGGACAGAGACGAGAAAGTCCTTCGCCTCCTGGGCGCGATCGCGCAGAGACGCAGGAAAATAGTCGGTTGGGTCGGTCCAGCCTCGCGCCCTAGAAAAGCCGTTCAGCAGCGCCAGCCAGGAGGAGACGTTATAGTCACGCAACCCCCCGGGGGCATCCTTGATGTTGGGCTCAAGATGGAAGATGGTATCGCCCGCCTGATGATGCCGCTCCTCATTGACCTCGGCCAACAGCACCACCAGTTCCTGCCAGTCGCGCAAGACGGTACGTGGGATTACCTGATCGTGCAGGCGGCGGAAAAGGGCATAATCCCCGGCGAGCAGGCGGCAATCGAGCAGCGAAATGTTGAACTCCGGATTATCGCGATGCAGGCGGTCGCAATTGTCCAGAGTACGCGTGGTAGGACTGACTTTGAGCCGCAGGTCCCAAAGGTCCTGGCAAAAGGCGCGAATTGCGTCCTTGCGCGATGCGGCTGGCCCTTCTCCGTCAGAGAGGAAGAGCAGATCGATATCAGAGTAAGGCGAGAGCACGCCTCGCCCGTAGCCGCCAATGGCAACCACGGCGAGCCCTGTGGGCAAAGACAAGTCGGGGCTGATGTGATGCCGCCAGAGCTGGTGGGCGAGTGAATCCACGAGCGCGGTCCGCCCCTGATGAACGGAGCGGCCCGAACGCGTTTTCTCGAACTCCAACCTCAATCGCTCCGAGCCTGCGAGGTACTCGGCTTTCAGACTCTGCGCGATTCCCGACGTCATCGATCAACCCCAGTGCTGCTAGAGCGCGTCAGTGCCGCGCTCTTCGTTGCGAATACGAATTGCTTCATCGATCCGTGATAAGAATATTTTGCCGTCACCAATCTTGCCGGTCTGTGCCGAAGTTAGTATCGCTTTCACGACCTCATCCACCTTGTCGTCGTTCAGCACCACTTCCAGTTTGATCTTGGGCAGGAGGTCCACACTATATTCGCGCCCGCGATAGAACTCCGTGTGCCCCTTCTGCCGGCCATGGCCGCGCACTTCGAGCACCGTCAATCCTTCAATGCCAATTTCCAGCAGTGCTTCTTTCACCGAATCGAGCTTGGATGGCTGAATTACCGCTTCGAGTTTCGTCATATTTATCGTCTCTTCCGGGCATGCACGCCCACGCTTCGCACAACTGAGCTACTCCAGAGCATATCCTTCTTCGCCGTGTTGTGTCAGGTCGAGACCTTCGATCTCCTGGTCTTCTCTGACGCGCAAACCAACCGTGAGGTCCACCAGTTTCAGCAGAACCAGTGTACCCGCTGCCGCCAGAACCCATGCGATCAAAACTCCCATCGCCTGATTCAGCAACTGGTGGGCATTTCCGTCGATGAGTCCAGAGCCCATGACATTTCCGTGAGCATCCTTGAACATTGGATTCACGAAGCGGCTCGCAAATACGCCGGTCAGAATCGCGCCCAGAGTGCCACCTGCGCCATGCACGCCAAAGGCGTCGAGCGAATCGTCGTATCCAAACCAACCCTTGACCTTGGCCACCATCATGTAGCAGAACAGTCCGGCGATCAGGCCGATCAGGATTGCCGACATTGGGCTGACAAAGCCAGCCGCCGGAGTAATTGCCACAAGTCCGGCAACCGCGCCGGAGATACCACCCAGCGCGCTGGGATGACCGGCGATAATCCACTCCGCCGCCAGCCAGCCGAGCGCCGCCGCAGCGGCCGCAAAGTGCGTTGCCACGAACGCGCTGGTCGCCAGGCTTCCCGCCGAAAGAGCGCTCCCGGCATTGAATCCGAACCACCCAACCCACAACATGCATGCGCCGATAAAGGACAGAACCACACTATGAGGCCGGAATATCTCCTCGGGGTAGTCTTTGCGCTTACCGAGATAGAGAGCGCAGACCAACGCTGACACGCCAGATGTGACGTGTACGACCGTGCCGCCGGCAAAATCCAGACACGGGAAGCGCCCACCGAGCGAGGCGTTCAGCAGTCCGCCCTTGCCCCAGACCATGTGAGCCATGGGCGAATAAATCACCAGAGACCAGAGTGAAAGGAAGACCAACATACCACTGAACTTCATGCGTTCGGCGAAGGCGCCGGAGATCAGCGCCGGCGTGATAATCGCGAACATCAACTGGTAAACCATAAACGTCTGCAGCGGAATGGTCCCGGCATAATCCGCATCCGGTGCAGCTCCGACACCATGCAAAAACAGGTGTTGAAGATTTCCGATGAAGCTGTTACCGGGGCCGAAAGCGAGACTGAAGCCGACAATACCCCAGATAACGGTCACGATTGCCATCATTGCAAAGCTCTGCATCATGGTGGACAAGACATTTTTCTTGCGCACCAGGCCACCGTAAAACAGCGCCAGGCCTGGTCCGGTCATCATCAGCACCAGCGCCGAGCTAACCAGCATCCAGGCGTTATCGGCATTGCCGCGGGCCTCGGTAACCTGCTTCTGCAGGTCAGCAAGCTGCTGATTAGAGACAGTTTGAGCGCAAAGCGCCAAACCACAGAACAGCACAAAAAGGAGGCAGCAACAGCGTGCGCCCCATCGAAATGAGAGGGATTTGCCTTGTAATTTAATCACCGTGTTCTCCGCGAACAATCAACCATAGATAGTGGTTTGTGAGCCGGTATGGAAATCAATAATTCTTATAGACGCTATGGGCTCTGGTTATATGTTCTTCGGATGGTACGCGGCACGCTACTTGCCACATTCGATGCCCGTTGTTTCCCGAGAGTTGAGGTCTGCACGAAGCTCATTTTCACAGTAACGGAGTCAGTTGGTGGAATAGGAGAGCGTGCAGATTGACAGGCCGCCGGAGCTTGCTACGGAACCCTGAGAGGGTTTCGCGACGAGATATCATCCAGCGTTCGCCGGATCGAATTCAACAGCGTATCAGTCGAGTAAGGCTTTTCCACCAGGGTGAATCCGCTGATTCCATCCGATTGCGAGATCACCTCTTCGGTGTAACCGGACAAGAACACTACGGCGATTCCTGGACGCTGCTTCAACATCCGTCCGATCATATCCGGCCCGCGCATGCGCGGCATTACTACGTCACTCAGAACCAAGTCGATGACGCCCTCATAATTGTTTGAAAGCTCGAGCGCCGCAACTCCATCTTCGGCTTCCATAACGCGATAGCCTGCGCGCACAAGGATGACCCTGGTCAACTCCCTCAATGCCGCGGAGTCTTCCACCAGAAGAACCGTCTCTCCACTTCCCTGTTTGCCGCTGGCCTTGATCGTTGCGGGCTCTACCTTTTGCACTGGCTCGGCACTGAGTGGAAGATACACTTTGAAGATTGTTCCCACGCCCGGTTCACTGTAGACCCAGATGTCTCCACCATTGCTTTTGGCTATGCCGTAAACGGTTGCAAGGCCGAGTCCCGTACCTTTTCCCGACTCCTTGGTGGTGAAGAATGGCTCGAAGATATGGGCCTGGGTTTCGGGATCCATGCCCGTACCAGAATCGCTGATCGCCAGCATTGCGTACATTCCAATGTTCAGCGTGGGATGCTGCTGCACATACGTTCTATCCAGTTCGATGGCCTTTACTTCAATATCGAGATGGCCACCCTCCGGCATTGCGTCTCCGGCATTCGCTGCCAGATTGAGCACAAGTTGTTGGATCTGTCCCGGGTCCACCTTGACCGGACAGGGATCTTCGCAACACTTCACCATGAGTTCGATGTCATCGCGTAGCAGGCGACCAAGAATCGGCGTCATCTTGGCGGCAACTTCTCGCAAGTCCACGATTTCCTGGGTGAGTGCCTGCTTCCGGCTGAAGGCGAGCAATTGCTTGGTGAGCATGGCTCCGGCGTCGCCGGAATTCTTGATCTGCAGAACCCTCTCACGGCGAGCGTCGCCGGGGGGCAACTCGGCCAGCAGTAGTTCCGAGTAGCCCAGCATCACGTTCAGCAAGGTGTTGAAGTCGTGTGCCACGCCACCGGCAAGCCGTCCGATGGCTTCCATCCTCTGCGCCTGCTTCAACTGCTCCTCGGCCCGCTTTCGCTCGCTCAGGTTTTGAATTACATCGATCCAATAGAGCGGCTCTCCACTGGGACCGTTCACGATCGAGCAGGTAGCGTGGACCCAGACCAGCGAGCCGTCACGGTGCCGGTAGCGCTTTTCTATCTCATAAGATCTCCGACGCTCGCGCCGGAGATCCTCGATCAATTCCGCCTCGCGCGAGTAGTCATCGGGATGGACAATATCTACTATCTTTTTGCCGAGCAGTTCGCTCTCTTCATAGCCCAGCATGCGGCACATCACTCCGTTGAGCATCAGCAACTGTCCGTCGAGTGCCACTTGCTGAATGCCGACGGCGGCCTGCTCATAGATGGACCGGAAGCGGGCTTCGCTCTGGCGCAGAGTTTCCTCGGCACGCTTGCGTTCCGTAATGTCCCGCATAATCACCGTGTAGAGCTTCTGCCCTGCCACCTGCACCTGCGAGACCGTCGCCTCAATGGGAAATTGCTCCCCGTTGGCGCGCAGGGCGGTGAGCACTCCTGGCGATGTCATCGAGCGGGTAGTTACGCCAGCCTCACCGAACTTGCGAACGTGCTCATGGTGAACCAGACGAAACTCGCCGGGCAGAAAGCGGTCAAGCGGTTTGCCCAATACGTCCCAGGCAAAACAGCCAAACATCTTTTCGGCTGCCTGATTAAAAACAATGACGTGCTGATCCTGGTCCAGCGTGATGATCGCATCCATTGCGGATTCAACGACACTTGAAAACCGCTGGGTACTGATGCGAAGCTGCTCCTCGCTACGCCTGCGCTCGACCTCCATCCGGGAGAGCACATTGGCGCCCACGAGAACCAGGGGCACAAAGACCACCACCGGCGCCAGCACGAACAACAACACCATCAGCACAGAGCCATATACCCCGGCCTGGTACATCCTGACGATCAGCAGGCTTACCGTGAACGGAAGGAAGATCACCGCAGGCAGCAAGCGCCTGGCCACCCCGCCGCCCAGGTCGCGCCTTAGCACAATTTCAGCAACACCACGATCGGGCCGGGCAAACAGAATCGCCGTACACAACAACAGAAATGTGAAAGATGTGTAGGGCGACGACACATGAAAAAACATTCCTGCTCGTTGCGGTGCGTCAGGATCGTAGGTGTAAATCGTCAATGTCAAAAACGACAGGCCCGCCGTGATCAAGGTAAAGAGCTCTGAGATTGAAAAACGTTTCCAGCGCCAATCGAGCAGGAGGATTGCCGTGCCAGTCAGAACCAGGTTCAATGCGGTGCCTGGAGCCATGCGGTCGGGATGCAGATGCCACACGCTCAACTTAAGCAGAATGTAATCGATCTCTGGAGGCAGTCCGGCCAGATATTCAAAGCCTGTTGCCGCACCCAGCAATGCAGTGCAAAGGGCAAAACCGCGAGACAACGCACGCAACTGCGGCTTAGAACTGTCCAGAAACAGTAGCGCGCCCGAGAGAAAGAGAAATCCGACAGCCGCACTCGGACTGGTCTCGCCGAAAGCAGACACTTGCCGCGCAAAACCGTCCGCGTCGAGCATCCATCCAGCCATTATGGCCGCGGACACTGCAAGGAGCGCGTAAGCCGGCAACAGAACACCGTAGCGGTACAACGGCGGGTGTGCTGTTCCTGCATTCTCAGTGAACATCTGCAATCTCGCTACCCTGGCCGGAATCGGTCAGCGTGCCCGTTCCAGCGATTCGGGAATTATAGCTTCCCTCGGATGTACGTTGCCAACAATACAGGTAAGCAGCCGCTTTTCTCTCATGATCACGGGACAGAGTACCCGCGCGCAAAAGGGAGTACGAAATTCTTAATCTATTTTTGGCTGGTTTTCGGCTGCGCGATGCTGTTCTTGAGAAGAACAATAGCGCATCTCTCCCGTTCTTGCAATCTCCCGTAACTGAATTACGAACCCTGCCAGAACTGACCTCCGATATCCATAGCTACCACGGACGCATCACGAAGCGACTCCATTTGCATCCTACTCCCGAGCAAATGGAAGGATTCAAACTTTCAGAAGTAAATGCAGGAGTTCCACTGACATGCATAAAGTACCTCCCCTGTTGTCGTTCCCCTTCATCTGTTTTGCACTGGCCTCCCTCTCCATGATCACCTCTTGCGGCACCGGTACTGCAGCGCCAGCAACGTCCGCAACATCCGGAACTGGTTCGGCGCCCACGGTCACGATCACGGCGAATCCAACCAGCATCGGGCAAGGCGCCTCTTCGACTCTAACCGTCACTGCCGCTAACGCAACCCAGGTAATCATCACGGACAATATCGACGGCACCACGTTCACTCTGGCTCCAAGTGGAGGCACACAGAGCGTAAGCCCGACCGCGACCATCGTCTACACGGCAACCGCTACCGGGCAGGGCGGAAAGGCAACTGCGCAGACAACCGTCACCGTGGGGCCGCCAGGCACCGTGAATTCGGTGAAGCATGTCATCTTCCTGTTGCAGGAGAATCGCACCTTCGATACATACTTCGGCATGTTGAATCCCTACCGCAAGGTAAATAGCTTGAATGTAGGTGACGACGGTAACACCTACGACGTGGATGGGATTGATGACAAATTGTCCACCACCAACGTTGACGACGAGGGCGCGCCATTCCCACTCTTCCACACCGTCAGCAGCTGCCTTGATGACATGAGTTCAGCCTGGCTCGAAAGCTACGGCGACGTAAACCGCTATGACTTCAGCACCACGCGAAGCATGTTGATGGATGGATTCGTGCATACAGCCGAAAACTTCGCCAAGGACGCCACCGCAGGCACAGCCGCCGGTGAAGGAACCTTCACCGATTTCACTGGGCAGCGCGCTATGGCCTACTACCAGGACACCAGTGTCTCGGGCACACCTGAATTGAACTATTACTATTTTATGGCCTCGCAGTTTGCGCTCTCCGACCGCTGGTTCTCACCTGTATCGAGCAAGAGCACGCCAAACCGGATTGCGACCTTGACCGGTGGAACCACACAAGGATTGGTACGTGATCCCTTTGTCGATGACAAGTTCTCCACGACTCTCAACATACAGACCATCTTTCAGGAACTCGACAGCGCCAATCCCGCCGTTAGCTGGAAGATCTACTACACGTTAACCGCGGGCGGCTGCAACGAGACCGACGGGGATTGCGGCAGTTTGAACATCTCGAGCGCCCCCGTAACCACCTTTTCGGATTTCGGCTACGCCGGCAAGTATCTTTCCGCCAATCCCGGCCACGCGGCCTGCACCCCGCCCTTGGTCGCGGGTGATGCAGCCAATGATTTTTGCATTGACCCGACTCACATCGCGCCACTGAGTCAGTTCTTCACGGATCTGACCCAAGGAACGCTGCCCAGCTTCGCATATATTGAAGCTGGTTACGGCGTTAACGATGAGCATCCTGGCTCCGGGCAGTCGATCTTCACCGGTCAGGCGCAGGTCGCAAACATTCTCAACAAGTTCATGGCTAGCCCTTCGTGGGCCAATTCGGTATTCTTCCTGAGTTACGACGAAGGCGGCGGCCCTTACGATCATGTGCCTCCGGTTCCGGGACACTCGAACGACAAAACCAATATCGCCAACCTGGGCCATCTTCCTCCCGGCAACATCCCGGATATCAGCACCATTGCCGTCAACGCGGATGCCTTCAACCCGTGCCTGGAGAATGGTCCGGTGGACACCAGTGGCAATCCCACGCCAACTCTACACTGCGACCTTCATCCTTCCGACCCTGGCACCACCCCGTCGGATGCGCCTGCCGTGGAAGGATTCAAAGCACAGTTAGGCTTCCGCCTTCCCAACATGGTGATCTCGCCATTCACGCGCAAGCACTATGTCTCGCACGTGCCCATGGACCACACCGCGGTTATCAAGTTCGTCGAAAGCCGCTTCATCGGTCCATCCGCGCACCTTACGAATCGTGATGCCGCGCAACCGAACCTGCTGGATTTCTTTGACTTCGTCAAAGTACCCTGGGCTACACCGCCCACCAATCTGCCAGTTCCGCCAGCAGTGGGTGCGACCTGCACCCCCACAACCATGCAGTAGTGGGAATACCCCGCGAGTATGCCGATCGGCAGCAGCGGGGTATACACGTTGAACAACATTGTTTCGCTAGGCTGGCTTTTGCTTGCGGCTATCTTTGGTATGCAGCGGTTGCTCGCGAGTTTCGGCGCTCGTTGCCGGGAAGAAGATACTGAAGCAGGTTCCCGTCTTCCCTGTCGTCGAGCTCACCACTTCGATTCTGCCACCGACCTTATCAACGATGCTCTTGCTGACCCAAAGGCCGATTCCAGTACCCATCTCGCCTTTGGTGGTGAAGAACGGCTCGAAGACAGTATTTAGATTCTCGGCAGGAATTCCGCATCCTGTATCGGCAACCCTGACTGTTAGCTCGCGGTTCGGTAACGTCTCGATAGACAGAGTCAGTTCACCGCGCTCGCCCATTGCATCCACTGCGTTGGCGATCAGGTTGGTGAAGACCTGCCGCAACTCGCTTGGATAGATCGTCAGCTCACTGTCTGCCTGGTACTCACGGCGAAGCTCGATGTGGGATATTTCCAACTTGCGCTGAAGCGTGGCTAAAACTTCATCGAGTAATTCGGAGATCTTGGTAACCACAGGGAGCTTGGTCTCACGATGCGGCGCCAGGGTCTGGCGGCTCAGATGCGAAAGTCGCAAAACCTCTTCCTCGGCTGCTTCCACCATTTTCATTCCGCTATCGTTAAGCGTCGGATTCGATCTGAGCAGATGGAGCAGGTTCGTCAACGACTCCAGAGGGTTGTTGATCTCATGGGCCAGGGTCGCAATAAGTTGTCCAGTAGCGGCCAGTCTGTCCGAGCGGCGTAGCGCCTGTTCCAGTTCGTCGTTCAGCTTTCGAATCTGCTCCTCGGCCACTTTACGCTCGGTCACGTCGCGAATGGCGCTGCTGACGAACGTTCCTTCCTCCGTCGTGAGCGGACTGAGGCTGATCTCTACTGGAAATTCGCTTCCGTCTTTCCGCAGTCCGAGCAACTCCAACCCTGCGCCCATGGGACGTAGTTGAGGATCGGTAAAAAAGTTTGTCCGATGGCGTGGATGCTGTCCGCGATACCGCTCCGGGATCAGATGTTCGACAGAGCGGCCAATCAACTCCGCCCGGGGATAACCAAAGAGTTTTTCCGTCTGGCCATTGACCAGCGTGATCAACCCGTCCTTGTCTACGATCACCATTGCGTCTGGCGCAGATTCCAGAAGACCACGAAACTTACTTTCGGCTTTTTGCCTGACGGTCATATCACGAATCGCGCTGCTCACCAGCAGCCCCTCCGCTGTCCTAATGGGGCTGAGGCTGATCTCAGCCGGAAATTCAGTTCCGTCCTTCCGGAGTGCGTAAAGATTCAGTCCGGAACTGATCGCGCGGTGATAGGGATTTTCTCCAAAGGATTGGCGATCGCGCATGTGCTGAGCATGAAATCGCTCCGGCAGTAAGACTTCGATCGCATAGCCCAGCAGCTCCTGCCTGGTATACCCAAACAACTCTTCGGTTCGAGAGTTAACCAGAACGATTTTGCCTTGATCGTCCGCGATCACCATGGCATCGGGCGCAGACTCCAGCAAGGCACGAAACTTCTCCTCTGCGCCTCTGCGTTCCGTTACATCACGGATTGCGCTCATGACCATGTTTCCATCCGGCGTTTGGATCGGACTGAGGCTAATCTCTACGGGAAACTCGGTTCCGTCTTTGCGGCAACCATACAAATCGAGTCCCGCGCCCATGGGACGGACACGCGGATTCCTGGCGAAGTAACCGGCACGATGGCCGGGGTGTTTGGAACGGAAGCGAGGGGGAACCAGGACCTCAATCTTCTTCCCCAGCAGTTCGCGAACCGAATAGCCGAACAGTTGTTCGGTCTGCCGATTCACAAGCACAATGCGGCCGTGATCGTCGACGACCAGCATCGCATCCGGAGCGGCGTCGAGAAGAGTGTGAAAATTGGCTTCGATCCAAGAAGGCGCGGGTGCCGGAAATTCTGTGTCACTCATGGAAGTGGACTCGAGAAAGCCGAGCAGACTCGATGTGATGTGCAGAATATGCTTGCCTGAAGGCGAAGTCAAACGCATGCACGTCTGAAAATGAATTCAGAGAGGGAGAGTGAACGGCATTCACTTAAAGCAGCGCTGGAGCATAGTTCGCGAACACCCTAGTGTAGTGCGTCACACAGATGAGCTGTTATTGAGATAGGCCCTGGCGCGTTTGACCTTTTCGAGGATGTCATTGGCCTTAGCAGTCCAGATGAAAGGCTTGGGGCTGCGATTATGTTCTTCGATATAGGCGAGGATGGTTTGTTCGAGAACTTCAACGCTGGTGAAGACTCCGCGCCGGAGCTGATTTTCGGTCAAGTCGCGAAAGAATCGTTCGACCATGTTGAGCCAGCTGCTGCTGGTCGGAGTGAAGTGAAAATGAAAGCGCTTGTGGCGCTCCGCCCAGCGCTGCACCGCCGGATGTTTATGGGTGGCGTAGTTATCGACGATGAGGTGGAGCTGTTTGTCGGCGGGTGTTTGGTGATCGATGAGACGTAGGAACTTCAGCCACTCCTGATGACGATGACGTTCCATGCAGGTAGCCATCACGCTGCCATCAAGCGTGTTGAGAGCAGCAAACAACGTAGTGGTTCCATTCCGCTTGTAATCGTGGGTCATCGTCTGGGCGCGGCCCTTCTTCATGGGCAAGCCGGGCTGGGTACGGTCCAGAGCTTGGATCTGGCTCTTCTCGTCGAGCGAAAGGACCAGCGCGTGTTCGGGCGGATTCAGATAGAGCCCGACGATATCTTCCAGCTTCTCGGAAAAATGGGAGTCGTTGCTCAGCTTGAAGGTTTCCATGCGGTGCGGTTTCAGGCCGTGACTGTGCCAGATGCGACGTACGCTGGCCTCGCTAATACCGGCCGCGGCGGCCATGGTGCGCGTACTCCAGTGGGTTGCATGCGGAGGTTTTTCCTTCGTGGTTTTGGTAATCACCATGCGCACCAACTCCGGCGAGATGGAGGGCGTGCGGCCGGGCCGTGGCGCGTCGTGTTCCAGTCCGGCAATACCGTTGCGCAGAAAACGCGAGCGCCAGCGTGCGGCGGTGCGCGGCACGATCGAAAGCAGGCGGGCAATCTCGATGTCCTGCTTGCCTTCAGCGGCCAGCAACACGATCTTGGCCCGCAACACAAGCCGGGCGGGTATCCTGCGGCCGCGCGCATAGGTTTCCAACTTCGTCCTCTGTTCGATTGTCAGAACCACTTGAGGTGCGATTCTCATCCGCCGTGTCCCCTTGTATAAGAACCCGGCTAAACGATAAATGTTTCTATATATGACGCATTATAATGTTCAGTCATGAGCAAACAGCAATCGATGGGAAAGTGTTATCTCTGCGGAGAGATAGTCGCCAAGGCGTCCATGACATGGCATCTACTCGCGTGCGGCCATCTGGGATCTTCTTCCGGACCATTGCCGACTTCGAAGAAGCCGACTGGCCAGAGCTTCCATTTACTTGTCGAAGGGCGTGAGGCGAAGGCGTACTGGATGCATGTGGCGCTACCTATTGCGTCCCCGCTAAACAAACTCGACGATTTTCTCCGCCATACCTGGCTTGAATGCTGCGGTCACTTGAGTGCGTTTGAAATAGGCGGCAAACGCTATGCTTCAGAGCCCATGGATGAAGACGAACTCATGGATGAGGAACTGGACATGGGTACGCGGTTGAACCAAGTGCTTGAGGTGGGAATGAGGTTCTTCTACGAGTATGACTACGGCTCCACAACCGCTCTTGCGCTAAAGGTTGTTGCTCTTTGTGAACGAGGTTCAGCGAAAGTGCGACTGTTGGCCAGAAACGAGGCACCGCAGGTAACCTGTCAGCGCTGCGGGAACAAACCAGCTACTCAGATCTGTACCGAATGCGCATGGAATGGGGAGGGCTGGCTTTGCAAATCGTGCGTCGTTGCACATGAGTGTGGCGACGAAATGTGCCTGCCGGTCGTCAACTCTCCTCGCGTTGGAGTGTGTGGATATACCGGGTAGGCACTATAACTGTTCTGACTTTCATCGCACTACACTAGCGCATCAAACGTTATCCGCTTCGCTGGCGTTCTCAACCTCTACACGATTCCGCCCTGTCTGCTTTGCTCGATACAGGGCGACATCGGCGCGATGGAGCAGGTTCCGCAGCTCCTGGCCCGAGCGCCATTGTGACACGCCAATGCTGACCGTCAACTCGACGTCATTCGGAAGAGGTTCATTGGCAATCGACTGTCGCACGCGTTCAGCCACCTCCCGGGCAGCCTCGGAGGTGCAACTCGGCAGTACTACAAGGAATTCTTCGCCCTCGTATCTTCCGACATAGTCATCTTTTCGAACGGCGGTGGCCATTCTCTCCGCCGCACTGCGGAGCACCTCATCACCTACAAGGTGGCCATAGCTGTCATTGACCTGTTTGAATAGGTCCATGTCCGCAAGCAGGATGCTAATTGGAGTCTGTGCCCGCTTTGCCCGGCTCAGCTCTTTCCCCAGCAATTCTATGATCGATCTGCGATTCCAAATTCGCAGCAGGAAGTCGTGCGAAGCTTCGAACTTCAGAGCCTCATGGGCTTCGGCGACCTCCTCATGGCTGCGAATGATCAGTTCGCCAACCTTCAGCCGTGTTCTGAGTTCAAGTTGCTTGAATGGCTTGCAAAGATAATCGTCCGCACCGAATTCGAATCCCCGGAGAACATCTGTCTGCCGATCATCCACGCTCAACAAGATTGTGTACACATAGCCCTGCTTCCGGGCGCGAATTCGTTCGCAAACCTCAAGTCCGCTCAGCCCCGGCATAAGGCAATCCAGAATAGCCAGCCGCGGCGCGTCGTCACTGTCGAGAATGCGTAGTGCTTCATGACCGTCGGCAGCAAGCAATACTTCGTAGCCCCACGGCTCGAGCAGGTTCTGCAGCATGTTCCGGTAGAAGCGCGAGTCATCTGCGACAAGAATTTTCATGGGCGTGCCATTCCGAATGAAAGATATCGGGAGCGGCTTTCGCGGTCAATGTACGAAAGTAACCAGATGGGCCTTAGTCTTTCCTGCCCACTCGCTTTGCCCAGCGCACGCCGGAATCTTAATCGGCGCTTTCCTGCAAGGTGAAGGTCAGAGCCATGCAATCCGCCACTCCGCCCATCGTCAGACCTGACTCGCGGTATTCCTCATTCAGACAGGCCAGCATAGGCTCCGGCGCCTGCTGCCGCTCCAGAAGTCTCTGTAACCTTGCACCATCCCGGCGCAGGCGGGCGAGGCCTTCGAGGCCGCAGCGGCGAATTGCGGTCGTGTCCTCTACCTGCTGCATAAGTACCGCCATGAGATAAAAGCTGGCGTGCTCCGCATCCCAGCCCGCCTCCAAGGCTTCCCGGTACTTCGGCCATCCATGCTCGAATACAGAAGGCAGGCCGTGTTCGGCTTCAGCCAGAATTCCGCCCAATCCATAGCAGCTCCGAATGCCGGCGCGATGGGAGACCCGCGAACCGAAGTTGGTGAAGAAAGCGATGGCAATCTCTGAGATTTTGTCGCGGAGAAGTTCGGCTCGCCCGTCGCAGGCGCAGGCCGCCATGAGCACAAGGCCGGACAGGAAGATGAATCCCTTGTGAGCGTTGGATTGGATCTCGCGAATCATGCGCTTTTCAGCATCGACCCCGGCCTGTACGAAATCCTGCAATGGGCGTTGCCTTTGATGGCAGCTCAGAATCTCGTCGAAGTAAAGGGGAAGCAATTCGGCGGAGGCGCGCATTGACGAGTAGGAGAGATCAGGGTGAGAGCCGCTGTCCCTGCGGTCCACCAGACCAGGCTTCGGGGTAAGATCCAGTTCGCGCAAAACCCCCATGCGAAGATTGCGGGCGAGGACTTCCGGGACAATTCGGCGCGGAAGCCCAATAAAAGGCTGAAGAAGCGAATCTACCCGCGACAGGAGTTCCGTGTTGGAATGGCGTTGCAGCAGGATGCACTCCCGCGCTGCCTCGTCGCACAGCAGGCAGCCTCGAGGCGGAAGTCCGATCCCAGCCCGGTCCACCTGGAATCCATCCGGACCATAGACATCCACATCCAGAAGTCGTGCGGATGGATTCTCCGCCTCCAGGAGCACGGCGGCACGTTTGGCATCGACAGGTAGCCGATTCGAAGATGCCAGGTGAAAGGGACCAAGAAGATCCCGTCCAGTAAACAATAGCTTTAGCCCGATGGCGTCATGCAGAGTATCCAGCGCGCCGCGGAGCAGGCGGGAGATGCCGGGGCGAAGCTTCTCGCAGCCCGGAACATTGGCGCTGATCATAAGCAGTGATGCCGATTCCTCCGCCCTGGCCAGCTCCAGAATGCAATTGAGCTCTCGTTGACGCTCATCCCTCGCAGTTAAAAGAGCTGCTGCAAAAGCTGCACCGTAATCCGAGTTCCCATTCATTCGCGGACGCGATGGATCACATCGATGATCGAGCCATCCCGGTATTCGATGAGAGCCACCACCTCATCGTCGAACTCAACGGCCCTGGGCTCTCCGGTAATCCGGGTGATCTCCTGATGAAACTGGTGGATATCCTTGAGAGGCAATCTCCGGCGCAACAGTTCTTTCTTGAGATCAACGTGTTTGTCGGAGACGCAGATACCCCGCTCGGTCACGATCACATCGACGGTTTCACCGGGCGTCGTAACTGTGGTCACGGCGTCGCGCACGATGGGCAACCTTCCTCGCATCGAGGGCGCCACCACGATCGCCAACTTCGCGCCGGCCGCCGCGTCGCAATGGCCTCCGGTGTTGTGCAGCAGGTAGCCGCTCGACTCGGTGTTGACGTTGACATTGAAATCTACGTCCACCTCAGTAGCGCCCAGGATCACGCAGTCGAGCATGTTCACGACCTCGCCGCGGTTGTAAGGATTGGCATAGAGGCTCGCGCTCATCTCCCGGTGTCCGGCATTGCGACGGAGCGATTCCACGGCCTTCAGGTCGAAGCACTGCACATCCAGAAGCGTCTCGAAATAACCCTGCTCCAGCATGTCAACGAAATACCCGGTGATTCCGCCGCAGCCGAAACTTCCCTTGATCTTGCCCGCGGCCATCTTCCGGTGGAGCAGGTCGGCCACCGCCAGCGAAGTGCCTCCGGCTCCAGTCTGGAACGAGAAACCATCCTTGAGCAGCCCCGAAGCCGCGATCACCTCCGCGGCGTATTTTGCAATGAGCAGCGCCGCCGGATCGCGGGCCAGTCGGGTCGTGGTTGAGACGATCTTGCTCGGGTCACCGAGCGAGTCGAGCTTGACTACGTAATCCACCTCGCTCTGCGAAATGCTGATGGGAGAGGCCGGGAATCGCACAAGGTTATCGGTGACCGCGACTACCTTCTTGGCATAGTGGGCGTCGGTATGTGCGTAGCCGAGCGAGCCGCAGGCAGAAGGCCCATAAACTCCGTTCAAGTTGCCGGTAATATCGCAGCAAGGGGCTGCGATGAAGGCGGCGTCGACCTCGACCTCCCCCGTGACTAAAGAGCGGGCTCGCCCGCCGTGGCTCCGCACGACGATGGGGCAATCGAGTTCGCCCTTGCTGACCAGCTCGCCAATAAGGCCGTTCACCCCGGTTTCAATCCGGGTGATCACGCCTTTGCGGATATACGGAATGATCTCGGCATGGACAGCATGAACTGAACTGGAGGCGATGCCAATATCGCGCAGACCCATGGCATCGATTTCCTTGACCAGCATGTTCAACAGCACATCTCCGTTTCGCAGAGCATGATGGGTCGAGATGTTCATGCCGTCCTTCAGCTCGCACATCTCAATGGCGGCGCGGAGCGAAGGCAGCAGCTTGCTTTCTTCGAGGTTGCGCCGCACCAAGGGGCGAGTCGCCCGAAGCACCTCCGGCTTTCGGCTCCAGGGGTCCAAGTACGGGTCGAGCGAACGTCCTCGCCAGGTGGCCGGGATCTCGCGTCCGAGACTATTTTTCGCCATGGATCACCTCATTGGAAAGGTCGTATTCGAGCATACCGAAGGCCACGCCCTCCCGCAGCGTCCTGGCCGCGCGCGCCACCACGGGCGCATCTACCATCTTGCCCTTCATCGAAATAACGCCGGTGCCCATCTGCCGGGCCCGCTTGATGGCTTCCATGACTTCCAGTGCGTACCGGATCTCGTCGGCCGTGGGACGGAAGACATCGTGAATGACTTCGATCTGCCTGGGGTTGACCAGTGACTTGCCGGTGAAGCCCAGCCGTTTCACCAGAACGGTCTCGGCCCGCAGAGCCTCCATATCGTTCACATCTGAAAAAATGGAATCGATCGCCTGTATCCCAGCGGCCTTAGCGGCTAAAACCACACGGGTGCGTGGCGCGAAGAGTTCCTCCCCCGACTTGGTGCGGTCGATCTCCATCGACGCAGTGTAGTCTTCAGCCCCGAACGCGAGTGCCACGAGTCGCTTTGAGGCCTGCGCTGTCTCCACGCAATTGAGCACACCCTGGGCGCTTTCGATCGAAGGCATGATCTTGAAATGCCCGATCTCCAGGCCCAGCTTCTCCTCCTCTTCGGTCAGCAGGGTGTCCAGCCTTTCCACCAATTCGGGGTTATCGGCCTTGGGCAGGCGAATGCCATCGGGCAGCGCAGGCAGTATCGCCCGGAGATCGTCGGCGGCGTAAGGTGTGTCGAGGGCATTGATCCGCACGAACATCTCTTTGTTCCGCTCCTGGTAGAAGCAAAGGAAGTTCCGGGTCAGCAGCCGAGCGGCGTCCTTTTCTGCCAACGGCACCGCGTCTTCCAGATCGATCATGACGCCGTCGGCTTCAAAGACCGGAATATTCTGCAGCATGCCTGGCATGTTGCCCGGCACATAGAGCAGCGATCGACGCAGCTTCACTTGCGATTCTGGAAGGCTCACCACTGCTCCTCGATGTAAATGGTATCTACGCCGCTGGTTGCCGAGTGGTGAACCTCAATCCCCTGCACCAGGTACTCGGCCAACACGATCTCGCAGGTAGTGAAGACCTCGGCTTCCACCAGGCGTCCACCTACCATATCGCCGCTCGACTTTGAGGCAAGCAGATAGAACTGCCCGGAGAGCTGTCTCTCGGCGCTCTGAACGATGTTGCCTTCCAGGGCCATCAATCCGAGAGGCCCCTCAAGCCGGATCGTCTTGAAGCGGGCTTCGGTCATGGGCAGGCTCGCACCGGCCTGAATCCCTGTGAATTCCACATCGCGAACCGAGCCGACCGCCGAGACCAGCGAGGCGAACTGAAGCCCTTCCGTGCGCGCGAATTCCAGCAAGGACGAGATGATCTTTGCACCCGCTTCGATCTTTATGATGAATCGCCGTCCCGCAGTGCATTCCCGGAACCAGAGTTTTTCCATTTCAATTCCCCTGAAACTATTTCGATTATTCTGCTGAAGCTCGGCGGATCGCGGTCTCGACTCTGGCCGCGATGGCATAGTCGAGCGCACCGCGGTCGGAAACCTGGATGTGACCCGCACGGACCTCAAGCTCTTCGAGAGTCGCAGTGATTCGAGCGCGGATCAGGTGTTCATATTGTTTCTTCACGGTCGACTCTATATCGACCTGAAGTGTCTCGCTCGGTTCAACCACGACCATCAGATCGCTGGATTGCATCGTGCCCGCACTGGCCTTGCACTTTATTTGCATGAGCTAGGCTCCTCCATCTCGCTCCGGAGCCGCGCGGCGATGGAACGCGCCGGCGGCGACTTCAGAAATTCAAGGGTGGCCGGCGGAACCAGCGCCCTGAGTGATTCCATGTCATTCGCGGCAAAAGCCTTGCGCACCCGCGTTGCACTAATGGGCAAGCCACCCTCCAGAATGCGCGGCAGTTCCACGAACTGAATGGCATAGGACTCGAGCACCTCGGCCATTATCTTGTTGTAAGTCGCCGTGGCCGGGCAGAGCGGCTCCTGGCCCACGAAGCGGCAGCCAATGTGAAAGCCGGGGGCGATGCGCTGGGCAAATAGACGCAGATCGATCTGCATCTGAGCCGACGCGACCTCATCGTACCGCTTTAAGAAGTATGCTGGAAAGGTGCCCGCGCTCACTGCGTAACGCGAGGTGTCCAGAACGGTCACATTCCGCAGATGGGCCGTGGCTTCCTGCGCCAGACGGAATCGAACCGCAAAGGGAAAGATCGATCGATCCTCGCGCACCACAAACAGGTAAAGACGATCTACACGCTGGGCCGCGCATTGCACCAGGTGCAGATGACCGAGGGTGAAGGGATTGCCGTTGATTACGACGGCACCGTTCTGCCCTTCAGTGATTTGCGAAGCATGGTCGGCCAGATACTTCTGCAAGCCAGGCCCGTGCTCCAGCAGCGCGGCTTGACCATGGGTGACCAGCAGGCGAAAATTTAACGCCTCAAAGCTGGCCACATTCTGGGGCGAGGTGAAGATGAACACGGTGTCGTGTCCGGCTGAGATCGCCGACAGGATGAGCTTCGTGACCAATCCGCCCAGAGCGTCTGTGCCTTGATGGGAGGGTGCGATGGCCAGCATCTTCAGGACGTATCCGGCGCGGGCGCCACACACGATGAGTTGGCCATCTTCGTAGAGGCCGACCAGATCATCGAACTCTGGCTCAAAACGCAAGCCCTGCGAGGCAATCAGCTCTTGTGCCTCGCTCAATGCGGGTCGATCGAACAACACAGATCCCACAGCTCCGAGCCTCCTCGAATGACAGAGGCTCTCATTATCTCACCATCGCGGGATTATGATCGACGTTGGCATTCAGGCTGTTTTGCGGCCCGCGGACTCGACGGTCTGGGTTGGATCTGCGCCCTTCCATGTAACGTCGGCGGTCGGTCCATAGGTCGAAGGCACTGCCTTGTTCAGCAGTCGTAGATACACCGTGAGCTGCGTCCTGTGATGGCAGGTGTGGAGCAGCCGTCGCCAGAAGACCCAGATTCGCTGGCGAGCAACATCGAAAAACGGAACCTCCTCCAGCCACCACGCCTCGCTCTGCACCGCGAGGAAGGTCATTCGCGGATACGCCAGCTTCCGCATTCGCATCCAGTAATCCTCTGGGCTCTCGCCGGTTGGTAAGATTTCCGATGGCGGCGGTTCGGGCACTGCCATGAACTCGCTGAAGAAACGACGTTCCGAGAGAAGCTGGTGTTTCATGATGTCGAGTACCGCCGGGGATTTCGGATGGGGGCGAAACGCTAAGTCGGGCACATCGAAGCAGCGCCAGACCGAGATCACTTTGTTCGTCTCGCTGGCATAGGTGTACAACATGTGCTGAAACAACGGCAGTGAGGCGCGAGGAATCTCCGAATCGGGAATTGCAACGTACTCGTAATTCATCGGCATAACGCTTCTCCACCTTCCGTTCTTTGCTATGCGCGGAGCCGCGCAGGAGTTGTATGCCGCCCAACGATTTCGTAACACTTCCGCATCTTCTCTCCGCATCTCGCATCTCACAATCGTATGTGTGGCGTAGTACGCTCCCCGCTCGCCGTGCATTCTCTTTGGAACGGAACCCTCCATGGATCTGAAGCATCGAAGCCGCAATATCACGGATGGACGCGACCGGGCTCCGGCCCGCGCCATGTTCAAGGCCGTAGGTTACAGTGATGCCGACCTGGCAAAACCGATCATCGGCGTCGCCAACACCTGGATTGAAACCATGCCCTGCAACTCACATTTGCGCGAGCTCGGCGCAAAGGTGAAAGAGGGCATCCGCCTCGCCGGCGGCACTCCCATGGAGTTCAACACCATCGCCATCAGCGACGGAGAAACCATGGGCACCGAAGGCATGCGCGCCTCTTTGGTAAGCCGAGAGATCATTGCCGACTCCATCGAACTTGTCTGCCGTGGCCAACTCTTTGACGCCGTGGTCTGCATCGTCGGCTGTGACAAGACGATCCCCGGCGCCGCCATGGCTCTGGCCCGCCTCAACATTCCCGGCTTCCTTCTCTATGGCGGCACCATCGCCGCGGGTAAGTACAATGGCAAGGACGTCACTATTCAGGATGTCTTCGAAGCCGTGGGCGCAAACGCCGCGGGCAAGATTAGCGATGCGGAGTTGAAGGCCTTGGAGAATGTCGCCTGCCCTGGTGCAGGAGCCTGCGGCGGCCAGTACACGGCCAACACCATGTCCACCGTCATGGAGATGATTGGCCTCTCCCCAATGGGCTTCAACAGTGTTCCTGCTCTCTCGCCGGAGAAAGACAAGGTAGCCCTTCAGTGCGGTGAAGTGGTGATGAGCCTGCTCCGCGGCGGAGTACGCCCGCTCGATATTCTCACGACCGATGCGTTTGAAAATGCAATCGCATCGGTTGCCGCCACCAGCGGTTCCACGAACTCCGTGTTGCACCTGCTGGCCATCGCGCGTGAGGCTGGCGTAGCGCTGGAGATCGATGATTTTCAAAAGGTCAGCGAGCGCACTCCGATTCTCGCCGACCTCAAACCTTCCGGACGCTTTGTTGCCGTGGACATGCATGAAGCTGGAGGCGTTCGGCTTCTTGCCAGCCATCTGCTCGGCCTCGGCCTCCTCCACGGAGGCGCTATCACTGTCTCCGGAAAAACCGTTGCGGAAGAAGCTGCTGCCGCGCAGGAAACTCCCGGTCAAGAGGTGATCGTGCCCTCAGACAAACCGCTGAAGAAATCCGGCGGTCTCGTTATTCTGCACGGCAACATCGCGCCCGAGGGCTGCGTGGCTAAGATCAGCGGCCACGAGCGCCTGAGCCACAGCGGTCCAGCGCGCGTCTTTGAAAGTGAAGAGCAGGCCATGGATGCCGTGACTTCGAAGACCATCCATAGCGGCGACGTTGTAGTCATCCGCAATGAAGGCCCGAAAGGAGGACCGGGGATGAGGGAGATGCTCGGCGTTACCGCGGCCATCGTCGGCGAAGGTCTTGGTGGCAGTGTGGCTCTCATCACCGACGGACGTTTTAGCGGAGCGACCCGTGGACTCATGATCGGCCACGTCTCGCCCGAAGCGGCGCTGGGCGGTCCAATCGCCGCGATTTGTGATGGCGACATCATTCACATCGACGCGGCGACCCGCAGGATCGAAGTAGATGTCGATCCCGCAACTCTTCAGCAGCGGCTCGGCCAGCGCGTCCCCAAGCCGGAAATCTACCGCAGCGGCGTCTACGCCAAGTACACCACCCTGGTCGCTTCGGCATCGCAGGGTGCGGTGACCAATCCGGGAGCAGTTGCCGTCAGCAAAACGAAGTAGCTTTCATCGCACGCCTTTCACATTTCGATGTGAGCTACAATCCCGTGCACATCTCGAGAGTAGCGGAAGACACATCCACACAGGAGCAGAGATGCCTACATACATTTGTTCCACGGCGGCCGGCAGATTGACCGCCGAGCACAAAACCAAGATTGCTCACGCCATCACCACGGTTCACAGTGAAGAGGCACTGGCGCCACGTTACCTGGTGCAGGTCATCTTCCAGGAAGTCGGCCCCTCTCAGAATTACATCGGTGGCAAGCCCGCCCCAATCGGCCACATTTGGATTCGAGCAGACATCAGGGCCGGGCGAACGGAGACGCAGAGAACCAGATTACAGCTTCGATTAGTGCAGGAGCTCTGCGAGATTACGGCCTCATCGCCGGGCGACATTTGGGTTTACATTAATGAATTGCTGCCCACGAACATGGTTGAGTTTGGGCATCTGCTCCCGAAACCGGGTGAGGAGAAGCAATGGTTTCTCTCCTTGCCAAATGCATTGCAGGAGCGCCTCAGCAAACTTGAATGAGTGTCACAATATGGATGTGGCAGAACCCGAAGCAGCGGTAGCAATCGTACGTGCGCGCGTTCCGAAAGAATCCATTCTGCTCATCCGGCGCTCGGAGCGAAAGAAGGATTCATGGTCGGGACAGTGGTCATTTCCAGGGGGCCGACGCGATCCTTGTGACCCCGACCTGCTGCATACCGCGCTTCGCGAACTTGAGGAAGAGTGTGGAATCCATCTCAGCCGAGAGCAGAACGAAGCAACATTGCAGCCCGTGCTAGCGCGACGCAGGACGGGAAAGTACGTTCTGGTGGCTCCATTCGTCTTCGGCATAGAAAGCGAACTGCCAACGATCGTGGACCATCGTGAGGCCGTCGAAGCGGTGTGGCTTCCGCAAAGCATCTGGTGCGACCCCGCCCAGCATAGCCTCCGCCCCGTGCCAGGTCGATCCCATGATTCGCTCTTCCCGGCGATCGATTTAAAAGGAATACCGCTGTGGGGATTTACCTATCGGCTGGCGACAGAATGGCTAGGCCTGCTCCCGACGGAGCGCCCCATCGAGCAAGCAGGATTCGAGGTGGCTTGCCGCGTGCTGGATTTCCTGCTCGCCCATGGTCTAAAGCTCGAACGCGGATGGGAAGATCGCATTGCGCGGCAACCAATGGCAGAAGGCCAGGCGTCGAAAGTCGCTACGGTGAAAGGCGTGATTCCCGTGGAGTTGGTGGCCAGCCACTTTGCGGCCTCGGGAGAGTTCGTGCCACGCGTAAACGTCCTCGAAATACACGCTGACAGTATTCGCGTAGTGGGATTGGCCTTCGAGGAGTATCTGATTTCGGCGTCCGGTTATTAGTATACGAACGATGCAGGGGAGGTAGATCGATGCGATTCGAGTCGTTTTCGTTTGGGTCGATCCGCATTGACGGCACAACATACGAGTACGACATTTTGATCGATGGCGGAAAAATTCGAAAACGCAAAAAGAAGGAATCCAAGAAATTCCGCGACGCGTTTGGACATACGCCGGTGTCGGTTGAAGAAGAGATACCCTGGGATTGCAAACGGCTCGTCATAGGCACGGGTACAGGTGCATTGCCGGTGATGGAGGAAGTGAAACGCGAGGCCAAGCGCCGCAAAATCGACTTGCGGATCGTGCCCACGGTACAAGCGATTGCGTTGCTGCAGAAAAAACCAGCAGCCACCAACGCCATCCTGCATGTGACGTGCTGAGTTAGACAGGCGGTGTGGCAGTTTCTACCCCTGGCGCTGTTGTTGCTGAACTCGAATTATTAATGATTGGCGTCCCCGGCGGGATTCGAACCCGCGTTATCGCCGTGAAAGGGCATAGACGCAACTGAAAACAAAGGGATTACGTTCCCGAGCAGGAGCTTCATTCCTTTCCCTTCCGGTGTATTCCGGCGTTAATGGACGTGCATTGGACGTGTAGCGGATCATGCACCGATTTTCAACAGGCTCGCTTCGGCGGGCCTTTCGTATTCACGAGGATAGTTAGTCCGAGGAGGACAGTTTGAACACAGAAGAAGCAGGTAAGGCCAATTACAGCAGGTTGAACGACGCGCGCGCCGAACTCCGCAACCGAGGATTCGAAGCAGTCCGGGACGCCGAAGGGGCGTGGAACATTGTCATGTGCGCGATGCCTGGTGACCGTCATCATTCGATATGTCCCGAACTCATCGGGCTACCAGTCGGCACAGGGTGGCAGAACGAAGGTGAAGCACTCGATTTTGCGCTGTCTCACGTCTGGGAGCTTTCCTCCCGCCAGGACGCCTTGGAGAAACTGCACCGGGAATTCGAGTCAGCCGCGTGCCGCGCCGAACAGGTTGAGAACGGATGGCGTGTTGTGAGCAGCACGTGCGCCGATGACCGCGTATTTAGCACGCGCACAGACCTTTTGGTGAACACGCAGCAGTTTGTGCGTGACGAAAAAGAACGGCTGGCCCAGAAGCGACTTGCTGATGCCGGTCTTCCCGAAGAGCTATGCGGACTGGTTACCAGCAAATCCGAACAGGAAATGGCTGCACTACTGCGGCAGTTCATGGAAAAGCCTGATCAAGGCTGGGTTGCGCTGTGCGGGCTGCACGCGAAAACGATTGCATGTTCGGCGCTGGCTGCTGCGGCAACCGAGATCGATCACAGAGCCCGCATGGGAACATACGTTTCCGCGTGGGATGCGATTCAAGACCGTGAAAGCTTTGCTGAGGTGCTATCGACTTCGAAGTTTATCGTGCTGGACATGACTACGCTCATCCCGGCCGGGACGAAGCAGGAACTCGGCGAACGTATCGCATACCTCATGCAACCAAGCATCGATGCTCTTCTCAGGATGCGTCCCGCACAGGCTCCTGCTGTCATCGTGAGCAGTTTCAGCGTCGAAACCCTGAAACGCCTGCTCGGTAAGCAGCTTCTGGCAAGGTATTCCACCTACCTGCGATTCGTGGACTCAGACGGGAACGGGTTCACAAAAAATCCATTCCTGAAGAGCTATTTCTGAGAAGCCGACTTCCGACTGAGCAAACCAGCCCGCGCAAGCGGGTTTTTCGTTGCTCCCAACAATCAAGCAGCAACTACAACGAGCCGATCTGAAAAGGAAAAATGATGGCTGACCAATTGACAGATGACGAACTGCAGCAGTTGATGGCGGCGCAACCGCGCGCCTTTGATGCTACCCAGCTACAACCCGTGATCGCGCCACCGAATACGCAACCTGACCCATCGATGCCGCCGATACAGGCACCAGACGCGCAGCAGCCACAGGCTACCCCGCAAGTAGCCATTGCGCCACCGCCGACGGTGCAAGCTCAGCAGCGGCAGTTTGCGCCAGTCTCCATACCCGCGCAGCCGCCGGTGTCCCCCCTATCGCCGTGTCGAAGTTTACGACCGCGCTCCGGAGCCTGCCAGCCCGTGGCCAGCTGCGACTGTCGTGCCGACGCACCGGGAGCGACTGCGGTTCCCCATTGCAGATTGCGCGGCACGCTGGCACCAGGTGTCCCTGCGCCGGTGACGCTTCCGGATAAGGACAAGGACGATCCACTACAGAAGCGAAAACGACCGCGGATCAGGCAGAACAGGCTCGGCTGCAGAAATCCGGCTCGGGAATCTCGCAGATTTTCAAGCCCGTCGATAACGAAGGAAACCCGGACGCTAACAAGCACCCGGCTTCTGTCCGAAACTCGGCGGCGATCGCGGCGGGGATGGGAGATGTCGGCGGGACGCATGTTCTTCCCTTCTGTGGAGCTACAGATTCCCGGTACCGAACCCTGCATCACCAGGTGCTGGTGAACCAGCAAAACCAGCGCGTTGCCATCGATCTCAATCAGCTGAAAGCACAGCAGGACATCGATACGCAGGATCAGGCCGATGAAATCGCTGCGCAGAATGCGACCAAGGTCCCGGTGACGAACCCAGTCACCGGGACAGACTTACTTTGTCCCTCAGAAGGATGCCGCGAAGCTCTTGGGGCAGGTGGTGACAACACAAGGGCGCGTAAATCCGGGGCAGATCGCGCTGAAGAGCGACTTGCCGAAGCTGGCCTGAAGCACGACAACGACGGCACATCGTCCCCGTCGATGACGATCAGCTTCCTCCGAAGCTGAAGTCTGACATCGCGTACAGAGAAGGTTCGCGAAGACTTGATGGGTACGCAGCAGGAGCTCGCTGCGGCAAAGACTGAGACGGAGAAGGGCTAAGAGCGATCCGAACAGCCCTCTCTACCGGATGGCACTGCAACGGCTCGCCATCGCTCAGCAAAATGCCAGCGCAGCGCAGACCCGGGCGACGGCTTACATGGGCAACTACCTGCAGATGGCCTACAACACCGGGTTGCATGGCGAAACCCTGGCAGGCGCTCCGGTGATCTCTGACAATGCCGGAGGACAGTCAGTGGTGGGATCGAGAAACGCCCCGACTGCTATCGCGAATCAGGCCAATGCGGCTCAGTTCAACGATGTCTACGGCGCCACAGACAATATGGAGAACTCTGCGAAAGCCTTGGTTGCGAAGAAGGGGAAAGGGGCATTGAACGATGCGCACGTCGCAGCGGCATTGGCTGACCCAGCAAACGACTTCACATCAATGGGCGCAAGGTATGTTCGCCAACAGCGGGCTTACTCCGGAGCAGCGGAACTATGTCATCGGGATCAAGGCATACAGGGAAAACCTGCAGGCTCTGCGCAAGTCCGCTGGAGGCAGCGTTTCGGATTCCCAAGTTGACCGCCTCGTAAGTATGGCGCCGGGTGCTCAAACTCCAGATCTTGATTACCTGTTACGCCAAACGTCGCAGATTCGCGGCTTGGCGGATCGGCTCGGCAAGGGTGCAACGGTGGCTCAGGGCGGACTGAGCGTACAAGGACAAGGAAAAGCAAACCAGAGTCAGCCAACAGCATCGAGGCCTGGCAGACCCGGGAGCGGACAGCAACCGAACCCCTAGGCCAGCGGGAGCGGTGGGACATCCAGAAGAACGCGAGCGGCAAGAGTTACTACGTGGACGGGAAAGGGTACAAGATGGGACCAGCGTATTAGCTATCGGCAGTAGTAGCGGGCGACCTGGATGATGCGGATCACTTGCCGGATCATCCAGAGCTAGGAGTCCGGCCATGGCGCAAGCGATGGTCACCCCGCGGAATATCTCCCAGTGTGGGTAATCCCTGAGAATCAGCAGGACAAGGGTAAAGAACACCATCACCGCTGCCCCAAACAGTGCCGGTGGCAGCGTGTACCACGGCAACGTGCGCAACGCAGTGAAGAAGTGCTGCGCGGCGTAGGAGCGACGGGGATAGGTGACATAGCTCACAGCTGCTGATGGTAGCTCGATTCCATCCAACTTTCAAACACAACGTCACGTGGTGACGAAGAGGGTACACGAATGTCCTATAACGACGAAGATCAGGACGCGCAGAATAGCGCTGCCGATGATGACAAACCTGTAGGCCCAGTCCAGCCGTTGTCTGCGTCGAATGACGATGACAAGCCAGTTGGCCCGGTTCAGCCGCTACCTGCCTCCCGTCCCGCGCCCACTCCGCAGACCGTTCCGATGGCAGTTTCCCATGGCCCTCAGGCTGTTCCAGACGGAACTATGGCTGTCAGCCATCCTCAAAACTTTGGCCAACAGACAGGCTATCGGCCTCCGGTGCTGCTGCCTCACACGCCGCAGCCGGGGCCAATCACCCAGACGGTGCAAGCATTGAATCAGCAGGCTGAAACAACTCCCGATATGCCAATGGGAAGGCGTATCGCTGGAGGCATCACTCGTGGCGTGGTCAACACTCTCGGATTCCTTCCGGAGACGGCGGAAGCGATCGCACAAGGCGACAATCCCGGCGATGCTTTGCGGACTGTGTACGACCGGACGGTTGCGCCACAAGTGAACGAATATCGCACCGCGAAGCGAGAAGCTGAGCAAGGGAACACGTCGCAATCCATGGGACACTCCATTGCAGCCGCGATTCCGTTTGCCGGACCACTGGCAGCCGGCATCGGAGAGCGAGCGGGAACGGGTGACGTCGCGGGAGCAGCCGCTGAAGGCTTGACCTACGCGCTGGCTCCGAAGGCTATTGAAACGGTCAAGGGCGCGCCGTTCGAGGCGCCTAATACGCAAGAGTTACAGGCCATGGGGAGCACGGCGCTTGACGCGTCGCGGAGAGTCGGAAGCAGGGTCACCAGAACCGTTGGCAATGCTGTGACCACTGGAGCACAAAAGGTGAATCCGCTGTATATCGACCCTGTCGATGCCTTCATGAAGGGCGGCAAGCCGAACGTCAACCTCAAAGACATGAAGGCGAAGGTCGGCACAGGGCTCCCGCTTATGACGCAGGCTGCAAGCGATCTGGGAGTAGATCTGGGAGACAAGGACTTAACCTGGCGCGATGGTTTGCCGATTGTGCAACAGGCCCAACGTAACGTCTGGGATCAGGTGTCCGCAAGGATGGCGTCTGTTGGCAACAGCAAAGTCCCGATGTCCAGCGTGGCCGATGCTATGCGCAACATCCCTGACGGATGGAGCAGCGTGCGCAAGGCCGAGATGCCGGGAGTTATCGACAACATTCACGCTGTGGCCGATGCCTACGACGGGCAGACGTGGCCAATTGGCGAAGTTGAGAACCGCATTCAGGAACTCAACAACGAACTGCGCAGCCAGCAAAGCCAGAAGAAGGTGAATGAGAACGCGCTGCGCTCCGATCCGGCCTACGCTCCGAAGTACGCGCAGCTCGATGCCCTGCGCGGTTTGCAAGACAGCATCATGAGCGACAACGGAATTACCGACATCCGCGACCTGAAACGCCAGTACGGCGCGCTCAAGGACATGGAGAAGGTAATCGAGCACAACGCCAACGTCGCGGATCGGGCTTCCTCAGTGCCGCTTTTTGAAGGACTCGGAAAGATCGCGGGGCTTAGCGGGGTAGCGGCCGGTGTTGTAACAATGAACCCTGCAGCGGTCGCCTCCGGAGTTGCCGCGGCGACTTTAGGACACATCAGCTCGCTTCGTAATGACCGGAACTGGAACTTCCGGCAGGCCATGAGGGCGAAGCCAGCTCAGGTGCAACCATTCGTCAATTCCGAGTACATGACCGAACCTGGTGCGCGCTCCTACCCTGTGCCGCGCTTTGGACAACGTCAGCTCGGCCCGATGACGCGGGAACGCGGCGTCCCGGAACAGCCGAACGTGGACATCGTTGACCCGAGCCGAATCAGTAACTCGAAAGTCCCGTTTGGCGCGCAGGGCAGAGATGGCGTGCTCCTGAGACCAGCAGGATTACTGCCGGCTGCTCGCTTCCCGGGCGAGGCTATAGCGTCCCGCCCGCTACGGATCGGAGGAAGGAGTGGCAACGCTCGAACGTTGCCGCCAATCTCGCTTCCCGAGTCGCACGCTACGCCGTCGAACCTCGAAGCGGTGGGAATGCCTGAAACCGCCGAAGCATCGGCCATTCAAAATGCTGTAAGACGGGGACGAGGCCGGTTCGGCAAGCGCTCCGAGGCGCGTCGCGACTAAGGAACCGAAATCGCAATGATACCGGGGCGGCGCGAATGAACAGTTCGGCGCCGCCCATCACTCACCTATTAGGACTCTCGCTCGTGGGTGCTACTTGGAGAGCCTTTTCCGAGTAAATGTCACAAGCGAGGTCTGACCTCGGGTCGCTTCTCACATTCTGGATTGCGATCACTCGGAAGAGCCGCCCCTTCTTCTTGCCATAAGTCAGGATGGAAGGGGGCAGAGATTGCTTTTCAACTGGCCAAAGGTGCAGCCAGGAGTAATCAGCGCTAACATATGCGTCGATTGCCGTGTAACTCCGACCGACTTCTGGCGCAGCTTTAGAGCAGTAGAGAACGTAAGACATGCGAGGGCCGTATGCATTAACCGCATATAGTTCGAGAGCCTTACTAAATCCAACTCTGCTGTCATGGTCTAAACTGCGAACGGCCGTCACTTGCAAAGTGAACGGGTCAGAACGGCTATGGAACTCAGCGGCGGCGCTCAGGCAGCCGAGCAGTATTGCCCCCAGCACAAACAGAATTGATTGCCTCATAATGCGAGGCAGGATAGCACTCCAGAGTTGAAGACGCTACTGCTTTGGCCTGCATGACGCACGAAGAGAGCGCTTCCCTGTTCCTAGAAACACTTCTTTCTGGAACACCAAAACACCGCCACGGCGACGGCGCAGAATCATCAACTTAGCAGGGTGCTACCGATAGGGTTTTTGGAACACATCGTCCGGAGCGGATCCGGCGCACGGCGCTCAGGAGCTCCACCTCAACAATACACACACCCCACGAAGGCAAAGGACCCGGCGCACAGCAGCCCCAAGACTCCAGAACCGAACGACCCGCAACCACCGCGCCGAACCCGACCAGAACCATCGCACACCCCTCCCCGCAGCGACAAGGAGAGGGCAACGAAACCTAGGGAGACAACCACGGGCAGATCACCAACCGCAAAGGCAACCTCAGCCCCAAACCCACGCGACGAGGGACCAACTTCCCTACTCCCGGACCATGGCCACGGAGGGACGACGCCCTGACCAGAACCACCTGAGCATCGGAGAAGACGCCCCACTGGAACCGCAACACAACACGGCATTAGTCAGGACGTAAGTTGCTGAAAGGAGGAGTCTTGTTGGGCGCTCATTCCGGCCCATTCCACTCGCATTCTGATGTCGTTCCACTGAGGTGAAATTGGGAGTTTATGGGATTCCAGCCAGAATATCGGCGATGTGAGCAAGGCGGATGTTCTGCCCTTCCCAGAAGAACACGGGGCTCTTCACACCGTACGTCAAGAGGGCGTGTGCGGTGGTAAAGACGGCACGCCCGGTGCGCATCTGTTCCGCAATTGGCATGATCATGCGTTTGGAATCGCAGGCGTACAGCACGAACGACACCGATCGCTCACGCTCGAGGCTCCCTGCGATCTCGGAGTATCGGCCGGCGGCCTTCATCGTGCGCTCGTATTCGAGCCCGACCCGGATCGGCTGTTTCTTCCACTCGGTCCGTGACAGCCAGAAGGCCGCATCGTAGTCCTTTGCGAAGACGTCGCCATCACCGTCCAGGTTGGCCGCACATATCTCAAGGGCGGTGATCCACTGTTGTGCGCCCCAGTCGGACTCCAACCGGCCCCGAATCTCGTTCAACTTCAGAGCGTGCGGAATCTCCTCTCGCTTCGGCGGCGCGCTGGCGTGCGAGGTGAGGCTGGCCAAGTGGTGCTGCTGTTCCTCAAGACGCTGGAGCCCGAGCTTCGTAATTGCGTGGATGCTGTACTTGCCGGCGTGTTCCTCTACAACCTCAATCAGTCCGCCATTGATCAGCTTTTCCATCCGCGCATAGAAGGGAGGTTTGCTCTTCGCGATTCCGGCGCGCAGAGCGATGTCACACAGTTCGGTGCTCTTGGTGAACTGGCTGTTCCGGATGCGGAGCAGTAGTTGGATGTCCTGTGCGGTTGGGATGAGGTCGGCTTGCTTCTTCTTGGCCATAGTGGAACCGCCTGCCTACTGTCCGAGAATCTTGCGAAGCTCAGCGGGTGCGTAAAGGTTCCGGGGCTTCCCTGATTCCAGCTTCCACGCGTCGCGCTGCTTCCGGACTTCCTCGGTTGACAGTTGGGCCTTGGTGACTTCCGCGGCCTTCGCATTTAGCTCAGCCTGCGAACGGTGGACTAGTACCTCCAACTCGCGGGAATGCTCCCACCGGATGCCGCTGACTGACTCGAAATGCCAGAGGATCAGGAGCGCGCCGAACACGGAGCCGATCTTGAGTGCCATCAATTCCCAAGGTGCCAAGAGAATACCCGCGTCCGCTTCCTGCACGACCGCTGCGGCGATTGCATGGCCACGCTTAGCGGAAGGCCTGTGAGCCGCGGCAGAGGCGCAAAGCGGCAGACACAAGAACAATCCGACCACGAGCGCGCACAGCCGCAAGCAGGACCGCGCGGTGATGTGGCCATGGTCGCGAACACGAATATCTGAACGATGGGCGCGCATGCTCCCACTCTACGACTCGATTAAGGAGGCGGCTAGTTAAAAGTGACATTCGACGCAACCAAGGTGGTGCGCGTTTGAGGCGTTGTTCGATGAACAAACTCTGTGCGGAAAACGGAATTTATAAGGGGGATAAGACAGTGAAGAATTCAGCGGGAGTAGAACGGGAACAGGGTGTGGGCACGATGTTTGCCTGCACGAAGTGTCAGAACGTCAGGCAGTGTGGCTTCGGCATGCCGGACAATATCAACTACACGCCACCATTGAACTGCTCGCGGTGTGGCACCGTGACGCCGCATAGATTTTCCAGGCTGGCTCCAATGGTTCGGCTGAAGCTGCCTTATGGCGATGTCAGGTGGGTCCTTGAAGGGCAGAGCTCCGCAGAGCTATAGAAGGTCTTACGCTGATCTCTAAAGGAGGCCGCGCTTGGTTCAAACCGCCACGTGCGGCCCCTTTCCATCTCCGGAAAGATGTTCACTTTTGTTAACCTTTTCCGAGGGTTTTCCGACAAGTACGCACGCGCGCGCGAGGCTTTCCAACTTCTAAACGCGGCAAGCTGCTGTAAATGCTGGATTTAACAAGGGGTAGCCGCGTCACGAGACTGTCTGGAAAATACTTAGTTTTCCCAAGGTTTTTGAGTGGCTCTCGTCCGGCCTCAGATTATCCCCAATCGGGACTCAACCGACGTAATTTCAGAAAGTTACAGCGCACCGCCAGCGGAACAACTTATGAAGTAATCCGAAGGTTCCAGCAACAAATTGCTAAGAAACATGGAAAAAGGCTAATAAATGCTAAGGATTGGGCAATGCTTTCTGGCGGGGGAATTCCTACGGAAAACTACGGGTTTCGGCGCATTTCTCAAGAAGCTTTTTAGCGCAGGGACGAAGAGTGTATGAGATCAGCAAGTGCCGCGATTGCAGCAGGATACAGCTCGAAAACAGCCGACACGCAAGGTGCTCGCTTGTTGGTAAATGTCAAGGTTAAGCGGACATCAAACTGCCGCTGAGTTGCGAAGGACTGGCTAAGGAAAGCTAACATTTCAGCTCTTTTATTCTTGTGTGGCCTTTGGCTCCATCTTCGCCAGTTCGGCGCGCAGCAGTTCTTTGCGCGTCTCCCTCGGAGACTCCACGTACACTTTCGCTAGGCGTCGTACTCGGTCGTATGGACTTGGCGTCTTCACCACCCTGACCTCCCCGGGACTCGTTCGGCAGTTTAGCACTGGCGGTGTTGGTTACAACAGCGCGGCCGCACGCGACTACTTTGGCCTCATGCTCCGATGTACGCGAAGCGCCACGCTCTCCGGAATCCGGATCGTTGTGTACTTGCGCTTCTTGAGCGTGCCATCGGAGTGAAAGATCAGGACTCCCGGTTCTTTCTCCACCAGGCGCTGGACGGTCTCGTATGCCAGATGCCACAGATCGGAAAGCTCGCGAATTGTGTAGTGGCGTTCGAAAGCTACGTCATCGAGTCGTTCAGTCACGGTGTCTCCATCTCTGCCATGCTGCCAGCTTAAACGGGAAGAATGATCTTTACGAGTTGGGTGAGAAGCCCGGAGAGCCTCATGCACTCTCCGGCCGCTTGGGACGATTGAAGCGAACAGGTCTAGAGGAGTGTCGCGCCGCGCTCAAACTCACTCGCCAATTCTCCACCAGATGCCGGGTTCGAGTGGTTAGCTATGAGGTGGCGAATCATGTCGTAGGCGATGTCGTAGGCAACGAGGAGCGCATCAATTGTGGCGCTGCACTTGCTGGGCTCTGCGAGGGCGGTATGGGCGAGTTCGCGAGCTTCGGAGCACAACTCCAAGGCGCGTGCGTAAGTGGCTACTCCTCGCCCGCCTCCGGCGCAACCACGACAAGCGTTTGCCTTTGCCTCGCTGGAGTTGGCCAACAGCTTCGTCAGGATTGTGAACAGTTCGATGTTGGATGCGATCTCCACTACTCCTCGCGCGGTCACTTCCTCGGCACCTGCATCGACTGGATGAAGCATGGCAATGATTGAGTGGGCCGTAGGTTCGCTTCCACGTAGCGTTGGAGCATCGCGGATTTGGTCCACAGGCCAGACGTTTGTTTCGGGAGTGGTGTCTGATTTCTTGGAAACATTACGAGCGTTCATGTGACTCCTTTGGGCTGCTGATTGCGGCAATGTGGCGCGCCGATGGTTTGTGCGGTGAAGTGCGGCGTGCCTTACGACACGACACCGCAAGCCCCCTAGCGAGGTGCGAAGCCAATTTCGGCAAGTGAAGCTCTGACTTGTCCGAGTGATTCAATCATCAGGTAGCATTCGTCGTCATTGACGCTGGCAGCTCGAATTGCGCCCCATCCGACACGCTTTACAAATTGAGCCAAAGCCAGCGCATGCTCCTCGGATAGGCAGACGGTGATTGTGTGTTTGGGCATGTCGTGTTATCCCCGTCCGACCGATAGAAACGAAGCCGAGGGTGCGGGCATCTTCTGCGAGGCCCTGACGACGGTACCTACGCCGAGGCCCATCCTCTTCGCCACGACGCGCCAGCCGAGCCCTTCGGCCCTGAGGCGCTCAATTTCGGAGATGCTGACGACTGCCAGCGGACGGCCCAGGCGCTTTCCCTTGTTGCGAGCGTTTCGCAACCCGGCCCGCACGCGCTCTTGGATAAGCGACCGCTCGAATTCAGCCATGGCGCCGATGATCTGGAACATCAGCCGGCCGGAAGGCGTGGACAGGTCGATATTGTCACGCAAGCTGACGAAGGCTACGCCGTACGCGGAGAGATCGGCAAGGGCGTTGACCAAGTGCTTGAGGCTCCTGCCGAATCTATCAATCTTCCAGACCAGTACCGCATCGAAGCTGCGCCGGTGCGCATCGGTCATGAGCCGGTTCAACTGCGGACGGGATTCCGTCGTCCCGGAGATGCCCTCGTCCACGTACTCGCTGGAAATGACCCAGCCGCGGCGCGCAGCGTACTCGCGCAGCTCGGCGAGTTGCATCTCAGGATCTTGTCCGTTGTGAGTGCTGACGCGGGCGTAGAGTGCCACGCGTGAGATGGGTTGCTCTTGAGTGAAAGCAGATGGAATGCTAATGTGCTTCGTAGCCATGGTGCCTCCTATAAGGCGTCTGGTTAGCGTCGTGTGGGTGCTAGTAACACCTGCGCGGCGCGTTTCTTTATTTGACCTTTTTAGAACAATCCCTCTTGCGTGTCAACCAAAATGTTTTACAGTGGCCGCATTTTATTATTGCTTCACCTTGCCGCATGGTGCATTATCGAAGGCATGACAGCAAAAGCGACGAAGAGGCCGAAGCGGTACCAGACGAAGGCGACCAAGGTTGCTCTTGTCAGCCGGGCCATGAGCGAGCTTGCGAAGGTTGGCGCCAAGGCTCGCGCTGAGAAATTGTCACCGGAGCGAAGGCGAGAGATTGCCGTAAAGGCATCGAAGGCAGCGGCGGCGGCGCGTACGAAGAAAGCGGCCGAGCGAAAGCGCCAAGCGGAGTAGAATCTGAGCTGTCAGGATAGCTGCCGACTGATCCTCGGCGGTGACACGGCGGGACACCTTCCCGCTCCCGCCTTCCTGAGAACCCTAAGCGGGAATGTCACGGGAAGGTGACCATGCCAGAAGAGAAAGCACCCGAGCAGACATCCAAACCAGCGCGCCGCGTCAGTCCGCCGGCTGCCACTGCATGCGACCCTGTTCCCGCGGCTGAGGAATGGGAACGAATCACGCCCGCAGCGCCCGCAGAGATCCGGCCCGCAGTAGGTCGCATCCGTGGGGAATTCGGACGAGGTGTTCAGAAGTGCCGCGCTGTTACCAATGAGATGTGCTACTCCACATTGCATCCCGGCGCAATTGATCGTGAAATGCTGCAACCGTGGCAGGTCTCGTTTTCACATTATCGACAGTGGTTCAGTGATTCTACCAACACACAATTTAACTTTGCGCTCACATCGGGAACGGCTCCGTCCATATTCAACGCGTACTTCGGCTTCTTTCGCGAGGGAGTGAAGGCCGTAAGTGCTGGAGGATTCAGCGAGCTCCTAAAGATGGGACGCGAGCATGCCGCTTCGATAGAGGGCCATCCTGTTGAGTGGGCCAAGGAGCACATTTCTATGCTTATCGAGGAGCAAGGATACCGAGCGAGGGAATGGATACGAACTGCCTGCGATAGGGGTAACTTTAGCGATCATGCAACTTACCCGCCAAGCGTTGAAGAGTGGGGCCAGTGGGAGCAGTGGCGGGCTCCCAAGTTTATTCACATGAAGCCGATGGGGAATACTCCGTACACCGCCGGTACTGCCTGGGAACGGGAGAGCGAATCCAGGTCCCGGAGCCTAGTTGAATCTCTCGGCAAGAGATTCCTGTTGCTCGCTAAGAGTGATCTGGACAAGATCGCTGGGGATGCGTACGTTCAACTTGCACAAGCGCCTGCCGAACCGGTCAACCAAATAACTCGTCCAGCCGATGGGACCTCAGCTCACAGCGCGAGCGCGAAGACCCAGCCCGATGCTGGCGCCGGTACGATCCGGAAGACAAGCACTGCTCACAGTGAGATGGCGAAGGTCGCATCGATAGAGGCGGACGCACCTGATCTCGCGCCTGGTCCTGACCTCCCTGCCTCCAGTCCGGCTCCTGAACCTGTGCTTGGTTTTCGTACTGCGAATGGGCGCCGGGATACGCAAGAAGGCGAGAGTCAGGAGCGTGCAGGAAAGGGCGGGAGGCCCCGGAAGGATGACCTGCGCGAGAGAGTGAAGGAATTGAGAGCCCAGAAGTATTCTTGGGCCAGACTTACTCGGACACTGAACAGCGAGACTGAAGAAAATAAGACGGTAGGTGCGTACCGAAATCTCGTCCAAGAGAAGCAAAAGAAGTGAATCTCCACATCTAACCCCTGCACGAAACCATGCACAAAACAGTTTTGTGCATGCAATAAACATCCTTCCTATTTTCTGCTACTTGCGCGTCCCCCTGCCCTGCATCATGCTCCATCCAGCAACATGATTATGATTATTCGGCTCCGGCCGGTACACCGGATGTGATCTGAACATTGGCACAGGTGTGTCTAACGTTCACCAGGAGGGGGAATGCGGATCTGTAGCTGGGGCATTGTTGAGACTCGGGAATTTATGTTCTTAAGAAAGAAGCCAGATTGTCATTGCCATGAACATTTGTTGCCGAAGCAAGCCGAGGAACTTGTTACTTCTGGATCACATCGGTGGGTTGGTGACCGGCGGCGCGCCATAATGCCAACAGAACAGCGCCTTAATGATGGCTATGACCACGCTTCATTTCTTCGCGTCGTTAACAAGCAACCAAAGCGCATAGTGACCTGCAAGATTTGTGGAGGGGGCAGCTTCCAGCGGGTTTGCGCTCATTGTCGCGGTCTCAAATTGGAAAAACAGGAGGATGTTTCATGTCAGACATCGTTAGTGAAATGACGGCCTTGGAAGCGGCTCGCACATTGGGAGTAGATCTGAACCGGCTCTACATTCTGCTGCGTCTCGGCCGCATTGATGGACGCAAGATAAACGGAGAATGGCGCGTCCCTGGTCATGCCGTTGAGGAACGCCTCCAAAGGTGCCAGCGCCAAGAACGAACAGCCTAGAGCACAAGTAAGTAGATAACACTGGTCGCCAATTCGGCGGCTTTTTTATTTGCGCAAAACAAAACGCCCGACGGCAATCGGGCGCTGGTCAATCGGAATCCCTGCGTACGCGCGCAGGAGAAAGTGTAGCCAAGCAATGAAAGTCTGCACCGAAGAGCGAGAGAAGTCAATTAAAACGCACTTCCAACCCAATTCCTACCACCATGCGGCCGCACATCTGGCTCAGTCGATACTGCTGCTTCGCCGCGAACAGACCCCGAAATCTTTGGAACTCGCCAACTATCTCCAGCCCTTCGTGTGCCTGGTCGAAGCCCGGGAGGCGCGATGATGCCGAAGCGAGTTATTGATGGCGAAGGGCTATGGCGTAGCGACAAAATCGCGTCGATTGAGCCCGCCTGGATTCGGCCAGAGTTTGCGAACCTCGTTCCGTTGGCGAGAGCAAACGGGAGCTTCGAGTGCAACATGCGTCTTGTGTACACGCAGGTCTACGCCTACAACCGTCCCGAAGTCACCATCGAGATGGTGGCGCAGATCCTCGCTGAACTGCAACGAGTGAAACTGCTCTTCCGGTGGACCGACGCCGGCGGCAAATCGTGGGGATACTGGATCGGGATCAATCAGCCTGGACGCCTCCCTTCCCCGAGTCGCGTTGATAGGAAGCATGAGCAACTCGGCGCAGTGCCTCCAACAGAGGCTTTGCGGAAGTTTCTCGGGATGGAAACCACTGGTGAACCGTTGGCTAGCCATTCCGTAACCAATGGTGAGGTAGGCTTTGGCTTTGGCTCTGGCTTAGGCAATGGCTTAGGCTCGTCGCCGGACGTTGACGGAGAGTCGCTCACAAGAGAAATCCAGAACGCTTGGCCGTACAAGGACAGCTCCAGTGGCACGGAACGGATGATCTTTGAAGCCATCGAAGCCGAAATCGAGGATCGGAAGTGTTCGGCGAAGGAAGCGTCCGCTTATGTGCGTGACCGAGTACTAGCCATTGCGAAGGTGATTCGGTCGCAGTGGAAGCCTGCTGAATATCGCATGCTCCCCCTTGCGAAGGTGATGCGGGAGAAGTCGTATCGCAACGACGATGCCGTCTTCGAGAACCCACACGCTGATAACCAGAAGCCGATGAACACGGAGCCGGTGGTGACATTGGCGGAGCGGCACCGGTTGTCGCTGGAGGGTGCGTGATGGCTTCTCCTGCGTTGGACTTGGATCGTGGGCTACCGGCATCACCTGAGGCGGAGCGGTCAATCCTCGGCGCGGTACTGCTCGATAACGAGCAGTGGTCGGAAGTGTGTGTCGGCATCGCTGCGCATGAGTTCTTCCTGGACGCACATCACCGGATCTTTGCGGCGATGGCAGAGCTGATAGCAGAGAACTCGTCAGTGGATACCGTGACCTTGACGGTGCGGCTTTTACAGCGCAAAGCGTTGGAATCGGTGGGCGGCGCCGGGTATCTAGCTTCTTTAACCGACGGCGTGCCGCGGCGGTCCTCGCTGAAACACTACATCCAGATCGTAAAGGAGAAGGCGAAGCTCCGGGAGTTGCTGTATGCAGGCAATTCCATCGTGGCGCAAGCGCTGGCGGCCGATGCGAAGTCGGATGCGCTGTTGGCGTGGGCCGGAGAATCCCTGCTGAGCATCCAGGCTGATACCAGCGAGGAGCCCGACCTGCGGACACAAGTACTCGAGGTAGTGGCCACGATGCAGGAAGAGCGGACTTGCCAACGTGATCTGCTTGGAATGAGTCTGGCAATCCCCGGGCTTGACGAGACCACCGGAGGGTTGCGAGCGGGCGAGGTGATGGTGATTGGTGCCCTGCCGGAGCGGGCGAAGACAGCCTACGCATTGCAGATCGCGCGGGCGAACGCGCTGCGGGGAGATGGAGTTCTGTTCTGGTCGCTGGAGATGGCCGGCGATCCGGTGATCCGGCGGTGCTTAGCGAGTATGAGCGGGGTGCATCCGTCGAAGCTTCGCAATCCGCAGTGGTGGAGCGATGAGAAGCGTGACCAGGAGAGGATCGAGGAAGCGGCTGCCAAGCTGGCGAGTCTTCCGTTGGAATTGCGGACCCGGCAGATGCGAGTGGAAAAGCTGATTGCCTATTCGAGGATGGCCGCTCGGCGGGGAACACAACAAGGGCGGGCAATGAAGCTTGTGATCATCGATCACTTGACGGCCTTAGCCTTCTACGCGAACGGGAGGGACACCCGGGAGAAGATCAACTACACGATAGAGGCTCTCAGGCAGTTTGCGCGGGAGGAGAAGGTGGCGCTGATTGTGTTGCACCACCTGGCTCGCGACTTGAGAAAGGACGTGAACGCAATCCCCAACGTGCAGTGGCTCAAAGAATCAGGAAGCATCGAGGCTGCTGCCAACATCGTACTTCTCCCTCATCGGCCAGAGGACAATGGCGTTTTTACTGGCTACGACGACATCTTCATCGGGAAGATGCGCGACGGTGTGAAGGGCCCGGTGCACGTGACGTTCAACGAGCGGACGCTGGAGTATGAGCCGGACCTGAGGCCGCGGCAAGGAGGGGCGCAATGACGGCTTCTCAATTGCCGCTCGCCTTCGACGCGAAACCGAGGCGGCATCTCCCCCCATTTGACGGGAAATACGACGTCAGTAAAGACCACAAGCGGATGGCGCACCAGCTCGATGCCGTCCGTGAATTTATGGCGGATGGCGTCTGGAGAACAGTTGCGGAGATCGTGCAGACCCTGACGACACACGAAATAGTTCAGGGAACCTGTCTGCGATGCAAGACAGCGGACAGGGCGCAACCTTGCCTCCTTGCCCATGCTACCGAGACCGGAATCTCCGCGCGCCTCCGCGATCTTCGCAAGCCGAAGTTTGGCGGGTACGTGGTGGAGAGCAAGCGCCGGTTCGACGGTGGACTTTGGGAGTATCGGCTGGTAGTTCCCGTCGGTGTTCCAAAAACCCCCTTCGCGGGGCCACTGCAAACGACTGATTCTACGTCGGGGCGCGTAGCAGGAAGCGCGTACCCAAAAACAGATATTTTTCGAACCCATGAGACGTTCGAAAGCTCACCAGCAGAGGAGGCCGAATGAATTGTGAACCTGATCACTGGATGGATACCCGCGAAGCTGCGGCCTATCTCAATCTGGGCGGTGCCAAGAGCGGCCACAAGCGCATGAGCGAGCTCGCAAAGTCCCACTGCATTCCTGCGCACAAAATCCCCGGCATGGTCGGCTGGCGCTTCAAGAAATCGGAACTGGATGCCTGCATGCTGCCGAACGGATACAATGCTTCCACCTGCTCGGGCGAATCCCAGAACGGAGAGCTGTAATGGGAAGAGCTCGTTATCAAGCGGGATCGTGTCGGCCGGTGGTGCGCAAGGATGGCACCAAGGTTTACGAATTCCGCTGGTGGAAGGTCACACCCGATGGAAAGCGGTGCAGGGCGAGCGAAATCCTCGGCACTGCCGACGAACTGGACACCGACGCAAAGCTGCGCAAGGCAATCGACAAGCAGCGCGTCATCATCAATTCACCTGAGCTCGCCTTGAAACACGGGATGACGCTGGAGAGCATCATCCTCCATTACCGCCAGAAGGAGCTCATCAACAAGGCTGCCAGCACGCAGGGCACCGAAGCAGGCTACCTTGACAACTGGATCATTCCGCGCTGGGGCAAGAAACGGGCGGAAGACATTCGCACGATGGAAGTCGAAGAGTGGCTGAAGGGTATCAAGCGTATGGACGGGACGAGGGTAAAAATCCGCAACATCCTGAGTGCCGTCTTCTCCCACGCAGTACGGTGGGAGTTCGCAGCTCGCAACCCGATCTGCGGCCAAGGCGGCTCCTCAGGGCGCCGCGGGGCCTCAACCGGAGTCCGACAGTCCGCGAAGGCTACACGCGTCCGCGCAATCATCGCTCCCGAGCAGATGAAGCAGGTTTTCGAAGAGCTGCCACTGCGCGAGCAGGCGATGACAATCCTCGATGCCGTCACAGGACTGCGCGCCTCTGAGATAGCGGGCCTGCGGTGGAGCGACATCAACGTGGCAGATGGAACCATCTCCAGTGTGCGATCAGTCGCTGTGGGTGTGGTGCGCGAGGGAACGAAGTCGCGCAGCAACACCCTGCCGCTTGCGCGCCCGGTGATCCATCTGTTGCTGCTGTGGCGTGCTGCATCGAAGTACCGCAAGGATGAGGACTGGATTTTCGCGTCCACGGTGCGCAGCGGCCGCCAACCGGTGCGGCTCGGTACGCACTTCCAGAGGTACATCCGGTCGGTGGTGGAAAAGATCATCGGCAAGCAGAGCGACATGCTGGGTTGGCATTCCTTCCGCTCATCGCTGGCTACGATTCTTGTTGCCAACGGAGAGAACGTGAAAGTCGTGCAGGACCAGCTTCGTCATCACAATGTCCGCGTGACGCTCGAGCTTTACGCCAAGAGCGTGCGTGAGGACCAGAAAGCAGCACACGAGCGCGTGGTCGCACAAGTCATGCCGCAGTCGCTGATGGTAGTGGGACAAGCGTAATGGACGTTTCGGGACGTACGGGAAAATATTAAGTTGTTTGTTTTCTGGCGTCCCCGGCGGGATTCGAACCCGCGTTATCGCCGTGAAAGGGCGGTGTCCTAGGCCGGGCTAGACGACGGGGACGCAGCTAGGCAGGGTTGTACGACCTGATTCATACTAGCAACCGTGAGGCAGCGTGTCAAAGCGGAGCAGGCTTGCTCTGTGGAAATGCGCGAAGGCTTCCAGACTGTTATAAGCAGAGCGCGAAGACTCGCGACAATCTCTGCGGTGCGTTAGCATGAAAGGCGCGGATCGTATGGAGTACGTGAGCCGCAAACCACACGGGCGTGGACGCAGACAGGCGGGACGCCGCTGCTGGCGCGGGTTTGCGGACGTTTCCGAGGGGAGTTACTTATGGCCGACACGTTAAACCTCAGCCTCTGGTTTCCGGGCTTTGACGCGGAGCTGATGCTGCCGCGGCTCGTGGAGGTGTTGCGGCACTTCCCTTTCTCCGAGAGCCGCTTAGGCGTGCAATATGCTTCGGTGCAACCGATGAACTGGGCCGAGCCTACGCTCTTTGAGGAGAGCTTCTCGCCGGGAGTGACGGGCGAGGAGGCGGCCGAAGCGCTGCGCGAGTTTGCCGAGCCAGACCTGGCGCTGAGCCTTGAGGCGTATTGGGATTTATGGATGCTCGACGCCGAAAGCAAGGAGTGGGTGCTCCGGCCGGAGAAGGTGGTTTTCACCGCGCAGGGACTGGAGTTTGATGAAGGGGCGTTTGCCGAGAGCGGGCACATCCTGATCGATTTCGGGCTGGACTTCCCGTTTTTGCATGAGGGGCTCGACTTGAGTGCGGAAGACGCACTGCGGGTGAAGGCGAACGTGGCGGCCTTGATCGAATTCACACACCGGGTGGAGCGCGACTGCAATACGACCGGGCGCGTTCTGTGGTCAGAGAGCGAAGAGAACCTGGCTCAAAAGCTGATT
>CAVTVE010000006.1:0-724784 GCA_963738165.1 uncultured Acidobacteriota bacterium
TTTCCAGAGAAACTATATTCCCTCTTAAATATGCACTTAGGCCGCAACTCAATGCAGCCTATGATATTTTGCGCTAATTCTGTGCTAAGGTGTGTCTCTGTTTGGAGGCGCACACAATGAGCACGGCCCCACTAATCACAATTTTTGTCCGCCACTCGGAAGGCTGCAAATATGCCGGGGATGAGTTTGAGAAGCGGTGCAAGTGCCGCAAGCATCTCCGCTGGACTCAGAACGGCAAGCAGTACCGGCGCAAAGCCGGGACGCGGGCATGGGCGGAGGCTGAGAATGCCAAGCGGGAACTTGAGGACCATCTAGCCGGGCGTGCGCCGGATAAGCCGGAGAACAGCGCCCGTGATATTGGGGAGTGCGTGACCGTTTTCTTAGCGGACAAGAAAGTCCAAGGCATAGCGCCCAACACGCTTGGGAAGTACACACGTGAACTTGGCCGGCTCCATGCGTATTGTGAGCGGGAAGGCGTCTACACGGTGCAAGGCATCACGCGGGAACTGCTCACGGGACTCTGTGCCACGTGGGAAGAGACATACCCAAGCAGCCACACACGGGCGCAAGCCCGTGAGCGCGTCCGGTCATTTCTCCGGTACTGCTATGAGGCCCAATGGCTCCAGCGCATCCCGGCATTGCCCAAAATCAAGATTGACGAAACGCCCACATTGCCACTATCGCCGGAAGAGCTGAAGCGCTTGCTTGCCGCTATCCCGGATGCTTGCCCGGACACTGCTAAACGCTCAGACCATAAGTCATGCACGGTGCCAAACCGGGCCGCCCGGTTGCGTGCGCTTATCCGGCTCATGCGGTACAGCGGCCTTGCTATACGGGACGCCGTGGGCCTTCCACGGGGCAGCGTCATCCGTGATAACGCAAAGGGTCTATACCGCATTGTCACATCCAGGCAGAAGACCGGGACAGACGTATCCGTCCCCCTCCCGGATGACGTGGCCCTTGAGGTCTTGAACGCTCCGGCTGACTGTGCGCCCGAATATCTCTTTCTGCTTGGCGGCGCGGACGTGGTGGAGTCCGCTAGACGCTGGACCACAGATTTTAAGCGTGTGTTTGAGGCCGCCGGGCTGCTCAATGCGGGCTTTATGATTAGCCATAGACTCCGGGACACATTCGCTGTTGACTTGTTAGAGAAAGGCGTCCCACTTGAGGAAGTCTCAAAGCTGTTAGGCCATGAGAGCATCAAGACCACAGAGAAGCATTACAGCAAATGGATGAAAGGGCGGCAAGACCGGCTTGACTCGCTTGTTACCGGGACATGGACCACACCAAAAAAGCGGCGGCCTTCACGCCCTAGGTTGACGCCCATCGGTTGAAAGCGGCATCATGGGAGCCACTCTGCAAGAGGTCATCGGAGGATTAATGGAAAAGCGCAAATACGTTCTTTTGGGTCCTGAAATCGGATCAGCAAACGTGCCTGTAATGAAGGAACTGGCAAATTATGTTGGCGATTCCCTCAAAATAGAAGACGGTTTTGTAACAGTGAACGACTACGAGGCCCCAGGCGGTACTGTAGCTGTAATTCGTCTTGCTGAAGGACAGTCAATAAAACGGAAAGAGTAGCGCGCTAAAGCTTCAAAATAGGCGCTATGTCCGCCGCCTGATTTTTGCGGGGCTTTCTGGATGGAAAGTCTCAGATGCCCCGCGACTAGGCTTCATTGCTAGACCTCACCGTAACCTTCCCACCACGCACCACATATACTCCATTGACAAAATAAATTTTCTGTGGCGTCTCTCTGGGGACGCCTTTTACGTGTTGACAGCAATTTTCAGCGTGGTAATGCTTACAGTGAAGAGGGAAATACATTTTCGAGATTGAACTAATCTCGAAAGTAATGTGAATCCTTACGTGAGACACAGGAATCAAAGCAACAGAGGGACAAGAGCGTGATGATTGAAGCACAGACCAAGAACCTGATGGCCTCAACCTGGACAGATGCCGCAAAGGTGCGCCGGGCGTTCAATGCCGGACCACGGCGCAAGTCTGACCTCAAGTTTGATGATATTGAAGAGGCGGTCCTTGCTGCCTACACATCTTTTCTGGACCTTCGGAAAGCGATGAAGAGGGCAGAACTGTCCTCACGGGATGTTAGAGCGGCCTTGGTCCTCATGACGGCGGTATATGAAGGCTCCCCGTTCAATGCGGGAGTTGTTACCTTACTAGCCATTCCCGATGCACTTGGGAACCTTTCGGACCTCTTGAAAGAGACGGAGAGGCGTACTAAGGGAGGTGCAATGGCCCCGCTTGGCCTAGCGTTCTGGCAGCGAGATAAGGACTCAAGGGCCAAAGTGAGTAAGAACGTGTGGGTTCAATCGTGGCGAGTTGACCCGCGTGTGCAACGTGCAGCAGATGCGGCGCGGCAGGCGTTTGAAGAGTCGGACGGGAAAGTCCCGGAAGACGGACTTAATGAGACGTTTGAAGAGTTTTGAGGCGTAGGTAATTGAGGCACCGAAGAGCGGCAACTGCGCTGCTCAGAAAGGTGAGAGCAATGACGTACAGTGAGAAGTCCACACAGTTGGCCCTTGATGCCTCCATTGCCGTGCTAGCACTGCTAGGCACAGCACCCGGCGATGTTGAATTCATCCCACTCAAGCCAAGAATGGCCGATGAAAACATGCTTGCGGAGCTGAAAGCCCGTTGGCCCGGTAGAGGGTTGCGCTCTGTGGGCGTAATCGGATTGTGCGGCATGTCTCCGCGTTGTGCATTCAATGAGCCGCTTGAGCCGGAGCAAGTCTCCGCGCTCTCAGGAGCATTTCTCGCATACGTTCACGCGCTCTTCTATGGCCACTTTGCAACTCAGCAAGAATTGGCGGAGGTTGCGGAGATTGAGCGCCTCTATTCGCTACCGGATATGCGCATGAATTGATACGCACAAGTTTGCGGCGGCATAGTGTATTAGCGTCCGTGCCGCCCCAAAAAGTTTAAGTGCAGCCCGGTCAAAAAGGGCCGGGGCAGTATCCGCGTAGGCTGCCAGAGTACCTGGACGGGAGCGCGTATGCAGCACCGATGGCGAAGGGGAGCGCCGGGAAGTGCGAACACAAACACTAAACCAGCGTGGGTGAACGGCCACGCGGGACCGTGAGAGCCGCACCAATCGGGTGCGTGTGACTTCGGATGCAGGACGGGCGTAAGCCTGAATTCATCCAAAGGACAAAACATGACATTACAGGAATTGAAACTGAGTCAAAAGGAAGCGATCAACGCGGCAGAGGCAATCGTGAAAACGGCTGAGTCCGCAAACAGGGGCCTCACGGCGTCGGAAAATGAACGCTATGAAACGCACATGAGTGACTCACGCAGTTGGGCAATGCAGGCCAAAAAAATAGAGATGAAAAACACCATCTCTCTGTGCCTCAGCACAAACGGCGTGCCCAAGTGGCTGCATGATGAGGGCGGGTTCTCAGGCGTCAAGGCCGGTGCTTCGGTGCCTTTCCCGATTCAGCAAGCAGAGGCGCACAACCCGGCGTATGCTGCTTGTCTTCATGCGTACCTCAGCACGGGCGGCAAAGCCCACCGGGAACGCATATGCTCTGACGGGCACCGCCGCAACGGACGGTCAGACATTGCTCAACGCTCTGTTTGACGTGACGGCAACTCTGAAGAGCTACTATCAGGCCAACGCGGGTTGGGTCATGTCGAGGGCAACCGGCTTGGCAATCCGCCGCGCTCAGATGGCGGCCAACCTCTTCATTCCCGTTGCCACCATTGACGCGGACGGTACGGAGCGCATCCTTGGCAAGCCCGTCTTCTATGACGTGAATGCCCCGGCCCTTCCCACCGCAACCACAGCGGGTGTCCTCCCGATTCTGTACGGAGATTTCAAGACCGGAAACTTAATCGGCGTCCGTGGTGGCGCGGGCATCAATGTAAAAATCCTTGACCAGCCGTGGGCTGCACAGGGGCAGCTTGGGATACTCGCTTACCGGCGGGTTGACTCAAGGATTCGTCTCACTGAGGCCATTCAGTCCGTCAAGGTTTCACACAGCTAATCAACATCGCGGGGAGAGTGTCACCCGCTGTCAGTCGGGCCGTGTGTGGTCCCCGCAAGGTGCGTGCGGCACCTCATTTCACCACACACGGAAAACTGACAAAACCCATTCACCCGGCTCTGTTGTTTTGGGGAGACACAGCAGAGCCGGGCATTTTCCGAGATTAGAGGCGCACTGTACTCAGTGAGTGCGTAAGAAAGGGGAACCAACAATGGCTCAGCCTGTTTGGGTACTTTAGCGTAGATTTACAGACCAAGACAGCCACGTTTGAGACGGGCATGGCGGGAGCTGCAAAGACGGCCCGCTCAAGCTTTCAAGAGATAAAGGCCGGTGGGGATGAGATGGGCCGGGAGGTGGGGCACTCCATGGGTGAGGCCCGCCACGGCGTCATGATGTTGGGTGAAGAGTTTGGCGTCCACCTTCCCCGTGGGCTGACCACCTTCATTGCAAGCCTTGGGCCGGTGGGTGCCGCAATGGAAATGGCATTCCCCTTCATAGCCATTGCGTTGGGCGCAACCCTTCTCTTGGAGCACCTCAGCAAGCTTAAAGAGAGCGGGGAGAAGCTGACAGAGAATCAAATCAAGTTTGGGACGGCAGTGCAAAACGCATTCAACACGCTTGACAAGCAGCTCACGGAAGCGGGCATCAAGGCGGATGAGTTGAATGGGGACCATCTTGCGGCGCTCAAAAAGCAGCTTGAGTTAATCGACAGGCAGAGCATGGACGAATTGGCCCACACTTTTGATGAGCTTGCCAAAAAAGTGGATGAGGACTTCGCCAAGATGCAAAGCCATTGGTACACGATGGGCATTGGATCTGCCGGGGCCGCACACGCGCTCACAGAGTTCAAAACCCAATATGAGGCACTGTTAGCGGCGGGGAAGGACAAGGAAGCCTCTGACCTCTTGGCGGGGACGCGGAAGTCCGCACAGACCACGCTTGACATGATGAAACAGATGAAGGACAGCCAAGCTGCGCCGGACCAAGGCAAGCAAGGTGATTATGCCAAGTATGAAGCGGCTGTCCAGTATTTGAGAGTAAGTGCCGGAATCAAGAACCTTACGGATGGTGAGGTCCAGTCCCAACAGATTCTTGTGGACGCGCTCAACGCTCAAGTGGGCATACAGTCCAAAATTCAGCAACTCAAGAACGTCGAAAGCAGCAACGCCACAAAGACGGAATCCAACCGGGATGCCGGGGAAGCGGACAAGCTAGCGGCGGAGCAAGCGGCGGCGGAGCGCAAGGGTATTGAGGAAGCGGAGAAACTGAGGGAAGAGGCATACCGGACGGCACTGGACAAGCTTGAGCAGAATGAGCGGGAGCAAATCGAAGCCACGGAGACAGGCTCCGCCGCGCGCCTCCAGGCGATTGACGCGGCACTCAAGCAAGAGAATAACTACGGCCTTCAAGAGACGGGCTTCTATCGCGCTTTGCTCACAAGCCGAGTGGCAACGGTCAAGCAGATGGTGGATGAAGAGCGGAAGCTGACAGAAGAGGCCGGGCGGGAGCAAGCGGACCACACGCTCAAGATGTCTGAGCTTCAACTTGCCGCTGACAAGATGGCCGCCTCCCTCAAGATGACACAGTACCGGATGACGGCGGACCAAGTGGTTGCTGAGGAAGTGAAGGCGGCCAATGATGAGCTGAAGGTCAAGCAAACCGCGTTTGCCTCTGAGATTGCCGCGTTAGACAAGCACGCCAAGGACTATGACAACAAGCTAAAGGCCATCCAGGACAAAGAAGCACAGATGGTCAAGGCGCATGAGAACACGGTCACGCAAATCAAGGACAAGGCGGAGGAAGAGCGTAACCGGAAGATTCTCACGGCGGAGTCTCGCTTCAACGATGAGATTGCGCGGGGACTTACTCAAGTGCTCATGCGGCATGAAAGCTTCGCCAAGATGATTGACCAACTTGGCAATCAAGTTGTTGCGGGCATGATGGAGAATGCCATTAAGTCCGCCATGATGGATGACTTTGGGAAAGAGAAAGACGCGGCAAGGGCCGCCCGCAAAGCGTACAACAACGGCATGGAGATGGGTCCGGCGGGCGTGGTGATCGCACCCATATGGGCAGCGGCGGCCTTTGCGTCCGTCATGGCATTCCAAGGCGGCACGGATAGCGTCCCCGGCACGGGGAGTGGTGATATTGTCCCCGCCATGCTGGAGCCGGGTGAGGGCGTGGTGCCTAGAGGCGTCATGGACGGACTTAGCAACGTAGCACGCAACGGAGGCTTGGACGGAGGCGGCACACATAATCACGTCACTACGCACGTACACATGCACGCATCCGCGCTTGATGCTGACGGCATGGATGAGGTGCTCAAGAAGCACTCAGCCAAATTCCAGCGGCACTTTGAAAGCACACTCAGAAAGATGAACCGCTAAAACCCATGCTGGTACCACACTAGCGCATCCCCGCAACGCGCTCTGGTGCCGTTTGTGCGCGATTGCGGGGCATTGTATGAGACGGACGGCTTTTACGAAAGGACAAATAAATGGATAACCAAACGTCGATGAAAGAGTTTTTGGAGTCACTTACTGAAGAGCAAGCGGACACGTGTGAGAGTGATGAAAAGCAGCTTGCCGAGATATTCGGGAGCGGGTGGTCAGAAGCAACCGCCGTGCAATTTCACCGCGCCATGTTGCACGCCAGACGTGTTGAACCCGGCGCGACCGTGGAGGGCGTTTTTGAAGTCGCCTTTAGGATTGGGCTGTCAGTCATAGGCAATGAAGATGTCTTCGCGCGGCTCAATCAGGAACGGGAAGATGACGTTATTGTGTATGGCGTGCAACGCCGAGACAGCAAGGGTGCGGGCGGGCTGGCTTGTATCGTGACGCCGGACGTGGCTGCTCTAGCGAAACTGAGACGCCGTAAGAAGCGCGGTGTGGTGGGCATCTAGTGGGCAGACCAAGACTCATCAAAGTTGACGTGACAGACGGGCGTGGTCTTGGCGGCACCAAGAATAAGAAGGTGACCGTGCAAACGTGCATCCCGGATATTCTGGCATACCGGGACACGCCCGGCTTTGCCTATCTGTTGATGGCCGCCAACACCAATACGCCCGTTTCCGTCTTACGCAGGGTGCTGGAAAATGTAGGTCCGCACCAAGCGCACCCGGAAAAATGGATGTATGAGCGCCGTGAGTTTTTCAAGGTGCCAACATTTCCCAAAGGTGTTGATGAGCGTGCTATACAGTTTGTCAGGGACCACATGGGCGAGCCGTCTTGGAAGATACACAAGCAGATGCGTGAGCGCCGTATCAAATGCAGTTTGCAAAATACGCACCGTATTTACATGGCAATTCGGTACGTAACTCTAATGGAATGATGTGATTAGCCACGATAAATAAACCGTCTTAACATAAGAGAGAGGAAAAGTATTCTCGCTCTCGCTCACGCTCGCTCGAATCCTATTCCTCAAACACAGGTTTGATATGAACGTAAGACATATTTTGATGTTCCGCAACATGGAGTTCTAAGATGAGACAGAAAGGTAAACCAAATATAGCCCAAGTCTATGGACTCATTGACCCGATAACGCACACTGTCAAGTACGTGGGCAGACACGGGCGCTTACAGAGCGTTTTGCTGAGCACCGGCGCGGCGCGTGTGCCTCAACACGTGAGTGGATTGCAGCTCTTCAGACTGCTCCGTTACTTGTCGTCCTAGAGACTGTGACAGCTCCAGGTAGCGAACTAACAAGACGTGTGATTGCGTGTGAAACCAAATGGCTTAAGCGGTTCCGCCACACAGTAATAAACAGGCTGTTACGTGATAACTGTCCGTCGGCTTGGGATGTGCTTGTAAACCATTGATATCAAAGGGCATACGGGGTGGGGTCAAATCTCCAAAGAGAGCCTCGAAAAGCCCTCCGCCAATCTTAAATTTACACAAACAAACAATTCACAAAAATGTGGTAAAAATTACACAGTTATGTGTCTATTCTGCCTCTGCTTAGCGCGTCCCGTTACCGAGTCCCGTTAGTAAATCCCTGTAAGTCACACAAATTAAGTAACTTGACGTAATACCAACCTTCGTGAAATGGTGGCTCCGTACAAATCCAGAGACAAAGGTGACTCATCCATGCTCTACATGCGTTTCTCACCAATCGGCCCGGACCAATGGGAAGCATCCACCATTTCAGGACCAATCGCCAAGGTGTCACTTCACGGGGATGGGCGGTGCTCCGTCATCCCGTCTGACCGCGCCATCAGCCGGGAAGAGATGGACAGCGTGTCCGCCTTCATGCAAGAGCAAAAGCGGGCTTGACGGATGGTTGCGGACACGCCCAAAGACAACCGCTAGCGCCGATTAGCAATTGCCTTCCAGCGTCAAGTAGTAACCCTGGAAACCGTGCGGAGTCTGCTTTAGTGTATTGCGGAGGTAAACCGCGAAATCGCGCTTTGCCTCCCGTCCTTCAATTAGTATGTGCGCGCGCATCACAACTCGGTGTGAAATGGCATTATCTACAGTACCTGCGCCGTGCCATCGCCGGGCCACTGAGTCATCCACGGAAGCAGTGAACGTGTGCGGGGCAGTTTCGGTACAAGAAGCGGACCCGAATAACGTTCCTACCTCGTTCAGCATGTCTATGGACGTGAGCGTGGCATCCGAGCCCGCGAGAGTGAATATCATTTGCACCGGCTGACCATACTCTTGGTCGCCACGGACGGAGATTGATACCATTCGCGCGGCAGCTTCAGTCAATTCGCGTGCGTGCTGCTCTCTGAGCCGCTCATCTACGCTCTTGATGTGTACCTCTACATTGCTAACACGCTCTGCCGTGTCGGCTGTGTTCTTCTCTACGCGCTTTAGGTCCGTTCTTGTCGGGGCCAAGCCCGCGAGCCACGCAGCGATGGCAGCAGCGATTGCACCTACCGTACCCACTACCAGACCGGCGACCGCAATAGAATCCATGCACGAATTGTACTCTGTGACTCTGCGGTCTTGGCAGAACTGTTAGGCACCCGGAGCACGGGAGTGTCGCCGGGTGTAGCGGGCCAAGTTTTGTGCTAATTTGTGCTAGCGATCTGAACTTGCTGGACATCGTGGACAGTTAGAACATCATAGAATCTGTAACTTACACATTCTGTTAGACACGGAAAGGTTCAACTCCCTCCCTGGCCACCATTTCAACTGCGCTTACTATTCAAATTACTTTGAAACGCGAATCACTCGGCAGCGCCGCCGTGCTTGTTTTCGGCAGCGGTGAGCGCCTCGAAAGCCGTGACGAGGTCGAGCAGCTCCGATGTGATTGCGTCTTCACGGCAGTGACGGAACTCTGCAATCAAAAGGTTCGACCTCTCATCGATATTACGGTCAGCGATTTCCATCGCCGCAAGGCGGCTCGCATTCTCGCTTGCCAGCGATTGAGCCAGCGCACGGAACAAGGCCGCAAACAGGTATTCACGAATGAGAGATTGGAATAGTTGCGTCTTGTTCATCGTAAATGTGGGAAGCACTTTGGAAGGCCACGGCTTTGCCTTCAAACGGCGGACCCACTCAAGATCAACTGGCAGAAGACGCATTCCGCGAGGCCGGAACATGGGAACCTCGAGCGCCTGACAATAAAACAAAACGATCACTTCGATTCCGCGCTGAAGATACCATTCCTGTATCTTCACAAGTACTTCATGCACAACCTGTCCAACTGCCGACATTGAACTAGGCACTTCAAACACCTGCTCGATCGTGTAACCGAGAGATTTGAGACGGTCTGCCGCACGCAGTCCGACCGCAAGCATTGTCTGCTCATCCCGATGCCTGGAGAGCTTGCCCAGCGCACGATTAGCATGAGAAACGATGCGGTCGTTTAGGGGGCCGCACATGCCCTGGTCCGACCCGAAAACCAATGCACCCATACGTCTGCTGCCGCGCTTCGGAGCCGATGGTTCCGGTACGTACTGCAACGCGACCTGCAGTCCGGCTTCAATGGTGCTCTCGTACTCATCGATGGCCTGCGCAGCCCGCTCATATTGCCGAAGATTCACACCGGCCAAGGCCTTCATGGTTTTCACCAGCGAATGCAACTGGTCTGTGATGGCCATGCTTCTGCGGAGTGTCTCAAGCGATTTCATTTGACTGCCCCTGCAGCGTGACCCAATCCGCCCGCGTTTCGCGCGAGTTCAAGAAGTGCTTCGCGATCGCTCGCTGCGAGTTCGCCCCCCGCCTCTACCGCTGCAGCAAACCACGGCATTCGCAGTGGTAGAGCTTCGCGGATCTTCGCGGAAAGTTTTACCACCTCATCGGATGACAGATTATCGAAGACCCCTGAGCTGGCTGCCAGCAGCACGGCGATCTGCTCGGCGGGCGACATCGGATCGTATTGCGCCTGTTTCAGCGATTCCCGAACACTTTGCCCGCGTGCAAGTGTTTGTCGTGTGTGTTCATCAAGCCTCGTGCCGAAGCGCGAGAAGACTTCGAGTTCTTCGAATTGCGAGTAGAAGAGTCGCAGAGATCCGCCCACCGCCCAATACGCCGGGAGCTGTGTTTTGCCGCCGACGCGAGAGACTGACTTTCCCACATCCACCGCCGGAAGGATGCCTTTCTGGAATAGTGTCGGAGTTACGTAAATCTGGCCATCGGTGATCGAGATCAGGTTCGTCGGGATGTAAGCTGCCATATTCTGCTCTTCGGTTTCGACCACGGGAAGCACGGTGAGCGAGCCGCCACCCAGCGATTTTCGTAAGTGCGTGGAGCGCTCCAGAAGCCGTGAATGAACGTAGAAGATGTCGCCGGGATAGCCTTCGCGTCCGGGTGGCCGGCGCAGCAATAACGTCAGTTCGCGATACGCTCTTGCGTGCCGGCTCAGGTCGTCGAAGATCACAAGCACGTCGCGGCCGCGCCGCATGAAATACTCGCCCATCGCCATTGCCGAGTAGGGCGCTGCGAACTGCTGTCCGGCGGGTGCATCACCCGACGCAACCACCACGACGCAATAACTCAATGCATCGCGGTCGTGGAGGTCTGCAATCACGCGGGCGACCGAGGCAGAACGCTGCCCAATCGCGCAGTAGATGCAAATCACATCCTTGCCCTTCTGGTTCAGCATGCAATCCACCGCAATGGCCGTCTTGCCGGTCTGCCGGTCTCCGAGAATGAGTTGGCGTTGCCCGCGGCCGACCGGAATCAGCGCGTCGATCACTTTGATTCCTGTGGCGAGCGGGACCGAGACCGGAGCACGGTCAAGAATGGGTGGAGCCTCGCTCTCAATCGGAGCACGGGCAGCCGCAAGCACCTCGCCGCCATTGTCGAGCGGACGGCCCAGCGGATCGACAACGCGGCCCAGCAAGCCTTCACCTACGGGGACTTCCAAAGTGTGCCCAGTGCGCTGCACCTCGGCACCAGCCTTAAGGTTCATGCCATGATCGAGCAAGCATACCCCGACTTCATCAGCATCCAGGTTGAACGCAATTCCAAGAAGGTCGCCGGGGAAACGAACCACTTCCTCCGATTGCACATGAGGCAATCCGCTCACGCGTACAATTCCCTGCGCAATGGAGATTACCTCGCCATACTCCTGTACGGCGGGCCTGGATTTCTCCTCCTCGGCAGCACGTTCAATTGCACCCAGCGCTTCGTCGAGCACTGCATGCAACGCGTTTCGACCGTCGCTCATGATGCCACCATCCGTGAGGCCTCCCCTGTCTTCTTTTCCAACGCATCCCGGAGGCGTTCTTCCAGAGCGTCAACGTATCCCTCGGCGCTCCATGCGATCTTGCGGCCATTGGCGCGCAACTCAAGTCCCCATCCGAGGCTGTCAGATTTTTCAAACCGTATCCGTAAGGGCCGGGCGGCCTGCTTCTCAAGGCTCTCCTCAATCGCACACTGCATCTCCTTGGGAAGATCCGAGGCGGATCGTATGACAATTTGTTGTCCCGCGAACTCCGTCCAGGCCCCGCTCTCCATCGACGCGAGTTTGTTGAGGAAGACGCGTGTAGCACACTGATCAAGATCGCAGCAGGCAAGATCTTGCAGTGCCCGGCGCACGACCGAAAGAATTTCACCGGCTGCACGCCCACGGATATCCTGAAACAGCGCGCTTCTTTCGCGCTCCAGATCAGCACGCCATCTTGCCTCCAAGGAGGAGATTTCCGCCCGCGCCTTCTCCATCAGTTCAAGGCGTTTTGTGTCCGCATCCCGCTGAGCTTGCGCAAGCATTTCGTCCCGAGTCGATTCCAACTGGCATAATCGGTTCTGGCATCCTTGATTTTCCAACTCAGCCTGTTGGACCTTTTCCTCTGCCTCAGCCAGGCGGGCCTTGATTGCACTTTCCCGCGAATCGATCGCCCGCAGAATCCGGCCGTACAAAAAATGCTTGAGCAGAGCAATCAGGATGAGGAAGTTCACGATCTGCGCGAAGACAGTGAACCAGTCAAACAGCTTCATTTGCCGCCTCCCGCGATCACATGATTCCAGAACGGGTTGGCGAAGATCAGGATGACGGAAATAACAAAACAATAAATGGCTATGGATTCGATCATCGCCAATCCAATGAAAAGCGTGCGGCTAATGGTGGCAGACTCATCCGGTTGCTGAGCGATCGCCGTCAGCGCATGCGCGACCGCTGTGCCTTCACCCAACGCCGGGCCGATCGCACCAATCCCCATGCACAACGCCGAGGCTGCAACCGAAGCGACTCCGACGACAGTGGCGTTCTCCATGCTTACGACTCCTTTCGAATGGCCGACGTTTGCGTCAGCTCATTCCGTTTTTCGTGAACCTGGGCGGCCGCCCCGATGTATACCGTCGCAAGAATGGCGAAAATATAGGCCTGAATCAATCCGGTCAACAATCCAAGCACCTGCATCGCAACCGGGAAAAACAGCGGGACGATAGCCAGAAGAATCGCAACGATCATGCCGCCACTCATGACATTGCCAAAAAGTCGGACGGCGAGAGCCAAGGTTCTTGAGAACTCGCTGATGATATGTAGTGGAAGCATCAGCACCGTCGGCGAAAGATAATGGCGCAGGTAGCCGATCCAGCCCTGCTCCCGAATGCCCAATATCGGGACTGCAACCGCCACACAGATCGCCAGGGCCATGGTGGTAGAGAGCGATCCCGTCGGGGCATGCCAACCGGGAACGATGTCCAGCAGATTGGAAAGCGCGATGAACAGGAAGAGTGTGCCCACGAATGGAACGTATGCGTCTGCGCCCTCGCCGCCGATCTCTCTGGCCTGTGCCCGGATGCCGCCGACGATCACCTCCAGCACGTTTTGCCAGCGCGAGCGGCGATGCGTGAGCGAGATCTTGCGCGTTACCAGCCATGAAATTACGGTAAGCAGCAGCATAACCGCCCACGTGTACAAGAGCGTGGCGTTCAAGACGAAGAAGCCCTTGTGAAACAGGATGATCTGGTCAGTGGTGAGATGCATGTTCATCCTCCCGACGTGCAAACCAGAGTTCCCATAAGCTAGCCTGCGACAAGATAAGCTTTGCTGCCGTGAAACCGAGCAGGCACGCAACCCAGTATTCAGCGTGATTGCGCGCCAGCAACCAGAAACCCGCGAGCAGGACCACGACACGGAGCAGGAAGCTGTACAGAATCAGCATGGCTCCACCGCCCGCAACCAATCGCCGCACCGTCAATGCAAGTCCGCCAAAGAAGAACATGCCAAGTGCTACACCACCGAGAAAGACCAAGGCGAGTTGGAATAGGTGCGGCATTCGTCATTCCTTCGGATCATTCTTGATATGCGACCATGCGTTAAGGCATCCGACTGCCAGCCCGATGAACAAGAAGGTCAGAGTCCAGGAAAACCGGCTTGGCCACATCCGGTCGATCCATATCCCCAACGCGACTCCGGCCAATGTGGGGAAGGTCACAGACCACCCCACAACTCCAAGTAACGTCAGCGCGCGCCAATAAGCGTGGTCGCTTGTCGCGCGTGCGCGAAGCATCTGCGATTGCCGCACTTCCACTCTGCGCACCATCTTCTGGTCGCATTCATGCAGCTTCTCTTCTGGCGGCGATTCTCGCGAATCAAGCATTTCTTTGTGCCTCCAAAAGGTTGCGAACCAGCTCTGCTTCCAATTTGATTTCGAACGCTCGTGCTTTTCTGTTCCGTTCGTCCTGCGTACGGAACTGCGTCTCCAATGTTTTCTTCAATGTCGCCAACTCTGGCGCACGCACAGCGCGGCGCGTGGACACAGACACGTTCGGGCCACACTTCACGAGAATGGCATGATCGATAGCGAGATATTCCTCGGAGCCGTCGGATGTCTGAAAAGATAAGATTCCCGGCACCAGAGCCGTCGCGAAATCGATGTGGTGCGGCAGCAGGCAGAAGTGGCCGTTCTCGGCTTCGGCCTTGATCTTTATGACCGGCTCGTCCAGGAGCATCGATGTCGGCAGCCAAACCTTCAGTGTCATGACGCCTTCGCCTCCTGAATCGATCCAATCATGTACAGCGCGCGCTCGGGGCGGTCGGCAAATTCGTCATTGAGAATGCGTTCGCAACCATCGAGCGAATCTTCCAGAGACACCAGTTTTCCCGGTTGATTCGTGAATCCTTCGGTCACGAAAAAAGGCTGCGTGAGAAAGCGTTCCAGGCGGCGTGCGCGGTGAACGATGTGCCGGTCCTCGTTCGACAATTCCTCAATGCCGAGCATGGCGATGATGTCCTTCAACTCTTCATACGTCGAGAGAGTCTTGCGAATCTCCTGCGCAATCCGGTAATGGCGCACGCCGACGATCTGAGGATTCACCATTCGCGATCCCGAGCGTAACGGGTCGATGGCCGGATAAAGCCCTTCCGAGGCCCGTTTTCTTGAAAGCACAATGGAGGCCGAAAGGTGTCCGAATGTGTGAATTGCCGCAGGATCACCGAAGTCGTCTGCGGGAACATACACGGCCTGAACCGAAGTGATGGCGCCGTTGCTCGTGTTGCAGATGCGTTCTTCCAAGTCGGCGAGTTCGGTCCCGAGCGTCGGCTGATAACCAAGTCGCGACGGAAGCTGCCCAGTGAGAGCAGAAACCTCCGAGCCTGCCTGAATAAATCGAAATATGTTGTCGATGAGCAGCAGCACATCCTGACGTGCGTCATCGCGGAAATACTCGGCGATGGTCAGGGCACAGTGGCCAACGCGCAACCGGGTTCCGGCAGGCTCATTCATCTGCCCGAAAACTAAAACTGTTTTGTCCAGAACGCCGGCGCTCTGCAGTTCGCGGTACAGTTCCTCGCCCTCGCGGCAGCGTTCGCCAACTCCGCAGAAGACGCTCACTCCGCTGTGATGGCCGATCGTGTTGTGAATCAGTTCCATAATCAGCACTGTCTTGCCGACGCCGGCTCCGCCGAACAGTCCACTCTTGCCGCCCCGTTCAAGAGGGGCGAGAACATCGATCATCTTGATCCCTGTCAGGAATACTTCCGAAGTGGCCATGCGGCGACTCAGTGGGACGCGCGGTGCATGAATCGAACGCCACTCACCACCTGCCAGTGGCTCTTTGCGGTCGATCGTCTCGCCAAACACATCGAACACCCTTCCCAGTACGCGCGCGCCAACCGGGACCGAGAGAGGTCGCCGTGTATCAAGAATGCTGCCGCCACGCTCCAGGCCCCGAGTCGAGGTAAGCGCAATGCCGCGAATCGTATCCGAACTGAGATGAGAGATAACTTCGATGACCGCCTGCGAGTCCCGGCCTGCGGTCAAAACGCTGAACAGATGAGGGATCGGACCAGAGAAGCAGGCGTCGACGACACTGCCCCGAACTGCCGCGATGACTCCCTCATTAAGCGCCGACTGCACCATGACGATTCACCTGCAGGACCACGTCCCAGGCTCGCGATGTCACTAAGTGCGCGGGAGACCCGCCTGAATCTCAGATCTCCGTCGTCCATTCGAAAGCATCCGCCAAAAGCAGCTAAAAGCTTCGTTTTAACGAAGCTTGCCGCGACTACGTAGTACATCGATTACCCACTATCTGCAGTGACCCAGGTCACGCAAGGATGTACAATCAAACTGCGCAAAGTCGCCGGAGCGGCACCGGAATCACATTGAAATGTGTATCCGGTCACAGCGGGTTCCAGAAAAACAGAACATACTGCAGCCGCATGAGAAGTAAGAGGTTCTCGTGGGAGGTGTTGTATGATGCCTGCCTCACAACCTGCCTCAAGCACGGAAGCCACTCCTGAATTCCATCTCAATTTCAGAGCACTGATCCACAACATTTTTTGGCAAACAAAATGTCTGCAGAAGACGAGTGTGGTCATTTCGTGGCGCCCGGCAGGCTCGGCACGAGTGACCTCCGTTCGCATGTCGGAGGCTACCGGCTTAGATTACTGACGCGTGCTCATGGCACGCTGGAGATCCAATGCACTTTGGATGATCCAGAAAGAAGGTATTATGGGCGAGAAAAAAGCTCCTGAAAAACACATATGCCAGAGGTGTGGGAAAGAATCGCGTGAGATGTACTGCCCCAACTGCACCATTCTGATCCAGGCGGAGGCTCTCGAAGAGAGAGGCGGGCTATTGGGCGGGAAAAAAGGATCCGGTCCACCTACGGTGGAAATAGCTCATCCGAGACGATCCTGAAGCCCTGTTCAGTCGAGTGCGCGTTGAGGCTCTCAAAAGCAAGAAGTCCCGGCGCAAGGAGCGACTTCCCTGCATTCGTCCGCCCGCCGATAACGAAGGCAGCCTTTCGGGGCTGCCTTCAGCTTTAACGGCTCAAGAATCCTCTGCGCGACACTCTTGCTTCGTTCGTGTGGAATTCGGACTCGCGTATTCCAAGCACCAAACCGGGAAAACAGAGGCCGACTTCAGCTGCGCAGCAGAACTTTCTCCGGCGGGTTGCGTTGTGACCAAGTGGAGAAGGTCCCTTCCGGTATGGGGATCTTCGCCGAATTTCGTTTTTTGGAGGAAAGCGTGCGAACTCTTCAATCATCAGCATGATGAACTTGCGCCCTGCCGACGGTTCACAAGTCGGTGAACTGACGAACCGGACGTCGTACACGTGCTCGGTTCGACTGAATCCTCATCGGTGTGGGCGCAACGCCTTTACATGGGTTGCGACATCTCTCGCAACGTGAGGAGCAGGCCATGTTCGAAGATTCTTTTCTGGAATCAGGTGGTCGGCTAAAACCAAATCACGGCTTAGCCACAGTGGCGTCAATCGGTATTCATTGTCTTTTAATAGGGACGTTGGTTGTGTACCCGCTGCTATTCCCGGATAGATTGCCTCAAACACAACTCGTTACATTCCTTCTGGCTCCTCCACCTCCGCCCCCACCACCGCCCCCGCCACTTCGAGGTACGGGCGTTGCTGGAAAGAGCAGTCTTCCGATCGCGAACAGCGTAGAAATTCCAGGAAGGATACACGCACCTGCCTTAGCGCCGAGCGTGGTTCCCGCCTCCGGCGGAATGGGGCCGTCGTCGCGCTCGGACGGATACGAAGGTGAAGTGGGCGGCATGCCTGGAGGTGTTCCTGGAGGCATCGTCGGCGGAATACCCGGTGGAGTGTGCTTGGCGGAACTCCGGGGGGCGTGATGGGCGGAATCATCAGCCCAATCCCAAATGCGACCTTAATCGCCAGGATACAGCCGCCGCCTGTTAAGCCTCGGACTCTAGGTGTTTCCGAGGGGGTATCTGAAGGAATGCTGATTCACAAGGTTATTCCCGAGTATCCCGTGTTAGCACGCGAAGCCCGTGTTTCGGGAGAGGTGGTGCTGTCCGCAATCATCGATAAGAACGGCGAAATCAAAAACCTGCAGGTAATCAGCGGTCATCCCTTGCTTGTCACGTCCGCCATCACAGCTGTCCAGCACTGGCGATATAAGCCCTACCTGTTAAATCATGAACCCGTGGAGGTCGAAACCCAGATAACAGTGGAGTTCGTATTAGGGAAAAATGGGGGAGGATAAGGAAGGCAGCTAGCACTCGGCTTCCTGCCTCGTCGGCAACATTGGGGCAGGACAGCCACAAAGGCGGGATTCAATTCACGAACTTTCCGCAATGAGGGCTATCTTTCGCTTTCTTGCCCCCAGGCTTTGCCATTTCCTCGCTCGATCACTATCTCCTCGCCTCTGGCACCGCCAAGCCGGATGCTCTTCGCCAGCTCCGCCGACAGCAGGCTGGCCGAAATATGGGCAAAACGGTGTTTTCCTCCGCGGCAAAAACTTAGTCAGCAACTCTCTACCAGCAGCTCAGCATCATAGGGAAAACGTGTACCTGTTTGGCGGACGCACATTCGCCAAACGCTGAAAGCCGTAATTCGTAACGAGCGCCGGGTTTGAGCAGCTCAAGCCCGCACAATCCTGGGCACTGATGTTTTTGTTTCAGTTGTCTCTCCTTGGTCTTTCGTTCTTTACAACAAACAATGGTAACGCTTATGGGGGATGGAGAAAAAATGACTCGCCGTGTATCGAACAACTCCCTTGTGTCCTCGATGTTGGTACTCCCCGCTCTCGCGGCAACCAACACAGCTCGCGCTCTTGTGCGTACAAGAGCTATCACCGTAGCCATACTGGCTCTCCTCGGTTTATCGCTCATCGCCTGTGGTGGAAGCTCATCCAAGTCAACGCCGGTCACTCCCCCTACCGTGGCCGTCACCACCAACGTTTCTACGGCGACAATAGCGGCCGGTGGCGCCCAGACGTTCACGGCAACAGTTACACCAGCAGCTGTGAGTCAAGCCGTGACTTGGTCGGTTCAAGAGGCGAATGGCGGCACAATCACACAAGCCGGTGTTTATACCGCTCCTTCCACGGCTGGGACTTACCATGTATTGGCGACGAGTCAAGCCGACACAACCAAGGTCGCGACGATAACCATCACGGTCACAGCGGTAGTTGTGACGGCTCCGAATCCGGTATTCACCAGCACGCCGTCCACAACACTTGCTGAAGGCACACCGACATATACTTATTCGATTACCGCCACAGTCTCGGATGGATCGGCGATCAGCTACACGCTGACCACTGGCCCCACGGGAGCTGCGATCACAGGCAGCGCGCTGAGCTGGACTGCCGGAGCTCCGAATGCAGCAGCTCGGCAAATGCCGTCCAGCTTTACCGTCACGGCGAAAACTACGAACGGCGGCTCGGCTACCCAAAGCTGGACGGTCACACCGTTACGCATCGTTACAATGACCCTCAGCGATTTGTTCTGGGCTTCGAATGGTGCTACACCAGCGCCACTCGCCGGAACCACTCCTGTGGCCGCAATTGTGCCTGGCTCCCCCGCGACAACAATCGCCGCGAAGGATAATGGCGATGGCACGTATACGATGGACAGTGTACCGGCGGGATATTACTGGCTGGAGGACGGTCCCACGGAAAAGTACTGGACGAACGTCAACTCTTTCGACGCCAGCACGGATTATATTGGCCAGGCGCTCTCGGCTCCTACCACGCCCCAGGCGGTTACCATCACCGCTCTGCCGCTGGAAGCTACGGCGCCACCAAACGTCGATTTTTCCAGCGATGTGATCTGGATCGGAAGCCCCCAAACAACCGCCTGGTATGCCCCGCAGGGTACTACCAGCCCCCTGCCGACAGCGGGGGTCTCGATGACCTATACTGGGTCCATCGCCCCCGGTACTATGCCGGCGATTAACTCCGGGCTTACCAATGATCCGAGCTACATTCTGCAGTTCAGCCCGGCGTCGATATCCGGCGGCTCAGGCACCGTTGGCTACGTCGGCATGTCTATCGCCGCCGATGCCAGTCTAGGCACGACCTTTACCTACGCCAGCCCGATCGGGGCAACAGACACACTGGCCGATACAACCCCGCAGACGCTGAAGTTTACAACCACGAACTGGGGTAAGCTGACTTCCGCTGTCACTGGCGGGACTTATGTACCAAGGCTGGTGTACTTCGGAACCTACTTGGCGTCTCTGCCCTATATCACCTCGGGACTGTCGGCAATCGGCGGTGGCTACCCGAGTTGCAGCGGGAGCACCAGTGCCGCTAACACAACGGCGTGCACCGAGGTCGCAGGACTTGCAGGATGGCCAGCATACGCTAGCACAGCGCCGGATTCGGCAATCCTCGGCTTTCCTCATGAGCAAAACACTCGCGAGGCGGGGACTGACGCTGGTCCGCTCTTAATGGCGTACACGGCACTGGATGCGACATCGTGCTCGGTGGGGCCGACAACTGGCTGTACGCCTCCTGATGGCGACACGGTAAGCATTCCGGTTGACAATGCATTTGGATCCACACCAATGGTGCTGTCCAGCCAGGTTGAGATTCAGGTTCCGCTGTCAGCGAGCGTCTCTAACTTCTCTACGATCTCCACCAGTCAGTTCTCGGTGGCCAATCTCACTTCGACGATTGTCGATCAGCCTGTCATCTACCCGGTGACGGCCCCGCTGATCAACACTCACGATCTGTTCACTAGCACTACACTCGCGGCGCCTCTAACTTTGAGCTGGACGGCGTCAGCCCTCAACCCTGCCATCACTGGCGGGAAAATCAGCGGCTATCACGTATTGGTCTACGCGGTGCCTGCAAGCGGCAATTTTGGCGCTACGCTTGCTGACATGGGAACGACGAATACCTCGCTTACCGTGCCAACATTAGGGTTGGCTGCGGGAACCTACGTCTTTGTCATCCAAGCCAACGCAGACGCATTAGCATCTCCGACCGCAAACCCGTGGCATTCCAAGTTCCCACGCGGAACGGCACAGCTTGTGTCGGCACCGATAACCATTACCGGAGCATGGTAAGCTGACAGCGCAGCAGGAGAATATGCTCCAGCTGCGCTAGTTTGCTAATAACAACGGCCACCGGCCTCTCATAGCCGGTGGCCGTTTCCTTTGCAGCCATCACGCCCGCTCCCGCCCCTCGAACTTGCCATAGCGCAGAGCCAGTGTTGGCAATACCAGCAGGTTCAGCAGGGTCGATGTCACCAGCCCTCCAAGAATCACAATCGCCATCGGGCCCTCGATCTCGCGCCCCGGATCGCCGCTGCCGATCGCCAGCGGCAACAGGCCAAGCCCGGTCACCAGCGCTGTCATCAGGATCGGTGCGAGCCGCTCGGAGGCCCCGCGTAGCGCTGTCGCCAATCCCCACGTATGGCCTTCCACTCCCACCAAGTGCTCATAGTGTGAGATCAGCATGATCGAGTTTCGCAGCGTGATTCCAAACAAAGTTACAAAACCAACCAGAGAACCAAGTGACAGATTGCCCCCCGTAAGCAGTGCCGCAGCCACTCCTCCCACCAGCGCGAACGGAAGGTTTGAAAGCACCAGCAACAGGTTGCGATGATTGCCCGTGACCATCGACAGCAGCAGGATGATTCCCAGCCCCGCAAGCAACGAGTTCATCAAGAGGTCGCGTCGAGCCTGCGCCTGTGCCTCGACCGTGCCGGAAAACTCCACATAGCTACCCGCCGAGAGCGACAGCCGCGAGATGCGCTTGCGGGCTTCGTCCACAAAGGACTCCACCGAGCGCCCCTCGACATTGCAGGTGATCGTCTGCACGCGGCGGGCGCCATCATGCAGGATCACATAGCGCCCCGAAGTTTGGTAAATGTCCGCAACCTGCTTCAGTATCACAAAATTTCCATCAGGGCTCCGCAACGGCAGCGCGCCAATTTCGCTGATTGCCGGCCGATGCCCGGAGGCGAGAACGACAGAAAGGTCAAAGACCCTGTTCTCGTCATAAATCTGTCCCACCACTTCGCCGCCGTAAGCGGTTCGAACAACGTCCAAAATCTGCACCGGATCGAAGCCCCAGCGTGCAACGTCGTCCTTTCGCAACCGCACCGCGATCTGCGGTGTCCCCGGTGGCGATTGGATCTGAATCTGCGCCGCGCCACGAACCTGGCTCAGCACGCTGCCAATCTGCGCCGCCTCCTGATCCAGGTGGTCCAGGTCATGCCCAAAGACATTGACCACCACCGGAGCCGTATAGCCGGACAAGGTCTCGTCAATCCGCTCGGTCAAAAAGCCGTTCGACGTGAGCGTTGGGCCAGGAAACTCCGACAGCACTTGCCGGATGCCCGCGTGCGTCTCGGCTACTTGCTTTCCGTTCAGAGCCTCCATGTTCACGTCAATTTCGCTCTCATGCGTTCCAAGTGTGTCGGTTCCCAACTCGGCCCGCCCGGCTCGTTGCGCCACGGTCTTCACCGACGGAATTTTCAGCAACGCCTTCGTAATCAGGCCTCCCATCCGCATCGACTCCTGCAGCGAAGTCCCCGGCACAGCCGTCATGTGAACGGTGACGTCTCCCTCGCGTAATTCAGGCAAAAACGACTGGGTCAAAAAGAAGAGGCTTCCAACGCCCAGTGCTACCAGCAGAGCGACGGCGCTCATCAACAGCCGCGGCGCCTTCTCGATCTCCAGCAAAACTCGCTCATACCTCTTCTTCAACCAGTAGATCGCGGGCGGCTCCTCGGGCGCAAGGTCGGCCTTGCCCAGCAACAGAATGCACAGCGCGGGTGTAACCGTCAGCGCCACCACCAGCGAGGCGAGAATTGCCCAGAGGTAGGCCAGCCCCAGCGGATAAAAGAGCCTCCCAGCCAAGCCAGACATACTGAGCACCGGCACAAACACTAGCATCACCGCGAACGTCGCATAGACCACGGCGCTGCGCACCTCGATCGAAGCGTGCAGGGCAACCCGAGCCGCTGATTTCGGCTTTGGCAACGCCCGGTTCTCACGCAGACGCCGGTATATGTTCTCCACGTCGATCACCGCATCGTCCACCACTTCGCCGATCGCAATCGACAGCCCGCCCAGCGTCATCATGTTCAAGCTCAGGCCCATGTGATCGAGCGCGATCACCGCCGCCAGCAGCGAGAGCGGAATCGCAATGCAGGAGATCGCCGCGGTACGCAGGTTGTACAGAAACAAGAACAGCACCACGATCACCAGGATCGAGCCCACGAGTAACGATTGCCGTACATTGTGAAGCGCAATGTCGATCGAGTCGGCCGAGCGAAACACATCCGAGTGGATCAAGACCCCCTGCGCTTCCAAGCTCGGGCGCAGATCCGCAAGCGCCGCATCCAGCCCCCGAGTGACTTCAAGCGCATTGGCCCCATAAGCGGAATCGATGACAAGAATGACTCCCGGTGTCCCACGGATCGAGGCCGAACCGATCGCCGGGGCTGGCGCGTCGGTCACGCGTGCGACATCTCCCAACGTCACGTTGCCGCCGTTGTGATGCACCAGCACAGTGCGGGCCAGTTGCGCAGCGGTCAGCGATTGTCCTTCGGTCTCCAGTACGATTCGCTGGTTTGCCGTTTCCACAAAGCCAGCCCCTCGAACCCCGGTGGCTTGCCGCGCTGCCGCAATTACCTCCTCCAAGCTCACTCCAAATTGCACAATCCGTTGCGGATCGAACTGCACTTGTAGCTGTCGCCTCTCGCCTCCATTGACCTCGACTGCGGCGACGCCGCCAACTGCCAACAGGCGCGGCTTGACCGTCCAGTCGGCAATCGTTCGCAAGGCCATCAGCGACTGCTTGTCCGATGTCAGGCCAACGTGCATCACCCAGCTTGTAGTGGTTGTCAGCGGCGTCATCAGCGGAGGCTGAACTCCGCTCGGAAGCTCTCCGGCCACCGTCGACAAACGTTCGCTCACCGCCTGCCGGTCCCGATAAATATCCGTCCCAAAGCGGAAGACGACCGTGATTACAGATAGACCTTGAATGGATTTTGATCGCAGCGCATCGATGCCGGAGACGCCATTGATTGCGTTCTCGATGGGTTGCGTGACAAGAATCTCCACCTGCTCCGAGGAGAGCCCCGGCGCTTCCGTCTGAATCGCAACTTCCGGCGGCGCGAAATCCGGAAAGTCGCTGTACGGAACACGATAGACCGAGAGAATTCCATACGCCAGAAACGCGCATCCCAGCGCCACGACAATTCCCCGGTACCGGATCGAGAAGCGAACGATGGCATTCAGCATCGGGTGCCCCGCGCTTTAGTTCCCATCGCCTTCGCCCTTGCCATGCAGAAGCATTTCCTCGGAGAGCAGAGCCTGCGCTCCCACGGTCACGATCTTCTCCCCGGCTGCGAGCCCTTCTCCCGCGAAGTACCCATCCTCGACCGGCACATCCGTTGTCACCGCATTACGCGTGAACCCATCAGAAGATACTTGCTTGTAGACCCAGGCCTTACCCTCCGACCACACCACTGCCGAGGCCGGAACGACTACGCCTCTCAGCGGACTGCCACTCGAAATACGAGCAACAAGGTTCAGCCCCGGAACAAGCCCCGGCATGCCGGATGCAAGGTAGAGAAAGCTCCTGCCCTGGATCCTGGGATCGATCCTGCGAGACGCCGAGATGAAAGTCGCTTGGCTCCGTCTCCCATTCGGCAACTCAAGCGAAATGCTCTTCGGCGGCGCAAACGTGCTCTCGGAAGGCAACGTCAACTGGACGAGCGCTTCTTCCCCATCGAGGATGCGCTGAAATCGCGCTGAACCTCCCGTCGCCCACTTCGCCACAACGTCGCCCCACTCCTGCCGGAGCGAGGACGCTTGCAGATTTAACTGCTGCTCTCCCGCGCGCACCTCCGCCCCATCCAATTCCAACGCAGCTTCCGCCGATTGCAGCGACTTTTCTGAGATGTTCTGGTTCTCTCCAAACAGAGCCTTCAGTCGCGCATACTCCTTACCTGCAATGTCGGCTTGCACGCGTGCCCTTTGCAGTTGCGCCAGGCTCGCAACATACGTGTTGCGAAACGTTGCCAGCTCTTGCACCGAAAGCACGACCGCGGGATACGTACCCTGCACGCGCGCGACGGTTGAGGCGAGCGTTGCAACCGTAAATCCCAGCCGCTTCTGTGTTGCCTCGTCCAGCGTAATCAACGCCTGTCCGTTCTCGATCGTGATCTGAGCCGGAGCTTTCTTGCTCTCGGCCTCCGTGCGCTCAACATGCTTATCGCCGGCGCGATGTTGGCATCCACCCAGCATCATCAGCATCAACAACGCTGCGAAAAACATCCGTGCGAATCGAATCCCGCTCCATCGAATCGACGCAGCTCCGGTGCGCGATTTCATCGTTCTAACTCCTTCGGCGATTGGTTCAGCCGCTGCTTCGTCGGCTGCTTCACCGGAGACCTTTCGCCGCCGGCAGGAAATACGTCGCCCGGATCGAGCGGCCGTTGCACAGCATCCTCAAGCTCGCCCAGAGCACTCTGTGCGCGCGCCAGAGCATCGAGTCGTGATCGAGCGATCACAGAACTTTCGATCTGCACACCATTCAGCGCCAGTCGATCCTCCTCGCCGAGCTGAACCGCCCGCTGCATTCTCTGCAATTGAGCATCGTTGAGATTGCGCAGCGAGTGATCGGCTTCGGCCAGCTCCTTGAGCGCGGCGGTATAGCGTGCGAGACTTCGTTCGCTCTCCGCGATCACCTGCGCCTGCTTTTCCAGAAACGCGGCTGCTGCTATCTTGCGGCGCGCCTCCGCTTCAGCAATGGGCCCCTGGTTCCGGTTGAAGACAGGGAGCGTCGCCGAAAGTCCGAGGGTAAAAAAGCTGTTCCGCTCCTCATACGTGTAGCCGGGTCCAATCTGCACATCCGGATATTGCTTGGCAATCTCCAGCTGCAAGTCAGCTTCTGCGGCTGCATACTGCGCCAGCGCGCGACGCACATCCAGCCGATTCAGCACCGCGTCCCGTTGGATCGTGGCCGCCGAAAGCGACGACGCACTCGGCGGCGAATCCAAATCCGTCCACGAAAAATCAATGCCCTCCAGTGCCGATACCGGAATGCCCATGGAGGCGGCCAGCCCCGCCCTGCTCTCAAAAACCTGCCCCTCGGCAGCGGCCAATGCCGAATGTATTCTTGAAAGCTCGATGCGCGCCGTATCTACCTCCGGCCTCGGTATCTCTCCCACCGCCAGCCTCTGCTCAAGCAGCCTGACTTGCTCTGTGCGAAGCTCCTCTTCCGAATGCAGCGACTCCAAACCACGAACTGCGAGAAGACAATTCAGCAGAGCCGCACGAACCCCGCTGCGCACCCTCCATGCCGAATCCGCCAGATCAAATTGCGCGGCCTGATCCAGACTCCGCGCGGATTGCATCCGATATCCACGCTTTCCCGCAGTCTCGATAGGCACCGCAAGTTCCAAGTTAAACAAGTAAGGGCTCGGGATGCCGGGCGCGATGCTCAGAGTGGGATTGGGCCGTGCGCCCGCCGTCACCGTCGCAGCCTCCGCCTCCGCTACATGCGCCCGCGCAGTCTCCATCACCGGATTGAAGTACAGAGCCGCGAGCGAAAACATTCGGAGGTCCCACGCCTTCGGCGGCCACGGCGATACCGCGCGACCTAGGTGAGTTTCGACGTACGCTTGCAATCCCGGCTCCGCGAAGTTTCTGGCCTCCAGCCTTGACGCGGACTCACTCGGCACCAGGGGAATCGCCTGGTATCGCCGCGTCGCGCAGCCCGCCATAAGTCCCGCCATGAGCAAAGCCACAGGCAAGAGAAGGGGCACTCTTTTTGTCGAAGGCACAGCGATTCACTCCGTATGCGGAAAAGACGAGTGTACCTGCCCATCAACACGGATTCAATTCTGTCGCATTAGGTGTCATTCCGATAGGGTGTTATTGCCGCTAGGGCGTCGTTCCGAAAGGTTGTCATTCCGAGCCTCGCGAGGAATCCCCGCTCCGTTCAAATCTCCCATGCCGCCTCATAAGGCAATTCAACCGATCAGCCTTACCCACGTGAAGTAAAGTCCTGGTGGCCAGAAAATGTACCCTATCCTTCATTCAACATCTGCGCCAGATGTCTAACCCGAGTGCCCGGACAGAAGTGACGTATCTGCGAGCGGCAGGAGAAGCCGTCGGCCACCACCAACGCCTCTGGCCCACTCTTGCGAATAGCTGGCAACAGCACGCGTTCGGCAAGGGCGCGAGACATCTCGTAATTCTCCTTCGCGTAACCGAAAGCGCCCGCCAGCCCGCAGCAGCCGGAATCGAGCACCTCCAGCTTCAGTCCCTCGATCCGCCGCAGCAGGCCAATCTCAGTCTCCATCCCCGCGATGGCGCGATGATGGCAGTGTCCCTGCAATAGCGCCGTCCCGCTTCGCGAAGGCGGAGTGAACCCCGGCGCTTCACGTGCAATGAATTCCTCAAACATAAACGCCTGCCGAGCCAGCACCGCAGCAAGAGGGTCGTTGGGATACAGTCTCGGCAACTCGTCGCGGAAGGTGAGGATGCATCCCGGCTCCAGCCCCACAATCGGCGTTCCGCGCTCCAACCATGGGCGTAACACTTGCATCACCTTCGCCAATTGCAGCTTGGCTTCGTCCAGCATTCCCTGGTCATAGAGCGGCCGTCCGCAACAGACATACTTGGGCGGAATCGTCACCCGGAAACCGGCGCGCTCCAGAACCTCCACCGCCGCGATTGCCACCTCAGGCTCGAAGAAGTTGTTGAAGGTGTCAGGGAAGAGCATCACCTCTCTCCCTTGCCGCGAGCGCCTGCTGGATGCGAACCACTGGCGGAAGCTGCGCGCCGCCAGTTGAGGCAACGCCCGCTGCTTGTGAATTCCAAGCAACTCCTTCGCCAGCCCGCCCAATGCCGAGTTAGAGATGAAGTTCGAGAGCCCAGGAAGTCGCGCCGCCAGCGGGGCCCAGTGAAAGACCTTCGCAAACAATTCATCGCGCACCGGCCGCCGGTGTTCGCGGTGGTAGTGCGAGAGAAACTCCGCTTTGTACGAGGCCATGTCCACTGTGGCCGGGCACTCGGACTTGCAACTCTTGCACGACAGGCAAAGTTTGAGACTATCGTGCAGCGCCTCGTCGCCAAATCCGCCGGGAAGCAGTTCGCCATTGAGCGCCTCGAAGAGCATGTGAGCGCGCCCCCGCGTCGAGAGCAACTCGTCCTGCGTGACCATGTACGAAGGGCACATCGCGCCGCTCTCCAGCTTCCGGCACTTCCCAATTCCAATGCATCGCGAGACCGCGCCGCCCAGCCCCCCGTCGGCGCTGAAATCAAAGTGCGTATCAATCTGCTTCGGATGGTACCCCGCCCCCAGGCGCAGATGAGAATCCATCGGCAGGGCATCGATGATCACCCCGGGATTCATGCGCCCTTCGGGATCGAAGATCTTTTTGAACTCGCGGAAGGCGCCCATCAACTCCGGCCCAAACATCTTCGGCAGCAACTCTGAGCGCGCAATGCCATCGCCATGTTCGCCTGAAACCGATCCGCCGTGCTCGGTGATCAGATCGCCGATCTCCAGCATCGTGCTGCGAAACGTCGCAATGCCCGCCGCGCTGGTCAGATCGAAATTAACCCGGCAGTGGATGCAGCCTTGTCCAAAATGCCCGTAATACATGGCGACCGAGAGCTTGCGGCGCTGTAGCAGCCGGTCGAAGCTGCGCAGATATTGACCCAGTCTCTCGGGAGCCACGGCGCAATCCTCTGCCCCCGGCCACACCCGCGGAAATCCCTCCCGTGGAGCCCCTGCTCCCAGGCCGGATTCGCGCAACCCCCACACCGCCGCGCGCTCCTGCGCATCGGCAAACAGGCTGCCGCCCACCACGCCCTTCGTCTGCCGTGCCCGACTCAGCAGAGCCTCGCCGCGTTCACGCGCCTCATCGACACTGGCTCCGCCCAACTCCGCGATCAGGTATGCGCTGCCCGTCGGAAGCAGCCGCAGCGAGGGCATTCGCTTCGCTTGGCCGAACTCCACCAGGTTATGATCGAAGGCTTCCAGTGCCTCCGGGTGGTGCTCAAGCAACCACGGAACATGGTCTGCGGCATCGAAGATATCCCCGAAGCCGAGCACCACCAGCACCAGCTCTTTGGGACGCGGCACCAGCTTCACCGTCGCACCCAGCACCAGCGCGAGCGTCCCCTCCGATCCCACCACCGAGCGCGCCAGGTTGAAGCCATTCTCCGGCAGCAACTCGTCGAGGTTATATCCCGATACGCGTCGCGGGATGCGCGGAAAGCGCTCGCGGATCAGCTCTGCGTACCTCTGGCCCAGTGCCTGCGTCTGCGAGTAGATCTCGCCCGCCCGCCCGCCTGCCTCAATCGCCGCCGACACGTTCGCCATATTTTTCGAGCCCGTGTTCTCCGAACCCAACTGCAGGCGCGTTCCGTCGTAGAGCAACACATCAAGCGCGATCACGTTATCGACCGTCTTGCCGTACGCCGCCGAGTGCGCGCCGCACGAGTTGTTCCCGATCATGCCCCCCAACGTGCAGCGATCCTTGGTCGCCGGATCGGGCGCAAAGAACAGTCCATACTGCGCGGCCTGCGCGTTCAGCCTGCTCTGCACAACTCCGCTCTCGACCGTAGCGCTCTGGCGCTCCGCATCAATCGACTTCACCGCCGTCATGTAGCGCGAAAAATCCAGCACAAGCGCGGTATTGCAGGCCTGTCCCGCAAGGCTCGTGCCTCCGCCGCGTGCCACAATGGGGACGCCGTTCTCACGAGCCAGCGCCACAGCGCGGATCACATCCTCGGGATGCCGCGGGCTGACCACGCCCACCGGAACCCGGCGGTAGTTCGAGGCGTCGGTCGAATACGCCGCAAGCGCGCCTGCCTCAAAGCGCACGTCGCCTTCGATGATGCGCCGCATCTCCGATGCAAAGCTTGCCAGGGGCGGCATTCGCAACCTCAGAATTTATTTGGAATCGAAAACGGAAGCCATTTTACACCGGCAGCATTAAGCACTCTGCGGCGGCTCATCTACACCACGGCTAATGCCCGTCGTAGTATGTGCGGAATCGCTCCGCTGGGCAGCGGAGCGAGCAATCAATCAGTCAAGCTTGAGGCAAACTACGAGGGCTGAACCCGCTGCTCCCGTGCAGCCTGAGCGTGCGGCGCCCCCGCTCGCGTGGAGGCCGCGCGCGCCGGAACCCGGCTCACTAGCGTCTTCACGGCCGTCGCCGCCGAGTAGGACTCCTCGTTTCCGGAGAGAAAGCGCAGAACCACATCCAGGTCGTCTCCGCTCGTCACCATACCCGGTTCCACGCTTCCATCGCGTTGCACCTGTTGCAGGCCGATGTTCGACAGCAGGCAGTTGCAAAGGCATTTACGCCCAGCAGTCTCTTCGAAGATGCCGCCCTTGGCGACATAAACATCTTCCGGCTCCGAGGGGCAGCGATAGGCGATCTTGCCACTTTCGGTGCGATAGGCTTCGCGCAGCACGCCAACGTCGCAAATGCGCTTGCGAACCAGGTACACCTCTGGCTCGGAGGTCGTACCCTCCAGCTGTGCTGCTTTAAACGGAAAGCCTGTGGGTGAGGAGAGAGGGTCGGTGAAGACCGAAGCCTCGCCGCGCTTGATCTTCTGTATCAGAGCGCTCTTGTAATCCGGACGCAGGCCGGACTCCTCGCAGAATGCGAATGCCGTGCCCACCTGCACGCCCACCGCACCTAACTCGATGGCTTCTGCGAGCTTTTCCGGTGTGCCGTAGCCTCCGGCCAGCCAGAACGGCACGCCCATCTGCCGAATTTTTTCAAGATCCACGCGGTCGCGCTCGCCATAAACGCATTCGCCCCGCTCGTTCAGAAGCATCTGTCCGCGTGGCGGCGCATTGTGTCCGCCCGCCGTGGGGCCTTCGATGACAAATCCGTCCACCTTGCCGTTCGACCGGCGAACCATGGTGGTGGCCAGGGTATTCGAGGAAATGATCGCAAGGAAATAAGGTCGCGCGAGCTCCGGCATCGGCTGTCCGAAAAACTCTGCCGGATCGAAGCGCATCAGGCAATCGTCATCCGGCTGTGCCCCGCTCACCGACAGCGGATAACTGGCGGCCTGACCAGCCGCAAATGCGTCCAGAACTCCTGGAACCTTCAGCGGAATTCCCGCGCCGGTGAGTACGTAGCCGACTCCGGCCAGCATCGCACCGTAGAGCGAAGGCAGCAGGGGAAGCTGAATCTTCTCCATGCAGTTGATCCCTACCGGGTTCGAGTGTCCCTCGCGGGCCAGCGCCACCTCGACAAAGTTGCCGGCAATCACCAGCTCTGTCGCTGCCTGCGAGTTCACCCGCGCCAGCATCGGGACCAGACGATACGGAGAGCCCGCGGGCCGCCCGCCCGCAACGTAATACTTTTCCAGAATGCGCTCGGCAATGGCAGGGAAGGGAAACATCGCCAGACCGCGGCGCATGTGGCCGCCTGGATCGCCGTCCTGCAGCCGTCGCGCCAGAATGATGTCCAGGGCCACGCTGGAGACAACTCCAAGCTGCCCGGTGAGGGAGACAGCCCTCGCCAAACGCCAATCGGAAACCCCCGCGCCCATGCCGCCCTGGATCAGTACTGGATGTTCACTCATTCTGTAATTTTGGCAGGCATTCACTTTGGAGTAAGTCATAGTTTTGTATTACCTGCAGGGAGAATTGCCCGCCCACAACCCTCTCCGATTCCCCCGCAAAACAAAAAGGAGCAGAGAACCAGCCTCCGCTCCTGTGGATCAATTCTCGTCCGGATTTCTAAATGAACATCTCGTCGCTCGGTACCGCCTTGTCCTGCCGAGCCTTACGTCCACTCACAAACGAGCCGATTCCCGCCGTTACGCCCTCCATCACCGCCGAAAGACGTCGTACCGGGGATAGCGCCGCATGCTGCACTGCTGCTGCCGTAAGGTCTACGCGCTGCATGGTTCGCGTCGCCAGTATGTTGGCTTGGCCAGCCTGGGTCCGGGCCATTTCAACGATCTCCGTGGCTGTTTCGTTGATTTTTCCGGCCTGCTCCCGTACCAGGGTGGAGGTTTCCGTCAGATTCCTGACCATAGTCTGGATTGCCGGTGTGCTCTCATCCACAAGCCCGCGCACTTTCGTGACCAGGGGCAGCACCTGCTCGTTCATTTGGATCGAGAGCTTTTCAACGCGCTCAGTCGCCTTGCGGGTAGCAAAGTACATCCCCGCCAGGATCAGCATCTGCAGTACCACCGCCAGCGAGGTCACCCCAACAAAGGCAGTGAGTAAGGATTCATTCATATGGCCCGTCCATTCGCTCGCCCGGGACATCCAGCCATGGTGGCCCGGCAAGTTTTTGCAACGTGAAAAGTTACAGGTTGGGAGTGCCCGGCTCCGGAGCCTCATCCTGGCTGGCATCGCGATACGCCTGACGGCCTGCTTCAAACGCTGATCGGATATTCTCCTTCTGCTGCGAAATCACATCCTTGCCCCGATCCGCCCAATCCTGTGCCTGTTCCTTGTACTTGCGTGCGCGCTCCTGCACCAGGTCGCGGCCTTCTTCCGCCGCGCTCAGAATTGACTCGCGGGTCTCCTGGCCGGATTTAGGCGCATAAAGTACTCCTACTGCCGCGCCGATTCCGAGCCCTGCCAGAAACCATAAAATGCCGCCACCACTGCAGCTTTCATCAGCCATGAATTGCCTCCTGATAACACCTTAGGTTCCGAATGTTAGCACCGGGTTTAGGGAATTACAAACCAGCATACTCTCTGGAATTGCCCGGATAAGCTCCCTCCTAAGGTATATCCTCGACCGAAGCTGTGCCAATGCGGGATGCGCTGGCCAAGAATCCCATTCTGTCTTATGATTGTGACGCGCATCACGCTTCGTCGTGACTGTTACACTTAGGACTCACCCGCACGTTTGTATAATCAGGAATGCCCTTGGCCCATGTTCCGTATATTTGTGAGAGGTTGGTGAGGGCGTTTTGAATATGCCATTGCTTTGGCTTAGAGTTGCCACCGTTCTGTATGGAGTGGGTCTGGTCCACGCGATCCTGATGCTCCGGCAACGCGGAGAACGTTCGGGAAAAATTGCGGCCCCGGCTGTCTGCCTGGGGATGATCTTTCATTTTGTCTCCCTGGTGGAGACCGCGGTTCTTTTCGGATATGCCCAACTGGTGACCATCCGCCACGCCGAGTCGGCTCTGGCGTTGATGATCGCCATCCTGTTCAGCCTGATCTTCGTGCGCTACAAGACGGCTTCCCCCGCGGCATTTATTTTTCCGCTCATCTTCCTCCTGACCTTCGCTTCCGCGATGTCGCAGCAAAAGGTGGAATTCCCCTCCTCCGCCTTCCGCAGCGGCTGGATCATCTTCCACGTCAGCAGCCTGCTCTTCGGCTACGCCATGCTCTTCCTGAGCTTCGTTTCCAGCTTGCTCTATCTGGTGCTCTCGCGCCAGCTTAAGCGCAAGCAGACGGTGACATGGGCCAACCGCCTCCCCTCTCTGCAGGAGATCGATACGCTTGGTTACAAAGCGCTGCTGATGGGCTTTCCCTTTATGACCGTGGGATTGCTGGCCGGAGCCGTAGTCGCCCAGGAGCGTTTCGGCCCCACTTATTTTACCGATCCCAAGGTGCTGCTCTCGCTGCTGATGTGGGGCATCTACCTTCTCCTTCTCTACACTCGCTGGAGCGCCGGTTTACGCGGCAGAAAAGCCGCCTATCTCGCCAGTTTTGCATTTGCCATCTCGGTCTGTGCATGGGGCGCGAATTATCTGAGCAAACTGCATAGGTTCATCGCCCCATGAATTTTTTTGTGTTGGGTGTAAATCACAAGACGGCGCCGGTGCAAGTGCGGGAGCGCTTTGCCATCTCCGAATCCCGTCTGCCCGAGGCTCTCGGCAAGCTCACCTCGATGGAGGGCGTCGAGGAGGCCATGATCGTCTCCACCTGCAACCGGGTGGAGATCTTCGCTCGCTCACAGGATGGCCGTTGTGACCTGCAGAAATTCGTGCGCGACTACTTCGGCTTCAACACCGGCGAGTACGAGCCTTACATCTTCGAACACAATAGTCTTGCCGCCGTTAAGCACGTCTTCCGCGTCGCCTCCAGCCTGGATTCCATGGTCGTCGGCGAGTCACAGATTTTAGGTCAGGTGAAGGAAGCCTACGCTACCGCGCGCGCACTGGGCGCTGTGAATTCGCAGCTCGACCAGCTCATGACCCGCGCCTTTGCCGTAGCCAAAAAGGTTCGCAATGAGACCACCATTGCCACCTCCTCGGTCTCCATCGCGTCTGTCGCCGTGGAACTCGCCGAGAAAATCTTCGGCAGCCTCAACGGCAAGTCGGTATACCTGGTGGGAGCCGGCAAAATGTGCGAGCTCGCTGCCCGCCATCTCATCGCCCACGGCGCCAAGAAAATCTACGTCGGCAATCGGACCTTTGATCGCGCCGTCGCCCTTGCCGAAAAGTTCGATGGCGAAGCGATTCCCTTTGATCGCCTCTATGACACCGCTTCCTGGGCCGACATCATCATCAGCTCCACCGGCGCTCCTCATGCCATCTTCCGCAAGGAGCACGGCGAGAAGTTCCTCCACGCCCGCAAGAATCGTCCGATGTTCTTCATTGACATCGCGGTGCCGCGCGACATCGATCCCGGGCTCAACGATCTTGATGGAATCTTCGTCTACAACATTGACGATTTGCAGCAGGTGGTTCAATCGCACATCGGAGACCGCCGCAAAGAAGCGGTTCGCGCCGAATTGCTGGTCGAGGAGGAGGTGCGCAGGTTCGAGCAGCGCGCCCAGACCGCCGAAGTGGTTCCGACCATCGTCTCGCTGCAGCAGCACCTGGAAAACCTCCGCCAGGCCGAGTTGGACCGCGTGCGCAGCCGCCTCGGAGTGCTTTCGCCCGAGCAGGAGATGGCCGTCGAAGCGCTCACCCGCGGCATCATCAACAAGATCATGCACACGCCGATCACCACGCTGAAATCAGCGGCGCGCGATCCGGAGTCAACAACGGTCGTCGACGTTGTGCGCAAGCTCTTCAACCTGCGCGCTGAAAAAGAGCCGCAGCCGGTGCCATCCGTTGTGATGGCGCCTCGCCAGCCGCAGGAGGCGATGTCCGCCTCTGCCTCCCTGTCAATGGCGAATCAAAATCAAGAGACAAGTAAACTCAGTAATAAGTAAAGGAAGTTGAATGGCGCTGCTACGTATCGGATCCCGTGGTTCACAGCTTGCTCTCTGGCAGGCTCATCACATCTCGGCCCTGCTCCGCGAACAAGGGCACCAGGTCGAGCTCGAAATCATCAAAACCACGGGCGACAAGATCACCGACGTGGCTCTCGCCAAGGTCGGCACCAAGGGAATGTTCACCAAGGAGATCGAGGAGGCGCTTGCCGAAGGCCGCGTCGATCTTGCGGTGCACAGCCTCAAGGACCTTCCCACCGAACTGGCCGGCCCCTTCGAGATCGCGGCTATCACCGAGCGGGTCGATCCGCGCGATGCCTTCCTATCGATTCGCTACAACAGCGTGAGAGAGCTGCCACAAGGCGCACGCGTCGGCACCAGCAGCCTGCGCCGTCAGGCCCAGCTCAAGCAGTTCCGCCCCGACCTTGAAATCTTTCCCCTGCGCGGCAACGTGGACACCCGTGTGCGCAAGCTGGAAGAGGGCGAGTACGACGCCGTGATTCTTGCTGCCGCCGGCCTCAAGCGCCTGGGAAAAACCCAGCACATCAAGGAAATCATCGAGCCCGAGATTATGTGCTCGGCTGCCGGACAGGGTGCGCTCGGCATCGAAATCCGCCTCGGCGATACCAAGATGCGCGAGCACCTCGCCTTTCTCAACGACGAGCCTTCGCGCCTTGCCACGGTATGCGAGCGCGCGTTGCTGAACCAGCTCGGCGGCGGATGCCAGGTTCCCATCGGAGCCTACGCGGTGGTCGCCAATGGTGAGATCAAGCTTACGGCAATCTGCGCCCGTCCCGACGGCAGCGAATTGCTGCGTGAGATCGGAAGCGGAACCGACCCGGTCGAACTTGGCCAGCGCCTCGGCAATATTCTTCTCCGCCGTGGCGGAGACCAGATTCTCAAGGATGTCTACGCCGAAAACGCGGCCAGCACCACGCCCCGCTGAAACTTCGAGTCACAGCGTATGAACAGTAACGAAAACAGAGGCTTTCCTGCTCCCCTGGAGGGGTGCCGCATCCTGGTTTCGCGCGCCCGCGAGCAGGCTGGTGCGCTCTCCTCCGGCCTTCGTGCGCTCGGCGCCGAGGTCTGTGAGATTCCCTTCATCGAGATTCGTCCGCCGCGCTCCTTCAAGGCAATGGATGAGTCGCTCAAACTCGTGGGCGAGTACGAGTGGCTGATCCTCACCAGTGTCAACGGTGTGCGGGCCATGTTTGATCGAATGGCGCTTCTGAACATCCCCAAGCGTGTGCTGGCTCACCTCAACATCGCCGCTATCGGCCCCGCCACTCGCGCCGCCATCGAGCGCGAAGGATTGAAGGTCGCGGTCACGCCCAAGGAGTACGTCGCCGAAGCCATCGTGGAGACGCTCGCCGACAAAGTTCGCGGCAAACGCGTTCTGCTCTGCCGTGCCAAGGTAGCCCGCGACGTGATTCCGCGCGAGCTGCGCCGCATGGGAGCGTTTCTGGATGTGGTGGAAGCCTATGAAACCGTGATTCCGCAGAGCTCGCGCGTTGAGCTTCGCGCCGTGCTCCGCGACCCGCAGCGCCGTCCGCACCTCATCACCTTCACCAGTTCCTCCACCGTCAATAGCTATGTCGCGTTGCTCGGCATCCGTTCGGGGCGCTCCCGTCTCGTGGAGGGCGTACTCAACGCCTCAATCGGCCCGGTCACCTCGGACACCTTGCGCCAGCACCAACTCAGCGTGGATGTGCAGGCCACGGAGTACACGATTCCCGGACTCATCGACGCCATTGTGCGGTGCGCTGGCGCGCATTGTCGTTCCGGAGAACCCCTGCCGGTTCTCTGAGAACAGATACTATTCAAGCTCTCTCGTGCAATTGCTCTATAGAAAATACTGAGATCCTGGTAGAGAATACTTTCAGAGTTGAAGCACCTCCACTGGGAAACCAAGCTGCATCGTCCAGGTCTGAAAGTAACTCCTTAAGAGGGGGCAATCTCGTTGATGCAGCTGATCAAATGGTTGAGGCGGCATCTGCTTGTCATTACCTTGCTGTGCTTCGGCGCCCTTGTTTCGATACTCGTCTTTATCTCCATCCGCTCCCTCGAGACTGAAAAAGCCAAGGCCGCTTTTCAGCGCGCCGCACAAGAGCGCTTTGACAACGTTCAAACCGAACTGGAGTTGTCTGTCAGCAAGGTAATCGCTCTCGGGGCCTTTTGCGACACCAGCTATCCCATCACCCACTCCTCTTTTGACAGCTTTGTCACGCCGCTTTTATTCCCTCACGATGCCGGGTTCCAAGCCCTCGAATGGGTTCCGCGAGTCTCTTTCAAAGAGCGCGTTGCCTTTGAAAAATCTGCTCGCAAAAGCGGCTTACCAGAATATGAAATTCGCGATCGCCTGCCAGAGGGGAAGATGGTCCCCGCCGCCAAGCGTCCGTATTACTTTCCGGTGCTGTATGTACAGCCTCATGCAGGCAATGAGATCGTGTCGGGTTACGACGACCTTGCCAACAACGGCATCCGTCGCGAATTTTTTCTGCGTGCCGCATCCACGGGAGAGCTGGCCGCCACCCCCCGGCTCACCCTTATTCAGGAGACTTCCGATCAATACGGAGTACTGATCGTGCGCCCGGTCTATCACCACCAGGGCGGCGTCTTCGGCAAAGCGGAGTTGCTGGGCTTTGCGGTTGGCGTTCTGCGGATCAGCGATGTCGTAGAGAAGCACGGCGCAACTTCCGGCGTCGATCTCGTACTCACCGATCTCGCTACAAGCTCGCCGGGCCAGCAACTGTATCCCTCATCGAAGAAGCGGCCACAGCCGGTTACAGCTTTCACGCAGTACCGGACGATCACCGTCGGCGGGCGCAACTGGCAACTCACTGCCTCGCCCATGCCCGGCACTTTTCCGCTAAGCAAAACCTATAGCTATGTCGGCAGTGCTTTTTCTCTCCTGATCACGCTGCTCATCGCAGGGCATAGCGCGGATTTAGTCGACCGCCGCCGGCAGGTCGAGCATCTGGTCGAGGAGCGCACCAGCGCCCTCAACACTGCGGTCACCTCGCTTGCCAGCGCCCATCGCGGCCTTGAGGAGAGCGAAGAGAAGTACCGCAGGCTTGTCGAGGACTCTCCCAATGCCATCGTGGTCGAGCGCGGAGGAAAAATCGTCCTCGTCAACCGCGCTGCCACCCAGCTATTTGCCTTTGATCCCACTCGCGGTGCCAAGGATCACAGCCTCCTGCAATTCGTGGCCCCTGAGCACGCGCAGCTCGCACAACAACTCATTCGAGAGCTTTATTCGCATGAGATCCGGATCTCTCCGCGGGAATCGCAGCTGCTTCGCCCCGATCGCTCCATCGTGGATGTCGAGGTCGCCGCTTCCTCGTTCTCCTCCGGCGGTATCCACTCCGTTCAGTTCGTGCTCGGTGACATCACTCAGCGCAAGCGTGACCAGGCCGAAAACGCACGCCTCATCCGCGCCATCGAGCAGGTAGAAGAATCGATCGTCGTCACCGACCTGCAAGCCAACATTGTTTACGTAAATCCTGCCTTCGAGCGCATAACCGGATACACTCGCGAAGAGGTGCTCGGAAAGAATCCGCGTGTTCTGAAAAGCGGCCATCATTCCGGCGAATTCTACGCTGCGATCTGGGCTGCTCTCACCGCCGGTGAAAGCTGGAATGGCCGCTTCGTCAACCGCGCCAAGAATGGAAGGCTGTTCACTGAGGAAGTCACCATCTCTCCTGTGGCGAACCGCCGCGGCGAGATCGTGAACTATGTGGCCGTCAAACGCGACGTCACGCTTGAAACCGAGTTGCAGGAGCAGCTTCAGCAATCGCAGAAGATGGATGCTATTGGCCGCCTGGCCGGAGGCGTGGCTCACGATTTCAACAACATGCTCATGGTCATCGTCAGCTACGCCGACCTGATCGAAAGCTCTCTACCCGCAGAAGATCCGCTGCACCAGTACATTCGCCACATATTGAGCGCCGCGCAGCGTTCCTCGGCCCTCACCAAGCAGTTGCTGGCCTTCAGCCGCAAGCAGGTGCTCGAGCCCCAGATCCTCAATTGCAATGTCATTGTTTCGGAAACCATCAGCATGATTCGCCGCATCATCTCCGAGAGAATCGATCTCAGGTGCAACCTCGCTGCTGATTTGTGGAACGTCAAGGCTGACTCAGACCAGATTGCGCAGGTAATCCTCAATCTATGCGTCAATGCCCGCGATGCCATGCCCAACGGAGGTTCGCTCGTGTTGGCCACACGCAACCTTCCCGTCGACGCAGGCTTCGTCGAAATCTCCGTCTCCGATACCGGCGTAGGAATCTCCCTCGAAGTTCAGGGAAAACTCTTCGAACCGTTCTTCACCACAAAGGAGCGGGGAAAAGGAACGGGACTCGGTCTGGCAACCGTGTATGGAATCATTCAGCAATCCGGCGGAAGCATTCGCGTGGACAGTTCGCCGGGTCACGGCGCAGCTTTCACCATCCAACTTCCGCGCTCTATAGAGACTGCCGCTCTGCCGGATTCTCCCATCCAGAAACTTTCCCATGCCGGCCGAAACCTGATTCTTCTGGTAGAAGACGAAGATGCCTTGCGTGAAGCTCTTGCAGCTCACCTGCGCGATCAGGGATACCGCGTACTTGCTGCCATCGATGGCATCGCCGCAGTTGAGATTCTCGACCAGAACCCCGATGTCTCCATCCTGATCTCGGATCTCATCATGCCCCGTATGGGTGGACGCGAGCTCGCTCAGATTGCGTCCAAGCAGAGCCCCGGCCTTCGTTTCATCTTTATGTCCGGTTATTCTGACGGCGATTTCAGCAAAGACCTGGACGTTGCCGAAAGTCCTTCGGTTTTCCTTCAGAAACCGTTCACCATGGAGTCCCTGCTCTCCTGCATTGCGGATCTGAGCCAGCCGGATCTCCCGCTTCGGAGCTAAGGGGAACTCGCAGACCTATCCCGCCCGCTTGATCCGGTCCGCGTACTTGGCTCGCACCTTCACCACCTTGGGCGCCACCGCGAACAGGCAATAAGGTTGGTGTGAGTTGTTGGCAAAATAGTTCTGGTGGTACGCTTCGGCCTTCCAGAAGGTCCGCGCCGGCTCAATCGCGGTCACAATCGGCGCGTCGAAGATCTTCTTCTTCTCTAAATCCGCGATCACACGCTCTGCCTCTGCCCGCTGTGCGTCGTCCAAAACAAAAATCACCGAGCGGTATTGTGTCCCAACATCGTTGCCCTGGCGGTTCAGAGTCGTCGGATCATGGGCCGTGAAGAACACTTCCAGCAACTCGCCGTACGAGATCACCTCCGGATCGAACTCTACCCGCACCACCTCGACGTGTCCGGTCCCTCCACTGCAAACCTGCGCGTAGGTGGGCTGGTCTACCTTCCCGCCCATGTACCCGCTCTCCACGCTCAGCACACCCTTCAGCTGCAGCAGCGCGGCTTCCACGCACCAGAAACAACCTCCGCCCAGTACCGCTGTTTTCGTGTTGGCCATAGCGTTTTCGATGCCTTTGCACAGCAAACGATGCGCTCTCGTCTAAAAGAAATCTTCCTTATCAGTCATATCAAAAGAATCGATTTCCCATCCCCGGCGATCTGCGTCATCCTCTCCAATAGAGATTCCCCTCAATTGTTCTGTTTTAACCCGGCCCCCTAAAAGCCGGGTTATTTTTGCCGCCACAACCGATTGCACTACAATAAGCGTGATCATGTTGCTCAACGGAATCTTTCCCGCAATCACCACTCCCTTTCGCGCCGACGGCTATCTCTATCTCAAAAAGCTGGAGCACAACGTCGATCGCTACAGCAAAGGTCCCATCGCCGGAATGGTCGTTCTCGGCTCAACCGGAGAAGCCATCCTGCTCACCTGTGACGAGCAGCGGCAAGTCTTCCGCACTGCCATCGATGCGGCCGCGCCCACCAAGGTGATGATCGCCGGATGTGGCCATGAGTCCGTACACGAAACACTGGAAACCTGTGAATACGCGGCCTCGCTCGGCTATGACGTCGCCATGGTGCGCACTCCGCACTACTACCGCGCGCAGATGACTCCGCCTGCCATGCTCAACTACTTCCGCACCGTCGCCGACCGTTCGCCGCTCCCGGTGCTGCTCTACAACTTCCCGCAATGTACCGGATACGATCTGGCCGTCGAACTCATCGCCGAACTTGCCAGCCACCCAAACATCATCGGCATCAAGGAATCCTCAGGCGAGCAGGCGAAGGTCGAGCGCATCGTCCAGCGCACCCGTCACATCAAGCGCGAGGCCCGCACAACTCACGACTTTCACGCCCTCACCGCGCGCATGGTCCAGAAAGCAACCGAGGCTCCCAGCGGCGAATTCGTCACCGCCGGCGCGCTCGCAGCAACCGCCGCAAAGCCAGCGGCGTTATCACAGGCGCCCTCAGTCCCCTCTTCTGCCGCAGTAGAGGTCATCGGCAACCTGCGCACGCGCCGCAGGGAAGTAGGATTCCAAACCTTGGTCGGCTCGGGCCACAAACTGCACACACTCCTCAACGCGGGAGCCATCGGAGGCATCCTGGCCTTTGCCGCCTGCGCTCCCACCGCCTGTTATGAAATTTACGCAGCCTTCAAGGACAACGACCACAAACTCGCCGCCGAGAAGCAGCAGCGTATCGAAGCCGCCTGCATTCGCATCGCAAACGAGTTGGGCATCGCCGGAGTGAAGTACGCCGCTGATCTCAACGGCTTCTACGGCGGCAATCCGCGCCTGCCCCTGCTGGGCCTCACGGCCACCCAGCGCCACGAGGTCGAGCATCTCATCGCGGAAGTGAAAAGCTAGAAAGCAGTTTCAAAGTTTCAAAGTTGAAAAACAAAGTTGCGATCAAAGCTCGCAGCTCGAGCATCCTAAAGCACCATTGCAAAAAACAGGGCAGGAGCCTCCGCTCCTGCCCTCGGTTTTCAACCTTGAAACCTTGAAACTTTTGAAACCTTGCTCTTCCTACGCCACCCGATTCTTCCTCTGCTTCTCAAGCACCTTAGGCGAACGGTTGCTGCCTCGCATTCCGCCTTCATTCGCGTGCTCGGCGGCCTCGGCATCATCGGCCTCGGCCGGTTGATTCCTCCGGTTCATCGGTCTTCCGCCAACGCCGCCAATCGACTTGCCCGGAGCCTCCGACTCGCCTTCCAGCCGCAGCCGTTCCTCGCGATGTTCGGCCAACGCCCTCTCCACCAGCTCATATTCTTCCGGCGTCTCCGGCTTCAACGCCTGGGCTTCCATCTCTAGCCCCGGATCGACCATGGTATCGGTACCGGTGCGCGGATCGACGATGAACAGAAGCTCACTCAATTCCTGCGCGTGCTGTTCTTCCTCGGCCTTGATGTGTTCAAACATTGTCCGCGTCGTCGGGTCCTTCATTCCAAAGTGCTCAATGAAGCGCTGATATACATCGATCACGATGCGCTCTGCAATCAGGTCCTCGCGAATCATCTGCCCCAGCGATTCGCCCTCCACATATTGCGAAACCGAGCGCCCCACCAGCGATCCCGGATTGAAATCCGGCTTCCCTCCCAGTTGCTGGATGCGTTCGGCAATCTCATCCACATGTTCGCGCTCTTCGTCGGAATGCTCCTTGAAGATCTGCGCCACGCTCCGCCCGTGCACGCCGGAGGCCATGAAGTAATGATGCTGATAGCGCAGCACGCAAACAATCTCGCTGGCCAGCGCCTCATTCAGAATTGCAATTGATTGCTCTTTGTTGAGCTGATAGGCGTCGGTCACTGCTCCCTCATCCAACTTGTGCATCGCCCGTTGCCGAATCTCTTCGACGTCCCTGATAAAGCTCGCCATAGATTCTGCCTCTCTGGAAATGGCCGCGCGCACATTGAGCTATCACGCGTTTGCACACGCGTTCCACCGTTTTTGTTGCGCGATTGGCCCTGCGGGATGCCAGACCGAATCCCAAATGAACGCCGGCTGTCCCATTGCTAAACCAGCCTGCGGTGCTATGCTTGATCGCATGGCCCGCGAATCAGAATCTCCGGATACGCCCTGCGGCTGCACCAACTGCTACCGGCTCTTCTCCTACGCCGATATCATTGATTTTTGGGATGAAGGCGAAACTCCAGTCTGCCCATGTTGCGGCTCGGATAACGTCATCATTTCAACTCCCGACATGATCGTCGACGCGCACTGCCTCTTCGCTATGCGCAAAACCTATCATTAGCCGACGTTCTGAGAGCGGCACCGTGCGGGACGCATGAGGTTATGAACATGCTTTACGGTGCCCCACATCTGCCGTAGTTAGCAATGTGGGTCTTCCGCACGCACGGAACCTCTGCGCGCCGAATCTACACAGCCGTTCTCACCGGACCCATGCCCTCGCTCTCATCAGCCAGCCCAGCCTCTTCACACCTCGACACGAAGCGGTTGTACAGCCAGGCACAAAGCGCGCCTCCTACGGCTCCGTCCAGCGCGGCATATCCGGTGCCAACCGCGACCTGGCTTAGCCTGCGTCGAGCCTTATAACCGGGGTAGATCGATGACACCAATTGCAGGAACTCTCGGCCGTATCGCGGCTCGGCCAAATTCACAACTCCAACAATGAAAACAGCTCCGCTCCAGACCAGTGCAGAGGTCGCCGCCGCAGCTCGAATGCTCAGTTTCATCTCCGCTCCTTATAGCAATTTTTCAGATGCGAAGAACCGGGCACTGGTCGTACCTTCAATAAGCGGCGGATCTTTGCTCCGACCCAGTCATGAACGTGAGGCGCTATGGATTACGAAATCACTCCGAAGGAACTAAAGCAGCGCCAGGAGCGCAACGAAGAGCTATTCCTCCTCGACGTTCGCGAGCCCTGGGAGCGCCAGGCAGCCAGCATCGCAGAGAGCCGGCACATCCCCATGGCTGATCTTGCAGCCCGCGTGCAGGAACTCGATCCCGAGCAGCACATCGTCGTCTACTGTCACCACGGCGTGCGTTCGCTCTCGGTTACAGCCTGGCTGCGCAAGCAAGGCTATGAGAAAGTGCAGTCCATGTCGGGCGGCATCGAGCGCTGGTCACTGGAGATTGACCCTGCGATCCCAAGATATTAGTTTCGTTATTTTCGCGACGCGATCTGTGGGTTTCTTTGCGGAGAGCTGTGAAGTTGAGCAGGGCCGCTGCCTTCACCGAAACGAACCGAGTAACCCCCACTTAAGCTTTTTTTCTTAAGTGGGGATTTCCTCGTGCCGCCTTTAGGGCAGAAGCGTGTTGCTGAAGTCCGGTACGTTGACGCTCTTGCCCAGGCTCGGCGTGAATCCCAGTTGCTGTTGAAGGAATCGCGACGCACTGTCATGGTTCGCCGATGTCACATCGTCGTTGTTGGCCTTGATTCCCGGCCCAATCACCAACATCGGGATCTTCCCACCGCAGTTCATCCCACCGGGTCCGCCGCAACTGTTGTCACTCAATGAAGCCTCGTCCCACCAGATGATGAGAATGCCGTCGCCACCCGGCTGGAAGTAACTCGATGCCAGAAGCGGTGTCAAATACTTCTGCATGAACGCATCCATCTGCTGCAACGTGCCGTCGTGTCCGTCGCTCGTTCCGTCAGGCGTAATCCAATTCAAGTATCCGACGGACCCGCTGGCCAGATCGCTGGTGAACTGGCTCATCCCCCACCAGCCATTCCCACCATTCTTACAGGTCGCTGCCGTCGCCATCCCCACTGCATACCAGGGGAAGCCGGTGTGGCGCTGATAATAGTTCTGGTTGCCATTCGAATCCGGGTTAACGATCCAGTTCGTGGCCTGAGGCGCAGTTTCGCCGCAAGTGCTTACTCCGTCAAAGTATCCTTTCCAGGCCATCCCTTTGGTGTTCATCAGGTCCATCAAGCTCGGCCCGGTCAGCGACCCGCTGGCTCCGCAATCGTTGCCATTGCAGGTGAATGACGTTCCGCTCAGCGTCTCGATATAAGAAAGCATTGACCCATGCGCGTTGGAATAATAGTTCGACCACATCGTCCCCTTGGAGACCAGGCTGTTGTAATAAGGCATCTGGCTGGTATTGCCCACCACCGCGCTATAACTGGTGTTTTCCTCTGACATGATGAAGATGTGATGGGTAGATGGAGTGGAGCTGGCGGTTGTCGTTCCCGCGCCGGTCGTGCCGGTGCTTGTCGTTCCCGCGCCTGTTGTTCCACTGGTGCTCGTGCCACTGCTTGGCGTGCTACCGGTGGACGTACCAGTGGCGGGTCCCGCTGCCCCGGTCAGGCTATTTTGTGGCGCCGCTGCACTCGCCGACTTGCCTCCTCCACAACCGATATAACAAGTACATGTAGCAACCACACCGACGAAGACAACGTTCCGAAGCAAAGCTCTACGCACAACAACCTCCCTGGGGTTTTGAACCTGCGCAGAGATTACGTTGCTAGTTACTGTCTCAACATCGGCGGTTATGCTTAGAGGATTCCGTCTTATGTACGTAGACAAACCCGGGGTATCGCCTTAGGCAAGCATCATCCGGAGGCGAACTGAAGATGGGTTTAAATATCGAAAGGAAACGATAAGTAGTGAGAACAACGGAGTTATAGAAATTAACATGACCCGGCCGTTACAGGCCATTCTTGGGTTTTTACGTTCACGGAAACCCAGGGGTGCGATTGTGAATTTACGGTGAAAGAGATGCCTATGGGACCAAAAATGAATCTAGTACCATCGCAATTATTACTAGTTGGTTAATGAACTCACATTGCGGTGAGGCCCACATCCGCATTCTTCTGGCGAAGATGGGACATGGCTTGGTTCGGAAATGAGTTACACAGGCGTCCCGGTCCGCACCGTAAGTTCTAGTTTTCCTCGGAGCGTATTGACCACGATGCATCCCCTTTCGGCGATCTCAACCAATTTCTCCAACAGCGCCCGATCCGAACACTTCGCCGAAACCCGCACTTCAACCGCGGAGAAACGGGTGGGTGAATCGACCAGCGTGCCGATCACTTCAGCCTGAACCTCGGTAACATCCGCCTCCCGCGCCTTGATCGCCGCCAGCAGGGTGCTCATGAAGCAGCCCCCGATCGAGGCAAGGAAAAGCTCCCCTCCCATCGGCCCCTGATCCTCCCCACCCTTGGCCGCCGGCCGGTCAATCAAAAGTTTGTGCTGGCGAATCTCGGCCTCCGAGGTCGAAGCCGAACTCTGACGAATCTGAATCTTCATCTGGTTTTCCATTGAACATCTCCGAGTTCAAGTTATCACCCTGTTTTGCTTCCGACCGACGAGTGGCCCATTCAAGCCTTCTTTTGGCTTGAGTGGGGCAGTTGATGGCGGGCGGCCCACATCCCGACTTCTTTTTGTGAATGTGGGTACGGCGATCAACTACTAGTCGAAGACCACCGTTTTCTTTCCGTACAGCAGCACGCGGTTTTCAAGGTGCCAGCCCACCGCGCGTGAGAGCACGACCTTCTCCAGGTCGCGTCCCTTCTGCACTAAGTCCTGCACCGAGTCGCGGTGTGAGATGCGCACCACCGCCTGCTCAATGATCGGCCCATCGTCGAGAATTTCCGTCACGTAGTGGCTGGTGGCTCCGATCAGCTTCACCCCGCGCTCAAAGGCCTGATGATACGGACGCGCCCCGACAAAGGCCGGCAGAAACGAGTGGTGAATATTGATGACCTGGTTCGGAAACTCCGCCAGAAACACGGGCGAGAGGATCTGCATGTAGCGCGCCAGCACCACCACATCGCACTCGTGCTCGCGCAGCATCGCCACCTGTTGCCGCTCCACCTCCGCCTTGCTCTCGCGCGTCACCGGCGTGTGTACGAACTTCGCGCCGTAGAATCCCGCCAGCCGCTCGGCCGCCGTGTGGTTTGAGATCACGAGCGGAATGTCGCAGTCCAACTCGCCCGCCTTGTGCCGGTACAGCAAATCGGCGAGGCAGTGGTCGTACTGCGAAACCAGGATGCCCATGCGCGGACGACGCTTGCCTTTGGCCAGCCGCCACCGCATCTCAAAGCGAGCGGCAATCGGAGCGAACTCGTCGGCCAACTCGTCCAGGCTCACGTCCATGTCGGAGGGATCAAACTCCACGCGCATCAGAAACAGACTGGTCTCCTCGTCACGATGCTCGTCGGCGTGCAAGATGTTTCCATCGTGGCGGAATACAAAATCGGAGATCACCGCAACCAGACCCTTGCGGTCCGGGCAACTGATCAACAACACTGCGGAACGGCTACTGGAATTATCAGGCAAGGCTCACTCTTCCAATCAAAGTTGCAGAATGAACCGAAGTTTACCATTTGCCGCCCACTTGCGCGGTGCAGGAAATCAATGTGGGCGGCTGTCGCAGCTGCTTAAGCTGCACGTTTATGGATCGCGCGTCGCGCGCTCTCCAACTCTGCTGAAGTGAATTCGTTTTTACCGTGGGCCTGGCGGGCGTGCGCCCGCATATACCCGAGAACCTCTTCCTCGGATTTGCCGGAGACGCTCCAGTCGCATTCGGCGCAGCTCAAACTGCGGTCGCCATGTGGCGCAGCGTTCTCCCACGCCGCCGGATTTTGTGCCGCTTCATTCTGCGGATACGAAGTGAAGCGCACATCCCCGGCTCCCCGCGAGTTGGGGTTCCACGCTTCAGGACTACTTTGACTCACCTGTTGGCGCTTATCTTCTGGCGTGCCGGTCGAGGGAGTTGGTGGCTTGAGCTCATCCTTCGATGGCTGAACGCTTGGATTGTTTGCAGTAACAGGTACTTCGTCGTGAGGTTTCTTGTCACGCATCTCGCCTCCTGACTGTCGGTCAGACTCATCCATTGGGTTTGATGCGCGCCACGCGGGCGAAAGAGTAGCGAAAAGGTAACACTCGACGGCAGAAGGTTGATCTATCTGCCAATGTCTGTGAGCCATTGCCGAAATGGAAAACATTCGAGCGCCAAGGATTGGCGAGAAGACCAATGTCGCCTCCGTTACGAGACGGATCACAGAAATCGATGAGGACCGGATTCTGTAACACCAATTTGCGAATCTGCCCCTTCCTTGCCAACATCGAAACTACAAAGAGGAGAGTGCATGTCAGATCATCACGCGCACGCAAACGATGAACAGGAAATTCCCGGAGTCACCCGCGACCCGGTACTCCGTCCGGCAGGAACTCTGTTGGTGATTGTCGGTGCGCTCTGGGCGTTGTTTTGGGGGATGGCCGATCAGGCCGGAAGATACGGGCAGCCTCTCGCTGCAGCGGCGCTGATTGTCCTCGGATTGCTCTTCGCCGCTGTGGGGAAGCGTGAAGAATAGGTGTAGGTCGAACGCTGTGCCGCCTCGACGAGAGAGGCAAAAAAGGCGAAGCACTTGGCTTCGCCTCTGTTCATGCGGATTTCTATAACAATTTACTTCTTCATCTTTGCGGCTTCCATCTTGGCGCGCTTCGCCGTCACCCATCCTTCTTTGATGAGTAGTTCGGGGCGGGTGAGTCCGAGGGAATCGTCGGGCACGTCCCTGGTAATGCAGGAGCCCGCGCCGACATAGGCTCCGTTGCCGATGTTGATGGGGGCGACCAGGGTGGTATCACTGCCGATGAAGGCTCCCGCCCCGATCACGGTCTTGTGCTTGCTCACTCCATCGTAGTTGCAAGTGATGGTGCCCGCGCCGATGTTGCTGCGTTCACCGACCTCGACATCGCCGAGATACGTGAGGTGATTGGCCTTGGCGCCGCGCCCAAGCTTCGCCTTCTTGGTCTCCACAAAATTGCCGACATGCGCTTCAGGCCCGATTTCACAGCCTGGGCGAAGCCTTGAGTAGGGGCCGAGGATTGCCGCCTCGCCCACGCTGGAGTCCTCGACAAGAGTCCCATGGTTGATGCGAACGCGGTTGCCGACATGCGTGTTGGTGAGCACCGAGTAGCTGCGGATCAAGCAGTCTTCGCCAATAGTCGTGTCACCCAGCAATTGCACGAAGGGTTCAATGACCGTGTCCGCGCCGACGGTGACGTCGGCATCGATGAGAACTGTCTCGGGTCGGAAGATGGTAACGCCGTCGTCCATCAGCTCGCGCGTCTTGCGCTCGCGGAGAATTGAGTCGAGCTGCGCGAGTTCGCGTCGGGTATTGACGCCGAGTACCTCGCTGGAGTGCGCGGCGCGCAAGGCCAGCACGGGTTTGCCATCGCGCCGCAGGATGGACGCAATCTGAGTGAGGTAGAACTCGCCATGCGGATTGTCGGTCGAGAGTTGGTCGATGCGTGAGAACAGTTCGGCGACGTTGAAGGCGTAGATGCCGGAGTTGATCTCACCGATTGCTTCCTGCGCGGGAGTGAGTTGCTTCTGCTCGACGATGGCTTCGACCTGGTCGGTGCTGACGCCGTGCTCTACGCGGCGCACGATGCGTCCATAGCCGAAGGGATCGAGCGGCTCGGCGGTAAGGATGGTCATTGCGGCGGCGTGAGCGATGTGGAAGTCGCGCACCGCGCCGATGGTCTCCGGCCGGATGAGCGGCACGTCTCCACTGAGCACAAGGACATGATCGTAGCCGGCGAGCGCCTGCCGGCATTGCATGAGGGCGTGTCCGGTGCCGCGCTGCTCGGGTTGCTCGATGAAGCCGATTCCAAGCGGCGCGAACTCCACGCGAACGCGCTCCGCCTCATGGCCGATGATGCAGAAGATGTCGGCGGGAGCAACGACGCTGCTGGCGGCACGAACGACGTGGCCGAGCAGGGGACGTCCGGCGATCTGGTGCAGCACCTTGGGCAGCTTCGACTTGAGGCGGGTGCCCTTGCCTGCGGCGAGAATGGCGATGGCAAATCGTGAGTTCGGCATTTGTAAGTATTGTAATTCAGGAGAACGGGCCTGGCGGTGCCACCGCTTGGGCTTCGCCTCGGCAGATTCGCTTCTCTGGAGGAATGGCAGCGCCGGGTTTTATTGCTTCTTAGCCGTCTCCTGTTGCGGTAATTCAGCTTTCTTCCAGCCTGGGCCGGGGTTATATTCCTTCATCGCTTTGGCGAGCTCGCTGGTTCGCTTTCCGAGATCCTTCTCATAGACGGTGCCCCTGTCGCTGACGATGAAGGTCATTACCCCGGAGGAGCGATACTCCGCAGGATAGGCGACGAAGGCGAAGCCTTTGCTCATCTTGCCGTCAATGATGTAGCTCTTGGCGCCGCCGGGGGCATCTTTGCCTTGAGCGGTGAGGATGCGGTAGTAATAACCGCGGTACGGAGTCGGAGCGCCGCTTGGGTTCTCTGAGCCTGTCGTGAAAGCCGCTGCTACGAGCGGGCCGATCGGGCTCTGAGTCTCGCTCGCGGCGGCTTTCCAATAAAGGCCATCGTGTTGGCTATCATCACTGGAGATCTTCTGGGCGTACTCATTACCATGCGCGGAGGAGTATTCCTTTTCCGCTGCGACGAGTTCCTGGCAAACGCGAATGGCCGACAGTTCATTGCGGCCGATTCTCCGGAATAGAATCTCTTTCTCACCTGCTGAGGTCTCGAAGTACCAGGAATTACCTTTGCGCACGATCGGTATGGGTGTGGGCCAGTTCTCTGCGCCTACATACAAGACAACGGTGCTTCCGTTGGGTTCTTTGAAGAGCCTGTGCATCGCGTCATACTTGTTTACAAATTTTGCGCGGTTTGCGGCGTCTTCAGCTTCGTCTCCCGACGAGACGATTCGCTTTTCAGTGGGTCCAAAAATTTCGAGCAATGCTTTCTCATCGTTGTTGCGCGCTGCGGTTACGAGTGCCTTGCTTGCCGCTTCCGGAGAGGAGAATGTTTTCTGGCCAGCTTGCTGAGCGGCGGAATGAGTGGGAACGCAGGCTGCCCAAAGGATCGCCAAGACAGCGAAGCGCGCAAGAGTGGTCCGGTACGATTTATGGAAGTTCAGCTTCGATTGCCGCATACGGCTTAGTCTCCGTTTCTATCATTCACAAGCTGCCCGGAACAGAACGACTCAGCGGTGCCCGCCCCCGCCGCCGTGACCTCCGCCTCCTCCTCCGTGGGAGCCGCCAGCTGGTGCGCCGCCATGGAATCCGCCACCGCCACCAGCGTGAACTGCTCCGCCGCCGAAGCTGGCACTTCCGCGTGAGGAAAAGCTCCGCACCTGTCCGCCATGGTCGATTCCACTGAAGGCGCCCGAGTGGACACCGCTCTGGCCGTGCGGTTCAGCAAATCCTCGTGCTGCCGAAGTGTTTCCACCGAAAGGACGGGGGGTTGCGCCGGGACGATTAAAGACATTGCCGGCAGGGCGTCCGGCAAATCCGCCGCGAGTGGGAGCAACACCGTGCTGCACGTTCCTCGCTACGCCGGGCGCGCCTCCTCCTCGATAGAACTCGTTACGGTTATAAAATGTGGGGCTGCGGGAGAAGTACCTGCCGTTACCGAAGCGGACGTAGTGGTGATGCCAATCGGGCTCCCAATGGTGCCAGCCCCAGCCATATCCCCCGAAGAAGCCGATACCGAAGCCGGCGCCAAATGAAAGATATGGACCGCCAAACCAAATCCCAGGGTACGCGTACCATCCCGGCCACGGCGCGATGGGACCCCCGTAGACCAACCACGGATCATAGGCTGGGACATAGACAACCTCGGGATTCGCGGGCTGAATGACGACGTCGGGACCTTGGTTGGTGACGGTTTGCTGCGGCGTGCTCTTGAGGTTGCCGGATTCCTGCGCACGCTTGCGCATCTCTTGAATGGCTTCCATCACGTTCTGTTGCTGGTTGTAATAGGCGTCGCCCAGAGATGAGGTCCAAGAGAGGTTCTTGTCCATGTTCCCAAGCACGTCTGGAAATGCAGTGAGCGCCTTGACGCTTGCGTCCCAGGGTTGCTCGTTCACCGCGTTAGCTAAAGCTTCACCCTTTAAGTCAGGATGCGCTTGCAGCCATCGGTCGGCCTCGACCACCTGATCGGGAAAGGTGGATGCGGCCAGGATTTGCGCGACAAGTGAATCCGGATATAACGCAATGGGAGCTACCAGTTGCTGCAACTGCTCGGGAGTCTGCTCTGCGTACGGTGCTGGCTGCCCGGACTCTGATTGCTGATCAGGTGGCGGGGCTTGCTGATCCTGAGCTGACGCAGTTTGAGGGGCGAAGACAAAAGCCAGCGATAAGAGGGAGATTAAAAGCTGCTTGCAGCAGATCCTGCATGACATTTGATTGCGCCATCTTCGGCCCGTTGAAAAACCTCTGAAGATCTTCTTTCGCAGTTTCATCCCAAGCCTTCCTTCTTAGTCCGATGCCACGGTTGCTAGGCAAAGTTGCAAAACTTAGCGCGTCGTATCGAAGGCTGCTCCGAAATGGGGCTGATGCGTATTATAGGCTCGCTCGAAAACTACTTCTGGACGGAGTGGCGTTCGGGATAAAGCCGCGCGGGGAGGTTGAGGAGATCGAGGGCGATGCGGTCTGCGGCATGGCGGGCGAACTGAGTGGCGTCGAGGTAGTCGCCGAGGATCGGGGTGACGCCGAGAGCTCGGATTTCGTCGAGGTCGTTGTGCAGGGGCTCGGAGTTGTCTTCGGCGTAGCGGGCACGCAATTCGTCGGGGACGGAGGTGCAGTTCAGCATCGCGTAATCGAAGACGCGGCACCTGGCGTGATCAAAGATGGCCTGGATGTGCTGCGAGGCGGAGAGGCCGGTGCTTTCGTTGGGCTGGGTCATGAGGTTGCCGATGTAGACGCGGACGGCATTGGAGCGGGAGATGGCCTCGGAGACTCCGCAGACGAGCAGGTTGGGAATGCAACTGGTGAAGAGCGATCCGGGACCGATGCTGATGATGTCGGCGTGGAGGATGGCGTCGAGCGCCTCGGGTAGAGGGTGGGCGTTGGCGGGGACGAGGCGGAGGCGGGCGATGCCGCTGCGGCTTGCGGTAATGTTGGTCTCGCCGCGGACACGCTTGCCATCGCGCATCAGCGCATCTAGTTGCAGGTTGCTGCTGATGGAGGAGGGATAGATTTCGCCGCGGGTTTTTAGAATCGCGGAGCTGAGCTTGACAGCAAGAGGAAAGTCGCCGCAGACATCGGCCAATGCGGTGAGGAAGAGATTGCCGAAGCTATGGCCCTCCAGGCTGCCGCCGCTGCGGCTGAAGCGATAACGGAAGAGTTGTGAAAGTAGCTCCTCGTCGTCGGAGAGCGCGGTCATGCAGTTGCGTATGTCACCTGGCGGCGGTACGCCGAGTTCCTTGCGCAGGCGTCCGCTGGAGCCGCCGTCGTCGGTGACGGTTACGATGCCGGTCAGGCGAGAGATGAAGGGCGCGAGCGGCGCAGGTGCAGGAGCGTCGGCCGGTAAGATGGAGATTACGTGGCGCTTAAGTCCGCGGAGCAGAGTAGAGAGGCCGCTGCCTCCACCGAGGGCCACGACCCGGAGGCCTTCCATGCGGTTTGAGATCGGGTTCATCGTCATTGCTCTCGCCGAAGCTAATGGAGTTGGCTTGGACTATGCTCCAACGGTCCCTTCGGGATAGAGCAGTTCGGTGAAGCGCGGATCGTCGGCCATGTTGCGGAAATCCGAGTCATTGCGGGCCTGAAAACGGTTGCCTGGGTTGAGGCGGATGGCTTCTGCAAGATGTTTCAGGCTCTCCGAAGTGCGTCCGGTAAGACATTCCAGTACGGCGAGGCCGTACCAGATGAAGTCGAGAGTGGGTCTCTGGACGGAAAGACCCTCCAGGTGCTCGCGAGCGGTGACGAAGTCGCCGAGGTTCATGAGCGAAACCGCGAAATCGTAATGCTCCTCGGGAGTCTGGAAGGTGTTCTGAATCTGGCCCAACTGCTGGTTGCATATGTTGACATGAACTTTGGCGCGATCGGCCAGTTCGCTGATTCCGGATTCGATCACCTTTTCGAGCAGGCACTTGGCTTTGTCGAATTTCTGGGTTTGCAACAGCTTGAGAGCCTGTTCATAGCTCTGCAGGCTTTGCGAATATCGCGCATGCAACTCATCATGAGAGTCTTTGCGCAATTCGGCGTCGGTTTTAGCAGAGTGGCTTTTCGGCTTGACTTCGAGTTTTTTGGTCATAGGCCCTACCAGAAATGCGAGTCCATGCATCCGTTCCCAGGTGGTACGTTCCCCGGAAGGTAATTAGCTCAGAATACTGCTCTTTATACCGTTTGCAGAAGGCAGCGTCAACCGGGGGCTGCCGTCAGGAGGGCAGGGCCGCGGCGGAAACGAGAAATCCTGTGCTCAAGCTGCAGCCCGGTTATGCGTCTATATAGAATGAATTCATCAGGGAGTGTGTGAGATGGACGAGAGTCAAAGCCCGGTGCAGGCGGGGGCGCCTGAAGTATTGCAGACCGGACGAAGCACTTGGAACTGGCTGCGCGAGACGGTAATTTCGCTGGGAATTTCCCTCTTTATTATTGTCTTCCTCTACCAGCCGGTGAAGGTGGAGGGCACCAGCATGATGCCCGGACTGGCCGACCATGAGCGGATCTTCATAAATAAATTTCTTTACCGGTTTGAGCCTATCGAGCGCGGTGATGTGGTGGTCTTTCGTTATCCCGGCGATCCGAGCAAGAATTACATCAAGCGGGTGGTAGGCGTGCCCGGCGACCGCGTCGAGATCAATCGCGGCGCGGTTCTGGTAAACGGCAACCCGCTGGCAGAGCCGTATGTGCCGACGGAGTTCCGCGACGAGCGGTCGATGAGCGAGATAGTGGTTCCGCAGGGCAGGTATTTTGTGCTGGGCGATCATAGGAACCTTTCAAGCGATAGCCGCGACTTTGGTGTGGTGGAGCGGGAGGCAATCTTCGGCAAGGCGGTTTTTGCGTACTGGCCGACAGGGATGATGGGGAAGCTGCGGTAGAGAGGTTGGATAGGGCGCGCATGCAGGATAGGAAAGCAAGATGAGATTGGCAATCTTCGGCGGTACCGGCGGTACAGGATTAGAGCTGACGCGGCAGGCGCTGGAAAAAGGCCATAGCGTGCGGGTGCTGGTGCGAAATCCAAACCGGATGCCGCTGGTAAACCCAAACATGCGGGTGGTGCTGGGCAACGTGCTGGATTACGAGAGCGTGCAAAAGACGGTGCTTGGCGCAGAGGCGGTGTTGAGCTGCCTGGGACAAAGCAACCTGCTGCGGAACACGCGAGTGTGTTCGGTGGGAACGCATTTGATCATGGATGTGATGAAGGCGCAGGGAGTTCGGCGGTTTGTGGTGGAGTCGGCCTTTGGCGTGGGCGAGAGTCTGGCGGCGGCCAACTTGCTTGAGAGGTTGGTGTTCGCGACGCTGCTGTGGGCTCCGTACCAGGACAAGAACCTGCTGGAGCCGGAGGTGAAGGCGAGCGGGTTGGAGTGGACGATTCTGCGTCCGACGGCGCTGACCAACGGAGCGCTGACGGGGCGCTATGCGGTGACGACGGGGCGTCCTGCGACGTCCAGGGTCTCACGCGCGGACGTTGCGGCGGCGATGCTGCGGGCGGTGGAAGAGCGGCTATGGATTGGGGAATCGCCGACGGTGACAGGTGGGTAGGTTTCGGGTTCAGAGTTTCAGGAGCCAAGGCAGGAGCAACAGCCCCACATAACCGCGGCAGATGCGGGGCCCCAGCCCAGAGGTGTGGGGCACCCGCGAGGAAGCGGCGAATGTATATTATGCGCGCATGTGTATTTATATGCAAACAAGGCGCGATTTCCTCGGGGGCGCAACTGCACGTGGGTTGAATAGCTGATATCATTTAGAAAATCCACTCCCAGAGGATGCGATGCAAGCTATCCTTGCGCTGGAAGACGGCAGAGTCTTTCGCGGCAAAGGCTACGGAGCGCAGGTCGAACGCACGGGCGAAGTAGTTTTTAATACATCCATTACCGGCTACCAGGAGATCTTCACCGACCCCTCCTACGCCGGACAAATTGTTGTTCTCACCAATCCTGAAATTGGCAACTACGGCACCAATCCCGACGACGATGAGTCGGGCAAGCCCTACATTGAAGGGCTGATTGTGCGCGAGTTTTCGCCGTATGCATCGAATTACCGCTCGCATCAGGTGACGGACGAATACCTGGAGAGATACAAGGTTCCGGTGCTGTCTGATGTTGACACGCGCGCTCTGGTGCGGCATTTGCGCGACCGCGGAGTGATGCGTGGCGTGATCTCCACGACTGAGACGAATGTCGACAAACTGGTGGCCACGGCCAAGGCGACGCCGACCATCGACGGATTGGATCTGGCAAAGGAAGTCTGCACCAAGGTTGCCTATCAGTGGAACAAGGGAGACGTAGAGGAGCGGATTATTGCCGTGCCCCACGGTACGGCCACGCATCTTTCGGTGCTGACCAGCGAGGCTGCGGCAGATCGCAATGCGCCGGAGCGTAAGAAGGTGGTTGCCTTTGACTATGGCATCAAGCACAACATTCTGCGGCGGTTGGTGAGTACGGGCTGCGATGTGACGGTGGTTCCGGCGCAGACCTCGGCGGAGGACGTTCTGGCGCTGCACCCGAATGGGGTGTTCCTATCGAACGGGCCGGGCGATCCGGACGCGGTGGTCTATGCGCAGAAGACGATCCGCGAGATGGCGGGAAGGGTGCCGATCTTCGGCATTTGCCTGGGGCATCAATTGATCGGGCTGGCGCTGGAGGGCAAGACCTACAAGCTGAAGTTTGGGCATCACGGCGGCAACCATCCGGTGAAGCAGTTGAAGACCGGGAAGGTGGAGATCACGGCGCACAACCACAACTATGCGGTCGATCCGGATTCGCTGAAGCAGAGCGAGGTGGAGTTGACGCACGTGGACCTGAACGACAACACGCTGGAAGGGCTGCGGCATCGCAACTACCCGCTGTTCAGCGTGCAGTATCATCCTGAGGCTTCGCCGGGGCCGCACGACTCGCATTATCTGTTCGACGATTTCGTGACCATGATGAACGAGTGGAGAAGGTAGCCGGTGAGGCGAACAGCTTGGATCGGGGCGGTAGCGTTGATGGCAGCAATGTGCATGGCGCAGATGACGCCGTCCAACCCGCACGCAGGCGGAGGCGATTCGCACGCGGGAATGGAGGACCCGTCAATGGGTGTGCGCGCCATCCGGTCCGAATTTGGCAGAGGTTGCGGCATACAGGATACTTCCACGGAGAGTGCCTCAGAATTCCGGCGCTCAGATGCCGGAGAGTGGTCGGCGCCCAGTGCAGAGAGTAGCCCAGGGACGTTGGGCAGCGCGGTGGCGCGGGTCTGGCACGACACCACTTGGATGGTGGATATACATACTGCACTGGGGCCTCGAATGGCGACCATGCACACTGGGCAAATGTGCTTCGACCCGCAAGGGCATATAGCCTACACGATTGATCGCTTTGTGGAGATGACGGAGTGCGGTTGCATGCGCCTTACTTCGACTACCTTTGCCACCGATGGCCGTGTGACGCGGCGCGAGCAGAAATTCGTGAATGCAACAACGGGTTCAGAGATTGAGGCGCCGGAGGCAGCAAAGCGATTCCCCGAGGTGTGGGACTTCCGCACGCTGCAGCAGTTGCCGTTCTATTCGCTGATGAAAAAATAAGAGCTGATTTGCAATACAACATTGCGGTTGAGAAAGCACAAGTAGATGCCACGTCGCACAGATATTTCGAAGATTTTGATTCTTGGTTCGGGTCCGATTGTGATTGGCCAGTCGGCGGAGTTTGACTACTCCGGCACACAGGCGTGCAAGGCGCTGAAGGCCGAAGGGTACGAGGTTGTACTGGTGAATTCGAATCCGGCGACGATCATGACCGATCCGGAGACGGCCGACCGTACGTATGTGGAGCCGCTGACGCGGCAGTACGTGGAAGAGATTATCCGGCAGGAAGTGGAGCGCGGAGTCGGCAAGGGAATGGCCGTGCTGCCGACGGTGGGCGGGCAGACGGCGCTGAATCTGGCGGTGGAGCTGGCTGATAGCGGCGTGCTGGAAAAGTACGGCGTGATCCTGATTGGCGCGCAGCTGGAGGCAATCAAGAAGGCGGAAGACCGCCTGCTGTTCAAGGACGCGATGACGCGCATCGGGCTGGATGTGCCACGCTCGGCGCTGGTCAACAACCTGAAGGACGGATTGGATTTCTCGACCAAGTTGGGCTTCCCGGTGGTGCTGCGACCGTCTTTTACGCTGGGTGGCTCGGGCGGCGGCATTGCGTTCAATCGTGAAGAGCTGCTGGACCTGCTGGCGCGCGGACTGGACCTTTCCCCGGTGCACGAAGTTCTGCTGGAAGAGAGCGTGCTGGGCTGGAAGGAATACGAGCTCGAAGTGATGCGCGACCTGGCGGACAACGTGATCATCGTCTGCTCGATTGAGAACTTCGATCCAATGGGTGTGCATACGGGCGATTCGATTACGGTGGCTCCGGCACAGACGTTGAGCGACCGCGAATATCAGCGCATGCGCGATGGAGCGATCAAGGTCATGCGCGAGATCGGCGTGGAGACCGGTGGATCGAATGTGCAGTTTGCGGTGCATCCGACGACCGGGCGGCAGATCGTGATCGAGATGAATCCGCGCGTCTCGCGCTCCTCGGCGCTGGCTTCGAAGGCGACCGGCTTCCCGATTGCAAAGATCGCGGCGCGGCTTGCGGTGGGCTACACGCTGGACGAGATTACGAACGACATCACGCAGAAGACCCCGGCGTGTTTTGAGCCGACGCTGGACTACGTGGTGGTGAAGATTCCGAAGTGGCAGTTTGAGAAGTTTCCGGGCGCGGACGAGAGCCTGGGGCCGCAGATGAAATCGGTGGGCGAGGTGATGGCGATTGGCCGCACCTTCAAGGAGTCGCTGCTGAAGGCGGTGCGTTCGCTGGAGACCGGCAAGCGGCTGGAGTCGCAAGTCGTGGAGCCGAAGATCATCACCAAGCGGCTGGTGTCGCCGCATCCCGAGCGATTGCAGTACGTGCGCTATGCGCTGAGCAACGGATGGACGGTGCCGCAGGTGGCGCGGCTGACCGCGATGGACCCGTGGTTCCTTTATCAGTTGAAGGAAGTGAGCGACGAACTGGCGGCGCTGGAGAAGCGCTCGCTGGAGACGATTACAGCCGAGGAGATGCGCGAGGCCAAGCGCAAGGGGATCAGCGATGCGCGGCTGAGCGAGCTTTGGAAGCTGCCGCCGCGCGAGGGCGCGATCAAGGTTTACGAAAAGCGCAAGGAGATGGGACTCGCTCCGGTGTACAAGCGGGTGGACACCTGCGCGGCGGAGTTCGAGAGCTTTACGCCGTACATGTATTCGACCTTCGAAGACGAGGACGAAGCTATGCCGACGGCGAAGAAGAAGGTCATCATTCTGGGCTCGGGGCCGAACCGCATCGGGCAGGGAATTGAGTTCGACTACTGCTGCTGCCACGCGGCATTTGCGCTGCACGATGATGGCATTGAAACCATCATGGTGAACTGTAATCCCGAGACGGTTTCGACCGATTACGACACCAGCGACCGGCTGTACTTTGAGCCTCTGACGTTTGAAGACGTGATGGCAGTCTACGAACATGAGGCCAAAGGGACCGACGATATTGGCGTCATTGTGCAGTTCGGCGGGCAGACACCGCTGAACCTGGCGCTGCCGTTGAAAAAGGCCGGAGTGAAGATCATTGGAACCTCGCCGGAGTCGATCGATCTGGCGGAGGATCGCAAGCGCTTTGAGGCGCTGCTGAACCGGCTGGAGATTCCTCAGTCGCCGGGCGGGATGGCAACCACGGTGGATGAGGCGCTGGCGGCGGCTGAAAAGGTTGGCTACCCGGTGCTGGTGCGTCCTTCCTATGTGCTGGGCGGCCGCGCGATGGTGATTGCCTACGACGCGAAGGCAGTGAAGGAGTACATGGGGCAGGCGGTGGAGTACTCGCAGGACCGTCCGATCCTGGTGGACCACTTCCTGGAGGCCGCGACCGAGGTGGACGTGGATGCCCTGAGCGACGGCGATGACGTGGTGATCGCCGGCATCATGGAGCACATTGAAGAGGCTGGGATTCACTCGGGCGATTCGTCGTGTGTATTGCCGAGTGTCGATCTATCGCCACAGGTGCTGGCGACGATTCGCGAGTACACGTTCAAGCTGGCGAAGGCACTGAACGTTGTGGGACTGATGAACATTCAGTATGCGATCCAGCGCGAGAAGGTGTACGTCATTGAGGTGAATCCGAGAGCTTCCCGCACGGTGCCGTATGTATCGAAGGCGACGGGCGTGCCGTGCGCGAAGATTGCGGCACGGTTGATGACGGGACGGAAGCTGAAAGAGTTTTTGCCGGAGAACATTGCGGCACGCAAGGAGCTGGACACGGGTGAGTACTTCTACGTGAAGTCTCCGGTGTTTCCTTGGAATAAGTTTCCGGGTGTGGATACGGTGCTGGGGCCGGAGATGCGCTCGACCGGCGAAGTGATGGGAGTTGCCGACAATTTTGGCGAAGCATTTGCCAAGGCGCAACTGGCGGCCGGACAGGGGCTGCCCGCCAAGGGAACGGTCTTCATCAGCGTGAACGAACGCGACAAACCGCACGCGGCGGATGTGGCGCGGAAGTTTGTGGATATGGGCTTTAAAATTGTGGCCACGCATGGAACGGCTGATGCCCTGGAAGCAGGCGGGATGCGGGTGGAGCGCGTTTACAAGGTGAAAGAGGGAAGGCCAAACGTCGTCGATCTGATCAAAGGCGACCGGATTCAGCTCATCATCAACACGCCGCAGGCGCGCGGTGAGCCCTGGTTTGACGAGAAGGCAATCCGGCGGGCAGCGATTACGGCGCGGGTTCCGACGATTACCACGCTCTCAGCGGCACGCGCCGTGGTGGAAGGAATTCCAGTACTGCAGGCTGGGGTGGTCAACGTCTGCAATCTGCAGGAACTGCACGCGGCGCACGACGAAGTAAAACGCGACGCAGTGGTAAAGGAATAGACGATGAGAAGAATACTGGTTATGGCGGTATTACTGATGAGTGCGATGTGGCTGACGGCGCAAGCGGGGCCGCTGCATCCTTCACCGGTGAATGGAGAAGCGGTCAAGCTGCCCAGTGGATTGAAGTACTGGGATCTGAAGGTGGGCACCGGCGCCGAGGCCGTCAAAGGGAAGAAGGTGACAGTCAACTACACGGGCTGGCTGCTGGAGGGCACCAGATTCGACAGCTCGTACGACCGGAATACGCCGTTCGAGTTTAAACTCGGCGCCGGGAAGGTGATCAAAGGCTGGGATGAGGGCGTAGCCGGCATGAAAGTCGGGGGCAAGCGGCAGCTCAGGATTCCGCCGGATCTGGGCTACGGAATGCACGGATCGCCGCCGGTGATTCCGGCCAATGCCTACTTGGTGTTTGATGTGGAGTTGCTGGACGTGAAGTAGAATCGCTGGAAATTTGGAAGGCGCACTCTGAGAAGGGGTGCGCTTTTTGTTTTGGAGGCGAAGGATTGCGGGTTGAAAGCCTGTGCGACGGTTCGGGAGATTTGAGCGGTGCGAGGGTTCGTCGCTTTGCTCGTGAAATCAACTCGAAGCGAAGGCAAGGTTGAGAACCTCAGAGTTCAGAATGAAATCCTAAAACCAAACTACGGCTCGGGGAGCTCGGGTGTGAGGCTGAAGCCGGGGATGTTCCAGGGCAGGAAGTAGGCCGCGACGTTGGTTGCCAGGATGAGCGCGTGGTTGGGGTCGAAGGCTAGCCCAACGAGGTTTGTTCCGCTGATGACGAGCGAGGCCTTCTTGTCCGGCGTGATTCGGATGATGCCGCGGTGCCCGCGCCAGGAGGCCGCCACATACAGGTTGCCATCGAAATCGAAGGCGAGGCCCTGGGGACGTCCCAGGTTGGCGAAGAAGGGCGTGACGACGCCATCCTGATCGATCTCATAGACGCAATCATTGGACGAGGTGGTGGGGCCGGTGACGTAGAGACTTCCGTTGGGCGAGAAGGCCAGGTGGTAGGCGGCCACGCTGGGTTCGATGGTGGCAAAGACGAAGATCTGACGGTCGGGCGCAATCTTGAAGATGGTTCCGCTGCGGTCCCCGACGTAAAGGTTGCCGATCTCGTCGAAGGCCAGTCCGGTGGCGACGCCCATGCCTTCGGCATAGGTGGAAAGATCGCCCGTGGTGGAGAGGCGATAGACTGCGCCGTCATGTCGCGAGGAGATGTAAAGATTTCCGCTGTCGTCGAGGGCGAGGCCGGTGGGATTTACGACCTCGGCGCTGATGGGGTGAAGCGTGGACTCATCATCGATGCGAAAGAGCGAGATAGGCACGGACTGGCCGCGGGTTCCGGAGAAGGTGACGTAGATGTTGCCGTTGGCATCGACGGCGGGATTGGCGACAGGGTGAAGATTCTCTGAAAGTAGTGTGGCGAGGCTGAAAGCCGCCTGGGCGGAGCCGTTCTGGGTGGTGACGGTGATCGTGCCACTCTCGGCGCTCTCCGGAACAAGTACGGTGAGCTGGGTTGGGGTGGCGAAGACGATTGTGCCAGGGACGGCGCCGAACGAGACTTGCGTGGTTTCGGTGAGACCTGCCAAAAGTGCCCGGCCGCGGAGGACAACTTCGCCGCCGGGAAGGGCAAATGCGGGCTCGACAGAGAGGATGACGGGGGATTCGGCAGAATGGCTCATAGTTCGTGCGTACTTTCTAAACCAACTATCTTACGATGCCGAAACGTAGCAGAAGTTGAAGAACAATGAAGCCGTAAAGACCTGCGCCGAGATCGTCCACCACGATGCCAACGCCCTCCGGACGCAGACGCTCGAGCCGGCGGATGGGCGGCGGTTTGACGATATCAAAGGCGCGAAAAAGTATAAAGCCCGTAAGCTGCGCCTTCCAGGTGAGCGGGGCGGCGATGAGCGTGAGCATCTGGCCGGCAACTTCGTCGATGACGACGTGCGAGGGATCTTCGCGATGACAGGCGCGCGCGGTGAGGGTTGCGGCGGGGATTCCGATGGCAGTGGCCAGCGCACAGTAGGCCAGAGCTCCGGGAATCAGCAGGTGCGGTGGCAGGGTGCGAGCGATCAGCGCCCAGGTGAGTACAGCTCCCACTGAGCCCCAGGTTCCGGGGCCGGGCTTGAGCGCGCCTGCGCCGAAGAAAGTCGCGACTGTCCAAGCCCAGTAAGGACGGGTGGGGCGGGCCGAACCCTGCTTCTTGTGTCGACCCGTGGTTTGAACCGTGTGCTGAACGGCGGGCTGAGCGGGATGTTCAGTCGGTCTTGCTATGTCCATGATTCTCGCTTTCACCGGATGAGCCGGACGCCTCGGGGCCTTTGCGCATGCCTCCAATGCGGCGCTCTCTGGGCTCATTGTACTCGGCTTCGCCGCCGGATTCGGGATCATTAACCGGCGAGGAGATGACATAACCACCGCTGATCCACTTGCCGAGGTCGACGACGCGGCAGCGGTCAGAGCAGAATGGGAAGTCAGGGTCGGTGGCGAGGACGATTCTGCGGCATGTGGGGCAACGGAGAGATGTCTTTTTCTTCTTCATGGCAAAACGATCAAAGGTCAGGGTAGTGTCACGCTTTCGGTCTCCCACCTTAGACGCGAAAACGGCGCGCCGAAAGTGCGGCACCCAAGCTTTTCCAATCTACAACAATCGTGCGACGAGATCGTAATCGTGAGCTTCCTCGACGATGGCGCGGTGGAAGTTGCCGGCCTGGGGGGAGTGGTGATCTCCGAAATCGTTGATGAAGACCTTGCCGTCGATCTCAGGGGCGTGGGCAGGAGTACGCGCCTCCCAGAGCAGGTCGGTCTCTTCGCTGGGGCCTTCGAGCATGACCTCAATCTCGCGGCCGATCCACTGCTTGCGGCGCTTGCGGCTGATGCGCTTTTGAAGCTGCATGAGCTTGCGGCGGCGGCGCTCAATCTCTTTGGCGGGGACTTTGTCGCCGAGGAGAAAGGCGGGTGAGCCCTCCTCGTCGGAGTAGGCGAAGACGCCGAGCCAGTCAAACTGCGCGGCGGTGACGAAGTCGCAGAGCTGCTGGAAATCGTCTTCGGTTTCGCCGGGGAAGCCGACGAGAAACGAGGTGCGCAGGGTGAGATCGGGGATGCTCTGGCGCATTTTGGCGATGAGCTTGAGGAATATCTCGGCCGAGCCGCCGCGCTTCATGCGCTTGAGCACCGGGGTCGCGGCGTGCTGCATGGGAACGTCGATGTAGCGGCAGAGGCGCGGGTACTTTGCAAGAACTTCAAGTAGGCGCGGGGTGATCTTGTTGGGATAGGCGTAGAGGAAGCGGACCCAGCGGAGATCCTCGATTTGCGCAAGCTTTTCGAGTAGAGAGGCAAGACCGTCCTGAAGACCGAGGTCTTCGCCGAAGCAGGTTGTGTCCTGCCCGATGAGATTGATTTCGCGAACGCCCTGTGAGGCGAGGCGCTGCGCCTCGATAACGACCGATTCAATGGTGCGGGAGCGGAACTTGCCGCGCAGCTGGGGAATGATGCAGAAGGCGCAGGGATGATCGCAGCCTTCGGCGATTTTGATGTAGGCGGAGTGACGCGCGGTGGCGAGCAGGCGCGGGGTGTTCTCGTCGTAGAGATAGCTGGGCAGCTCGGCTCGGGCTCCGTCCCAGCCGTCGCGGGCAAAGCGTCCGGCTTGCTGGCGGGCATCGCCTTCGGGGCGCGAGGCGGGCTGGTGTTGGCCACCCTTTAACTGTTGAGAGGCGCTGGGATGCGAATGTGCGGTGCTGCCGAGGATGGTGAAGGGAGTGGCTTCGACCGGGGCGGGGGCGATTCCGGCGGCGGCGAGGATGTCGGCCAACTCTCCGGTGCCGAGGACGGCATCGACCTGGGGAATGTTCTTCTGAATCTCGTCGCGGTAGCGCTCGACCAGACAGCCGGTGACGATGAGCTTGCGGGCGCGGCCGTGGATTTTGTGCTCGGCCATCTCGAGAATGGTATCGACGGACTCCTGCTTGGCGGTGTCTATGAACGAGCATGTGTTGACGACGATGATGTCGGCGTCTTCGGCGCGGGCGGTGATCTCGGCGCCGTTGGTGGAGAGCATGCCCATCATGACTTCGGAGTCCACGAGATTTTTGGGACAGCCGAGGCTGACGAAGCCGATGCGCGGACGGGGCGCGGGCTGGGTGCTTTGAGTGCTCTGATTGAGGGGCGCGACGGTACTGCTGTTGATGGACATTCCTGGAGATATTTTAGCAGCAGTGGGGGGACTCCGATCCCACATTTGCTGACTACGGCAAATGTGGGATCGGGCCGACTGGTTGAATTGCCTGTGAGGCGGCACGGGAGATTTGGGCGATGCAGGGGGTTCCTCGCGACGCTCGCAATGACACCGTAAAGAGTAGGTGGGATCTGGCCTTTGCGTCAGAGGGCGAGGGAAGCTCAGGAATAGGTGAGGAGAAGGACTCCGCTGCAGACGAAGATGGTGGCGATCCAGCGTCGGCGGTCCACGTTCTCATGCAGGAAGAGCTTGGCGGCTATGGCGTTGGCGACAAAGGTGAGCGCGGCCGAGGCCGGACCCATGAGGCTGAGGTCCGCCCATGAGAGTCCGACGAGGTTGCTGAAGAAGGCCAGAGCCATGAAGAAGATGCCGCCAAAGAGTGCTGGGCCGGAGAGCACGCGGGTGATTACGCGGAGTAAGCCGTGATCGCGGTGGAGCTGGCCGAGGTCGCCGATGCGGCGCATGGCGAGCGCGATGAGAACGTCTCCGGTGGCAGAGGCGCATACCGTGGCGAAGATGCAGACCCAGGTGTAGAGGTTCCTCATGCCTGCTCCTGAATGGAGCTGGAATTGGAGACATGCTCGGTGCGCGAGGGGCCTCCGGCGACGAGGCCGACGCCGAGGGTGACGAGCACGATGCCGGCCCAGCGTTGCGGGCTGACGTGCTCATGCAGCCAAAAGTGGCCGATCAAGGCCATGAATACATATCCGACTGATGTGGCGGGCAGGACGAAGGTGAGGTCGGCAAAAGAGAGCGCGGTCATGTAGCTGGACATGAAGCCGAGGAGGGAGAAGATTCCGACGACGATCCAAGGATTGGTGAGGGCAGAGAAGACATGTGCGAGATGGTGAACGTCGATGGTGCCTACATCTTTCATGCCTCGCGCCAGCAATGAGTCTCCGACGGAGCCGAAGGCGACGATCAACAGCAAGACCATGTATTTGCGAAACGTCAAAATTTGTTCCTTACGATAGTAAACAGAGCAAGCTTAACAGGATGCAGAGCTGATTTTTTGGGTTGATTCTATTTGCCGAGGGCCCATGCGCGCATATTGCCGGTTTGGCGGAGAAGCTGGAGCTGGGCGCGGAGGTACTCGAACTGGCTCTGAAGCAGGGCGACTTGCAAGCTGGCGACATCGGCGCGGGCCAACTCCTCATCGCGGGCGCTGGCATGGCCGTTCTCGATTTGGAGTTGCACGGCGTCGATGTTGGCCTGCGCGACCTCGTACTCAAGGCGGGTGACCTTGGTGGAAGCTTCCAATTGGCGGATGGTGTGCTGGGTCTTCACGGCGTCGGCTGCGACCTGATCGCGGGTAAGCTGGGCATCGGATTCGGCGTGGAGGGCTTCTGCATCCGCTGCGGCGGCTTTGGCGGTCTGAGCGAAGTTCAAGATGGGGACACGGAGGCTGATGCCGAAGCTGTAGGCTTCGTTACTAAACTGTCTGTAGTACTGCGCGTAATTTTGGAAGGAAGCGTACTGGTTGTACTGTCCGCCAAAGTTGATCGAAGGAAGGTTCATCTTGTGTTCGGCTCGGGCGCGGTCGCGGGCGGCGCGGAGGTGCTCATCGGCGACGCGAACGCTGGCGGAATTGGCGAGCGCGATTGAGGCAATATCGTCTCCGGCCAACAAGGCAGGTGCACTGGGGATGGAGTCGCTTATGGTGGACAGGGTTGCGGGCGAGCGGCCGATGGTGCGCCCAAGGCGCTCGCGGAGTACGTCGAGGCTGGTTTCCAACTCGGCGATGCGGAGATCGACGCGGGCGGAGTCGAGCTCTGCGCGCTTGCTGTCCAGCACGCTGCCCACGCCCTCCTGCTGCCGCTGCTGTGCGATATAGAGGGCGCGGTCGACGGACTCCTTTTCCTGCTGAGCGGCGGTGAGTCGCTGCTGTGTGTTATCGAGCTCGATATAGAGCAGGGAAGTGTCGAGGATGACCTGCTCGACGTGGTCCAGATAATCAATATTTGCGGCGATTGAGTCGCTGTGGGCGGCCTTGATGGATTCACGAAGAGAGAAGTTCAGTACGGTTTGGTCGTGGGTGACGTTAAAGAGCGTCGGGAATTGCCCGCCGACGGCGATGGGCGCTCCGAAGTTGTATCCGAGGCCGGAGCCGAAGACCACGGTGGGAATGTAGGCGGCGTGCTCGGCGCGATAGCGCGCAGCGGCGCGGGCGCGGTCTGCGGATGCGGCGAGCATGACGCCACTGTGCTTGAGAGCGAGTTCAATCGCCGGGCGGAATTCGATCGACTGGGCAGATAGGGGCAGTGCGGCTGTTATCAGCAGCAGCAATATCAGCAAGCTGATCAGGAAATTCCGGGATTTCTGGAAGCTTGTTCTCGTCATGGTTCGGTCGTAGTCCTCTGCGCGGCTCTAGCGTCCTTCCAGGCGGCGGAGAGACTCCGCTGCAGGGCGATAAGAACTGGCCAGAACAAGCGCAGCTCTGAATTCGACGGCAGCCTGGCCGACATCTCCGTTTTTGAGCAGGATCTCGCCGAGCAGAAAGTGAGCGCGAAAGAGCGGGGCTGATTCGTTGGGGCGCTCACTCTGGATATAGGCACGCATCTGTTCAGCGGCCAGGGGGAGATTGCGCTGGGCATTCAGTAGCACCTCAGCGGCGTCGTAATGGTCGCTGGGCTGGATGCGGGGGGATTGGATTGCGCGCTCCACGGACTGCTGGAAGCGATCCCAACTCTTGCGTCCACGGAAGAAGCGGGCGAGATCGAGATAGGTTCCGGCTGATTCGTGATCGAGGCGGATGGCCTCGTTGTACTCGTGTTCAGCCTGCTCGTAATGTCCCTGGTTATTGGCAACCATGGCGCGAACCCAGGCGGCATCGGCGGGATACTCGGGGGCAATTTCAGCGGCCAGGGCCAGAGCTTTGTCGCTGCCTCCACCAACGATGAAAGGCGCGCTGGCGTAGTACTCGGCGAGGTCCCGGGCGATGGCGATGTTATGGCGGTCGAGTGAGTGCGCTTTAATAAACGCGGCAACGGTCTTGCGAGCAAGTGGGTAGGCGACCAGCAGGTTGGAAACACTCGCCTTTTCCCCGTAGCTGCGGCCTAGCCAGAGCTGGAAGATAGCGTTGTGGCGATCAAGCTGGGCAGCGCGCTCGCAGTTCTGTACCGCATTATCCCAGTCACCCAGGGAGTAGAAGACACGGCAGAGATAGTTGAGCGCCACGGCATCGTTGCCCACAGCCTGCGGAGTGAGCAGGCGCAAAGCATCGTCGGCACGTCCGGCATCGAGCAGTTCGTGTGGATTCGGGGCAGCCTGGGCTGCAAATGGCAGGAGCAGCATACACCCCAGCAGGACAACCAGCAGTGGGCTGACCGGAGGAAGCGGGCACGACGGAACGCGTCTCTCGCTGATCATTACGAAGGATTCTCGGTGATTTTTACCTCGACGCCGTCCGACATGGGCGTGGGGCTGTACGACTGAACCGCGATGAGGTCGCCGTCGGAGATGCCGCTGAGGATTTCAACCCGGGTCAGGTTGGTTATGCCGACTTTGAGGTCGCGACGGTGCAGGTGATCACCCTGTAGGACATACACGTAACTACGGCCATTGTCCTCGCGCACTGCCTCGCGGGGCACGGTGAGGGCGTTTTCCCTGCTGTTGGAGATAATCGTGGTGTTCACGTTTATATTCGGCAGCAGCAGATGCTCGGAGTTATTCACCTTGCAGAGGACCTCGGCGACGACGCGGGAGCCACGGTTGACGACGGTGGAGGGCAGACTGACGACGGCACCCTGCCAGGAGTGTCCGGGCATGGCGTCCCAGGTGATCGTAACGGCTTGTCCGATGGCCAGACGTCCGATTTCGGGCTCGTCCACGAAGGCGCGAACCTGAAGCTGCGAAAGATCGGCCTCCTGCAACAGCAGGTCTCCAACGTTGACCCAAGCTCCGGAACGGGCTGGAAGATAGTAGACGGTGCCGTCAAAGGGTGCGCGGACATTGCTCTTGCGGATCGTATCCTCGGCGAAATCGACGCTGGCCTTGGCATCGGCGACTTCCGATTGTGCGTGCGCCAGTTCGTCAGGCGAGTAGCGGACTTGCGATTGAAGCTGGCTGAGGTCGGCTTTGGCGCGATCGAGACGATCGCGGGCGGCGGCGACCTCGTCCGGGGTGGCTGCGCCACGCTGCTGAAGCCGTTCGAGCGCGGAGAGCTGGCGCTGCGCCGCATCGCGCTCAGTGGTCGCCTTCTGGAGTTCGGCGTTGCGGAGGAGTAATTGCTGATGACTGCCTCCCGCGATCAGGTCGTTGTATTTCTCCTGTGCTCCTTTAAGGCGCGTGAGCGCGGTGGCAAGGTCGCCACGGGCTTTGCTGTCATCCAGTACGAGCAGCAACTCCCCGGATTTTACGTGAGCGCCTTCCTTGACCAGCACTGTCTTTACTGTTCCCGCGAGCGGGGCATGGGCTTCAAAGCCGTGAACGGGTTCGACCTTGCCGTTGGTGGTGATGGAACTGGAGACTTCCTGACGCACCGGCTTGACGACCGAGATGCGGATACGACGAGGCCGAAGCTCAACGTAGGCCCCGATTCCGACCAATATAGTCAGCAGGATGGCTACTACTACGATCCAAGTTCTGCGGGCTCCGCCGAGCGAGCTATTTGAGTTTCCGTTAGGCATGAGTAAGGTTTCAGTATATCTGAGCGAAGCTCCAGAGTAGGAGCTTCGCGGCAGATTTTGCAAGCCAGCGACTGTTCGGCAAAGCCCGGATGCCGTGTTGGAGGTATCCGAACTGAAGATCGGCGCCGGTGGTGGACACGCAAAGGAAAAAAATCATCGAAGAACGGAGACGCATCAATCGCACACAAGGATAGAGCCGGGCGAGCCGCTGTAGAGGTGATCTGATGAGTGTGGGAAAATGGGTGAGCATTGTTAAAAAGGCGGTCGTTGACACGGACCGGAATCACACCCTTTCGTTTGCAGCAGGACTTTCCTACTATTTCGTGTTGAGTCTGTTCCCGGCGCTGATCGCCTTGTCCGCCGTGGTGGGATACCTGCCGATACCCGACCCAATCAACCAGATATTAACGCTGATGTCCCGCTTTGTGCCCGCCGACAGCTTGGGAGTGGTGCGCCATGTTGTGCGCGACGTGATTACCCCTCATCGCGGAGCACTGCTGTCGTTTGGACTGATCGGTGCACTGTGGACGGCTTCGAGCGGGTTTGCCGCAATGATCGAAGCGCTCGATGTGGCGTACAACGTGCCGGAGACGCGTCCGTTTTGGAAAACACGCCTGCTGGCCTTGCTTTTGACATTTCTGGTAGGCGGGTTGCTGCTGGTGGCACTCGGATTGATGCTGGTAGGCCCGCGGTTTGGCGCATGGCTGGCAGGGAGTCTGCACTTGAGCTCTCTTTTAGCGCATGTCTGGCCGTTATTGCGTTGGGCCGTTTCCGCGGCGTTCATCGTGATTGCGGTGGAGGCTCTGTACTTTGTTGCACCGAATGTGAAACAGCGTTTTGGTCACACGCTGGTTGGCGCGGTGTTCGCGGTTGCTGCCTGGCTCGGACTCTCCTATGCGCTGGGAATCTATTTTCAGAGTTTTGCGAACTTTAATCGCACCTACGGGGTCCTGGGTGGGGTGATCGCGCTGATGACATGGCTGTACTGGAGTTCATTCGTAATCCTGCTAGGGGCGGAGATCAATGGGGAAGTACTGCAGGCAAGCGGAGACGGAACCTTGCCGCTGAAGCAGATTCCGCCGAAGAAGGTGAAACCGAAGACGGTGCCGGATAGCGAGGCGGCATAAGTCAGCGCCTGCTGGATCTCCCACATTCGCCAAACGAGGGCGGTGTGGGCCACCCTAGGATGATTGTGACTGGTCGGCTAAAATAGCCGGATGGCTACGAAGAAGAAAACTGCACGGAGATCCGCACGGAATTCCGCGTCGAAATCGGCACAGCAGGGCGCGACACGGCTTGGCTATACGCCGGACCACGCCGCCAGTGGGTTGGATTACGAGTTTCAGGCGATCGAGTGCTGGCCCAACCAGTTTCCGAGCTACGTGATAGAGATCGACATTCCTGAATTTACCTCGGTGTGCCCGAAGACGGGCCTGCCGGACTTTGGCACTGTGTGGGTTCGCTATGTGCCCGACAAGCTCTGCCTGGAGCTGAAGTCGCTGAAGGAATACATCAACGAATACCGCAACCTTGGAATCTTCCAGGAAAACATCGTGAACCAGATTCTCGAGGACGTGGTGAAGGCGGCAAAGCCGGTTTGGTGCGAGGTGCGCGGACAATTCCGTCCACGCGGTGGGATTGGAACGCTGGTGGAAGCGCGCTGGCCGAGAACGAAGTGAAGCAGCGTGGGCCTACGATCCCACATTTGCTAACTGCGGCAGATATGGGGCAGCGACAGGTGAGGCGCTGGGCGACGACGGCGCTCGTGATCCTGACGGCGCTGAATTTTGTGAACTACATCGACCGTTCGGTGCTGTTTGCCGTGCAGCCGATGGTGCAGCACGAATTTCCAGGCTCGGATGCAAAGTTCGGGCTGCTGACGACCGCGTTCTTCTTCTGCTACATGGTGACCGCGCCAGTGACCGGATGGCTGGCGGACCGGCATTCGCGCCGGCTGATCATGTGCGTGGGGGCGCTGATCTGGTCTGCGGCGACGCTGCTGACGGCGGTGACGCACAACTTCACGGAGTTGATGATCCGGCACACGCTGGTAGGAGTAGGCGAGGCGACGTTTGTTGCCATCGCTCCATCATTTCTCGCCGACCTGCATCCGGAACACCGGCGCGGCAGAGTGCTGGCAGTTTTTTACTTGGCCATACCGGTGGGAACGGCGCTTGGATACCTGCTGGGCGGAGCCCTGGCGGCACGCTGGGGCTGGCGCGCACCATTCCTGGTGGGCGCGGTTCCGGGTGCGCTGCTGGGAGTGTTGTTGCTGCTGGTTCCTGAGCCGAAACGCGGTGCGCAAGACCGGCTGGCAGTGACCTTGGAGCGCGGAACCTTTTTGGGGTTGTGGCGTAATCCGGCGTTCTGGAGTGCGACGCTCGGGATGGCGATGATGACCTTCGCGGTGGGCGGGATGCAGGTGTGGATGCCGACGTTTCTTTCGCGCATTCGAGGAGTCCCGCTCGCGGCGGCGAATCTGCGCTTTGGATTGATGACGCTGGCGGCGGGGATTCTGGCGACGATATTGGGCGGCTGGCTGGGCGACCGGATGGAGGAGAGAAAGCGCGGCGGACATTGCCTGATCTCCGCGATTGGAATGACGCTGGCTCTCCCTGCGGTGCTGGTGGCGGTCTTCCACGCGGGCTCGTGGATGTATCCGGCGATCTTTCTGGGCGAGTTTTTTCTGCTGCTGAATACGGCTCCGCTGAACGCGGCGATTCTGAATTCGGTTTCGGCGCCGATTCGCTCGACGGCCTTTGCGGTTAATATCTTCACCATTCATTTGCTGGGGGATGCGTTCTCGCCGAGCTTGATGGGCTATATCTCGGATCGAAGCAATATGCAGATGGCGTTTGTGGCGGCTTCGACGGCGATTGCGATTTCGGCGGGAGTGCTGTTTTGGGGAGTGCGGTTCGCCCCGCAACTGCCCCAGGGAGACGAGGCGTGAGCGCATGGCAGGCGTTGAACCTACTGGCGGGAGCATCGCTCGGCACGACATGGCTGTACCATGCAGTGGCGGCGAGGCGCGGTATGCGGGGAATTGCCGACCTGACGCAGCCTGAATACGCGGTTGCGCCGGAGACGATATTGCCACGGGTGAGCATCGTGGTTCCTGCGCGCAATGAGTCCGGAACAATTGAGATTGCGGTGCGCTCACTGCTTGCACTGGACTATCCGGACTACGAACTGGTGGTGGTGGACGATCGCTCGGAGGATGCGACGGGCGAGATTCTGGACCGGCTGAAGGACGAGTATGGCACGCGGCTGGGAGTGGTTCACGTGCGCGAGTTGCCATCGGGCTGGCTGGGCAAGACCCACGCCATGTGGAGCGCGGCGGAAGCGGCGACCGGCGAATGGATTCTGTTCAGCGATGCCGACGTGCTGCACGCGCCCGCGGCGCTGCGGCGGGTGGTGCATTACGCCGAACAGGAGCAGGCGGCGCATATGGCGATGCTGCCGACGATGCTGATGGAGAGCATGGGCGAACGTATGATGATTTCGTTCTTCCAGGCCATGTTCATCTTTGCTCATCGTCCGTGGAAGGTGCGCGATCCGAAGGCGCGGGATGTGATGGGCGTGGGCGCGTTCAACATGGTGCGGCGCACGGCCTATGAAAAGATCGGCACATATCAATCCATGCGGCTGAACGTGGTGGATGATATGGGGCTGGGGAAGAAAGTGAAGCAGGCAGGGTTTGCCTCACGGGTGGCGTTTGGCGATGGCATGGTCCGTGTGCGCTGGGCGGTGGGGGCGCATGGTGTTGTCCGGAACCTGACGAAGAACTTCTTCGCCCATCTGCACTATAACGTTGCGTTTGCTGCGATGGCTGCGCTTGGGATGCTGTGGCTGCATCTGGGACCCTGGTTTGGCGCGGTCTTTGCGACCGGGTGGGCTCGCGCCGGGTATGTGCTTGCACTCGGCTGCCTGCTAACGGTGTACGCGGGGATGGGAAGGCGCACGAAGATCAGTGTTGGCTATGCGTTGCTGCATCCGGCGGCGAGCGTGGTGATGGTTTTTACTTTGGTGCGCTCCACGGTACTGACGCTGGCGCAAGGCGGCGTTGAGTGGCGCGGAACGTTTTATCCGCTGGCAGAGCTGAAGAGAAATCGCTAGGCAAAGGGTAAATCGTGACGGCTACCAGGCGCGGGCGCGCTTGCTGGAGGACGCGGTCTTGCGGGGCTTAGACTCAGCAGCGTCGAGTTCCGGCGGCGGATCGCCAGCAGCGACGCGAACCTGCTCTCGGTCCTTTACGAGGATTACGGGATGGCCGCCACGAGACTCGGTGACATCGCCCTGGACGGCTATAATCCTGCCACGAAGATAGGAGAGGTCGCCAACCTTGCTGCGACTACGTTTCGAGATTACCGCCTGAAATGAACACTTGTGGCTGGGGCAGAGCGAAAGATGGGTGTTGCCACTCTTGTGGACAGTGACACGGAAGACCTTGCCCGCAACGCATCCATGACTGCCGATCAATTCCATGGCGTGCGACGCGGGAGTGCATTCGACATGGAGCTCGCGCAATTGGGAGTCAGGCTGTTGCTCCGCGACTGTGGGAGTGGCGCTCTGCTGCGCGACGGCAGGTGCTATGAGCAACATAGCGGTGCACAACAGAGGGCGTACGTTCATTTTGTGGGTTCCATCTTGAGCGAATTGTTGAAGCGATTGAAGTAGTTGAAGAGGCCGATGGCGGCGGACAGTTCGATGATTTCGCCTTCGTCGAAATGTTCGCGCAGTTTGGCCCAGAGTTCGTCGTCGACGCCGGTGGAGTCGAGGGTCTCGCGCTCGGCGAGTTCGAGGGCGGCTTTTTCGCGTGGGTTGAAGTCCGAGCGGGTGCGGAAGTTGGCGAGATCGGCAAGCTGTTCCTCGCTCCATCCGTAGCGATGCGCGAGCTTGGTGTGGGAGTTGAGGCAGTAATCGCATTGATTGATTTGCGAGGTGCGGACGATGACGAGTTCCTTGAGCTTGAGGCCTACGGTGCCGGTCTCCATCACGGCGCGGAAGTGCGCGATCATGGTGCGGAGAATCTCCGGGCGGTAGGCAACGGTGCGGAACATATTGGGCACGTTGCCGCGCTCTTTTATGTAGTGGTCAAAAATTTCCTGGGCCGACTGGTCGGCCGCTTCATAGGCGATGGTGGGTATGCGCGGCATGGGAGTATTGTGCGTCCCGGCGGGCGGCGTGTCCAGTGGGTTGCGCAAGTAGGCGGCGTCGGAAGCCGCCCGTGGTTGCGTTAACGATTCAGCTAACTGAAGGCGCCGATGGCCGCGGTCTCGTCATTCTGAATGTCAAACACTTTGTAGAGTTTTGTGATCTGCAGCAGATCGTGGACTTTCTGGGAAACGTTGAGCAGCTTGAGTTCGCCACCGGCGCTACGAATGCTGGTGAAGGCCTTGACGAGTTCGCCGACCCCGGAGGTATCAACGTAGCTAACGTCTCCGAGATTGAGGACAATTCTTTTGTGGCCCTGAGCGGACAGGTCCTTAACGGTATCGCGCAGCACGATGCTGCCCTCGCCGAAGGTAATACGCCCGCTAAGATCTACGATGGTGACACCGTCTACCTGACGCGAACTTGCTTTCATCGTCACTGGTGAACCTCCTTGCTGCCGTCGCGGCCCGGACCGCGTACAAATTTAATCATAACGACTTCTGTGCCGGGAGACATCATGTGAAAACGAATTTCATCCATGAATGTCCGGATGAGAAACAAACCGCGTCCCGATTCCTTGAGCAGGTTCTCTGGGGCTAGCGGGTCGGCGACCGTGGACGGGGCGAACCCTGAACCTTCATCGCGCACGGAGACGGTCAAGATGTCGGGGGCGGTATCGAAGGAGAGAGTCACGCGCTTGGTTGGATCGTATCGGTTTCCATGCAGAACAGCATTGGCGGCAGCTTCGCGCACGGCCAAGGCGATACGGCCACATTGGACGGCATCAAAACCGGCTTTGGCGGCAACCTCCGCGGCGGCCTGCTCGGCCTTATTTACACTCGCCAGAGTAGAGTCGAGTGTATAGGAAAACCTGGTTGCATTCATCACGTGCGCTTCATCCCTTGTCTGCAAAACAATTTACCAGTTCAGGCGAATCAGATCGCCCACTGTCGTTGCCACTAAGGCGTCCAAGTTCGGCAACAACGCGGTTGCGTGAACCAGCTCATCTGCGGGATAGGTGGTGGGCACGGCGAGAACAGGCATTGCTGCTTCTGATGCGGAACGGATGCCGTTGGGTGCATCTTCTACGGCCACGCAGTCGGCGGGGGCAAGGCCGAGCAGAGCGGCGCCACGCCGGAAGGGCTCGGGATGCGGCTTGCCGTGCTCGATATCGGTGCCGGTAATCATGAGTTCTGGGACGGGGAGGCCGGCGACGCGCAAGCGGTGCGAGGCGAGGTCGCGAGTTCCACTGGTGACGATGGCCCAGCGGCGCGGAGGCAGGGAGGCGAGCAGGCGGGCGGCTCCGGGGAAGACGACGACATCGTGGGATTCGGCGATTTCGCGGCGCTCCAGATCGCGCAGCTCGGCTTCAGGGTCGAGCCCGGGTGCGAGCAGGCGAACCGTGTCGATGGCGCGGCGTCCGTGGGCGGTGTGGGCAGTCTGGGCGGGATCGAGTCCATTGCGCAGGCCCCAGTCGCGCCAGACGCGGGTGACTCCGGCGGTGCTGTCAACGAGCACGCCGTCAAGATCGAAGAGAACGCCTTGCACAAGCAGAGATGGCATGGATTGAGTGTAAAAGAATTTGGGTGAGTTCATGGGAATTGCTTAGGGCGCACGGAATCAAAACATCCTATGATGGCGTCCAGAGATGATGAATATGCGAGTGATGCTGCGAGTTGTATTGGTGATGTCGCTGGTGGCGGTTTGCGTGCCGTGCATTGCGGCGGAGAAGCTGATTGCATTGACCTTTGACGATGGGCCGAGACCGTACGTGCTCTACGGAGTGAAGCAGCCAGGTGCGGCATCCAACGCAAGTCAGGGTATGCTCGACATGCTGGACCGCAATGGCGTGAAGGCGACGTTTTTCTACATGGGCTGGAGGCTGACGCCGAAGACCTGGGGCGAGACTCCGCACGAGACCAATATCGGCGTGAGCTGCCTGGATGCGGCGCACGATGTTCTGCGGCGTGGGCACGAGATTGAAAACCACACCTACAGCCATGCTGACCTGCGAATCGCCGAGCGCAAAAAGGGCGAGGCGTGGGTGCTGAATGATGTGGAGCGCGGGGCCGAGGCGGTGAAAGGTGTGACCGGGACGAAGCCGCTGTGGCTGCGTCCGCCGGACTGGGATCTTACGGACGATGCGCGGCACGATCTGGAGGCTCACGGCTTTCACATCCTGACGATCTCAAGCCAGAACCCGGTGGCGCTGCGCGATGTGAATTCGCAGGACTACCTGTGCGTGGGCAAGGGCGCGGGCTGCCCGAAGCCGTCGCTGGCGCAGGGGGTGATCAAAGCCATTGAGCAGCGCGAGAAGAAGGGCGTGTACACGCACGTGCTGGCCTTCCATGAGCTGACGACCACGACCGCGCAATTGCCGGAGCTGATTACGGCATTGAAAGCGAAAGGGTATCGGTTTGTGACGGTGTCAGAGTATATGAAGATCGTCAGGAATTGAAGCGGTAAAAGCAGCCGCAGGAAGAGCAGGGTCAGCTACTCCGTATGGCCAAAAACGGGCTAACTGGGCCACCCGCCTGACTACGCGATTCTTTTCCTTGTTGCGCCGGCAGCTTCCGTGATCCGGAACGAAACCGCTGTTGAACAAAAGTCGCATTCGGCAGTGTGCACGCCGTCAGGGAGCGGGGCCGGAACCGGAAAGGTTCTCAAACAGGAAGAACACGTCACCGCGATGTAATCCGCATCGCCTTTGACAGGAACCCAGACGGCTGCTTTGGGCTGACGGGCGACGTTTGGGCGTTGAGGGATCTCTTCAAGCAGGGCGGTGATCTTCTGGAAGAGGCTTTCTGGGGAATACTGGCCTTTTTCAAAGAAAGCGTCGGCTAAGACGCTTTCGGGCACATCTATGCCGGAAAACTCGCCGCTGATGGCGATGACGGCGATCTGGGGAAAGCGCTTGCGCACTACGGATAGGAATTCAAATCCGCTCATGTTGGGCATCCGTAAATCGGATATGACCACATCGGGCAGGGATTGCTTCAACTTTGTGAGGCCATCGAATCCGTCAACGGCGCACTGCACTTCGTAGCCTTGAGATTCGAGAATCGTTTTCGCCACGGTGCGGAGGTTCTTCTCGTCGTCAACCACAAGAATTCTATAGCGAAAACTCATATTCCTCGATTCCGGTAATTGTGGATTTGATGCAACAGGTATACAGAAACGTTGTCAGGAATTGACAGCGGCCACTCATACAACTTCCCCACTCTCGGGCAGTGTGGGCCAGCCGCCCACTTCGCTTAGTCCACCTGCTTCTTCAACTCATACAACAAATTCATGGCCTCGCGCGGACTGAGGGCGTCGAGGTCGGCTTCGCGGAGGCGGTCGAGGACAGTGTTGGAGACAGGGGTAAAGATTGTTAGCTGAACGGGGCCGGATTTGTCTGGTTTGGGGGCGAGTTGGGTGGTGGCAGTGTGCTCGGCGTTCTCGTGTTGGTGCAAGACCTCGCGGGCGCGGGAGATGACCTCGGCGGGGAGGCCAGCGAGTTTGGCGACCTCGATGCCGTAGCTTTTGTCGGCGGCGCCGGGTGAGACCTTGCGCAGGAAGACGATGCTACCGGCGCTTTCCTTCACGCTGACGTGATAGTTCTTGACCGAGTCGAGCAGCGTTTCCAGTTCGGTGAGTTCGTGGTAGTGGGTGGCGAAGAGCGTCTTGGCGCGGCTGTGCTGGTGGACAAATTCGACCACGGCCCAGGCGATGGCGAGGCCGTCGTAGGTAGCGGTGCCACGTCCGATTTCGTCGAGCAGGATGAGAGAGCGCGGGGTTGCGGTGTTGAGGATGGCGGCGGTTTCGGTCATCTCAACCATGAAGGTGGATCGGCCGCGAGCGAGGTTGTCCGAGGCTCCGATGCGGGTGAAGATGCGATCGACGGTCGACAGGCGGGCGCGGGTGGCGGGGACGAATGAGCCCATCTGCGCCATCAGCACGATGAGCGCGGTCTGGCGCAGATAAGTGGACTTGCCGCCCATGTTGGGGCCTGTGATGAGCAGGATCGACTGCCTGGAGGCGTCGAGGTAGAGATCGTTGGGAACGAAGCGGTCGTTGGAGCCGGTGAGCTCGGGCTGCTCGATGACGGGATGGCGGCCTTCGAGAATTTCGAGCAGTTGGGCGGAGTCGTCAGGCGTTTCTTCGAAGTACGGGCGGCAGTAGTTGCGCAGCGCGGCAAGGTGCGCGAATGAGAGCAGGAGGTCGATCTCGGCCAGCGCCAGCGCACTCTGGCGGATGCGGCGCGACTCGGCGGCGATGGCAACGCGCAGCTCGGCGAAGAGGCGGCGCTCGATCTCGACGATCTTCTCTTCGGCATCGAGAACCTTGGTTTCATACTCCTTTAACTCCGGCGTGGTGAAGCGCTCGGCGCCGACCAGGGTCTGCTTGCGCTCGTAGTCGGCAGGGGCATGTTGCAGGTTGGCCTTGCTGATCTCAATGTAAAAGCCGAAGACGTTGTTGAACTTGACCTTGAGCGAGTTGATGCCGGTGCGCTCGCGCTCGCGCTGCTCGATCTGGGCGATGTAGTGTTTGCTGTTGCGGCTGATGTCGCGGAGTTCGTCGAGCTGCGGATCGAGTCCGCTTTGGATGACTCCGCCATCGTTGAGGGTGATGGGCGGCTCGGGGCGGATGGTGCGCTCGATGCGCTCGCGTACGTCGGTGAGTTCGTCGAGCAGATCGGCGAGGGCGGCGAAGCGCGCGGCGGGGAAGGTGGCAAGCGCGCGGCGCACGGCGGGGAGCCGGGAGAGCGATGCGGCGAGGGCGAGAATGTCTCGCGGGTTCGCGGTTTCAAGGGTGATGCGGCTGAGCAGGCGCTCGATGTCGAGAATGCCGTCGAGGCCACGGCGCAGCTCTTCGCGATGAATGATGCTGGCGAGGGCGGCGGAGACGGCGTCGAGGCGCTGGTTGATCTCGGTGATGTCGATCGAGGGGCGTAGCATCCAGGCGCGCAGCAGGCGCTTGCCCATTGGGGTGAGGGTGTGGTCGAGTGCACGGAAGAGAGTTACGGCATCTCCGGAGCCGGCGAAGAGGGGTTCGATGAGCTCAAGGTTGCGGACGGTGACGGCATCGAGGATGAGGCAGTTCTGGCGCTCGTAGTAGCCGATGCGGTCGACGTGACCGAGCGAGCCGCGCTGCGTCTGGCGTACGTAGTGGAGGATGGCTCCGGCGGCGCTGGCGGCGGCATTGTGGTTGGCGAGGCCGAAGCCTTCCAGCGATAAGACTCCGAAATGATTTTCGACCAGAGGGATGGCGTAGTCGGTGGCGAAGATCCAGTCGTCGAGCGGGGTTTCGCTCCAACGTGCAAAGGGCGCAAGGTCGGTGGAGGCCAGGCGCGGCGCGGGGGTGGGGGCGTTCGGCGCAGGTGCTGTATCTACACCAGCAAGCTGCGGCAGATGTGACGCACCGGAGGCTTGGAAGAGCGGCAGAGATGCGGCGTAGAGGAGCTCGCGCGGACGCAGGGTCTGGAGCTCATCGGCAACGCGGCGGTCGGCGTCGGGGCCGCTGAATTCGGTGGCGCGGAATTCGCCGGTGGAGAGATCGAGGGCGGCGAAGCCTAGGGTGGCGACGACGGGTAACGCTGCGCTGCCGGCCGCTGGCGCTCGGCGGGCGATAGCGCAGAGGAAATTGTTCTCCTCGGAGCCGAGTTGCGAGTCGGCGGCGGTGCCGGGGGTGACGACGCGGGTGACCTCGCGACGCACCAGTTTCTTGGTGAGCTTGGGGTCTTCGACCTGATCGCAAATGGCGACCTTGTAGCCTTTGCGGATGAGCTTGGCGATATAGCCTTCGGCGGCGTGGTAGGGAACTCCGCACATTGGGAGGGCGAGGCCATCGACCTTCTGGCGCGAGGTGAGGGTGATCTGAAGCTCGCGCGAGGCAGTAACGGCGTCGTCGAGGAAAAGCTCGTAAAAGTCGCCCACGCGGAGGAACAGCAGCGCGGTAGGATGCTCTTTTTTAATTGCGGCGTGCTGCCGCATCAGTGGTGTTGAGGCTTCACTCATGGGGAAAAGTTGGGGGTCTCAAAAGCGCGAGTATAGCAGAGCCGGCCATAAGGAATTCTAACGCTCGTCGGGGCTCCGGCCCGTTCTGTGATGGGAAAGAGAATTCGGATTTGACTCAGAAGCCGCGGAGTGGTTTGCTATCGCAATGGAACTTCGGAAGGATCCAATCACGCGCTCCTGGGTTGTGACCGGGGATCAGCCGTCGCAGGGCCGAAATTTGCTGCAGGTTTGTCCGTTCTGCCCGGAGTCGCCGCAGCAGCCCCAGGTGATTTCCTCGATGGCGTCGGTGAACTATGGACCGTGGTCGGCGCGGGCGGTGGTGCATCCACTGCCGCTGTATCACGTGGAGGGCGATCCTGGGCGCCGCGGGGTTGGTCTGTATGACGTGATGCGCTCGGTGGGCGCGCACGAGGTGATTGTGGAGAACGCGCGCCATGACCGGCAGCTCTGGACGGCTTCGGATGTGGAGATTGAGCAGTTTCTGCTGCTCTGCGCGCAGCGGTTGGAGGATTTGAAGCACGATCACCGCTTTAAGTACGTGAGCATTTTCAAGGATTTCGGATCGCTGAGCGGGCAGGAGTTCGATCATCCGACCTCGCAGATTGTGGCAACGACCTATGTGCCGCGGCGGGTGCTGTATGAGTTGAGGTCGGCGCGCGAACACTACGCGCAAAAAGAGCGCTGCGTCTTCTGCGACATTCTGACCCAGGAGTTGCATTCGCGGGAGCGCATCGTGGAGATTCGCGGCGATTACGTTGCGTGCTGTCCGTATGCATCGCGTGCGCCGTTTGAGACGTGGATTATACCGGTCACTCACGATGCTCACTTTGAGCACACGGCGGTGTTGCGGCCGGGTGCGCTGCGCGATTGCGCTTCATTGCTGCGCCGCATGTTGAACCGGATTCGCTCGATCACCGACAGCTTCCATTTGGTTGTACACACAGCACCGAACACGCAACATCAGTCGAAGGTGCTGAATTACTGGCGCACGATTGACGAGGATTATCACTGGCACATCGAGATTCTGCCGATCCTGCAAGAGCGGCAGAAATCGTACTCCTTTAAGGAAGCCTATCGCTCGCCGATGATGCCGGAGGATGCAGCAGCACGGCTGCGCGAGGCACCGACGGAGCATACGTTGACCACCACCTAGTAGCAGGAATTCATTCTCGATGCTCGCGCCCAGACTCGCCTTTCTCACGATCGTGAGTGTGCTTGCCCAATTCGGGCTCGCGATTCTCGGAGAGGGCGGCATCTCCGCTTTCTTTTCCCACCCTGCCCTGGTTGCGCTCGCGATAGCGACCCTAGTGATATGCGTCGTGGCTCTCTTCAGCGGCGCGAGTATGAGTTCCGGCGAGCGTGAGGACCGTGGCAACCGCTGGGTGCTCGCGGTTTTCGGCCTGCTCACATTTTTAATTGCCTACCTGCCGCCGTACACGGACCGGAGAGAATTCTGGACCTTCGACGGGGATACGATTCGCTGGTGTGGCGTTGTTCTCTATATAGCTGGGTGCGGATTGCGGCTCTGGCCAGTGTTCATCCTGGGCCGCCGGTTCAGCGGGCTAGTCGCGATACAGCCCGGACATGCGCTGGTTACGGATGGAATTTATAGCATCATTCGCAACCCCAGCTACTTGGGGTTGCTGGTCACCGTACTCGGCTGGGCATTTGTATTTCGTTCGGGAGTTGGGGTGCTGCTTACGATTCTCTTTGCTCCTCCGCTGATTGCGCGCATACGGGCCGAGGAGAGGTTACTGCGTTCGCAGTTCGGCAGCGAATACGATGCTTACTGCGCCCGCACCTCGCGCCTCATTCCAGGGATTTATTGAGAACTGGTCGGCGGCAGTTCCGGGGCTGAGTTTGAGAATGGCTTTGTCCCGCACATGGTATACTCAGGTGTTACTGCGCCCTGCGTGGTAGTTGGTATGCCCGGTTGGCTGGATGGGCAACACCGAAGAAGTTTTTCCAGAAAATCACACATTCTACGAGGTTGGCATGTCTGGCCACTCAAAATGGGCCACAATTAAGCACAAAAAGGGCGCGCTGGACGCGAAGCGCGGCAAGATCTTCACCCGCCTGATCAAGGAAATCACGATGGCCGCCAAGGGTGGCGGCGATCCGGAAAAGAATCCTCGGTTGCGCACTGCAGTGGCTGCGGCAAAGGCCGAAAACATGCCGCAGGACAACATCAAGCGCGCGATCCAGCGCGGCACCGGCGAGTTGCCGGGCGTGACCTACGAAGAGATCACCTTCGAGGGCTACGGGCCGGGCGGCGCGGCGATTCTGGTCGAGACCTCGACTGACAATCGCAACCGCACGGTGAGCGATATCCGCCACATCTTCGGCAAGAACGGCGGCAACATGGGCAATGCGGGCTCGGTGGCGCACTTGTTCAGCAAAAAGGGCGACATCCTGATTCCGAAGGCGCAGGCCAAAGAGGACGATCTGATGAACATCGTTCTTGAACATGGCGCAGACGACCTGCAGGACGATGGCGACAACTGGGAAATTCTGACCGATCCGGCTGCCTACGAAGCCGTGCTGGAGGCGATCAAGGCCGCCGGCATCACCCCGGAGCACAGCGAACTCGGCATGATTCCGGCAAATTACGTCAAACTCGAAGGCCAGCAGGCGCGCACCATGGTCCGCCTGATGGAAGCGATGGAAGATTACGACGACGTGCAGAACGTTTATTCGAACGCCGACATCGACCAGAAGGATCTCGAAGAAGTCGCCGGCTAACGGCACAACACAAAGGGTTTCAGAAAGGGCCGCTCCAAAGAGGGCGGCCCTTTTCTTTGGGCTTGGAAGCAGGGTTGCAGGACTGTTACCGTATTCGGGGATATCTTGACGATGATGAGATTGTTTCGACTGGCGACGTTCGCTCTGCTGATTCTTGGCGCCACGGCGGGGATGGCGCAGGACGCAGACGACGCGGCGGCGATCCGGCACGAACGCTGGACTGCGGGCGTGCTGGCCAGCGCCGGTAATGGCCTGTTCGACCGCGACAACGTACACTTTGTTCGCGCCGGCGTGCGGGTTGGCCGGGTGATGACCGGAGAGCTCGGTTCGGGCTGGGCGCGCGGGACGTTCGAGTACGACTGGGAGATTATGCCGCTGGAGATGGTTCTGTGGGGCGGCTACCGGAACGTGTATGCCTTTGGCGTGAACCCGGTGGTGCTGAAGTGGAATTTTACCAGCGGGAAGAAGACGATTCCGTATTTCCTGGCGCAGGGCGGGATGCTGTGGAGCACCGACAACGTTCCTCCGGGTAACACATCGAAGATCAATTTCATCTCTGGTCCGGGAATCGGCCTAAATTATTTCTTAAAGCCGGGGCGCTCGGTGAACTTCGATTTTCGCGCGACTCATTTGTCGAACGCGTCGCTGGGCGCTCACAATCCGGGAGTGAACGCGAGCTTGCAGTGGGGCGTCGGGTATAACTGGTGGAAGCATTAGCGGAGAGCGGGAATGGCAGCGCTGATTGAGTGTGTACCGAATTTCTCCGAAGGACGCGAGAAGTCGCGGGTTGACGCCATCGTTAATGCGATGAAGCGCGAGGGCGTGTATCTGCTGGATTGCAAGATGGACGCCGACCATAACCGCTCGGTGGTTACGCTGGTGGGCGAGCGGGAGCCGTTACTGGCCGCGGTGCTGGCAGGCATCGGCCAGGCAACGGAGCTGATTGACCTCAACGTGCAGCGTGGGGCTCATCCGCGGCTGGGCGCGACCGACGTTGTGCCGTTCATTCCCATTGAGGGCGCGAACTTGGAAGATTGCGTGCAAATGGCGCGCGAGCTGGGAGAGCAGGTCTGGCGGAATTACCAGATTCCGGTGTACTTCTACGAAGCTGCCGCGACCCGGCCGGAGCGGGTGAACCTGGAGAATATCCGGCGCGGGCAGTTCGAGGTGATTCGCGAGGAGATATTGACACTGGAGTCGCGGCGTCCGGATGTTGGCGAGGCGCGCTGCCATCCAACGGCGGGCGCGGTAGTGATTGGGGCGCGTAAGTTTCTGGTGGCCTACAACGTCTATCTCCAGACGAAAGACGTGGAGATCGCAAAGAAGATTGCCAAGGCGGTTCGCTTCTCCGGAGGCGGACTCCGCGCGGTGAAGGCGATGGGCGTGGAGGTGCGCGGGCAGGCGCAGGTTTCCATGAATTTGACCGACACGGAGCTGACGCCGATTGCCAGAGTCTTTGAGTTCGTGAAGCGGGAGGCGGCGCGCTATGGTGTGCTGGCGGAGTCCAGCGAAATTGTAGGGCTCATACCGAAGCGTGCGATCGAAGACGCGGCGGAGTGGTTCCTGCAGGTGGAGAATTTTGATTCCGCATTGATTCTGGAAAACCGGCTGGCGGCGATGATTGGCGGCAAAACGGTTGCGGGAAGCGTGCGCGCGGGCGTAGAGCCGTTCCTTGAGCAGTTGGCATCTGCGACCGCCGTGCCGGGCGGGGGCAGCGCTTCGGCGGCCGCCGGAGCGATGGCTGCGGCTCTGGCCTCGATGGTGGCTGGAGCATCACGCGGAAAGAAAGCCTACAGCTTTGAAGAGGGGCTGAGCGCGGCGCTGGCGAAGCTGGAAGCACTACGTGAAGAGTTGAAGGCGGCAATCGACGCGGACGCGAGCGCCTACCAGGCGGTGATGGCTGCCTATAAGGCGCAGAAGAATGCTGCGCCGGAGCAGGCAGGCGCGGCAGGCAAGGAGGTGGCAGCAGCTCTGCGCAGTGCATCTGAGGTACCGCTGCGGGTGGCAGAGTGCGCGGCTGAGGTGAGTTCGTTGATTGAAGCCTTGCGCATGAAGACAAATCCGAAGATGAGCAGCGATCTTACGGTTGCGGCGGCTCTGGCGCGGGCGGCGATGGAAGGGGCGCTGGCGAATGTGGAGATCAACCTGGAATCGTTTGAAGCGGGGACGGAGACTGCGTTCATTGCTGAGAGCCGCGCGAGAGTAGCGGGACTGCGAAAAAAGCAGGGCTGACATACCTAGAGGCAAACTGCGAGCTTTCACTAAGTGATGGTTTTATGCTGCCGGGGGTACAATTGTAAATCTATGAAGACCTTTTCAATTGCACTTGTTCTGGCCTGCGCACTCTGCACGAGCGTCCTGGCGGCTCCGCTGGGAACGAACGCGCGAACTGTGCTGCCGGCGCAGATTCAGCAGATCATCTCGGTGGATTACCGCGCCCTGCGCAATTCATCGAGTGGCATCGCGCTGAAGAATCGCGTACTGCCGGATAATCTGAAAGCGTTCGAGAGTTCACTGCGCGATATGGGCGTGAATCCGGACACGGATGTGGAGCAGCTTACGTTTGTCTCGTATCGTTCGGCCAAGGGAGCGCTGCGCAATTTCGGTGTTGCCAACGGGCAATTTGAGCCCAAGAAGGTTGTGGCTCGATTAAAGAAGAGAGAAAAAAGCGTTAAATATAAGGACTCCGATCTGTGGTCTACCGGCAGCTTCGTCATGACGTTTCTGGATGACAACACCATGCTGTTTGGCGACGCAAGCGCGGTGAAGGATGGTCTGGATGTACGTAATGGGGATGCGAATGGCGTTGCTTCAAATCCGGACATGCTGCAGATGATCGTGGATTCAGAGTCAGGGCCGGTGTGGAGCGTGCTCGATCAACAGGGTACGCAGAACATGCTGCGCTCGGTGCTGGGTGAGGCTTCGGCGCTGGCGGATTACGACACCATCAAGAAGCGCCTGCTGGGATCGCATTACACTCTCGACATGCAGCACGGAGTTGATTTCGGCCTGAACGTGCAGACCTCGGATGCGTTCACGGCGGGCACCCTCTCAGCCCTGATGAAGGCGGGCATACTGTACAAGAAGGCTGCGGGCACCGCGGATGAAAAGAGCGCGATGGACAGCACGCAAGTTGACTCCGACGGCGGACGCCTAGTGGTAACGTTCAAGGCCGACGACAGCAAGTTTCAGGCATTGTTGAAGAGTGACCTGTTCCAGGCGGTTTCACACTAGGAGAATCGAATTTACGGCAAAGGCGGCCCAACCAGGGGCCGCTTTTGTTTTGCTGCTAGAGTTCCTCGAACAGACCCTTGCGAAGAGCGCGAACCGCAATTTCAATGCGGCGATAGCGGACCCAGGTCCCTTGCTTCTGAGCCTCGACCAGGCCAGCGTTTTTCAAAATCTTCATATGATGCGAAATTGTAGGCTGGGCGAGTTTGATCCGCTGCTCAACATCGGAGGCGGTCCAGCCTTCATTGGCGCCGGTTTTGCGAGGCGTGCCGGGATGGAGCAGACGCAGGATTTTGCGCCGGGTTGGATCGGCGATAGCTCGAAGCGCCAAGCTTAGCTTATCGGTTGCAGCCTTCATGATGGTCCACCGAATTATAAACGTTGTGGAGCGTGGGCCAGCAGCAAACGTCAGTCCGGCGGTTGCTGGAACGAGCACAGCTATAAGAAAAAATAGATCGATATATGTCGATCTAGTGCTTGAGGAAAGCGTTGTAGCCCGCACCGACAAGGCGGGCGCGGATGGCCTCGGCCTCCTTGAAATCGGCGTATGGGCCCACCTGTACGTGGAATAGTTTGTCTCCGGGCTGGCTGATAATAACCGGATACCGTTGCTTTTGGAGCGTGTCGCTGAGCAGTTTGGCGTCGTCTTCATATCGCACGGCGGCAATCTGTACGAGATACCCGGTGCCGAGCGTGCTGCGAGCCTCGGCGGGCTGGGTCGAAGGTGCGGCTGCGGGCTCCGGAGGCGTAAGTTGAGGGTGCTCATCCTTCTGCTGCACGGTCTGATAGAAGGTCAGGTCAGTTGCGTTGGTCGCGGAGGCAGTTTGCGGTGTGCAGTTGTCGCCGGAGGTGCAATCCGGCGTTCTGGGTTGAGCGAGTTGCGAGGCCCCGGGCTTGCCGGCGGCGGACGGAGAAGGTGTTGCGGGAGCGGTGGAAATCGCTGGGGAGGCGGCCTGCCGGGCAGAGTTGCGTCCGAGCGAGTAGCCAACCCCGAGCGAGATGCCGCAAAGAATCACCAGGCAGAAGAAGAGCGCCAGCAACTTGCCAATTCCGAGCGTGATCTCGGTATCGTTACCCTCGGTTTCAGCCATCGTTTCGCGCTCCCGCATACCAGTGTGTCTCAATTATGCCTCGGTTTTATCCGTGGCGTCGGTGATTGGCGGCGTGGATTTTGGTGCGTTCCCAGTTAGCTTCTGGATACCTGCAAGCAGGTCGATGGGAATCGGGAAGATGACCGTGGTGTTCTTCTCGACGCCGATCTCGGCCAGGGTCTGCAGATAACGAAGCTGAATGGAGGCGGGTTCGGTTTGCAAGAGATGCGCGGCGTCCACCAGGCGCTGTGCGGCAGAGTATTCACCTTCGGCGTGGATGATCTTGGCGCGCTTCTCGCGCTCGGCTTCGGCCTGCTTGGCCATGGCTCGCATCATGGTCTCGGCCAAGTCCACCTGTTTGACTTCGACGTTTGCCACCTTCACGCCCCAGGGCGCGGTGTGCTGGTCGAGGATGGACTGCAGCCGAAGGTTGATCTTGTCGCGATGGGCGAGGAGTTCGTCGAGTTCTACCTCGCCGAGTACGCTGCGCAAGGTGGTGAGCGCGAACTGCTGCGTCTGGAACTGGTAGTTTGTAACCTCGACGACGGCGCGACGCGGGTCGATGACGCGAAGAAAGACCACGGCATTGACCTTCAGGGTGACGTTGTCGCGGGTGATGATGTCCTGCGGAGGAACGTCAAATGCAACCTGGCGGAGATCGACGCGCACCATGCGATCCAAGGGAGCGAAGACCAGGATGAGACCGGGGCCCTTGGGATTTTCTAGCAAGCGGCCAAGGCGGAAGATGACGCCGCGTTCATACTCGCTGAGGATTTTGATGGAACTGAACAGGTAGAAGGCGATGATCAAGAACACGATGCCGCTAACAGGAAACATGATGCCTCCGGGGGGCTTTGCTGGTCAGGAGGATTCTATCGTAACCGAGAGCGGTTGCAAGGTTTCAAAGACGTAAACGTTGAGGGTGCGCGCCGGAGAGTGGGCATGGTGGCGCGGGATACGACGGCGATTGCCGGAAAGTTACGGTGGGTGTAAGCTAAATTTGCTCACCTGTGAGCGGGAGTAGTTCAGCGGTAGAACGCCAGCTTCCCAAGCTGGATGTCGCCGGTTCGATCCCGGTCTCCCGCTCCATACGTAAAGTTTCGTGTGTTTCTTCGCATATTTCGCATCTCACCGATACAAGGTTCCGAGCCGATCCATCTATTTCATCTCTTAGTTGATTCTATGCTGGAGGTTCTTTGGACTGCTCGAGTAGAAAGCGTGCATGGCGATAGGCGTGATCAGCGACACGCATGGATTGCTCCGATCGGAAGCCAGGGAGGCGTTGCGTGGCAGTGAACTGATTCTGCATGCGGGTGACCTAGGTTCGGCAGAGGTGTTGCGCGATTTGAAGCGCATCGCGCCAGTGGTGGCCGTGCGCGGCAATGTGGATGTGGAGAGCTGGGCAAATCGGTTGCATGGGATGGAAGTGGCGGAGTGGGCGGGGAAGAGCTTCTACATCCTGCACCAGATCGCCGATCTGGATCTGAATCCGAAAGCGGCCGGGTTTCACGCCGTAATCTTCGGACATTCTCACCGACCAACGATCGAGTGGCGCGATGGGGTGCTGTTCTTCAATCCGGGCAGCGCGGGGCCTCGCCGATTTTCTCTGCCGGTGACGGTGGGCAGGATCGAAATCGTGGACGGGGAGCTGGGGCCGGAGATCATTCCATTGCTGTAGCGGAGTTACTACCAGATTCCTTTATCGCTGCCGGTAAGTTTGTAACTGATGGCGGCTGCCGAAGCGAGATAGGGCAGCAGCGCGAGGCGCAGCGTTCCGGAGAGGTCGCCGCGCATCGCGGCCGTGGTGACCTGGGCGGTATAGAGCCCGGCGCACTGCGGCAGAATCGGCACGCGAAGGAAACGCTCCCTGACGTATACCTTTTCGCCGCCGAAGAGGGCGTCCGAGAGAACCTCTGAGGGCAGCACAACGGGCGTTCCGCGGTATTTGAGCACGTAGTCGCTGACGATGCGAAGGAGAGAACAGACGCCCTTCCAGATGCCTCCCATTGAGGCGGCGCGATGAAGTTCGACGAAATCTACGGCACCGGACTCGACCAGGGCGGCGATGTTCACGATATCGCAGATGCGGAAATAAAAATGCCGGTACATGCGCTGCAGGGTGGCGACGATGATGCGTTCCTCCGGCGCGGGCACGCCGAATTCGAGACCAAGCACGGATTTCTTTACGCGGCGGGTGACAAATCGCTGGGCCATGGCGATGTGTTCCCCGGTCTGCCCGAGGCGCTGGGCGTGTACCTCGACGGCTTCGGGAAGGCCCGGAACGGCGAAATTCCATTTATTGGCGAGGCGGTCTCCCCAGCTCTGCGGCTCAAGGCGGGCATCGAAGCGGGTGGTCATCACACGGCAGACCTCTTTGGCGCTGGCGGTGGTGTAGAGGTCGAGGTCGTTGCCGAGATCGGGCCAGTGGTCGAGCGATTTCATGACCGTGGTGGGGCACCCTGCGGCTTCCAGCTCTCCGGTGACGAGGAAGAGGTGTTGCACTGCATTGTGAATGCGAAGCTGCTCCTGCTGGATACGATCTTCGCAACGTGAGGCGAGAGTTTCGTCACGGAACTCCTCGGACACGCCCTGAAGCGGCACCAGAGCACGAAGGACGACGTGGTTTGCGTTTGCCAGTGAGACTAGCTCCTCGAATTCGTCCACTGTAAGCTCGCAGAGCTGGGGATAGACCTGCGCGGCATGATCCGGAGCCAGCGTGAGGATAGAGAGGGCTCGAAAGAAGGCTTGGTCGTGGGAGCTGGAATTTGGCATAAGGAAACTAGCGGGTTGAGATGAACAGGACTGGCAGAGGGTTGGCGGGAATGGAAGCCGGAAGCAAGATAGAAGCAAGCGAGAGTTGCGGGCGAAATCCGGCGGGCTGCTCTGACCGGCGTGCCCGGCGATCTACTGGGCTTTGTGAGTCGCTGGGCGCGAGGTGGACGCGCCCAGTTTCTTCAGGCGCTCGCGCGCCTGGGTAGCTTCAATGCTGCGGGGATAGCGCTGGATGAGGGCGTTCAACTCGCGGATACCTGCGTCTTTGTGGCCGAGTTCGAGGAGCGCGTAGCCCTTCTTGAGTTGCGATGCAGCAGCTTTGTTGCCTCCGGGAAACTGCTCCAGCACCTTGTCATAATCGGCTGCGGCGGCTTCATAGTTTCCGGAGCGGTACTCCATGTCGGCGATGTAAAACTGCGCATTGCCGGCCAGGTCCGTGGTGGGATAGTACTTGAGATAATCCTGAAACTGAGAGAGCGCAAGATCGTAGCGGGCAGCGTTGTAATCGCGCAGTGCGTTGTTATAGAGGACGTCAGCGGGCGGCGCCTGGACCGCGGCGGCGGGTGGGGCCGTAGCAGGTGAGGCGGGTTGCGCCGGCTGCATGATGTTCTGCTGCTGATTCTGGATGTCGTCGAGCTGCTTGCTGGTCTTGACAAGACGCGCCTTGAGCTCATCGAGCGAGTCATTGAGGACCTGGATCTGCCCGGAGACCTGATCGATCTTGCTCTGGGAGTCGGTGTTTTGCTGCTGCAGATCCTTTTGCAGGTTCTGCACCGATTCGGAGAGTTTGTTCACGTTGTCGGTACTGTGCTCAATCAGGCTCTGCATGACCCCCATGCGCGCATCGAAGGCCTGCTGCATCTGGGTCATGCGATCAGTCAGGTCCTGCACCTGGGTCTGGAGCTGAATGATTTCCTTGGAGACGGCAAAGGCTGGGGTTGTGGGAGCGGACACCAAAAGGGCCAGTATTGCAACGACGCTTAGTTTTCTCAAGTTCATCTTTATCTCCGGGCGCCGCGGCGCCGGACTCGGTTCGCAATCGCGAAGAGAGGGTAGCCGAATAAAAGTTTAATACAAGTGAATCCGGCAAGGTGGAGAGAATCGGGGCGTCCGGAGACGCCCCGATGCGATGCGATGTCCAGTTTACTTTTGGCCGTAAACGAAGTGATCGCGACGATTCTGCTGCCAGCACTCTTCGTTGCTCTGAGTGCAGAACGGTTTTTCCTTGCCGTAGCTGATGACCTTGATCTGCGAGGCGGAGACGCCGGACTTGACGAGAGCGTCACGGGCTGAGTTGGCGCGATTGTCGCCGAGCACAAGGTTGTAGTCGGTGGAGCCGCGCTCATCGCAGTGTCCCTCGATGGTGAACTTGATCGAAGGGTGTGCCTTGAGGAATGCAGCATCCGCGTTGATGGTGGCCTGATCGTTGGGGGTCAGGTCATAGCTGTCATAGTTGAAGTAGATGTCCTTCATCGACTGGCTAAACAGCTCTGCTTCGCCGGGCTGCGGCGCGGCGGCTTTCGGCGTTGGCGGCGGCGGAGGGGGCTGAATTACGGTGAGCCGGGCGGTGGTGTCGGTAGAACCGCCGGGACCGGTCGCCATGAGGTGATAGGTGGTGGAGGCTGACGGCGAAACCTGCTGCGATCCGTTTGGCTGTACGCCTCCGATGCCGTCGATTACGACGGAAGTGGCGTCCTGCGTGGACCAGGTGAGAGTTGCTGAGCCGCCGCGATCAATGCTCTCCGGGCTGACGCTCAGCGTGGCCTGCGGCTTCGCTGCCGGTGGAGGAGCTGCGGGCGGAGCCGGCGGAACCTGTTTCTTTTTGCAGCCGCCGACGACGACAATGGCAGCCAAGGCCAAAAGCATAAGAGTCCACTTCATCTTGCTGTGATTCAAATCATCCTCCGTAGCGAGAGAGCTCGCATTGCACCGGCGTAGAGAACCCGCCGAACTGTGTAGTAGGGTTACATCTTTGAAACCAGGCACTGCGTTTGCGAAAGCCGAATTGCGTGTTACTTCCAACTCCAATCAGGCTGCGAATTGGAGCCGCTGAAGGTCAACTGGGTCTGCTGGCTGCCATCGGCGAGCATAGACCAAATCTGTTCCGCGCCGCCGCGGGTGGACTGATAGACGATATGACGTCCGTCGGGCGACCAGGAGGGAAAGTCATTGCGTCCGCCATCATGCGTGAGCTGGACCCATTGGCGGCTGGCCACATCCATGATGTAAATGTCGGAGGCGCCCGGTGCTCCGGGGCCGTAATGGCGTACCCAGGCGAAAGCAAGGAACTGTCCGTTGGGCGACCATGAGGGTGAAACCGCATAGCCCTGGTCGGTGACTCGCTGTACGTTGGTTCCATCGGCCTCCATGATGTAGATCTGGGGTAGGCCAGTGCGTCCGCTGACCCAGGCGATCTGCGCGTTGGTTTTTGGATTCCAGACCGGGGAGACATCGGGACCATGATACGCGGTCAGGCGCTTGAGATTATTTCCATTCTGATCGCAGACATAAATCTCAGGGTCGCCGGTGCGCGAGGAAGAAAATGCAATGCGCGTGCCGTCGGAGCTCCATGCGGGCGATACGGTGGTGCCGCCGAAGGTTGGAAACTTGACCAGACGACCGAGCTCAAGCGACCACATCGCTATGCTTGGGCCGCCCTGGAAGAACGAGGCGAAAGCAATGCGCGAATTGTCGGGAGAAACCCGCGGCTCAAGCGAGATGGAGCCGAGGCGCGTGATCGCGTGTTGCCCCGCGCCATCATAATCCATGGCCCAGATTTCCTTATGGCCGCTACGGTTGCTGACAAAGTAGAGTTTGGTCTCGGCTATTCCGGTGATTCCGCCACCGAGGCGGAAGATGATCTCGTCGGCAAAACGGTGGGCGATAAGGCGGGCGTTGTCGTCGGTCGCGCTTTCGCGGTACTGCTTTGCCAACACCTGCGGATTCTGCCCGTTCTTTACGTCAAAGAGCCAGCCCTGCACTTCGAGGCTTCCGGCGTTGACGCCAAGGCTGCCGAAGGCGAGCATTGCGGCTTTGGTCGGAGCGGCGGCCCAGACGTCGAGATGGGCATCGGCAGGAGCAGCGATTGCGCCGAGAGGATAAAAGCTCTTGGAAACCATGTCAAAGATGCCGGCCTGATACAAATCGTTGAACAATACCGTATTGAAGGTCTTGTCGAATGCTGCGGACTGCGGGTCTGCGCCCGCGATCGCGAAGTCGGGCACTGCGAGACGAATCTTTTCACCGCCGACGCCTGTGCCTGTACGAATCCAATCTTGCGAAAGGGCGGGCAGCACGAGCGTGAAAAAAAGGGCGGACAGGACGGCAAATCGCTTCATTCAGCGTTCTCCAAAATGCGTGGCTACAAAATGCGCTGGCGCGGCGCTAGCGCCGGTAATCAAACCAGAATTCCACGGAAACATAACTTCCACTATATCCCTGTGGTAGCGGGCCGAAGGTATCGATACGTTGCAAAGCGCGCACTGCCGACTGATCGAGCGACGGAATTCCTGACGACTGCTCGATGCGAACATTGGAGGGCGAGCCGGAATGCGAGATATCAAAGGTAATGTAAACCCGCTTTGCTGCATCGACACTCGGGTTTACCTCGCTTTGCCATGCCTGATGAACCTTTCTCGCCACTACGTCGGTATACCACCCGAAGCGGCTGCCAAAGCTGCCGGTGCCGCCCTCGCCGAACTTCAAGCCTCCGGTGCTGCTGCCGCTCTGGAAGCTCGTGTAGGGGCCGGCAACGGGACCGCCTTCGCCGAAAGGAATCCGATTTTCGACCGATGCAATCTCGCGCGGCTGCACGCGGCTCGGCGTGGCGAGCGCCGGCTTCTGCTTTTCGGGAGCGCGGCCTGGGACCGTTGCCTCGGGCGTGGCAGTCTTCTGCTTCGGCGGCTTAACTTTGCTCAGCTTGTCAGGAATCGCGATGGCTTTGTCGTCTTCTTTTTGTTTTGCGGCCGGCGCAGGAATCGACTTTGACAATCCCTTGCTCTCGTTGGCCAGCACGTTTTCCGGTTTGGCCTGGGGATCGGGCGGCAGGGGGATTCCACTGACGAGGTGGGCGCTCATGGCTCCGCCCGAGGCTGCGCCGCTGCCGTTGTTGCCCCAGCTCTCTCCGCCGTGCGAGAGGATGGCTGGAAGGAAGACGATGCAGGCCAGTAGCGCGGCGTGCAGTGCGGTAGAGGCGGCGAGCGACGGTGTTATCGCTTCCTTATGACCGTAGATTTCAGCGTCCAGCGGCATTGGCTTTCGTAATCAAGGGCTGCGTAACGATGCTCACGTTGGTGATGCCGGTTTGCTTTACGGCGTCCATGACGGTGGCAAAGGCGCCGAAAGGCACGTTCTCGTCGGAGCGGATAAAGATGCTCTGGCCTTGCGGATCGCGAATCTTTTCATGAAGCCGGTCGGCAATCTCGTTGATGTTAATGGGATCGTTGCCGAGGAAGACCCGCTGATCCTTGTCGATGGTAATGACCAGCCGCTCCTCCGAAATTTCCTTCACGGTCTTGGTCTTGGGGACCTCGACCTCGATGCCCGACTGCAGGATCGGCGCGGTCACCATGAACATCACCAGCAGCACGAGGACCACGTCCACAAAGGGAGTGATGTTGATCTCCGAGAGCGAGGATTGGGTGCGTCCCTTGTTATTTGTAAACGCCACCACAGTCTCCTATCGGCCGTCGCCGTTGCGGTCGATGATGTTCAGCAGTTCGAGGCTGAAGTCGTCCATGCGGGCGGCAAATTCGCGAATCTGCTGCAGAAAGAAATTGTAGGCAACCACAGCGGGAACGGCGGCAAAGAGGCCGGCGGCTGTGGTTATCAGCGCCTCGGAGATGCCGGGCGCAACCGCGCGAAGCGTCGCCGCGCCCGCGTTGCCGAGGCCGTGAAAGGCGTCAATGATGCCCCAGACCGTGCCGAAGAGTCCGATGAATGGAGCAATGGACCCGGTGGTCGCAAGCCAGGTGAGGCGGCTCTCCAAACGGGTAAGTTCTTCGGAGGCGGCGATCTGGGTTGCACGCTGCACCGAGAGCGTACGGGGATTGGCCCCGCAACGCTTAAGCTCTTCCACCGCACCTTCAAAGACTGCCACCAGGGGCGAGGGCTTGAACTGCTCGGAGACAGCGGCAAGCTCCTGCAGTCGATTGGCCTTGCGGAAGACCCGGACAAAGCGTCCGCTCTGCACGCTGGCACGTTGGTAAAGGCCATACTTGGAGAGGATGATTGCCCAGGACAAAAGACTGAAGGCAAGCAGAATGAAGAGCACGATCTTGGCGACCAAGCCGGTATTGGAGACCATGTCCAACACCTCTCCGCCAAGCGCAAAAGCAATTAAATTTGTAATCGGCATCCTTTTCTCATTCGAGCAGGCGCTGAAATCACATCACGGCCGGGCGAACGGGCCGAACTCTGCGGCAGTTGATGTGAGCCAATTTCATTATAGTCAGCTCTGTAGGCCTTTGTGGGAGAGGTTTGCACAGAAGTCCGATATATCGAGCAAACCCGAATATACCTTGATACGTATCGAGCAACATCAAGGTAGGGCTTTTCACTGGGGCTTTTTAGCGTAGGGCGAGATGGCCCTGTCGTGGTATTCTCGCCGGGAAAACTCTAACGAAACGGGTGCTGAGTGCTCAGGGAATTGCGGGTAGAAAACTACGCCGTTATCGACAACGTGGTGGTTGAGTTTGGGGCTGGGCTGAATCTTCTTACTGGCGAGACCGGCGCGGGCAAGTCTATCCTGATTGACGCGTTGGCGCTGCTGTTGGGAGAGAAGGCCTATAGCGATGTGGTGCGCCACGGCGCGGAGAAGGCCACGGTTGCCGCCGTCTACGAGAGCGAAGATCCGGCCATCGCGCAAGTGCTGGAGGAGAACGGAATCGACGGCGCGGGCACGGAGATCATTCTGCGCCGCGATATCGCGGTCAACGGCAAGGGACGCGTCTTCATCAACAATCAGCCTGCAACTGTGGCCGTGCTCAAGGCCCTTGCACCCCGCCTTGCTATTGTTCACGCGCAGAATCAAGCCATCCTGATGTTTGATCCTCCCGAGCGTTTGGCGCTGCTGGATGCCGCCGCAGGCTTGAGCCTGAGTGGAGTTGCGGAGGCCTACGAAAAGTGGAAAGAAGTTGCGCGGCGGATCGCGGAGTTGGAAAAGGGCGAGCAAGAAAAGCTTCGTCTCGTCGACCTATGGAAGTTTCAGTTGAACGAGATTCGTGAGGCCAACCTCACGGCGGGGGAAGATCAAAAGCTCGAGGCGGAAAAGCGCGTTTTGGCGAATTCCGAGCGTGTGTACGGAGCTTCGATGAGTGCGTTCGACGTGCTGTATGAGGTGGAGGAGTCGGCAATTGCGCGCCTGGGCGCTGCGGCCAAGCACCTCGAAGAATTATCGCGCTTTGACGAATCGTTCAAGGAAGCGCTGGGCCAACTTGAAGGTGCGCGTATAACGGTGGAGGACATTGCCACCACTCTGCGCGACTTTGCGGACGGCATGAATGCCTCGCCCGAGCGCCTCGCCGAGGTAGAAGACCGCCTTGCAATAATTGACAAGTTGCGCCGCAAGTACGGCAAAACTTTGGACGATGTGCTGGCCTTTGAGCAGGACATCGCGGGAAAGCTCAGCGATATCGAAAACAAGGATGAGTTGCTGGCAGCTTTGCGCAAAGAACTTGCCACGACCGCAGCCAAGTATCTGGAGCAAGCTCGCTTCTTGAGCAAGCGGCGTTACGAGACAGCGCGAAAGCTTGAGAAGACGGTAGAGGGCGAGATCAACGATCTGGCGATGAAGGCGAAGTTCAAGATTGAGGTTTCCGGCTCGGACGAGACGGACAACTGGAGCGCCTCGGGCTTTGACAAGGTGGCCTACCTGATCTCTACCAATCCGGGAGAGCCGATGGGGCCGATTGAAGAGATCGCTTCGGGCGGCGAACTGTCGCGGGTGATGCTGGCACTGAAGGCCAGCGTCGAGGCCGGGCTTAGGGACAGGCCCACTACTGGCCACCCGGTCGGTGACGGTCACTCGCACCACAAGAGTTCGGATGCGCAGCGTTCGCTGGTGTTCGACGAAATCGACACGGGCATTGGGGGGCGCGCCGCCGATGCGGTAGGCAAAAAGCTGAAGGCGCTATCGAGGAGCAAACAGGTCCTCTGCATCACCCATCTGCCGCAGATTGCGTCGTTTGCCGACCGGCATTACCTGATTGAGAAGCATGAGAGCGCAGGGCGCACGAAGACAACCGTCCGGCCGCTGAATCCTGAGGAGCGGCGCAGCGAGATCGCCCGGATGTTGAGCGGGGCCAAAGTTACCGAGGCAAGCCTGCAGAATGCCGACCAACTGCTTCGGGCAAACGCCTGAGTAGCTGAATCTGTTTACCGTACAAGGGCAACCCGCGGTATCCGCAGTTCGTCTCACCTGCTAAAATACAGAGAGATTAAGGGCGTCAGCTTGTAATGCGAGTCTAGGCGCTATTCGCCCGAATTTCTGGGCTGCTGGATGGCAATTTCCGCACTTCTATGGGTTGTAATGGTTGGGAAGTGCGCTGGGCCATAGACTTACAAGAAGTGATGCGCAGTCCGTGAGGGCATCCAGGTGCTGGCGGACTCCATCTGAATCGAGCGAATGACCGAAGCCAAAACTCTTCTTCTTCTCAAGCCCCGTGGATTCTGTGCGGGCGTGGTGCGCGCCATTGATATTGTGCGCATTGCCCTGGAAACCTTCGGGCCGCCGATTTACGTGCGCAAGGAAATCGTACACAACAAGTATGTGGTCGAGGACCTGATGGGCAAGGGCGCCATTTTTGTGGACGATGTAGAAGAAGTACCCAATGGCGAGCGTGTGATCTACAGCGCGCACGGGGTTGCTCCATCCGTGCGGGAAGCCTCTAATTTGCGAAAGCTGCGCGTGATTGACGCGACCTGTCCGCTGGTGACCAAGGTTCACGTGGAGGCGATCCGCTTTGCCAAGGACGGCTATTCGCTGATCCTGATCGGACACCTCAATCACGATGAGATTGTAGGGACGCTGGGCGAGGCTCCTGAGGTGACTCAGGTGGTCAGTAACCCGGAGCAGGTCGCTCGCGTCGTTGTGCCGGACCCGGATCGAGTCGCTTATCTGACGCAGACCACGCTTTCGCTCAACGAGGCGAAGCATATCATCGAGGCACTCAAAGCGAAGTTTCCCAATATCCGCGGCCCTCAGGCGCAGGATATCTGCTACGCCACTGAGAACCGGCAGATGGCAGTGAAGAATGTTGCCGAGCAGGCAGATCTGGTGCTGGTGGTTGGATCGCCGAATAGCTCGAACTCGAACCGTCTTGTCGAAGTTGCCGGAAATCTGGGCACCAAGTCGTTTCTGATTGACACCTGTCAGGACATTGACGAGAAGTGGTTGGAGGGCGTCAAAACCATAGCTTTGACGGCGGGTGCTTCAGCGCCGGAGATACTGGTTCAGGAAGTGATTGCCTTTCTTGGGGAAAAAGGCTTCTCGAATATGCACGAAGTTGAAGTGATGCCGGAGCATGTACGATTCGCGCTGCCTCCGGAGATCGTCGCGATCGGGGCCGCTCCGGAAACACCGGCTGCCGATGCGCCAGGGGTGGGGTAAGAATCCATGGACGCAATCTCGGCGCATTCGACTTCGATTCGCTTTGGAAAAATTTCAGACCTGGGTACGCGGCTCAAGAGTTCGATTCAGGCGGCGCGAAATTTTCTATTTGTCAGGCAGCATGAAGATGGCTGGTGGTGCGGCGAGTTGGAAGCCGACACCACGCTCGAATCCGATTACATTTTTCTGCACACCGTTCTCGGCACTCGCGATGAGCGCCGCTTTCAGCAGTGTGCGGAGGAGATTCTGCGCCATCAGAACGAGGATGGCGGCTGGCCGATATACCACGGTGGACCCTCGAACATCTCCGCCGCGGTGAAGGCGTACTTTGCGCTGAAGATGTGCGGCTATTCTCCGGACGATCCGCGCATGGCGCGCGCTCGCAAGCGAATTCTGGCCATGGGCGGCGTGCCCGCCTGCAATACCTTCAGCAAGATTTATCTCTGTGCCCTGGGACAATACGATTACGATGCTGTCCCGGCGATTCCGCCGGAGATCGTGCTGTTTCCCAACTGGTTCTGGTTCAACATCTACGAGATCTCTTCGTGGTCGCGCGCGATTCTGATTCCGCTTTCCATCTGTTACGCGAAAAAGCCGTTCAAGAAGATTCCCGACGAGTGGAATATCGATGAACTGTTTCCGCATGGGCGGCATGGCAGTTCTTTGCGGCTCAAATGGGAGAGCAAGCTGATTTGCTGGCGGAATTTCTTCCTGGTTCTGGACCGTATGGTTCACGCCTTCGAGCGCGTGCATGTGCGGCCGCTGCGTTCGATTGCCTTGAGGGCGGCGGAAGAGTGGATGCTGGAGCGCTTTGAGATGAGCGACGGACTGGGAGCGATTTATCCCTCGATCCTGAATTCGATTATTGCGATGCGCTGCCTCGGCTACTCGCTCGACGATCCGCAGGTGATTCGCGCTCTGGACGAATTTGAAAAGCTGGGCATTGAAGAAGGGGATCGCTTCCGAATGCAACCTTGCGTTTCACCAGTGTGGGACACCGCCTATGCACTGTTTGCCCTCGGTGAGAGCGGAGTGGAATCCTCGGACCCGCGCATGGTGAAAGCTGCCGAGTGGATGCTCAAAAAGCAGAATCGCAGCAAGGGCGACTGGTCGGTCAAGGTTCCCAATGCAGAGCCTGGCGGCTGGTACTTCGAACACAACAACGAGTTCTATCCCGATGTGGATGACACTGCGCAAGTGCTGCTTGCACTGAACCACATTGAAACGAAGGATCAGCGATTCCAAGGCGAGTCGGTGCAGCGCGGAATCGATTGGGTATTGGCCATGCAGTGTAAGAATGGCGGCTGGGCGTCCTTCGACAAAGACAACGACCGCATGGTCTTCCAATATGTTCCCTTCGCCGATCACAACGCCATGCTCGATCCGGCGACGGTCGATATTACGGGCCGCGTGCTGGAATGCCTGGCGGCGCACGATTTCACCATGAAGGATAAACCGGTCCAGCGCGCCATCGATTTCATCCGCAAGGAGCAGGAATCCGACGGTTCGTGGTTCGGACGCTGGGGCGTCAACTACATTTACGGCACCATGTGCGTGCTGCGTGGCCTAGACGCCATCGGTTTCGATAACCACGATGCGATGGTTCAGCAGGCAACCGAGTGGCTGCGGATGATGCAAAATCCCGATGGGGGCTGGGGCGAGACCATCGGCTCCTACGACGACGAAAACCTGAAGGGCGTCGGCGTGAGCACCAGTTCGCAGACTGCCTGGGCGGTGCTTGGATTGATGGCCGGCGGAGATTACCGCTCGGAATCGCTGGCACGCGGGATTGCCTATCTTCTGGATGCGCAACAAGCCGATGGCGGCTGGAGCGAGGTGCCTTATACCGGCACTGGGTTCCCTCGGGTCTTTTATCTGAAATATCACTCGTATCCGTGGTATTTTCCGCTAATGGCGCTGTCGAAATACGCGCGCAATCAGGGAGCATAGCGCGGCGGCAATTTACTGCGAGTCTCTTGAGCGCAGCCTGGGAAGGCTGCGCTGATTATTTTCGGAGAGAGCAATTGAAAGCTTTTGTAACCGGAGCGACGGGATTTGTGGGCAGTCACGTGGCTCGCCTGCTCGCAGAGCAAGGAGCCGACCTGCGTCTGCTGGTAAGGGCCGGAAGCCGGCGGGAGAACCTAGAAGGTCTTTGCGCGGATCTTGTCACCGGCGACCTGTCCGATCCGGCATCCCTGCGCAAAGGGATGGAGGGCTGCGAAGCGGTCTTCCATGTGGCCGCCGATTATCGATTGTGGATTCGCGATCCGCGGCCGATGTATGCAGCTAACGTGGATGGCACCGCAGCAGTAATTGAGGCGGCGCGGGCCGCGGGTGTACGGCGGACAGTTTACTGCTCCTCGGTCGCCACGCTGGGATTTGGCTACGACCGCAAGCCGGTCAATGAAGAGACTCCGGTTCATGTCAGCGACATGATTGGCCACTACAAACGCTCCAAGTATTTGGCCGAGCAGAAGGCAGTGGAACTCGCGGACAAGGGTGCCGAAGTAGTGATCGTCAATCCCAGCACGCCGGTTGGAGAGCAGGACATTAAACCGACGCCCACCGGACGCATCGTGCTGGATTTTCTGCTGGGAAACTTTCCCGCCTACATGGAAACCGGGATGAACCTTGTGGATGTTCGCGACGTTGCGCGCGGCCATCTGCTCGCATACGAGAAGGGTCGTTGCGGCGAGCGCTACATTCTGGGCGGCGAGAATCTCACATTGAAGCAAATCCTCGACCTGCTGGGAGAGTTAACAGGCTTGCCGTCGCCCAAGATGAAGGTCCCTCATTCGGTGGCGATGGCCTTTGCAGCCTTTGACCAAACCTTTAACGGATATCTTAGAAATCGCGAGCCAAGAGCAACGATCGAAGAGGTTCGTATGGGTAAAAAGTTCATGTGGGTGGATTCCAGCAAGGCCGAGCGGGAACTGGGATACACGCATGACTCGGTGAGGGAGGCACTAGCGCGCGCGGCCCGATGGTTTGTGGCAAAGGGCTATGCGCCGGCTTACGAGGCCATGTGTCCAATGGCATGAGCAGGGATGCGGTGGAGTTAGGGTTCGTGGCGGCTCTGGGGAGAGAAGTTTCCGGCCTGGTACGCGGCTGGAGCTGCTCCGATGTGGGCTTGCCGGGCGCGCCAAGGAGAATCTACTGCTCAAGCAGTGCTGCGCTGATCTGCGCTGGAACCGGGGTTGACCGGGCGTATACCGCGGCGAAAGCTCTCATTGAGAAGTGCTCGCCAAGGGTGTTAATTTCTATAGGGTTTGCTGGATCATGCGTGCCGCACCTACGCCCTGGTTCGGTGGTGGTTCCGGCGATGTTGTTGGAGTCGGCAACGGGGAAGAGCTTCCATTGTGCATTCGGCGCCGGGCGCTTGGTCACGCTGGATCGAGTGGCGGGCATCGCGCGGAAGCAGGAAGCCTTCGCGCGCTTTGGCTCCTTGGCCGTGGATATGGAGGCCGCGGGCGTTGCCGCTGCCGCAGCCGAGTACGGCAGGGAGTTCGCGGCGATCAAAGCGATCTCCGACAGCGCGGAGGAGGATCTTGAGTTCCTCTCCGGCTTCGTGAAGCCTGAGGGCTTTGAGAGCGGGCGCTTCATTGCGCATATTGCATTGCGGCCCCAACTGTGGTCGAGCGTAGCGGCGCTGAAGCGAAACAGCAATCTTGCGGCCACCGCCCTCGCGAATGCCGTGGGGGAATGTACGAAAGATTGGCGGAGTTTTTCGGCAAAGCACTGCGATGCCGCGCAAGTTTGATGAAAGAGAGTTGTTGAAGAGAATGGAAACTAGCCCTAAAACGGGTTCAGCTCTGCGGACGATGGATTCAATTCCCGACCGGATGCTGGCTGCCGTCTATTACGGACAGAATGATGTGCGACTGGAGACGGTTCCAGTGCCGGAGATCGGGCCCGGCGAACTGCTGGTGCGCATTCATAGCTGTGGGATTTGCGGTACGGATCTCAAGAAGATCTCAACGGGTTCGCACTCTGCGCCGCGCGTTTTTGGCCATGAGATGGCCGGTGTGGTGGTGGCGCGCGGCGCCGGCGTGACCAGGTTTGCCGAGGGAGACCGCGTGATGGTCTTCCACCATATCCCGTGTGGCAAGTGCTATTACTGCGAGCGCAAAGTGTTCTCGCAATGTCCGGTGTACAAGCGGGTGGGCACCACGGCAGGCTTTGGGGAGCCATCCGGCGGCGGCTTTGCCGAATACATCCGGGTGATGGACTGGATCGTCGAAAAGGGCGTGATTGCGATCCCGGATTCCGTAAGTTTCGATCAGGCTTCCCATATTGAACCGGTGAATACGGTGTGGAAGGGAATCGAGGCGCTGGCGGTTCAGCAGGGCGAAACCGTACTGGTAATCGGACAAGGGCCGATCGGGTTACTGCTGGGCAAACTGGCCCAGCGCGCAGGTGCAAACGTAATTACTTCCGATTTGTTCCCGCAGCGGCTTACAATTGGAGAGCACTACGGATTAAGCCAGGGGATTGATGCGTCTCGGTGCGACATTGTGCAGGTCATCCGTGAGAGAACGGAGGGCCGCGGCGCGGACGCGGTGATCCTGGCCGTAGGCGGCAGCTCACTGATTCGGCCGGCGATTGATGCAGCGCGTTTCGGCGGACGAGTGCTGTTGTTTGCGCAGACGGTTCGGGGTGAGGTCGTGATCGATCCCGCCTCGGTTTGCATGGACGAAAAAACGTTGCTTGGTTCCTACAGTTCATCGGTGGAACTGAACGAGGAAGTGGCTCAATTTGTCTTCAGCGGCGAAATGGACCTGGCCGGGCTCTACAGTCACCGGTTCCCTTTGGCCCAATCGCTGGAAGCTTTGAGATTAGCTGCACATCCGCAGCCGGACACGATGAAGATCGCGATTCAGCCATGCAGCGTCTGGGAAGGATAGCAGAGTGAACGGACAAATGACGGCAGCAATCCTCTATGGCAAAGAGGACGTGAAGATCGAACGGGTGCCGATTCCAGCGCTGGAGAATGGTGAGGTACTGATTCGTGTTCAGGCTGCGCTGACCTGCGGCACCGATCTAAAGGTGTATCGCCGCGGCTACCATGCAAAGATGATCGTTCCTCCGGCGCTGTTCGGTCATGAGTTTGCGGGAGTGATCGAGAAGGTTGGTCCGGAGGTCAAGAACTTCAAGGTGGGGCAGCGCGTGGTCGCCCTCAACTCAGCTCCCTGCGGACAGTGCTTCTTCTGCAAGAAACATCAGGAGAATCTCTGCGAGAACCTGCTGTTCAACAACGGCGCTTATGCGGAGTTTATTCGCATTCCGCGGCGGATTGTTGAAAACAACATGCTGGTGGTGCCCAAGGAGATCAGCTTTGAAACCGCAGCCCTCACCGAGCCGCTGGCGTGCGTGCTGCGCGGGTTGCATGAGACCGGAGTGCAGATCGGAGAAACGGTCACGGTCATTGGAGCCGGGCCCATCGGCCTGATGTTCATGCAGGTGGCCGATATCATGGGCTGTGATGTAATTGCGGTTGTGAAACACGATGAGCAGGTCCTTACGGCGAAACACGCCGGAGCCAGGAAAGTGGTGGTCTTCCCCAAAGTTGCCGATCCGATTGAGGCCATCCGTGATTTGACTCCAGAGCGCCGCGGCTCCGACGTAGTGATTGAAGCCGTGGGCCGTTCCGAAGCCTGGGAATGGGCGATTGACATGGTGCGCAAAGGCGGAACCGTCAACCTCTTCGGCGGATGCGCGAAGGGAACGCGGGTGCAGCTGAACACAGAGCGCCTGCATTACTCGGAGATTACGCTGAAGGCCACATTCCATCACACTCCAGATACGGTTCGCCGCGCCTTCGCGCTAATTGCCGAGCGCAAGATCAAAGGCGCGGACTACATCACGGGAGAAGCGCCGCTCTCCAAGTTGCAATCTGTGTTGCGGGAGATGCTGACGCGCGGCGGCGAGATCAAAACCGCGATCATTCCTGGACACTGATAAGGAACGACGATTGACGTCATTTGTGCCCAGCACTCATCCAAACGGCCCCGGCTTATCCGACGCAGATCAAAATTGCAGCGATGTTGAAAACCTGCTGGCTCGCGGATGGGCCAGCCTGCCACCGGAGTACGCCATTCCTGCGAATGCTCCGTCGCTCGATGCGGCGCGCGGCTACTGCCGGCGGCTGGCTACTTCGCATTACGAGAACTTTTCAGTTGCGACCTGGTTCTTACCCAAACACCTGCATCAGCATTTCTTCAATGTGTATGCCTATTGCCGCATCTCCGACGATTTGGGCGACGAGGTCGGAGATACCCGCGTCTCGCTGGCGTTGCTCGACCGATGGGAACAGGAACTGGACGCCACCTACCGTGTGATCGAGGGTACTGCCACCGCGGGCGCTGGGGTTATGGGTAACGCTACGCTGCCAGCCGCAGGCGCGAGGCATCCGGTCTTCGTCGCGCTGGCCGAAACGATTCAGCGTTGCGGAATTCCCAGGCATGAGTTTAGCGATCTGCTCACGGCATTCCGCCAAGACCAGACAGTCACGCGCTATCAGACATTCGATGAACTGCGTGGCTACTGCAGGAATTCTGCGAACCCGGTGGGCCATCTCGTGCTTTATCTTTGCGGGTACAAGGATGCAGAACGGCAACAACTCTCCGATTACACATGCACCGCCCTGCAGCTTGCAAATTTCTGGCAGGACGTTTCCGTGGACTGGAAAAAGGGACGCGTCTATCTACCGCTCGAAGATCTCCGCCGCTTCGGCGTAAGTGAATCTCAGATTGCGGATGGCGTTTTCAACGGCCAGTTCCGCGACTTGATGCGCTTTGAAGTGGAGCGGGCGCGGCAGTGGTTCGAACGCGGACTTCCCTTGGTGAAGATAGTTGACCGCTCGCTTGCGCTAGACTTGGAACTGTTTAGCCGGGGAGGGTTGGCGATTCTGCAGGCGATTGAAAAACAGGATTTCAATGTGCTGGCGAGACGCCCGAGTTTAAGCAACTTCCGCAAAGTTGAGCTTGCCTTCCGCGCCCTGGCTGGCCGTGTGGCTCTAGGGAAAGATGCATGGAAGAGCCGGGGAAGTGCGGAATGAGCACCACTGGGATGAGCGGCACCGGAGAGCACGCTAAATTGCAACTGACCACAGCATACAGTGTCTGCCGAGATATCGCGCGCTCCTCCGCAAAGAATTTCTACTATGGTTTTATGTTGCTGCCCGCTCGAAAGCGCAACGCGCTCAGCGCTGTGTATGCTTTCATGCGCCATGCCGATGACCTGAGCGACGATCCGGGCATGACGTTGCCCGAGCGCAGGGTGAAACTCGCCGAGTTTATCGACTCCTATCGCCGCTCGCTGGAAAGCGGCCGCACGGACGACCCGGTCTTCCTCGCACTGCGTGACTCACAGCAGCGCTACTCAATTCCGATGGAGTTGCTCGAGCAACTGGTGGCAGGGACGGAGATGGACGTTTGTGAAGGCAGTGGGCAGAACGGTGATCCGCGGGTGGTCTACAACAGCTTCGATGAGCTGTACAACTACTGCTATCACGTCGCGTCGGTTGTGGGCCTGGTCTGCATTCGCATCTTCGGCTATCGCGACCCGGTTGCCGAGCAGTACGCCGAACATCTCGGCATTGCATTCCAGCTCACCAATATTTTGCGCGATGTGAAAGAAGACGCGGCGATGGCTCGCGTTTATCTCCCGCAGCAGGACCTTGAGCGCTTTGGCGTGACGGCCGCTGAGCTGGGCTCGGGTATACCGATGGAAAAGCTACGTCCGCTGCTGGCCTTTGAGGCTGCTCGTGCGCGCGAGTTCTACGTCAATGCCGAGCGGCTTCTTCCTCTCGTCGACGAGGTCAGTCAGCCGGCGCTCTGGGCAATGGTGGAGATCTATCGAGGCATCCTCGACCGGATCGAGCTCAGGAAGTTCGATGTATATTCCGAGCGCGTGCGCCTCTCGCTGGGCGACAAATTGAAAATCCTGGTCAAAGGATTCGGGAAGAGACTTTTGTGAGCGCCACGGTTGCACCGCGCGAAGCAGAAAAAAAAGAAAAGCTTCCCACGGTCGGTATTATTGGTGGCGGCCTCGCCGGAATCTCAGCTGCATGCGCACTGGCCGACGCCGGTTACAAGATTACGCTTTTTGAGCGCAGAGCTTTTCTCGGCGGACGCGCATCCTCCTATGAGCATCCCGGCACGGGCGAGGTAGTTGATAATTGCCAGCACGTGCTGCTGGGCTGCTGCACCAATCTGCTGAACCTTTATCATCGCCTTGGCGTCGAGGACAAAGTTCGCTGGTACAAGCGCATTACTTTCATTGAGCCGGGCGGACGCTCCAGCTTCATCGAAGCATCGTCTCTACCGGCCCCCTTCCACTCGGCAATTTCGTTTCTGCAATACAAGCTGCTTTCGCTGCGCGATAAGCTCGGCATCGCACGGGCCTTGACTGCATTGCTGGCCGGAGTCCCTGAAGACAGTGGCGAGGATTTCCTCTCCTGGCTGCGAGGCAAGGGGCAAACGCAGGCTGCGATTGACCGTTTCTGGGCACCGGTGCTCATCAGCAGCCTGAATGAAGAGCTCCACAAGTCTTCGGTCAAGTATTCAGCCATGGTATTCCGCGACGCCTTTCTCAAGTCCGCCGAAGCTGGAAAGATGGGCGTACCGACGGCTCCTCTGTCGGAACTCTACGGCGTGGCCGAGGAATACATTCGTGCACGGGGTGGCGAGGTTCTGCTGCGGAGCGGAGTTGACGCGGTCTCGTTTGGCCATGAAAAGGTGATGCTGCGTTCCGATGATCGCGACTCCACCTTTGACTATGCGATCAGTGCAATTCCGTTTCATGCGCTCGGGCGCATCTTACCAAAATCCGCGGAGAGCGAAGAGCTACAACGAAAGCTAAGTCATCTCCGGACAGTACCGATCACGGGAATTCACCTCTGGTTCGATCGCGAGATTACAGAGCTTGAGCACGCTGCCTTGCTTGATCGCAACATTCAGTGGATGTTTCAGAAATCGAAGATCCTGACGCACTTCGCGGTACAACGGGCAGCCCAATCCGCAACCCAGAGTGCAAATGGCGATGGCAGCTACCTGGAACTGGTAGTGAGTTCTTCGAGAAACCTGATTGAGATGGGTCGCGCAGAGATCATTGAACTCGCGATGAAGGAATTAACCGAGTTTTTCCCAGCCGCACGCGATGCAAAGCTGGTGAAGGCGACCGTCATCAAGGAAGTTCATGCGACCTTTGCGCCGGCTCCCCTCAGCGATGAGTTTCGCCTGCAACCGTCAAGTCCATGGCCGCGCCTGTTTCTCAGCGGCGACTGGACTGCAACGGATTGGCCTTCCACGATGGAAGGCGCGGTGCGGGCAGGATACCTGACTGCAGAAGCTCTTGCCAAAGCTGCCGGAAGCACGCAGCAATTCGCCATTCCCGATCTCAAACCGCAAGGGCTGATGCGTCTGTTCCGGCCTTAAACAACGTTCCAGTGCTTGGAACAGCAACTACGGCTCACAGATAGAGACCCGGCCTTCACTGGGCCGGGTCTGCACTTGTGCGAGAAGCGTCAGGCTACTTTCATCACATTGCCAGCTTGTGGTCCCTTTTGCCCCTCGACGATTTCGAATTCTACCTGATCGCCCTCCTGAAGGCTCTTGTAACCTTCGCTGGTAATTGCGCTGTAGTGTACAAAGACATCGGGGCCATCTTCACGTCCGATGAATCCAAATCCTTTTGCATTGTTGAACCACTTTACGGTTCCCTTGAGACGAGACACTTACTGTTCCTCCGAGCGTCTTGCTATCGGCGACGACAACCGACGGTCTCAACCGGCGCAAACATGGCGGAGTTCAGCGTTGCTGAACCGACTGGTGTCACTCCAGTAGTTGACCTGATTGGGTCAGATTGTGCCTCACATCCGTTGGGTTGTCAATATGGTACATGGCCGGAAAGCCTTGTTCTATAAGGGGTTCAGCGCTCCTGCTGCTGCCCATGGTTGCTCATCTGCCATTCCCGCAAATGTGAAACTTCTGTGCCACCCAGAGAACTCCCGCGATAGCTTTTCCGTCGTGTATCTTCCCGCTCATCACCCATTCCACAGCTTTGCCGAGAGGCACGAGTTTGCATGTGATGACCTCATCTTCCTCGGGCGAAGCCTTGCCTTTTCGCAGGTCGCGAGCGGCGAACAACGACATCGTCTCGGTCAGAAAACCGGGACTCGCGTAGTAACAGAGAGCGAGCTTCCACTCCGATGCCGAGTAGCCAGTCTCCTCGGCCAATTCGCGCTTGGCTGCCGACAGTGCGTCTTCTCCCTCGTCGATGCGACCTGCGGGCAACTCCCAGAGTTCCTGGTTTGCGGCGTAGCGGTACTGCTTGATCAGCAGCACTGAAGGCTCGCTCTTGTGCTCATCGATTGCCAAGACCACCACTGAACCGGGATGACGGATAATGTCGCGCCGCGCCTTCACGCCCGAGGGTTCGAGCACTTCATCGCTGGTCACCTGGAATACCGGGGCCTTATAGACGACCTTCGAAGACAGTACCTGAACCGTCTTCTGTCTCGCCGCTTTCGCGCGTTTCGTCGTGTTTGTTTTCGCGGTTTTCGTATTCGCGGACTTCTTTGTTACAGGGGAGTTCTTGCGGGAAATCTTCTTGCTTGCGTTCGCCATGCCGACACTATACACAAATCGATAAGCACAAATCGATGCTGCGCCGTGCTACCCTGCTCTCGTGCAGGTGAAGACCATTTCCTTCGTGGGCGCGGGAGCGCTCGCCAGCGGCCTTGCGAAGCTGCTCCGCGCGCACGGCTTCCTCATCGACGAAATCATTACGCGCTCGCTGCCTTTATCGCGACGCAAGGGCCGGGCATTAGCGCGCTCGGTGTCCGCGGCGGCTGCTACGCTCGGCAACGCCAGACTCACTTGTGACCTATTGTGGCTGGCGGTGCCCGACGGTGCGGTAGAGGATGTCTCGCGGACGCTGGCCGGGTATGCGCAACTTCCACCGATCATCCTGCACGCCAGCGGTGCGTTGAGTAGCCAAGTGATGTCGGCTCTCGCAGAGCGCGGCGTGCATACCGGAAGCGCGCATCCCATGATGACTTTTGTTGCCGGTGAACCGCCGAGTTTGCAGGGTGCGTGGTTTGCGGTGGAGGGTAGTCCGGCAGCGCTGCGGGCATCGCGTGCAATCGCCCGCGAGCTTGGGGCGAAGAGTTTTTCCATCAAAGCCGGCGCAAAGGCTCTGTACCATGCATTCGGCGCCATGCTCTCACCCATGTTGGCGTCCGAACTTGCAGCCGCCGAAAGCGTTGGCCTGCGCGCCGGCATCCGGGCCCAGGATGTGCGCCGTATCATGGAGCCGATCGTGCTGCGCACGGCACGCAATGTCTTGCGCAACGGAGCAGGAAAATCCTTCAGCGGGCCTCTGGCTCGCGGCGATGTTCGCACGGTCGCCTCGCATCTGGAGTCGCTTGGTGATACGCCTGAGTCACTCGTCTATCGGGCGTTGATGGAGTATGCGACCGGCGCGCTGCCGGTAAAGCAAAACATTGAGATGAAAAAGCTTTTGGAGACGAAAAAGCCCCTGCACCGGAGAGGCACAAGAGCCAGAGATTAAGAATGATTTCGAGCTACTGGAAGGGGGTGAATAAGTGCCCCATCTTTTCGCGCTTGGTGCGGAGGTACTTTTCGTTGCTCTCGTAAGCCTCCACGTCGGCTGGTACGCGCTCGACCACCTCGATCCCCGCAGCCTGCACGGCCTCCACTTTTTCCGGGTTGTTCGACAGCAGGCGGAGTTTGCGCACGCCCAAAGCCTTCAGGATTTCCACGGGCATGTGATAGCCACGGCAGTCGATTTCATAGCCCAGCTTTACGTTCGCCTCAACGGTGTCCAGGCCCTGGTCCTGCAACTCATAGGCTTGCAGTTTCGCCATCAGCCCAATGCCTCGCCCCTCTTGTTCTTCGTAGATCAGTATGCCCTTACCGAGTTCGCTGATCTTCGAGAGCGCAAGTTCCAGTTGCTGGCGGCAATCGCAGCGCATGGAATGGAATACATCTCCGGTGAGGCACTGCGAGTGGATGCGAACCAGCGGGGCCTCGGAGTGGATATCCCCCATCGTAAGAACAACCGCCTCTTCACGACGGCGTTCCGTTCCGTCCGGAGAGCCAGTTGCAGGCGTTCCGGGAACAAAGCCTTCAAAGCCCAGAATCCGAAAATGTCCCCAACGGGTAGGGAAATCGGCTTCGGCAATCTTTCTGATCGACATTGTATTCACTTCTACAGTATAGACGCTGCCGCACTTCTATGGATTCACTGGATTAAGCAGTGGTTTCACCGGATCTAGCAGCCCATTACTCCGCCGTCTTGGCTCTCTCCGGCGGCCGCATTATCATGCTGAGCGCGACCGAGCCGGCCAGCACCACGACGATGACGCCGAGCGCGTACGCGGTTGGAATCTCGAAGTAATTTGCCCCAAGCATCTTGACTCCGATGAACGCGAGAATGATGGCCAGCCCATAATTGAGCAGATGAAAGATCTCCATCAAGCCTGCGAGAGCAAAGTAAATCGAGCGCAGGCCGAGGATGGCGAAAATGTTCGAGGTGAACACAATGAAGGGCTGTCGCGTTACGGCCAGCACGGCGGGAATCGAATCGGCGGCAAAGATCACGTCCGTGGTTTCTATTACGATGAGCACCAGTGCCAGTTTGGTGAACAAACGCGCCCCGCCCCGCACGGTTGTGAATGCTTCCCCTACGTACTCATCGATAAATCCCAGGTGACGCTGTGCGAAACGAGTGATGACGTTTTCGCCCGGATTCCCCTGCTCGTCTTCCTGGAAGAGCAGTTTGATGGCCGCATAGACCAGGAAGGCTCCGAACAGATACATCAGCCAGTGGAAGCGGTTCAGCAGCGTGACCCCAGCTCCGATAAAAACGGCACGCATTACGACCGCACCGACGATGCCCCAGAACAGTACCTTACGCTGCAGTTCCGATGGAACCTTGAAGTAGCGGAAGATCAGCAGGATGACGAAGAGATTGTCGACGCTGAGAGCTTCTTCCACCAGGTAGCCGGTCACGAATTCAAGCGAGTACTGACGGTTTGTATTTGCCGGATCGCCGGTCATGCGATGACCGTAGAAGTACAGCAACACGGCAAAGCCTGCTGCCAGCCCCACCCAGAGCGCGGTCCAGGCCAGCGCCTCCCGCACTGTGACTGCGCGTGCCGTGCGATTGAACACTCCAAGATCCAGCACCATCATGAGGAGCATGAACGCGCAAAACAAGATCCAGGACATGAGGTTGGGAGGAGTTTGCATTATCCAGCGTTCTCTTTAATACCGAAGTCTTTGCGCAGTCGACCTTAAGCCTAACAAGGAATCGGAAAATGGTGGGAGCGCAGTTTGAGTTATCGCGTGTTCAAAGCCCGAGTGGTTTCCATGACCACATCACCGACAATCTGCAGGCTCGCGGCGCTGCACTTGTCTGGTGTGTCCTGGGTGGTGTGGTGGTACAGGTTGTCGAAGCCGTAGTTCAGGTCGATGATGTCGGCGACAGGAATTCCCACCGCGGCGAAGGGAAGATGGTCATCCTGAATCGAAGTGTTGCGCGCGAAAAAGTGCGACTGCTCCCTGGTTCGCTGAGCCGCCCGGTATACCACGTCCAGCAGCCACGGCGTGGAATTGGCATCGTGATCGATGTTCAGATCTTTGTCGCCGATCATATCGAGCAGCAGAAACGCCTTTATCTTTGCGGCGGTGCCATCCTCGGACCACTTCTTTGCCAAGTGCTTGCTGCCATAGACGCTGTCTGCGTCGCTCCACTCCACCATGGCTTCTTCGCCGTCGGTAAAGACCAGCCAGATGCTGTAGCCGTCTGGAGGATGACTGCGAAGCTGACTGGCAATTTCCAGCATCAGTCCCACATCTGAGCCGCCATCGTTGGCTCCCGTATAGCTCGTGTTTTTGAGCGGATAATTCGTGTCGTAGTGACCGGCAAGAACGATTACGCCGTCTTTTTTGCCCGGGAACTTTGCGACGATGTTGTTCATCGCGAACGGTCCCGCGGCGGTCTGCACATTGAATTTGTCCTGTTCGATCTGCGCGCCGTCAAGATGGCTGAGGATGAACTGTTCCGCCTTGGCGTGCCCACTGCTGCCCAGGAAGCGCGGACCGAGCGCCACGAACTCTTTCAGATTCTGGTAAGCCTTCTGTCCGCTGATCTTCAGCGCCGCGGGCGCGTCCGGCTTCGGATCGAAATCTACCGCGCGCAACTCTGGCCGCTGGGCCGTCTGGAGCTGGGCTGCTGCGACCTCTCCGCCGTTCTTAGTGTCGCGACAAGCGCCGGTGAATATCGTGAAAGCCGCCAACAGCAGAACCATCGGAGCAGCCTTCCTGATCGCATTGCGTTTCAGCAAGGCCCAACGCCCAATCATCATTGGCTGTTCAGCTCCCGCTTCTTGCGCTGCTTGGGATGCACCATGTATGCAACCCCGATGCTGACGAGGTAAAGAACGATCATCGGAGCGGCAAAGATGCACATATTCATGATGTCGGTGGTAGGCGTAATTATGGCCGCGATAATGAAGATCACCAGGATCGAGTAGCGCAGATTTCGCCACATCCAGCCGGGGCTAACGATGCCGAACAAGGCAAGAAAGAAGACCAGGATTGGCATCTCGAAGACCACGCCGAGTCCGAGCACGATCGTCATAAACAGAGACATGTACTCGTTGATCGTGATCATCGGCGTGAACTGCTTGCTGTAATCGATCAGGAAATCCAATGCCGCCGGGTAGACTAGCTTATAGGCGAAATAACCGCCGGCTACGAACAATCCGACGGTGCTGAACATGAACGGCCCAACGTACTTGCGCTCGTTCTTGTAAAGGCCGGGAGCGATGAAAGCCCACACCTGATAGAGCACAAACGGCGATGCGACAAAGATCCCCATGATCAGGCTGACCTTCAGATACATGTTGAAGGGGTCGGTGGGGTTCGTGTAGACCAGGGTGACAGGTAAGTTGTGGTTCTTCAGCGCAAAGGCGATCGGCTTCTGCATCCAACTGAAGATCTGGTCGTGCCACCAGTAGCAGACACAGAATCCGGCGGCCACGGAGAGAAAGCTCCAGATGATGCGACGGCGGAGTTCCTCGAGGTGGTCGAGGAAGCCCATGGACACCAATTCCTGTCTATCTTTCAAACTTCCTGTGGGAGTAACTGTTTCTGCCATCAAAACCTTTGTTGGATCGTCCGGTTAGCTGCTCTGCGGAGCAGAGTTGCTTTGGACCGGCGCCGAATCAGGCGTAGGTTGATCGGTCGCAGCTTCAACCGGGAGTGTACCGTGCTGCACGGCAACCGAGCTGACTTGCGCCTCGGGCGCGCCGGCTTCGGCAGGAGAAATCACGGGAAGTGGAGCGGAAAGCTCCTCCGGCGCAGAGGCTACTGTCGGCGTCTCGGGCTGCCGAAGCGTGAAGTTCTGTGCGTCAAATGCCATACGGGCGGTCTGCATCAGCCGCTCGTGCGCGGTATCAATCTCCGAAAGAGCCGATTTCACCTCGGGAGGAAGCAAGGTCTGCGTAAACGAAGAGCTCTGCTGCGATCCTGGTCGTGTGAACGGGCCGACATCAACTCCGGCCTTCTCAATCTCGGATTGGATCTGATCTTTGAAACTATTGGACGCGCGCTTGAACTCGGCCATGAACCGGCCGATTTCTCGTCCAATCTCGGGTAACTTCTTGGGGCCAAATAGGATCAGCGCCAGGAAGAAGATGAAAATCATCTCGCCACTCATACGCTGATATCATACACGGCAAGTCTGTCCGCCGGTAAGAAGGGAACCGCCCTGAGAGCTGAAAAACATGCCTAACAAGGCGATCCGAACCAAACTCTCGCCTGAAATCTGGAGCGAAAGAAGTTAGAAGCCGAAATGGTCTTTCCGGCATCTGAATGGAATACCGCAGGCGCGGCGGAATTCCGAATTCAGCATCCGTGGCGCACTAACTGATTTGCCGTGAAACTGCTATACTCTTGTGGAATCGAGGGTTGCGCCATTCCGCAAGGCATGGGGTAGCAAACATTCATGCAGCGCTCAAGCGCAGGGCAAAAGAAGGATGTATCAATGGCTGGACGTTCGCGTCGCTCATCTGTACTGGTTTTTCTCATAATTCTGACTTGCGGTTTCCTCGGAGTGGTCTTCGGGCGAACTGGAGTTGCACCCGCTGACGGTGAAAACGACATGCGCGATTCGGTCCACACATTCGCGCAGGTGTACAGCGTCATCGAGCAGAATTATGCGGAAAAGGTGGACGCCGACAAGGCGATCTATGATGGCGCCATTCCCGGTATGTTGCGCGTGCTTGATCCGCACTCAAACTTTTTCGATCCGAAGCAGTATTCGGCTCTGCAGGAAGAGCAGCGCGGCCGTTATTACGGCGTAGGCATGCAGGTAGGCCCGCGTAACAACAAGGTCATTGTGATTGCGCCCTTCGCCGGTGCACCTGCGTACCGCGCTGGAATCCGTCCCGGTGACATCATTGTTGCCATCGACGGCAAAGCCACCGACAATATGACGACCAGCGAAGTGGCGGATCTGCTAAAAGGGCCGAAGGGTACCACGGTTCACATCGCGATCCTTCGCGAAGGCAATACCAAGCCCGTGGACTTTACGGTGGTTCGCGATGAAATTCCGCGCTACTCGGTGGACCTGCACTTCCTGATTCGTCCTGGCATTGGCTATCTGCATATCAGCGGCTTCCAGGAAACCACCGAGGCCGAGACCACGGCAGCGCTCGATGAGATGGGCGACCTTAAGGGGTTGATTCTGGATCTGCGCAACAACCCCGGTGGCCTGCTCAGTGAGGGCGTCGGCGTGGCGGATAAGTTCCTGAAGAAGGGGCAGGTGATCGTCAGCCATCATGGCCGGAATTCACCCGAGAAGGTGTATCGCGCCGCCCATGGGAGCACCCAGGATTACCCAATCGTCGTGCTGGTGAACCACGGTACAGCTTCAGCGGCCGAGATTGTCTCGGGCGCGATTCAGGATCACGATCGCGGCCTGATTGCCGGAGAAACTACCTTCGGCAAGGGACTGGTGCAGACCGTTTATCGGTTGAGCGAAAACACCGGCCTCGCGCTCACAACGGCCAAGTACTACACCCCGAGCGGACGCCTCATTCAGCGCGACTACAGTGGTGTTTCGCTTTATGACTATTATTACAATCGCAATGCCGACGACAATTCCATCAACAGCGTAAAGCAGGATGACGCGAACCGCGAGGTCAAGCTTACCGACAGCGGGCGCACTGTTTACGGTGGTGGAGGAATTACTCCCGACGTTAAGATTCCTCCGATCAAGGCCAACAAGTTCCAGGAAGAATTGCTGCGCAAGTACGCCTTCTTCAACTTCTGCAAGCACTACTTGATCAGCCATAAGATCGAGAAGAACTTCCAGGTGGAAGACGGCGTCATGCAGGACTTCCGCAGCTACCTCACTGAAGCCAAGCTGCCATATACGGAAAAGGATTTGCAGGACAACAACGAGTGGGTTCGCTCCAGCATCAAGAGCGAACTTTTCGTGGGCGCCTTCGGTCAGCAGGAGGGATTGCGCGTGCAGGCCGAGTCCGACCCCAACGTGATCAAAGCCCTGGAACTGATGCCCAAGGCCAAGGAACTCGCCGATAGTGCACGCAAGACGATCGCCGAGCATAACCAGGCGCGCCTCTCTGCGACCGCCCACAATTAACGGAAGACATCTCGTCAAATAAGAAAGGGCACCTGATGGTGCCCTTTCTTGTTGGCTCAAATTGTTATCGAAAGAGATAGTCTTTGGTGATCGTCGTGAGCTCCGGATACGCGCCACCGCCGAGCTCACACATATCCAAACCCTGCCGCTCTCCATCTTTGTGGATGCGTTGCGGATGGATGCGGTCCAGCAGCAGATTGAGGCAGTAGGTCAGCGGTAGAACAAAACCGAGCAGTGCGGAAACCATGGCCACCTGAGCTAGCCATTGCGCGGGGCGGGCGTGTACAAAGGCTCCAGCGGCGATCACGCCCCACAATCCACCGACCGCGTGTACGGAAATCGAGCCACTCGGGTCGTCGAATCCGAGCCGGTCCAGCCATTCCACCGAAAACGGCACGATTATGCCCGCCACCAGTCCGATGGCCGCGGCCTCTGGCGGTGAAACCAAGGAGCACGCGCTTGAGATGGAGACCAGTCCGATTACAAATCCGTTTGCGCTGATGGACGCATCCGGCTTGCCGTAGCGAATCCGGGTCACGATCAATGCTGTCAGCAGGGCGACACTCGATCCGACCAGGTTGTTCACCGCGATCAGCGCCATGCTGTTGATGGTGCCGCCGGCAAATAGCAGCGCACCAGCCGTATCCAGTCCCATCCATCCAACGAGAGTCAACATGCAGCCGAACAAGACGAAGGCCATGTTGTGGCCGGGGATTGCCATTCCGCTCATCTCATATTTGCCATGGCGCGGTCCCAGAATCCAGGTGATGGACAATGCCGTGATGCCGCCAACAGCCTGGATTACGCCCGCGCCGCCCGCGTCGATCGCGCCGTTCCCGCATGATGCGAACACTCCCAGTTGCGCGAGCCAGCCCCCACCCCAAACCCAGTGAGCAAAGATGGGGTAGGTGATGCCGGCCAGCAGCGCCGCGGATGCGCAAGTCGCGCTTAGTCGCCAGCGGTCTGACCCCGCACCGAGAGGAATGATGGCCGCAATGCCCACGCTGAACAGTTGCAGGCAGGCTACCAGCGAAAGCGCGGAGCCGTTGAATACCACTCCGCGCATCATCAACCGCTCGGCTCCAAGCAGATTCCATTGCCGCCCGCCGAAAGTCAGCAGCCGGGCCGGTTCACCAATGAAGCCCTGGAAGCCGAATCCGATGAAGAAATAAGCGAGCACCGCAACGGCGAAGACGCACATCGCGCTCAGCATGGAGTGGGCTGCGCTGCGACCGCGGCCGAATCCAGTATTGACGAGCGTGAGACCTGCTCCCACCAGCGGCACCAGAAAGATACTGATCATGCAGACGGCCGTTGCCGTTTCGGTGAGTGCTGCCGGCTGGACCTGCATCATCGTCCCTCTTCCAGGGTGATATGGGAGCGGAAGGTGAGTACGAGTCCGATCAGTTGGACCGCGACTCCGGCCCAGACGAACAGGATGCGGGGCGAGCTTGAGGAGAGCAGCACAAGTGCGCTCAGAACGATCACAAATCCCGCAAATAGGAGAAATAATCCAGCAGCTTTCATGAAAGTCTTCCAGTAGAGAACCTGCCCGGCGATGCAAGCTACTTAGTGCCGCGCGACGTATAGCAGTAGTCCGAAGATGATTACGGGAATCAGCGCGAGCACAACGTACATGGCGATCCTGCGTGCCCACGGAGAGCGTCGTCTCTTCCAATTGCGCAGCTCGGGCCGGTCTTCCACGCCCACCTGATCCAGGTGTTCCAGGTCAAATGCAAAGTCGCGCGCGCTACGGTAGCGGTTGTGTGGATTGCGCTCAAGGGCGCGATACAAAACCTCCTGCAGCTGCGGCGAAAGCTCGGGATTCAACTCGCGCGGCGGCACCGGATTGTTGAGCAGGCGATCGTTCATGATGACGAAGGCGTTGGAGCCGGTGAAGGGAACCTGGCCCGTCAGCATCTCGTAGAGCATGACACCCACTGCATAGACGTCGCTGCGCGCATCGCCGCGTCCGCCTTTCACCTGCTCCGGCGAAATATAGTCCGGAGTACCCATGGTGTCGGTCAGCTTTGCGAAGGTGATGCGCCTTGCGCCGATGTTGGCGGAGATGCCGAAATCGATGATCTTGATATTGTCATGCTCATCGATCATGATGTTTTCCGGCTTCAGGTCGCGATGAATTACGCCGTGGCTGTGAATATGGTCGAGCGCCTTGCAGATCTGCAACACAATGTTAATCGCGCGTTGCGGTGGCAACTTGTGGGTTTCGGCGATGAGCTCGCGCAGCAACCGTCCGGGAACCCATTCCATCACAATGTAGGGATCCTGGCGCTCTTCATTCGGGATGACCTTCATCACTCCCGGATGATTGAGCTTTTTTCCGATCTCCTCTTCGCGCTGAAAACGCTCGTAGAAGATCGGATCGCTTTCCATCTCCGGATGCGGAATCTTGATGGCGACGGTCTGGCCGGTGCGGAGGTCGGTGCCCTGAAAGATCGAAGCCATCCCGCTACGCGCAACCAGGCGTTCGATCTGGAAGTGGTCGAGTTGTTCGCCAGCGTGAACAGAGATCATTGGTAGAAGATTGCCACCCGTCCGCGAATCGCGTTCCTGTTCTTCACTGCAGCCGGTAAGGTCGTCCGCGATACATTCCCACGGCCTCGACGTTTTTTATCCGGATGAGCTGGACGCTCACATTATCTCCACCATCGCTCTGGTTTGCAATCGTGATCAGTTGCTGCGCGGCATCACTCAGGCTCGCGCCCGAGGCCGCGATTTGCGCGATCTTATCATCCGGCACCGCCCCGTGCAGCCCGTCGGAGCAGAGCAGCAGCAAATCTCCGGGCCTCACAGTATGTTCGCTGATCTCCGGAGCCACAAAAAGATTGGTACCGATTGAGCGGCTGAGAACATTTCGCGTAACCGCCCTCTTCGCTTCCTGCTCGGTAAACAGCCCCAGCCGTAGTTGCTCATTGACTACCGTGTGGTCCCGCGTCAGCAACTGCGGCCGTCCTTTCCGGATGAGGTAGCAGCGCGAGTCCCCCACATGGGCGATCGTAGCGCGGTCATAGCGCAGCGCACATGTTACAACGGTGGTGGCGATTCCACCGTGTGCCGCCTCATAAACGCGGTGGTTGGCGGCTTGAATTGCGCGCGAAAGCAGCGCGGAGGAATTCTCTCCGGCAGGCGCCTTGGCGTGCTCGGCGAGCACGGTTTCCACCGTCAGTTGCGAGGCAACCTCGCCGCGCTCCTGGCCCCCCACGCCATCAGCCAGGGTAAATATCCAGCCGCGGTTGCGGGTTTGTGCCGGATTCGAGGGTACTGCGTGTCCAACAAAATCTTCGTTGTGTTCACGGACGGGGCCGCAATCGCTGATCTCAGCGAATTCAATGTCCAGCATGGCCGGTGCCGATTCCGGCTCCTGTGCCGGAGGAATCGCGGCGTTTACGTGGTGACGCGGCACAATGCATTCTCCTCTTGAATAAGATGCAGGCGGGCTGCGAACCCGCCTGCGTTTGAGTTACAACTTCGCGCTCTGATGCTAGCTTCGGCTTTGGATCAGCGTCGTCCTTCCTGTACTGCGGGAAGAAACGACGAAGTAGATCCCGCCGTAAATCGCCCAGACCAGCGCGATTCCCAGTGCGAGCAGAGGTTCGGCTTTGGTGCCGATGCCAAGGAACGGACCCACCAGATAGGTAAGCATGCAGGCGAGGTTGGCAAGCAGTCCAAAGATCGGAATGATCAAGTGGCGTAGCGGGTTAAACTTCGGATGCTTGTGGAAGCCCACGATGCAGGTCACGCAGCTCAGGGCATAGAGCACGAAGGTACCGAAGTTGGAGGCCAACGTGATCGTCAGCAGTGAATTCGGCAGCGCGGCCATCTTGTCATGCGTGGTATAGCCAAAGCTCGACCAGAAGCCGTGCGGGATAGCCGCAATGACCGAGTCCGCTGGAGCGCCGGCATTGCCGAACGGCATGATCACCGCAATGCAGCCGACAACAGCGGAGATCGTGGCCAAGGTCCAGATGGCGCGGTGCGGGGTGAGGTTGCTGCCATGCAGCAGACCGAAGTGCTCAGGAACTTCACGATCCTTGCCCATCGCGTAGGTGACGCGAGCGCCGGTGTTCATGCAGGAGAGCGTGGTGCCGATGATGGCGAGGAAGACGGTGAAGGCTTCCGTCAGCATAAAGATGCGTCCGCGGCCGGGACCAAAGAGGTTGTCGCCCACGAGGATCATCATGTCGCCGATGGGAGCCGCCGAACCCGACGCACTTTGCATCGAGTAACCACTGTTCAGGAAGTAGTTCGCCGCAAAATATTCAAAGAGGTAACAGAACGCGCCCTGCACCAGAAGCGAGGTAATGACCGCGATCGGTATGTCTCGCTTGGCGTTCTTTGCTTCACCACCCATCGATGTTACGGATTCAAATCCCACCAGGATCAGAATAGCCACCGTGGCTTGCAGGAACATCCAGCTTCCCTTATGCGGACTCACTACGGATTTTGCATTGGGGTGGGAGAGGAAGTTGCCCGACGCGTCGGTCGTGGGATATTGGACAAGGAAGGGCACAGGCTTGCCGTCCGCATCCAGCTTCGGCTGCGGCACCTGGCTGGCATCGCGAACAATAGTCTCGGTGACCGTGCCGTCGGGAGCGGTCGCCTTTGTGGTCGCAAATTCGTAGGTGTAGGACGCACCCGTGGTGGAATCGAACTGGCGGCCCTGACTGCCAGCGGGATGACTGGAGCGATAGCCGAGTGCCATCACCGAAAAGACGATCAGTGCCGAGATCTGGATGACATTGATGGCGATGTTTACTGAGGTGGAGCCGTTCACGCCGCGGTAGGCGATATAGGCAACCGCGAATGAGAACACCACAGCCACGGCCATCATGAATGCCGGTCCAGGGTTGGAGGCGCTCATGAAGTTGGGCCAGATGGTGCCCACCAGGTATCCGCAGAGGATTCCCATGACGCCGACCATCACGCCGGGGTAGATCCAGTAATAAAGATGCGAGCCCCAGCCCACGATGAACTTCGAGAGACGGGCATACCTCCAAGCCTTGTCATGATTCAAGAATGACTGTTCAGCAAAGTAGTAAGAGCTTCCGGTACCGGGATACAGCTTTGCCAACTCGGCATAACACACCGCAGTCGCCAGACAGAGCAACAAGGCAAGTGCGATACCTGCCCACATCGCAGGACCGGTCGTGCCGGTCGTTGCCTGGATGTAGAAGGTGAGCCACAGGAACGCACCGGGTGCGATGAGTGCCATGGCATTCATCGTCAGGCCGGTCAGCCCCAGAGTTTTCTGCATTTCCGCGGATCCTGCAGTGGATCTAACAGTAGTTTGATCGGCCATTCGAGTCTCCTCTTCGTATGTAGCTGCTTGGGGTTGATCTCTGCGGCTTCGGACCGGCCGGAACGTTTCCGGCCGGTCCTAACCTTGATGCGTTACGGAATGGCGGCCCAGAGTTCTCCGCCTGCCTATCTGTTACTTCGTGTCGTTTGGTTCCAGCACAAACACCACGCCGGCAGCAACCGTGGTTTGTCCCTTCACGAATGAACTGGTGCCGCGCTGGAAAAAGTTCTGGTTCGAATCGTCGTGCCTGTACTCAAGGCGTGAGATCAGGTGACCGGCGAACTTGCGTTCGACGGTTCCGGTGAACTCGTTTAGGTGGTTATGAAGAATCGGAGCGGTTATGGCTGGGGCGTAGATGCCATAGGTGGCCAAGCCGTCATGATCGTTAAAGTACTCGAAGCGTCCTGCCACGGCCACCTTCGGATCGAAGGCATACTTTGCGTATGCGGCAATGCCGGTGTAGTCCGCGGCCTTACCCGTGGCGATGAAGTCCCCCTGGTGGTCGTAATCAAAATTCGCCATCAAAGACAGCTTTGCGGTGGGATTATAGGCAAGTACGGTATCGGTGAGGTTGTTATAGTTTCCGTTGCCGCCGGCGAAGCCGGGACCTCCGGGGCCTGCCAGATAATTTTCAGTGAGCGTGACTTTCTTGGTTGCATTCCATGCGAGGCTTGCGCCGCCGGTCTTGCCGGAGTTAGAGGCCAGAACATTATTCCAGCCATTGGTCGCATATCCGCTGATCGACCACTTGTCATTGAAGGTGTATTTGGCGCGTGCGCCGAAGTGGTAGTACGGAATTGCGAAGTAGAACAGCAGGCTGCGTGAGTAGTTCCAGTTCTGGTTGGTCTCGATCACCTCGGCGCCTGCCGGGGTAACATACTTGCCGAAGTCGAGCTGCAGGCCCTTACCAAGGGGAGCCATGTAAGACAAGTAGCCTTCCTTCAGGTATTGCGTCGAGGAATTGCTGGAATCGTTAGGATGAAAACTGGCATTGTTGATCGCGGTCATTGCCTGGCCGAATCCAACCGCGACGCGGAAGCCGAGCGGAGTAGTCTTATCGACCGGCTTGTCCAACTGAAGTTCGACGAGGTTCAGTCCGAACTGGTCGATGTAGGGCGTAAACGGCTCTGTAACCGTGTTACCGACCGAGGTGCCGGTGGGATGGTTGGCATTGTATCCATAATAAACATCTGCCAATCCGGTTAAATTCACTCCATTAAGAACGCTGATGATTCCGGCAAGCGGATTCGGCGCAGGTGCGGGTGCGGGCGTGGATGTCTCAGCTGATTTTTCAGGCGGTGTAGCGGGTGCAGTGCTCGAGGTTTGGGCGGCAAGTCCAACAGTCAAAGTGCACGCAAGGAATGATCCCAGCGACAATTTGTAGAAGCGTGTCATGCTCATTTTTTTCTTCTCCCGTTTGGTTCAACTACAAATTGCAATCAGATTGCATGAAAAAAATAAATGCATAGTTCGGTAAATATCAACCGAGAGTATCTGTAGATTTCGGTCGTGGCCAATTCCTTTTATTTATCGGGGCGATAACAGAACGTTTTTACATGTGGTATTCGGGGCTAAGTCAAACATGCAATGGGATGCATATTTATGCGCCAAAGTCCGCATACTTAAAGGTGAGGTTTCAATGGAAAGTAGCGCTTACAAGCCAATTTTCAGGGTATCCGAATAGCTTGCCCCCAGGTATTCAACTTGGGTGCGCAAGCTTCGGGCTGCGCTCGCGATAAAAATGTTTTATCGAAGCTATAGAAATATTTCGTTGCTCGCGGCTGGTCTTTACTGCCTACGCAGTGTTTGGCCAGCCGAATATGCAAATCAAAATCATTCCATCTCGGCGCGGGCTTGGCGCACAAAGTTGAGGAATCGGCTCGCGAGCTCCCGTATCCACGCGCCTTCCCGCAAACGGACCGCCTGGTGCGGGATCAGATCTTCGCCAACCCCGAGGGCAACAGCTCCAGCGGCAATGAAACGTGCAGCGGTGCTTTGCGTAACACCACCGGCTGCGATGAGCGGCACACCAGGAAATGGAGCTTTGAGAGCCCGAATATGGTGGTGACCCCCAACAGAGGAGCAGGGGAAGACCTTTACAAAGTCGGCTCCCGCCTCATCTGCATACATGATCTCGGTCGGCGTCAGTGCTCCGGGGATTACGACGATCTCTTTTTCGACACAATATTCGGTAACTTCCGGGTCGAAACCAGGCCCGGTGAGAAACATGGCTCCGGCATCCAACTGCTTGCGTGCCTGGTCTAATCCGGCTACGACCTCGGCGCCGACAACGAGGGAGGGAAAGCGTTGCGTAAGGTCCCGGATTACCTCCGCTGAGTTCGGGATGGTGGAGGTGATTTCTACGACCGGTATGCCGCCGGCAGCCACATTCTCGGCGGCAAAGATTGCTGCCGCGGCCGAGTCCACACGGATCGATGCGATCAATCCGAACTCGCGAATCTGCTTTCGAATTTCTTCTCGGTTCAAGTGCTGTCCTTTCGCGGCTCAGGCTCTACGGCAATCTACTGTTCCTGTTCATATACGCTCTTCGACTCTTCGAGTGTGGGCAGGTGGTCTGTGGGTCTGGCCCACCACACGTAGAACGTCGGCAGCAGGAAGATGCTGATTAGCAGGTCGGCGATGAGTCCGCCCACAATCACAATCGCGAATGGCCGTTGCGAGTCCGATCCGATGGCGTGGGAGGTGGCGGCCGGTAACAATCCTAACGTAGCGACCAGCATGGTCATCATGATCGGACGAAGCCTGCGTGTCGATCCTTCGATAGCGGCCGCTCTCACCGGCATTCCTCGGGCTCGTAACTGGTTGATGTACTCGACCATGATGACGCCGGTCTGGACGCAAACCCCGAACAGCGCCAAAAAACCAATTCCGGAAGAAACACTGAAATGCGTGCCCGTGAAGAGCAGTGCCAGAAGGCCGCCAAAAGGAGCGACCAAAACATTCACCAGGTTCAACATGGCCCACTTGAAGGAGCCGAAAGCACCATAGATGATCATGAAGATGATCAAGACCGTTATAGGCACAATCATTGCCAGCCTTGCGCTGGATCGCTTCTGGCTCGCATATTCGCCCTCCCAATCGATGTGATAGCCGGTCGGCAGTTTGACACTTTCGTTGACCTTTTTGATCGACTCCTCGACGGCGCTACCAAGGTCGCGGCCGCGAACGCTGTACTTGATCGCCAGGTAGCGCTGGTTGCCTTCCCGGTAAATTTCGGAAGCGCCATCGCGCTCTTGAATTGTGCAAAGTTGCGCGAGTGACACGCGCTCGCCAGTTGGCGAAAGCAGGCGGATATTTTCAATCGCTTCTTTCTGATCGCGGAATGGCCGCTGATAACGCAACACCAGATCATAGCGCGCCTCACCCTTCAAAACCTGAGTGAGAGCGTTTCCTCCAACCGCGGTCTGGATCGCGTCCTGCACGTCGGATACGTTGATCTGGTAGCGAGCAGCCTGCTTTCGATCTACTGTGACGTTCAGATTCGGTTGGCCGAGCACGCGAAAGACCCCCAGATCCTCGATGCCTTTGACTTGGCGCATGACCCCGGTGATTTCAGAGGCTTTATCCTCAAGCGTCTTCAGGTCGTCGCCATACACCTTTGTCGCAAGCTGCCCTTTCACGCCGCTGACAGCCTCCTCCATGTTGTCGGCGATTGGCTGCGAAAAGCCCCATACTACGCCGGGTATCTTATCCAACTCGCGCTGCATCGCTGCGATCAGTTCGTCTTTGTCTTCGTGAAATACAGGACGCCACTGCTCTTTCGGTTTAAGCCCGACATAGTACTCGGTATTGAAAAAGCCGGTGGTGTCGGTGCCGTCATCGGGACGCCCGGTTTGACTGGTACACTCGGTGGCCTCGGGGAAGGAACAAAGCACGATGCGTGCCTGATTCATGACTCGTATCCCTTCGCTCGGCCCGGTGCTGGGCGCGAGAGTGCCACGCACCCAGAGCGCGCCTTCGTCCAGATGAGGCAGAAACTCGGAGCCGATCGTGTCTGTCAGTGTCAGGTAGCCGCTAACGCCAACGGCGGCAAGCACAATCAGAATCATTGCCCAACGGTGATCGACCATCCAGGACAGTGCCCGCCGGTAACGCTCCGTCAGCCAAACCAGCACGGGATTATGCCAGTCTTTGGCTTCTTTGCGGAAGAGAAAACTGGCCAGCACGGGCGCGATCGTCATCGAGAAGATCACAGCACCGAGCAGGGCAAAGGCGACTGTCCAAGCCATCGGACGAAATAATCTTCCTTCCACCCGCTGCAAAGTGAAGATGGGAAGGTAGGCGGTGATGATGATGGTAATGGCGTAAAAAACCGGCCTCTGCACCTCGTGTGCGGCCGCGCGTATCCGGTCCGCCACGGGCTTTCGGTCGTGGTCCTGGCCCATGTGGCGAATGATGTTCTCGATCATCACCACTGCGCCGTCCACAACCATTCCGAAATCGAGGGCTCCGAGCGAAAGCAAATTGGCCGGGATATGATTCAGATCAAGACAGATTGAGGCGAACAGCAGCGAGAATGGAATCGTCAGCGCAACGATCAATGCGCCACGCACGTTCCCCAGCAACAGCAGCAGCACAAGTGTAACGAGGATGAAGCCTTCTGTCAGGTTGTGCAGAACCGTGTGGGTGGTGAAGTGAATCAGAGTGCTGCGATCAATGAACGGAACGATCTTTACCCCTGGGGGCAAGATATGGTCGTTCATCTCCTTCACCTTTGCCTCAAGGCCTTTGAGCGCCTCCTCGGCATTCGCGCCTTTCCGCATCGGCACGATCCCTGATACGACATCATCGTTATTGACGATCGTTCCATCATCGTGGCGAATCGCGCGTGCGAACTGGCCGAGGCGGATCTTCGGACCTTGCGCAACCACAGCAATCTCTTTCACGCGTATCGGGGTTCCGGTCTTGGTCAGGATGACCGTGTTCTCGATATCGTTAACGTTTCTGACCAGGCCCACTTCGCGAACGTTGATCTGCTGCAGACCTGCTTCCACGAAGCTGCCGCCCGCATTCGTGTTGTTGTTGCTGAGTTGCTGTTCCACTTGTGCAAGGCTGAGGCCGTACGCGATCAGCTTGTTCGGATCGAGCCGGACCTGGTATTCGCGCGTGGGCCCGCCGAAGGTATTCACGTCGACGATATCCGGGACGGCTTTCAGATTCTTTTCGACCACCCAGTCTTCCAGCGACTTCAACTCCATCACGTCGTATTGTGGATTGGTGCTGTGCAGGGTGAAAAAGTAGATCTGGCCTGCCGGGCTCCAATCGGTACCCATCTGCGGCGTGACCCCGGCCGGTAGCGAGGCAGAGGCCTGGGTCAAACGCTCGAGAACCCGCTCGCGGTTCCATTCGTTAACGGATTCGTCGTCAAAGATCAGCTTGATGTCAGAGAGGCCGAAGATCGAGAACGAACGCAGGTGCACTACATGCGGAATGCCGTTCAATGCCGTTTCCAGAGGCACCGTGACCTGCTGCTCCACTTGCTCCGCTGAAATCCCCGGCCACTGAGTGATAACGTCAACATAGTTATCCGCTACATCGGGGTAGGCGTCGACCGGAAGACGGTGGAAGGCGACCGCTCCGGCCGCGAGCAGCAGGAGAGTAAATGCAAGGACGAGAAGCTTCTGATCAAGCGCGAAGTCGACGATCCGGCGAATCATCTACTGCTCCACCGTGTTTTGCAGGACCAGCGCATTCTCAACCACCTGTGCTCCGGGTTTGATCCCCGAGATAATCTCCTGCATGTTTCCGGGGAGAATGGCTCCGGCGGTGACTTCCAGCCGCTTGAAATTTCCGTTGCCCACAGGCGCAAAGACCCAGTCGCGATCGTGGATATGCAGAACGGCGCTCGCCGGAACTGCGGCCCTGATCTCTGCCTGTTTACCAAAGAAGGTCGCGGTGGTGAACATTCCGATTCGCAGTATTCCGGGATTGGGCACTTCCAAACGCACTTTCGCAGTGCGAAGCGTCGGGTCCAGTGTCGGCATGATGTTGTCGATGCGGGCCTTTAAAACCTTGTTGGGATAGCCAGCCAGGTGAATGTCTGCGGTTTCGCCAACGTGCACGGCGTCGAGATCGTTTTCGTATACGTCGCAGATGATCCAGACATAGGACAGATCCGAGATGGTGAACGGGCTGGGACCAGACAGGCCCTGCACGCCTGCTGCGTTGGTGACCTGTTGTTCCGTGATGACGCCGGATATCGGTGCGGTAACATCGACGATCCCGGACGGATGGGCCTTGTCCACGCCAAGGATGCGCAGTTGTTCGTCTGCGGTTTGCAGATCGACCTTTGTGTCCTGGGCAGTGGCTTCGGCCTGATCGAGAGCGCTCTTGGCTGCGGCGCCGTTATCATAGAGAAGCTTTGTGCGCTCCAGTTGTATCCGCGCAAGCCGGTCATCGTTCTCGGCCTTCTGATAAACCTGATAAGCGCCGTTGACATCATTGCTTCGTACCTTCAGCAACAGTTGACCCTTTTTCACCGTGTCGCCGAGCCGGGCGTGGATCTCCACCACCCTGCCCGAGGCAAGTGAAATCACAGGTACGGCGCGCGAGACATCGGCCTGTACCACGCCCGTCACATTCAACTCCGGTGCTGCTTTGTGCTCGCCCGCGGTGGCCAACGGAAACTGCTCCGGATGTTCAACCTTGAAGTTGTTGGGGTCCATGTCAGGTACGACGGTGACCGGCGGCGGAGCCTCGGCTTTCTGGTCTGCCTTGCCTTCTTTGCAACTAACAAGCAGCACACTCAAGGACAAGCAAAGAGTCGTCATAAGGATCAGGCAAGTAAGTTTGCTTTTCATTGGATCACCTCGCGGCCCACGGCCATATTCATTTGGGCTGCCGCGGTCAAATAAGAGCCGACCAGGTTCACGTAATTCAGTTGCACGGCCCGGTATTCACTCTCAGCATTTAAGAAATCAAGCAGGGAAGCCCCGCCATTCCGATAAGAAAAAAAGATTGTGTCGCGTACGCGTACCGACTGTTTCAGGTACATGGCCTTGTAGGGCATCAGCAGCTTTACGGTGCTATCCAGGGTGGCGTAGCCGGAATCCACGTCGCTGAACACCTGTCCTAACGCAGCGTCGTGCAGTCGTTCCTCGCGCGTAATATCAACCTGCGTGCGCAGCTTCTCACCTTGATTGCGATCAAAGATCCGCAGCGGGACGTTGACACTGGCGCCGAGCGTCTGGCGGGCATTCGGGTTGTTGGTCGAGGCATTGTACGTATACCACGAGCTGAAGGTCGGATCGGTTGAGCCGTTCGACACCGCCAGCTTGTGGTCGGTCTCCGCTTTGTCCACGGCTTCTAAGGCGGCCTTCAGATCGGGGCGGTTCTCCAAGGCGATCTTGCGGAACTCATCCTGAGGCAAGAGTTGCTCGCTGAAATCGAACGTCCCGCTTACATCGTATTTATCAATCGGAGTGCGATCGTTAAGAAGCGTAAGCAGTGCTATTTTCGCTGTGCGCAGGTTGACGTCAGCGGTTTCCACATCGGACTCATACTGCACCCGCTGCAACTCCAGCCGGTCGAGATCGATCTGCGCAATGTCGCCGGCCTTGAATCGAGTCCTGCTGATGTCGAGCACATGGTCGTAATAGGCCAGGTTCTCTTTTGCAAGTTGCAGTACCGTCTTGGCCTGCAGCGTCGATACAAACGCACTACGCAAGCCGAACAGCAATGTCCTCTCCAAATCGGCCTGAGTTGAGACGGATATCGCCGTACTTTTCTGAGCGCTCTCCAGTCGCAGCTCTCGCTTATGTTCCCGTTCGTGCAGATAACTGAACGCGCTTACAAAGAAAGTGCCTGAGAACGGCTGCAACACTCCATTGTGAGGAACGATTTGGGTTCCATCCGCGGTCTGAGTGAATTGCGGGTTGGGCCGGAGATATGCAGTGATCTCCTGCGCCTTAGACTCATCGATATTTAACCGCCCCGCCAGCAGAGTTGGATTGTTCTGTTCAAAGCGGTGGCGCACCTCATCCCACGTCATCGGTGACGGCGTCTGAGCAACAACGCCGGCACTGGTCAACAGGACAATTGTGCAGCACAGCGAACGCAGCTTTCGCATCCTTTGCTCCATTCAAAACAGCTAGCCCGCATGCGTCGATACAAGCTTCTTAACTGGAATTAATGCCAATATTTATGATCACTGACCAGCGGGGAGGGTGGGAAGACTATCTTTCGTCATGTCGAACGTGTGCGGCACGGAAACGCTATCGAAACTTCCCATTGCTTGCCGGGAGCTCTGGCTCGAAATTGAAAATTGTGGTGCGCCCGACAGGAGTTGAACCTGCAACCCCGAGTTCCGAAGACTCGTGCTCTATCCAGTTGAGCTACAGGCGCGCACGACAATTCTAATCCAGCGGCGCAGGGGTAGCGCAAGTATTCCCGTGATGCGAAGCTCGCAGCGACAGCCTGCGGAGTTCATTGCAACGTGGGCTGATTGCTCAACACTGCTTCGGGATTTGCTTTTACCAATTTTTCCGCCGCCTCGACTCCGATAATCTTGGCGGCCGCCTCGCGCGCAGCCGAAAGGATTGGAGGACGGTTGTTCACGCCATGGGCATCGCTTGCGATGAAGTGGACCATTTTGTGCCGCAGCATCTCCTCGCAAAGCTGTTGCTTTTGTTTCCCCCAGAAGCCGGTGAGCGAGTTGGCCGTGATCTGAAACAAACAGCCCACCTCGGCGTATTTGTTGAGCAACTCCGGATTGCCCAGAATGACGGCGTTTCGCTCCGGATGCGTGAGGATCGGAAGCAGCCCCACGCTCTGCAAATCTTCGAGGGTTTGCGCAACATTGTATGCGCTATAGTCGGACAACTCTACCAGCAGGTAGCGCGTACTGCCGATCGCATAGCGCTCCGGGTGCTGCATCGCATCCTGGATATTTTCATAGGAGAGGTGAAAGTCGCATCCCAGTGAAAAGCTCAGTTTGGGGACGCGAGCACGGAGTTCTTCGAGGCGGTCGAGATGGAGGGCTCGGTCGTACTGGTACTCGTAATTCGCATGTGGGGTCGCGACAATGTGGGTCACTCCATCCTGTTCGGCCATCCGGCACATCTCAAGCGTCACGTCCCAGGACTTTGCACCATCGTCTACCGCAGGCAGCAGATGGCAATGGATGTCGATCATTCCTCAACCTCGAGTGCAGGAATATTGTGATTGCGAATTGCGCTACGCATTCTTTCTTGCGGCCTTACCTCGGAACTCGTCATAGGCGATGCGGATTCCATCTTCCAAGGGAACCTTTGGCCGCCAGCCATAACTGAACAACTTCGAGCTGTCCATCAGCTTTCGTGGAGTTCCATCCGGTTTGCTGGCATCAAAGGCGACCTCGCCGTCGAATTCCAGCACCGCGCAGACTTTCTTAGTCAGTTCGGAAATGGTCAACTCCTGGCCGCTACCCACGTTCACCAGCGGCGCCACTTCAGGGTTGCCGGTCAGCTTGCGAAATTCATCTTGCGGCAGATTCAGCAGGAAGACGCAGGCATCGGCCATGTCATCGCTGAAAAGAAATTCGCGTAAAGGCCTGCCCGTGCCCCATACAGTGACGCTCCGCTCACCGCGCTCCTTGGCCTCATGCACTTTCCGAATCAATGCGGGAAGGACGTGCGAACTTTCCAGATCGTAGTTGTCCCCCAGGCCGTAAAGATTGGTCGGCATCGCCGCCAGGAAGCCGGTTCCGTGCTGGCGGTTAAACGCCCAGCACAGCTCGATGCCGGCAATCTTTGCCACGGCGTAGGAACGGTTCGTAAACTCCAGCGGCCCGGCAAGCAGTTGATCTTCCGGGATCGGCTGCGGAGCCAGCTTAGGATAGATGCAGCTCGACCCGAGAAACAGCAGCCGCCTGACTCCGGTGTGGTAGGCGCTCTCGATGACATTGCTCTGTATGCGTAAATTCTGTGCGATGAAGTCGGCAGGGAAGTCGCGATTGGCGAGAATGCCTCCCACCTTCGCCGCGGCAAGAAATACAAACTCCGGACGCTCCGCTTCAAATAACCTGCCCACCGCATCCGAGTCCTGGAGATCGACCTCCTGACGCGTGCGCAGCAAAAGGTTTTCGTAGCCCAGCGAGCGGAGCTTTCGGACGATGGCTGAACCTGCCAGGCCGCGATGGCCGGCCACGAAGATTTTTGAGTCCTTCTGCATATAATTATTCATGGTGATGCAGTATCTTGTAGCCCTTCTCGTGTACCAGAGCGTCGCGTTTCGCAAGTTCGTAATCCGCTGTCACCATCTCGGTCACCAGTTCGTCGAAGCTGGTCTTCGGCTCCCATCCCAGCTTGGCCTTTGCCTTCGCGGGATTTCCCAGCAGTGTCTCAACTTCGGTCGGACGGAAATAACGGGGGTCGATGGCGACGATCAAGCGCCCCTGTTCGTCGTAGCCCTTCTCATCCACACCCGCGCCCTTCCATGTAATTTTCATCTCCAGCTTTTCGGCGGCAATGTTGATAAACTCCCGCACGCTGCGCTGTACACCTGTGGCAATGACGAAATCCTCTGGCTGCTCTTGCTGCAACATCAGCCATTGCATTTCCGCATAGTCGCGGGCATGTCCCCAATCGCGCAGAGAATCCAGATTGCCCAGGTAGAGCGACTCCTGCAGCCCGGCTTTGATGCGCGACAGACCGCGGGTAATCTTGCGCGTTACAAAGGTTTCGCCTCGTACCGGAGACTCGTGGTTGAACAGGATACCGTTACAGGCATAGATTCCGTAGGCCTCGCGATAGTTCACGGTGATCCAGAAGGCGTACAGTTTGGCCGCCGCATAGGGCGAGCGCGGATAAAATGGCGTGGTCTCCGACTGCGGAATTTCCTGCACGAGGCCGTATAGCTCAGAGGTTGAGGCCTGATAAAAACGCGTCGTTTTTTCCAAACCTAAGATGCGGATCGCCTCCAGGACGCGCAACGTACCTATACCATCGGCGTTCGCCGTGTATTCCGGTTCTTCAAAGGAGACGGCCACGTGGCTCTGCGCTGCCAGGTTGTAAATCTCATCCGGCTGTATGCCCTGGATGATGCGTACCAGGCTGCTGGTATCGGTCATGTCTCCGTAGTGCAGAAAGAAGCGGCGATTCCGGTCGTGAGGGTCCTGGTAGAGATGATCGATCCGGTCCGTATTGAACAGGGAAGTGCGGCGCTTCACTCCATGGACTTCGTATCCTTTGGAAAGAAGCAACTCGGCCAGATACGATCCATCCTGCCCTGTGACTCCCGTGATTAAAGCCTTCTTCATTTGCTCCTACCCTTACCTCAAGAATTTTTCTGACTGTAACAAAGCCATCTGCAATCAGTCGGCGTACCGCCCGGCGACCTGCGTTGTAAGATGCCGGCCTGAGCACAACAGAGCCCCAATGCGCCTGCCATTGCACTGCTGGTCATCAGGTTAGGTGACTTCGAATTGGCTTGCTTCTGCAACCCCTGGCCGCCGCATATAGCGAAAAGCATATCAGCTTCTCAAGAGAGACGGAGTAGGTCGGCGTGGTGAAGGCCTGCCCAATATCCTGCCTCAACTCTGTTCTAGGCGGGGCGGTGACCTGATATCCTGAGAAGGATTGGGAGCGTTGGGCGCTCCATGACGATTCGTTCATCGCGGTGAACTAACCGCTCGTACCCTGCTTCAAAGAAAAGGACCTATTGTGAAATCTCAGCAACAAACGAACGCTCCTCTGAAGATCGCGGTCATCGGGTCCGGCTATGTTGGGTTGATCGCCGCCGTTTGCTTCGCCGAAATCGGTCATTCGGTTGTCTGTGTGGACAATGACTCGGAGAAGGTGGCCGAGCTCCAATCCGGCGGTATTCCGATCTATGAGGAGCGGTTGCCGGAGATGTTGGCCCGCCACCGCGGGCAGCGCCTGGTCTTTACCACCGATCTGCCCTCAGCGGTGCGTGAGTCAGCGGTAATCTTCATCGCCGTGGGCACGCCCCAGTCGCCCACCGGTGAGGCCGATCTCTCCTTCGTTGAGGCATCGGTTCGTGAGATTGCATCTGAACTGCACGACTACAAGGTTGTGGTCGAAAAGAGTACGGTTCCCGTGCTCACCAATCAGTGGATCAGCCGCACTCTCCGCTTCAACGGCGCAAAGGATGAGAACTTCGATGTAGTTTCCAATCCGGAGTTCCTTCGCGAGGGCACGGCCATCGAAGACTTCCTATATCCCGACCGGGTCGTCGTCGGCGCCGATGCCGAGCGTGCGCGCGCAGTTTTGCGCCAGGTATACCAGCCGCTGATCGATGGCAGCTACTTCTCTCGACCTGATCATGTTCCCGGTCCGCGCGATCTTCGCGGCGGAGTTCGCTACCTGGAAACCAGCGCCAAGAGCGCCGAACTGATCAAGCACGCCTCCAATGCTTTCCTCGCGCTGAAGATTTCCTTCATCAATGCCGTAGCCAACATCTGCGAACTCGTCGGAACGGATGTGGAGGAGGTGGCCAACGGCGTTGGTGCAGACTCTCGCATCGGCTCCCGCTTCCTGAATGCGGGCCTCGGCTATGGAGGCTCCTGCTTTCCCAAGGATGTGCGTGCCTTCTACAAGATTGCGGAAACCGTAGGCTACGATTTCGAACTCCTGAAGTCGGTCGAAAAGATAAATGAGAACCAGCAGATGTGTTTCATGAAGAAGTTGCGCAGCGCGCTCTGGACCCTCAAAGGGAAGCACATCGGAGTTCTAGGCCTCGCCTTCAAGGGCGGTACCGATGATATTCGCGAATCGCCGTCCATGAGCATGGTCAAGAGTCTGCTTGCCGCAGGATGCATCGTTTCCGCCTACGATCCGGCCGCGATGGAGAAGGCCTGCGCCGCTTTGCCGCCCAACGGTAGTTTGCGCTATGCCTGCAATGAGTTCGAAGCTGCGAAAGATGCTCACGCGCTTTTAGTTGTAACCGAGTGGCCGCAGTTCGCCGACCTCGACCTCGAGCGCCTGCGTCAGGTCATGCGTTATCCCGTTGTGATCGACGGACGAAATCTTTTTAGCCTTACCAAAATGGCAGACGCCGGCTTTCATTACTATAGTGTCGGCCGTCCATTAGCGGAACCCAAACTGCCATCACGGAGCTGAAATATCGCGGGCAGTCTCTTTGCGAATCAGAGTTGCTGCATGCAGAGTTCCTGATATAATGGGCCATCCAACGATCATCTTTTTCGTCTTGCAAGCGACGAGAGAGCGTTTGCCCACTTGAATTGAACCCGTTGAACTTGGGGAAAAGGTGAGATGAAAAAGTTTTCCATCGCAGCTCTGCTACTGCTGTTTACATCTCTATGTTTTGGTCAGGCACCACAGACGATGGAAGTGTACACTCCCAAGTCTGACGTATTTGTTGGATATGTCGTGAACCTTCCCAGCTACGGTTCTGGCTATGCCAGCAATAACCTTCAGGGCTATGAAATTGCTTATACACTGCATGGCAATGCCCGTTGGGCATGGACGATTGCAGGGGGCCAAACGTTCCGGCGGGTTTCCCCTAATGTGAGCCAGTGGCAGGGTACCGCAGGCCCGAAATTCAATATTTTGACCGGGCGCTTCCGGCCTTACGGCACGGCACAGTTTGGCTTCTCCAACCAGGATTCCAACCAATTGCATAATGCGCCTACTCCCACGGCGAAGGTCAGCCCAGAAAATACAGTTACATTTCGTGTAGGTGTCGGTGCCGATTATCAGCTTACACACGGCTTGTATTGGCGCATCGGGCAATGGGCCGCTCAGCCTGTTCCATGGGGACGTAATTCTACTTCGCTCTTTCAGAACTTCAGCAGCGGAATAGGATTCCAGTTCTAGGATTTGTCCAGTTAGTCCAGGCGCACGAGGCTGCATACGCATCCGCTTCGTGCGCCTTTTGTTTGATCGTCCAGACTCGCCCGTCTAAACATGGGCGTTGCTCCGTTACCAACCGGTGCGCCCCTGCTTCGAACCGGTGAGGGCATATCCGGTAGCGGCTTCCGCGTGCGCCATCGCGATGTAGGGAACCCAGCGTTCAAGCTTGTGGTGTCCCGTCGCGTGAAAGACATAGGCTACAAAAGTATTCAGGCCGATACCTCCTCCATAGCGATATACCGCACCCCAGCCGTAGCCGTAGGACTCGAAGTGTTTTTCGAATGGGTCGAGTGTGCGGCCGCGGCTCTGTACTGCTGCCCCGTGGGATTGAATGGCAAGGAGCGCCTGAGTTTGCGCCAACGCATTCACTCCGAATAGCTCCAAATTCCGCTTATCAAAAAATCGGGGGTGCTCGCCTTTCGAGATCTTCGGGGGTATGGCAATCGTATTTTCGATGTACGGTGCAGGGCTCGGGGCGGAGATGCTATTTGGGACTTCTGCGAGTTTGCCATCGGGAACGATACTGGTTTGGTTCCCGGAGATACCAGTGGACTGCGCCAGGGTGAGGGAACTTGTTAACACGAGCAGCGACAGAACCTTTGTACCTTTCATGCGGAGGTAAGATGCAGGCGCATGTTCCTGGTTTTCCCATCACGAAACAAATTAATAATTTGGATCTTGCCGTTCGTAATGCACCAAGGCGCTTCGAGGTGACTATTGATGAAAATGATAATGGTTGGGGAGGCGAATTTATCTATAAGGTAAATCGTTTTTGGGAACTACGGAAACATTGACTGAGTAGGCAGGGAAAGGCTCTGGTGGGATGTTCAATCAGGCAATGGTTCGGCTATTCGCTACTTCTCGCGGGCGACGACGAACTGCGGAAGCCAGAGGAGAGCGCGCTTGAAGCTGTTTTCGGGGAAGGCATGAAGTTGCGTGACCGCGTGCTGGGCGAACTTCGCCGCCTCCTGGTTGGCGGCATGGATGGATTCGTACCGGCCCAGGATGGCGAGAATGTCCTGATGGGTGACGCCGTTGAAGGCTCGCTGCTCGAGCACGATCTGGATCCGGGCGCGCTCCTCGGCGTTGCATCGCTCAAGGGCGTGGATGACGGCGAGGGTTGCCTTGCCCTCGCGCAGATCGCTGGCGACGGGTTTGCCGAGAACCAGTTCGGAGGCGGTGAGATCGAGGACGTCATCGGTGATCTGGAAGGCCATGCCGACGGCGCGGCCGTATTCGCGCAAGCGTAGCTGCTGCTCCTGGTTGGCCCCGGCCAATACTCCACCCAACTGCATGCAGACGGCGAAGAGGCAGGCAGTCTTGCGATAGATGAGATCGAGATGGCTGTCGCGGGTGATCAGCGAGCCGAGCTGCTCGATCTGGAGAAGCTCGCCTTCAACCATCTGCTTGGTGAGTTCGGTGAGCAGGTCGAGTACGTGGAGGTTGCGCTCTTCCAAAGAGATTTGAAAGGCCTGCATGTAGAGCCAATCGCCGGCGAGGACGCACTTGGGGTTGCCCCAGATGGTGTTGGGCGAGGGGCGTCCGCGGCGGATTTCGGCCTCGTCGATGATGTCGTCATGAACGAGAGTTGCGGTGTGGATGATCTCGACGACGGCCCCGAGGCGGACAGCTCCGCTGCCCTTGTAGTCGAGCATTTTGGCGGCGAGCAGCAGCAGCGCGGGCCGGAGGCGCTTTCCTCCGCCCTGACGCAGGTATTCGCCGATCTCTGTGATGGCCTGTACATTCGAAACGCTGTAGCCACCGAACTCGCGCTCAATGGCCTCCAGGTCCTCACGGAGAAGGTCGAAGATCTGTTTACCCCTTGCTGCTGCAGTCAAGCTGTTCAAGATTGAGCCCTTACTGATTTTATTGGATTCCGCGCCTACCAATTAATTGTTGCGATAGTTCGTAAACTGCATATCGATACCGAAATCGCTCTGGCGAAGCAGGGCGATGATCTCCTGCAGGCTGTCGCGGTCCTTGCCGGTGACGCGGACGATGTCTCCGTTGATGGAGGCTTGCACTTTCTTTTTGGAATCCTTGATGGTTTTTACGATCTCGCGGGCCTTTTCAATGGCGATGCCCTGCTGAAGTTTGACCTTCTGGCGGACGGTGGAACCGGCGGCAGGCTCAATCTTGCCGTACTCAAATGACTTAAGCGAGACGTTGCGCTTGACCAGTTTGGACTGCAGCACGTCGATCACGGCCTTGAGCTTGTATTCGTCGGCGGAGGTGAGGACGAGCTCCTCCTTACCGTCAAACTGGATGTCGGAGTGCGAACCCTTCAGGTCGTAACGCTGATGGATCTCCTTCAGAGCCTGCTGGATGGCATTGGAGACTTCCGGCAGGTCCACGTTGCTGACGATGTCGAATGAGTTTTCAGCGGCCATTGCTTACTAGTGTATGACAAAGCGGGCGTTCCCGCATCCGATGAATTCCGGGTTTTCGAAAGGAGGGATGAGATTTCTTTAAAGGCTTCAAAGTTTCCGGGTTCTAAGGACTGTGCCCGGTCCTAAATGGGGGCAAGGGATTCCTTATTTTGTTCGGAATGCACACCCCCGGGGAACAACAACCACAAGATCACAATGGGGCACCTACACACTGGATCTGCTGCAGATCTGGGGTAACCGACGTGTGTTACTGGGCGCAAATGTTAGGGCACCCGACTGTCCCAATGTTGTTGACATTCAGAGTAGAATCGCTTCGCCGCACGAAATTTCTAAGCGATGAAAACGCCCGTAGTGCTGAGCCGTTTGGCAGCGCACGGTTATTTATTAAGGAGGCACTCGTGATCGCATATCAGAGATGGTTCGTCGGAAAATCGGATTTGGAAAACATGACTCCGGTCAAAGCTCGCGACCTTGTGTGCAAGTGTTTCTTTGAGGCGCAGAAGGAGAATTTCGCAGAGGCTGCTCACAAGTTGGGAATGGCACCGAAAGATGACGATCTATGGAAGACCGTAATTGGAGCGGTCCGTGCTGGATTCCACGAGGCTGGTGCGGAGTTCGAGAAGCCGACGAAGGAAACATTAGCCAGCGTTGTTTCAGTTTTGGCGCGGAAAACGGCAGCCTGGGGAACACCTCCAGAGATTATCGAACACCATCGCAAGCAGATTGAGCAGGTTTTCGGACAGCTCGCCTGAGCTCGTCTCGTGCCTGGTAGCTCGCCCCTCGCTTGGGTTCTATATTCAAGGGGGGAGATGTGCGTTTTAAAAGATCAAGTTAAATGGAAGAACCGAATGAAGTTTTCGAGGGCGAGGGAGCCGGCGGCTTCGGGGGTGAGGTTGCGGAGTTGGGCGAAGTGGCGGGCGGTTTCGACGACGTAGGCGGGTTCGTTGCGTTTGCCGCGGTGGGGGATGGGGGCGAGGTAGGGACAGTCGGTTTCGAGGAAGAAGCGGTCGAGGGGGACGAGGGCTGCGGCGTCCCGGATGTTCTGCGCCTTGGGGTAGCTGAGGTTTCCGGCGAAGGAGAGGATGAAGCCAAGATCGAGCGAGGCTTGGGCCTGGGCGAGGTCTCCGGTGAAGCAATGCATGACTCCGGCGAGGCCGGTGGCAGCCCAGTGCTCGCCGAGGATGGCGAGGAGGTCATCCCAGGCATTGGTGCTGTTCTGGCTGGGGCGGCAGTGGATGAGGATGGGAAGTTTGACGGCGGCGGCGAGCTCGAGCTGCTGGCGGAAGACGCGCTGCTGCACCTCTCGCGGCGAGTAGTCGTAATGGTAGTCGAGTCCGATTTCTCCGATGGCGATGACCTTAGGGTGATGGGCGAGGCGCTGCATGAGTTCGAGGTGGGCGGGGGCGAGCAGGCGCGCTTCGTGCGGGTGGACGCCGATGGAGGCGTAGATCCAGAAGTATTGCTCGGCGAAGGGGATGGCGCAGGCGAGGTCGTCGGGGCCGTCTCCGTTGCCAATGGCGAGCAGAGCTCGGACGCCGGCGTCGTAGGCGCGCTGGATGACCGCTTCGCGATCGGAGGCGAACTGGGTGCCGTCGAGATGGGCGTGGGAGTCGAGGAACATATCCCGGAAATGACATCACAGCGGAGAAGGGAAAAGCAACTGTGTGGTATTGCTTCCCACCTTAGCGCCGAAAGAGCGAAGGGTTTTCGAAATCAATTGCTGATTGAAAAGCTTGGCTTGCACGGGAGATTTGAGCGGGGCGGGGGCCTTCACTTCGTTCAGAATGACACCATAGAAACAAATGCAACTACAAAAGCAAAGGCGTGGTTGGGTGGACGGTATTTCTTCCCACCTTAGCGCCGAAGAGCGCGGCGCTAAGGTGGGGCACCCGGCTTCACTTTCGGGGGAGTTGTTATTTTAAGCGGGCACCGTTGGGGACGTCCTCGAGGAAGCTGGCGAGGGCTGGCTGGCCTTCTTCTCCGAGGGATGCGGCGACGATCATGCCTTGCGATTCGATGCCGCGTAGCTTGCGGGGAGCGAGGTTGGCGACGATGACGACCTTGCGTCCGATGAGAGTTTCGGGGGCATAGGCTTTGGCAATTCCGGCGACGATCTGGCGGACCTCGGTGCCGATGTCTACGGTGAGGCGCAGGAGTTTGTCGGCCTTCTCGACTTTTTCTGCGGTGAGGACGGTGCCGACGCGGAGCTCGACTTTAAGAAAATCGTCGATGGTGATGAGGGGGACGGCGGAAGTTCCCACATCTGCTGACTGCGGCAGATGTGGGGCACCTGCTGGGATTTCAGTGGGGGCGGCAGCGCTGGCTGTGGCGGGCAGGGGCGCCGGGACGGCGGGTGTTTCGCTAATGGTTGCTGCGGCAGAGGCCGCGGCTGCAGGTGCGGCCTCTGCTGCGCTCTTACGTTGTTCTTCCATCTGTTGCATCCTTTCAATCGCGCTCTTGTCGGCGCGTGGGAAAACGGCTTCGATCCGGGCGAGGCGGGTGCCGACGTTTAACTGTCCCCAACGCAAGGTGTTGAGATCGGTCTTCGAGATATCGTTGAGGCCGAGCTGGGTGAAGATCTTTGCGGTGGAGTCAGGGATGATGGGGTGGGCAAGGGCGGTGATGATGCGCAGAGCTTCGGCCGAGGTGTAGAGGATGGTGGCGAGGCGAGCACGCGAGTCGCTGTTGCCTCCTGTTTCTGCGATGGCTTTTTCTGCGATGGCCCAGGGCTGATTCTCTACGATGTATTTATCGACGGCGCTGAGCAGGGACCAGACGGTTTCCAGGGCACGCGAGAACTGGTAGGCGTCAAAGAGACGGTTGTAATGGGCGATGGTCTCGTTCGCAAGTTTGGCGATCGCGGCCTCGGCGGGAGTGTGGGCGATGGTGGCACTGGGATAGGGAACCTCTCCGCCGAAATAACGCTGAATCATCGAGAGGGTGCGGCTAGCAAGGTTGCCAAGTCCGTTGGCGAGATCGCTGTTGAAGCGCTGCACGAGGGCATCGAAGGAGAAGGAGCCGTCCTGTCCGAAGACGATCTCGCGGAAGAGGAAGTAGCGTAAGGCGTCGGCGCCGAGGACTTCGAGGATGGTCTCACTGCGCACGATATTGCCGCGCGATTTGGACATCTTGCTCTCTTCAAAGAGCAGCCAGCCGTGGGCGATGATCTGGCGGGGCAGAGGGATGCCGGCGGCGAGCAGGAAGGCCGGCCAGTAAACGCAGTGGAAGCGCACGATCTCTTTTCCGATCATGTGCACGTCGGCGGGCCAGTAATGCTGATAGCGCTGTTGATCCTTGGGGTCAGGCGAGCCAAAGCCTACGGCAGTGATGTAGTTGCAGAGTGCGTCGAGCCAGACGTAGATGACGTGCGAGGGGTCACCGGGTACGGGAATGCCCCAGGTGAACGTGGTGCGCGAGATCGAGAGATCGCGCAGGCCGCTTTTGATGAAAGAGAGGACTTCGTTGCGGCGCGTCTCGGGATAGATGAGGCCGGGATTTTCTTCGTAAAGCTTGAGGAGCGGCTCGGCCATGTCGGCGAGCTTGAAGAAATAATTCTCCTCCTGGACGGTCTCGGTGATGCGGCCGCAGACAGGGCAGGGCGTGCCGGGAGCATTGTCGTCGGCGTAAAGCTCGTCGAAGACGCAATATTGGCCGGTGTAGGAACCTTTATAGATGTAGCCGCGCTCCTGGAGCAGGGTAAACATGGCCTGCACGCCGCGCTTGTGCTCGGGGCTGGTGGTGCGGATGAACTTGTCGTAGGTGATGCCCATGCGATCCCAGAGCGAGCGGAACTCGGCGCTGACCTGGTCGGTGAACTGCTGCGGGCTTTTGCCGGCGGCAGCAGCCGAGCGCTCGATCTTCTGGCCGTGCTCGTCGGTGCCGGTGAGGAAATAGGTGTCATGGCCCAACATGCGCTGGCGGCGGGCGATGGCGTCACAGACGACCGTGGTATAGGTGTGGCCGATGTGAGGCCGCGCGTTGACGTAGTAGATCGGGGTTGTAATGTAAAACTTTTCGCGTTGCTCACTCATACGAATCTCTCGATCAGGACGAAAAACTTTTAGAGACGTCGCCGGAATTGGCGTTGGTAGCGGCGGCGTTATCAGCCGCGTGATCTGCGAGCGTGGGCGACCCAAGATATAAATGCATTGCCTCTTGCAGCACGGTTTTGAGAGGCACTCCTGTGGCTTCGGCGATTGCCCGACAGTCCTCGAACTCAGGCGCGCAGTTTACAACTTCTCCTTGCAGCCGGCCGAGTTTGATACGGATGGGGCCCCAAGGGGATTCGACTGTGACGTGCTCGCGGGCAAGAATGCGGCGCTGCTCGTGGCGCATGCGGACGCCGAGAGTGGTGGTTTCGGTGAGCAGGATGCGGGCCAGCAGCTCGGCGTGGGCGGGTGAGGCCAGCACAGTGAAGACGATACCGGGACGGCCTTTCTTCATCTGCACGGGGACGCCAAAGGCATCGAGAGCACCGGCCGCGAGCAGCTTTTGCTGCACGTAGGAGAAGAGCTGCGGATTCATGTCGTCGAGATTGGCTTCGAGGACGGTGATGGTGTTGTCTGGTCCCCATCCGTCCCCCCTTAGCCGCGCAAAGGGCGGCGCGTCGAAGGTGGGGCACCCGAGTTCACTCTCGCCTAGGATGAGGCGGACGACGTTGGCGGAGGCGGGGAAGTCTCGGGCGCCGGCACCGTAGCCGGTGGCCGAGAGCGTCATCGGGGGGAGTGCTTCGAAGCGGACGTCGAGGGCGCGCAGGATGGCGGCACCGGTGGGCGTGAGCAGCTCCTTTTGAATGCCGGAGGAGAAGACGGGCGCGCCGCGAAGAAGCTCAGCAGTGGCGGGCGCTGGGACGGGGAGGACTCCGTGCGCGCATTTGACTGTGCCGCTGCCGGTGTTGAGCGCGGAGCAGTACCAGCGATCGACGGCGAGCGCCTCGACGGCGACGGCGGCGCAGATGACGTCCACGATGGCGTCTTCAGAGCCGACCTCGTGGAAGTGGATGGACTCGGGCGGGCGATTGTGAATTTTGGCCTCGGCCTCGGCGAGTAGTGAAAAAGTTTTGTGCGCGAAGGCCTGGGAAGTGGCGCTGATGGGAGCTCGGGAGATGATCTCGCGGATTTCGGCGAGTCCGCGATGAACGTGCGAGTGCGCCGGGGCGGGCTCGGGCTGGTGCGAGTGGGTCGGATGCGAGTGGGAGTGCTGGTGCGAATCCGCCGCTTTGTGTGAGTGGGATGATTCGTGCGCGTGTGAATGTGCTGCTTCGTGCAGGTGCGCGGAATCGAGGTCGAGGGGCTGGTCGGCGCGACCGTGAATGATGACATCCAGCTTGGTAGCGGCGAGGCCGGCGCGCTCGACGCGACGGGCCGCCAGCTCAGCATGGAGGCCGAGGGCGCGGGTTACGGTTTCGAGCTTCTCCAGAGGGACGCCAGCATCTACGGCTGCGCCGAGAAACATGTCGCCACTGATTCCGGAGAAGCAATCCAGGTAGGCAATGCGCATTACGAGTCCGATGGGCGTTGGCCCGAACTTCAAGTATAGGAGGCGCGAGGGGATTGGGGCAAACGGAGGGGCCAGGGATCAAAAAAAGGACGTGGGCACGAGGCACACGTCCAGAGCAATGCGATGATTTGACTGGTTACGGACCGAGACGCCAGAGCTCATTGATGCTGGCGTTCGCCTGGAGATCATCTCCACAGGCGAGCCAGGAATTGCCTCCGCTTTCGATCCAGTTCACGGTGTGGCAGCGTGCTCCGGGAGCATTGCCGACCACAGCGAGATCCACAGTGCTTCCGCTCACCCATGTCCAGGTTTCGGCTGAGGGGATGAGCTCGGGCATGGCGGCGAGGTAGATTTCGTTTTGCGTGCTGCTTCCGCTCACCCATGACCACAGTTCGGTTGAGGGCCTGAACTCCCAGCGGTCGCTGAGTTCCGCGGTTGTCACGCCTGTGGCGCTTGAGCCCTGGTCAGTCCAGCTATACGGCGCACCGGGGATGTTGCTGATTGCAGCAAGGCCCGGCGTGCTGCTTACGGATGACAATTCATGGGCGCTGCTGCTGACAGCGCAAGCGGTGAGGAGAAGAGCGGAGAGAGCGAGGGTTGCGGCCAGGCTCAACAACGCGGCAGGAAGACTTTTGACGGCAGGATGGCGCACGGGCATATGGGCACCTCTTGCAATGCCGAACAATAGTGAACTTAGGAATGCGGTAAGTCAACGGAATATTGGTTTGCGAGCAAAGAGGCAAGTAGTTGATTCCAAATCGGGACTCAGGATTGCTGCGTTCGCCCACGAGGCGAGCGCCTGTCGCGCGAGACTACCGATCTTCTTTCACGGCGTAGTCGGGCGGGACTTGGAATAGGGAGGGGTCAGGTTCAGTCCTTTGGATGTTGACCAGCTTGGTGGTGCTATGACCGGATTGCGGGTCGTCGGTCTCTGTTAAAAGCGCCTGGTGCAGCTCTTCCGAGTACCAGGTCTCCGTGACGGAGACGATTGGCTGCTCATTGCCGATCCTGCCGGCTTCGATGGTGCGGGTGATTTTTGAGCCGCGAACAATGAATCCTTCAATCTCGCGCGTGCCTAGATCTTCACGCGATGGACCCCGAGGTTGTTCGGAGGCGACTTTTGGAGCGGCTGGAACAATGTTGGCGGGGTGAGCGGGAGGAAAGGCATAGTTCATGTGATGCACTGTGGCGATCTTGTCGCCCTGAAAATTGAGCATGAAATGAATGCTGAGTTGCTGAACCGGATCATAGATGGTGACTCGCTGAAGCTCGGTCATTGGAAACGAGAACTCGGTGCGGGTGCGGCCTTCAGAGTCGCGAAATATTTTGCCGCGTGTGACCTGGCGGATATGATTTCCGTCTTGCAGCACGCGGGTGGTTTCGGTGACCGTCTCCGCTGAAAACGGGGCTCCCTTGAGGTTCGCTGCGCCGGTGACGACTCCAGCTATTATTCCGCCTCCGGTGCCTGTGCCGACTCCACCTCCGGTGGTGACTCCCGTTGTTGTCGTGTTGCCTACTTGCGCAGATGACGCACCTGCCCACAACAGTAAGACCGCTATTGTTATCGTCCACTGCCTCATTGCATTCTCCGATTCGAAGACATTTCGGGACTCAACAGAATAGAAGCAGGATGATACGTTCGGGCTGCCGGTTGTGCAAGAATCGGGAAAAATGCGGTGATTCGATGCGAGCTGTTACGGAAACGGGAATTGTCTCGTGTGCTGGCGGCAGCGCATCCCTTACAATCGTAGCTTGACCCATCATTGCGCGGGGTTGCGAGAGAGAGTCCCGCCGTTAGCAAGGAATCCACTGTGTATCTTTTATTGCAGAACCGTCTGATTGCGCATGTGCGCGCCTTCCTGAAGCAGAAGTACGAGATCGAACTGGCCAACATTGTGGTGGAGCAGCCGCCGAAGATCGAGATGGGCGAGTTTGCGCTGCCGGTTTCGTTTGAGCTGGCGCGGGTGCTGCGCAAGGCTCCGCGGAAGATTGCCGAGGAGATTGTGGCTGAGATTGGGCTGCCGGAGGGGTTTGCCAAGTTTGAGGTGGCGGGCGCGGGGTACATCAATGCGCGGCTGGACCGGACGAAGGCGGCGGAGCTGGTGGCGGGGGATATTGGGGAAAATCAGGAGCAAGGTCAACTACCCCACGTTAGCCAAAGGAAGGCTAACATGGGGCAACCGAGCCTCGTTGCGTCGAGGGGCAAGGTGCTGGTGGAGCATACGTCGATCAATCCGAACAAGGCGGCGCATATCGGGCATCTGCGGAATTCGATATTGGGCGACACGCTGGTGCGGCTGCTGAGGGCGGCTGGCTATCAGGTGGACGTGCAGAACTACATCGACAACACGGGGGTGCAGGTGGCCGATGTGGTGGTGGGATTCGAGCGGGTGGCGAAGAAATCGCGTGCGGAGATTGAGGCGCTGATTGCCGGGAGTGAGGGACGTTTCGACTATTACTGCTGGGATTTGTATGCGCGGGTTTCGCAGTGGTATGAGGAGGACCCGGCGAATTTGCAGGCGCGGCGCGATACGTTGCACGCGCTGGAGGTAGGCGGCAATCCGACGGCCGAACTTGCGCAAATGATTTCGATGGCGGTGCTGCGGCGGCATTTGGAGACGATGCAGCGGCTGGATATTGAGTATGACTTTCTGCCGCAGGAGAGCGACATTCTTCACCTGCACTTCTGGGCCAAGGCGTTTGAGCTGCTAAAGGCCGCGGGAGTTCTTTACTACGAGACAGAAGGGAAGAACAAAGGGTGCTGGGTGATGACGCGTCCTGGGCGCAACGGCGCGGCGCAGGATGCCGGTCCCGATGAAGACGCGAAGGTGATCGTGCGCTCAAACGGGACGGTGGGATATGTGGGAAAGGACATTGCGTACCACATGTGGAAGTTCGGGCTGCTGGGACTGGATTTTGGATATCGCAAGTTTTATCAGTACGCAGATGGGCGCGCGGTGTGGATCTCGTGCGATCCCAAGGACAGCGAGCCGGGGGCTCCGCATTTTGGCGGCGTGGGGGCGATCTACAACGTGATCGACGCGCGGCAGAGCGATCCGCAGGAGACGGTGAAGCAGGCGATTCTTCTGATGGGACACGAGGCCGAGGCGGCACGCTATACGCACTTCAGCTACGAGATGGTGGCGCTGACGCCGCGCTGCGCGATGGAGATGGGATACGCGGTCTCAGAGGAGGACCAGCAGCGGAGTTACATCGAGGTTTCCGGGCGCAAAGGCTTTGGGGTGAAGGCCGACGATTTGCTGGACAAGCTGATTGAGGCAGCGAAGAGCGAGGTAGACGCGCGTCATCCGGAGCTGAGCGATGAGGAGCGGCGCGAGATTGCGACGCAGATTGCGATTGGCGCACTGCGGTATTTCATGCTGAAGTTCACGAAGCAGTCGGTGATTGCCTTTGACTTCCGCGAGGCGCTGTCCTTCGAGGGCGAGACTGGGCCGTATGTGCAGTACGCGGTGGTGCGCGCGACAAACATCTTCCGCAAAGGTGGGATTGAGCCGGAGGCGGCATTGCAGCCGAAACTTGCAGACGATGCGTTTGAGGGGAACGATGATCTGTGGTCGCTGTGGCTGACGGCGGGACAGACGGCGAAGGTGATTGAGCAGTGCATTGCCACGACCGAGCCGGCGGCGCTGACCAAACATGCGTTCCAGTTGGCGCAGCAGTTCAACAACTTTTACCACAAGCATCACATTCTGACCGAAGAGGACGCGGAGAGGAAGGCTCTGCTGCTGGCGACGGCGGCGGTGGTGCGGAAAGAGTTGATGGCGACGATGGGAGTATTGGGGATTCCGGCTCCGGCAGTGATGTGAGGGGTGGAGGGAATCGCGGAATAGCGCACCGTGCGTGAGAGCACTACAAGATCAAGAGCAAGAACAACCGCAACCGCAACCGCAACCGCGAGGACCGTTAGAGGTGGAAGTTCTTGCTTCCCAGGTTACCGCCGAAAAAGGCCTCGGCGCGAACCTGGGGCACCCGACATTTGTTATTGATGCAGACTAGATCTCGCTGGGGTCGATGTGGCGCCAGAAGCGGCGCTTGCACAGGGTGCATCGAAAGGGGACTTTTCCGGTGAGGCGGGTGCGAAGGAATTCCAGGAAATGTTTGCGATGAGAGCGGAAAGCGGCTTTTGAGCCGCAAAGCTTGCAAAGGCACGCACCTTTTTGATCGCAAACAGATTTTGTTTGGTCGGACAAATGCGAAGCTCCGGTAGCAACACATTAAACACCTTTCATGTGATTGTAACTGCTGCACGAGCTTTCGGGCAGCAGTTCGTGCGTGAGATGCCATGGGTGTGGTCGCTTGTGCGGAACTGGGGTGGCGGAGCGAATTGAATTGCCTCTAAGACGGCGCGAGAGATTGGGGCGGTGCGGGGATTCCTCGCGTTGCTCGGAATGACACCGACGTGAGGTTGGCGAACCCACATCTGCTGACTGCGGCAGATGTGGGGCACCGTCGGAAAGGGATGTGTGTCGCCCAGGTTATTTTGGGGCGACCGTCATGTGGCGGGCGAAGTCGACCAGAGAGCGGACGGCTACGCCGCTGGGGCCTTTGGGCATCCAGGCTTTGGCTTCCTCGAGCCAGGCGGTGCCGGCGATGTCGAGGTGAATCCAAGGCTTGTCTTCGACGAACTCCTTTAGGAACATTGCGGCGGTGATGGCTCCGCCCCAGCGTCCGCCGGTGTTTTTGATGTCGGCGATTTCAGAGCGGATATGTTCGAAGTAATCGGGATCGACTGGCATGCGCCACATTTTTTCTCCAGCACGGATGGAGGACGCGGTGAAGTCTTCGGCGAATTCCTCGTCGTTGGTGAAGACTCCTACGTTGTGATAGCCGAGGGCGACGACGACGGCTCCGGTGAGGGTTGCGGCGTCAATAAGATGCGTAGCCCCGAGCTGGCGCGCGTAGCAGAGACCATCGGCGAGGACGAGGCGGCCTTCGGCGTCGGTATTGATGACCTCGATGGATTTGCCGTTCATGGCGAACTGGACATCTCCGGGCTTCTGGGCCTTGGCGTCGGGCATGTTCTCACTGCAGCAAAGGATGGAGATGACGCGCACGTTTGGCTTGAGCAGGGCGATGGCGCGCATGGCTCCGATCATGGTGGCGGCGCCGGACATGTCGTACTTCATCTTCTCCATGCCATCGGAGGGCTTGATGCTGACGCCGCCGGAGTCAAAGGTGATGCCTTTGCCGACCAGTCCGAGGACGGGTTCGGCGGGCGCGGCGGGCGGCTCGTAGCGCATGACGACCAGGCGCGGCTCTTCTTCCGAACCTTGCGAGACGCTCCAGAAGGCACCCATTTTTAATTCTTTGATTTTGTCGGGACCGTAGACCTCGCAGGCGAGGCCCACTTCTTCGCACATGGCGCGGGCACGCTCCGCGAGGATGGTGGGAGTCATGAGATTGCTGGGCTCGAGGGCGAGGGTGCGGGTGAGGTTCTGGGATTCGGCGAGGATGGCGCCTTCGGCGATGGCCTGATAGACGGCTCCGGCATCGGCGCCGGAGGCAAGGGCGAGGGTGACCTCGGCGAGTTGCTGGTCCTTGCGATCGCTGCGGTAGGTGTCCACGTCGAAGTCGCCGGTGATGACGCCTTCGGCGGCGGCCTGGGCGGCTGCGGGGGCTTCGAGGAATGTGGGCAGGACGAGGACGAAGGAGGTTATGTTCTTGGACTTGGCGATGCGGGCAGCGGCTCCGGCGAGCTTGCGAAGTTCTGTGATGCAGAGCTTGTCGCGCTTGCCGGCGCCCAGGAAGAGGATGCGCTGGGCGGAGACTCCGGCGGGCGAGAGCAGCCAGACGGGATCGGCGAACTTGCCGGTGAGATCGGCGGCGGAGATGAGCGGCGCGGTAAGGCCCTGGAGAACCGGATCGGAGGAGAGCAGCTCAGGCTCGGGAGTTTTGTCTCCTTTATCGGTAACGGGAATGACGAGTAACGGGGTTGCGATGGCAGAGGGAGCGGACTGCTCAATGGCGATCTTCATGCGAACCTTTCTATCACAGATGTTGTAGTGATGCGGCGAGCCCCACATCTGCTGACTGCGGCAGATGTGGGGCACCGACAAACTTCAGGACTTGCGGCTGCGTGCGATGGCATCGCGAGCCTCCTTGTCGGCGGTGCGGCGGCGCTCGGTTTCGCGCTTATCCCAGAGCTGCTTGCCTTTGGCGACAGCGACTTCGATCTTGACGCGGCCGTTTTTAAAGTACATCCGCGTGGGGATGATGGTGAGTCCCTTTTGCTGGATGGCGGCATGGAGTTTGAGAATCTGAGCGCGATGGACGAGGAGTTTGCGGGTGCGCTTGGTGTCATGGTTGAACTGCGCGCCGGGGGCGTAGACGCCGATATGGGCATTGAGGAGGAAGAGTTCGCCGTCCTTGATAAGACCGTAGGAATCTTTGAGGTTAGCCTGGCCGGCACGGATGGACTTGACCTCGGTTCCCCGCAGGGCGATGCCGGCTTCGTATCGTTCGAGGAGGAAAAATTCATGGGAGGCGGCGCGGTTGACGCAAGCATCCCGGTCGCCGCTGGCGACCGGGTCGCGCTTGACGTTCTTCGGCTTATTGGGTTGCGTGAGTTGTACCTGGTTCCGGGCCATGCTGGGGTTCCTACGGTAGAAAAAATTGTAAAGTTCAGGGCGTGCTTGCGCGTTGTTGCGAATTCTGTATCCTAGCACGGCGCGTTGTTCCGGCTAGGGTTTGGCCTAGGGCCGCGATGCTATAATCCAAGCTGTTGATGAGATTAGTCATGCCCGTGTCTGTGAGCGCCTTCAGGGCATGCCTGCGGGAAATTCTCCTTTCTAAAGGATTGCGATGAAACGGTTCCGCTGCGGCTCCCTGTTTCTGCTAATTGCCCTTTTTGCCCTGGTTCCAGGAGTTTCCGGCAAGGCAAAAGATAATGCAAAATCGCTCTACTCCCAAGGACAACATGCAGAGGCGCGGCAGAATTACGACGAGGCCTTCAAGGATTTCAAGCAAGCCTACGACTTACATCCGGAGAACACGGAATATCGCGCCGCGTTTGAGCGCACGAAGTTTCTTGCGGCGGCCATGCATGTGCATCAGGGACAGATGTTGCGGGACCAGGGGAAGTTGAGTGAGGCGATGAGGGAGTTTCAGACGGCGACAATGATCGACCCCTCGGACGCAATTGCGCAACAGGAGATCAATCGCACGCAGAAGCTGATCGACAAGGCGCAACCCCCGAGTTCGCGCGCGCCTTCGGGCGAATCGGGGACAAATCTAGCGGGGCCGGTGCAACTGGCCCCGATTTCACAGACGCCGCTGACGCTGAAGCTGGATGAGGATTCGAAGAAGGTTTACGAGGCGATCGGCAACCTGGCGGGTATTAACGTACTGTTCGATCCGGACTATGTGCCGCGGCGGGTTCACGTGGAGTTGAACGGGGTGTCGTTGGAGCAGGCGCTGCGTGTGGTGGCCCTGGAATCGCACACCTTCTGGCGTCCTGTGACGCCGAACACGATTTACGTTGCGCAGGACACGCAGCAGAAGCGGACGGAGTTGGAGCAGCAGGTGCTGCGCACGTTTTACCTGAACAATTTTTCGACGGTCAGCGAGTTGCAGGACGTGGCCAACCTGATTCGCACTATTTTGAGAGTGGAGCGAGTGCAGCAGTTTCCGGCGCAGAACGTGATCGTGATGCGCGGCACGCCGGACCAGGTGGCGCTGGCGGAGCTGCTGATCGACAACCTTGATAAGGCAAAGTCTGAAGTTGTGGTGGACCTGGTTGTGATGCAGGTGAGCAAGATGAAGCTGAAGCAGCTTGGCCTTCAGATGCCGTTCCAGGGCGGCACTACGAATCCCACGATTACGTTTCAGAGCCCTACCATCACCAGCGCCACCACTACCGGCACCACCACCTCCACTACCGGCACTACGACCGGCTCTGGTTTGACGCTGAACAGTTTGGCCAACCTGAACGCAACGGATTTTGCAGTTTCGATTCCGTCTATGTCCCTTGCATTTCTGATGCAAGATAGCGATACAAACGTGCTGCAGCGGCCGCAGCTGCGCTCGGTAGATGGGCAGAAAGCGACACTGAAGATTGGCGAAAGGGTTCCGATTGCGGTGGGTACGTCGAGCTCGACGCTGACGGCGACGGCGCTGACGCAGACGCAATTCCAATACCAGGATGTGGGTGTGAACATCGAAATGACACCGCACATCCACAACAATGGCGACGTCAGTATGAAGGTATCGTTGGAGGTGTCAGCCATTGACAGCTACCAGACGATCGGCGGATTGACCGAGCCGGTTATCGGACAGCGCAAGATCGATCACGAGATCCGCATTCGCGACGGGGAAGTCAGCCTGGTCGGCGGCATGATGGAGCACGATGACGTTAAGAACTTTAGCGGGCTGCCGTGGATTTCTCAGGTTCCGGGCCTGAAATACTTGTTTGGACAGGGCCAGAGGTCGAAGACAGATAATGAGACGGTGTTCGCGCTGATACCGCATGTTGTGCGCCGCCTGGATTTGAACGAGGCGAACTTCCGGGGTGTGGACATTGGGACCCAGAACGTAGTCGAGGTGAGGCGCACGTCGAAGGCTCCCGCCACGGTAGTGCCCACGGCAACGGTTCCGAGCGGCTCGCCTAGCACGGTGGCTCCGGCGACGGGGCAGAGTTCTCCGGGAGCTGCGCCCGAGGGCGGACGTTCCAGTGTTGCTCCGCAGGGCTCGGCGGCGACAACAACTCAGGCGGGGAACACAGCGGCCCCGGCAACCGCAGCGGCGTCGGTGCCATCAGCCAATCAGGTTGGTTCGAGCGGGCTTGGCCCGGCGGTACTGAGCCTGGACCCGCCGATCGTGAACCAGGCGACCGGAGGGACGATTGCGATCAATGTAGTCCTGAATGGCGGGAAAAATGTTTTCAGCGTTCCGGTGCAGATTCATTACGATCCGAATATGATGCGGCTAGTGAATGTTTCCAATGCCGGAGCACTCTCCAGAGATGGAGCGGCGGTGGCGCTGGTTCATCGGGACGATACGCAGAAAGGCGTGCTGACCGTGACGTTGACGCGGCCGCCCGGTGCTAGCGGCATCGAGCCCGCGGGGCCGCTGTTTACGATGATGTTTATGGCCAAGGCGGCGGGGCACGCAACACTTTCAGTGGACAATTCGGTATTGCGTGATCCGAATAATGCGGCGATTGACGCCAGCGGCTCGCAGGCCATTGTCAATGTTCGATAGATGCAGGTAGAGATGAGTAGCACAAAGCAGAAGCGGCAATCCGGCATGACCCTGGTCGAGTTGATTATTGCGATCGCGATTATGGCGATCCTTGCAACCGGGGTGCTGCCGATCAGCCGTACGGTGGTGAAGCGCGAACGGGAAAAGGAGTTGCGCGCGGCGCTGTGGCAGATGCGCGATGCGGTTGACCGGTATAAGGACCTGGCAGATCGCGGCGCCTTCCAGATCAAACTGGGGAGCGAGGGGTATCCTCCGGACCTGGATACGCTGGTGAAGGGCGTCGATGTGCAGGGCAAGAAGATACGATTTTTGCGGCACATTCCGGTTGATCCGATGACCCACAGCACGGAGTGGGGGATGCGCTCGATGCAGGACGATCCTGCTTCCGATTCGTGGGGCGGGCAATCGGTCTTCGATGTGTACACGAAGTCGACGGGCACTGCGCTGGATGGCACGAAGTACGCAGACTGGTAATACGCGATGCGAATGAACTTGAGACGTGGGAAATTCGGACGGAGATTCGCGGGATTTACGATCATCGAGTTGATGATCGTCATTGCGATTATCATGATCCTGGCATCGGTTGCGGCGATGCACTACGAGCACTCGGTTTGGCGCGCGCGGGAAGCGGTGCTGCGCAACGACCTGTTCACGCTCCGCAGCAGTATCGACCAGTACACGCTGGATAAGCAGAAGGCACCACAGTCTCTGGAGGACCTGGTGACGGCGGGGTACATCAAAGCCGTACCGAAGGATCCGATGACGAATGCAACCGACACATGGGTTCCGGAGCAGGAGGACTCGCTGATGGCCATCGACCAGACGGCGCCCGGAATTGTGGACGTACACAGCGGCAGCAGCGCGACTGCGTCGGATGGAACGACCTATAACACCTGGTGAGGGGTGAAAAGGCGAGTTTTCAAAGTTGAGGCAGGCCTGGTGGCCTGCCTGTTTTGTTGGCGGCAACTCCATGCTGCCGCCCATTGACGATTATTCGTCTGGTATTTCCACTTTGTTGATAACTTCCGAGTAGGCGACGATCCGCCAACAATGCTTATTAAACTATTAAGGCCGCTATTCCTATTCAGGTCTGCGGCCTTCGCATGTTCAAGATCGGGGAGACGCAGGATGGTATTGGTTTTTTTGCGACTGTCTGTAAGGGAATGAGAGGAATTTAAACTTATCCGTGTTGGCCTTACCCCATGAACGGTTGCCATCGAGTTCCCATTTTCGGTGCGACGAATTCCCCTATTGGGCTCTTTCTTCGCTCAATCACCGTCAAGAATGGGTACTGATGGATAGCCTCAATCGCGTCCTGGAGCGCGGTGGCACGAGATGTGACAGCTTTCTCGTTCAGATTTGGATTGGGTACAAGTTCGGACGCGTTCAAGTTCTGCTCAAGGCCCTGGACGTACGAAGTAAACCTATTAAACTCACCATGAATGTCCTCACATATGTAAACCCCTCCGGGATTGAGGCATGGCAACATCTCTTCCAGGGTTACGATCTGTTGTAGTTGGGAATGTCCTCCATCGTCGATCACGATGTCCACCATGCCGACTTCCTGCTTAAATTTGCGCCAAAACCCCCGGTCGGCTTGATCTCCGATGAATACGCGAATCGAAGCGTTCTCATATGATTTGCAGGCAGGCTCAATATCGACACCGACGATCTGACACTTCGGCCCAAAGTAATCTCTCCACATCTGCAGGCTGCCGCCGCTATAGATGCCGACCTCCACAATGGTGATGTCACGGCCTCGAAAACTCCGTAAATGCCGCTCGTATATGTCGAAATAGTGATTCCACTTAAAAATCCCGTGCCCTGTGCGGTGAGCCTTAAAGTACTCTTGCAGGTAATTCGAACCTGCGTCGGGATCTTCAAGTTTATCCGGATTAGCCGACCACTTAATTCGATCGCGCCAGGCGAAGTACCCGTTATACAAGTCGGAAAAGTGTTTCACAACTTGTTTTGCACGCGGTGGGATTGCGGAGGAAATGATTGATTTTAAGCTCGAAGCCATAGCGGTAGGCTATCACAGGCTGCTGCGAGTTCGCTGGCTTCAGGTAGCGTCGTCTCCACTTCGATTCAGTTGATTTCGATTCGGTTGATTGATTCGAATTTCTAGGTGCGGATCAAGGCCCAACCGGATGTTGTTGGTGGATGAACCCAGAAGTATGCTTCACAACGGGAATTCATCCGGCCGCGGGTCTGGCAAGGTCGCGTTGCCACTGCGGCAGCATCGTTTTTTTGCACTCGCTGGCAGCATAACTCTGCGCTGGTGGTAGGTTTGTCAGCATTTTTGCTGCGCGCGATTTGTTTCATTAGAAATGGGCACGGAGGTATTGCTTGGGCCACTGTACATTCTGTTTGAGGACGTGGGCGGCGCGGAGCGGCCAGTAGGGGTCGCGGAGGAGTTCGCGGGCGAGCAGGACGAGGTCGGCCTGTCCAGTGGCGAGGATGTGCTGGGCCTGCTCGGGGGAGGTGATCATGCCGACGGCTCCGGTTAGGATTCCGCTCTCGTGGCGAATGCGCTCGGCGAAGGGGGTTTGATAGCCGGGGCCGAGAGGAATCTTTGCGGTGGGGACGATGCCTCCGGAGGAGCAGTCGATGAGATCGACTCCGAGGGGTTTGACCTGGCGGGCGAGGGCGACGGAATCGTGGATGGTCCAGCCACCCTCGGTCCAGTCGCCGGCGGAGATGCGCAGCCACAAGGGAAGACGCTCGGGCCAGGCGAAGCGGACGGCTGCGATGATCTCGCGGAGGAGGCGGGTGCGGTTCTCAAAGCAGCCGCCGTAGTGGTCGGTGCGGGTGTTGACCAGCGGCGAGAGGAACTGGTGGATGAGATAGCCGTGGGCGGCGTGAATCTCAATGAGTTCGAATCCGGCCTCGAGGGCGCGGCCGGCGGCCATGGTGTAGGCGAGCGCAATGCGCGCGATGGCCTCAACGGAGAGAGCTTCGGGTTGGATGGAATCCGGACTGAAGGGCCTGGAGGTGGAGGAATAGATGGGCCGCCAACCGCCATCGGCGAGGGAGACAGAATGGCCGTGATTGCGCCAGGGAACGTCGGTGGAGGCTTTGAAGCCGGCGTGGGCGAGTTGGGTTCCGGCGACGGCTCCATGCTGTCGGATGAATTGGACGATGCGGGCGAGGTTCTCGACGTGCTCGTCTTTCCAGATTCCGAGGTCGCAGGGACTGATGCGGCCTTCGGGGACGACGGCAGCGGCTTCGGTGAGGACCGCGCCTGCGCCGCCGACGGCACGGGAGCCGAGGTGGACGAGATGCCAGTCATTGGCGAAGCCGTCTTCGCTGGAGTACTCGCACATGGGGGAGACGGCGATTCGATTGCGGAAGGTAATATCGCGGATTTGAAGCGAGTCGAAGAGGTTCATGGATTACTCAGATCTCTTAACGCCGGGCCAGCAGTACTCGTTGGATGCGCTAGGGGTGACATCGAAACAGACATTATGACGGAAAGGGAGGCTTTCGGTGTTGAAAAGCTGGGGGATTGATGAAGTATGAGATTCAAAATGGCGGGTTGAAAAGCTTGGGGCGGCGCGGGAGATTTGAACGGGGCGGGGATTCTTCGCGTCGCTCAGAATGACCTAATAAGTGTAGGGGAAGTTTAGGGGACGGGTTCGACTTCGAGTTCGAGTTGGCGGATGGCGACGACACGGATCTGGGCTCCGGAGCGCAGAGGTTGGGTGGAGTGCGCATTCCAGAGTTCGCCGTGGACGAAGACTTTGCCGCTGGGGGCGAGGTCGGTGTATGCGACTCCGAGTTCGCCGATGATTCCCTGAGAGCCGGTTGCGACTTTGTTGCGGCGGGCACGCCAGGCGATGGACATGAGGAAGGCCGTGATAAGTCCGAAGGGGACGCTGACGGCGAGGGAGGTGAGCAACTTGACGCGCATCTCGGGGATCGGGCCGTCGACGAGGAGCAGGCCGCCGAGGGTGAGCGAGACGATACCTCCGATGGTGAGGATGCCGTGGGAGACAAACTTTGCCTCCAAGGCGAAGAGGACAAATGCCAACGCGATGAGAGCGAGCGAGGCGTAGCGGACCGGCAGCAGGTTGAGAGCAAAGAGGGTGAGGAGGATAAAGATCACTCCGACGACGCCAGGGATGATGGCTCCGGGGTGATTGAATTCGGCGTAGAGGGAGAGGGCGCCGATGGCCAGGACGACGAAGGCAACGTTGGGGTCCATGAGCCAGCCGAGAACGCGCTCACGCAGGGTTGCGGGAAACTCTTCGACGGACTGGTTGGCGAGGTGAAGGGTCTGGGTCGAGCCGTCGAAGCGGCGGATGGTGCGGCCGTCGAGCTGGTGGAGCAGGTCGCTCTCGTCGCGGGCAGTGATGTCGATGAGATTGAGATCGAGAGCTTCTTTTTCAGTCCATGAGATGGATTTGCGAACGGCCTTTTCAGCTTCTTCCACGTTGCGGCCGCGGCGCGAGACGTAGGAGCGGAGGAAGGCCGCGGTGTCATTCTCAATTTTGGTCTTCATGGTCTCATCCGGTTGGCCGCCGCCGAGGGTGACGGGATGGGCGGCTCCGGTATTGGTTCCATTGGCCATGGCGGCGACGTCGGCGGACTCAAGGATGAAGAATCCGGCGGACGCGGCGCGAGCTCCGCTGGGAGCCACGAAGATGATGACCGGGGCCGGGGAGGTTTCGATCTTGGCGACAATTTCGCGAGTGGAGTCGAGCAGGCCGCCGGGGGTATTGATCTCTATCAGCAGAGCGGCGTCGTGACGCGCGGCGGCGGCATCGACGGCACGAGAAACGCGTTCGGCGGTGATGGGCTGGATGGCTCCATCGATGTTGAGGCGGAGGATCTGCGCGGCGGCGGGGAGGTTTGCAATCAACAGAAACGCAGAGAGGAGCAGGCGAAAGCGTTTCAAGGAAGAACCTCCGGCGCGGGAAATCATCATGGACTCTGTAAGGCCCAAATATTTCCGGACGCAAAAACCTCACTCAATCTACTGCTTCAAAGGCCGGCGACGCAATGAGTGGGGTGGATCGCGGCTGAAGAACAAAAGCAACGGCAACTTCGAGAGGCCGTGGAGGTGGAGGTCATTGCTTCCCCACATTCGCCAACGGCAGGCTTCGCAGCCGGGTACGCGCCAAAAGACGGCGCTCCGGCCGCGGGCGCCTCGGCGTATGTGGGCCACCCGAGCACTGATGTGGGTCACCCGAGCACTGTGAGGTGAGATGTTCAGAGGGATCGGAGCTCGAAGACCAGATCAAGATGGGAGCGCTGGGAGAGGAAGCGGACCCAGATGGTTTCTTCGAGGGTGCAGAGATGGATGGCTTCGGCGTGGGTCTGCTGTGCGTAGCTGCTCACCATGCGCGAGGTTTCAGCGGGCACAGAAGGACGGCTGACAGCGATCTCGCCGGTGGTGTCGCGCTTGCGGTATTCGAGCACCTGATGGAGTTTGGGTTCGGGAATGATGCAGGCCTCGGTCTGGCAGCCGAACATGTGCTCGACGCCGATGAGGGCGGAGTGATTGACCTGCTCGCAGAAGCCGACGAAGAGGCGGCGGCCCTGGCTGACCAGATGTACGGGCGCCATGCGGTAACGTTCGAGAAGGCTGAAGGGGAGCAGCATGGAGCAGCCGGGTTGCACGCTCGCGGAAGGAAAGACGGGGCATCCCCACTGGGTGGCGACGGCTGAGGCGATATCGTCGTGGGTGACCGAACTGAGGCGTTGCAGGCAGACGCCGATTTTTTCGCCGGAGTTGCGCTGCATGGCGATTGCATCGCGCAGTTGGGAGTCGGTGACGATGCCGCGGGCGAGCATCATGAGGCCAAGAGGCGTGGCGGTGCGGATGGGAGCGGGGCGGCGCTCTTCAAAGAAATAGCCGAGCAGATGATCTTCGATCGCTTCTTCGAGACAGGAGGGGCTGCAAAACCACTTCTGCTCGTTGAACCAGAAGCCGGAGGAGCGGTGCAGCATGCCGTTCCAGCGCGTGCCGGTGGAGCATCCGGGGCGGGCGCAGCGGAGGAGCAGTTGCTTCCAGGTGAGGGGTCGTTTCCGAGTTGTCTGAGTAAGGCCGTACATTGGTTCTCCTAGGATCGGCCAGACAGGCAGGCGATTTTTTCGCCGGGGGTGGCGACCTGAGTGACGCGAAGGCCGTAGTTGATGTAGACATCAACGACATTGGTGCAGGTATCGAAGCTGATATTCCAGACATGCTCGATGATCATGGAGCGGGTGATGCGCCGTCCGGCATTGCGCATGAGGTATTCCAGCAGGGCGAACTCCTTGGCGGTCAGCTCGATGTTGCGGCCCGAGCGTTGTACCTTGCGTTCGACGCGGTCCAAGTGCAGATCCGATACCTGCAGGGTTGATTCGACGGAAGGACGGCCGCGGCGAAGCAGAGCGCGCACCCGGGCGGAGAGTTCGGAGTAGGAGAATGGCTTATTGATGCAGTCGTCGGCTCCACTGTCCAAGGCGTGAACGCGATCTTCGACGCGGGGGCGGGCGGTCAGTACGAGAACGGGTAATTGAGGCTTGCCGGGACGAACGCCGCGCAGGACGGAGATGCCGTCGAGTTTGGGAAGGTTTAGATCGAGAATGAGCAGGTCGTAGTCGAGATCGGAGGCCATGATCGCGCCCTGCTCTCCATCCAGCGCGACATCGACGGCATAGTTTTCCGATTGCAGGCCCTTGCGAACATAGGAAGCCAGCGCTGAGTCGTCTTCAATTACCAGGATACGCATGCATTTAACTCCGATGAAAATGCGACCCGCACAGCATGACGCGCCAAGTATCGGTTGTTTAGCATTGATTCGGCTTTGGAAGGGTTACGAAAGTAAGGTGGTTCCCATTCTGAACAAGTTCCCGTTAAGAGGGCTTTGTTCTTCTTGGGCATACATCTTTGGGGTGCGAGTGGGGGGCTTATGGTTGATACAGAGCAAATCAGTGAAGGCATTAATAGTGCGATATCAGGGCTGAGATGAGCTGGGAGAACTAAGGTCGAAACTGCGAGAGCTAGTAGCCAAACCTGATTGTGGAACCGGCCATTCAAATCTATGCTGATTTCAATCTCCGGGCTCTGAGGCGATGCTGCTTTCATGTACCAACCCAGAACGAAGCAACATCCGAACCCGTCTTTGATCCGCAGGGCATTGAGAGTGGCGCGACCGTGCTGGCCGCATCTGGCAGGGATCAGCCTGCTCTGTCTGCTTGCGACGCCGGTAACGCTTTTGGCGCCGCTGCCGCTGAAGATTGCGGTCGACAGTGTTCTTGGGACACGCCCTTTGCCTGCCTGGTTGCATCTGCTGCCATGGCCGCATCGTTGGTTCAGCGCGGCCAATGGCGGGATGGTGATCTGCGCCGTCATGCTGGTGGCGATCGCACTGCTGAACTGCTTGCAGTCCCTGGCAAGCTGGCTCCTCTCTACCTACACGGGAGAGAAGCTGGTTCATGACTTCCGCGGGCAACTGTTATTCCATGCACAGCGTTTGAGCCTGTCGGTACACGACCGTCGCGGTGCGAATGACATTGCGTACCGCATTCAGTATGACGCACCTGCGATCCAGAACCTGCTGCTGCAGGGGATCATTCCCATCCTTTCCTCGGCCTTCACCTTTGTTGCCATGCTGGTGGTAACGATGCGCATGAGCTGGCACATTGCATCCATTGCGGCAATTCTTTCTCCGGTGCTGTTTGTGCTGGCACGCAACTCAAGCCGAAAGGTTCGGCAGCGCTATGACGAGGTGCGCGAGCTTGATAGCTCGGCGATGCTGGTTTTGCACGAGGCGCTGAGCTGCCTGCGCGCGGTAAAGGCGTTTGGCCAGGAAGCTTATGAAGACGAGCAGTTCCGGCGCAAATCGCGGCAGCGTATGACAGAGCAGGTGAGGCTGGCATCGATCCAGGCAGGCTTCCATGTGCTGATTGGGTTCTGCGTGGCGATGGCGGCGGCGGTGGCGCTGGTGATGGGCGTGACCGAGGTCCGGCAGCAGTTGATGACGGTGGGCGATTTTCTGCTGGTGATGGCCTACATGGCACAACTCTATGAGCCGCTGCGCACCATGAGCACGAAGATTCCGGAGCTGCAATCGTCGCTGTCGAGTCTGCATCGCGCCTTCGCGCTGCTGGAGGAAACTCCGGAGCTGGAGTCGAGTCCGGAGCCGGCAAAGGCGTTGAGCACTCACGGCGAGGTGGAATTCCGCAATGTTTCCTTCCAGTACACGGCGGGAGGGCGCAATGTGTTGAACAACATCTCGTTCCACATTCGTCCGGGCATGCGCGTGGGAGTGGTGGGGCCGAGCGGGTCAGGCAAAAGCACGCTGGTGAATCTGCTGACGCGCTTCTACGATCCGACGAACGGGGCGATTCTGATCGATGGCACGGACCTGCGCGAATACGATTTGGCGGAGCTGCGGCAACAGTTCTCGATCGTATTGCAGGAGCCGATGCTGTTTTCGACGACGGTGGCGGGCAACATTGCGTATGCCGATCCGCAGGCTTCTCGGGCAGAGGTGATTCGGGCCTCAAAACTGGCGAATGCGCATGAATTTATCGAACGGCTGCCGAAGGGATACGACACCGCAATGGGCGACGGCGCGGCTGGCCTCTCCGGCGGAGAGCGCCAGCGGCTGGCGATTGCGCGTGCGTTTCTGAAAAAAACTCCGATGCTGATTCTGGATGAGCCGACCAGCGCGGTGGATTCGCGCACCGAACAACTCATTATGGAAGCCCTGGACAAGCTAATGGAGGGCCGCACTGCGTTCATGATCGCGCACAGGCTGAGCACACTGGAGCGATGCGATGCGGTGCTGGTACTTCAGAACGGCTCGTTGCAGACGATCACTACTAACGTGGACGAAGCTAGAAGGCATATGCTGACGCACCCAGGATCGCGTCCGACCGATGCGGCGTCGCCGGGGCCGGTGCTGGTGCGATCTGAAAAGTGATCTTCGGGAGTAGCACATACATCCGAAGCTGGATTCGCGATAGAATGCCTTCCGCAATCCGCGGGAGGATACGAGATGCCTACTTACGAATATATGTGCAAGGATTGTCGCGAGGAGTTTGCGAAGATTCTGACATTGGCAGCGCACGATCGAGATCCGATTACCTGCCCCAAGTGCGGCGGCAAGAACGTAGTGCAGGAATTTACAACGTTCTATGCCGTCACCTCAAAGAAAAGCGCGTGAGACGAGGGGAATCCCACATCTGCTAACTCAAACCCACATCTGCTAACTGCGGCAGATGTGGGGCACCTTTGTTCGCGCTTTCTCGCGCAAGTTCAGGAGGCGCTCTCCGGCGGCAGTCAAGGTCTCGCAACGTTTCGCGAAGTGGAAGCGAATCAGGTTCCGGACCGGCTCGCGGAAGAAACTTGAACCGGGGACGGCTGCGACGCCGACTTCACGCGCCAGCCACTCGCAGAATTCAACATCGTCGTTCCATCCAAATTCAGAGATATCGACCATCACATAGTAGGCGCCCTGGGGACGACTGTAGGTGAGTCCGGCTTGATCGAGATAGCCGAGGAAGAGGTCGCGCTTTTCGGCGTAGCTGGCGATTAATTCGGTGTAATAGCTGTCCGGCAACTCCAGGGCGGTGACGGCGGCGGCCTGCAATGGCGCGGCCGCGCCGACGGTCAGGAAGTCGTGTACCTTGCGGGCTTCGTTCACAATCGCAGGAGGCGCGATCACATATCCCAAGCGCCAGCCGGTAATGGAATAGGTCTTTGAGAGCGAACTGCAGGAGATGGTGCGCTCAAACATTCCGGGCAGAGCAGCGAAATAGGTGTGGCGATGCGGCGGGTAGACGATGTGCTCGTAAACCTCGTCGGTCAAGACAAAGGTATCGAACTCCTCGGCCAGCATGGCGATGTACAGCAGCTCTTCGCGGGTGAAGACCTTGCCGGATGGATTTGCCGGATTGCAGAGAACCAGCGCCTTGGGATGCTGTTCAAAGGCGCGGCGCAACTCATCGGGGTCGAAGGTAAACTCTGGCGGGTGCAGTGGGACGTAGATCGGCGTTGCGCCGGAGAGGATGGCGTCGGCGGCATAGTTCTCGTAGTACGGCGAGAAGACGATGACCTTGTCGCCTGGATTGCAGGCGGTCATCATGGCAACCATCATGGCCTCGGTGGCGCCGCAGGTGACGACAAAGTTTTCTTCCGCATCCAGCGGCAGGCCCATGAAGCGCGATTGTTTTTTCGCCAGCGCGGCACGAAAATCCTGGGCTCCCCAGGTAATGGCGTACTGATGCGGACCCTGGCGAGCCGTGCGCTCGGCGGCTTGGAGCAGGGCCTCCGGCGGATCGAAATCAGGAAAGCCCTGGGACAGATTGATCGCCCCGGTCTGGTTGGCCACCCGCGTCATGCGGCGGATGACCGACTCGGTAAATGTGCTGGTGCGATGGCTCGTGTGTGGCATGGCCCTGTTCTCTGAACTTGCTACTCCTCAATGAGGAGCAGCAGATCCTTGGATTCGACGTGCTGGCCGTTTTTCACGAGCACCTGTTTCACGGTTCCCGCAACGGGTGAATAGACGGTGCTCTGCATCTTCATCGCCTCCATCACCAACAGGCGATCCCCTTTTTGGATCTTCTGGTTCATCTCTATTGCGACGGTTGAAACTACTCCGGGGATGGGTGCGCCGATCTGCCCGGGTTGGGTTGGGTCAGCCTTGGCGCGCACGGGAGCCTTGGCTTCCAGTTTGCGATCACGGACGGTGACTTCGCGGGGTTGCCCGTTCAGTTCGAAGAAGACGGTGCGTGTGCCATCGGGGCGCGGTTCTCCGACGGTGAGGAAGCGGATGATGAGCGCCTTGCCAGGTTCGAGTTCGACACTTACCTCGGAATCGCGCTTCATGCCGTAATAGAACTGTGGGGTTGGAAGCACGTCCACATCTCCCCAACTCTGGCGATTGTGGGCGTACTTTACAAACACATCCGGATACATGAGGTAGCTGAGCACCTCATCGTAGGCAGGCTGGCGGCCGATCTTCCTCTCGATGACCCCTGCGGTTTCGGTGAGGTCCACGTCGGGCAGGTAGGCTCCGGGGCGTCCGGTCTGCGGCTTGGCTCCGCGCAGGATGATCTTCTGGAGCTTCTTCGGCCAGCCGCCTTCAGGTTCGCCGAGCGATCCCATAAACATATCGATGACCGAAGCCGGCAGGGTGAGGCTGTGATCGGGGGTGAGATGGCTGAACTGCTTGATCGTCATGCCGTGGTTCACCAGAAAAATTGCCATGTCACCGACGACTTTGCTGGAGGGCGTGACTTTGACGATGTCGCCAAAGGCCATGTTGACCTCGGCATAGGTTTGCGCGATCTCATGCCAGCGCGCGCCAAGGCCCATGGATTCGGCCTGTTCCTTCAGGTTGGTGTACTGGCCGCCGGGCATTTCATGGATGTAGACCTCGGCGGTCCCTGCCGCCGGACTGGTGTCAAAGGGCAGATAGTACTCGCGTACCACCTCCCAGTAGTCGGCACATTGGTTGAGGGCGTTCAGATCGACTCCGGTATCGCGCCCGGTGTGCGCCAGGGCGGCGACCACGGAGTTCAGGTTCGGCTGGCTGGTTTGTCCGCTCATGGAAGCGATGGCGCCGTCGGCGATGTTCACGCCGGCCTCGGATGCCTTGAGAATGGAAGCAGCGTTCAGGCCGCTGGTGTCATGGGTATGGAAGTGAACCGGGATGCCAATCTCCTGGCGAAGGGTCTTCACCAGCTTCTCGGCGGCGTAGGGACGGCAGAGACCCGCCATATCCTTGATGGCCAGCATGTGGGCGCCCATGCGTTCGAGCTCCTTGGCCATGCGGACGTAGTACTTGAGTGAATACTTGTCGCGAGATGGATCGAGAATGTCTCCGGTATAGCAGACAGCGGCCTCGCAGACGGAGGGGGTTTTGCGAACGGCTTCCATGGAAGCCTTCATATTCGGCAGCCAGTTCAATGAGTCGAAGATGCGGAAGATGTCCATGCCTTGGGCGGAGGCTTCCTTGACGAACTCCTCGACCACATTGTCGGGATAGGCGGTATAGCCGACAGCGTTGGAGGCGCGCAGCAACATCTGAAAACAGATGTTGGGAATGGCCGCGCGAAGCTGGCGAAGGCGCGCGAAGGGAGACTCATGCAGGAATCGCAGCGCCACGTCGAAGGTCGCGCCTCCCCACATCTCCAGGCTGAACAGGTTGTGCAGACGATGCGCGACAAAGTTGGCGATGGCCATCATGTCATAGGTGCGCACGCGGGTAGCGAGCAGCGACTGGTGTGCATCGCGGAAGGTGGTGTCGGTGAGCAGCAGACGGGACTGCGAGCCTGCCCACTTCGCAAAGCCTTCAGGGCCGAGGCGCAGCAACATCTGGCGCGTTCCCTCAGGAGGTGCGGCCGAGACGTGCGGCGGTACCGGGGCGGGGTCGAGCCGCCTTGGACTGGGCTTGCCGGCAACCGAGGGGTTGCCGTTCACGATTACATCGGCGAGATAGGCAACCAGGCGGGTCGCACGGTCCTTTTTATGGGAGAAGGCGAAGAGCGGCGGCGTTTCCTCAATCCAGCGCGTGGTGGTTTTGCCGGATTGAAAATCTGTGTTGTTGACTACGTTTTCAAGGAAAGGGATGTTGGTCTTGACGCCACGGACGCGGAACTCGCGCAGGCTGCGGTCCATGCGCTGGCATGCCTGATGGAAGTCGCTGCCCCACGCGGTGATCTTCACCAGCAGGGAATCGTAGTACGGCGTGATGACCGCGCCACCAAAGGCAGAGCCGCCATCGAGGCGTATTCCAAAGCCACCGGGGGCGCGATATGTGGAGATCTTGCCGTAATCGGGGACGAAATGGTTGGCCGGGTCCTCGGTGGTAATGCGGCATTGCAGTGCGTAGCCGTGGACCGGGATCTTCTCCTGCGTGGGCAGCTTCATCTGGTCGTCGTGAAGTGAAAGGCCCTGCGCAACCTGAATCTGGGCGCGCACCAGGTCGATGCCGGTCACCATCTCGGTGACCGTGTGCTCCACTTGTATGCGCGGATTGACCTCGATGAAGTACCACTTGCCGGTGTCGTTATCGACGAGGAACTCGACGGTTCCGGCGTTGTAGTAGCCGGCGGCACGGGCGAGCTTGACGGCTGCCTCGGCCAGCTCGGCGCGAATTTTGGGATCGAGCGAGAGCGCCGGCGCGACTTCGACCACCTTCTGGTGGCGGCGCTGCACCGAGCAGTCACGCTCGAAGAGATGAAGCACATGACCGTGGCGGTCGCCTAAGATCTGAACTTCGATGTGGCGGGCGTGGCGGACAAAGCGCTCCATGAAGACCGAGTCGTTGCCGAAGGCGGCTGCTGCTTCGCGGCGCGCCTCCTCCAAGCGTTCGGTGAACTCGGCAGGCTCATTGACCACTCTCATGCCGCGTCCGCCGCCGCCGAAGGCCGCTTTGATGATGAGCGGGAAGCCAATTTCCTCGGCGAGTTGGGCTGCCTGTTCAGGGTCGGTCACGGGCGTCTGCGTGCCGGGAACCACCGGCACACCGGCTTTTTGAGCGAGGTTGCGCGCCGCGGTCTTGTCGCCGAGCAGATCGAGCAGCTCCGCACTGGGGCCGATGAAGGTGATGCCCGCGCGTTCGCAGGCGCGTGGCAGCGCTGGATTTTCAGAGAGGAAGCCGTAGCCGGGGTGGATCGCATCGACGCCCTTTTCCTTGGCGAGGGAGACGATGCCTTCGACATCGAGGTAAGCCTCTACGGGGCCTTTGCCTGCGCCGATCAGGTACGCTTCATCGGCCTTGAAACGATGCAGGGCGAGACGGTCCTCCTGAGAGTAGATGGCGACCGTGCGGAGGTCGAGTTCGTTGGCGGCGCGAAGGATGCGTATGGCAATTTCGCTGCGGTTGAGGGCTAGTAGTTTTTTCATTGAAGTCCGCCGAGTAAGTTGAGGAAAGAGGATATCAGAGTCCGGCAATGGAGAGAAATCAGAGCCGCATTCGAAGCCGAAAGGCGGCTCCTGGAACTCTGCCATGTGGCTTGCAGCGAGTTACTTTCCTCCGCGAAGGCCGTCGGATGACGGCACCGATATGTGGTTTGCCGCCGCATGTTCCAAGAGCGCTTCGTCTACGGGCAGGCCGCTCTGAATCGCATGTTCCGCCTGATGTAGCGGCCTTGCGCACTCACCCACGATCAGCAAAGTGGGCGCGGGAAGTGGCTTCAACTGCCGCAGTGAATGGAGATAGGACCATTGCACCTGCTGGGTTGGGCGTCCGGCGTGGGAGATGATCGCGCAAGGGGTCTCCACATGCAGTCCGGCGTTGCAAAGCTGGCTGGCGAGGAGTTCGTAATCAGTTCCGGGCATGTAGATGGCGAGCGTTGAATGCGAGGTGACCAGCGTGTCCCAGGCAACCGCGTCGGCACCGGGACCGCGGTGTGCGGTGGCGAATACCACGCTTGCGGCAAAACGGCGGTCGGTGAGCGAGATGCCTGCGGCAGCGGCGCCGGCAATCGCGGAGGTCACGCCGGGGACGATCTCGCAAGGGATGTTGGCCTGCAGCAGCGCTTCGATTTCCTCTCCAGCGCGGCCGAAGATCGATGGATCTCCGCCCTTGAGCCGGACGACGATGTTGTGCTCGGAGGCGTAGGCGATCAGAAGGGAGTTGATCTCGTCCTGGGTGAGCAGCTTTGTGCCACACCGTTTGCCGATGTCGATCACCCTGGCACTGCCGATCATGGCGAGGATCTCCGCGCTGACCAGCGCGTCATGTAAGACGATGTCCGCCTGCTGCAGCAGTCGTGCGGCACGCAGGGTAAGCAGCTCGGGATCGCCGGGGCCTGCGCCAACCAGGTACACCTTACCCATGATGCCCTCCTGAGGCTTTCCGTTCACGTGAAGACTTAAAGCATTCAAGGACGGTGCGGCCCGCGATGCGATGCAAGATGCGGCGGCGCTGCTCGGGGTCCATCTCGCGGCTGAACAACGACTCGCGAACCGTGCCCAGCCAGTTGAGCCAACCGATGTAGCTGGAATCGAACTGCTCTTCCAACTCGCGGCGGATGCGCTGCGCGAGAGCGGGGCTCTTACCTGCCGTCGAGATTGCAATTTGCAGATCACCGCGACGCACGAGCGCAGGGTAGTAGAAGTCGCACCGCTCCGGCTCATCGACTGAATTGCAGAAGACGCCGCGCTGTTGAGCGGCGCTGAACACCGCCTGGTTTACCTCTCGGTTTCCGGTTGCGGCGATTGCCAGCGACGCGTCCTGAAGATGCCCAGGCTGGAACTCCGCCTCTATCCACGTGATGCGACCGACTCGCGCAAGTTCGCGAATTTCGTCGCTCGCAAGCGGCGCGACGACCTGCACCGCGGCGCCGGATTGCAAGAGGCCCTCAAGCTTTTGTGCTGCGATGGTACCGGCCCCAACCAAAACGCACTTGCGACCTTCGAGCTTCAAGAACATGGGAAAGAGCGCGGCCATCAGCCCTCCAGTCCGTGCGGTGTTGGAGCAGTCGGGAGGTCCCGCTGGACAATCTCAGGCATGCCAACGGAGAGAAAGCTTCGGATCTCGTCGTTCGACTTGCGCGCTAGGAATTGCTGCAGAGTTTCTTCGTCGTTCCGCAGCTCCGTGTAACGCGAAAGCAGGCGGCTGATGGATTCCGGAACCTCTGTGGCGAGGCAGCGATATCCTACGGGGCGGGCAATTGACTGCACGCGTCCGACCGAGCCTCCGACGCAGAAGTAGTAGGCGTCGGCGAACTTCCCATCCACCTTGATCTTTTTGCCTTCGAGCCCGAGATCGGCGATCCAATGATGACCGCAGCTGTTGGGGCAGCCGGTGATATTCAGTTTGAGCTGCTGGTCAAATCCCGGCACAAGGCCTTCGAGCTCTTCGACAACCCATCGCGCGAAGCTTTTGGTCTCGGTGATTGCCAGTTTGCAGAACTCCGTGCCCGTGCATGCGACGGCTCCACGCCAGAACTGCGAGGCCTCAACCGGCAACCCTATATTTTCCAGCTCGCGCCGCAATGCCTCGGTGTTCTCCTTGCGCACATTGACGATCAACAGGTTTTGCATTGCAGTGGTGCGCACTTCTCCCCCGGCAAAGCGCTCGGCCAGCTCGGCCACTGCGCGTAGCTGCTCGGCATTGAGACGGCCGCGCAAGACCGAAACTCCGACGTAGAAATAGCCGGACTGCTTTTGCTCATTGACTCCGACGTGATCGCGATAGAGATCGGAGGGTAGCGTCTCTGGTTCAGCCGCATCGAGTTGGAATCCGAGGCGGCTATGAATCTCGGAGAGAAAGGTCTCGGCATTCCAACCGTGCTTGAGGAACAGATATTTCAATCGTGCCTGCTCGCGACTCTGCCTTAGCACGTCGGCATCGCGGAAGATCTCCGCGATCGTCTTTACAACCGGAACGACCTGATTCCAGCCGACAAATGCATTCAGCCGTTCCGCAAGGTGAGGCTGGGTTGACAGGCCTCCGCCGACGCGCAGCGAAAAACCGCGCTCTTCAAAGCCATTACGCTTGCGGAGCAGGCCGGTAAGACCGATGTCATTGATCTCCGGATACGAGCACCAGGCTTTGCAAGCGGTAAGTGAAATCTTGAATTTCCGCGGGAGGTTGTAGAACTCGGAGTTTCCGACAAAGAAACGGCTTACATCGAGCGCCAACGGCGATGCGTCGAAGACTTCATCGGCATCTACTCCCGCCAGCGGGCATCCGGTGATATTCCTTGTGTCATCGCCGCATGATCCAGTGGTGGTCAGGCCTGCGCGCCACAGGCGCTCCAGCATATCCGGGAGATCTTCGATGCGAACCCAGTGCAGCTGAATGTTCTGGCGCACGGTGATGTCGATGAGTCCTCGGGCGTACTTTGAGGCAAGGTCAGCGATGACACGAACTTGATGGCTTGCCAGCAGACCATTGGGAATTCGGATGCGCACCATGAAAAACGGCACCGAATTGCCTTCGCCGCCTTTGCCACCGGTCACGCCGGCGCCATCGCCCTGGGAGTACACTCCCCAATACTTGAAGTAAGTCCCGAGCCATTCTGGAGGGATGGTCTGGTGTCCGCCCCGGGCGAATTCACGAATCTCGTCAAGACACTCCCACGGGTTCTTCTCGCGCTTCAGGCGTTCTGCACGCTGTGCTTTTGTCTCTTTGCCCTGCTCGGCCATCATTCCTCCCGAAAATAAAAAGCCCACCCCTGCGTTATCTGGCGGGTGGGCCTGTAGATCTAGATCCTGGTTAGATGAGTGCTATACCGTGATCTCCACTGCGCCAAATTGGTTGGAGCCGCAACAACAGCAGCGGCGCATTCGACCAGTCTGGCAGCACATTTTCATCGTGGACTAATTCTATCCGCATTTGGCGGCGCCCGTCAATGTTGAACGTGAGCGGGAGAGATTATTTCTGCTCCGAGAAGGCGCGCGCTGGTGTACTGAAAGGGAATCGAGGAGTAAGCGTTTTATCCCGTTGCGGAGCGCAGCGTTGCGGGGGAGAATAGGGCTAAGAGGTTTCTGAATGAGCAAACGAACGGTGTTGGCGATCACCAAGCGCAGTGCGGAGCTCTGCGGCACACAGGCGTTGCTGGGCGCGTCAGGAATCGAGTTGGTGGGTGCCAAAAGCCTGGCGGTGGCCCGGCGCGCCATCGAGGCCCTTGCGATAAAGGGCGTGATTGTTTGCAAGCACTCCTGGTCTGAGCAAGAACACGAGTCGATTGTGTCGGAAGTTGCCGCGGGTCACCCGGATCTTGCAGTGATCGTGCGCTGCCCTGGTTGCACCGGATGCGACGAAACCAACCAGAGAGCCGGAACGCTGAACGATACTCAGCAGTTTACAAATCTGATCTCGGCAACGGCGGCGCCTGCAGAGTAATTGGGACTCAGTTGCAGAGTACCTGAAGCGATACCGGCAAAAACTATCTTTCTATTCCGGGTTTGCATCGAAGGTACAATAAAGCAGTAAACGAGGCGCCGAGGAGGCTATTTATGTTCCGATTTGTGAGTGGGCTGTTCGGTTGCGCTCATCGCCACTGCACGTTTCCGATCACGGCCACCAAGCCGGGTTCGGTCCAGTCCGATGGTAAGTCATCCAAGAGCACCTACGTTGTCTGCCTGGATTGCGGCAAGGAGTTCCCTTACGACTGGCAGCAGATGAAGCTGGTCGCATCCGCGAAGCAGCACGCCGCTTGATGCAGCGGGTGGTGCGCGAACCCTGATCTCATCATCTTGAACTCGAACGCCGTCTCCAGTGCGGTTCGAGGTTCATATGCATGCTGGGCCTCGTGGCAAACCGTGCGTCTCCCGCAACCAGCGTTCATATTGGCCCATCCGCGTTTCAATTCCCGCCTCAAGATGCTTTTTGTGCCGCAGATCTTCGACATAGCGCTGACAGAAATAATCGATGGTCTCAACACGAATCTTGATGGAGGAGGCCGGCTTGTTCTCGTCGAGGTCCTTGAAGCAGAAATAAGGCGTGCCGGACTGCTCCACAATGCGCTCGATCACCGTGTAAACCGGCGCGTCGTGACCACACTTGAAGCTGGAAAGCTCCAGGGCAACCAGATTCGGATGGCGGGCGGTGAACTTCGCCGCCCAGACTTTCATGTTGCTGCTGGCCGCGGTGGCCGTCTTCCACACGTCTGAGATATCGAGTGGATGGCTGATTATACCGGCGCGCACTTCGTCGCCGAAGAGGCGCTCGAGCAAATCTTCGTCCAGCGGAAGAGTGTTTTGCGAAAAGACCGGATAGCCACGCTTCTGGAACTCTTCCATGATGCCGTGATTCAGGCCGGGATCGTGATGATAAGGCCGCGCGAGCATGACTACGCCGAGGCGGTTCTCGCGCTCGAGCATGTCGAGGGTTTCACGGGCGCGGCTTCGGATGGAGTTCTCATACTCATTCCAGGCTTTGAAACCTTCTTCGATGGCGCGCTCGTTTTCTTCTTCCGAGATGCCCAGCACCGGCTGCCAGCACTGCATCATCTGGCGCGCGAAGAGCTTGCGGTCTGCGAGGTTGATCATCGGGTGAAGATAACGAATGTTGTGCTGGGCGAAGACGTCGATTTCCTTGGTGTAGGCCGCTTCCACGGTCTCGGGGGTCACGGCGACGGTCGGGCAGGCGTTCCAGGCACGAGTTCTCACCAGAGGCGAGCAGAGCACATCGAACATGGGGAGGAATATGCAGTGCAGCGGCTGGCGAACGTGCTTGGCATAGATCAAGTTGCTGAAGTGCGCAATGGTGATCTTCGACGGGAAGCAGGGGTCAATGGAGCCACGGCTGGAACCTGCGCGGTACATTTCATTCGTCGTAAAATCAGAGTAGACGATGTTTTCGGCAGGGACGCCCAGGCTCTGCAGGTAGGCGCTGAAGAGCGGGGCATAGGCGTACATGTTCAGCACGCGCGGGATTCCGATGCGGAGATTGGGACGATTCTTGATAAGCGCGATGCGCTCTTGAGCGGAATTTCGCCACGACGGGCGCGGGACAGGGTCGGCGACGAGGGCTGGGTTGCGCGGGTGCCAGACCTCGTGCGCGGCGACGTCGACAAGGTTTGGGTTGGCGTCCTTGATCGCGTCCAAGCCCGCCTTGATTTCGCGCATGCTGTCCAGGTCCTCCACCCCGCCTTTTTCGCAGGTGGCGAGGATCAGCCGTTGTTCACCCGGCTGCAAAGGAACCTTTGTGGATACCTGCGCCGGCAGCGACTCCACAGGGCGGCTGGTGTGGACATCCACGAAGGTGCGGAGGCATTTGTTTTTGCAGAAGTGGCAGCGGGTGGCCTCGTCGCGCGTGGTGCGATAGGTAATTTCGTGCACTGCATCCATTCCGATGAAGTTGGTCCGCCGGCCGTTCTGCCACAAGCGCATCGCCTCCACGGCAGTGCCGATGGCACCGGCTTCGCCACAGTGCTGGTGAACGACGATCTCCGGCTCGACGCTTGAATCGCGGAAGCTGGCGCGGATGAAGTCGCTTTCAGCCTTCACCACCGCGAGATTCTTCTGCGTGCCGCCTTGCAGGATAAAGCGCGTGCCCAACTTGGCCACATTCGGCACGTTGGCGACGTAGAGAAAAATGTTCTTCGGGAGTACGGCCGCAAGCCCCGCCAGAATTTCTTCGGCGTGCCAGCCCTGGCGCTGGAAGTTGACGATGTCGGATTGCAGGAAGACGGCGCAACCATAGCCGAAGACCGGCATGGCTTCGGCCGAGAAAGCGGTATCCGCGTAGGTTTCTACCGGGATGCCGAGTCCCTCGGCGGTGGACTGCAGGAAGTAGCCGTTGCCCGCCGAACATTGCGTGTTCAGGCGGAAATCCTTGATGCGGCCGTTGTGCAGGACGATGATTTTGATGTCCTGCCCACCTACGTCCACGATGCAGTGGGGATCGTCGTAGAAGCGCAGCGCCGATTGAGTGTGAGCTACGGTCTCCACCAGCGCCACGTCGGCATGCAATATGTCCCGCAGAATGTCCTTGGCATAGCCGGTGGTGCCAACACCGAGCACTTCGAGAACGGCTCCCTGCGACTCTACCTGCTGGCGGAGGGATTCGAAGAGCTTCTTGGTGTCTTCGATAGGGTTGCCCTCGGAGAGACGGTAGGCTTTGCACAGCACGTCTCCGCTCTCTGATAGCAGGACCGCTTTGGTGGAAGTCGAGCCGCCATCCAGGCCGATGAATGCGCCGACCCTCTCGGCCGCTTTGAAAGTTGCCGGGGAGAAGGGCGGGCGGACGTGCTTTGTCTTGAACTCCTGCAATTCAGCGGCGGAAGACCAGAGAGCGCGGCTGCCTGCCTTCGACTTTTCCTGTTGCCGTCCTGCGTGGAGGTAGTTTTCGAGACACTCCGTTCCGTGGTAGCGTCCGACGGCTTCCTCCTCTTCCCGCCCGAACTCCACGGCTCCAATCGCAGCAAAGTAGAGGGCCTCAGCAGGAGCCTTGATGAGATCTTCGGCGCTGGCGTTTTCGTCAGGCTCCAGCTCGCGCTCTTTCCAGATGCGCGGAATGTTGTGCTGCCAGGCCTCGCGCATGCCGCGAATAAAGCTGTTCGGTCCGCCGAGCAGCAGAACGTGCGGGCGCAAGGTGTGTCCGCGGGTCAGCACGGTCAGGTTCTGCAAGACGATTGCGTCAAAGAGCGACGCCATCAATTCATCGGCCGGTACGCCCTGTTTCTGGAGGCTGTTGATGTCGGTTTCGGCAAAGACACCGCACTTGCCGGCCACTTGGTGCAGCTTGATTCCGTTGTAGCCCTGATTGCAAAGTTGCTCGGGGGGAATCTTCAGCTTGGCTACAATCTTGTCGATGACGGCCCCGGTGCCGCCCGCGCACTTATCGTTCATGCTGGGGATCTTCTTCTTGCGGCCGCTGCTGGTGTCTTCCTTGTAGATGATGATCTTTGCGTCTTGTCCGCCGAGTTCGACGACCGAATTCACTTCGGGGTGCAGCTTCTCAACCGCAAGCGAGACGGCATTGACCTCCTGCACAAACTTCGCGCCGATCAGCCCGGCCATCGCGTTGCCACCCGAGCCGGTGATGAAGACGCGGCAGTTGCCGGGAGCGATTCCAAGCTCGCTCTCCATGCTGCGAAGAAACTCCAGAAGCTTTTCCGGCTGGCGAGTCTCGTGACGCTGATAATTACGCCAGACGATCTGGTCCCGGCGCAGATCGAATACCACCGCCTTGACCGTGGTGGAGCCGATATCAAGACCGACCATGTAGGCGATGCTGTTGCTCATGCGAGTTTGCGCCCCCGGGCGCTGGAGCCGTGGTTCTTTGCTTTCATCAGGTCACTCACGTGCAATACGAAGTTGGCGGCTACGCCTGCCACCTCGGGGCGGCGCGGAACGTGGTAGAGCGGGCTGCGCAGCTCCGGGTGTGTGGCGACGTAGTCTCGAATCTCTTCCAGACTCCGCCCGGTGCTCTGCAGGCAGCGTTCGAACTCGGCCTTGGCCTTGGCCTTTGCTTCGCCCAGCGCCATCTGCACCCGGCTGTGGGCGTTGATTTCGCCTTCTCCGGCGGTCTCGATGGGGAGAAAAATCATCTCGGGAAAACGGCTGACGACCGTCGATTGCACGCCGTCCGACTGCGACGATGGCATGCAGCCGAATGGCTTCAAGGCGAGCACCATATGGCAGAGGTGGTTGACGGTGTAGTAGACATTCTTGCCGACCTCAAGATGACCTTCGCCGCCGCGGGCTAGGGAGTGATAGAAGGGATGAGCGAGCTGTGCTAGCTCCGGCTGCGAAGGCAACGTGTGGGCCACGCTTCCCAGCCCCTCTACGACGCGCGTATATTGGCGGTTCCAGATGCGCTCACCCAAGGTGAGGAGCAGCCACTTCTTGCGGTAGTGCTTCCAGTCATTGCCCAACCGGCCTTTTACGTCCCACCAGGCTGGGCGCGGGTGAGGAGCATCGAGACCGCGGCGGTCGCTCGCATTGGCCTTGCCCTGATGCATCAGGTACATGACCCAGTTGCCGATTGAATCCACCATGACGTGCGCACCCTCGGCTTCGAGGAAGGTGAACATGTTGAAGTTGCCGTCGCCTTCGGTGAGTTGGGCCCAGAATTCGCCCGTGATCTTGACGAGCGGCTTGACGCGAAGCCGATCCACTTCGACCTGACCGATGCGCTCCCGGCACTGGCGCAACACGTCGCGGTATTCGGTGCCATACAAATGGTCGCGCACCTTGCCCAGGGTGTTGAGGGTGTCCTTCAACTTCTTTCTTTTTGGCTCGGACAGATAGGTGCGAACCGGTTTTGGCGCGCGCTCCAAAATCTCAAAGCGAGTGCGCTCGCGTAGAAACGTGTCCAGAATCTCCATCACTTCGGCGAAGGCGCGTTCGGTCTCACCGGGTACCACCTCATAGGGAAGGAGCTGGTACCTCATCTCATTGGTGATGTCGCCCAGGTTGAGCGCATTCAACATTCCCATGCCGAAATCTACGTTGAACTTCAATCCGGGCTCGCCGGTCTTAGCCCCGATTCCCTGGTTCTGCGAAAACAGAAGGATACGAAAGCTGCCGAATCCTGCGTTCTCCAGAGCCATCCGGTACTCGGATTCGTACATTCCGAAGCGGCAAGGCCCGCACGAGCCGGCGGTGAAAAAGACGTAGTTGTCCAGGATCTCCTGCTTGCTGAGCCCGCGTGCTTCCAATCCACGCAGGTAGCCGATCAGGTTTCCAACGGTGAAATAGGTTGGGTTGCATTGGGCCGCGTTGCCGAACTCCCGGCCCAGGTGATAGGCGGCGAGATTCGGATTGGGCAGCTGTTCGCAGCGGTAGCCACTGCCGCGAAAGACGGACCGGATCAGCTTTTCGTGCTTCCAGGTGAGTCCGCCGAAGAGGATGGTGACCCGGTCCCGCTCCTCGGCGGTGAAAGGTCGCTCCTCGGGGCGACGGAAGTGCTGGATCTGGGGCTGCACAAGGCCAGCCGCCCGCTCCAGCCTCTCTCGTTCGGCGATCAGTTGGGACGCAATCTCTTCTTCGCTGATGATCCCGATGTTTGGACTGGATTCGCCAGAGTCCTTGGTATCAAACGTCATTGCCTGTAACGCCTCCGAACAGGAAGAAACCAGGCGCGTGCGGCTGGCGGGTGGTGGTTGAGGACACAGGGACGAAAATGCGCCTCATTGTCTGCCTAAAGCATCAATGGTTTGGCCTTGATCTGGCCGTGACATTGCTCACATCTGGTTGTGACGAATATGGCAGACAGGCAAGTGGTTCTTCCGAACGCGTTCGACGGAGTGGCGGTAAAGAGAAGCAAACACAGGCCACCGCTGCTGCTGAAAGCGAAAGGCCGAACGTGGTGCTACGAAGAACCACGCCCGGCCGCTGTGTTAAATGTTTGAAACACTCAGGCATCGTTTGAGGGCACGACACCACGGGTGAGTATCAACTGGAAGTCGTCTAGTGCAGTCGCTACGGTATCCTCCTTCCCCCGTAAACGGGGTTTGCAGGAAGTCTCGTACCTCTACCAGACGCCCTCGCCTAAACAGCACAGGCGGCTTGTAGGCTTAACATAGATGGGTTGCGATGCTGAATGGATGTATGTGTCTCGCGATTTCATTGCGCGTCGTCCGGAGCGTAGCGCTATTCTTCTTGCGCCTCGAAGTTAGAGTAGTATGGGTGCCTCGGGCGTTCCGAAGTGGACTCCCTAGCGCCTACAGAGGCTTGGATTAGCACGTACAGAGGCTTGGATTTATGGGCGTTCTTACGAATGAGAAGTGTTCCGCATGCCGCCGCGACTCCCCGCGCGTTACCGCGGAAGAGACACGGGAACTGAAGCCACAAATCCCAGAATGGACAATGTTGGAGCGCGAGGAAATCCAACGGCTGGAGCGTGTTTTTACCGTGAAGGACTTTGCCCAGGCCCTCAGCTTGACCAATCGGGTCGGGGCTCTGGCCGAGGCTGAAGGTCACCACCCGGCGATTCTCACCGAATGGGGCCGGGTGACGGTAACGCTCTGGACCCACAAGATCCATGGGCTGCACCGAAACGACTTCATTATGGCGGCGAAGATCGATGCCCTTGCTGCCGAACTCTGAAAAATTCGAGAGTCTCAGGTGTTTTACTCACATCCTGGCGAGTGCGGCGGGAATCCTAGACTTCTTTCAGTTTAGTAAGGAGGAGCGAAACCCGGAAACTCGGGTTCGCGACGGATTTCCAGAGCATCGTTCAGCGATCTCCTTAGCGTGCGGCTAGAGCATTTGCGCTCTGCATGGATTTGCACACGAGCTGGCTTCACCTGATGTCGCCGTACGCAACACCAGACACCGGAGCAATGTTGAATTTTGCAATGCGGCCGAGAGCAGAGTTGAGAGTGGGTCCCAGAGAGCAGCTGGAGGTGCGGAGCGCAGCAAGGCGAGTTAAGGTCCTTTGGCGATGTTCGGCGAGGTCTCAACTAAGAACGGACGTAAGTATATTGTGGGACACGACTTAGTAAGGCCAGGCGGGGATTGTATCTGCAATCGGTTCAGTAAGTAAGCTGCTCGTCTGAGTAGGGATGCTAATCGGAAAAATGAGGTTGCCTAGGTGAATCACCCAAAAACGTGATTGATGTCACAGAGGCGACGGGAAGATCCGTGCGAAACTTCAAACGCTGGTAATGTTGGCATCGGCGGGTGTGTGTCCCTAGCTCAGCAATTGCCGACAGTACCCCCCATTACAGGCGAAGCCAGTCGAAACAAGCCAAAGGTGGGCTGGTTTCGAACTGTAACACTTTCTGAGTAAGGTTGTGATCACTTTACTCAGGTGCGACTGCTCTGTCAAGTGTTCGAAACAGACAGGGTAAATTATTTTTCGTGCCATCTGACTGTAACGAAGCTGTAACTGAAATCATTTTAGAATGAATGCCTTACCGGGCGCTGTTTTTATCTATACGTGTGAAACCGAGCAGAAGGAGATCTTGATCATGGCAACCGTAGCCTTTTCGGAAGACCTGGGAATTATCCAATCCAAACCCCTCCAAGACAAAGTTGCCCTCGTCACGGGCGGCGCGCGCGGCATTGGCCGGGCGATTGCGATTGAACTTGCCAGTCGCGGTGCATCGGTCGCGATCAACTTCCGATCCAGTTCTGCCGAGGCCGAAAAACTGGCAGCCGAGATTCAGGAGATGGGCGTCGAAAGCACCCTGATTCCAGGCGATGTCTCTTCCAGGCAAGAGTCCAGGCACGTGGTGGAAGCCGTCTTGGACAGCTTCAAGCAGATTGACATTCTGGTAAACAATGCCGGGATCACGCGGGACCGGACGGTTCGCAAGATGACCGAAGCGGAGTGGAATGACGTGCTGAATACGAACCTGAATGGCACGTTCTACTGCACCCGTGCCGCCCTGCCCTCGATGATTCAGAGAAAGTTCGGCCGGATCGTCAACATTGCCTCGTTCGTCGGGCAAGCCGGGGCGTTCGGTCAGGCAAATTACGCTGCCAGCAAAGGCGCAATCATAGCGTTTACTAAGACCGTTGCTTTAGAGATGGCACAGTTCAACATTACTGCCAATGTGGTTGCGCCGGGTTACACGGCCACGGAACTGGTTTCGGCCATTCCCGGACGTATTCTCAGAGAGATTGAGTCTCGCATCCCGCTGAAACGGCTCGCCGAGCCGGAGGAAATTGCCAAAGCCGCAGCATTCCTGGTTACCGACGGAAACTACATCACAGGTCATCAACTGAATGTGAACGGCGGAGTATACATGTAAGTCGAAGCAAAGATGTCGAAACGGAGGTTAGCAGTCTTGTTGCCGGGCCGCTGATCTCCTCGAAATACATATTCTTATAAGTGGTTGGAGGGTTTTTATGAATACCGAAATGAAGCAAGAGCTGGTTGACTGCCCCGTATCCCCACTGTCGTACGACCGGGTGATCGAATATCTGAATGAGGCATTGCGCCTGTTTGCGGAAGATGACTCAGAGAAGGCGTGCCTGTGCCTCGCCGAGGCAAATCGCGTACTGGATACGTTTTTGGCTGCTCAGGAGGCGGAATGCGGAGTTACGCCCATCTCAGTAGCACCTTCGGTCTCAGCCGAGCCGCAAGAAGAAGCTGCACTTGCAACCATAGCGTAACTGTAACTTAGCGTAGTAACTTAGGGCAGAGGCAAGAATGAAGCTGACAAAGGTTGTCAGGTCAAACACCGATTACTCTCGAAGCCTGCTCCATGCCGCGTTCAACGGCGCGCGCGCCGCACAGGAGAATGCCTTTGATCGTCAGTCGATGGGCAGGCTGATGGCAAGGACCACAGTCAACTCCGTTGGATTGGCGATGATGGGAGCAGTTGTCGGTGCGGCGGGCTCGCGCATTTGTACCACGCGCACTCGTACAAAACAACGGATAGAGTTTAATCCTGCCATTTCAAGTGCATTGATCGGCGCCGCCTTTGGACTCAGCACTGGGTTACTATGGAACACCCGGCCACTCACGGAAGTGGCTGTGCGCGGGGCCATGAAGAGTGTTGACGCAGTCCGTGATGCGCATTGGCTGGCTCGCAATCCGATCAGCTTTGGTTAGATGGCCAGCCGGATATGCGGCAGCCTGCTAGAGAGTCTTCGCGCGGTGCCGGCTCGCGCACAGTGGAAAGAACCAATCGGTTATCCAGACCACAGGGGGAAGCCAGGAATCAATGAAAGAATTTGTCATCAATCAGCATGGTCGAATTGTTCTTCCGTTCAACTTTTTTCCAGAGATCGATTTTTCTTCGATTGAAACGCTCGATCATTTGAAGACCATTATCACCAGGGACTTCAGCGAGAAAGCTCCGTCGGAGAAAGACATCACCGAGCGGGTGAATGCCGGCAAGTACACCTCCCGCTACGAACTCTGCCGCGATCTCGCTCTGAACCTGTACTGGGTCAACCGCTATGCGCTCACCATGTACGAAGAGCGTCCGACCCGCTGGGCCGACCTCCCGCGCCATCGCGAAGATATTTTCCTCCCTCTTTGCAAGCCGTGGGACTCAGCTCGCTCGGCTGCGGCCATTCAGGACGGTTACAACCTCCTCCGCCGCCAATGGCAATGTGAGACCGAAGACGAAATTTTCGATTTGCTGCTGAACGGATTCCGCAGCAAACCAAGCGCGGGCGGAGACCTGCGCGCCCTGCAGCCAACGGTCGCCGAACTGCTCGCGTCGCCAAAGGCGAAGACGTTCCGCCTTGTTAAGTACGATCCCGACTATCCGGGATACACCTATGATGACGTAATTCAGTATTCGCATGACGTTCCCGAGCTGGAAGCATTGATGCGGCAGGCGATGGTGCTGCATAACCAGTACCGGTGGGACCCGACGACCTGTTCGGCTGTGGAGGCGAGTCAGCTGAAACCGGATGATTATGTCATTGCGCTCTATCCGCGCAACAACGAGGTTCTTCAGTTTATCCGCCGGGCGAGGCAGAAGCGCGAAGCACATGCGAACCGTTTCGTGATGCCGTCAACCCCTGCCCTCTCTCCGGCGCTGGAGCCATACAAGCCGATCGAAATTCGGAAGCAGTTTAAGGTAATGCCGCGGCTGGAAGGGCTCGCCGTCTATGAGGGCGAGGTGGTCTGCACCAACGCCGATCTGATCCGGAATCATGCCTTCAGCTGGTCGCGCATGACGGAGAAAGAGATCGGGGAGAAGACCGGAATCGAGCAGCGTCTCTACACCGAATTGAAGCTGGAGCAGATTGCGCTTCTGGCAGCGCGTGCGGCCTTGGAAAAATCCGGGCGCAAACCCTCCGAAATTGGCGCAATCATCTTCTGCAGCTGTACCACGGCCAAGATCATTCCATCTACCGCCTGCTGGATTGGCGGAGAGCTTGGGATCGAGCAGGCCTTTGCCTGCAATGACGTGATCGCCGCCTGCGCAGGTATGTCGTACGGCTTCTCTGATGCAATACGGTTGCTGCAGGAGATCAATCGGCCGGTAATGGTCGTGTGTGCCGAGAAGTTCTCCGATAAGATCGGAACCGTACGCACCTCCCGCATGATCTTTGGCGATGGCGCTGCCGCCGTCGTCATTGGGCCCGCTCCGGAGGGAGAAGCGCCGGATATCGAGGTTATGCAGACTTACGCGGGTGGTCCATGGTCTGAGGTGAACTCGATCATCTGGCCCAATCCGGAGTTCGATAACGCAATTACCGTGTACGGACCCGAGGTGAAGTCGCTGGCGCAGCGCTACCTGACGCAGATGATGGTGGACCTTGCAACCTTGAAGACCGAGGATGGAAAAGGCTCTCTGCTCGACAGCATTGACCTCGTAATACCACACCAGGCTAACAAGACGATGGTGCAGAAACTGGCCGAATTGGCTGGGATTCCTAGCGATCATCTCTATTTCAATATCGATCGCGTCGGAAATACCTCTGCCGCCAGTATCCTCATCGCCATTCGCGATGCTGTGGTGGATAAGCGGATCGATCGGCCGATGCGCATCTTTGCTCCGGGCTTTGGCGCCGGTGCAGTGGCTGGCTACCTGGTGATGAAGGTGGATCCGGCAATCGTCTGCACCGCTGCCCAACCATGCCTGTCAGTAGAGGATGTGCAACTGGACAACATGTCTCTGACGGGGCGAGTGGCGCTGGTGACCGGCGCAGCCCGTGGAATCGGGCGGGCGATAGCCCTGGAAATGGCGCGGCGCGGCGCATCTGTGGCCATCAACTTCCGGGCTGATGCCGGAGCCGCTGAATCTGTTGCGCAAGAGGTTCGGAGGCTAGGCGTTGGCTGTATGGTGGTTCAGGGCGACGTCTCGAAGAGTGAAGATGCGCAACGAGTGGTCGGCACCGTTCTTAAGAAATGGCAGCGCGTCGACATCCTTGTGAATAACGCGGGAATCACCAAAGACAGATCTCTCCAGAAGATGTCGGATGAAGAGTGGGACCAGGTGATTTCGGTCAATCTGAACGGCACTTTCAACACCACCAGCGCTGCACTCCCAGCAATGATCAACCAGCGCTTTGGCCGCATTATCAACATCGGATCCGTAGTCGGCCAGGCTGGAGCATTCGGCCAGGCAAACTACTCCGCGAGTAAGGGCGGCATCACTGCCTTTACCAAGACCATCGCACTGGAATCGGCAAAGTACAACATCACCGCCAACACCATTGCTCCCGGATACACGGCCACCGATATGGCGCAGGAAATTCCTGAGAAGGTAGTCACCCAGATCATGGCTAAGATTCCGCTTGGACGTTTTGCAACTCCTAAGGAAGTGGCAAAAGCCGCCGGCTTCCTGGCTGCGGACGCCGATTACATCACCGGGCAGGAATTGAACGTGAACGGCGGATGCCATATGTAGGTGTGCGGTAGGCTACTTGGGCGGCCAATCTTTGGCTGCCCAATTTTTTGCCCCAAATCTTCATAAGTGCAAGCAAGATCCGCTGGTTATCACAAAATCCAGGAAAAATGTACACGTCCTGCCACGCTTTCATACCCCAATGCATCTATACTGTGTCAATTGCTGCACTGCAACAAACTTTATGCTGCACTGCAACAAAAACGGCGTGACCTGAATAGCTGTCTCTGGTAATGTTGAATGGTGAAAGGCGGAAAAAAGGAAATGTCTTTTAGTCTTTGCTGTAAGACGGCGTTGGTGACCGGAGCCGGACGTGGCATTGGGAAAGCGATTGCGGGGAAGTTGGCGGCCGCAGGGGCCAAGGTCATGGTAAATGATCTTGATGAGTCGGCGCTGGGCGAAACCGAAGAGAGTTTCCGCGAGGCCGGATATAAGATCGCAACTGCGACCGGAGACCTTACAGACCCTTCTACGCCAGACAAACTGGTGCAGGCGACCGTGGAAACATTCGGCGGGTTGGACATCATTGTCAACAACGCGGGCTATAGCTGGGATGGGGTGATTCAGAAGACCACCGACGAGCAGTTTCTTGCCATGCTCGAAATTCACCTGCTAACGCCATTCCGCATCTTGCGAGCGGCCTCGCCGTACATAAGGGACGCCGCCAAGGCGGAGATTGCGGCCGGAAAAACGGTCATGCGCAAGGTGGTCAACATCACCTCGATTGCGGGCACTGACGGAAATCCTGGGCAGGCCGGCTATTCCTCGGGCAAGGCAGGAGTGATTGGACTTACCAAGACCTTGGCAAAGGAGTGGGGCCGCTATAACGTGAACGTCAACGCGGTTGGCTTCGGCCTGATTAACACCCGCTTGGCGCAGCCTTTGACCAGCGGTGAGGCGCACATGGAAATGCATGGACATGAGATCAAACTCGGCGTGCAGCCATCTATGCTGGAATCGGTGAAACACGCCTGTCCGCTCGGCCGCCTGGGCACTCCAGACGAGGCCGCGGGCGCAGTTCTGTTTTTCTGTTCTCCGCTTTCGGATTACGTTACCGGCGAAGTGCTGATCTGCGGCGGAGGATTCCACTTCTAGGCAGCCGTACACAGCGCTGCCCATGAGGCGCACGCTGCGCTGCAAGAAGCTCCGCAGCACGTGATCATACCCCTGCCACAGGCAGGGGTATTCATTGCACAAATAACAGCTTGCCAGGGCAAGCGACTATGCGGAGACTAATTCGCTGGTCTCCTCAACCACGATGATCTGCTCTTCATCCGCTGCATCCACCACTCGCCGAAGCTCAATCCAGTGCTCGTAGCTGTGCTCGTAGCAGCAATCGTAGGTGGTTACCTCTGGCTTGGCAGTCGTCTCGCGCTGATATTTAATTGCGTTATTTTTAGACATGTCACACATCCTTTAGGATGAAGAAACTGTTGACGACATTCTAACTTGATTTGGTCGGGCCAGAAGTCGTTATCACTAAGATGAGTGTCTTATGTCACACCTGAGCAGCTAGAAGAGAGTAGGAGAAATTCCTGAGATCTCAGCCTGGCGATTTCCCTGGGACAGGTTTGCCATCCCAGGGAAATTGCCTATAGGGTCTATTTAGAGCGGGGGGCCAGCCAGCCATCCAGCTGCGGCCAGGTGCGCTTGCTTGCTCCGCTTCCCGCCATGATTCCGATGTGGCCACCAGGAATTCTCATAACGGTTTTGTCCTTGCTGCCGACCTTGGGTATGACGGTCTCAGACTGACAGGGCGGAGTAATGTGGTCGCCTTCGGCGATCACGGTCAGCAAGTTGGCGCGCAGGCGGCTCAAGTCCACCCGTTCGCCGCGAATCATCAAGGTTCCCTGCATCAGCCGGTCATTCTGGTAGAGGTCCACAATCAGCTGACGGAAGGCTCCGCCTGCGAGGGGCACGTTATCCGTGACCCAGGTGTACATGGCATGCCAGGCTTCCACCACCTGCGGATTGTCGAGGTTATCCCATAGCCGCAGATAGTTGCTGACGTAATTCTCCACTGGCTTCAGGGCCTTTGCCCCGTATTCGATCATCTCGGGAGGCATGTTGCCAAATGCGGCCAGGATTTTTTCGACGTCGAAGTAGCGTTCGTCGGTCCAGCGCCCGAAGGTGATGTTTTCCTTCTTCGAGAAGTCCAGTGGTGCAGTCAGAAGAATGAGATTCCGCAATCCGTCATCGGAGCGCAGGGCCGCATAAATCGTGGTCAGGATTGCGCCGATACACCAGCCGAGCATACTGAACTCGCTGGAGCCGGAGACTGCCTTCATCTTGCGAATGGCACGCGGCATGTACTCGAGAGTGTAGTCGTCGAACTTGAGATTCTTATCCTCGATGCCGGGCGCGCCCCAGTCCAGTAGGTAGACATCGTAGCCGCGGTGAACCATGAATTCGACAAAGCTGTGTCCCGGCCGGAGATCAAGAATATAAGGACGGTTCATCAAAGCGAAGACAAGAAGCAGCGGAACCGGGTGCCGTTTTTCCTTTGGTACAACCGGAATGTAACGGTACAGCTTAGCTTTGTTCAGGCTCCAGATCACTTCCTTCGGAGTTTGCGCAATGGCTGCGCGCGTCGTCAGCACCTTGGTAAGCGTCTCCAGCTTGTCCTGCATTGCCGTGAACTGTGCGATGGCGACTGGTTCGGAGGACATACTCTACCTGGATCCCTTCTTTGCAGACTTAACGGCTTCTCTGCGAGCAGCGGCCTTTATCTCGGGCTTGGCTTCAGACTTGGCTTCGGAAGCCGGGGAAGCAGGCTGCTCCGCACCCTTGGTCTCCTCCGTGGCTTCGGACCTGACTTCGGCGATAGGTTGTGCTGCAGGCTGTGCTGCGCGCTGAACCGTCTCCGGCTTGGCTTCAGGCGCGGCGGCCGGGACGGATTTGGTCACCGCCCGGTGAATGTCATCCAGCTTCGCGGACATATCGTCTAGCAGCAACTCGATGTTTGACAACCGCTCGGCCAGGCTGACGAATTCAGCACGGGAGGGCATATTCAACTGCTCCAGCGCGGTTATCATCGCTTTCTTCTGAGCATCCCGGAACGGGGAGGTAGCAGTGAGACAGGTATCAAGAACTGCGCCACTGGCCTGGGTATACGCTTCAGAGTTTACGGCTTCGCCCATCGCCTTCGCCCACGCATCCATGTAAACGTCTCGCAATGCGCGCCACTGTTCAAGCGGATCTGCGGCTTTGCCTTCTTTTGGTCCATCACTCATTCGCGTTTCCTTTCGCCCCATGCATATATCTGAAGACTACACGGAGCGCCTGAAACGATCAAGACGCTCCGGTAGTCCTCAGCGAGTCCTTGCCGATACTTTTTAAGACGGTTTACGCCTTGGCAGCCGTTGCCTTCACGGACTTGGTGGCGAGGTTCAGAATCTCTTTCTGGGCGGCGACGACGGTATCCACACCACGCTGAACCGACTCGGTGACCGTCTCAACGGGCGTGCCGGTAACACCGGGTTGCTGCTTCACGGTCTCGCCTGCTGCCTTGGCCTGCTTGGCGGCAAAGTCCAGAACCGAGTTCTGGGCAACGACCGCGCGATCCACCGACTGCTGGATCAGGGCGCTGATTCCATCCTTCACCTTGGAGGCATCCTGGCTGCATTCCTGAACTGCATTGGTCACTGCGGCGCTCTGCTCCACGGCCAGACCCAGAAGGCTCTTCTGAAGGGCAACGTAGCCCTCAAACGCCGAACCGGCCACATCAAACAGGAAAGCACCAGGCAGCGAAGACGCCTTCAGCGCCTTTTTGGCCGAAGCCAGAACCGCGGCATTCTGCTCGACGGCCAGATCAAGAGAGGTCTTGCTCACTTCAACAACCCGCTCGAATCCCTTGTTGATAAGGCTGGCGCAGGCGGCCGGGCAGACGGTTTCAATGGTTTCTTCGATCTTGGTTGACTTGGCGCTGGTGCTCATGTTCCCCTCCTTGATGGGGTAGCTCTCGGAATAGATTAATGCTGCGGCGAGTGCTGCAGTGCAGCATAAAAGATTATGGTTCGGTTTGCTTATCCATGTCAAGCAGGAAAAGATCAATATATGAATAAGAAGATCATCATCAAGAAGTATGAAAACCGGCGGCTTTACGACGTCACACACAGCAGGTATGTGAATCTGGACGAAGTCGCCCGGGCAGTTCAGGACGGCTATGACGTCCAGGTGCTGGATGCTTCGACCGGAGAAGATCTCACCCGCCTGGTCATGACGCAGATCATCACGGAAAGCGCGAAGACAGCCGATTCCGTCTTTCCGCTCGACATCCTGCGGGAGATGGTGGTGGCCTCCGGAAAGGCGAGTCAGGAGAGCGCGTTGAACTACATGCGGGCCGTCGCCGACATGTACAAGAACGCCTTACGCGGATTCACGCACACCATGAGCCCCTTTGAAATTGTGCAGAATATGATGAATTCCACCTCCGGCGTGCAGGTAGATCCTGCCCCTCCGGCACCCGTGCCCGAGCCCGCCGTTGAAGTGCACGAGTCGAAGGCGCAGGACTCCAACGGCGATAGGGAATTGCAGGAGTTGAAGAAACGCATTCATGAACTGGAAGCCCTGGTTTTGAAGAGCAAAAAGGCGCAGCCAACGCGAAAGAAAAAGGCTCGCAACCGAGCGACTTCGTGAACCCTAAGCTGCAGGATCACCGAGTGGCGCGAACTGATAAGCGAACGCCTTACGTCCGCATCGCAGCATCGTCCGTTTCCGCAGGCTAGACGAATCGGGATCAGTAATTCTGAAGTGATCTGAACGTGTCCACCCAACAGCTTCTGCACTCGAATGATGTACACTTATCGAGTGCGAAGAAAACAGCGGGTTTTGTGAGGATGTTGCATCGAAGCAAAATCGCTGATAAGCTACATGAAATCAGTGACGTAGGCGCGTAGCTCAGTTGGTTAGAGCGCTACCTTGACACGGTAGAGGTCAGGAGTTCGAGTCTCCTCGTGCCTACCATTTATTTTCAAAGACTTACGGGTTACAGCGGTACTTGATTCAGAGTGACCCTACCCGTGGTTTTACCCGTACTACCTCAAACTACCCTACTGTACCGCCTTGGAAGCTGCTGCTACAGACTCCAAGGCTTTTGTTTTTGCCGCCGCCAGAGCCGCCAGATACTCGCCCTGTGCCGCCATCTTATTGTCCGAGACCGCGTGAGCATAGATATCCAGCGTGGTCTTGATATTGGCGTGGCGAAGCAAACTCTGAACCGTCTTGGGGTCTGTTCCCTGTGACACAAGGAACGAACTCAAAGAGTGCCGAAGATTGTGCCACCCGAACCGGGTGACTACATCCCCCCGCTTGTCCCGGTAGATGCTGGCAGCGACCTTACCTTCCGAGTCCAATACATCTTCCTTCGTGAGAATGCCGACTTCGACCGCAGCGGGGCGGAGGTAGTCCTGAGCCGCGATGGAGCCGCAGCGGGGTACCCTGCCCTTGCACTTGTTGCTGGCAAAGACCCAATGAGAGTCCTCATGGTAAAGAGTCTCCCGCCGCCACACCTGCATGGCCTCCGCAAGTATCGGATGCATCGGCATGTCAGATTTGGCCAGCTTGGTTTTTCCTTTACCAGTCTCGCTCAGAGTCCAACTACGGCGAACATGGATTGCGTGTTTCTCGAAATCCATGTCTCCCCATTGAAGGGCGAAAGCCTCAGACTGCCGAAGCCCAGTACAGGCGATAAGGAGAGCAATCGTGTACTCGGGCTGCTCCAGCTTCTCCAGTAGCTTGAAGGTCTGCTCTGGAGTGAGCACGACCGCCTCATAGTCTGAGCCACCCGCGCAGCGCACGAGCGTCATAGGGTTTGTGCCCTCGTCACGGGGAATCAAGCCGTGACGCTGGGCATGTTTGTAGACCTGCCCCATCGCCGTCTTAATCTTTACCTTGGTTGTGCTTTGCAGAGGTATTGACCTGAGCCAATCCTCTACTTCCAAAGGCTTGATGTCGGACGGAGATGAAGTACCCCACCGGGGTAGCACATAATCATCAAGGTTGTGCTTATCCCTATATATGGTGCCCTTAGCCTTGGTTGACTTATCGAGTTCATGAGTCTCGTAGTGCTCGATAAGTTCACCGAAGGTACAAGGGGTGGTACCCTCCAGCAGGTCTAACTTCTTCCGCTTAACCTCCTCCCACGCTTTTTTCTCTGACGGAAAATGAGATATCAAACATACGGTACGCATGTTCTCGACCCTCTTCCCATCTGTTGCGCGGGTGACGTTAAAGCGGAACATCCAGTTCTTACCTTTCTTCACTAAAAATCCCATCAGCTTGCTCGCTTTCCGCTCGCTGAAGGACTGCCGGAATCCACTCTAGCACTTGCCGGGGATTTACCCGTAGAAAAAAATGCGTGAATCTCGGACATGCGAAAACGCCACGTTTTACGCGGGCCACGTCCAATAGGATGGGCGGGAATTTCTCCCCGGCGTGCCATCGCTTTGACGGTCGCCGGGGTAAAGCTCAAATACTCTGCCACGACTTCAGCAGAAACGAAGTGTTCAAATGGTTCAGTTGTCGGTACCATAACTTCTCCCTGTGAGACCTTATGTAGACTTACAAGGCTCTCTATCTATTACTGCGTAGTTGGAAAAGGTATTGATTGGTTTCTCTGTTCTATTTGGGGTTTGCGTGAGGTGGTGTAGTACATCATCACACCCACCCCAGCGCGAAACGGTCTACCTCTACTATCTGGGCGGAAATCGTAGTTGCCTCCTCATCCGTGGGGGAAGCGTAAAAATAATCTGGTTGATGCCCGACTAAATCCTCTGTGAGGGCGCGGACGGTATCGGTAAGTAATGTAATAGTCTCGTTATGTTTCGGATTTCGCAGCGTAAACGCTTGCATTGTGGTTACAGCTACATTGAGCTTGTCCAGCGCCTTGTACAGCAACTCTGCGTCGGTCGGTTTTGCTTTTGGTTTTTTAGGCATAACTCTCCCCTGTTTCTTCATCCACCAAAAATTACTCTTCGGTTGGTTCCAGAACTAAACGAACAAAACGCTTGCGTGGATTGAGCGGGTCGTTTGGGTCATTCACGAACTCAGCGTCAACTGAGAACTTGCTCTTCACGGCAGCGCGGATATCGTTCATGCTGTTAACGTAGCGGTTGATGTTGGAGAGGTTATTGAAAATCTTGTCGATGTGAATGTCGCCTAGATACTCGGGAAAGACATTCTGGTCAATATTGTTTTCAGCGAGCCCCTGAGCGAGTTTCGAGCGTAGAAACGCACGGATTGTTTCCGGCGATGCTCCGCACTCTGCGAGTGTATTGGTAATAGCAATCTGCAATGGGGTAAGAATGTTTCCCTTATCTTCTTTCATGGTGTTTCTCCTTTGTGGGGCGGCTCCCCTTATCGCTTCAGCGGGGTAAGTCCGCAATTTCCCATTATTGGTATACCGAGCAGCCCTCGTTTTTGTCTAAGCTTTTTTCCACAATCTTCGAAATATTTTTCTCGCCCTGTGTTTATGCGGGTCTGACAGCGCCTTGCTGCTAAGTTACTTTTAGCTTCCGGAGGTCGGCATCTTGTACGCGCATAATGCGGCTGCACTGAAGATTGTCTTCAACCCACTCCATCGAGAACAACCACACAATCTCTTTTGAGTTATCACCATCTGCGCCAAGGAAGCGGGCATCGACGTGAATACGCTCCATCGTTCCGATTGTGCCTTCTAACCTGTATATTGTTCCGGGCACCAAGCTCTGTGCTGGGTTCTGCATTGTGCAGCTCCTTTTACGGGGTGGCTCCCCTTATCGCCTCAGCGGGGTATGGCCGCAATTCCCCATTTGTAGTATACGAACCAAGCTTCGTTTTTGGCTAAGCTTTTCTTTCGCCCTGTGTTTATGTGGGTCTGCTTATCATTGGTGGGCTCCCCTTATCGGTTCAGAGGAGTAGGGTCACAATGCCCCTCACTTAACATAGTGGACGGATGGGATGCTCGTGTCAACTCACAAAATAGACAGGTACAAGGCGCTGCATTTACCCTTATCGGCGGAGGCTAGAACCACATGGCAACTGATTTCGATAACGATGAAATAGACCCTTTGGCGGACATCATTGAGAAAAAGCAGGAGGATGGTGGCCTGACTAAATATGATGAGGGAGAAATAGAGCGGCCGAACTTGGGTGACGATGAGGAAGATTGGAAAAAGTAAGAGCATATAGAAAAGCCCTCCATCATCGGAGGGCTTTTCTATTGAGTTGGGCGGTAGAACCCGCCCGAACCCGGTATCAGTTTAGGGGCTCCCGTCCGGGATATCTCGACCCGCTGAGACTCTCCGTCGCATACCGGGCAGGAATCGAGGGGCGGAACATCGGCCATCGACCGCAGAAAGCATTCATAGACTCCGCATCAGTAGTGTCCGGCTAAAAGTCGAATAGATTGAACTGGTTACCGGAATCGACTAAGTCGTTATCGAAGTCAGGTGCGTGAAGTGCCCATAAAATGGGCGCTTTCTCGAAAAGCGTGAGGCTGAGAATCTGTAAAATCTGGTACAGGCTGGCGTCCAGTTCCAGCCGTTTGCGCACGATTGCCACCAGCACGTATACCGACACCGCGATCCATATCTGAGTCTTCACGGCGTTCTCGCTGGTGCCGAAGAATGCCTTGATGCGTAGGTGCTGCTTGATCCATTTGAAAAACAATTCAACTTGCCAGCGCTGCTTGTAGATTTGCGCGATTGTCAGCGCCGGAAGCGCAAAGTTGTTGGTCAGGAACTTCAGCCGCTTATTGGTCTCCGCATCGAAGTAACTCACGCGTCGCAGTGGATCGGGATAGGCAGAGGCCGATTCGAAAGATGCTAGAAGCACGGTCTGATCGGAGCGAACGCCTGTGCTCTTATCGACCGGATGCGAGTAGCGCCGCTGAATCAAAACGTTCGACTTGGTGCGCACCACGAAGAAAGCCGAGCTGAGCGTGAACACAAACAGACGTTGGAAATCGATGTAGCCGCGATCCATCACATAGAACGCGCCGGGTTCCGGCATGATCTCGTCCAAGATGTTTACGTCATGCACTTTGCCGTCAGTAATGCGGATAAACGTGGGAATGTTGCCGTGCAGATCAAGCAGCGTGTGCATCTTGACAGCAGCTTTGTGCTCACGGAATTTGGCCCATGGGAACAAGGAGAGGCAGAGATCAATAGTCGTGGAGTCCAAGGCATAGAGGCCGTTGTTCAGGTCGACGCCCAACGGATCGCAGGCGTAGAGCGGCCGTGCCATGCCAATCAGAATTTGCGCGAAGTCAGCGAAGATCCTCCAATCATGAGATTCGTTCGCATCCGCTAAAGTCGAGCGCGTCACCTTGCCGCGAAAGCCCATGTGGTACAACTTGGCACCCATCGCGCGAAGGCATGCTTCTATGTCGCGCAGACTTTCCCGGTAAGTCAATTGCGCGAAGGCCATCGCCAGATACTGGTCCCAACAAGAGAAACCTCGCAGGTGGGAGTCGCCGCGATAGCGGGCTACACACTTCTGGAACTCCTTGCCTGGGGCGTGCTCGATCAGTTGAGAAAAGATAGTGCGGCCAGCATTCATTCCACCATTGTTTCGGATCTGGAACTCTTCGTCTCAGTCCGAAAGCTGCATTCTGGATTTCAAATCGTTCTCGCGCCGAACGGCTACATCCTGCTGACCTGTGGAGACTTACGCAACTCTCGGAAATTTTAGCCGGACACTACTGACTCCGCATATAGGGCAGGAGTATTCATATAAGGGCATCTTGTTGGCTCCTACTTATAGAAGGTGTGCCCACCCGCACGGGCGCATACCGGGTGCTCCTCAGGTTCGCCTACAATCTCCCTCTGGAACCATCCGCCCGGAGTGATGTTGCCAAGTGCTGCGTAGTACAAGCCTCCGTTAGATAGGTCGGTTCCCGTACCAGCGTAGATACCATCGACCGCCTGAAGCAGCTTGATGAAGCCGGGGTCGCGTGGGTCGGGATACAAAACAGTCTGACTGTCGCCCAAGTAGGTCATGCTGCTGAGTTGATTCTTGCCCTCTACCACCTGACTCCAAGATTGTTTCCATGTTTTCGTGCGGTTGTGGAGGCAGTTGCCCACGGCGGTCATGCCGTCCATTCCACCGGAACGGTCTTCCCGCCATAAGGCAAGCGCGAGAATGCTTTTTTCAAATTCCTGTGTGTCCAATTAAGTCCTTTCAGTTATGGGTTGAATTTCGTGAATAAGCCCAATACTTCGGGCGTAGTTCGCCCCGAAGTAGGTTTCCTCTGCGAGTAGTTCGCGGGCCTTGGGAAGCGAGATACAGCCCCGCGAATGAATGATTTCGGCCAACTCCGTCCCTAAAAAACTAACTTCGGCGGCGTCTGCCTTTGAGGGCTCCGACCCGCCGATTGAAATTGGGTGAAGTAGAAATCGGCAGTGCGGGGTAGCGTACCGATGCTTTCCGGCGAGAAGAACGAGTACAGCGGCGGACATGCACGCGCCTGTTGCGATAATGGTGATGTTCTTGCCAAGAATCAGGTCAAAGATAGCGAGGGCGGAGTAAACTCCCCCACCATCGGAGTTGAGAACGAGGCGGTCAACTCCCTCTTCCACGGCAGTGAGAACGCGCCCTACCATCGTTTCGTCTACGTCACCGCACAAGTAGAGCGGGCTCATGCGGCGTCCTTCAGCGTGCCCATCAGGCGGGCGAACAGCTTCCGCGCCTCTGCCGGGGTAATCTCCGCAGCACGCTCTGGTGTCATGTCCGCAGCGGCAAGCCATGTAGACCATTCAACCGGGTGTGCCTGAAGCCAGTTTTGATACTTAGTACGTGAAAGCGTGTGCAGAACCACGGACAGAGCCAAAGTGCGCTCACTGGACATCTGGAGAGCCTCACACGCATCCGCAATCCGGCGCTCGCCATCGGCTACTATGGCGAGTTGCTCCGGTGAGGGCTCCGGGGACGGATAGACATCCCCGGTTCCATGGACAAGGACGCCTGTACGCTTCTTCGCCCCGGACTTTTCCGCAAGGTGAAGGAAATGGTTGCGCGTGGAAATCGCAACCATCCCGGCATTCAAGCTTTGCCCGTAGTGTGCTTGAGCTTGCAGGAGGGCGACCGATGCCTCCTGCTCCGCATCGGCGGGCGGGAGCTTACATACCCCCGCCATCGCCCTACCGACGCGCTTTGCTATGTGCTCGTAAGTGTTAGTTAGCTCGCTCATCCGCTTACCCTTTAATACTCAATCGCTGCATAACTGTGAGTAAGTCTTCGCAAGCATTTAGGTATGCAGCGCGGTTAGCTTCCCACTCTGTCTCAGTCATGCCGAGAAATCGGGCTGGCCCCGGTTCAGGCTTCGGCGTGCTCGCTGGTTCAGGAATCGGAGCGGATTGTTCCGGGCCTAACGCCCAAACCAAGGCCATAGAGCCGGATGGATTCTTCCGCTTGCCGATGGAGTGAACCTGCCCTCTACGGCGAAGCGGAGCCACACGGGGCGATACGGTGACAAGGTTGATGCCACTACCGTCAGCAATCTCCTGAATCGTGCTGGGGCCATGGGCGGCGATGTAGTTGATGATGTCCTGCTCGATGCCGGGAGCCCTCAGGGCTATGGCGGATGCTGCATCGTGGCTGGTCGATGGGTCTGTATTGCGGGCGGTCGTGCGGGTATAAAGTTTCACTTTGTACTACCTCCTGCTTAAGAGGTAGGTAGCGACAAAAGTAACTAACATGTTTTCCGACGTATATACCCGGACAAAAGAAAAAGGAGCTGGAGCCCACATACACGTTCGAAAAATAGTTAATTCAGGTTTTCCGAATATCTGGGTATTAGATAGGAGTACAGACACTAACTACTGTACTTACTACTTTACTTAGGGAAGACACAATGATGACAAGGGACGAACTCAAAGTTATGCAGGCTGAATGGAAAGCGGAATTACTCGCCGCAATATCAGCCGAACCGCGTAAGACGTTGCGCCAACTCTCCATCCAATTCAACGTGACCGAAGGTTATCTCAGCCGTATATCGCGTGAGGCGGGGATTGGCCGTGGTCGTCACAAAAAAGCGGCTAAGGGCGAGGGGAAGTAATGGCAACTGAACCTTACACAACCCTCCCCCATCGTCTTTGGGGCGACATGGCGGAGGGTAAGCTAACCAGCAAAATGTTCCTCGTCTTGTGCTGGCTCTATCGACGGGCTAATTGGGGGACGGGAATCGTGACTCAAGTTTCGGCCAAGCGCATCCTCGCTGAGGTTTGGGTGGAATATGAAAAGGGTAACCCAAGTGAGCGAGGGGTACAGGAATACCTTTATCGGCTGGCTGCTTGCGGCTACATTGAGTCTGGACACGTCCCCGGAAAGCGCGGAAGCTACAGCGTCACGAGAGCATGCAAAGTTGTGGGGTGATCACGCTGACGCCGCGACCTCCGCGACTGGCCGGAAGGCTTTGTGCCAATGGCGGAACGCATCTTCCAAGGTCCCATTCAGCACATGAATGCGAACGTCGAGGAAACTTTGGACGGTATTGCGGTTCCATCTCATCTGTTGCTTCTTCACCATCCGTTTCGCGACAATTTCGTTCACTGCTGACTCGACGAACCCGGTCGAGATCCGTTGGCCGGCACGGTAACGATTGCCATAATTGGGCATGGAGTCGGCATTGAGCTCCAAGTAGCGAATCATCTCCGAAAGTGCAAACTCCAACTTCCCTAACGACGGGATGTCGTCAAAACGTCCGGCCCCGGCCCACGCCCGAAGATGAACCAGGCAGATCAGTCCTCGTTCGAATTGGCCATGCCAGAAACGCCACTTCGCGCGATCGAGCTCAGCCAGCGCGTGGCTGCGGACCCCACCATCTGTAACAGCGTTTGCACCCTTCGCCAGCTGCTGAAGATTGGTGAATTTCATAGCGATGTGGAACCAATCCAGCACGTGTTCGACATTCGGCGCAACCTGCCGGTGAATCGCTCGCAGACCGGCATCGCCGTCCGTAAGAAATGCAATCGAAGTGTTTTCACCGACGCCGCACTGCTGGAGCGCAAGACTGACCGCTCGCTTCGCCGCGAAACCTCCATTCCGCACAAAAGCAAAGCGGGTGGCGTTCCCCTCGCAGTCCAGCGCCTTACCCGCCACGATTTCGAAGTTGCGCTCCGGTTGGTGATGCCGGTTTCTGACGTATCCTCCATCCAAGCCCACGACCAATTCCTTGCAAGGATCGTTCGACAAAGAGGTAGCCAGGACCTCCGCAGACTTGTGAAGCCGCTTGCCCACTTTCATGGTTCGGTTGCGCACAGTACTGGCAGTCGTCTTGGCAGATAAGGGCAATAGTTCGCCGAGGAAGTCGGCCACTTTGCCGAACGGCAACAATGCAGCCATCTTGGCTGTAAGATAGCGCAACTCGGGTGTGACCGGGTTCTTGTGCGTGAAAAGCGTCGAGAAACTGCGCGCCTGCGATCCTGTGCAGGAACACCCCATCACTCGCCGGATGCGCACGCCAACATTGCCGTATACGGACCGAAGAGTGGACTTGTAATAACCCTTGGTGCGGAGCGCCTTCCCGCACCGGCAACACGATTGAATGCTGGCACCATGCTGTTGAATCTGCGCCGCGATAACCTGCTTCTGCAGGCTCGCCAGGATGACCTTGCCTTCGCCTATGGTCAAGCCGATTGAAGCGGGAGAGCTCAAGTCGGGGCGCTCAAATACGGCAATCTCGCGCTCAATCGGCGTACCGGGAACCACCTCAGAAACCAGCTTCACTATCCATTTCATCCAGCCAGCTTACTCCACCCCACAACTTTACATGCTCTCGTTGTTAGGCGTCATTGTGCCCCTTGGCACCGGAGTACAACATGGGTGGCTTTCTCCGACGCAACGAACTGAACGCATTCGTATCCCAGAGCGCGCACGTCAATCCCCTCGAACAGTCGCTCTCCCCCGCCCAGCAGGACCGGCGAGATAGCGACGTGCAGCTCATCGATGAGGCCCGTACGAAGATATTGCTGGATAGTGTTAGGTCCGCCGCCAATGCGCACATCCATTCCGTTGGCTGCGTCGCGCGCCCGGTCAAGCGCCTCGTGAATACCGCCCGTCACGAAGTAGAATGTCGTTCCGCCTTCCATCTGGATGGGCGGGCGCGCGTGATGAGTCAAGATGAAAGTTGGAACGTGATAGGGTGGGTTGTCCCCCCACCAGCCTTTCCAGTTCATGTCGGGCCAGGAACCGCGAATTGGTCCGAACATGTTTCTTCCGAGAATCCAGGCGCCAACATTCTTGAAGCCCCGCGCAGCGAAGTCGTCATCGATCCCCGTTGTGCCACCGTCGGCGCCAAATAGGGTCCGTTGGAACGTGCGTGTCGGGACTAACCACTGGTGCAAATCTGTCCCGCCCACGCCGAGCGGATTCCTGATGTCCTGATTCGGACCAGCTCCGTATCCGTCAAGCGAGATGGTAAAGCCCTCAACTCGGACGCGTGTCATTTTCATGCCTTCCTTTCGATTGACGCCTAACGTAATGTATACGCGCCGCGAATTCAATCACGGCGACGACCTGCTCGTGGGTCAAATGGAACCACTCCATAATCTCGCTGATAGAGGCGCCCACTTCCAAATTATCGAACACCACGGAATGCGACTTGCCTTGGTAGGCATGGAAACCAACGCCATCGCGCCAGTGGTTTGAATCTGATGGTCGCCGCCATCGTGCTCTGGAGCGAACGGTTACCGCGATCCGCCAAACCGGCCAGATCGTATCCGGCGAGACACTCGCCCACCTCTCACCACTCAAGTGGGAGCACATCAACCTTACCGGCGACTACCACTGGCGCAAGGACGCCGGGCTCCGCAACCGCAAATCACGCCCCTCAGGACCGGCAGATCCGGCATCATTCCTTAACGTGCAATATTTGACCATTGGAGGAGTGACCCCGAATAGTGCGTCCAACCTCCTTTATGTCGGAACAGAATCGGCGCGGCGCGCTCAGTCCTGCGGTTGCGGGCGTGTCGTAGCGCAAAGCGGAAGCAGAACGGAACGGCGACGCCTCGCTTCCGCAGCGTTCTGCGAAAGCGGTACGACTCCGGGGCCGCCGGAATTCTCGCCGAGAAATTCCGGCAGACTGTTTTGCCACCGAGGAACACCGTTTCCGGTGAGCGGGCCCGGAGTGAAGGCTCGAATCCTCGTCAGGTTCATCTTTCAATGTCGGTTTGTCCCATCGCTCACTCCGCTTTTGAGACTACTTTGCTTCGGGCGGTGTCTGCAACTGAACGCGTCACGCCCGCACCGAGCGCGAATCCGAGACTATGTGCGGGATCGACCCCGCCTTGAATTCCCAATTGTTGGCCATTCCCTCATCTTCTCGATCAGAATAGACACATCAATGGAGCCGGTCGCTGCACATTGCGAAGGACAGCAACTTGGCGTCGGAGAATGATTAATCCTTGTAGGTCGAAATCCACGCAGAACGGCATTTCCGCAGTCGACCAGTTTATGGGTGAACCCCGAGGAGGTGCGGCAACCTCACTTAACCACAATCTACAGCGATGGTCACTTTAGCTAATCGCCAAATCCCAATCGTTGGCCTCTCTCTGCATATCCTGAATCAGAATAGACACGGCAAAGGGCAATAGGTAAAACGCTATCCTACGGAGAAACAGTCGCTTGGCGGAGATGGCAGTCCCGTGTGGGGAGTCAATGACTGTAGGCCGATATCCCTGCAAGTTGGCGTTTCCTGCATTATTCCGGTTTTGGATAACCCCGAGCGAGATGCAGGACCTGAGTTCAAGACAATCTACATCAACCCTCATCTGGCAAATCGTTGAATTCCCAATCTCCGGTCATTTGCGACATATTCTGGAGCAGAACAGACCTAATGAGGAGCCACCGGCGACCTATCGGGAGAGAGTTGTCTAGCAGTGAAGGATGTCTTTTTAGGAGAGTCAAGTTATGTAGGCCGAATTTTAAGGAGGATTGCGGATTCATCGGGTCGGCGGTCTGACTGGCTCGATCAGCGAGAATCGCATGCCAGTTGTTTACGTTGTTTTCGATTTCATCGCGCCACGATCGATCCTGCTTGTATTTCAACCGCGGAAGTAACGCACGCAGCGTCGACTTCGCGTCGCCAATGAGAGGAACGTCGACAGGGAAGCGACTCGCAATGTAGCGGGCATCAATGTCGATCTCGATGCACTTGCAGCTCCCTTCCTCAGGGAGCCACTCTGCATACGGGAAACTGGTGCCGATCATGAAGAGCAGATCACAGTTCATCATCATGTCGTAGCTGGGCTTGGTGCCCAGTAACCCAATCGGACCAGTGACAAAGGGAAGATCGTCGGGCGGATGTGCGCGACCGAGCAGGGCCTTGGCAACACCGGCGCCAAGTACGTCGGCTGCTTCGATCACTTCATCCTCGGCCTTCGCAGCACCCTGCCCAACCAGCATTGCGACCCTGCTGGCCTTGTTCAGTAACTCCGCCGCACGATCGAGTTGTTCTGCCGGAGGTGTGATTTCCGGCTCCAGGTATCCGATCGAGGTAAAGACTGAACCGTGCGTGCGCGGCGGAGCTTCCATCGCCTCGGTTTCTTGAATGTCCTCCGGAAAAATGACTGTGCCTACGGATCTCTCCTTTAAAGCACAACGGATCGCACGATCAATCGTGTGCCGGGCAGAAGCAGGATGCATTACCGTCGTGACATACGAGGAGACATCTTTGAATAAGGTGGTGAGATCGATTTCCTGCTGGTAGTCGGCACCGACCGAAAGTCGCTTCTGCTGGCCGACAATCGCGAGCACCGGTTGATGATCGAGTTTGGCGTCATAGAGGCCATTCAGCAGGTGAACGGCGCCGGGGCCGCTGGTTGCGATGCAAACGCCAATGTCTCCGGTGAACTTGGCGTGGGCTGACGCCATGAATGCGGCCATTTCCTCATGCCGAACCTGGATCAACTCCGGTTCTCCCTTGGCTCGATTGAAAGCTCCGAGAAAACCGTTGATGCCGTCTCCGGGATAACCGAAAATTCGTTTCACGCCCCACTCCTTGAGGCGGTTAAGAACATAGTCGGAAACTTTTTCTCCCGGGCCTTTGCCCGTCTTCCCAATACCCAAAGCTGGTGTTGGCATTTAAGGTTCCTTTCATTGCAACTAATGTGGTGTCGGAGCCCACGCACACGCGGGCGGCACCATGAAGACATGGAGGCAGGGAAACCTAACCTGCAGGAGCCATCTCACGGTGCTTTCAAACCCTGATAAACTTGGCCGATAACCCTGATAACTTGGAAGAAAATTCGCCAAACGCAGTTGCATATACGGAAACGAATAGGTGAACGCCTTTTCGAAACTTCGCGCCAGGACACTTTTTGATTTCCCCGAGCCATACCCTTCTGACTGAACCTCATCTGCATACAGTTGTGGCCGCCGGAAGGCGCGATTTCCTTTGCGCAACGTGATTGCCAAGAGAACTTGGCTTTCACAATCGCGCATTGCAGGTTAGTTTCAGTGATGGCAACACGCGCGAACAGCTCCGTCCCTATTACCCGGTTGACAGTGTCGGCTTTCACCGTACCTACCGATGCTCCTGAATCTGACGGCACGCTGAAATGGGACAAAACGACACTCGTGCTCGTTCACCTCGAAGCCGGAGGCGAACATGGCATGGGGTACACGTATGCCGATACTGCCACAGCGAAGCTCATTCAGAGCAAACTCGCAAAGCTGATCGAGGGTCGCTGCACATTGAGCTGCAAGTTTGAGAAATCGATGTCACTCCACTTCAACGTCGCAAACCAGTGGTGGCGTCGACGAGGACCATCACCCGAAAACAGGACTTGAGCTCGGCCAGCAGATTGCGAATTTCATGCGGCTCCAAGACCTCTGGAATCCGTTTTCGCTTCGAGCTCTGACGAACCAAAGTGATGAGGTTTTTCCCCTGTTCGAGCCATTCATAACGAATCGCATTGTTAAACAAAACGCTCATGAGGTTGCGGATCTTTGCCTTGGTCGCGTCTGCCAACCGGCCACCATTGATGCAACGCAAGGACTGAAGCCAACGCTCGACGGCCACGGTCCGGACGTCGCGTATATCCAGACTCGCCCACAGCGGTCGTATCCATCGCGTGAGGAAGTCCCGATAGACCACCCTTGTTGCCAGAGCATGCCGAGCGGCTCCCGCCGACAGCTCGGTTTCGAGGTAATGGTCGACCAAGTCGCCAACCGAAATCCTCTGCTCCTCGGGTTGGCGGTTTCGATCCTGATTCGCACATATTCTCAGGCCGTTCACCGCAAGTTCAGCCGACGCTCTTGTCGGAAACTGCTGAACCGTTCCAATCACGGCTGTCCGGCGCACGCGCGTTCCGTTCTGGTCGTTCTCGCGCCATAGAAACTCCCAGCAGGCTGGTCCAGACTTGCGTGTCGTACACCGAAGACAACCGCGCTGATAACGATTGCGCATCCTGTAGCCTCCTCCAGTCAAAAAATGCCTGAAGAGGGTACCATCACTTCTTCGCGGGTGTCGCAGATCTTATATCCCATGGCGCTATAGCCCTTCTGTCGTCGGGCATACATTCTTGCCAACATCAAGACATGGGCATCCACATAGTCGTAGACTCTGACGACGCGCTTGGCATCGTGCAAACGATGGAGGCGCCCGACATATTGCTGCAAGGTGCCCTTCCAAGAAATCGGCATTGCTAAGAACAGCGTGTCCAGGCGAGCATCATCAAAACCCTCACCTATGTAGCTGCCAGTCGCCAAGATGACTCGTGGAGCGCCTTCCGGCACAATCGCCATGGCTTGCGCAACCGATCTCCGTTGTCTCTTCCCCATGCCGCCCTTCAGCACGAATACGTTTTGTACTCGGTTTGCTAGCGCCATCTCGAAATGTTTCAGGTGATCAGTTCTGCCCGTAAGAAGTAACGGTGAGCGACCGTCTGCGAGTGCGCGTACCAGATCGGAAACAATGAGGTCATTGCGAGCACAGTCATCGACGAGGGCGGTGTACGCTTCCTGAATTGTTATGTCGTTCTGCTCAGACGGCAGGTAAAACTCTGTCAATCGAGGAATCACTTCATGCTCGAACGGTGTGGCGGCATTCATCGAACGCGCGCTGAGCTTGAATCGAATCGGCCCGCACTGCATGTAGATGATGGGATGGTGCCCGTCTTTCCTCTCAGGAGTTGCAGTCAACCCTAGGACGTATTTCGCCTTTACCTGCTTCATGACCTGCTCGAAGGTAAACGCAGATAAATGGTGGCACTCATCGACGATGACTTGACCGTACTCTGCGACGAAGTCTTTTACCCCTGCTTTGTCGTGAGTGCTTTGGATGATGGCGATATCTACGCAACCGCTGCGCTCGTTTTTCCCGCCCCCGACCTGACCGATGGAGTTGGCTGGGAGGTTGAGGAACATTGCCAATCTGGCGTGCCATTGATCGAGCAATTGCTGGCGGTGGACGAGCACGAGGGTATTCACCTTTCGTTCCGCGATCATCCAGGCGGCCAAAGCAGTTTTGCCGAACGCAGTGGGTGCACAGAGAATGCCATCATCGTGTTCAGCAATCACTGAGACGGCATCCCGCTGAGCCGGGCGCAACTGGCCTAAGAACTCCACGTCGATTGCACGTCCAGCAAGCCGCTCGTCGCGAATCTCAGCCTTGACGTTGTGCGCTTCAAAGAGTTCTGCGACTTCAGAGATGCAGCCGCGCGGCAGAGCAATGTGGCGTGCAAGATCTTCGCCGCACGCGATCACTCTTGGCTTATCGAATGTGGGGAGCCGCATTGCCTGGGCCTTATAGAATTCAGGATTCTGAAATGCCGCCAGGCGTAGCAGCCGATTCAAAATCGCGGGAGGCAAGCCCTTCTTCTCGACGTACACAAGATTCGAGCGAATGATTTGCACCTGAGTAGGGAATGGGCCGGGGATTGGGCGCTCCGCTTTTTTCTGTGACGGCGGCAATGTCCACGGATCTTGCCCGTCGTCTTCTGTGATGCTGATTCTGACCCCAACGAGATTTCCACGTCTTTGCGCATCCAGCACTACTGCTTCGACAGCATCGGAAGACATCCGATTAACGCTTGCCAGGAAACCCCACTGATCCGGATACGGCTGAAAGTCTGCATCGATAAAAACACTATTCCCCTCCGCACGCGGGAACTTTTGCAGGGGAAGAGCGATTAGGTTGCCGAGTCCTCCCTTGGGCATCGTGTCCTGGTTGGGAAAGAATCGGTCATATGAATCCAGTCCCACTTGGTGTCGGGACTCCATGGTTCGAGTGAGAAGTGCACAGCCCAGACTGCGCGCAATTGCCGCGGAAATCGCCCGTTCAAAGAATATCCAGACGTGGCCCCCGTTTCCTGATCGTGAGCGTTCCAGCGCCGCAGGCACACTGAGTGCGCGGCAGACTGCAAGAAATGCTGTCGCGTCTTTCTGCCATGTCTTTTTGTCAAAATCCACCGCCAGCAGCCAGCATGTCTCGTCTTGCAGGAGCGGGTAGATCCCGACTGTGTGTTCGCCGACAAGGTGTCTGCGAATAACCTCATCGTTGAACGGCCTAAATGTTCTGGTTCGGTGATCAACCTTCTTGCGATCTTCGCTCTTAGCACTTAGATACGCTTTCCAGTCCCGATCGGCCGCGGGCATGTATCCAGATCGCCCGTCAGCGTTCTCCCAGCGAATGGCATAAACATCGTCACGTCCACGGAAGAGGCTGCGGAACAGAGCGATTCGCTGTTCCGCAGTGCCCACGCCAGAACTATGGGAGCCCAGCGAAGCCCTCACCAGCTGAGGCGTCCCTTCGGTGAAGCTCGGTTTTTGCGGAATTCGTATGCCATGCGCGATCAGGAGGTCACGCAGACGAGCATTCTCTTCTCGCAGTCGGCGCATTTCCGCGAGGGAATCATTAGAGATCGGAAGATTGCGATCACTATCGGCCTTTTTCAAGTTTGGTCTCCGTTCGCATGCCGCCGATTGCTTGACAACAAAATAATCGCACGCCGCAGAGTGTTCCTGATCTCTTTGTTCCGGTCAAGATCCCGGCCCGGGTAACGACAATGAATCCGGCGTCTGCTTCCGCGGTGATAGAAAGATGCAAAGGCTCGCGTGACGAGCAGTTCGCCACGCCGTATCATTTACTGGGTAGCTATTTAGCCGAAGCACGGAGGACGGGCTGCATAGCACGGAATCGATTCCGGACGCCACCATTCTCTTGTCTCATTATGGGAAGCAATTAAGTGAGCACTGAACAAGAACTGCGCCAGAAGCTGAGAAAAATCGCGGCTCTTTTCGAGGGCGCTGCCACATCCGGGGAGCGGGACGCTGCGGCTGCTGGAATCAACCGGATTCGTGCGGCAATCAGCGCTGCCGAACAAACGGAACAAAACAATCGAAATGCAGTTCAGATTGAATGATCCCTGGCAGCGCCGTCTGTTCATTGCTCTGTGCCGTCGCTACGGGCTTAAGCCGTACCGGTATGCGCGTCAGCGATACTCCACTGTCGTTCTGCGCGCCCCGAAATCGTTTATCAATAATACTCTCTGGCCTGAGTTCCTCCAGATCAAAGGCGCACTCGACGAATACTTGAACGAAGCCACGGAACGTATCATTCGAGAAGAGGTCTTCGGGAATTCAGGCGAGGCAGAAGAGCGAACCGGATCGCCCGCGGATGCTTCGGCAGTCCTGCTGGAAAGTTCCTGACCGTAGCAGGATTTTCAGTACTCGTTTAACTCCACTTTCGCGCCGCGGTCTTCACCAGCTATGGCAGCTGCGGCTTGTTATTGTAAGAAAAAAGTGATATTTTTTCTTGCAAGATAAGGCGAGAATGTATGGATCAATCATCTGAAAATAAGATACTTAATCGCATTCGAGGTACAGGGAGTGGTTGGTCGTTCTCGCCCCGCGATTTTCTGGACCTTGGCGAGCGAGCAACGATCGATTCCGCCCTGCATCGCCTCACCGCCAAAGGTCAAGTGCGACGGGTTATTCGCGGAATTTATGACTACCCGCGATACAGCGAACTCCTGAAGCAACAACTGAGCCCTGACATCGACCAAGTTGCCCGCGCTCTGGCGCGTAAGTTTCGCTGGCGAATCCAACCGAGTGGCGCAACAGCACTGAATCTGCTGGGGCTCTCGACTCAGGTTCCAGCACGCGCCGTCTATTTGTCCGATGGCCCCGACAAAAGCTTCAAAGTCGGTAACACCACCTTGGCTTTCGAACACACTGCTTTGAAAGAGGCTGGATTCAAACTCGGGGAAAGCGGACTGATCGTCCAAGCGCTCAAGTCTCTCGGGCAAGAGCGTATAACGCCGGAAGTCATTTCCAAGATCAGGACGTGGCTGCCAACATCTCTCCGTCCAAGAATTCTGACGGATACCAAAACCGCTACCGGATGGGTGTACTCCGTCATTCAGCAGATCGCCCAAGAGGAGCACCATCATGGATAGGATTGCGAGGGGGACTGGCGACCGCCGCGACCTATTCAGTGAAACAGCAAGTGATTTGGGGATGAACCCCGTCATTGTCGAGAAAGATTTTTGGGTTTGCTGGATTCTGAAGCGACTCTTTGCCGATCCTCAGCTTAAAGATCAAATGATCTTCAAAGGTGGCACCAGTCTCTCCAAGGTCTATGGGCTTATCCACGCGCTGGAGTTTTACGGTGGAGCGCCGACCCTGACGGTGCCGGACAATACCAAGACGGCCGTCACTCGAGCTTGCCGCTACGACCCTGATCTGAATCCGACCTATCAAGAGTTTGCGGTGCATTACGGGATGGGAGTGGTGCCCGCCCGGCCGTACAAGCCGAGAGACAAGGCCAAAGTAGAAAGTGGAGTACAAGCAGCGGAGCGCTGGATCATAGCGGCGTTACGCAACCGGAAGTTCTTCAGCCTGCCGGAGCTCAACCAGGCGATCCGCGAGCTGCTGGTGCGGCTGAACGAGCGTCCCTTCCGCAAGCGGGACGGATCGCGGGCCAGCTTGTTCCACAGCTTGGAGAAGGCGGCGCTGGCGCCGTTGCCAACCGAACGGTTCGACATGAGCCAGTGGCTGCGTGCCACCGTTAACGTCGACTATCACGTCGCCTTCGACGGCAACTTCTACAGTGCGCCGTATACCTTGGTGCAGCAAATCGTGGAAGTTCGCGCCACCCCAGACACAGTGGAGATCTTTCATAAAGGCAATCGAATCGCTTCCCACATACGCTGTCGCGAACGCGGGAAGAACATTACCCAGAACGAGCATCGCCCCAAGAGTCATCAGGCACATCTGGAATGGACGCCTTCGCGCATGGTGAACTGGGCACGCAGCATTGGCCCGCACACGGCGCAGTTGTGCGAGAGAATCCTCAACGAGAAGCCCCATCCGGAGATGGGTTATCGTTCCTGCCTTGGCATCATTCGCTTGGCAGAACAGTACTCTGCGCAACGGATGGAAGCCGCCGCGGAACGTGCGATACGCGCAGAGGCGTGCCGGTACCAGAGCGTAAAGTCGATCTTGAAAAACTCGCTCGACGCTCTTCCCCTGTCGCCTCCACCACCCAGTCCGCCACCCTTGACGCATGACAATGTTCGCGGGGCCGAGTACTTCGACCAGGAAGGAACGGCCTCATGCTGAACCAGCCGATGATGGAAAAACTCCTAGCCATGCGGTTGCAAGGCATGGTCGATGGCCTGAAGTCGCAGGAGCAAGACAGGGCTGCCAACGAGCTGAGCTTTCTGGAACGGCTCGCTCTGCTAGTCGATCAGCAATGGGACTGGCGTGAGAACCAAGCGCTGGCGCGAAGACTGAAAGCGGCCAAGCTGCGGGGGCCGGCCTGCGTAGAAGACATCGACTATCGAACTGCGCGTGGACTGGATAAGTCAGTGATGCGTGCTCTGGCAAAAGACTCAGCCTGGGTTCGCAATCACGAGAACGTTTTCGTGTTGGGTCCAACCGGCGTGGGCAAGAGCTTTATCGCTTTGGCTCTGGCGCAGAAAGCCTGTCGCGACGGCCACTCGGCACTCTATATGCGGGCCGCGGCCTTGCTGCGCGATCTCGCTCTGGCCCGAGCGGACGGAAGCTTGCGCCACCTGCTGGCACGGCTGAGCCGCATCGACGTTCTGGTCATCGATGACTGGGCAATGGCGCCGCTGAACGAAAACGAGCGCCGTGAAATCTGGGAAATCTGTGAGGATCGCTACAAGGCCCGTTCCACAATCCTCACGTCTCAGATGCCTGTCTCGCGCTGGCATGAGCAGATCGGTGATCCCACCATCGCCGATGGCATCCTGGACCGTCTGGTTCACAACGCCCACCGCATCGAGATGCGCGGAGAATCGATGCGCAAAAAACAAAACCCGCCGCAGGATGAGAAGCAGGAGTAACTCGTCTCTTCTCCGTGGACGAGGCAGAGGAAAGGGGCTGGCTGCCCCTTTCCCCTGCACCCCTATCCCTGCTTGAAAGCTCCTTCGCTTCGCTCCGGACCATCTCGCTTGACGATTCCGAACACTTACTCCACAATCACCATGCCAGCGTCGCTTCGCTCCGACTGCTGTTCACCTTCACTCCGGAATGCCGTTCGGCTTCCCTCCGGAAACAGCGTTCACCTTCACCGGAATACCCAACTTCTTTTACATCGTTAGTTCCCATCGGTGCTCCTTAGAGATTACTGCTCGAAGCAGCAGCCTCCTGCGGCTTGTAGTTGCGCACGTCAATTTGGCCTGTAACAGCGGCGGAGATGAGGGCGGAGCGATATTCAGATAGGCGAGACATTGCTGATGCAACTTCGGACGTCAGGCTGTCTATCACCATGATCTCTTTGTTCACATAGTTAATGATCGCCCGTTGTTCCTCGATTGGTGGTACCGGGATCCAAAGCGACTTTATATCCTCAAGTCCAACCTGAACCTTCGTGCCGCCGTACATTTCCCGAACATGTGCGCACAAAGCGAAGTAGTTGTCTGGACCGGCATGAGAACTATTTGAAACGCCGCCATCAAGAAGGCTGTTACAACGCCACACGACTATGGCAAGAACTTCGTGCACAAGGATTTCGCGGCGGCTACGGTATCGTTTCTCAGTGGGTTCGACATATGCGCACGGCGCGAGATCATCCCACCCGGGTGCCAACAACTCAACGAACTGATAAGAGTTCACCTCGGCAGACGGCTTGGCTCCTGATACAGGAGCCGCCAGAAGCCCAAGCGTATCTGGAAGAGCTCTGCCGTCGTAGCCCGGAGATCGATGCCAGCGCAACTGCGGCCCGCGAGTTGTTCAAGATGATTCAACGGCGCGACGCACACGCCTGGACTCAATGGTTGAAAACGGCGAAGGAAACTCCGCTGAAGAGTTTCGCTGCTCATCTTCAACGGGATCAAGGTGCGGTCTTAGCTGCCATGCAATTGCCTTGGAGCAACGGACACGTCGAAGGGCAGGTTCATCGGCTGAAGCTCATCAAACGACAGATGTATGGACGCGCCAAGTTCGACCTGCTCCGACAACGCGTGTTGTACGCAGCTTGATATCGCTGGGGAACACAACCGTGCGTGAGCTCTCCACTGCCATCACCAAAAGCACAGAAGAACCAGAACGGATTTGCGAGTTTTAGATTTCATTGCAGGTTGAATTAGGTATATATACCAAATTCAACCTCTGATTCCGACAAATATATGAACTCAACCGTTCCGGACATAATTGGTATATATACCGATTATGTCCGGCTAGGTCGCATAGCTAATAACTAGCTTATTTTGATGACGTTACAGTCATCAAGACATGATTGACTTGTACTTGTACGACAGGATTGACTTGTAACAGTACGGCATAATTAACTTGTTAAGGCACGACATCATTGACTTGTAACTGTACGACGTGATTGACTTGTAATGATACGGCACCATTGACTTGTATCGGCACGAAACCGCAGGGAGGCATCATGGCGAAGCCACATGAAAAACTCGCTACATCGCTGGCTGCACTTCAAGAGCTTCAGAAGAGTGGGCGCCGAGTGTTCAGGTCAGGTGAGTTTACCCGAATTCATCGGGAGCGTTTGTTGCAAAACGGATTTCTCCAAGAGGTAATGAAGGGGTGGTTGATCTCGTCAAGTCCCAGTGCTCGCGAAGGCGACACGACGCCTTGGTACGCCTCGTTCTGGGAATTCTGCGGAATGTATTGTAGCGAGCGGTTCGACGATCAGTGGCACCTCTCTCCCGAGCAGTCTCTGCTTCTGCTTGCGGAAAATACCGTGATTCCGCCCCAGGTAGTTGTATACAGTCCTCGGGGCACCAACAACATGGTGAAACTGGTCTTCGGATCATCGATCTACGACCTAAACGAGCAAGAGATGCCAACGAGGACGGATTTGGTAGTACGGGACAAGTTGCGTCTCTTCTCGCCCGCCGCGTCGCTGGTGAAAGTCTCGGACGCCTTTTTCCGGCGCTATCCGATTGAAACGCAGGTGCTGCTGGGAACGATTGCCGATACATCGGACGTGCTCCGCGTTCTGCTCAATGGCGGCCACTCGATAAAGGCAGGGCAGCTTGCCGCGGCGTTTCGCCGAATCGGTCGCCCCGAAATTGCCGACGAAATCGTCGCGACAATGAAGGCTGCGAGTTATGACGTGCGGGAAAGCGATCCCTTCTCACCCGAACAGTCCTTCTGCCAAATGCAGCCATCGATTGCACCTATTGTCGGACGACTGCAAGCGATGTGGAAAACAATGAGAGCAGCCGTTATCGAGACTTTTCCAAAAGCTCCGGGACTGCCCCAAAAAAAGGAAGAATATCTCCGCTCTGTAGATGACATATATAAACACGACGCCTACCACTCCCTCTCCATTGAAGGCTATTCGGTCAGCCAGAACCTTATCGAGCGGGTGCGAAAAGGGGAGTGGGATCCTGATCGCCACGACGATGATCGCAAGAACCGCGACGCACTGGCGGCGCGCGGATACTGGTTAGCATTCCAGAAGGTAAAAGAAGGGGTGAGTGCAGTAATCGAGGGCGCGAATCCTGGCACACTAATTCGCACGGCTCACAAGGAGTGGTATCGCGAACTATTTCAGCCCTGCGTCGCGGCAGGCCTCAGTCCTGCCGGAGCACTGGCTGGCTATAGAAATGAGGCGGTTTATCTGCGTACGTCGCGATACGTGCCTCCGCGCTGGGAGGCGGTACGGGATGCCATGCCGGCGCTGTTCGATCTACTCGAACAGGAAGCAGAACCAAGTGTCCGTGCAGTGCTTGGGCACTGGTTATTTGGCTATGTGCATCCGTATATCGATGGCAACGGCCGAATGGCTCGATTTCTTATGAACCTGATGCTCGCCTCTGGTGGCTATCCGTGGACCGTGATTAGAGTCGAAGATCGAACAACCTATTTAAACGCCCTAGACGACGCGAGCATCGATTTGAATATACGGCCGTTCGCTGATTTCGTGTCAAAACAAGTGGAATGGTCTATGAACGATACGCTTACAAAGGGCGAAGGAATAAATTCAAAGAACGAATAGCAACTATTACTATTCGCAGGATGATCACCGCCGCCGCAGCAGCAGCAGAAGCAGAAGAAGAATGATGATGATGATGATGATGATGATCAGCAGCATGATCAGCATCGTGTTGATCAACAATCACTATCGTGTCTTACTGGACTATCTGCAACAACACGCGATTTAATAAGCGCGGCGTTGGTGGTGAACGTGATGGTGGACGTGGTGCGCGCGGCGCGCGCGGTACCCCGTTGTGGTGGCGCGCGCGGGCACGCACAGCGCGCATTACTGGCGTTGCCTGATTTCGGCAGCCTTGGCGTGCTCGTTCACCGACGCGCACAACCACACTGAACCAACACGCTCATCAGCCCGTCAAGACGTGAACAAGCGACGCTTACATTTTAAGTGTTTGTAACAGACGACGTTCTTGCATATCCAAAAGAGCACTACGACAACCGTCTTCGTGGGAGCTGTGTAAGCCCGCTCGCAAGTTCGCCCACATCCGCCAAAACTGCCCACCTATGAAGGCACCGAGTCATCAAACCCAGCCACCAGTCGCCAGTCGCCATTGGTCTGCCTGGCGTAGAGCTGCCCCATTCCCCAACCAACTCCAGCTCCTCTTTCCGTGAAGCACTGGACGCACATATTGGCCCAGCCCAACTGGTTCTGGAGGCGCCCATCAACAAATAGCCCGCGGGCAAGCAGAGAACTACCACATCCGTCGCAGCTCTCAATACCGTAGGCGTATTGGGGTTCGTTCTCATCGACTTCGCTCGCCTTTACGATAGCTGCGAGTTTCTCCTCGGCCTCGTCCCGCGCCTTTATTGACCATGGCACCGGTTCATTCGTTTCCGAATCCTCCGAAGAATCCTCTTCGTCCTCTACTTCTTCGTCATCCGAGTCATCCATCTCATCAAGGAGCGAATTCTCTAGGTCGTTAACTTCCACCTTGTATCCGCCATCTGCGAAGTCTATGCCAGCGACAGCGTCCGGGAATGACTGGACGTCGGGCACAATTGCCAGATGTTCGCGGTAGTCCTCAAAGTCAGGTAGCTCACCCGGAACCGCCTGCCAACTCATCGTGGAGAAGGTGTCGCCGCCCGTACTTGGCCGGTAGAAGTGCCCGCCGCTTGAAATCGAAAGCTCCTCGCCTTCAACCTTTACGTCCCACCAGTGATAGGTCTCGATCTCGTCGAAATGGTGGTGCGGTCCGATTACCGAGATGGAGATGAGCGTTTCATCCGTGACAGCAAGCGGCTTCGGTAACCGCGAAAGCATGTGAAGAACCTTCGCGATGGATACCAGTTCGGCTGGTTTGACAAAAGATGTGGCCACCAGCCTCCGTAGGAGTCCCTCGGCGCACGCGATGAGGGCGCGATCACGCCTGTTCAGGCAATAGTTTGCTATAAACACAACGCTGTTTCTGGCGGCAGTAGAGCTGGTAGGAACCGCAATTCTTTCCTTCTGCGGCATTTCCCTTCCTGTCGTGCAGGTTTCAGTGGGCTAGTGCTGGCTGCCATGGGTTGGGAGTTACTAAACCAAGAAGAGCCCGAGATCAAGCCGAAACCGCAAGAACCGGGTGCTGCCAAGTTCGATGCCTTGCATCAAAAGGTTTTTTACCCCTTTACGTTTCCCGTAACAGCCGGGCCCGGCACGATGGTCGTCATGCTCACATTGAGCGCCCATGCCTCGATCAAGGGCGTATTCCTCAATGTCATGGCGCATGTGGGAATTCTGCTTGCTGTTGTGGTGTTGAGCGTGAGTGTCTTTTTCAGCTATGCATACGCTCCCAAAGTTACGACGCGCATCTCTCCGCAAACCGCACACGGAATTCGGCGCGTGATTGCTTTTGTGCTGCTATCTATTGGTGTGCAGATTACGTGGAATGGTTTGGAAGCCCTGTTGAGGACGCTACTCAGGTCATAGTTGCAAGCTTTCTTCTGAGGGGAGAGTCAGACAATGGAACTATTTATCTTTGGTCGATTCCACGCCCGCGACGGATGCGAAGAATCTCTCAGTGAGGCGATGCGAAAAGTCGTTGTTGCGACCCACGAGGAAGCGGGGTGCTTGGAAGTTCACGGCTTTCGCTCAGTCCGTGACCCACGGCTCCTTTACCTTCACTCGCACTGGGTGGACGAAGCTTCGTTCGAAGAGCACGCAAAACTGCCGCATACAGTTGAGTTTCTTCAGCAGGTGGAGGCGCTTCTCGACCACCCAAGAGAGGTGAGCCGAACAACCGTATTCGTGTAGCTGATGCGGCATAGCAGCGGAGCCCAGTCGTCCCCGAGCTCAATGCCGAAGGGTTCAGCGAGTTTGGAAGCGCGGGTCAGGCGAAAGCGTCCGCACATAGCGGTATAGATGAACGAAGCTCGCTGCCGGAATCGCGAACCTCGGAAAAAGGCAAGGTCGGGGCGGAGTACGAAGAGTATCAGCGAACCCTTGCGTTTGGGCTTTCGATTATGTTGACTGGCGAGTGCTGGAAGCACAGGGATGGTTTTCTTCAGCCATTCTCAGACTGGTGGGCGTGGGACTGCCAATTGACTTCATGCAATGCAGACAAGTTGAGATGACGAGCCCATTAGCCAGAGTTTTATGAACGAAGCCGGAAAGAGGCGAGTTGGGGACGATGGCGTTCTTGTCCCTCATGCTTCGTCCGAAATGTGTGCAATCCACAAATCCTTCTCCCGCTGCTTCCGCGTGCCCATCGCAGTTCGGAATCTCTATTGTCTGACCTGAACGTGAGTGGGTGCTGCCAAGTAGAAACTGAATGGTTCCATTAATCACAAAGCTATGGCAGACACCCGCAATACTAATGCTCGGTGTGAAGGTGGGTGATTCCAAACTTCCATTCCATAACCAGCGCGGGTGACCATCTCCCGCTATTCGAACCCCATGCCAACACTTGCAGCCGGGGCAAAAGAAACCCACACGTTCGTCATCAAGATGGTGCACCTTCTGAGCCATGAACCTTCCACCCAACCGGACAGGAATCCCAGTTGTAAGCTTTAACCCGGTCAACTGGCCAGCGGCTTGCTGCCCGGAAAGCATTGTTGGCTGCACTTTGACAGTGAAGGGTGAACATCTAAATTGGTAAACGGACTGGTAGTGGCTCGTATTTTACCTTAGGTTGGCATCAGCGCCGGGCTGAACGGCTTCAGCAGGTCAGGCGGCTTCCGGGCAGGCCGTCTCACCGAGCTAAAACGCTCTGTATGAAACGCTGCATGCGCTCGTAGTGTGAGCCCTCCCAGTAGATGCGATTGCAGGCAGGGAAAATGCGGAACTCGTCATAGTAGCGGCGGGATCCGATTGCAGACGCCTGTGGTGCTTGCGTCAACCCCAGAATGGCAAATCGGGCGGATGTACCAAAGGAAGCCGTCGAATTCGGATGGCCTACACCGCCAGAGGTGTTCGAATCCACGAAAATGAACGTTGTATGTCGACTCGCCATCCCCGTCATATCCCGTCCCGATTGCCCTCACCAACAACCGAGGCAGCCCTGAATTGGTCTCGCCGCGATATTCCTTAAAAGGACATCTTCGAAAGGTGGCTCGAAAGCATGATGCCGCTCTTCAGACCATCCACACGCCACTTCTTGACGGCTGCGCTGTTCTGGCTCGCGATATAATCGCGGCTGTCTTCGCTTTGACAGTCATTCGCAAATCCCGAAGCGGGCGAGACGACGGTAGTGCTTCATCTCCGTCGCATGAGCTCCGGCTATTGCCCGCTTGGCCCGACCCGTTCGAAGTTTTTACTGAGAATCTCTCCGACCGCATCCGCGGGCGGGTCGTCCCGGTGGTGGAGACGAGCTCTGAGCCAGACCACGGCTTTTGGCGCAATATTGATCTGCACGTGCCGTTTCCGCAGCGCGGACTGAGGGACTCGGTCTTCGTGCACACCGCGCTGCTAGGCGTGCTATATGTGGTTTCAATCTGGCCACAAGCTAGGGTACATCTTGCCGATTCGCGATCCTACCGAACAACTCAGAATGCCTTTCTGCTCAGCCCGTATCTGCCGGAGCTGCATGGTGCTCCTACCCGTCATAGGCATTGGGGCAAGGCGGACCCGGTGTTGGCGGGGCAGGAGATCCGGTCTCTTCCGGATGAGCCCGATAACCTGCGTCAGACAATCGTGGCCCCGCCCAAGCTCAAACTGCAGCATGACGTGGAGCTGCCGAACCTTGTTGCTTACGAGCCGACGCTGCCACAGCCGCTGGATGCGAGTTCGCACTCGGCCGTCCCGCACCCGCCCGAGGTTGTGGCACCGGCAACAGAGATCGTGCAGATCAAACCTCTGCGCGCTCTGCCCAAATTCCAGCCTAGCGTGGTGGTGCCTGCGCCATCGGTCGGTTCGATTAGCCGGAGAGGCGCGTTAAACCTCGTGCAGCTTGTTCCGTCGGGCCCGGCTCCGGTTCTACCGGCACCACCGGAAATTGTTCAGTTAAAATCTCCGCGTGCCTTGCCCAGCTTGGAGCCTCGCGTAATTCAGCCTGCGCCATCTGTCAGTTCGGTTGGCCGGGGAAGCGCGTTAAACCTCGCACAGCTTCTTCCGTCGGGCCCCGCTCCGGTTCTGCCGTCACCGCCCGTGGGCAATACCCAAGCGCCGCAGGTATTGGCATTGAGCTTGCATCCCGCCGAGGTTCAGGCTCCGGTGCCGATTCCCGATGGTACCCGGCGCGGAGCCTTTGCCGCCTCTCCCACCGGCCACGCTAACGCTACTGGCGCGCCAGGTGCGGAAGACTCCTCCGGCATCAGTGCGCACGACGCCAGCCGCGGGGTGAACGCGCCGGCAGGGATCAGCGTGGGAGCTTCGCCTCTCCCTGCGGCTGCTGTCGCTGCGCCCAAGGCACCCTCACCCAAGCCCCCGGTTGCGGCCGAGCCCGACCTGCGGGCTAAGCTGCTCGCCGCGATGCGGCCTCCAATGATTGCGTCCATCCCGCCACGCCCTCCAGTAGCACGCGAAACCACCGGGAAGCAAACTGAGTTGGAGAACCATATCTTCGCCGGACGGCGCTCCTACACACTCGCGGTTAATACGCCGAATCTGAATGCCGCGGCCGGAAGCTGGATTATCCACTATGTGGATCGCGAGCAGGGTCTGGTACCATCACCGATCACCCCGCCAGAGGTGGTCAGCAAGTTCGACCCGGGTTATCCCGCCGAACTGTTCCGCGACGGCGTGCATGGCACAGTGGTTCTAACGGCGATCATCCGCGCCGACGGCAGCGTGAGTGACATAGCCGTGGCGCAGAGCCTGAACACGAAACTCGACCAGAACGCGATGCAGGCGTTCTCGCGCTGGGTCTTCCGTCCAGCGCTGAAGAACGGCCAGCCCATTGACCTGCAAGCCGTGATCTTGGTTCCATTCCGTACGAAATAGACTTGGGTTTCGAAAGCTCCGGGACATCCCCTGCTCGCTCCGGCGGAGCAAACCAAACTTTGCAGGGAACTCCAGCAGGATGTGGAGGTGGCACCAGCGGTGGTCAGTGGAAGACGAGTCCTTCCCGGCTGTGCTCCGCAGCGTACCCCGGCAGGCGCGTGAGCGCGCTGATGGAGCGAGGCCGCTGGTGCGGCAGACGCTACCGCGTGGGTGACGCTAGCTGCAGTTGCGGTACACTCCTTCTTGTAAGTTGTGGGGCACAAGGAGGTTGTTCCTCTGACCCATCTTCGTCAGATCATGCTAGAGGAACTCCGGTGTCGTAATTACTCTGAGGCTACGGCCCGCTACTATTTTCGCAAGGCCGAAGCCTTTGCCCCACGAGTTTAGAGCGACAACTTCTCCCAATCCCCATCTGAGGCATCCCGCGCAATGGCCAGTCCGCCGTCGGACCCTGCGAAAACTGGATCTTGAACTAACGTAATTTGCGCTTTTCCCAGTTCTGAGAGGGCGCTCTTCAGTGCCTCGGGCAGACCGTCAATCAACGAACTCCCGCCGGTTAGGACGATATTGTTGAGCACCCGCGGCTGGTATTCTGGCTCGACTCGCGCAACCAAATCCCGCACTGTCTCAGAGATCGGCGCCACAATCGATTCGCATGCCGCACGCATATCCTCGGTTATATCAATTTCGATCGGTTTGCCGTCTGCTGCGGTCGTGACCACTACACGGCGTTTCGGCTCTCCCACAAAGCTCCACTTCTCCTTCCAGGCCCGCACGGCATGAATGGAAAACTGAGATTGAGGATGATGTTCTTGCAATGATCCGAAGAGCCGTTGGTCAATGGAGTCGCCCGCATTAGGAAGAGTTCTCTGATCGTCTTCAGTCGGATACCGGCCTTGCATTACGCAGATGTCTGCGGTTCCCGCACCGATGTCGATCACCATCGCATGGAGAAGGGCTTCGGTGCCGTACGCCACCGCGAAGGGTTCGGAAACCAGCATTACGCTGTCGGCGATCCCATCCATTGCAGTGCGAAGCCGCAACCGGCTCGTCTGCATCGCTTCAGCGGGGACTCCCACGACGGCACGCAGTTTAAGCTGCTTCCCATTGTTTTTTATGCCAATCAAAGAAACCAAATGGCGTAACAGTTCCTGGACAGCGTGCGCGTCTCTTTCCGATCCATCTTTGATAACGCCATTCTCGAGCGGGCGTCGTAGATCGAGCATCGAACGGTTCTCCAACGCCTCGGCGCCGATTAAAACCTGCTTCTTAATGACCTTTCGGGCGACCATATCTAACGGCCAGCCGACATAGCTGTCCACGACATGGCGCTCGCCGTTAGAGGCCGAAATGGAACTTCGTGAAGTGCCCAAGTCAATTCCTACACAGATCGTCTCATCATGTTGTGCCATTGGGTCCGCCGCCTCGTTTTCCGGAACTGTTAAGATTTTGTGCATATTTACTGATCCCCTCGAAAAGTGAAACTGCAATCTTTTCCCTGTACTGTTCGTCCTTCAATAATTTGTCGTCTTCATCATTGGATAGAGATGAGACCTCTGCCAGCACGGCCGGCATCTCTGTCCCAACCAGAACTGCGAATGGGGCCATCTTGACCCCGCGGTCATCCAGCTTCGGGTTGAGCGGCTTCAGGGATTTATAAAGCTCGGCGTCTATAGTTTTGGCGAGCGTCCGAGATTCGTTTCGCCGGACATCCAAATAGACCTTTTCCAAAAGCTGGCGGTATTCCGATAAGGAGTAACCCGACTGGCGGTTCTCAAGACTTGCAAGTTGTAAAACCTGTGGATCATTGGTTGCACCGACGTAGTAGGTTTCGAGTGGTCGAATTGAACGCGGTTGCATCCAGTTTATGTGGATGGAAACAAACAGATCTGCCTTTTTGGAGTTGGCGAACGCCACCCGATTTGCCAGCGTAACCGTCTGGTCGGTCTCCCGGGTCAAAAGCACCTCGAACGGGGATTGCTTCATAAGCTGACGCAGGCGAAGCGCGATGTCCAATGTGACATCTTTCTCAGCTAAGCCTGACTTGGAAATTGCGCCGGGTTGGACTCCGCCATGACCGGGGTCGATCACGATTCGTTTGACGGAAAGCGGCAGTACAGACAGGTTCACATCGCCAGGCGGTGTCAGGAGGACGGGCGGTTCAGCTGTTCGCTGTTCAAACACATGGTGTGCTATCGCCGTATTCGCGCTGACAGCGATGCTGGACGATGTCTTGCCTCTTGAAATCACAAAGGAGGAAATTGCAAGCACGGCTGTGACTGTCATGAGTGAGGCCCACGCCCAGCGGAGGATCAGCCATCGGAGACGCTTATGGCGCACTTTCCCAGTCCGATTTTCCAGGTTGGTCTGGATCACCTCGCGAATCATCTGGCGTTTAGTGTTTTCTAGGCTTCTCATGAGCATCAACTCTGTGCTGCGATACCTCAAGAACGGCGAAAACGCGAATCTGCGACCCGAGTAGAGAGCAATAGCGGTAGAGGGGTTTTATCCGAGATCCTCAGGAATTCAGCGATCAGCTCCGACACACCGCACAGAAATATATGATGGCCAGCTTTGCCGACACTATCGCGATTACGTCAATCTTGCCGACTTTCCCATTACTTATCTAGCGGTTGAAAGACCTAGGTGAAAGTATGATTTCACCTCATGTGTGCTGGCTGACTTAGCGATCTCCTCAGGTCCGATTGACTGATTCGGATTTTGTTGATGCCGGCGCGGCCCATGGCTGCGCGCGGCGAAATCCCAGTCTCCGGCCACTACTAACTACCTGATACTGACTTCTCATTACGTATCTTTCGGCCAAGCCCTAGCGCTTCCTCTTCTGGGCTACCGGACTGCTAGGCTGCGCCAGCTGCGGGGAGTCGCGGGGCTTCGGCTTGCTCCTGACCTTGAAATTGAGCATCACTGCAGCGCGGATGAGGTCCTTCAAGGCCGCCTCATCGATCTTGTCGCTTTCGTGGATGTCGATGGCGCGCCTGACATTCCCCTCAAGGCTGGAGTTGAATAGACCTGAAGAGTCCTTCAACGCAGCTCCCTTAGCAAATGTCATCTTGACGACGTTCTTGTACGTCTCTCCCGTGCAGACGATGCCGCCGTGGGACCAGACGGGAGTCCCCATCCACTTCCACTCTTCGACGATCTCAGGGTCTGCCTGATGTATGATTGCGCGCACTTTCGCGAGCGTCTTCCCGCGCCAGTCCCCAAGTTCCTTGATCTTGTCATCGATTAATGCAGAGGCAGATTCCACCGGGACGGGCCTTTTCATGTACAACTCCAATTCTCATACCTAATTCAGCTGCGCTCAGCTTAGTGTTGATTGATCCATCCGGTCGCACGCATTTTGCCGGGGAGATCAGCCCCATGTGATGAGGCCTTCTCATACTCGATGTGCAACAGCCTCACCCCGCGTTGATGGGCAGCGGTCAGTCTACGGTTTAATCGTTCATGTCCGCTGCTGCAAGCGTGTGCGGAGGAAATGCGCGCAACTGCGTGCTGAGGTGATTAATCCCGCCATCTCTTGGAGCATTCCCGAGGTTCACTGGCAGCACCTACGCCACCTCGTCGGTCTCGAGAGCCGCCTTAAAAAGGTCCACAACAGCGGGCTTCATCACTTTGCCCATGGCGTTGCGGGGAAGCGCCTCGAGCATAAGGAGTCGTGAAGGCATTTTGTAGGACGCAAGGCGTTCTCTAAACCAATCGCGCAGACTGTCGACATCGAGAGAATTTCCCTCGCGTAGCACAACAGCGGCAGCAACGCGTTCTCCCCACTCGACGTCCGGTACGCCGACTACCGCACATTCCGCAACAGCCGGGTGCTCGCGAAGCTGTTCTTCGACTTCAAGTGCCGACACCTTGTGACCGCCCGTCTTAATGATGTCGATATTCATGCGGCCCAGAATTCGATAGCGGCCATTTTCCACGACCGCGACATCTCCCGTGCGAAACCAACCATCACGGAATGCCTTTTCCGTAGCTTGCGGTTTGCCCCAGTATTCCTGGAAGACGCTGGGCCCGCGTATCTCAATTTCGCCCGAATTATCCTCTTCACCGTTGTCGTTGACGAGTCGCACCTCGACATCCGGCAGCGGCAGTCCTACGCTGCCCGGAACTCGCTCACCGTCCAGCGGATTCGACAGTGCCATGCCGATTTCGGTCATGCCATAGCGTTCGAGCAGCGTGTGGCCGCTGATCTCGTGCCATCGGTTCAGGGTGGAAACCGGCAGCGCAGCCGATCCCGATACCATCAGGCGCAACGCGCGACACGCGTCACTAAGATTGGCCTTGCGCTGGGGTGAAGCTGACTCCCAAGCCGAAATCAGTCTCGTGTAGATGGTAGGGACTGCCATGAACAGGCTCAGCCGGCGGCTGGCGAGCCGATCCAACACGGTATTGGCGTCAAAGCGCGGCAACATCTCGCAGGTCGCTCCCGACCACAGCGCGCACGAGAGCACATTGATGATTCCGTGGATGTGGTGCAGCGGCAGGCACAGCACAATGCGGTCGCTGGCGGACCACTGCCACGCGCCGACAAGGGTTGTGATCTGCGCCTCGATGTTGGCGTGCGCGGTAACTACCCCCTTCGGGCGGCTGGTTGTGCCGCTGGTGTAAAGGATCATCGCGCGCCGTGATTTGTCTACAGTCGGCAATAACCCCGCTTCCGAGGCCAAAGCGTCGCCGGAAACAAGCAATGGTACTCCACGGTCGGCCGCCATCTTGGCCAGCAGCTCTCTTCCGGCGGCATCGGCTATGAGAATGCTCGCTTGCGTGTCGTCAACAAAGTATTCGAGTTCGGCCGCCGGAGAGCCCATCGGCAGCGGAACCGCTATGCCGCCCGCGCGCCAGATGCCCCACTGCACCGCCACCCATGGAAAACCAGGCGTCACCAGAAACGGGATGCGCTGCTCATTCAGGTCGCCGCTGTCACCTGAATCCTGACTTTTGTCGGCCTCGCGAGCGGTGCGAAGCAGTGCCGTCGCCACGCGCGCCGAAGCGTCCAGCAAACGGTTGTAGGTGTACTCTCCTTCGCGGTCGACGATGGCGAGATGCTGTTTGTGAAGTTCGGCGCGGGAAATCAGCGATGGAGTATTTGAGATGTTCATGTCGGTAGCCAACCCGGTTACGTCAGACGCCTCCAACCTGCGATCTGCGGCAGTTCTGGTGGCAGGCCAGGACACGACCTTCTTAAGAAGCTTCGGAAGCGCAATGAGCCGCTTGCCTGTGCCTTTGATTCCGCTTCCCGTGCGCACGTGGGCTGTGCCTTCTCGCTTCCAGAATAGCGCGACCCGATCTGCCAGGTTAAGATGCGCGAAGTAGAAGATTCCGTCAACCTGCTCGATTAGGACCCGCCGACCAATTCTCAAACCACTTTCTTCTTTGCCGTGGCAGAAAATCCGTGCGCCTCCGGAGAGCTCCACCATCGCGATCTGCAAAGGCGCCTTAAATCCTTCAGGCCCGGAACTCAGGCTTGTGTAGGAGACGACGGACCCGTAACCGGAAACTACCGCCGGCTCCGTTTCCACCGGATGGTCGGGGCAAATACGAATCGGTGGGACAAAGTTGCGTCCGCAGCGCGGGCATCGTGAGGCTCGGATCATTTCCATCACGCGGCCTCCATCATGCAACCCGCAATTTTGGAATTCCTGATCATGCCACTCGCTGCAGAATGGAAACCCAGTTATTTGTTGCGAAGCCGCCGATGGAATGCGCGAGGCCCACTTCGGCATTCACCTGGCGGCCTATCGCCCGACCTGTGATCTGCCACACAATCTCCACCACTTGGGCCAGTCCGGTTGCGGCCAGCGCATGGCCGCGCGCTTCTAGTCCGCCAGAGGTGTTCACCGGAAGGCGTCCAGTCAGAGCGGTTTCTCCGTTTTCGGCAGCCCTGGCCGCCTGGCCTGGAGGAAACAGACCGACGTCTTCGAGCGACAGAAGTTCGAACGGAGCAAACGCATCGTGAATCTCCGCAACCTGCACGCGCTCGGGGCCGAAGCCGGCCATCTGAAATGCCACCTTCGCGGCCTCCTGCGACGCTCGAAAGCTCGTCAGCGAATTCCGGTAGCGCACGGCTAGATAGTCGCCGCCCTGTCCCACGCCGGCCAGCTTTACTGCAGTGCACTCCGCGGTTAGAAACACGGCAGCAGCCCCGTCGGATATCGGGCAGCAGTGCATGATGCGAAGTGGATCGGCAACAAGGCGGCTGTTCATCACCGTGTCCACGGATACTGGCTTCTGAAAATGAGCATAGGCATTGCGCGCACCGTTTTCATGGTTCTTGACGGCGACGCGCGCCATGTCCATCTCGGTGATGGCATTTTCGTGCAGTGCCGCTTGGGCCGCAATCGCCGCCAGTGCGGGCATGGTTGCGCAGTAGGCTCGCTCCTGCGGATCAATTACACGGCTGATAATTTGCGAAACCCGGCGCGTCGGAAGGTGCGTCATTTTTTCGCCGCCAAGCACGAGCACGTTCCGGTGCAGTCCGGAGGCGATCAACGCGAACCCCGTATAAAGCGCCGCGGCTCCCGATGAGGTTGCCGTTTCCACGCGGAGCGAAGGAACGCGCGAGAGTCCGACGTAGCTGCTGATGCGCGAGGCGAAATTTCCGTCGCCGACGAACTCCTCCGGATTCATGCTGGTTACGACCAGAGCATCTGGTTCGCGACCGGCCTCACCAAGTGCTTCCAGAGCAGCATCGGCCATAAGGTCCTGCAGGCTTTCGGGCCGCTTTCCGAAGCGGGTCATTGCAACGCCGGCGATCCAAACTGGTTTCAAGACTCGTTCCTCGACTTCGACAGGGTCTCGCTCACGACCAGGTAACACTTAGATGTCTAAAGCCGCGGCCGGGCAGCAAAAAAGCTATGGGTGCTACTTCACTTCGGTTTCGGTTCTATGTCGCATGTCTCGGCGTCGTTCCTCCGCGAAAGCAACTTCGACAAGAGATGCCGCATCTGTGGGCGAACAGTTCTTCCGACTGGAGCCTCCTGTGGCAGAGCGAGCGATTCCTTTTCCTCAACCGCAAGTACCGACTAAACTCACGCGTCAGCAAATCACCGGCTTCTGGGCAGCCTGGACCGGTTGGACTTTGGACGGCATGGATTCCGTAATCTATGCGCTCGTGCTCAGTCCGGCTCTGGTCGAACTGCTGCCGAAGTCCGGCATGTCGAATGCGCCGGCGAAAGTTGCCGAAGCTGGTTCAATTCTGTTTGCGCTGTTCCTGATTGGATGGGGGCTGTCTTTTATCTGGGGACCAGTGGCCGACAAGTTCGGACGAACACGCGTCCTTGCGGCCACCATCTTCGTGTACGCAATCTTTACGGGTGCTGCTGCCTTGTCGCAGAACGTGTGGGAACTAGGGGCGTTTCGCCTGTTGGCGGGCGTAGGCATCGGAGGCGAATGGGCACTGGCAGGGACGTATGTCGCGGAGGCATGGCCCGAAGACCGCCGAAAAATGGGAGCTGGCTATCTGCAGACCGGCTACTACGCCGGATTCTTCCTCGCCGCCGCCCTCAACTACACGGTGGGAGCTCACTTCGGTTGGCGCGCAATGTTCCTCTGCGGTCTCGCGCCAGTTGTGGTCTCGCTGCTGATCATCATGCGAGTCAGGGAGCCGGAGAAATGGCAGCGCACGGCGAAGGTGGAATTGATCCGTCGACGCCATCCTTTGAGCGAAATCTTCAAGGGACCGTATACCCGTCGCACGCTCGTCAATACGGGACTGCTCACCGTGGCGATCATCGGGCTGTGGGCTGCCGCAGTATACGAGCCGACTGCCATCATTACGATGGCGAAAAAGCAGGGCGCGTCGCTACCTCAAGCAGTGCGTTACGCCTCGTTTGGCACGGGACTGCTGTCGATCGGCACCATCCTCGGCTGTCTGGCTTTGCCGCCGATTGCAGAGCGGCTTGGACGCAAGAGCACGCTCGCCATCTATTTCGCCGGCATGGGAGCACTAATTGTCCTCAGCTTCGGCTGGGCGTTCTATCTGCCGCACGGCCTGAGTACGTTTATAACGTTGCTGTTCTTTTTAGGGTTCTTTGGCGGCAATTTCACCATGTTCAGTTTGTGGCTGCCTGAGCAGTACGGAACGTCAGTACGCGCGACGGCCTTTGCTTTCGCCACTTCTTTCGGACGTTTCATCGGCGCGGCAGTTAACTTTGGACTCGCTGCGCTCGTATTACATATGGGCACTCTGGGCAAACCTGTCGCTTTGACTGCGATCGCCTTTGGAATCGGACTGTTGCTGATCCCCTTCGGCCTGGAGACGCGCGGTCAGCCATTGCCAGACTAGAGCGAACTGATTTGGTCAGGTTCATCGGACGTAGCGTCCGCAGATTGCAACAATTGGAGTTCATTCGAAAGCATGGCAAGTTCCTGGCAAATATCATCGTGCAGCTCGCGCGCATCACGATTTCACTGGTACTAATGCCAGTATTCGCTTAGATACGGCGCCGATAAAGTCTCTACGCAACCTGATTGAAGGCTGCCCGGAAAACCGCGTCATAGGTGTTCCCGAGGGCGGGCCGGGACTGAACGTCCTGCACGCTGCTCCGACTGGTCGGTACGATCCAACAAAACTGATCAAATGGCACCAAACGCTGGGCCTTCAAACTAGAATTGGCTATCGAAGACGCTTGGGCCGGTAGGGCTCGACCACAACCCGCGTCGCTCATGAAAGTACGCTGGGAGAACCGTCGCAGAGGATGAAGGCACCGAAGGAGGAAATTGCCGGACACCGAAAGAAGTAGGGCAGGAACGGAACAAGAGAACAAAATCGGGCAAGAACTGAAACTGGCCGACAAGCTTGCTATTGAACGGACAGTTCTAGCAGCCGACCGAACCATGCTGGCCGGTGTGCGCACATCCATGTCATTTATCGGCTTTGGATTCACGATATTCAATGTTCTCAAGTACGTGCAAGAGCATACTTCCATAAAACTCATGCGGCCTCAGACGCCGAGGAATATTGGGGCATTCATGGTAGTGGCGGGAACTATTCCCCTATTTGTCATGATCATCCAATATTCCCGGACATTGAAGCGGATGGGCAGAAAAGAGAGTATCGTCAGCAACCCTAATTTCCAGATGGCCATCGCCATTCTTTTGCTTGGGATCATTCTCCTGATCACTCTCATAGGGAATATTCTTCTACTGTGAAAAAAAGTAAGCTGCCGATCCACCAAGCCCGCCGCATCCGCGAATGTTGCTAACACGTCCTTGTTGAATAGCGGCCCTCTCGAACTGTTATTCAAAAAGTTCGAGGCTCCCGCTGCACAGCGGGGTGTCCGGCTCGATTGAACTTCGGCATACCCCTATATAGATGAATGAATGGAGAGCAGAGCTGACTCGCTAACGTGGGCATTTTGCAGTCCTGCAGTCCGTAAACGCCCGGCCGCGTCTGTTCGCGTACTGCGGTTCCGAAAAGGTAGTCCCAAATACTCAGCAAGCGGCCAAAGTTTTGGTTGTGGTGTTCCGGGCTTATGGAATGATGGAATGAGTGGAAAGTGGGGCTGACAAAGACACGGTAAAGAGGGCCAAATCGCCAAGGAATCTCGCTGTGCAGAATGGCTATCAAAAATTCCATCGCAAAGTAGACAGGCAGCCACAAACGAACGGGTTGTCCTAGAAGCATGAGCGGAACAAATGAGAACGTTGTGATTATGAAATCGTCCACCGGATGAGTGCGCATCGAGGTAGCAAACGTCAGTTGTTCCTGGGAATGATGCATGCTGTGAAAGGCCCATAGGACCCGGCTGGAATGTTGCCACCGGTGAAGCCAATAGGTAAGAAAGTCCGCAAAAATGAAATAGATAGAAAAACGCACGAGTACGGGGAGAGAACGCAAGGATGTGATCTCGATAAATGCAAGGCGGCTACTTAAGAATTTGAATAATGAAGCTGTGAGCAATATCCGGGACAAGTCACTCCTGCCATAAATCCAATAACAGATGTCGTGGAGGAAGTTGCGGCTCTTGTACTTAGATGTGCGTACTCTGTAACAGCGCTCTATCGAATAGATAATGAGAAATAGCAACATCCCGTGACGTAGTCCGTGATATGCATTGTGAGCGACATAACGCCACGTGGATGCGAGAAGCAAGTCGGATGCTTCCGGCGACGTAAGCAGCGCGATTGGCACATTGCAAATCATTCTTAATCTCCCGCCGACTCAACTTGATCTCTTCTCTTGAAATAGGTTTCGTAAACCAATCGAAACGGAACCAGAAAGGTGCTGGCCACGGTCGGCATCTCCACATCGGAAAGCCCATATCGGCTCGGTCGCTCCTGCTCCTCGACAGCGGTTCCGAAGCAATAATCCCACACACTCAGAGTCGTCCCGAAGTTGCGGTTGTAATGTGCAGGATCGGTCGAATGGTGGAAAGCATGAAAGTGAGGGGTAACCAGGATCTTCCTAAGAGGCCCGAAACGCCATCGCACTTCACTGTGTTGCAGAAATACCACGACCCTGTACAGCACGGCCAACGGCGCCCAGTCTTGCGCCGTAGCCCCCAGTAGCAACAGTGGCACGTAAGTGAATATTGCCTGTAATACTTCTTCGATGGGATGAAATCTAATTTGGGTAAGAAAACTCAGATTCGCTTGAGCATGGTGGGTGGTATGAAACGCCCAAAGGAAACGATTACTGTGCTGCCAGCGATGGTACCAGTACAGCATAAAATCTGCTGTGAGGAAGTAAATAACAGCGCGTACGAAGAAGTGCTCCTGAGGGATGTGGTTCAAGAGCTTCAAATCAAATACTTTCAGGTAAGGAGTAAGTATTCCGAGCACGTAAATGGTGAGCAGAGCTCGATAGAAGCCGCCAGAATGTAAGACTAGGTACACTATGTCCTGACGAAATCCTGCGGACTTATACTGAGTTGTCTTCCCCCCCGATAGCCGCTCCAAGATGAAAATTGGCGGCGCATACTTAAGCAGGATGATTAAGGGAGCCAGGGCGCCGCGGAGCACCGGATTCAACTGGTGATAGGCCTCGTGCGCGCCGTGATACAGGTTCGCTACACTCGCCATCACATGTTCCCAACCAGCAATCATGTGAATTCCAAGTTTTGCGCGACGGCCATAATGTCGCGTCCCTGATGCGATCCATTGCCGGACGGCAACATAGGCACTGCCAGGCAAACGTCCCTTCAGGCCCCCCCCACCGTTATTGGGTAGTGTGAAAGTGTTGATTTGTGAGTGCCGCACAAAAGGTGGCGGACTTATGCCACCCACCACATGCTTGCCCCCGTTCCCGCTGCAGTAACCTGGAAAGCGGTAAGGACCTCTGATTCGTCCATCACTTTCACACTCGGGGCTTCATACTTCGGCTTCGTACTGGTGTCGCTCGTCATCCTCTGTTTTTGGTCGTCCATTGCAAAACACCCTCCATTTAATTAATTATTCTGGGGTCCTACCACGCAATCCACTTCCAGCAACTGTGAAAGGGCAACTTCGATGTCGCGATATGCCGTATTCGAATCAACGTTTTCAAAATGACACTGAATATACTCAGTGAGTTCCTGGACTGTCCGCGGCGTCTCCAGCTTGCTCCAAATGAGAGCTGCCGTCTCATTCAAAAGGCAGAATTTGTTGTTTTGAGGATTGAAAAGAACGCTCTCTCCTCGCATGGGGACGGATTCGACCGTGGGATTGCGGCTGTAGTGTCTTTCCATATATCTCCTGTGAATTCGATTGTGACTATCAGTTGCAAAGCCGGAGTAAAGCAGCGATCAAGGTCACTCTGATGCGAGTCGGCAAATGACGGTCGCCCACTGCTCGAAAAAAGTCACTTCCGAAGGGTGGGGAGATTATCGGCAACTTAGATTACCGGGCCGGCATCAAGATGGCAGTGTTGTGCCGATTCTTTGGGGTCTCTTCAGGTGCTATCGGAACTTTTGTCTCAGTGTGGAAATGATGCGTCACCTGTCGCGGATCGCCGCGCGGAGCAAAGACCGTCTTCTCAATATTACAAATTTGCTCGCGGCGGCTTGTGTCTTACGTGCGACGATATCCAATTCGCCGAAAGGTTCCGATTTCTCTTTGCGGAATGTAGCAGCTCGCAAATCGAGTTAGAAGGCCTTCCACTATTTTTTCTCGAGCTTACAACCAATCACATATCAAATACCTCTCTGATAACGTTCGACGCTAAGGAAGGTCTGGAATATTGCACCTTTGTTCTGGAGCTATTTCCTGAACGCAATCTGCGTGTGTTACCAGACAAAACATTAGCCGAATGGCGCTGTCTCGCCGAGACTGATGCGATGGAGCCGGTGATTGCGGTGGGCAAGGGCCAAATGCTGGTCGACAGGAATTACGCCTGGCAAGCTATCGTGGCCCAGTTTGCCGTGAGTAACGTGATGCGCTTGCAACAGGACGTGTGGTTTTTCCATGCTGCAACCGTGGGAATCGGCAAGAGTGGAGTTCTCATTTTCGGTGCGAAGGGGGCAGGCAAAACGACATTGTCTTTGGCGCTGGCTGCACGGTCCCACGTCTTCCTTGGTGATGAGTACGCCGCGGTGTGGGTTAGAGCCGGAGCACTTCTTCCTTTTCGGCGAGCGGTGTCAATCCGCCCTGGAGTTCGCGCGGCAAGGCTAGAGGCGCAGTTACAAGGCATGAACCCATTGATCGATAAAACGCAAGATGGCTTGAATCGCGTGCGACTCTCGGTATGCGATCTGTTTCCCGACGCGCCGTCACGCTCAGTCAATCTTACCCATTGTTTATTCCTTCGTGGCTTCCAGCCGGAGCCGGCGCTGGTGGAATTCGCCCCCGGCGAAAGTTGGCTGTCTTGGTTGGAACCACTGGTAGCGAGCCTGTGGTGTAAACGTTCCGGCCTGTTGACTTTGGAATTTCTGCGAACTTTTTCCAGGGCGCGTTGCTTTCACGTGGATGTCGGCGGGACCGCGGATGAAACTGCCGAACTAATTGAAAGAGTGGTGGAGGGCAAATGATTTTGTCGGTCAAAGAGAAGGCTGAGTACTTGGGAGTCTTTCGGTGGATGGAAGTATTCCTGATGGAAACACTGGCTGGTTGGGTGCCAACAACGCCTGAGATGGAAATAAAGGTGTTGTTCGGTCGTCATGTCTGGGAACTGGCTCAAAACGCCGATAGCCTTGGAAAACGGACATTCGAAATGCGGGCGCCGATTCATTACACGGTCAGGCCGCTCGATAGCATGGCTAGTTCTTTCGTCGGAATTAAGGAACTTCAACAAACAGGTGATCGCATTCATGTTTTCTATGATGTGTTCGTGCCGGCGATGATTGAACGCTATCAAAGTTACCTGGAAAGCACCGATCATCTCCTTGACGAACCCTCAGTTCGAGTCATCGAGCGCATTCTCGATGGGTATGCTCGCGTGCAACGCGAACGCGACGAGTATTGCAAGGAGCTTAAAAAGCGGCCGAGTCATGATCAGCAATTAGCGGATGGATGGAAGAAGCGCTTGGCGGAAATCGGCGATGTCGTTCCCCATGGAACCGACGGCGCTTTGGCTCGGGCGTCATAGAGGTACTTATGAAAACAACCGAAAAGCGCAAGACGGTGTATGGCGTCACTCTTTGTGATGATCCGGTACGCGAGCCATGCTTTAGCGTCGCACAAAGGAACGCGGATATGGCGGAATGGCCGGACTCAATGTCCGCAATATCGCGTCGCGAGAAGCTGCATCGCCATATGAACAATGAGACGGGCGCAATGGAAATCGCTGCCCAACTGCTGGTTGATTTCCCGGACACTCCCTGGGAGTTAAAAATGGAATTGGCTCGCCAGTGTGCGGATGAGAGTCGGCACGTGATGTCGCTCTTTCGTCGTTTAAAACAATTGGGCGGCTTCAAGGGAGAGTTTCCGGTTGGAAACTTTGAATGGTGCGTAACCAATCTCTGCGACTCTCTGGAGGGGCGACTGGCAATCCAGAACCGTACGTTTGAAGCCGGACAGATGGATCTTCTCGGGACACTTCGAAACGTATGGCGGGCTGCGAATGACGAGACAACCGCCCAGGTACTCGAGCATATTCTCGCTGACGAGGTCAACCACGTTCGCTTTGCAAATCGATGGATTAGACGCTTGGCCCAGGAGAATCCGCGCGTCTTGTTCAATGTTGCCGTGGCCATGCGGATGTTTGCGGAGGTGAATGCGGCTCTGACGACCAAAGAAGGCGACACCAATGTCGTCGGAGTGGACATCGGCAATAAGCAGCACCATAACATCGGAGTAAACGTGGATGATCGGCGTCAGGCAGATTTTTCCGATGACGAAATCAACGAGATCCTTCGCCAGTCCGGAATGAGTTCAATTGCAGAAGCGAGGAAATCAGCATGACTCCCCATACTGAAACCGAGTTCGATGAAAGCCTGTTTGCTTCAGGTCCGGCACGCGACGATCGATTCAAAGTTGTGAATCGCTGGGTCGAATGCGCGAATTTTCCCGAGGGCGATCCCCGAAAGAGATTGGATTTTCTTCATCGGCAAATGAATGAAGAAGTGAATAGCATGGAGAATGCCGCACGCTCACTCGTTGATTTTCCGGACGCGGATTGGAGCATTCGAATGTCTATCGCGCGCCAGTGCGCAGACGAAGGTCGCCACGTAATCGCCTTCAAGCGTGCGTTTGAGAAACGTGGAGGTCGTGTCGGCGAATATCCGGTAATGAACTTCCAGTACCGGATCATAACGAATATCCAAAGTTTAGTAGGCAGACTAGCAGTGCAGAATCGACAGTTTGAGGCTGAAGGAGTTGACGCTGTTGAGCCAGAAATTGACTCGTGCCGCGAAAGTGGCGATACCGAACTGGCAGATCTGTTCGACGCGCAATTGGCGGATGAAATCTGCCATGTGCGATTCGCGAATGAGTACATAGCAAGGACAGCAAAGCAAAATCCTCGCAGCGTAATGGACGTGGGGCGCGCGATGGACTATGCTCGCAAGCCTTTTCTGCAGGTAATGGGACAAGAAGCAATGGACGGCGTTAAATATTCGACGAATGAAAAAGGTCGTCTCGAAGCTGGTTTCAAACCTGAGGAAGTGCAAGTCGCGGCTGCGTACAGAGCAGCAAAACAAAACCAGTGACTGTCATTCCCGCCACTGTTGTTAGTGGGGTGTGTATTGGTGGCTAGCCAGGAACCCGATGTCGCTCCCACGCTGGATACGCCGCATCTTCGGAGTTACGCAGAGTTGCTGTCACGGTCCGGCAGGACTCTGGAGTCGAGCATCCAAGGGAACAGTATGGGCAATACTATTCCCAACGGATCCAGGATACGTATCCAATGGAGGGGCGGAAATAACTACCAACCGGGACAGATCGTAGCTTGCGTTGAAAAAGGGTTTCTTTTTGCCCATCGTATCGTTCACGTCCATGGAGACGTGATCATAACTCAAGGAGATGGGTGGATTCTCTGTGATCCACCTCTTCGCATCTCGCAAGTGATCGGTGAAGTGATCGCTTACTGCGTAGGAGGAGAATGGCGCTTACCAGCAGGCGAAGCGGTGCGCTTCACATCAGACGCTTGGGCCGCGCGGCTCCAAGTCTGCGTCATCGCCATGTGCTTGCGAGTGAATCTGGCATTCGCGAGGTTCACAGCAATACAGATGATAAAGCTAAACAGCTTGCGAAGGCGTTGCCGGCAGTGCTTCCCCGGTTTCCGCCGTTGAGGTTGATGTTAAATGAGCGCTATCTTATCTTCTGACCCATATGGTCCAAGTCCCGAACAACTCTTAGCATTGACGCTGCTTTCTCAACGTCCGGTCAGCGATACAACCGCACTTGTAGCGCAGGTGCAGAGGACTGATTGGAGCCGCCTTCTTAGCTTAACAACCAGTTCGCTTCATCCCTTTCTGCACTTTGTCCTGAAGGAAAACGGGATGCTGTGTTTGATTCCGCCCGATGCCTTAGGCATTCTGGAGCGGTCGAAAGCGGATGCCGTGATTCGGTATCTGCGTAGAAAGACAGAGCTGCAGAAAATGTTTACGCTTTTTAGCAATCATGGAATTGAAGCGGCAGTACTGAAGGGTGCCAGTCTGGCTGAGTCGGTTTATCCCATGCCCTACTTGCGTGTAATGCGAGATGTGGATCTGTGGATCCCCGAGGCTCAGATGCGACGTGCATGCTCGCTTCTTGAGGGGAACGGATATCGAGAAAAGCATGTTCGTGGCTTGGAAAACGGTCCACGAGATGGCAAAGAGGCTAGGCTGGCCAAATTGTTCAAGTATGACCTATCGATTATTGAGCTTCACTCCAAGCTCGACATCCACCTGCCGGCCGATATGCATGAAACAGATGCGATTTGGAATCGACTCATAGAGCAGCCGGATCTTCGCGTTAAGACCTTACACCCGCAGGACATGCTTCACCACCTTTGCATGCACCTGGCGATGCGTCATCGCTTCGAGCAGGGGCTATTATGGCTTCTCGATATACGGCTGTTTCTGGCGACATATGGCCTGCAGTTGGACTGGGATACGTTGGCGGAACAGAGTTGTAATCAACAAACCAGCAAGTACCTCTATATCAGTCTGGCGATGGTTGCTGACTTGCTGGGATGCGCTGTGGCACAAGCTGCATCCGGCAAATTTGATCCTCCCAATGATGTTCGCAGCGTGAAGTCTCTGGCTTGGCGGCAAATCTGGGATTCCGAAGTTGGTGTTTTGCCTCCTAGAAAACTTATGAGGCTGGTAACTGCCGGGTCGGCGGAAAGAATGTTTCAGTTCATCGTACACCGGCTCTACAAGTACTCAACTGGCAATTCGTCCGATGACCAGAATCCAGAAGGTTTGTTACAGAGACTGTGGAGCGCTTTGCAATGGATCGAAGGCGACCTTCGTAAAACGTGCTCGGCATTTCGATGCGGAGCTTTCTCACGAGCGAATCTCAATAAGGCCTTTGAGATTGAAGTCCGCCGAACGGAATTCGAGAAAAGAATGCAAACCTGATGCACGGTCCCTGATGCAGGCTCACCAGAGACGGAAAGTGATCGGCATTGTCATGAACAATGTTGGGGGATGAGTGAGTTCGAGGAGCGGAGCGATCCCCATGAACGCTGTACGTCACTTATGGTCGCGCTGAGTTCTTGATGTCAAGTCGCATATGAGCAGATTGCTTGGTGGTATTGCCGAGTCGGCATCTTTACTCGATCCCCAGCGCCTCTGGCGTGCGGCAGCGTGCCACCAGGAGGGCGCTCGTATGTTGGTGGCGGACCGAGCCACGCGGACGGCGAAAATTGTAAAGGAAGGGGAGAGAGCTTCAGCAGATTATGCTTTTCTGTTACCAAATGATGGGGACGAGGAACCGCATGAGTCTATTTGGGTTGGGATGCATGGGATCCTGTATAACCTTCCAGAGTTAGCGCAACAGAGCGGAGTTTCGCATTACTGGGAATGTTATAGACCGAACGAGATCGTCCGCCAATCTTACAAACTCTGGGGAGCATCTTGTTTCGCCAGGTTCCGCGGCTCGTTTGCGTGCGCGATTCTTGATCTGCGTAACAACAAACTTCTGCTTGCGCGTGACCATGTCGGTTCCAGGTCTCTCTTCTTTTCAGCACGCCGCGGCTTTTACTTTGCATCTACGATCAAAGCACTCCTCGAGATCAGCGGATCACCTTGCAGGCCGAATCTGCCCATACTTCAGGATTGGCTGCTCGATCTTCCCTCCGACGATCCGACTCAAACCTTCTTCGACGGCATCGTGCGATTGCCCTCTGCAACCTGCTTGGAACTCAATCTGAGCAGCCCGCTGAGCCCCTCCATCACAGAGTTCTGGCCCATCCGTGACTTGGCTGACCGAGCGATGACACGCGGTGATGCCGAGAATCGCCTGCGCACGCTCCTCGCCGAATCGCTTGAACTTAGTACTCGCGATATACACTCTGCAGGTGTCACGCTTTCCGGGGGACTAGACTCATCCGTTATTCTAGCGTCATTAAGAAACCGCAAGGGCATAGGTTATCCGATCCACTCCTTTACGTTCGTTTCTAACATGCGTAAGTCCCAAGTAGAAGAATCCAGGGCACGCGCAGTAACTGAACGTTGCGGCTCCGAAAGTCATCTTGTCCGCTACAATTGTCACCGTATTCCTGCTGAAATCGACACCCTTCTCATGAGCCTGGAAGAGCCATTCGCGAGCCCAGTCTTATTCGCACATCGGGAGTTATATCGAGTAGCTCAGACAGCGGGCGTGCAAGCCGTTCTTAATGGACAAGGTTCGGACAGCTTGTTTGCTGGAAGCAATTCTCATTTGGTGACTTTGGCGGCGTCCTTATGTCGTGAAGGGCGAGTAGTCACGGCCTGCACAATGCTGGCGAATGCCGCATCCGGATACCAACTTGTGCGGCTATTCAAGTCTGTAGTAGTTGCCGGCCTGCCACATAGAATCAAAGCTGTGCTTCGTTCAACGATCAAGCCAGATTGGCTCAGTGACGATTGGTTTCGCGCCCGAGAAGCTGTTACTCGAGTTAGAGCAGCGCGTGCAACGAGCATTCGCGCTCAACTTATGCGCGAGCTAAAAGCACTCTCACTTCCGCATATGTTGCGATTTGAAGAACGCGCTGGCGAGGCGTGTTGTGTCTCCACTCGTTCTCCTTTCCTCGCACCTGAAGTGGTTGAATTCGCATTCTCGCTTCCTGAGGAATTGCTCATCGGGCGTGATGGGCATACTAAATCCATCTTGCGCTCCGCCTGCAGAGATATGTTGCCGGGAACGATTCTGCAAAGCCGTGAACGTATGGGATTCCCTGTTCCCGCCGATGAATGGCTTAGATCATTGGCGGAGTGGGCGGCTGAAGAACTTAACCGCTCCAAGGACTTGCCATTCATCAACACGTTCAAGGTGCAAGATCTTTGGAAGTCGTTTCGATGTTCGGAGGAAAATAGCTGGCAGCGCTCGATTCAAATATGGCGACTGATATTCCTGACCCGCTGGGCAAAATTATTTAGCATAGAGTTCTAGAGCTGGGGTTTGTGGTCAACCTCGATGCGACAAGCGCGATGATCGTCGCGGTGCGTAGACCCTATTTCGTAGTCTCGGCAAAGTAGAGTTGCCGGAGATAAAACGGCGAGATATAGCCTTCGCCTATACTTCCTAGAAATACATTTTCTAACGGTAGCCGATACTTTCTGGCATCTTACCCTGATAAGCAATCGAAGCCCGGAAGTGATCTTTATGTTGCAGGATCGTTGAAGCCAAGCTCGTTTCGGGATAATGTCGCGGGGTTGCTAACAGTAAATATGAATTCAATGCTGCTGGAATCATTCATTCGAGTGTCTCTCAATAGGAAGTGAGAACGATTCTTGCAGAAGCCAGGACGAGGAGGGCATGATGACGCACAAGATGACATGCAGGTTTCCACGAGAGCCAGACTCGAAGACGCAACCACGCCTCACAACCTACGACTCGGGCTATGAGCACAGTGTTCAACACTGGTTCAAGATGCAGCAGTTGTTCAAAGAAGCAAATGAACAGCATGGCAGCGACCGGCCAGTAAAAGGGGTCTCGGCGAACAAGGTTTCGGCAGCATAGGTGTCCGACGACCCGCAATGATCTGCAATAGAGCTATCGTCTGAATGGCGCACGGGATTCGAAGAGCACGACGTGCGCTAGCCGCGATGCTCAAAAGGTTGATTCGTTCTCATAGTCATTTTTCCGTCGAGGTGTGTGGCGCCTGGAATGCTCGCGGCTGCTTTGACGACGATGGTGATCGTTTCCCAGGCTAGCGCGCAGCCGTGGGCGCTAGCCCCTCCAACCACAATGTATCGGCTCCTCTGCGCCCCATCCTAGCTTTTCCGTTTCCGGCTTTGCTAGAATGCCTCGCTCAGGTGCAGCTTTGTCGACTAACTCTTCCTCTACGTCGGTGGTCACCGAGACAGTCGTTGAGTTCCTGAAGACTGTCCCGCCCTTCCAGTTTCTACCTGCAAGCGAACTTTCGCGCCTTGTGCCAAGCATCGCGCTCGAGTATTTCCCCAAAGACACCACCATCATCAGCGCCGGCGACCGTGCGTCTGAAGTGCTCTACATCGTGCACAAGGGCGCGGTGGAGCTGACGTTGCGCACCAAGGTCGGGAAGGGACTCGTCTTTGATTATCGCAGCGAGGGTGAGATCTTCGGACTGCTTTCAACCATGGGCCGGGACACCGCCCGTCTCGATGTGACAGCGTCCGAAGACGCACTCTGCTACAGCATTCCGGGTACCGTGATTCAGGAACTCGCGTCGCGTTATCCTGAATTTGCGGAGTACCTGGTTCGCGTCTCGATCACGCGCTACATCGACCGAAGTCTGGAGGAACTCAAAGACCAGACAAACCTGATGGGCAGCACCGAGCGCTTGCTCTACTCGCTATCTGCGAAAGATGTCATTAGCGCTCCGGCCGTAGTCTGCACCGGCGAAACCTCCATCCAGGAAGCCGCCCGGCTGGTGGCAACCTCGCACGCGACCTGTCTCGCCGTCGTTGGACCGGACGGCCGTGCAACCGGAATCGTAACCAGTCGCGACTTTACCGACCGCGTTGTGGCCAACGCCTTGGCGCTCGATTCTCCCGTTGCCAGCATCATGAGCACACCTGTAGTCTCGGTCGAAAGCTCGGCGCGCCTTTTTCAGGCCCTGCTTTCCATGCTCTCCAAAGACATCCAGCACGTACTGGTCACGGAAGAGGGATTGCCCAAAGCCGTCCTCTCCAGTCATGACCTCATGCTGCTGCAGGGCAAGTCGCCGCTCAGTGTCTCGCGTTACATCGAGCAACAGAAATCCGTCGAAGGCCTCGCCAAGGCTCAGAAGAAGATCGTCGAACTGCTGCCGCTGCTCTTAAGGGAGGGCGCGAGGGTAAGCCACATTACACGTGTCATGGCCGAGATCAACGACCGCCTGATGGCAAAGATTCTGGAATTCGCTGAAGCCGAATTGGGTACGCCTCCGCTTCCATACTGCTGGGTGGTAATGGGCAGCGAAGGACGCCGCGAGCAAACCTTCAAGACCGATCAGGATAACGCCCTTATCTATGCCGATTCCGACGAGGGCAATGCCGCGGCGGCACAGGAATATTTCACGAGCTTCGCGAATTACGTACAGACTGCGCTTGCGAGTTGTGGCTATGCACCCTGCGAGGCCAACTACATGGCCAGTAACCCACGCTGGCGGCGCACGCTCTCCTCTTGGAAGAACTGCTTTCAAGCGTGGATCACCGAGCCTGATCTCCATTCCGTAGAGGACGCTCTCATCTTTTTCGACATGCGCCCGATCGGCGGCGATTTCTGGCTCTTTGAAGCTCTTGCGGCTTCCTTTCGCGAAGCTCTGAAAGACGCCTCCTTCTTTAAGTCGATTTTTGCGTACGTCACCATTGACCGCAAACCGCCGATTGGATTTTTCCGTACGTTCGTGGTCGAGCGCTCGGGTGAGCACAAGGAGGAACTCGACATCAAGACCTTCGGCACTGCTCCCATCGTGGAGGCCGCGCGTCTGCTGGCGCTCGACGCAGGGATCGAGGCCACAAATACGGTTGACCGGCTTTCATCGACGCAGCCGCTCCGCTATTTCGATGATGTCCTTCGCCGTGATCTGCTGGAATCCTTCGAGTTGCTCACCCTTCTTCGCCTTGAACATCAGCTCCAGCAAATGCGGGCAGGGCAGTCTGTCAACAACTATGTAAATCCCGGCAGTCTTACTCAGTTGCAGAGAAGCTTATTGAAAGAAGCGTTTCGGACGATTGCCCGCGCACAGTCTGTGATCTCCGACCGCTTCCGTACTCTGCTGTGGGCGCAACTGAAGGGCTGACGATGCGCCATTGGCTCAAATTTGGCGCATGGAAATGCGAATACCCGCCCGATACCCCGATACGTTCAGTCGGCTACGTGGTCCTCGACACAGAATTCACCTCACTGGACCACCGCACAAACCGGCTGCTTTCGGTTGGGTCCATCCGCATGGAAGGTGCCAGCATCCGCATGGGCGAGCAGTTTTATCGCGTGCTGAATCCTGGCGTGGAGCTTCCTGCAAACACGGTGGTCGTACACAAGCTTAGGCCCAGCGATATCGAACTCGGAGAGCCGCCGCTTCAGGCACTGGCAGAGCTGCGGGAATACGTCGCGGGGGCGGTTCTGGTCGGGCATTTCATAAAAATGGATATGGATCTTGTACGCAAAGAAATGCGCGGAACCGAACACTCGCTCGAAAACCCCGTCATCGATACGGCCCAGGTCCATCGCTGGCTATTGCGGAACGGGCGCTACTCGGAAGATCTCTTTCACCGCCTTGAAATCCTGGACTTGGCCTCGCTCGCGAAGATCTACAACATTGAGCTCCGTGAGGCACATCACGCACTCGACGACGCCTTTGTCACAGCTCGCCTCTGGCAAAAGTTGATCTATCAGCTCGAAGCTCGCGGCGTACGCACCCTCGCCGCCCTGCTGAAAATCGGCAGCCCTTAACTCTGGAGATGCCTGCGTAGATTGACAATCACACCCTGGCAAAGTCGATATATCCGCGCTGCACGTCGGTACGCAGAAGTTTGACGCGCACCTTGTCTCCCACATCAACTCCAGCCTGGCCAGTTACCAGCATTCCTTCAACGTGAGGCTGCAGCACGCGGACAAATGTTCCATTCGCATTCACCCCGGTAACGATCGCATCGAATACCTGGCCGATCCTGTTACTCATCGCAACGGCAGCGATGCGCTTTGACATCTCGCGTTCCACCTTGCGCGCTGCGTTTTCCTTGGTTGTGCAGTTCGCCGCGATTGCGGCCAACTCATCGTCTGAATACGGTGCAGGCCGGTTGGCGAGCTCGGCCTTTACGAGCCGATGCGTAACCAGATCGGCGAAGCGCCGATTCGGAGCCGTCGAGTGCGTGTAGTCCTGAACGGCGAGACCGAAGTGGCCCGGTTCCGGATCGCCGGGCCGCTCCAGAACATATTCGCCCGGCCCCATCAGTTTGATGATGCTCAAGGAGAGATCCGCGAAGTGATCGGGGTCCGCAGCTCTGCGTTTGAGTAGGAATTCGTTCAGCGCCTTCGAGTCTGCCACGGGCGGAAGTTTTTCACCGAGTTGCGCCGCGAGTTCCACAATGCGGCTCCAGCGCTCGGGCGTTCTCACCACTCGACGGATGGACGACACGTTCGCCAGTTTGCGCGCAACCACGCCATTGGCGGCGATCATGAAGTCCTCAATCAAGTCTGTGGCCTCGTTCTTCTGCTGCTTCACCACGTCGACAATCTGCGCGTTGAGCAGGATGGGCCGCGTTTCAATGGTCTCGATGTTCAGCGCGCCATGGCGAATGCGTTCTGCGCGGAGCCCGTCCGCAACCTGATTCTGAAGACGCAACTGGGCTTGCAGTTCGGCGGAAGCCGCGACCTTTGCCGGCGCCGGGGCTTTGCCCTCCAGCCACGCGCCCACGCCGTCATACGTAAGCTGTGCCTTGTTCCGGAGAATGGCCCGGTATACATCGCCTGATTGAATGATGCCTTCGGTCGAAACCACCGCTTCGACCACGATGCTCAGTTTGTCGGCTCCCTCAAGCAGCGAACTCATTCCGTTCGAAAGCTGCTCCGGCAACATGGGAAAGATACGCACGCCTGCATAGACGGTCGTCGTTTCCTTACCGGCATGCTGGTCAATCGGCGAAACTTTGGCCACGAAGGCGTCCACATCGGCAATTCCGATCATGACTTTGAAGGAGCCGTCCGTCAGGCGTTGCACCACCTCCACCTGGTCGAGATCTCGCGAACTGTCGTTGTCAATCGAGGACCAAAGGAGACTTCTAAGATCGCGAACATTTCCCGATGGTGCAATGGCAGGCGGACGCGTGACCAGTTGTGCAAGCTGCTGTTGAACTTCGGGAGGAAAGTCCGGCTCGAAGCCATGCTCCAGCATCGTGAGTCGGGCGGCGGATTGAAGATCGCTGTGAGCAGCGTTGGTGGCGTTCATAGCGGGCGAGGGAATGCTATCACGCGGGTAAGAAGCAACTCTACGCCTTCAGAGGTTCAAACTCGACAACAGCCTGCCCGCACGAAAATCTACTTATGCCGGCAGCCACTCATGCTGCTGGCACGAATCCTTCACTCCGCAATTCTCCGGGAGCAATTTCATCTACGTAGCACCAGACCCACCTTTCTCCAGGTTCAATGGACCGAATCAGTGGGTGCTTGCTCCTGTGGAAATGCTTGGTAGCGTGTTTGTTCTTGGATGAGTCGCAGCAACCAACGTGTCCGCACTCCAGGCACATGCGAAGGTGAACCCATGTGTCTCCCGTCTTAATGCAGTCTTCACATACATGTTTGTCGGTGCTGGTCACACGGATCTGATCGAGATGTGTACATTCCGTCATGCGGATTCTCCCTCGTAATTGGATGGCTCTACGAGAAATTACGGCTCTGCTACTTGCGTCCAGAGTCTTGGAGGCGTGTAACAGAAGTGACATTCTCGTCGGAAGCGGGCCTTCGTTGCTTTGGCTTTAACAAGCAGAAGATTCGAAACGAGATGCTGGTCTGAAGCATCGTATATTGAACGGACTTCAACTGAATTGGGTTGTGAGTGCATAGTGCATAGCAGGAGGTCGAAGCAGGTTGCAGATGGCCGTCGGTCAACAAATCTCGATGCTGCAACTTCAGGCTACGGCCTTGGATTCGGCGGCCAATTCCGTCGTCATCACAGATCGGGAGGGAACGGTTCTCTGGGTCAACTCCGCCTTCGCAAAGTTGACCGGGTACACCGCTGCCGAGGCAATTGGCCAGAACACGCGGCTGCTGAAATCCGGCAAGCATAATGACCAGTTCTACCGAAACATTTGGAGCACGATCCTTCGCGGCTCAGTGTGGCGCGGAGAGGTCATCAACCGGCGAAAGGATGGGAGCTTTTACGTTGAGGAGATGACCATTACTCCCGTCCGTTCGGCTACTGGCAGTGTTAGCCACTTTATTGCCATTAAGGAGGACATCACTGCTCGCAGGAAAGCCGAAGAGGCGATACAGCGTCAAGCTGAGATGTTGCGACTCTCCTTCGATGCGATCTTCGTGTGGCGTATCGACGGAGGTATCGAGAGTTGGAACCGCGGTGCGGAGCAGTTTTATGGTTACAGCGAAAGCGAAGCGCTGGGCCGGGTGAGCCACGAACTGCTCAAGACGATCTCTCCCGTGCCATGGCCAGAGATTGAGTCGATACTACGACAACGCGGAACTTGGGAAGGGGAACTGCGCCACATCACCAAAGAAGGCCGTGAGGTCACGGTAGCAAGCCGATACCAACTCATCACGGATGCCAATGGCGTCGAACTGATATTGGAGACGAACCGGGACATCACCGAGAGCAAGCAGACCGCGGAGGCCTTGCAAGAATCAGAAAGGCGTTATCGCACGCTCTTTGAATCGATCGATGAAGGTTTTTGCGTCCTGGAGGTTCTGTTCGACCAGGATGGCAGGCCGAACGATTGGCGGTTCTTGGAGGTCAATCAAGCTTTTGAGAAACACAATGGACTGGTGCATGCTGCGGGAAAAACCATTCGGGAAATAGTTCCGAAAATTGAGGCGCGCTGGTTCGATATCTACGGAAGAGTCGCCACGACCGGAGAGCCAACCCGCCTTGTCGAGTTCTCTCAGGCACTCGGTCGCTGGTTCGACCTTTACGTTTTCCGGGTCGGAGAACCAGAACAGCGCAGAGTCGCGGTTCTTTTCAACAACATCACCGAGCGCAAGCAGGCCGCCGAAACCAGCGCCCGGCTTGCCGCCATCATTCAATCTTCTGCTGATGCCATCATCGGCAAAGACCTTGACGGCATCGTTTTCAGCTGGAACCAGAGCGCGGAACAGATCTTTGGCTACTCCGCGGAAGAGATGATTGGCAAATCCATCACGCTCATTATTCCACCCGAGCGTCTTGACGAAGAGGCAGCCTTTCTGGAGAGCATGCGTCGGGGTGAGCAGATCAATCACTACGAAACAGTGCGCGTGCATAAGAGCGGCAAACGTATTGACGTCTCTGTCAGCATCTCTCCGGTTTTTGATGCCTCCGGAAAGCTGTTCGCAATTTCCAAAATCGTGCGTGACATCTCCGATCGCAAGCGGACCGAGCAAGCTCTGATCCGAAGTGAAAAGCTGGCGTCGGTTGGCCGCATGGCCGCCACCATCGCTCACGAGATCAACAATCCGCTTGCTTCTGCGATTAACGCTGTATACCTGGCGAAGACAGATCCAGCTCTGCCGGGCTCCATAAAAAGCAACCTCGCCCTTGCCGAGCAGGAATTGAATCGCGTCTCCCACATTACAAAGCAGACGCTTGGATTTTATAAGGAAGTCGGCACTCCGGCAGCAGTCGATCTCCCGGGGGTTCTCGACAGCCTCTTAGATCTCTATGAGCCGAGGCTGAAAAGCAAGAAGATATCGGTACAGCGCAGTTATCACAGCAGCATAGGCATTCGCGCAAATGAGGGAGAGGTTCGCCAGATTGTCTCCAATATCATTGCAAATAGCATTGACGCATTACCAGAGTGTGGCAAACTTCATGTGCGCCTGTGCGGTCCACAAACTTTATCCGGACACCGCCGCATGGTCCGATTGACCATTGCCGACAATGGCGAGGGAATCGTGAAGGCGAACATGAAGCGGATCTTCGAGCCGTTCTTTACTACCAAAAAATCCATCGGCACCGGCCTCGGACTATGGGTGGTCAGCGAATTGGTCAAGAGGCACGAGGGCAGGCTCCGAATCCGAAGCAAGCCGGGCAAGGGTACGATCCTGACAATCTGGTTGCCAATGGAACGGCGCAATTGGCAGCAGCGCCGCTCTGCATGAGTACCAGCAACCCAGTACGAATGATCCTAGTGGTGGATGACGAGCATGCACTTGCCGACACCCTTCGCGCGATTCTTGAGAGAGCCGGCTATAGCAGCACCGCCGTCTACAACGCAGCGGAGGCATTGGATATTCTAGCGACGATGCGTCCTGACCTGATTATTTCGGATGTCATGATGCCGGCCATGAACGGCGTGGACTTTGCACTGCAAGCGAGCCAATTGCATCCCGGCATCAAGATTCTTCTCATCTCAGGGCATGCCGGAACCCAGGACCTCATGGACGCAGCTCGTATGGAGGGTCTATCCATTGAACTTCTCGCCAAACCAGTCCTTCCAGAGGAGCTGTTGTCCCGGGTTGCTGACTTGCTCAATGGCGTCTCTCGCGTGTAACAGGTTTCGCCGTTCTGTTTTAAAATCCAGCCTGCAATCGAAGGAAGAGAGATGAGCAACAATTGGGAACAACCTGTAACCCTCCGCCCCATCGGAGTGGTTGCCTCCGAGTTGAAGGACTTCGATCAGATTCCGACCTATCGCGAACAGAGCTACATCTCCATACGCGAGGATCTGACAGAGGCCTTGCTGGGCATTGAGCACTTCTCTCACCTGCACGTCATCTATTGGCAGCATCGCCGCGACGAGTGGAAAAAGCGCGCCAACATTCCCATTGGAGAAGAGATACTCACCCTCTCGCGGGTCGGGGAACCGGCCTGCACGGGCGTCTATACCTGCCGCTCTCCGGCGCGCCCGTCCGGAATCGGTTCATGCGTGGTGGAACTGCTGGGACGCGAGCGCAACCGTTTGCACGTGCGCGGACTCGACGCGGTGGATGGCACTCCCATTCTCGATATCAAGGTATATATCGCGCGCTACGACTCGTTCCCCTGGGCCGAGTCGCCGCTGAACTGGCGCCATGATAACGGAATGCTTACCACCTCGCGGCTGCTCCACTGGGACACCATGAACGTTGCCCTCGCGCTCGGGATGCGGGCCGGGCAGCGTGCCATGCACGAACTTGGCCTGGCGCGCGGAGCCGCCACCCACGCCGCCGTTCATGGCGCCAGTTTCTTTGGCCAGGGAGTGGAAGCCGTAACCGGTTGCAGCGTCCTGCACGGCACCATGAGCTTCGCTGAAAAAAACAAATCTCTTGCCGACTGGTTCGTCACCCTGCGTGCCGGCGAACACAGCACGGAGATAAAGCTGAAGAACCGCCTCTACTCCGGCGCCGATGAGGTGCTTTCGCTCAAAGACGAAGAGCTGTTTACCTCCCGCGAGATCAGTGGCCCCGCCAGGGCCTGAAGCGGCGCGCTGCCCCTGGCGGAAACGCCTCTCCGGGGCTCCTGTGGTAAACTTTCGACATGGCCATTTATGGCTGGGTTGGGTGGTGATTTTGTTTGGCAGAAATTCGTTTGCAAGAGGGCGAGTCGATTGAGAGCGCCCTGCGCCGCTTCAAGCGCAAGGTTCAGACGGAAGACATCATTAAAGAAGTGAAGCGTCATTCCTACTATCTGAAGCCGGGCGCAAAGCTCCGCGTAAAACAGGCTCTGGCTCGTAAGCGTGCACAGAAGAAGATCCGCAAAGAGCCCAAAGATTAATTGCTTTCACCCGGGGCCGCTGCCATCGCGCAGCGGCCTTCGCATTTGTGCCCAACAACACTCTCTTTCTGCGACTCCCTTCAGCCTCTCCGAAACAGCGCCAGCCTGGTTGCCGCCCGCGGCGGTAAATCATTTTGCCCTTTTCCACCGTCTAAGGGACTACCCTTGAATTCTTAGCGTATGCCGATATCGGCTGCATCTGGCATGATGGTGAGCAGGCTTTGCTTAGGATAAGTCGCAGATGATGGAATTTCATATCTCCAGGGCCGCACGCAACCGCTATCAGTTCGCGGATACGCTCTTCTCCTTTACCGGGAATGTGGTCTTCGCAAACGTGCCGGCAAGCCGCGAGTTTGCCCACCGCATGAACCTGGTTCGCGATGTCGAGAGGCATCCCGAGCGTGCCGTTCATGCCGCCGCCCTCTACGTCATGGGACTCATCGACGAAGCCAGCCACGCGGTCATGGCGCGCTATCGCCAGCAGTTTGATCCCAACGTGATGACCGATGCTCTCTCATTTTTCTCCGAGCAGGTCGGGGCCAAAGAGTTGGACAAGGTGCTGCTCGCCTTTGTCCAGCAATTCCCCGGAAGCTCCGTCTATCGTGGCGAGCAAACTCCGCGGCAATGGCTGGCTGGCTCCACAGCCGGAGTCCCCCATCGCGCCGCCGCCATCGAAGAGATGATGCTGCTCTGGATGGCGAACCGCAACGCCGCTTTCCGTCCTTTTGAGGAACTCTTCGAGGACCGCGCCCTGGTTGAGAAGACCGCCTACAAACGTGTCGCCGAGCGCCTCCCTGAATACTTCGCCACTCGCCCCTTAATCCCCGTCGAAGGCGCTGCGCCGGTGAATCTCTTTGATCTGCTGCGAGCGCCTGCCGTCTCCGCGCCCGGCTCTCTCGGCGACCAGCTTTCCGTGATCCGCAAGCAATGGAAGTCCCTGCTCGGCGAGAGCCTGGAGCGTTTCCTGCTCATCGCCGGTGACATCCTCCGTGAAGAGGAGCGCGCAATCTGGGCTCGCTTCCATCCTCCCAGTGCCGAATCCGAGGCCGCTGCCCGCGCTGCCGCAGCGAAGGCCGCAGAGGAAGCCGCGCGACGCCGCCGCGAGCTGGGCCTGCAGCAATGGCCTGGGATGGCCAGCCACTCCGACGTCCCTGTCTTCGGCGACCCCGCCCACGAGTACGAGAAGTTCAGCGCCGATGTCGAGTGGATGCCCACCGCCGTGCTGATCGCCAAAAGTACCTATGTCTGGCTCGCGCAGCTCTCCCGCAAGTACAGCCGCGCCATCGACCGCCTCGATCAGATTCCCGACGAAGACCTGGACGAACTCGCGCGCCGCGGCCTGAATTCGCTCTGGCTCATCGGCATCTGGGAGCGCAGCCGCGCCTCCAAGACCATCAAGCAGTTGTGCGGCAATCAGGATGCTGTCGCCTCTGCCTATTCACTCTATGACTACCGCATCGCCGACGATCTCGGCGGAGAAGCCGCCTACATCACTCTGCGCGACCGTTGCTACCGCCGCGGCATCCGTCTCGCCAGTGACATGGTGCCCAATCACATGGGCATCGATTCCCCCTGGGTCATCGAGCATCCCGACTGGTTCATCTCGCGCCCCGACGTGCCTTATCCCGCCTACGACTTCAATGGCCCCGACCTCTCGCCCGACCCGCGCGTCGAGATCAAGATCGAACGGCACTACTACGAGCAGACCGATGCCGCCGTGGTCTTCCAGCGCCGCGACCGCCAGAGTGGAGAGACCCGCTTCATCTATCACGGCAACGATGGCACCAGCTTTCCCTGGAACGATACCGCCCAACTCGATTACCTGAAAGCCGAGGTGCGCGAACAGGTCATTCAGACCATCCTGCACGTTGCGCGTCTCTTTCCGGTGATCCGCTTTGACGCCGCCATGACTTTGGCCAAGCGGCATTTTCAGCGCCTCTGGTACCCCAATCCCGGTAGCGCCGGAGCCATCCCCTCCCGCGCCGAGTACGCCATGTCCACCGCCGAATTCAACAAGCACATGCCTCACGAGTTCTGGCGCGAGGTGGTCGATCGCGTTGCCGCCGAGGTCCCCGGAACCCTTCTTCTCGCCGAGGCCTTCTGGCTCATGGAGGGCTACTTCGTCCGCACGCTTGGAATGCATCGGGTCTACAACAGCGCCTTCATGAACATGATGCGCGACGAGGAAAACGCAAAGTACCGCTCGGTGATCAAGAACACCCTGGAGTTCGATCCCGACATCATGAAGCGCTACGTCAACTTCATGAGCAATCCCGACGAGCGCACCGCCATCGATCAGTTTGGCACCGGCGACAAGTACTTCGGCGTAGCCACCCTCATGTCCACTCTGCCCGGCTTGCCGATGTTCGGCCACGGCCAAATCGAGGGCTACACCGAGAAGTACGGCATGGAGTACCGCTGGCCCCGCTACCAGGAAGATCCCGACCCGTGGCTGGTCGCACGCCACGAGCGCGAGATTGCGCCCCTGCTGCATCAGCGTGCGCTCTTCGCCGAGAGCGGCAATTTTCTGCTTTACGATTTCTTCCACGAGCACGGCGGAGTCGATGAAAACGTCTTCGCCTTCTCCAACCGCCGCGGCGATCAGCGTGCGCTGATCCTCTATAACAACCGCTACTCAACCACCCGCGGAACCATCGATAACTCCGCCGCCTATGCCGACAAATCCTCCGGTCATCTGCGCCAACGCCGGCTCAAGGAAGGCCTTGACCTCAGGGTCGATCCCGCCGTCATCTTCGCCTTTCGCGACTCGCTGACCGGTCTCGAATATCTGCGCCGCTCCGTCAATCTCGCCGAGCACGGCCTCACCATCGAGTTGAACGCCTACCAGTGCCACGTCTTTCTCGACTGGCGCGAGTTGCGCTCAACGGCGGAAAAGCCATGGGACCGCCTCTGCGACTACCTCGGCGGACGCGGCGTTGCGAATCTCGAAGACGCTCTCATCGGCCTCGAACTTCGTCCGGCGCACGATGCGCTCCGCCGTCTGCTGGAGCCGCCCCTCGTGCGCAAGTACGCCGAACTCTACGATCGCGACAAGCCCATCGGCCCAGAGCAGTTGAAGGAGCTCGAACACGGGCGCGAAGAATTCTTCGAAAGCGCCTGGAGGCGCGGCCGCGAATTCCTGCGTGAGGCGCAATCCTTCTATCGTGGGCACAACGACGGCTCGCCGCTTCCGGACTTCACCAACCCATCTGCGATGACGCCCAAATTCCGTGAGCGTGCGCGCGCTGCCATGCGTATTCCGGCGATTGAAAAGCTCTGGCCCAAACCTTGGCCCGCCGCCGCCCGCCGCGTCCTTCCAAGCCTCAGCCCCGGCTTGATGTCCACTGAATTGTGGGGGCCCGTGCTTGCATGGTTCACCCTCGAACTGCTCGCCGAAACCACCAATGCGGAGCACCCGGAGCGCACCGCGCTCGATCTCTTCGATCGTCTCCGTCTGCGTGAACCATTGGCGCATGCCTTTGAGGCCCTCGGCTTTTCCAATGAGGAAAGCTGGCGCGTCGCCGCCAGAATCAAAGTCGCCCTGCTCGTTGAAGCCAATATCTTCGCCTCTCCCGAAGAAGCCGAAGCCGTGGAAAACTCCGCAGCGCCGCTCATCCCGATCCTCTCGCCCGCCTTCTGGCAAGACCCCGATGTCCGCTGGCTCACCGGAGCTCACGAAGACGCGGGCCACACCTATTTCGTCAAGGAGTCCTACGAGGAGTTGCTCTGGTGGCTCCAACTCCCGGCTCTCTGCAAACTCGCCAGCCAACCCGCGCCTGCAAGCACCAGAATTCATGAGATCGCCAAGGCCATTGCAGAGGCCGCAGCCTCCGCCGCATCCGTAAACTACAGAGTCGATCTTTTGATCGAACCCACCAAGTCCGCCCCGGCCGCGGCGAACCCGCCCACTCCGCCAGTGCTTCCACCCATCGAAAAAGGTGAAAAAGAAGCAGAGGAAAAAACGACGGTGCCTGACTCGGAGACTAGAACACGAAGATGACCAACGCGAATCGAATCCGGGCGGCAATCCTCACCATCAGCGACAAGGGCTCACGCGGCGAGCGCATCGACCAGAGCGGCCCGGCGTTGTCGCAGTGGCTCAGCGCACGCGGCGTCGAGATCGCAGCCTCGGCCATGGTCGCAGACGAGCAGCCGCTCATCGCGCAGGTCCTGCGCCAGTGGTCGGACTCAGCCACTGCGGATCTCATCCTCACCACCGGCGGCACCGGACTCTCGCCGCGTGACGTTACCCCCGAGGCGACGCTCGAGGTTGTCGACCGCGTCGTCGATGGCTTCAGCGAGGCTATGCGTGCCGCCAGCCTCGCCAAAACGCCCTTCGCCATGCTCTCCCGCGCCATCTGTGGCATTCGCAACCGCACTCTGATTCTGAATCTCCCTGGCAGCCCATCCGGAGCCGTGGAGAATCTCGAAGCGGTCTGGCCCGCCGTGCCGCACGCCATCCGCAAATTACAAGGCGATCCCGCAGATTGCGCCCCGAGCAAACCTTGAGGGTGCCCCACCTTCACCGCGTTTTTTGCAGTCAGAGTGAACCTTGCCGGGTGCCCCGGGTGCCCCACCTTCGACGCGCCGCATTTGCGCGGCTAAGGTGGGGTTGTTGACCTCGCTCTTGCTGTTGCCTTCGCTCTTTCGTCACTGCTCGTCCTACTCCGTCTCCGGCGATTGCACATCTGTCTCATCGACAGTCGTATCAACTGGTGCATCGAGCGCCGTACCGACTGCAGGCGCCGTAGCCTCGATCGGCGGCCAAGGCAGAACAGCTTCTGCCGGGAGCAGCGCAACCCAGCGTGCGCTGGCCGCCTTCATCCACAGCCGCGAAGCGATCTGCGTAACCGTCACCAGCTCCAGCACCAGAAAACTTGCACCGGTGGCCGCATGCGGCAGACCCAGCCAAATCCCAAAGCCCACGCCGAACATCGCAGCAGCAAACAATCCGATTCCGATATAGCTCGCAAAGAGCCTGCCCGAGCGCCACGCAACTCTCAAACTGCGGGCCAGCACCCGCAACAGCTTGCGCGTGTTGTCCTGCACCACACGTGCCTGCGCCAGGTCGAACCACATCCTCACCCACAGCACCACCAAAACAATCACCAACTGGCCCGCCACGTTGACGAAGAATCCCAACCGGTCCTGCGGAGCATTGCGTGACAGCTTTCCCGCATAGCCGGAGAGTTCAGCGCCCGCCGCCATCAGCAACCCGAATGGCAGCGCCGAATACAACGCCAGCCGCAGCATCCGCCAGAAGAACCGTCCCGCGCTCTCGAAGAACTCCGCGCCGCTCAGCTTCCTGTCTTCCAGAAAAACCCTGAACACGCCGCCGTCGATGAACAGCAGGTACACCAGAAACATCACCGCGGCTCCAACTGCCCCAGGAGCCAGCGCTCGTGCCGAAACATCCGGCCGCTCCAGCAGCAGCCCCAGTGTGCCGAAGTCAAAGCCCCTCACCAGCCTGGCCGACTCCAAACTGTGGTCGAGCACCGCCGTCAGCGTGGCCCGCGTGGGCAGGGAACTGAGCCACGCAATCACCAGGTTCACCACAAAGATCCACCACACCAGGCGCTGATGACGCCACACCATTCCTGCCGCACTGCGAAACCTTTCGTTCATCTCTTTCTCCAGCAGTCCTAGGCCAGCCAGCTCAGCGCCTGCTCCATCCACTGTGTCAGCAGCGTCCAATATCCAGCGAGCTTGCCGGTTGCTTTGCGATCCACCTTGGAGGTCCAGCTATTGTTGAAGGGATCGCGGTCCAGCAGATAACCGTGATCCGGATCGACCTCTGCCGAGACCAGCTTCGCCTTGCGCTTCCATGCAAAGCGATGCCAGCGGTCCTTGCCGTCCCAGCGCTCGCGCACCGTCGAGCCATCGTCGAACTTTGCCTCCAGCAGCACCGGCAAATCGAAGTTGCCGCGCCGCAGCACGACTACCTCGTTCTCATACACCGTGACTCCCTTCTTCTCATCCTGCTCGCTGTACCAGTCCACCCGTTCGGAGTTCACCGAGAAAATGCGGTCATCCAGCGTCTGCGTCCCGTAGATGGCCTGCTTCCAGTACCAGTCCAGGTTTTGCCCCACTGCGTCGTTCATGGTCGCCGTAAAATCCTCCGGCCTCGGATGCTTGAACTTGTAGCGATCAAAGTAAACGCGCAGTCCATGCAGCACCGTCTTCTCGCCGATCAGGCTCTCCAAGGTCAGCATCATCAGCGCGCTCTTGGAGTAGGTTATGGCGCCATAGGAGCCGCCATCCAAAAACAGCCATGCCGGACGCGACAGCGGATCGCGGTCTGCGTCGGGCACGTAGCTCATGCGGTCCTCGCCGCGCTCGCCCATCGTGCCCAGCGGCGAATTGATGCTTGATGTAGTTTTGCCATACAGCGCGTCCATGATCTTGGCTTCCATGTACTGGTTGATGCCCTCATCCATCCACGCATCTTCGAATTCGTTGGTAGCCACCATCCCGTACCAGTACTGGTGCCCGAACTCGTGTTCCACCACGGCCTCGGGTTCCAGCAGCCACTTCGGCATCCACCAAGTCGTGCCCGCCGTAATCAGCGTCGGATACTCCATCCCACTCGCGCCGCCTGCGCCATGTGGAGGATCGACCACCGTGATCTGCGGATACGGATATGGCCCAATCCATTCATCAAACTTTTGCATCGTGCCCTTCAGGGCCTGCAAATAGCGAGGCGTGGAGGCCATGTGTCCCGGCTGCATCAGCATCCGGATCTTCACCGTGCCACTACTCAGCTTGATCGAATCTTCCACAACCTTCGTCGTCGGGTCGGCCGTCCATGCAAAGTCATGTACGTCCTCGGCATGGAAGCTCACCGTCTGCGTGCCGTTGTTCTCCTTCGCCCCGGTCTGCACTCCCGTCGAGCCCACGTTCCATTTCGCCGGGAGCGTCAGCTTCACGTCGTAGGTGCCGAAGTCCGCAAAAAACTCGGTCTCGGCGTGGAATTGGTGACAGTTCCACGCTCCGTTCCACCACACCCCCACCTTGGGAAACCACTGTCCCGCCATCAGAAAGTCGCGCTTGTAGCCGGTGCGCGCCATCACCTCTGGGAACGTGGCTACAAAATGAATCCGGAACTGCACCCGCTCATTCGGCGGCAGCGGCCTAGGCAGGGCAATCTCAAAGACCGTGCGATCATCCGGATTGCCGTCGTCGGGCGAGATGAATTTCATCTGCCTGGTCAAGTCGTGGGCCACTCCGTCGCTCCCCACAACCTCCAGCGACTTCACCTCATTCGAGCCGAAGTGCTTGGGATTCCATCTGGCTCCCTTTTCCGAGTCGCGCTGCCCGCCTCGCTCCGCCTCCGTCATCCAGGTCGATTTCGGCTGAAACGCATTCAGGTACAGATGAAATGGAAACTTTTCCAGAGTGGTGCCGGTGCGGTTGGTGTAGGTCAGAACTTCGTTGGCATCCAGCGTGTGCGTCTTTGGGTTGTAAGCTCCCGAAATCTGGTAAGCCACAACACGCTCGCTCAACGGCGTGCTCTGGGCCACACCGCTGGCCGTCAGAAACAGCATAGCCATCGAAATACAGATCAGCCAAACGCGCCAGCAAGAATTTTTCACCGACTCTCCTAACCGCGGCGGGTGGCCCACATCCGCCCTCTGTTGGCGAATGTGGGGGACAAAGCACCCGAGCACCCGAGTACCCCAAAACCTCGCGCCACACAGCATATCAAGCTTGTCGCATCGACGAATTTTCGAAGTTGCTACTATGCGCTCTCCTGCAAAATCTTCTAACGTCCGCTGCTCTTGCCTTTTAACCTTGAAACCTTTGAACCTTTGAAACTTGAAACCTCCAACCCTCCTCTCGCTCTCCGCTTTCAGCTACACTCTCCTCATGCGAGTTCTGGGCATCGACTGTGGCGGCGAGTACACCGGCTTCGGCGTCGTGGAGGGCGATGGCCGCTTGCTAACCTGTGTCACTGCCGGAGCCATCCGGCTCAATCCCCGCGAAGCCCTGGAACTCCGCCTCAAAAAGGTATTCGACGGCCTCTCGGCCCAGATCGAGCAACATCAGCCAGAAGTGGTTGCCATCGAGGATGTCTTCTATTCCGTCAATGCCAAGAGCGCGCTGAAGCTGGGCCACGTGCGCGGAGTTGCCATGATGGCGGCCGCGCAGAGCAGCCTCTCCGTCGTCGCCTATGCGCCGCTGGCCATCAAGTCTGCTGTGGTCGGCTATGGCCGGGCAGAGAAGTCGCAGGTTCAAGTGATGGTAGCCCGTCTGCTCCATCTCGATAAAATTCCAGAGCCCGCCGACGCTGCCGACGCGCTTGCCATCGCCATCTGCCACATTCACACCGCAGCCACCCTCCTGCGCCAGGCTGCCTCTCCGCGCTGACCACACCCCGCAAAGCGGACGATGCCATGAGCTGCGCTGAACCGAGCTTATCCAGCCGTCTCCGTCCCTTGCCTAGGCCGAAATAATCCCAATCACAACCGCATCTTCTTTCGGACAAAGGAGTTCAAACACTGTGTAGAGGTGTCGCCATGACCACTCGAAGGGTTCGGCTCGCCTGCTTCGCCGTAGTGCTCTTTCTCTGTTCGGCCTATCCGGCCTTTGCCGTCAATGTCCGCATGGTTCGTTTAAGCCTGGTTCAAGGAGACGTGCAGATCGATCGCAACTCCGGCGATGGTTGGGAGCAGGCCATCGTCAACATGCCTGTCATCAGCGGAGCCCGCATCTACGCCGCCGAGAATTCCAAAGCCGAGCTTGAGTTTGAGGATGGCAGCAACGTCCGTCTCGTCGGCCCTGCGCAGATCTCTCTGGTCGAGCTTTCCTCAACCCCCGCCGGCGCTCCGGTGAACGCGGTCCAAGTCGACTCCGGAATAATTTACGTCAATGCGCGGCTGCATGACCACGAAGAGTTCCGCATCTCCGCCTATAGCGGCGAGTCTTTCAAGATCACCAAGCCCTCGCACCTGCGCTTCACCGTGAATGATCAGACCGCTTCGCTCGCCATGACCGACGGTGAGGCCGTAGCCCAGAACGCCAGCGGCAACGGCACCATCCGCAGCGGTGAAACCTATAACTACATCCTCGGGCAGCCTGCCAGCGCGGCTCGTTTGGAGAGCGTTCCCCCGCAGCCTGACGACTCCTGGAATCAGCAGCGCGAGAGCTATAACGATCAGAACGCCGCTCCCGGAGCACAGTATCCCGGCGGAGAGGCCTACGCCCCCGGACAGGCCGATCTCGATTACTACGGCAACTATTCCGATATTCCTGGTTATGGTGAAAGCTGGCAGCCGAACGGAGTTGGCCCGGACTGGAGTCCCTTCGACTATGGCGCCTGGTGCAACTATCCCTGGGGCTGGACCTTTGTCTCCGCTTACCCCTGGGGCTGGTCGCCATTCTTTTACGGCAACTGGTTCTTCCTGAACGGACGCGGCTGGTTCTGGCATCCTGGCCATGGGCATGGTCCGGGTTCGCATGGGCCGGGCTTTGGCTTTCATCCGCGCCCTCAATTTGCCGGAACCGCCCCGCGTGGCTTTAGCGCACCTCATCCTCCTGCCGCCACCACCCACGGCACGGTAGCCGTCGCAGGCTCACACCTTCGCGTTGGTCCCATTGGCGCGACCCACGCCCCAGCCGGCGCCAGTGGATTCGCCACCGCAGGACCTACCGGGGTACGGGCGGGCACTCCTGCTTCATTCGCCGGTTCATCTTCGGCCGGCCCAGTCCATTTGTCTGCCCCGTCGAGCTTCCACGGGCAGTCCATCACAGGAGGGAAGGGAACGTACACCCTTAGAGGCTCCAGCACTGGCCCCAACGGCAATGCTGTTCATCGTCTACCCGACAGCATCGCGGCTCCGCACAGCTACGCGGGCAGCAGCTACGCTCCGCGCAGTGCTTACGGCAGCGGCGGCTACATTCCGCGAAGTGCCTACACCGGCAGCAGCTACGCTCCGCGCATGTACAGCGCTCCTGCAATGGGCTATGCTCCGCACATCAGCAGCGGTGGCGGGGCCATCGCCGCCCCACACGGCAGTGCTGGATTCAGCGGCGGCATCTCCCACGCCGGCGGGTTCAGCGGCGGAGGCTTCCATGGCGGTGGATTCAGTGGCGGGGGCTTCCACGGAGGAGGCGGTCATCGCTAATGATTTTGATTTTTTGCCCAAATCTCGCGTGCGGCCCTCAGGCTTTTCAACCAGCCAACTGCTTTGCCTCTAATTTTGAAACCTTGAAACCCTGAAACTTTGAAACCTGCGTCTTCACACCACCGCGATCCCCGCGTACCCCACCACATGCTCCCGGTCACCGGAAACGTCTCCCGAAGTCGCATACTTCACCAACTCCGCTGAACTCGCGCCGAGCCGCAGAGCCGCCGTCAGCATCGCCACCGCCGGACCATACCCGCACATCGAAATGTTCTGTCCGCGCACGGTCTGGAACAGTCCCTGGGGCTGCAATCCCAGCACCTGCTCAATCGCCAGCGCATCTTTTACCCGCGTCTCGGCGTCGTCCTCGTAATGGTTCATGTCGCTGGAGGCAACCATCAGCACCGGCTCTCCGCACTCTGTGATCACCTTGGCCAGCACCACTCCCAGCGCGGTCAGCACCTCGAATTGTCCCGTCCCCACCGTGATCGGCACAAACCGCAGATCCTCCCTCATCGCCTGCAGAAAGGGCAGTTGTACCTCCACCGCGTGCTCGCCTATCTGCGCCGTCGCGTCCTCTCGCAACAGCGGAAAGGCTTTCTTCAGCGCCTCGGCCAGCGCCTGGTCAATCGGCGCATCCCCCAGCGGCGTGCGGAAGCTGCCCGAGCTGATGATAGCCAACGGCGCGCCCATCCCCGTGTGGTTCGGGCAAAGCACAATCACCTTTCGCGGGACCTCGATGTGCGCGTACACCGCCCCCGCCACCGCTCCCGAATAGATATATCCCGCGTGGGGCGCAATCACTCCTATTGCGTGCACCCGCCTCTCCGCCCTGACTCCGCGCGCCAAAAATCCCTGCACCTCTTGCAACAGCTCCGTCGGCGATTGCGGATAAAACTGCCCGGCCACCGCTGCCTCTCGAATTTCGCTCATCCGGCACCGTCCTTCCCCGGTCTTCCAAATCCCGAAACTTACTTCCTCAACTCCCGATACAACCGCGCCATCTCTGGCAGCGGGATCGCCTCGGCCCGCGTCGTGGGTGCAATCTCTGCCTGCGCCAGTGCGGCTTTGGCGATCGCTTTATCGTAGGCCAGTTTCAGGTTGTTGCTCACGGTTTTTCGCTTCTGCGCAAACATCACCTTCAAGAATGCGATGAACCCCGCCTCATCCACCTGCAGCTCGGCAAAGCGTGGCTGCATCTTCATCCGGAAGACCGCCGAACGCACCTTCGGCGGCGGGTCGAACGACTCTGGCCCCAGCTCAAAGAGTTTCTGCACCGTGCCGTACATCTGGGCAGTAGCCGAGAGCAGTCCGTAGTCCCGGCTACCCGGAGACGCCACCACCCGGTCGGCCACTTCCTTTTGCACCATCAGCACCAGGTTCTCAATCCTGTCGCCCGCCGAAAATAATTTCAGCAGAATGTCTGTCGTGATGTAGTACGGCAGGTTTCCCACCACTTGCGCCTTGAACAGCCCCGTCGGACGCAGATCGCGCAGCGGCCCCGGAGTCGATCCCAGCACCGTCCCCAACTCCATTTGCAGAATGTCGGCCTCTAGAATCTCCACGTTGGTCTGCGTCGCAAAGCGCATCCGCAGACGCGCCGCCAGCACCCGGTCCAGCTCAACCGCGATCACCCTGCCCGCGCGCTGTGCCAGCAGCTCGGTCAACGCCGCCTCTCCCGGACCGATCTCCACCACCGTCGTCCCTGCGATATCTCCCAGCGCGTCCACAACGCGCTTCATCGCGTCCAGGTCCACCAGAAAATTCTGCCCCAGCTTGGGCTTCTTGCCGCTCACTACTTCATTTGGCGAGACCTTTACCACGTTTGACCGCCTTTCGTTCCGCCCGATAGACTTCAGCTTGCGCGGCTTTCCATACCTGTTCTATTCTTAGGCCCCCGCGCATCCAACTCCTCATTGCGGAGGCCACGTGCACGTTCTGTTTGCCGCATCCGAGTGTCTCCCGTTTTCCAAAACCGGAGGACTTGCCGACGTCGTCGGAGCCCTGCCGCGCGCCATCGCCGGACTCGGTCACCAGGTCACAGTGTACCTGCCTCTCTACCGGCAGACACAGCCCCTTCTGAAAGATCCCACTACCGTCATCGCCAGCATCACCATTCCTTTTGATGACAGCTACCGCTTCTGTTCCGTTGTCGATGGCGGCCGGCAGCACGGCGTGCAGTTTTACTTCATCGATTATCCACCGTTCTATGATCGCGACGCTCTCTATGGCACTCCGCTTGGCGACTACCATGACAATCCCGAGCGCTTCGCACTCTACTGCCGCGCCGTTCTTGAGGCCTCCAAGATCCTCGGCCTGCCAGATATCTTCCACTGCCACGACTGGCAGACCGCTCTGATCCCCGTTCTCCTGCGCACGCTTTACGACGAAGATCCCGTGCTCCACGGAATCCCCACCATCTTCACCATCCACAATATCGGCTATCAGGGAGTCTTTTCCCCGGATACGCTTCCGCTCCTCATGTTGCCATGGGACCTGTTCACCATCACCAAGCTTGAATTCTTCGGCAAGGTAAATTTTCTCAAAGGCGCTCTGACTTACTCGGATTTCATCACCACCGTCAGCCGCAAATACGCCCAGGAGATTCAGACCGCCGAGTACGGCTTCGGTCTTGAGGGAGTTCTGCGCAGCCGCAATCCCAACATCGCAGGAATCCTCAACGGTGTCGATTACGACGAGTGGAACCCGGCCATCGACCGCTACATCGCCGCCCGCTATTCGTCCGAGGCGCTCGATGGCAAGCAGGAGTGCCGCCGCGATCTACTGCTCCGCTTTGGACTAGACCCGGAGACCACCGCGCCGGTCATCGGCATCGTCTCCCGCTTTGCCGCCCAGAAGGGATTCGATCTCATCGCCCTTGCCGCCGACCGCCTCGCGCACGAGGATCTCACCTTTGTCGTCCTTGGCTCCGGAGACAAGGTGTACGAGGATCTCTTTCGCCGTCTCGTCCGCCAATACCCTGGCCGCTTCGCCCTCAAGGTCGGATACGACAATGAAATGGCGCACCGCATCGAGGCCGGCTCCGACATGTTTCTCATGCCCTCGCGCTACGAGCCCTGCGGACTCAACCAGATTTACTCGCTCAAGTACGGCACCGTCCCAGTCGTGCGCGCCACCGGAGGCCTCGACGACACCATCGAATCCTACGACGTCCGAACCGGCAAAGGCACCGGTTTCAAGTTCCGCGAGTACAGCCCGGAGGCCCTGCTCACAACCATGCAAGCGGCGCTCCAGCTCTGGGCCAAGCCAAAAGAGTGGCGCAAGCTCATGCTCAACGGCATGGCCCGTGACTTCTCCTGGACCGTCTCCGCCCGCGAGTACCTCAAGATCTACGAAAAGGTGCGCGCCGCCCGCCACGCCGTACTCGCCTGAACTGCTTCGGAGTCGTAATCAGGAGGGTGCCATTCCGAGCCAGCGAGGAATCCCAGCGCCGCTCAAATCTCCCGTGCCGCTCAAAGCTCTTCAACCAGCGAATCGTTTTTTTCAAACCGTTCACTCAACAGTCCGCCCCGGTACCAAGCTTGCTACCTTGAAGCCGTGCAGCAGTGTGTCAGAATGAGCACGATGCGTTTCTTATTGGGAATCGACGGAGGCGGAACCAAGACCGCTGCGGCCCTCTCGGATGGGCAGACGGTGCTCGCAACCCACACTGCGGGCCCATGCAATCTCAACGTCGTCTCCACCGAAAAGGCCCGCCTGGCTCTGGCTGAAGCCGTGCAGGGCGTGCTCTCCTCTACCGGAGTTCCCGCAGCCTTAATCAGCGGTGTCTGTGCCGGTGTCGCCGGAGCCGCCACTCCCGAGAATGCTTCCAGGATCGCCAACCTTCTCTCCGAGCTTCTTCCCCGCGCTTTTGTCCAGGTAGTTCCCGATGCGGCCATCGCACTGGAAGCAGCCTTCTCCGGTGGACCCGGTCTGGTCTGCATCTGTGGCACCGGTTCCATCGCCTTGGGCCGCAATGAGCGCGGCGAACGCGCCCGGGCTGGCGGATGGGGCCGACTTATCTCGGACGAAGGATCGGGACACTGGATCGGTCAGTGCGCGGTATCGCAGTCCCTGCGAGCCCTCGACATGGGCCGCAGCAGCGCGATGGTCACCGGAATCATGAAGCACTGGCAGGTCGTAACCCGCGAGGACCTTTTGCAGCGCTGCCATCGCGAGCAACTTCCCGGCTTCGCCGATCTCTTCCCCATCGTCCTCGCCGCGGCTGAGAAATCAGACCCGCTCGCCAGTGAAATCCTTAGCGCTGCCGGATTCGAACTGGCCCGCATCGCGAAGATCATCCTGCGCCGTCTCTGGAACAACCGCAACAGCATGGAGATCGCAATTACCGGGGGCGTCTTTCTCAGCTCTCCGTATCTTCGCCAGGTCTTCACCAACGTGGTCCGCAGCGAGCGTCCCGAGGTCAGCGTCCGCCTCAGCCAACGCCAGCCCGTCGAGGGAGCGCTATACCTGGCGCGGCAGGATCTGCCCGAAAGTGCCGTCGGCTAATCTACGCTTCGTCTGCCGCCCAGAACCCAATCGGACAGCACCCGAAAACCGTGCCCCGCTCTGCTAAAATCGCACGGTCGAAGTCATGCTCAACGATAAACCCAACTTTGCTGCTCTTCTCGCTGAATTCGTTTATTGTCTGGTTCTCTTCCTGAGCGTGGTAGCCTTCTGTGGCATCCTGTTCTGGCTCTTCGCGCCCATCCGCACCGAACAATACTGGTACTCATATTCCAGGCACGTCCCCAGAGCTCACGTCTTCGTCTCCAGGCGTCCAACCGATTGTTACCTGGTCCCGATAGGAGGCAAGAGGTGTCATTACGAAAAGGTCGTGGACGTAGGTAAGGATACGTCGGGCAACACTCAGGTAATAGTGTATTGGCGAAAAGTGTGGGAGTGACTCAGTGAGACGCATCAGCCTTTTTGCCTGACGTTGATCGCCCTACCCCTGCTCCTGCCGGAAGAACTCCAGAATCGCCTCAGCCTGCTTGCTGTTCACCACCGAGGTCAGTGCGGCGAAGTTCGCCTGCTTCACCGCGTGCAGCGAGCCAAAATGCTGCAGCAGCCTCCGCGTCGTCAGTTCGCCAACGCCCGGCACATCGCGCAGCTCCGTCGCCCGGTCCCGCATCTTCCGGCGCTTGCGATGAAAGGTGATCGCGAAGCGGTGGGCCTCATCTCGGATCTGCTGAATCAGCAGCAGCACCGGCGAGTGACGGTCCAGAACAATCGGCTCGTCCTCCTGCCCGAAGAGATACAGAATCTCCTCCCGCTTGGCAATCGAGGCCAGGGGCTGCGCCGCCAATCCCAGCTCCTCCAGCGCGCGGGCCGCTGCGTGCAACTGTCCCACTCCGCCGTCAATCAGCACCAGCGAAGGCATGGCCTTCTCCTCGTCCCGCAGCCTTTTGTAGCGTCGTGTCACCACCTCGTACATCGACTTGAAATCGTCGATCCCCTCCACCGTGCGGATGATGAACTTGCGATAGTCCGCGTTCTTCATCTTGCCCTCTTCCCATACCACCATTGAGGCCACGGTCTCCGCGCCCTGAATGTGCGAGATGTCGAAGCACTCAATCCGCTCCGGCAGCTCCGGTAGCTGGAACACTTCCTGCAGCGCGCTCTTCAGCACATCGGTTCGAGGCTTCATCACCCGGAAGCGCTGATCGTAGGACTGCTTTGCGTTCGTCCCTGCCAGATCGATCAGCGAACGCTTCTCGCCCCTCTGTGGCGCCTCGATATAAACTCGCGATCCGCGCTTCTCGCTCAACACATCCTGCAGCGCCTTGCAGTCTTCAAACTCCACTGGGACGTAGATCGTGCGCGGAATGTAGGGCGCATCCAGATAAAGCTGCTTCAGTAACGTGCTGAAGAACTCGCCCACCTCAAAGCCCACCCCCGGCACCAACTCGCCCAGCTCTTCCCAGAAGAATTCCCGCCGGTCCAGCACCTTGCCGCCGCGCATGTGGAAGAGGTTTACCGCCATTAAATGGTTTTCGTAGTGATATCCGAGCACGTCGATGTCATCGCCCTCCGCCGCCGTCATGCGCTGCTTCTCGTGCAACTGCTGCACCGTCACAATCAGGTCGCGATACTTCGCCGCCATCTCGAACTGCATCTCTTCCGCCGCCTGCTCCATGCGCCCGCGCAATGAGTTGGAAAGCTCAGTCGGTTTTCCCTCCAGCAGCAAACGCACATCCTTCACCGCCTGCGAATAAATCTCCGGAGTCGTCAGCTCCTTCACGCATGGCCCCATGCACCGCTTGATGTGGTACTGCAAACACGGACGCGGATGATCGCGCGTCAGGTCGATCTTGCACGATGGAATCAGAAAGCTGCGATGGATCAGATCGACGACCCGGTAGGCAAGGCTGGCAGGGAAGTACGGCCCATAGTAATTACCTCCGTCCTTGCGCAGCCTGCGAGTCACATACACCCGCGGATACCGCTCTGCCGTCAGCTTCACATATGGATAGGATTTGTCGTCCTTCAGCAGGACGTTGTACTGCGGCTTCTTCTGTTTGATCAGATTATTTTCAAGCGCCAGTGCCTCGCGCTCGTTTTCCACCACGATGTACTCAATATCGACGGCTTCGCGCAGCAGGCTTCCGGTCTTTGCGTCCTCGCTCGCGCCCTCGCCAAAGTACGAACGCACCCGCGCACGCAGGTTCTTCGCCTTCCCAACGTAGATGACCTCGCCCTCGGCGTTCTTATAGAGGTACACCCCGGGATTGACCGGAACCGTTTTGATCTTCTGATACAGATCCATCGTTTCAGCTCTGTGCGACCGGCGTGGCCTATGAAAATTCTACGCGCCCGGTAAGGAATCTTCCCTCAATAACCCTGCAATCGCCCGTAACTTGCTGAACCTGCACAGGATCTGGCTTGGCATTGCGCGTGCTCCTATCTCAATTGACCGTGCCCGGGCATCACAGCTTTAGATCGCCCAATTTCAGCATCGCAGGGCCCAAGGAGCTACTCCATGAAACGCGTTCTTCTCCCAGCTCTTGTCGTAGGCGCAATGGCTCTTACCGCAGGCTGCGCCACCAAGAACTATGTAAAAAAGCAGACTACCCCAGTGATTAATCAGGTCGATCAGTTGGATGAGCAAACCGCCCAGACGACTCACGGCATTAAAGACCTCGATCAGCGCGCCCAGCAGGGGATTCAGGGAGTGGATGCCAAGGCTTCCGCCGCCGATCAGAAGGCTCTGGCCGCTGGTCAGCAGGCTGACCAGGCTCAGCAACTCGCCTCCGCCGCCAACACCGGTGTCAATGACCTCAGCAACCGCGTCGTCAACTTCGACAACTATCATCCGGTCACCGAAGCCGCCGTACACTTCGGCTTCAACAAAACCGCTCTTACCGCCAAAGACAAAGAGCAACTCGACGAAATCGGTCAGCAGATTCCGAACATCAAGGGCTACATCGTTCAGATCGAAGGCCGCACCGACTCGGTTGGCAGCGCCACGTACAACTATGACCTCAGCCAACGCCGCGCCGCTGCCGTCATCCAGTACCTGGCCTCCAAGTACAACGTGCCCGCGCACAAGGTCTTCATCATCGGCCTCGGCAAAGACGCGCCGGTGGAAGAGAACAACACCTCCAAAGGCCGCGCCGAAAACCGCCGCGTCGATGTCCGCCTGATGACCAACAACCTCGAAGCGCAAAGCGCGCAGCAAGCTCCGGCTGCCACCGCGAATCCGCAACCTTAACGTTTATTGTTTATTCGAAAGTTTGTAGCGCGTCGGCAGTATCGCGCGCCAGCAAGAAGGCCGCTCCTCCCTCGAGCGGCCTTCTTTGTTGCAGATCATGCATCCACATCCTCGTGGCCAGTTCTTACCCTCCCCCAACAAAGTGCACAATCTCCAGCCGGTCGCCGTCCTTCAGCGCGGAGGCACTCCAGCGTTCGCGCGGCACAATCTCGCGGTTTAACTCCACCGCAACCCGGTCGACCTTCATCCCCAGCTCTTCGACGAGCGCATCCAAGGTCGCCGCCGTAAGCTCCCGTTCTTCTCCATTAATCACCAGACGCATAAAACCAAAATAGCAGATCACCCCCAACGGACGATGGTCAAAAATTCATATCCCGTGTCCAATGTGCGCTTGACTTCCAGAAAAGCGGGCTTAATATGGTGGCAACATTTTTGTTTGAATTTGTTTCAAACATATCGCAGCAGCCTGTTCGGTGGCAGTCGAATTTGGTCGTCTCTTTTAGGCACACGGGTGGCCCACATCCGCCCGTAGTTGGCGAATCTGGGGATCGGACCGAAGGTATAGGTGCATGGATCAGAGCTTTACATCCAGCCAGGTTTCCGAGCGTACCGGCCTAACCCCGCGTCAGCTTCAGTGGTGGGACGAGCAGGGAATCGTAGTCCCCGCCCGCCAGGGCCATCGCCGTGTGTACTCCGCCAAGGACCTCGCCGAACTCGCCATACTCTGTGATCTGCGCCGTCGCGGCTTCAGCCTGCAGCGTATCCGGCGGATGATCGAGCTGTTGCGCCGCGAGTTCGGCCACCGCCTCGCCGATCTGCTCTCACGCGGCCCCGGTCTGCACCTCCTCACCGATGGTGAAAGCGTCTTTCTCTGCGACTCCGAGCGCGGAGTCATCGATCTTTTGCGCAACACTCAGCAGCCCTTGCTCGCCATCTGCATCGGCCCAGTACTAGAAAGAGTACTTGCCCCAGCCCCAGCCGTAGCGCCTGCGGCCGGAGCGGCGTCTGAGGTGGCCCACATCCGCCCTCCTTTGGCGAATGTGGGAACCGCCGCGTCAAACGGAGCGGCGTCGATTGCCGCACCGCCTAAAAAACGTTCTCAACCGGCACGGGTGGCTCGCGCCGCGCGTACCGCAGCACAGCCATAACAGGCAGTCTTTTCAAGACTGTGGAGGTGACACATGATTGTCGAGATTAACTATCTCCCTCAGTGGATCCCCGAACAGATGAGTCCCGGAACCCTTTTCGTCCTCGACAACGCCGGTGAAAGTGGCGACGAGTCCGATCCCTTCTGGGCCGTGCTTGCCTGCCCCGCCTGTGCCACTCTGGGCCTTATCACCCGCAAACAGATGGCAGGAATCGTCTCCGTCATCTGCGGATCGGAGCAATGCTCCGCGCAATTCCACATTCAGGGAGACGACATCATCCCCCGCCCCGCCAGCTAAATGTCAGGGTGGCCCACATCCGCCCTCCTTTGGCGAATGTGGGGTGACGGGGCCCCTTATCGGACAGGTGGCCCACATCCGCCCTTCTTTGGCGAATGTGGGGAGCTGGCGAATGTGGCCGGCCAAGCTGTTTTCCTCGGTACCGCGAATTCTCACTTCCTCCACGCGCTCTGCTTTTGGCACAATGGAAGCCATGAGCGATCCCATCCTGCCGCACGGCCAACTGCCGCCCATCCCGGACGGCTGCGGGATCATGCCCATCGCCGAGAATCGCATCGCCCGCGGCCCGCACCCTGAACTGCTCGACGCCGTCCCCGAAGGCTACGCCCCGCTCGCAACCGGCGCGGCCTCCGCACAGAGCGTTTCGCCGCTGAACGACGCGCTTGAGCAGACCTACCGCCGGGTTCTAGCCCGCGCACTGGCCCTTACCGCGCTGGCGCTCTTTCTTGCCGCGTTTCTTGCTGGCTCCATCACGCGGGATGCCGCTCTGCAACAGACCTTCCATGCCCAATACCTTCTGCCGCGCGCCATTTTTGTCTTCCAGGTGCTTCTGGTCACCCTGTGCAACCGCTATGTGGAAAAGCTCTCCATCGCTCCCGCCGCACTGCTGCTGTTCACTTATGCGGGCTTCTGTGCCCTGGAGTTCTCAGCCCTCTTTTTCTTCCTGCCACCCACGACGCTAGCCGTCGGATTCCTCTGCGCCGCGCTAATGTATTCCTCCGCTGCCGTCTGGGGCTTCGTTCGTCGTGATGATCTCGCCCGTCCGCGTACCGGCATCTTCATGATCTTCGCCGGCGGGGTCATTGTCGTTGCGGTCAACCGCCTGCTCCACTCCAGCGCCGCCACATGGAATGTCAGCGCCCTTGCCATCGTCGTCTTTGTCCTGCTTGCCAGCTACCATGCTGACCAGATTCGCGACCTTTACCAGGAATTCGACGACGATAATGCCGCGGGCTGGAAGGCTTCGGTTCTGGGAGCTCTTCTGCTGCTCTTGAATTCCGTAAATGTCTACCTGCTTCTGGTTCCCACCCTTGGCCGCCTCATCGCAGACGACGACTAAACCTGCAATGCACCCGCTTAAGGCTATCCAGAAGTCTCCTTTCGCCTCTTTGCCCTGGGTCGCCCTGCGTTGCCTTGCCCGCATCTCACTTTTTGTGGAACTAACACTCTGCTTGTCGGTAATACTGGTAGGACTTCGGTTGTCCGCAATGCCGTGAGCTCGATGCCGTTGACTGACACTCTTTCGGAGCCCGCACTCCTTCGCCTTGCCGTCTCTGGCGACGAAGAAGCCTTTGCTGTGCTTTACGAAAGGTATAAGTCTAACGTGTACCGGTTTGCCTTGCACATGAGCGGCTCGGCGTCACTCGCCGAAGACATCACCCAGGACGCTTTCATCACGCTGGTGGAGCAGGGTGGCAAGTTCGATGAGTCCAAGGGCCAGTTGCTCTCGTTTCTCCTCGGCATTGCGCGCAACTTTGTCCGCCGTGCATACCGTTCCCAGGCCCGCAACGCGCCGCTGGCCACCGAGAACGAGCACGGTGAGGAGGTTGAGCTTGCGCTTGAGAGTGGACATGACACGATTGCCGACGTACTCCGCGGTGAAACCGTCGATCTGGTCCGCGAAGCCGTCCAGTCCCTGCCCCCGCACTATCGCGAAGTGGTCGTTCTCTGCGATCTGTGTGAAATGTCCTACGCCGAGGCGAGTGCTCAACTCGATTGCAACCTGGGAACTATTCGTTCCCGGCTCAATCGCGCTCATAACCTTCTCGTCAAGAAACTTGAAACACGTATCCAGCCTTCGGGCAAGCAGGCTGGCGGAATCATTCAAGGGTGTTTGCTATGAGATGTAACGATTTTGACTCTCACATCGACGAAATGCTATCTGGCATTCTTCATCCAGACGCAAACCAACACATGCGCCAGTGCGAACGCTGCAACTCGCACTTCCGCGCCCGCGCCGCGGTGCAGAACGAACTTCGCCAACTGGCTGCGGCCACGCTCCCGGGCCCCTCACGCGCCACTGATCACGCCGTCATGGACGGCTTTCGCCGTCTTCAGCAGCGCCGTCTCCCGGCCTTGCCTTCGCAGAACGCCCCGCAAGGCGCGCGCCTCCTGACATTCCCCGGCCGCAGCCTTGCTCCCGGCAGGGGATCGCGTGGCTGGGTCACCAGCGCCGCTGCTGCTGCGGTGGTGCTATTTGCCGTGCTCGGCTCCGCCGTCCATCTCTGGAAAGGTGTCCCCGCGGTGAACGCCCCGACGAATTCGGCGGCCATAGCGACGGCTCCTGCGGCCTCTGCTCCCGTTGCCTCTGGAGCAGTACAACGCGCATTCGCCAGCGCTCCGCACCATTCCGTCGTGCCCGTGAACCTGGCAATGCGGCGTTCGGTGTCGCAACCGGCCCAGCTTTCGTCCCGGTTTCATGATTCCCAACCCAACGCCTCCACCTCGACCATCGACGCGCGCAACTCTGCCCCGATGACAGCGCCTCCGGCCAATGCCGCGCCGGTCATGCATCTTGCCAGTTCGGGTGCGCCCTCCGGAGCTGCCGGCATGGACCAGTCGGCCAGTTCAACCTGGCCGGGGTATTCGAATCTTATGTATTGTGACCCCGTGGTCTGCTCCGGACCGATGCAGGTGGTGCATATCAAGGTTCCGGTTGGGCAGGTCAAGCCCAACCTTGGTCAGAGCGTGGGCAACAGTTTTGTCAATGCTGATGTCGTCGTCGGACCCGATGGCGTCGCTCGTGCCATCCGGGTGGCGAATTAGTGTTGAAAATAAGTCAGGAGATAGACAGAATGAGCCTTCGATGGGGCAGCCTCGGGAGCATCAGCCTTTCCCGACTGGCCAGCCTTACCCGATGGGTTAGTTTTCAAAGCCTCGGACTCCGATGCTTCAGCGCCGCTTCGCTCTCGCTAGCCCTGTTCGCCTCGCCAATGCACGCCGCAGCCCAGCAGCCAGCCACGCAGACCCCGGCGGAGCAAGCCGCTCCCGCCTCCAGCGCTCCGGCCTCCGACGAAAGCACGCCCCCCATCACCGTGCAGATCGCGCCTCCGCCCATTTCCTTCTTTTCGTCGATGCTCGGCCTCTCCAGTCCGCTCGGCGCACAGTCGGTTACCGGCAAGCCAATCTATGCCGAGTTCATCACCGAGCATCACCAGAACTTTACCGATGGCAACCGTATCTCCCGCTCCACCTTTTCCAGCATCCATCGCGATGCTCAGGGACGCATCCGCCGCGAGTCCCAACTCTCCGTGCCGGGTCTGTCGGCTGGCATTGCCACCTCTACCTTCATTTCCATCGTGGACCGCCAGCTTGGCTGCGGCTACGTTTTGGATTCGCAGGAGTTGGTCGCCCATCGCTACGAGTTGAATGCCGCCGGGCCCTCCTACGTAGCCCACCTCCATGCCCAGGCCGTTGGCCCATTGCTGCCCCCTGATTTCAAACAGCCCGCCTCGGCTGCCGCGAACTCCGCCCCCGCCTCACAATGGCATCCGCATGCCTTCTCTGCCCACCACATCCATTCCTCGACGGACCCAGGAGCCGACGATGCAGCCTCTGCCACCGCCCTCAGCATGCGCATCGATCAGCCTTTTCTCGCCGCTCCCAACCCCGTACGCACCGAAAACCTCGGCGAACAGCTCATCCTCGGCTACCGCGCACACGGCACCCGCGTCATCACAACCCTCCCCGCCGGACAGATTGGCAATGACCGGCCCATCGACATCGTCAGCGAGCAGTGGTTTTCGCCCGAACTCGAACTCGTGATGCGTAGCGTGCACCGCGACCCCTGGGCCGGCGAGTTCACCACCACCGTCACCCAGATCGTCCTCGGCGATCAACCTCCCGCGCTCTTTCAGGTTCCCCCCACATACAAAGTCATCGACGCCGCCACCGAAGGCGAGCACCACGTCCTCGACGGCCGCGGCCACTCCTCCGGCTCTGCGCCCTGGTGATAAAGTTGCACTTGAAGTGAATGTCGTATCAGATTGAAGCTATTGGTCTTGAGGTGTCATCCTGGACGGGGTGGTTTTTGAGGTGTCATCCTGAACGAAGTGAAGGATCCCCGTCCCGCTCAAATATTGCGTGCCGTTTCAGAGGCGATTCTAAACTGTAACCTCCGGGCCTTGACCTCCGCTTCACGCGTGCTCCTGCTTTGCCGCCTGCACTTTCTTCATCCGCTGCCCGGTCAAAAACACATACTGAATCGCCGAAGCCAGCGTGAATGTGAAGACTCCGTACAGCAGCACCTGCCGCGTCATCCACATCCACTGGTTCGGATACACCTTGGCCAGCAACACAAAGAATACCGCCGCAATCTGGCAAGCCGTGTTGATCTTGCCGAAGATTCCCGGACGGAAGTCCCTCAGCCCCACCGTGTACAGCAGTGCCGAAATAATCAGGATGCCCAGGTCCCGCGAAAACACCATCACCGTGTACCGCCACGGAATCATATGGCTCGACGACATCACCAGAAACAGCGAACTCAGCAGCAGCTTGTCGGCAATCGGGTCCAGGTATTCGCCCAGCTTCGTCTGCTGATGCAGCAGACCGTGCCGCTAATCCGTCCAGTCCATCGCTCAGCCCGGCAATCACCATCAGAATCAGCGCCGTGTGGTAGCGCCGCTCCACGATGCAGATGTTGATGAACGGAATGAAGAACAACCGCAACAGCGTCAGTTGATTCGGGGCCGTCCAGAAATCGCTTTTAAATGGCATCACTCGCCGCCGCTGCTTGCGCCAAATACCTCTTCCACCGGGCGTCCGGCCTGGGCCGCAAAGCTCTCTGAAAGCGATGGCAGTTCGCCATCGGCTGCGTCCAACTCCATCCGCTCCACGCGGTGCATAGGGAAGAACAAGGTGGAAATACTTGCTCGCTCGCCCGCGCGAATCTGCCGCGCCAGGTCCTCCAGCGCCTCCAGCGGAACCGCGCGCACTTCTACTCCCGCCACTGCCAGCCGCAGCAGCACGCCAAAGAACTTTTGTCGCGGAGAGTGCAGCGTCAGCAGCACTCGGGAGCCTTCATCGAATCCCGGCCATTGCATATCCTACGATTCTCCCGCTTGCCTCCCCTCCTTACAAGTACCCGCCTCTGTTCGCAGGCCGAAACCTGATACAGTGAAAACGGCCCATGACTCCCGCCAACTCTCCCAGACGCCTCTCTGTCGTCATCGCCTTTGCATTGGTTTACGTGCTCTGGGGCTCCACCTACCTGGCCATCCGCATCTCCGTCGAGCACCTCACTCCGCTCCTCATGGGAGCCCTTCGCTTCACCACCGCCGGGCTGCTCATGCTCGGCTTTCGAGCCTTCGGCCGCCACCGCATCGCCGTCCCCCGCCGCGATCTGCTCCGCCTTGCCATCATCGGAGTCCTTCTTCTCATCACCGCCAACGTCGTCATCGGCTGGGCGGAGACCTACATTCCCACCGGCCTCGCCGCACTCTTCATCGCCGTCACGCCGCTCTGGTTTCTCATGCTGGAGCGCATCAGCCACAGCACCGACCATCTCTCCCCGCGCGGCGTCGCCGGAATCGCGCTCGGTGTCCTCGGCGTCGTTGTCCTGCTCTGGCCAGGCATCGTTGGGAGCGTCAACGGTCATGCCGCCTTCGGCGCTCGCCAGCTCTTCGGCTCTGTCCTCGTCCTCTGCGCCAGCTTCAGTTGGGCCACCGGCTCCGTCCTCACCCGCCGCTGGCACATGCCCATCGATCCTTTCACCGCCAGCGGCTGGCAGATGCTCTTCGCCGGACTCATCAGCACCGTTCTCGCGCTTCTCATCGGAGACCTGCACCGCGCCACCTGGGCCGCCAACTCGCTCTGGGCCATCGTCTATCTCATCATCGCCGGATCGCTCATCGGCTTCACCGCCTATGTGTGGCTACTCAAGAATGTCCCCATCGCCAAGGTCGCCACCTACGCCTACGTCAATCCCATCGTCGCCCTCTTCATCGGCTGCGCCTTCCACGGCGAAAAGCTCGATGCCTACATGCTCGCCGGCTCAGTCGTCATCATCCTCTCGGTCATCCTCGTCACCGGAGCCAAAGTCCATCACGCCGATCTTCCGTCCATCGAAGAGGAAGCGCTCGACCTCGAGCCCATCGAGCCCAGCGGCGACTAAAGCACAAAAGCGGCCCGCAGGCCGCCTCCGTTGCACTATCGTTACCACATTATTTCCGCTTCCACCGTACTCCATCCTTCGTGTTCTCCAGCACCACGCCCTGCGCCAGCAACTCATCGCGAACCGCGTCGCTCATCTTAAAGTCCTTCGCCTTGCGAGCCTCCGAGTGCTTCGCCACCAGCTCCTCCACCTGCGCATCGCTCAAGGCCGCGCTCTTGGCCATCTCCGCCGTCGCCGGACTGATCTTTTCCTCCAGCCCTTCGGTCCTGGCCCACTCCACAATCGACTTCACGTGCGCCGCATCCTCGTCCACCAGCACGGCAAAAATCTCGTCGAATTTCCCCAGCGCATCCACAATTGCCGGAATATCGCCCTTCTTCACCCTGCCTTGGTCGGCCGCGGCGTTCACGTCCCGCACTAGGTCGAAGATCGCCGCCAGCGCCTGTGCTGTATTCAGGTCGTCGTCCAGGCTCTCCCGCATCGCGCGAACGGCCGTCTCTGCGATAGCCGCAATCTCTGGATTTGCGCCCTCGGCCCAGCGCTCCGTCTCCAGCCGCAGCTTAAAATTCCTCAGCCGCTCCACCGAGTTCGCCGCCTGCGTCAGTCCGTCGAAGGTAAAGTTCAGCTGCTTTCGGTAGGGAACCGAGGTCAGCAGCAGACGGATCGACGAAGGCTTGTGTCCCATCAGCACCAGGTCGCGCAAGGTGTAGAAGTTGCCCAGCGACTTCGACATTTTCTGCCCTTCCACCAGCAGAAAGCGCACATGCATCCAGTGCCGCGCAAACGTCTTCCCGCTCAGCGCCTCGCTCTGCGCAATCTCATTCTCATGGTGCGGGAACATCAAATCCTCGCCGCCCGCGTGCAGGTCCAGGGTCTCGCCCAGATACTCCATCGCCATCGTCGAGCACTCAATGTGCCATCCCGGACGGCCGCGCCCAATCTCGGTCTCCCAGCTCTGCTCGCCTTCTTTCGGAGCCTTCCACAGCGCAAAGTCCCGGGCATCGTCCTTCTCGTACTCATCGGCGTCGGTCCGTCCGCCGCCATCGGTGATCAGCCCGGCAAAGTCCTTCTTGCTCAGCTTGCCGTACTCAGGAAACTTCTCAATGCGGAAGTACCATGAGCCGTCCTCGGTCTCATAGGCAAATCCCTTCTCCGCCAGCAGGCGAATAAAGCGCGCCATCTCCGCGATGTGCTCCGTCGCCCGCGAAAGGCGCTCCGGCTGCTCAATTAACAGCGTCTCCATATCCTCCAGAAACGCCTTTTCGAACTTCTTCGTATATTCGCCGATCGGAACCCCGCGCTGATTGGCGTTGCGGATAATCTTGTCATCCACGTCGGTAATGTTCATCACGTGCCGCAGTTGGAATCCGCTCTGGCGCAGATAGCGGCGCAGCACGTCCACCGCAACGAACGTGCGGAAATTGCCGATGTGTCCGTAGTCGTAAACCGTGGGTCCGCAGGCATAGAAGCGAACCGTCTTGCCGTCCGCCGGAGAAAATTCTTCAATCCTGCCGCTAAGAGAGTTGAACAGATCGAGCGCCATTATCTTCCTTCACGCATGTCAGAATCAGAACAGTGTATACGTAGAATCGCACTCTGATTCTAAGGGTCTGCCATCTCCGCTGCAAACGTCCTTGCACCCATCCTTCATGCGCGCCACTCAGTCGAATCACTTTTACGACGTGCTCCGCGCCTTCCCCGTCACCCGCGGAAGCAGTTCGGGCGAATGGGCCAGGATCAAGCGGCGAAAGGCTCCCGCATTGCCCGCAGGCAGCGGCCCAGCGGGATAGGCGAGCGAGAACATGCGCGACAACCGGAGCCCTTTGACATGTGCCAACCGAAGCGTCCCCAGAGAGAGTTGGTTGCGCACCGCCCAGCGCGATACGAACGTCACGCCGAGTCCCGCCTCAACCGCGCTCAGCAGGCCCTCCGTCGAGTCCAGCTCCATCGTGGTCCTGAGGTCTTTTCTCTTCAGGCCGGCTTTTTCCAACGCAGCTTCCACCACACGGCGCGATCCCGAACCGAATTCCCGCATCAGCAGCGGAGCTCCCGCCAACTCCTCGATACCGACTTCGTGGTCAGCCCACTCATGGCTTACAGGCACCACCAACACCATCTGATCTTCCATGAACGCTTCAACGTGAAAATCTTTGCGCAACGCCGGCCCTTCGATCAGCGCCAGTTGTATCCGGTGCGCAGCCAGTGCATCCAGCACTTCGTCCGTGTTCCCGCTGATCGCCGTAATTGTGACCCGTGGATTTTCTCTCAGGAACGCGGCAACCAGATTGGGCAGGAGGTATTGCCCGATGGTTTGCGAAGCTCCAAGTTCCAGCTTTCCCGCATGATCGCCGGCGCTGCTGGTCACCATCTCAAAGGCCTCGTCCGAGATTGCCTTCAACTGCTCCGCATACGGCAACAGCCGCTGGCCCGCGGCGGTGAGCGTGATACGCCCGCCGCTTCGATCGAACAGCGGAACTCCGAACTCATCTTCGAGAGCCTTGATCTGCTGTGTGACAGCCGGTTGTGTCAAAAGCAGTTCTTCAGCGGCGCGGCTGAAGTTAAGGTGTCGAGCGACGACCCGGAAGACTTTAAGCCGAAAATTTTCCATCTTCACTTTTCCCGATCCGGCTACGTCCAGACTCGCCAGAAGTTGCAAAGAGAGCTGCCGCATCATTGTCGCAGAATTTTCGGAACACTTCGCCTCGAAATCCTTCCGCCCCCCTCCGCTATAAGCAACAGCAATCCGCCATAAGAACTTCCTCTTGGACGCACCCTTCAACTCTCAAAGATACTGTGTCCCATGAATCCAGCGATAAATCCGAAGACCGTATTTTTTCTTGGAATCATCCTCACCGCCAGCGGCCTTGTCTCTCCACCGCTTGCCTTGCTGGCAGGCATTGCCTATGGCTTCACCTTCGCCCACCCCTACCACCTGGACAGCAGAAATTTGTCTCGCTTCCTGCTTCAGGCTGCGGTCGTCGCGCTTGGCTTCGGAATGAATCTGCATCAGGTGATACACGCAGGCAAAGCCGGATTCCTCTACACCGCAATCAGCATCTCCGCCGCCCTGCTCCTCGGCTCGCTTCTGGGGCACGTCCTGAGCGTCAGCCGCAAGGCGTCCTTTCTGATCACCGTCGGAACCGCCATCTGCGGAGGCAGCGCCATCGCCGCCATCGCGCCCATTACCAAGCCGGATGACGAAGAGATGGCAATGTCTCTCGGTACTGTGTTCATCCTGAACTCAATCGCGCTGCTGCTCTTTCCCCTGATCGGGCTTGCATTGCACATGAGCCAGACCCAGTTCGGACTCTGGTCCGCCCTCGCCATTCACGACACCAGCTCCGTCGTCGGCGCCGCCGCAAAGTACGGCCCCCAGGCCTTGCAGATCGGAACAACCATCAAACTCGCGAGAGCCCTGTGGATCGTCCCGCTGGCCATGCTGACTGCATTCCTAACCAAAAGCAAGGCACGGATTCACTGGCCCTGGTTCATCCTGCTCTTCTGCCTGGCCGCCGTGGCCAATACCTATCTTCCTGCTGGGGCAATGGTCTATCCGGCGCTCAGCCGCCTCGGCCGTCTCGGGCTCACCGTCGTTCTCTTCCTTATCGGTACTGGGTTATCGAAAGAGACGCTGCGCCGCGTCGGCATTCGCCCCTTCCTGCAAGGAGTTTGCCTCTGGGCAATCGTTGCGACTTCTTCCTTGCTCGCGATTCGCGCAGGATGGATTAATCTCTAAGACTTGCTTCATTACAGTACGAATTAATTCCGCTTCCATCCACCTCTGCCTGCCGCATTCTGCATCGCACCATAGTAGGCGAAGCGCGGAGTCCAGGCGGGTCCTGGGTGCCCCACCTTCGCGTCGTGCTTTTCGACGCTAAGGTGGGAGACAGAGCCCCACTCTGCTGTTGCATCCGCCTCGCCATCAGCTTCAGGAGGAACCCAATGTCTTCGATTCTCTCCTTCCCCGGCCGCCCCGTCATCCGCACCAAACTCCCCGGCCCCAATGCCGAGCGCATCATCGCCGAAGACGCCCGCCTCATCTCGCCCTCCTATACTCGCGCCTACCCCCTTGTAGCCAAACGCGGACGCGGCATCGTCATCGAGGATGTGGACGGCAACGAGTTCTTCGACTTCTCCGCCGGAATCGCCGTCACCTCCACCGGACACTGCCATCCCGAGGTCGTCGCCGCCGTCCAGCAGCAGGCCGCCGAACTCATCCACATGTCCGGCACCGACTTCTACTACCCGCAGTTCACCCAGCTTGCTGCCCGCCTCTCGCAGATCGCGCCCATGCCCGGCCCGCACCGCATTCACTACGGCAACTCCGGCGCCGAGGCCGTCGAGGCCGCGCTCAAACTCGCCCGCTACCACACCCGGCGTCCCTACATCATCGCCTTCCACGGAGCCTTTCACGGACGCACCATGGGCGCACTCTCGCTGACCTCGTCTAAAGTTCAGCAGCGCCGCCGCTTCTCGCCCATGATGGGCGGCGTCGTCCACGCCCCCTATCCCAATCTCTACCGCCGCCCCGCCGGAGCCGATCCCGAGCAGTACGCCCGCGATACCGCCCGCTACATCGAAGACACCATCTTCCGCACCGAGGTGCCGCCCGAGGAGTGCGCCGCCATCATCGTCGAAGCCTTCCAGGGTGAAGGCGGATACCTTCCCGCGCCGCCCGCCTTCCTCCAGGAACTGCGCCGCATCTGCGACAAGCACGGCATCCTCCTCATCATCGACGAGGTGCAGTCCGGCATGGGACGCACCGGCAAGTGGTGGGCCATCGAACACTCCGGCGTCGCCCCCGACATGATCGCCGTAGCCAAGGGCATCGCCAGCGGCCTGCCGCTCGCCGCCCTCATCACCCGCGCCGAAATCATGGACTGGGTTCCCGGCTCCCACGCCTCCACCTTCGGAGGCAACCCGGTCGCCATCGCCGCCGCCCTGGCCACCATCCAGATCATCGAGCGCGAAGGCCTCGACAACGCCCACGAGGTCGGCGAGCACATCCTCGCCCGCATCTACGACTGGCCGCGCCAGCTTCCCCTTGTGGGCGATGTCCGTGGCCGCGGCCTCATGATCGGCATCGAGTTCGTCGCCGACAAACACACCAAATCCCCCGCCGGAGAGCAGCGCGACCACATCGTCGAGCAGGCCTTTGAAAAGGGAATCCTCTTCCTCGGCTGCGGCAGCAACAGCCTGCGCATCTGCCCGCCGCTCATCGTCACCAAACAGCAAGCCGACGTCGCCCTCGACATCCTCGAAGACTGCATCACCAAAGTCGGCTCCGGCAAATACCAGCGCCCCAGCTGGGGCGAAGAGGTCGGCGCATGAGCAAGAGAAATTACGCTCGCTGTATCGAGCCGCCGGGAGTTGCAAGAATGATTCGGGTGCCCCACCTTCGACGCGCGTCTTTTGCGCGGTTAAGGTGGGGCAGTTGACTCTGTAGTTGCGTTTGCTTTCTGTCGTTTTTGTTTTTGTGGTTGCCTTTTACTTCTCTGTTGTCTTTGCTGTATCGGCCTTTGCTCTCGCCCTTGTACTTGCTCTTGCTCCGACGCTGTCATTCCGAGCCCCGCGAGGAATCCCCGCCCCGCCCGAATCTCCCACTCCGCCCACAGGCAATTCAACCCGCGCATCGATTGTTCCGCAGTCACGCCCCCGCCGTCCTACACTGTCGATGTTGTAAAATTCCGCACCCATGTTCGAATCCATCTCCCCCGCCATGCTCGCCCGCATGCGTGAGCTTGAGGCCATCGATCTCCGCGACCGCACCGACGCAACCCCGCACAGCCAGCGCCTCCGCCAGGTCCCGCCCGAGGTCGGCAAATTTCTCGCCATCCTCGCCGCCTCTGCTCCCGCAGGCCCAATCCTAGAGATCGGCACCAGCGCCGGATACTCCACCCTGTGGCTCTCCCTCGCCGCCCGCGCCACCGGACGCCGCATCACCACCTTCGAGATCGATGCCGCAAAGGTCGAACTTGCCCGCGACACCTTCGCTGCCGCCGAGGTATCAGATCTCATCGACCTCGAGCCCGGCGACGCCCTCACCCATCTGCACGAGTACAGCGGCATCGGCTTCTGCTTTCTCGATTGCGACAAAGACCTCTACCTGCCCTGCTACGAACTTGTCTTGCCCCGCATGCTCTCCGGCGCAATCCTCGTCTCCGACAACGCCATCAGCCACGCCGCCGCCGTGCGCCCCATGCTCGACCGCGCCCTCAGTGACGATCGCATCGACGCCGTCCTCGTCCCCATCGGCTCCGGCGAACTGCTCTGCCGAAAGAAATGACCATGCGGGTGCACGGGTGCCCCATATCTGCCCTCTGTTGGCAGATGTGGGGTAGTTGACTTTGCTTCTGCTCTTGCCTTTGCTTTTTCAGGGGCGGTCGGTCGGCCCACCTCCGTAATCTATCGCGCAGATGTGCGTTCGTTCACGCTCCCCAACACCCTCGCGGTATGATCTAAAGAGATGCCTCCGATTCTCAACGCCCAATCTCTCTCCAAAGCCTTCGGCGCTGAGCCGCTCTTCCGCAACGTCTCATTCACCGTCAACGAGCGCGATCGCATCGCCCTCATCGGTCCCAACGGCTCCGGCAAATCCACCCTGCTGCGCATCCTTGCCGGCCTCATCTCGCCAGACTCCGGCGAAGTCGCCCTGCGCAAGCGTGCCACCCTCGCCTACGTCCCGCAGGAATCCGTCTTTGCTCCCGGCCTCACCGTCGCCGGGGTCATCGAAGCCGCGCTCGCCGATTCCGGGGTTCCCGCCCTTGAGCGCGACTCGCGCCTGCACGAAACCCTGGGCCGCGCCGGATTCGAGGACTTTTCCGCCCTCGCGCAATCTCTCTCCGGAGGCTGGCGCAAGCGCCTCGCCATAGCCGAAGCCCTCGTCACCGCCCCCGACATTCTTCTCCTCGACGAGCCCACCAATCACCTCGACCTCGCCGGAATCGAGTGGCTCGAACAGCTTCTTCAGCAGGCCAACTTCGCCTGTGTCGTCGTCTCCCACGACCGCTATTTCCTCGAAAACGTCGCCAGCGAAACCGCCGAGCTCGCACGCGTCTATCCCGACGGCATCTTCCGCGTCTCCGGCTCCTACTCCCACTTCCTCGAAATCAAAGAGGAGTGGATGCACGCCCAGGCGCGCCATCAGGAAGCTCTCGAAAACCGAGTTCACACCGAAATCGAATGGCTGCGCCGCGGCCCCAAAGCCCGCCGTGGCAAGTCCAAGTCCCGCATCGACCGCGCTCACGAGCTCATCGGCGAACTCGGCGATCTGCGCTCCCGCACCCGCACCGCCAGCACCGATCTCGACTTCTCCGCCACCGGACGCCAGAGCAAACGTCTCGTTGAAATCGAAAACCTCGCCTATGCTTTCGATGACTCCCGTCCCCTCATCACGGACCTCAACTTCGTCATCACCAACGGAATGCGCGTCGGACTAGTCGGCCCCAATGGCAGCGGCAAAACCACTCTCCTGCGTCTCTTGCAGGGAGAGCTCAAACCCGCTTCCGGCACCGTCCGCACCGCCGAGCATCTCAAGGTCGTCTACTTCGAGCAGCAGCGCCAGCTCGATCCCTCGCTCACTCTCCGCCGCGCCCTTGCCCCTGACTCCGATGCCGTCGTCTTCCAGGATCGCGTCATTCACGTCGCTGCCTGGGCCGACCGTTTTCTCTTTACCAGTGAGCAGCTCAACCAGCCCGTCAGCCGCCTCAGCGGAGGCGAGCGCGCCCGCGTCCTCATCGCGCGCCTCATGCTTCAGCCCGCCGACATCCTTCTCCTCGACGAGCCCACCAACGACCTCGACATCCCCACCCTCGAAGTCCTCGAAGAGACCCTGCTCGAGTTCCAGGGCGCGCTCGTCCTCGTCACCCACGACCGTTATTTGCTCGACCGCGTCTCCACAATCGTCCTCGGACTCGATGGCCGCGGCAACGCCTCCACCTTCGCCGACTACATGCAGTGGGAGGAGTGGCGCGACCAGCAGCGCAGCCAAAAGCGCCGAGCGCCCGCCGATCCCGGGTGGCCCACATCCGCCCCGTCTTTGGGCGAATGTGGGGGAAGAATGCCGCGCCTCACAGCACCGTCGCGAGTGGACGCGCCGAACAAATCCTCAACCGCCGCCGCGCCCCCAAGAAGAAGCTCTCCTACAAGGAAGCTCGCGAGTACGCCGCCATCGAGCAACAAATCTCCGCCGCCGAATCCCGTCTCGCCGTCGCCCAATCGGTCTTCAACGACCCCGCTATTCAAACCGATGCCGCCGCCCTCATCGCCGCCCAGTCCGAACTCGAGCAAGCCTCCGCCGCCGTAGACCAGCTCCTCACCCGCTGGACCGAGCTGGAAGAAAAAATGCAATAGAGCCGCTTCAGCGCTGATGCCGTCGCCCTTGTCTCTTGAGGGGTCATTCTGAACGCAGTGAAGAACCCCAGCACCGCCCAAATCTCCCGTGCTGCCAAGAGGCAATTCAACCAGTCAGTCCCAGGCGGCGAGCCAGCGAGTCGTTCACGCCGCCCTGCACTCCTCCGCTGTCTTATCCACCCGCAGCCCCTCAAATACCGGAGCCCGCATCTTCACCCCGCCCTTTTGTCCTTCGTGCGTCCACTCCGTAAACTTGATCTGCGCCACCAGCTCCGGCCTCACAAAGTGAACCTTCCTCGACGACTCCACCTTGTTTGCAAACGGATTCCGCGTCGTCTCCCGCTCCTTCAGCAGCCGAAAAATCTCCGCCTCTGTCTCCCGCGTAAAGCCCGTCCCTGCCTGCCCCACATGCAGCAGCCGCCCGTCTTTGTCGTACAGCCCCAGCACCAGCGAACCAAAATATTCACGCTCTCCCTTCGGCTCCGTCCATCCCCCGATCACGCACTCCTGGCTTTGCGTGATCTTCAACTTGCACCACGCCCGCGAGCGCCGCTGCTCATACGTCGAATCCCTGCGCTTGGCGACGATCCCTTCCAGCCCCTGCTCCCGTGCCGCCGCCAGCAGCTTCTCTCCATCGTCAAAGCTCTCCGAATATCGAACGTTCGCGTCGCTTTCCAATGCCGCCCGCAATAGCCGCTTCCGCTCCTCCAGCGGAACCCCCAGCAGCGACCACCCTTCCACATGCAGCAAATCAAACGCATAAAACGCAATCGGAATTTCCGTGTTCTTTCGCTGCAAGGAGTGCCCACTTTTGCCCACGCCCGTTCGCTGCTGCATCAGGCTAAAGCTCGAGCGCCCATGCTCATCGAGCGCCACAACCTCTCCATCAATCAGCGCCTGCCGAGCCCGCACCCGCTCCGGCAGCTCTGCCGCCAGCTCCGGAAATCCCTCCGTCAAGTCGTTCTGATTGCGCGAGACCAACTGCGCCTTCCCGTCTTCCAAATAAACCAGCGCCCGGTATCCGTCCCACTTCACCTCATAGAGCCACTCACCCGACTTTGGCGGAGCGTCCACCAGGGTTGCCAGCATCGGTTTCAGACCCCGCGGCATCGCCGACTTCCGCGCTCCCTTCACCGTGCCCACAAGCTTTGCCCACTCGACCGCCCGATTCATTGACACATGTCGATTCTTACGCGGGTGCCCCACATCTGCCGTATTTAGCAGATGTGGGTCTGTTGACCTTGTTTTTGCTGTCGCTTTTGTTTTCGCTGTTGCCGACCTGTCAATCGACACATGTCGATCGTTGGCCACCTGCTTTCCCGGGTGCTTCACCGGCTGCGCCTTTGGCTCGCCCCACTGGGCCGACTTCTTGTCCTCCGCAATCTCCTCCATCGAGCGCCCCGTCAGCACCGAGCCGTCATGCGCCTCGATGTCATAGCCGCTCTCCGCCGCCTCGTCGCGATGCTTGATCAGCAGCCACTCCGTCCCCTTGCTTCCCGGCCTTCGCGAGCGCATCTTTGCCAGCACCCAGCTCCCCTTCAGCTTCATCCCGTTCAGCCGGAACTTCAAATCTCCCTTCTCCAGCATCGCCCGAGCGTGGGCCTCGCGTTCTGCGTCCATCATCCCCTCTGTCCCCTCCGGCATCCACGTCCCCCGGTCCCAAACCATCACCGTACCCGCGCCGTAGTTGCCCTCCGGAATCCGCCCCTCGAAATTGATGTACTCCACCGGATGATCTTCCACCTGCATCGCCAGCCGCTTGTCCGATGGGTCCAGCGATGGCCACTTCGGCACCGCCCACGATTTCAGCACTCCATCCAGCTCCAGCCGGAAGTCGTAGTGCAGTCTCGTCGCCTTGTGCTTCTGCACCACAAAGCGCCAGCCTCCGCGCTCTGCCTCCACCGGCTTCGGCTCCGGAGTATCCGAGAACTTCCTCTTCCGCTCGTATTCCTTCAATGACATCGTTCTCTCCCGCCCAACTCCACGGCACTCTCTTTCTTAAGATGCTTCACAGCAATTTCCGAACGCACTTGCCGCCCCGGTGTTTTATCCTCTCTCCAGTGCCCAGGAGATCGCACCGTGACCAGACGCGCTCTTACTCTTGTTCCCGTCCTCCTTCTCGCCTTCATCTTCTCGCTCGCCGCTCAGCAGAAGACAGAAAACGCCCCCGTATTCGACGAGCGCGCCGCCGCCTCCGTCCTCGGCACAATACGCGACGGACTCGAAGGCCACTCCCAGCGCCGTCTGCTCTCAGCCTTCGACCGCGACAAGATGGACGGCTTCCTCACCTTCGAGGACCAGATCGATGCCTACTTCACCGACTACCAGAGCTTCCGGGTCTCAATGCGCATTGTTCAAACTTCTGAGGAAAACCATCGCGGCATCATCCTCGCCGACTTCCAGATCGAAAACACGCCGCGCGGCGGAGGCCCCGTCTCCACCCGCCAGGCCCAGCTACGCTTCGAACTTGAGCGCGGCCCCAAAGGCTGGAAGATCGTAGACTTCAATCCCCGAAACTTCTTCTCGTAGTAAGTTTCAAGGTTTCAAAGTTGGGAATATACTTTTCGAGTCCATTGCCAGGAGTGGCTTAAATGTGGCGCGTATTCTTCGATGACAGCGGAACCGATGGGCGATCAGAGATAGCTGTTGCTGCCTGCTATATATCCACTCAGCAGGGGTGGGATAAGTTTGTAAAAGAGTGGGATCGAGCCCGAGAAGAAGAGGGCTTTGAGGCGTTTCACATGGCAGAGTTTGTTGCCCCGCGCGAGCATAGGCATGACCCGTGGTGCAATTGGGACAATGACAAGAAGGAGCGCGTTTATAACCGACTTGCGAGAGTGATCAACGCGAACAAATGGATTGGCATCGCGTCCGCAGTTCCCAAAAGCGCCTACGATACCGTGGTTCCGGAACGGATACGTATCCACCACGGTAAACAACATTACACTTTGGCGGTTCGGCAGTGCCTTATGCAGATTGCAAAGTGGCGCCACGAGTGCGGCATTTCAATCCCGATGAAGTATGTGTTCGACTGGGAGATGCAGGGCACCGAAAAGCGGCTGGAAATCGATTCGATATGGAAGACCATGCACCAATCTCGGCAGCGGGTGTATGGCATAGAGCCGGGTGGAATGTCTTTCCAGCATCGCGAGATATTCAAACCCTTGCAGGCGGCTGACATTCTCGCATGGCAGATGCAGAGTCACATGCGCAAGATATTTCCTCTCGGCCACGACGATCTAGACCGGACGCATCCTGGTTTTGCACTTCTAAGAATGGATCAGGATATGGACTTGGGATTCTTCACGGAAGAACAGCTTGGGAAATGGGTAAGAGATATCGATGAGCACGAGTCAGCTCACGGCCCGATTGTGAAATCTTGAAATTTTGAAACCTGCACCACATACAATACCTCCATGTCCCGTCTCTACCCATCGCTTCCCATCGTCGGTGTAGGCGCCGTCATTGTGCGCCAGGGAGAGGTGCTCATCGTCCGTCGCGCCAACCCTCCGCTGCAAGGCGAGTGGTCGATCCCCGGTGGCGCACTCGACCTTGGAGAGAAGCTGCGCGATGGTGTCGCCCGCGAGGTCCGCGAGGAGACTGGATTGGATGTGGAAGTCGGCCCCGTGCTCGATGTCTTCGATTCGATCTTTCCCGACGAAGAAGGCCGCACCCAGTACCACTACGTGCTCATCGACTACCTCTGTCACTTGCGCTCCGGAACCCTCGCCGCGGCCACCGATGTCAGCGAGGTCCGCTGGGCACGCCCCGAGGAACTCCCCGCCCTCGGTATGAAGCAGGTCACCATCGACGTCATCCACAAAGCGCTCGCCCTCGACTCCTGACCCTGGTGGCACAGATCCCCGGGTGGCCCACATCCGCCCTCTTTTGGCGAATGTGGGATCAGTGAAGATGGCCTGACGGTGCCCCACATCTGCCGTAGTCAGCAGATATGGGTCTTTGCGTGCGAGAAGGGTCTGCGAGTCCAAAAATAAAACGCCCCGCACTGTAGCCATGCGGGGCGCCGGTTAGCTGTTTTGGATTGGTCTGAGGCCGGCTCGCTCCGCCGCATCCGCGCAAATGCGCAGCGATACGGATGAAACGCAACCCAGCGGCAGACTTCAAAAGACGGGAAGTCTGGCGAGTGGTTAGAGCGATTCCGCCCTAAACCTCAGCCACCTCACTGATCACGATTTGTCTGCTACATTCGCCTGAACTTTTTTCCATCGGACCACCTCCTCTCCAGTGTGAAGGCATCCTAGACCCCCGCAAAGGTGGTTGTCAAATAGTCAATAGCGCCAAGGCAAATAGCGTCGAGTACCGGAGTGACAGAACAGGCAATCGACCTGAAAATTCCCAAAACGATTGCGCAGAAGGTAACAGTCAGAACTCGAACGATTAACCTTCTGACAAATCGTTCGCCGCCTCCGGCTTCCAGACGTAAGCTCCCTTTTGCGGCAGGCCAACATGCTTCAGCACCCGATAGACGAACTGGCGCGCAATCTCTTCGAGCGAATCGGGATGATTGTAGAAGGCCGGAATCAGCGGATAGATGGTCGCTCCCGCCTCGGCCGCCATCGTCATGTTGCGCAGATGAATGCGGTTCAGCGGCGTCTCGCGCACGCACAGCACAAGCGGGATGCGTTCCTTCAGGCAGACATCGGCGGCGCGCTCAATCAGCCTGGAGGCCAGTCCCTGCGCGATTTTCGCCAACGTTCCCATCGAGCAGGGAAGCACGATCATCGCGTCGGTCGGGTACGAGCCGCTTGCAATGTTGGCGCCGATATCCTGGTTGTGGAGCAGCCGCGTCTTTCGCGGCTCGCCGCCAAGCAGTTGCCGCAGCAAGTCGCTGCGCCCGCCCAGGCCGAGCTCTTCGCTCATAACTCGCAGGCCGCTGTCGCTGCTGATGAAGTTCACGCAGCCGACACGCTCATCCTCCTCCAGCGCGCGCAGCATTGCACGCGCAAACAGAGAGCCGCTGGCGCCGGTCACGGCGAGGGTTATCGTGCGCTGTCCTGGGTTGCCGCTTCCGTCGAGCATCCAACCTAGCCTAGTGCTTTGCCGCTCCAACGGCAAGTGCTGGAAAGCCGCGGCTACCACGCAGAATTGAACCCCTCGCGCGAATGATAGGCTAGTAGCGTGGATGCGAATCGTTTGAAGGCTCTGCTGGAGCAGGTGCGCACCGGGGATGTGACTCCCGAAGCCGCGCTCGACCAGATTAAATCTCTCCCCTTTGAAGACCTCGGCTTTGCCAAGGTGGATCATCATCGCGCGGTGCGCGTTGGTGTGCCCGAGGTGATCTTCGGCCCCGGCAAGTCCGCCGAGCATTTCGTGGAAATCTATGACCGGCTCGCCGGGCGAGGCAACACCGTGCTGGCCACGCGAGTTAGCGAAGAGCAGGCGGCGGCCGTCTTGGCGCGCTTCCCGGCCGCGGAGCACAACCTTCTGGCGCGGACGCTGGTGCTGCGTCAAAACTGCCAGAAGCTGGGCAAGGGAACCATCGGAATTATCTCGGCAGGAACCAGCGACATCCCCGTGGCGGAAGAGGCCGCAGTGACCGCGGACGTAATGGGCAACGATGTCGCCCGAGTCTTCGATGTCGGAGTCGCCGGGCTGCATCGCCTGCTCTCGCACAGCGAGGAACTGCGCCGCGCGCGCGTGCTGGTCGTGTGCGCGGGAATGGAAGGCGCGTTGCCCTCGGTGGTCGGCGGACTGGTGGGCGTGCCCGTGATTGCGGTGCCGACCAGCGTGGGTTATGGAGCGGCCTTCGGCGGAATCGCGGCGCTGCTGGGCATGATCAACTCCTGCGCCTCCAACGTCTCGGTGGTAAACATCGACAACGGTTTCGGCGCGGCCTACGTCGCGTCGCTGATCAACCGGCTGTAAGCGGGCAGAGGCGCTGCCCCGCCGCACTCACATCGTAGCCAGTAAACATGCAGCGTTTCGAGCCTATTCGCTGGTCATGATGAAGAGCGGCTTCATGTGGAAGCGCTTATAGTACGGGCGCAGGCGCTCGATGTTGTAGTGATCGGAGACGTTCACCACTTTCTTGCTGCCGGTCACGCAATCGATTGGCATGTCGTCATAGCGCCCATTCTTCAGTACCACCAGTCTGCCGTGAATCCGCCGTAGCAGCAGGTCCATCGCGAGATTGCCGTATGCCATCGGCACAATCGAATCGATCGCGTCCGGGTCGCCGCCGCGAACCAGGTAGCCGAGCTTCTGATTGATGATCTCGACGGTTTGCCCGCCGTTGTATTTAGGCGAGAGCTCTTTCAGCTTTTCTGATACGAGGTCGCCGATGCCGCCAAGTTTCTTGTGTCCGAAGGCATCGGTGGTCTCGGCTTCAAAGATCATCTCTCCACCTTCGAACATTGCCCCCTCGCTGACCAGCACAACCGAGTACTTGCTCGGATTGCGGTTGCGGTCGTAGCTCATCAGCTCGGTCAAACGTTCGATGTCGAACTTGTGTTCGGGAATGACGCAGCGATTGGCCGCCCCTGCCATCGTAGGCAGCATTGCCGTGAAACCGGCGTAGCGTCCAAACACCTCCAGCACCAGAAAGCGCTCGTGCGAGCCTGCGGAGGTGCGCAGGGAATTGGTCATCTGGATGGTGCGCGTCACGCAGGTGCTGAAGCCGATGCAGTAGTCCGTGCCGGGCACGTCATTGTCCATCGTCTTCGGAATTGCGATCACCTTTGCGCCCTCTTCGTAGAGGCGCACGCCGTAGCTCAGCGTGTCATCGCCGCCGATCGGAATCAGGTAGTCGATGCCGAGCCACGCCAGGTTTTCCAGCACTTCGGGCGTCAGGTCGTTGCGCTCTGCATTGTACTTGTCCTGTAGGTGATGCGGAACGTTGGATTTCTTAACCTTTCCGGGATTGGTTCGCGAGGTATGCAGGAACGTGCCACCAGTGCGTCCTGCGCGGTTCACGATCTCTTCCGTGAGAACCGTATAGTTGTTTTGGTTGTCGTAATCCTTATCGCGAACAATATCGATCAACCCGCTCCATCCGCGGCGAATCCCGATCACCTGGTAGCCTTCGCGCAGGGCGCGGATCGTTACGGCGCGAATCGCCGGATTCAGTCCTGGAACATCGCCACCGCCGGTCAGAATTCCTATCACGCCCTTCTTGTCGATCGCCATCGTTCACACCCCTTCGTCTCTCAGAGACAGTAACAAATAACCGGGTTGGGTTGCCACCTGAGACCGAGCGTGCGGGTGCGCCGTCGAGTTACGCAGTGCGGATGTGGGAAGCGGAATTGTGAGAGGCGCGATGTCGGATCGCGCTTCTCGCTGAAATGATTCGGCCCTAAACGGTAGGAGAGCTGGAGGCAGCCGGCGTGGAGAGTTCCTTTACCTCTTGAGGGTAGCGCTTCACGTTCCAAATGTCGGCGCTGTACTCCTTGATGGTGCGGTCGCTGGAGAACTTATGCGAACGCGCCGTATTCAGGATAGCCATGCGCCGCCACTTCGTGGTGTCCTGGAAATCGGCATCGATTCGTTCGTTGATTTCGATGTACTGCGGCAGATCGGCCACATGGAAGAAGCGGTCGCCGCGATTGATCAACTCATCGAAAATCCAACGGAACAGTCCTGGCTCGCTCGACGAGAAACGGTCGTTCAGGAAGCAGTCCAGCACCCGTTTGATGCGCGGATCGCTGTCGTAATACTCGCGCGAGTGATAGAGACCACCGCGCTGCATCTGCTCGATTTGTTCGGCGCGCAGGCCAAAGATGTAGATGTTGTCTTCGCCCGCCTCTTCCGCGATTTCAATATTGGCGCCATCCCAGGTTGCCACAGTTACCGCGCCATTCATCATCAGTTTCATGTTTCCGGTGCCGCTGGCCTCCATGCCCGCGGTTGAAATCTGCTGGCTCAGATTCGCAGCCGGAATGATCGACTCGGCGAGCGAGACGCGGTAGTCGGGCAGGAAAGCGACTCGCAAAAGCTGATTCGCTTTCGGGTCTTTATTCACCACTGCGGCCACGTTATGGATCAGCTTGATGATCTGCTTGGCGGCCCAGTAGCCGGGCGCAGCCTTGCCTGCAAAGAGCACGGTTCGCGGCGTCTTCGGCGCCTCGCCGTCTTCCACGATGCGCAGATAGTCGTACATGACACGCAGCACGTTCAGCAACTGGCGCTTGTACTCGTGAATGCGTTTGATCTGGACGTCAAACATGGAGCGCGGGTCGGTGATGACCCCGGTTTCGTCGCGAATGATGCGCGACAGCTTCAGCTTGTTCTGGAATTTGACCTCGGCAAAACGTCCCTGAAAAACCGCGTCTTCGGCATAGGGTTCAAGCTTTTTCAGCTCTGAAAGATCTTTGATCCAGGCCTCGCCGATGCTCTCGCACAGCAGGCGCGAGAGGTGTGGATTGGCCTTCAGCAGCCAGCGCCGCGGCGCCACGCCGTTGGTCTTGTTGCTGAACTTTGTGGGCCATAGCTGGGCAAATTCCGGAACCAGCGAAGTGCGGATCAGATTGCTGTGCAGGGCGGAAACGCCATTGACCGCGTGCGAGGCTACGATGGCAAGGTGCGCCATGCGCACGTTCTTGTCGTGCCCCTCTTCGATGATCGACATCTTGCGCAACTTCTCGCCATCCACCCAGGAGTAAGCGGTAAGTGTGCGCAGGAAGTTGTAGTTGATGCCATAGATGATCTGCATATGGCGCGGCAGCACCCGCTCCATGAGCGAGACGCTCCACTTTTCCAGAGCTTCCGGCAACAGGGTGTGGTTGGTGTAGGCCACCGTCTTCTGCGTAATCTCCCAGGCGTCCTCCCACTCCAGATTGTTTTCATCCACCAGCACGCGCATCAGCTCCGCTACCGCCAGCGCGGGATGGGTATCATTCATCTGGATGGCGACTTTGTTCGGGAAAGCCGCGAAATCATTGTGTGCCGCAAGGAAGTTGCGCGCAATGTCGCGCACCGCGCAGGAGACCAGGAAGTACTCCTGAACCAATCTCAGTTCCTTGCCGGCCATCACCGAATCGCTTGGATACAGCACTCGCGAGATGTTCTCGCTTTGAATCTTCTGTTCGACGGCGCGAATGTAGTCGCCGCGGTTGAAGATATCGATGTCGAAGTCCTCTGACGAGCGGGCCTGGAAAAGTCGGAGGTAATTTACCGTCTGGCCGTTATAGCCCACCACCGGCATGTCATTCGGTACTCCGACGACCACCTGGTAATCCAGCCAGCTCTGGCGATAGTTGCCGCGGTCGCGTGAGTTCTCAACCCGGCCATAGAGAGGAATGACGATGGCTTCTTCGGGGCGCTGAATCTGAAGCGGGGTTCCGTAGGTTCGCCAGCGGTCCGGCTTCTCGCGCTGGAAGCCGTGGGCGATTTCCTGGCGGAACATTCCGTATTCGTAGTCGATTCCGTATCCGTATCCCGGCATGTCCAGGGTTGCCAGCGACTCCAGGAAGCAGGCTGCCAGCCTGCCCAGGCCACCGTTGCCGAGACCGGCATCGGGCTCGCTCTCCAGCACCTGCTCCAGCCGCACGCCGAATTTGTCCAGCACGCCGTCCAGAACTTCGTTCAGCCGCATGTTGCAGACCGTGTCGCCGAGCAGTCGCCCCATGAGAAATTCCATGGAGAGGTAGTAGAGGTGCTTGGCATCGGCCTCGCGGTAACGTTTGCTGGTGTCCAGCATCTGGTCCACGAACAGGTCCCGCACCGCGAGTGAGACGGGGATTAGCAATTCAGCCGGGGTGAGGTGATCCAGCGGCCGCACCAATGTATAGCGAACGTGACGCTCAATGCCCTCGCGCAGTGTCTTGGCTACGGCAGCCGTGGAGTCAAAATTCGGAGACGACATAAGTTGATAAGAATCCCAGGACCCACCTCAAACGACTGCAGCGTAGCGCGTACTCTGCCCTTTGGCGTGAGGCAGCCGAGCCCCCACGGCACAACACGCTGCGGCCTCCTTGGTGGCTGCCGAGAATTTGCCTGCGCAAAACTCTCTTCTAAATTGAATTCTACGCATGATTCGTCCGCTTTACCATGCTTCAGCCAGCCACAAGTTCACGAGCAGGGCAAGAATAGTCCTCGGTTCAATCCTGCCCGCCGCGGGAATGCGGAAGGCGCGCCCGCAGGCGCGCCTTCGGTGCCACACCCTGCGCGTTATTTTTTGATGGCGATGCTGAGTTCCTTCAACTGTGCGTCGGTCACCGGAGTCGGAGCATCCATCATCAGGTCGGTGGCTGCGGCCGTCTTCGGGAAGGCAATGATCTCACGCAGGCTGGGGGCTCCGGCCAGGATCATCACAATGCGATCCAGCCCCAGCGCAATTCCGCCGTGCGGAGGCGTCCCATATTGCAGCGCCTCAAGGAAGAATCCAAAGCGCAGCTTCTGTTCTTCCTCGCTCATTCCCAGGGCTTCGAAGATCTTTGCCTGCACGTCCTGCCGGTGGATACGAATCGAGCCGGAGCCGAGTTCGGTTCCGTTCAGCACCACGTCATAGGCGCGGGCGCGAATCGCACCGAGCGCCGAGTTCGGATCGTGCTGCGCCTTTACGCCTTCATTCAGCAAACCCATATGGTCTTCGTGAATCGAGGTGAACGGATGATGGGCAAAGGTCCATGTCGCGCTCTCCTCGTCCCACTCGAACGATGGAAAATCGGTGACCCAGAGGAACTTGTATGTCTTCCCCTCAAAAGCCTTGTGGCGCTCGGCATAGCGCTGCGCCAGCGCCAGCCTGAGCTGTCCCGCGTTGGAATAGACGGCGTAGCAGGCGCGTTGATGGCGCCGTTCGGCGGCAGCATCGGCAGAGCTCGCCGCGGTTGTTGCCGTGTTAGTGGCCGAATCATTTCCGGCCGCATCGTTCTTTGGCGCAGCCACCAGCACCAGCAGGTCGCCTTCTTCGGCTCCGCTCAGCTCGCGAACCTTTGCAATCGCCTCCGGCCAGCTCTTTTCCAACCGCTTGAAATCATCGAAGAACTTGATCACCCTGCTCTGCTTTTCGCTCAGCAGCGCTTTGTGCTCGTCACGCTCCTTGCGCGAAAGCTCTCCGATCTTCGGCGTGCGGATCACGACCACGGGCAGCGACGGATCGATCAGCAGTGTCTCGAAGGCATCTGCAGGCAGGAGCGCCTTCACGTCCGTCATCGCCGGAAGACGCAGGTCGGGCTTGTCGATTCCATAAAGCCGGATGGCCTCGTCATAGGCCATCTGCGGGAAGGGCCGCTCGATCGTGTAGCCGGCGGCGGTGAAGGCCGCGTCGAGAAAGCCTTCCACGACTCCGTGGATCGTCTCTTCGGTCGGGAACGTTAGCTCCAGGTCCACCTGTGTGAACTCCGGCTGGCGGTCGGCGCGCAGATCCTCGTCGCGGAAGCAGCGCGCAATTTGGAAGTAGCGGTCGAGGCCGCCGATCATCAGCAACTGCTTGAAGATCTGCGGCGACTGCGGCAATGCGTAGAACTCACCGGGATGGACGCGGCTTGGGACGAGGTAATCGCGCGCGCCCTCGGGCGTCGAGCGCGTCATGTACGGCGTCTCAATCTCGTAGAAGCCCTCGCTCGCAAGATAGTTGCGAATGGCCAAGGTGACACGGTGGCGCATCTCGATGTTGGCGTGCATCTCCGGACGGCGCAGGTCGAGGTAGCGATATTTCAGCCGCACCTCTTCATTCAAGTTGACGCTCAAATCTCCGGGGAAAAATGGCGGAACCTTGCTCTCATTGAGCAGTTTCAGCTCACTGGCAAGCACCTCGATATCGCCCGTCTCCATCTTCGGATTGCGCGTGCCTTCCGAGCGCGCCTCAACCAATCCGGTCACCGCGAGCACGTACTCATTGCGAATAACGGAAGCGCGCTCATGCATCTCCGGATTGCGTTCCTTGTCGAAGACGATCTGGGTTATGCCTGAGCGGTCGCGCAGGTCGATGAAGATGAGGTTGCCGTGATCGCGTCGCCGGCTGACCCAGCCCATCAGAGTGATTGTGCTGCCGGCATCGCAGAGGCGTAGTTCGCCGCAGCGGTGCGTCCGCTTCAAGTCGCCTAAGAAATCAAGTTGCATCATCGCTTCCCGTGTTTCGGAGTAAGAAATACGCATGGTCTATCGTACGATAAGTGGACGCGCCTTTGTGCAGGGTGTCCATCGCCATGCGGATTTCGTCTTCTAACCTTCCAGGTATTCCAGTAATTCCGCGCGTGAAACCGTTGTCTGTTCGCCGCTCTTCAGGCGCTTCACCGCGAAGGCGTCAGCCTGCACCTCGTTTTCGCCCACGATAATGGCAAAGGTCGCGCCCAGCTTTTCCGCGCTCTCAAAGCTCTTCTTCAGGCGGAAGCTTTCGTCGCTCACATCCACGGCAACTCCCTCCGCCCGCAACTGCCGTGCCAGTTTCAGGGCGTGCCGGTTCATGCCGGTGCCGAGCGGAATGACAAACGCCTTCAGCGGCGCGAGCGCCTGCTGCTGTTGTGCCTGCAAGGCCAGCACCAGGCGGTCTTCGCCAATGGCAAAGCCAATGCCCGGAGCCTTTGGCCCGCCAAGCTGTTCACTCAGTCCATCATAGCGGCCCCCGCCGAGCACCGCGCTCTGCGAGCCCAGGTCTCCGTGGGTGAACTCAAACGTGGTGCGGGTGTAGTAGTCCAGCCCGCGCACCATGCGCTCATTCACCTGGTAGGGAACTTCCAACGTATCCAGTATTGCCCGCACTTGCGCGAAGTGTTCGCGGCAGCCTTCGTCCAGGTAATCTGCGATCTTCGGCAGCTTCTCAATGATTGGCTGGTCGGCGGGAACCTTGCAGTCGAGCACGCGCAACGGGTTGGTCTCCGCGCGCCGCTGACAGTCCTCGCACAACTGATCCTTCACTCCGGCCAGCGCCTCGCGCAGAGCCTGGTTGTAAGCCGGGCGGCAGTTGATGCAGCCCACGGAGTTCAGATACAGCGTCCAGCCCTTCAGGCCGACGGCGTCCAGCAGCGCGGTCAGCATGTCCAGAACTTCGGCGTCGCGGATAGGCAGTTCGCTGCCCGCCGAGGGCGGCCCGAGAACCTCCGCGCCGATCTGGTAGAACTGGCGGTAGCGTCCCTTCTGCGGGCGCTCGCGACGGAACTGCGGTCCGATGTAGTAGAGCTTTTGCAGCAGGCCGCTGCGCCCCATCTCTCGCTCGATGTAGGCGCGCACCACGCCCGCCGTGTTCTCCGGACGCAGGGTCAGCGTCTGCACGGACTCGAAAAAGTGCCCTGCGAGCTGGTCGATCTCTACTTCCGGGGAGTTGACGGAGCGAACACCGGCAGGCGTGACGATTTTCAGCAAGTGGCCCTTGATCCCGAGTGCCACGCCCCGTTCTTCAATCAGCCGCTTTGACGCGCCGATCAAAGCCGAAAGGTCGGACTCTGTCGCCTGGGGCCTGAAAGAAATAAGTTCGATTCGTGAGCCAGTCTTCTGTGACGCGATGAGGTCGATCGGAGGAAAGCCCGCGATGAGCACCTGGTCCATCTCGCCTATAAACACCCGGTCTTTGTTTTCGCGTATCCACGCCTCCCTGATCTTGCCCTTCGAGAAACGCTCTCCGTCTTCCCAGGTGAACATCTCTTTGGAGACAATGTCGGTCTCCTCGCCTACGCCGCGGGCGAACAGTTCGGTGGACTCGAAGACCGGGGTGCGAATCTCATGGTAGTTATAGCGGGCAAAGACCTCGCGGACCCTTCGCTCCACAAAGTTCCAAAGTTCGGTGTCGGGAGGCAGCAGGTCGCGGGTCCCGCGTACAGCTTTGATCATTTTCCGTTCCTTGACCGGAAGTTCGGTCCATCCGGGTATGGATATTCCATCTGGCGCGCGGCTTCACGCGCAATCGCTGATCCGTAAATTTGTGCTACCAGGTACAGAGCCATGTCGATGCCGGCGCGAATGCTGTTTGCGGTGGTGATGTTTCCATCCACCACGATCGGCAACTCGAAGAGCAACGAGGTGCGGGGATTGCGCTCGCGGAAGAGATCCACCGAGCGAAAGTGCGTGGTCGCGGTCTTTCCCATCAGCAGCCCAGCTTCTCCCAGCAGCAGCGAGCCGGTGCCCACCGATGCGAGGCGCTCCACTTGCGGAGCCATCTTCTTGATCCAGTCCAGGTATTCTGCCTGGTGCAGCAACGCGCGAACTCCAGAGCCCCCCGGCACCAGCAAGATATCCAGCTTGGGGCAGGATGCGAAGTCCACGTCGGGCACGATTCGCATTCCGCCGCTGGCTCGCACCACCTCCGTGCTCTCGGAGACGAGCAACTGATTAATCGGCGAGTCGCTTTCACGGCGCGTCTCCTCATCCAGACGAGTGGTGGCAAAAACTTCGAAAGAGCCGCAAAAATCCAGCACCTCCGCGTCCGGATAAATCAGTATTCCGACTGTCTTTTGCTCCGTGGTAGGCGGTATTCCTTCGGCGCTCACCGGCCCAGTTCCTTCAAGTATTGCTCTTTGTAACCCAGATAGTTCGTGCGATAAGTCAAAATCGAAGCCTTCTCCTCTTCACTCAAATAGCGGCGGAACTTTCCCGGCGCACCCATCCACAGGGAGCCCGGTTCAACCACGCACCCCTCGGGAATCAGGGTTCCGGCGGCAAGGATCGAATCGTGCCCGATCCGCGCCCCGTTCAAAACAATCACGCCCATGCCGATCAGGCAGCGGTCTTCAATCACGCAGCCGTGCAGGATCGCGGTGTGGCCCACGGTTACGTCATCGCCCAGCACCACCGGCCACTTGCCAAGCATCCCGTGCATCACGGAGTTGTCCTGGATGTTTGTGTTGCTGCCGATGCGGATGGAGTGGACATCGCCGCGCGCCACCACGTTCATCCAGATGCTGGCGTGCTCGCCCAAAACCACGTCGCCGATGACCTGCGCGGAGACATCCACGTAACAGGTTGCGGGAATGGTGGGCGTCACACCCTTGTAGGGCCGAATCATGAGAAACCTCCAGCGTGGGAGCTGGCTTGCCCAGGATGCGAGCCGGCGTCGTGCCTCCCTGCGCTTCTGTGAGCACAAAAATTTCCCAAATATTGACCATACCAGAACCAGTGGCGTGAAGAAACCAGCAAAGCTGCCCGACGGCTTCGCACCGCGCGGCTCTCGGCTGCTCAGGGCTGAGCTTGAGCAGCGCAGCTGGCTGCTCGCGCGACTGCGAAAAGCCTCGCCGCAAGCTGGAATAAGGAGTAACATCTCTCGCGTAAGCGTCTGTTTTATGCAAGCGTCATTGGGAACTCTCCCCCGTTGGAGTATCGGGGTTTTGGTGAGCGGTCAAACCTACACGCGGTGCGCGAGCCGGCACTGGCTGTACGGCAATGTTGTGGTCTGGAGCTGAAAGGGGATCGATCCCATGGAATTCCAGGACAAAGAGCTGAAATGTGTGGACTGCGGCGCGGATTTCATCTTCACGGCCGGAGAACAGATGTTCTTCCACGACAAGCGATTCAAGAACCTTCCCAAGCGCTGCAAGGCCTGCAAGCAGAAACGCTCCGGCGCCAAGGGCAAGGCGGCTCGCCCTGCCAAGCAGGAGACCGCAGCCGTCTGCTCAGGTTGCGGTAAGGAAACAACCATTCCATTCCGTCCCACGCAGGGCCGGCCAGTGTTTTGCCGTGAATGTTTCGGGAAGCAGAAGGGAACCGCCGGCGCACATGCCTGAGGATCTGGTCCCGCTACGATGCTTTTGCTCCGCTGCGGGAGCCGGTAGTCGAGAGTGCGTTAGACGGATTTGCGCGAGTTTGCCTTTGCTGCGGCGGCGCGGCCTTGCCCGCGCTTGGATATCTCGCCTGCGATCTCCGGTTTGACCATTGCCGCCTGCTTACTGTCCTGATGGGTTACCAGCAGCGCCTCGATCTGGCGCAGCAGGTCGCTGGTGTTCATCGGTTTGATCAGCAGGGAATCAGCTCCCTCGTTCTTCCAGTCGCCTTCCATATTGGGGTAGGCGGTGAGGATCGCCGTAGCCGGGTTGTAGGCCTGCGAACGCGCCGCGCGAATCACCTCGAAGCCCGAGGCAGACTGCTCCATGCGCATATCGGTGATCACCATGTCGAAAGTGCCGCCCGACAATTTCTGCTTCGCCTCCCGCGCGGAGCTGGCTGTCTCCACGACAAAACCGTTCATCTCCAGAATTGCTTTCAGGGTCAGCAGAATCGCCAATTCATCATCAACGAGCAAAATGCGTCGCGTCATTTGCAAACTCCAGGTTTCTTGGAAATTAAAGACGTTTCCTCAAAATTGCAAGCGGATCGCCGTCGTTCCAGTTCACCAAAACGTAAATATAAACTTTCCAGACAGGAACTGCGAAGCCGGTGCTGGAACCACCCTGAGAGCCCATATAATACTCCTGTGGGCAGTTTCTTTGTAGAAAACTTCGGATGTCGCGCTACTCAGGCCGACGGTGCGGCGATTGAGCGCCAGTTTGCCGAGCGCGGACTTTCGCGAGCCGGGACGGCGGCGGAAGCCGAAGTCGTCGTATTGAACACCTGTACCGTCACCTCGTCCGCCGATCAGGATGCGCGCGCGGCCATTCGCCGCATTCGTCGCGCAAACCCCTCGGCCCGAATCCTGGTTACCGGATGTTACGCGCAGCGCGCTCCGGAGGAGATTTCCGCCCTCGAAGGCGTCTCGCTGGTGGTTGGCAACTCGCACAAGCATCGCCTTGCCGAGATCGCCGCCGGAAGCGGCTTCGTCCCGCTTGCCTCGCTGGAGAATGCTTCCCCGGTCAATGAATTTGCAATCCTGAATGGTTCCGCAACCGATGGAACTGGCACGCCATTCTCGGCTTCCGAACTTTCCCAGGATGGGCCGCACAGGGCGACCATTGTGGTGGAAGACATCTTTGCCCACACGGAACTACTTGCCGCGCCGGTCTTCGATTCCGACCACGAGAAGACTCGCCCCAACCTCAAAGTGCAGGACGGATGCAATAACCGTTGTTCGTTCTGCGTGATTCCGTATGTGCGCGGCCGCAGCCGCTCGCTCGCGTTAGGTGAAGTTCTGCGCAACGTAGATCAACTGGTTACCAATGGCTATCAGGAGCTGGTGCTGAGCGGGATCAATCTGGGGCGGTGGGGCCGCGACCTGGATGGCCGCCTCCGCTTCGTCGATCTGCTCCAGGCCATTCTGGAACGCACCCGCGTGCCTCTGCTGCGCATCAGTTCGGTGGAACCGATGGACTGGAGCGACGAGCTCATTGCGCTGGCCGCATCCTCACCGCGCATCGCCAAGCACGCCCATGTGCCGTTGCAGAGCGGCAGCGACCGCATCCTTCGCCTGATGCATCGCCGCTATCGCCCCTGGCATTACGAGGATCGCATTCAGCGCATCCATGCCGCCATGCCGGAGGCCGCTATCGGCGCCGACGTCATGGTGGGCTTCCCCGGCGAAAGCCAGGAGGATTTCGAGCAGACCCGCGCCTTCATTGAACGCCTGCCCTTTACCTACCTGCACGTCTTTACCTATTCCTCGCGTCCCGGTACCCCCTCGGCGCAGATGCCCGCGCAAGTCCCCGTGCCGGTTGCCCGGGAGCGCAATCGGGTGCTCCGCGAACTTGCCGCCCATAAAAAGCGCAGCTTCCAGGAGCAATTCATCGGCGAGACGTTGCCCGCGCTCACTCTCACGCATATAGCGCAGGGCCGCACCGAGGCGCTCACGGACAACTATCAAAAGCTCTGGTTTCAGGGTGAATTGCCGCCGAATCGCATGCTCACCGCGCGCATCCATTCCATCGAGGGTGAGGCGCTGGTGGGCGAAGTAACCGAGTAAGGAGCGGAAAGGATTTCATGACCAACGTCTTTGATTTCTCGGCGAAGCTCAATAACGGCGAGGAAAAACCGCTTGCCGATTATCGCGGCAAGGTTCTGCTCATCGTCAACACCGCGAGCAAGTGCGGGTTTACGCCCCAGTACAAGGGCTTGGAAGAGTTGTACAGGCAATATCGCGAAAAGGGGCTGGAAATCCTAGGCTTTCCATGCGACCAGTTCGGCCACCAGGAGCCCGGCAGCGACGAAGAAATTCGCGGCTTCTGCGAACTCAACTATGGCGTCACCTTTCCTCTGTTTTCAAAAGTCGACGTCAACGGAGAGAATGAACATCCCTTGTACAAGTATCTGAAGTCTGAGGCGGGCGGCGTGCTTGGCGACGCTATCAAGTGGAACTTCACCAAGTTCCTGGTCAGCCGCGAGGGTAAGGTTCTCGACCGCTTTGCCCCGGTGACCACACCCGCCCTGATCCGCGAAGATATCGCCAAGGCGCTGATAACGTAGGCTCGCCGGTGAGCACGGCTGCGCTGGGCGCGGAGGATGCTTGTGCTCTGGCCCAAGATCCTTTCCGTGCTATACTTTGGGGGATATTGGTATACCGGAGGATCCAATCGATAAACGTTTTATCCGCACGAATGAGCGAATTCGAGTCCGCGAAATTCGCGTGATCGACGATCAGAGTGAGCAGCTTGGCATTATGGCACCTCTTGACGCGCTCAAAATTGCCAGGGAAAAAGGACTGGACCTGGTGGAGGTTTCACCTACCGCGCAGCCGCCTGTCTGCCGCATCATGGACTTTGGTAAGTACATGTATGAGCAGGAGAAGAAGGAGCGCGCGGCTAAGAAAAACCAGAAAGTCATCACCATTAAGGAAGTGAAGTTCCGCATCAATGTGGACGAGCACGATTATCAGACCAAGAAAAATCATGCTCTGCGCTTCCTGAGTGACGGTGACAAGGTAAAGGCAACTATCTTCTTCCGCGGACGTGAGATGACCCGCCAGATGCTCGGTCGCGAGATCCTGCAGCGGCTGATCAAGGACATCGCGGACAAGGCCGTGGTCGAGAACATGCCGCGGCAGGAAGGCAACACCCTGCACCTGATTCTGGCGCCGCCGAAGGTTCAGAAGTAGCAAGGAAAGGCGCAGTCTGCAGCGTGCAGGCTGCTCCCAAGCGATGGTTTCGCTCGGCCGTTGGCCGTTTTCCGCACAATCGAGAAGCTTTTCGCCGCTCCGGTTTGCCCGGAAAGGCCCTTCTCGTGTTTAATGACAAGAGTTGTATTTAGGACACAAACAATGCCGAAGATGAAGACTCACAGCGGCGCCGCCAAGCGCTTCAAAAAGACAGGTTCGGGCAAGGTAAAGCGCGGTTTCGCTTTCCAGCGCCACATCCTGACTTCGAAGGCCACCAAGCGCAAGCGCCAGATGGATATGGGCGGAATGGTCGATAAGGCCGATCTGCCGAAGATCCTGAGGATGATCCCCTACTAGTGAGGGTGATCTCCCGCCGGACGGCATCGATTCGTCTGGTGTAACCGGGTCAAATTGACCCAGGTGTGTGAAGAGGTTCAAGGTGTAAAACCTCCTGCCTCCAGCCGCCATAATCCCGCGAACCTCAGGTTCAGCGGATGTTTTCAAAAGGAAGGTAGCAGCAATGCCTCGCGTAAAACGTGGTACTAAGCGCCGTGACAAGCGCAAAAAGATTTTAGAGCGCGCAAGTGGGTACTTCCTCACAAAGTCGAAGCTCTATCAGGCGGCACAAGAGGCTGTACAGCGTGGCCTCAAGTTCGCATTCACCGGCCGTAAGCAGAAGAAGCGCCAATACCGTGCTCTCTGGATCGTGCGCATCAATGCCGCCGCAAATCTCAACGGAATTAGCTATTCGCAGTTCATTCACGGCCTGAAGGTTGCAGGTATCGAGCTCGATCGTAAGATCCTGGCCGACATTGCCGTCCATGACCCCGCGGGCTTTGCCGCATTGGTCGTGCAGGCCAAGGCCGCGCTCGTGCCAACAGCGGCGTAAAACACTCTCGACCAAGTATCGAAAGCCACGAATGGCACGGGAACACGACCCCAACCGGTTTGTGCGCTCCGTCAACCATTCGTGGCTTTTCGTTTGAACTGCGGGCTTGTTTTTGGGGTGTCATTCTGAGCGAAGCGAAGAATCCCCGCCCCGCTCAAATTTCGGTGACGCTTCAGAGGCACTTCGGCCAGCGATCTGCAGTACAGGAACAGAGAACTCTGGTCTAGCCTAGAGATTGTGTAGTTCAGGAGCAGCGAAGCACTCATGTACAGCGTTCCCAAACTCGAAGATTTCTCTCCCGCCTCGCTCGATGCGGCCTCCGCGGAACTACTTGCGGCGCTCCATGCCGAGTCCCAGGCCGCAGCCGATCCCAAGGCCTTTGAAGAGTTCCGCAACCGCTGGATGGCCCGCAAGAATGGCCTGCTCTCCCAGGTCAACGATCTGTGGCTGAAGGCCGCGCCCGGCCCCGCCAAGCGCGAGGTAGGCCAGCGCGTCAACGCCCTCAGACTCCAGGCCGAGACCTTGGTCTCTGAGGCCGAGCAACTCGCCGCCAACTCGGCTCTCGCCTCCCGGCTCAAGTCGGAGACGATTGACATCTCGCTGCCCGGCATCGAGCGTCCGCTCGGCGTGCGTCATCCCGTCCTGCGCACCTTGGACGAGGTGATCTCGGTATTCGTCAAGATGGGTTACTCCGTCGCCGAAGGGCCCGAGGTGGAGAGCGACTATTACAACTTTGAGGCCCTGAACTTTCCGCCCAACCACCCGGCGCGCGACACCCAAGACACGCTCTTCATCGCCAACCAGGAGCAGCGCGCGCAGCGCGACCGTCTGCTGCTGCGTACCCATACCTCGCCCGTGCAGATTCGCACCATGGAGCGCATGAAGCCTCCGGTGCGCGTCATCTGCCCCGGCAAGGTGCACCGTAACGACGCGCCGGACGCGACCCACTCGCCCGTCTTCCATCAGCTTGAGGGCCTTTGCGTCGATACCAACATCACCTTTGGCGACCTGAAGGGGACGCTCGACCATGCCATGAAGTCGCTCTTCGGCTCGGCGGTCAAGACCAGCTTCCGCCCGTCATTTTTCCCGTTCACCGAGCCCAGCGTTGAAGTTGCCATCTCCTGTCCGTTCTGCGGAGGCAAGGGATGCCGTCCGTGCAAACAGAGCGGCTGGATTGAGTTGCTCGGCGCGGGCATGGTCGATCCCAACGTCTTCGGCTTCGTCGGCTACGACCCGAAGAAGTACAGCGGCTTCGCCTTCGGCATGGGCGTCGAGCGGTTGGCGATGATGACCTACAACGTCGATGACATCCAGCAGTTCTTCTACGGCGACATGCGCTTCCTGGAGCAGTTTGCGTAATGAAAATTTCACCGAATTGGATTCGCGACTTCGTCTCTCCCATCGTCAGCGACCGCGAGGTGGCAGAGGCGCTCACCGTCAGCGGCATCGCCATTGAAGGCTACTTCGGCGAGGGCGACGACCAGACCTGGGAGGCCGAGATTACCACCAACCGCGTCGATGCCATGAATCACTATGGCGTAGCCCGGGAAGTCTCAGCCATCTACGATGTGGATCTGAAGCCTGTTGCGCCGAAGATCTCCGAGCACGGCCCTGCGAATTTCTGCATCATGATCGACGACGCCGAAGGCTGCGCGCGTTATACTGCCCGCGTGGTGCGCGGAGTTAAGATTGCTCCGGCTCCGGCCAACATCGCGCATCGACTGGAACTCATTGAGCAGCGCAGCATCAGCAATGTAGCCGATGCCACCAACTACGTGCTCAACGAAATCGGCCAGCCCACGCACGCCTTCGATCTCGACAAACTTGAGGGCGGCAAAATCATCGTGCGTCGCGCCCGTGCCGGGGAGACGCTGATCACTCTCGACGGCGTTGAGCGCACCCTCTCGCCCGAAGACCTTGTCATCGCCGACGCCGTAAAGCCCGTGGCGCTGGCCGGAGTGATGGGCGGCGAGGCGACGATGATCTCCGACGCCACCCGCAACGTGCTCATCGAATCCGCCTGGTTCGATCCGGCGTCGATTCGCCGCACCGCGCGCCATCTTGGCATGCACACCGACGCCTCGCACCGTTTTGAGCGCGGAGCCGATCCCGGCATCACGCCAACGGCTTGCGCCCGCGTTGCGGAGTTGATCTCCGCCTCCGCCGGAGGCGAGGTCTCGGAGGAGATCGACGTGGTCGCGCGCGCGCTTCCGCAGCCGCTGATTACGCTCGCATCCAGCGAGGTAAAGCGCATCCTCGGCGTGGAGATTCCTCCGGCGGAGACTGCCCGTATTCTGCGCCGTTTGGGTTTTGTCGTTGAAGGCCCCGTGGCGCGTGGGGATAACGTACAGCCCCGGAGTTCAACGTCACCGTGCCCTCGTGGCGGCTGGATGTGGAGCGCGAAATCGATCTCATCGAAGAGGTCGCGCGCATTTACTCCTACCTCAAAATTCCCGACACCCTGCCTTCGTTTGCGGGCGGAGTTGTGGAGCTGCCCAACGCCCGCAAGCAAGCCGAACTGCGTGGCCGCCTGCTCGCGCTCGGCTATAACGAGTCGCTCTCTTCCACATTTATCCCGCAGGAGGACGCGCGCTTCTTCGGCAACGCAGGCGCTGCGGAGCCGGTGCGCATCGCAAATCCGCTGAGCGAGGAGGCGTCCTTCATGCGCACCTCGCTGGTCCCCGGACTGCTGTCGCAGGTCGCCTACAACCTGAATCGCGGAAATGCCGACGTCCGCCTCTTTGAAGCCGGACACGTTTACGCGATGCAGGGCGAGGCAGTCGATGAACATAACTCCCTCGTCTTTGTCGGAAGCGGCGCGGCGCGCGATCCGGGCGTTCACGGCAAGCCGGAGCCGCTCAATTTCTTCCACATCAAGGGAGATGTTGAGCAGCTTCTTGCGGCCTTCGCATTCGATAAATGCGCCGCATGCGAAGTTACGTTTGATCGCAATGTCCCTGCGTGGCTGCATCCGGGCCGCGCCGCACGTGCGCAGCTCGCAGGTAAGACCCTTGCCATCTTCGGCCAGCTTCATCCTGAAGTCGCCGCCGCACGCAAGCTCAAGCAGGATGTGTTCATCGCGGAGGTATTCGTCGAGGCGCTCTACCAGCTTGCGTTGCGTCAGCCCACCTACACTCCCATCTCGAAGTACCCGGCCGTCGAGCGCGACTTTTCATTCGTCCTGCCCGAGGGACTGGAGTTTGAAAGCATCCGCCAGAAGCTCTCGGCGCTTGGCAATTGCCGAGCTCACAACGATTCTTCCGGCAGAAATTTTCCGCGGCGGCTCGTTCGAAGCTGGGACGTACTCGTTCCTCCTGCGCGTGCGCTTCCAGTCCGCCGAGCGCACCCTGCGCGACGATGAGGTCGCCAACTGGTCGCAGCAGATTGTGAAGGCGGTCGAGTCGTTCGGAGGATCGCTGCGGCAGTAAAACTGGTTGTATGGAAAAGCCCCGCGCGTTTTGCAAATATCGCGCGGGGCTTTTGCAATTGCGGTTATGCGCAGATTACGCCCCGCTCGCCGCGCCTGCCTGCTCCGGCAACAGCGGCTCGTCGTCGGCGCATGCGTCGACTAGATCCGTGCGGCAGATACTTCTTCGGCTTCACGCCCAGCGATTTCAGCATCTCTGCCTGGCGAATCACGTTTCCTTTGCCGGTTGAGAGCTTGCCGAGCGCAAGACCATAGCTTGTCTTGGCCTGCTCCAGGCGGTCTCCCACGCTCTTGAGGTCGTCCACAAAGCCCACCAGCTTGTCATACAGTTCGGCGCCTCGATTCACGATGTCCTGCACGTTCTGCTTCTGCCGCTCCTGCCGCCACAGATGCGCCACCGTACGCACCACAAACAGCAGCGTGCTCGGACTCATCAGCAGTACGCCGCGATCGAAGTAGCTTGCCCACAGCTCGGGATCGTTGCTAATCGCCGCCATGAACGCGCCCTCGATCGGGACGAACATGCAGACAAAATCGATCGATTGCAGTTGGTGCAGCGACTGGTAATTCTTCTCCGCCAGCTCTTTAATGTGTCGTCGAATCGACTCCATATGCCGCGCCAGCGCCAGCTTGCGCTCTTCGTCGCTCTCGGCGTTAACGTATTCGTTGTAGGCCGTCAGCGAAATCTTGGAGTCGATGATGAGGTGCTTGTTCTCCGGCAGCTTGACGATCACATCCGGCCGCGCCTGCCTGGAATCCTGGTCGCGGAAGCTGTTCTGCACAACATATTCCTCATCCTTGCGCAGCCCCGAGGACTCCAGAATCTTCTCCAGGATCATCTCGCCCAGATCACCCTGTGCCTTGGACGAAGTCGTCAGCGCTCGCGTCAGGTTGCTGGTATCGGTGGAGAGTTGCTGGTTCAGACCCATCAGCAGCCTCACCTGTTCGGAGAGCGCCGAGCGGTCCTTGCCCTCCTGCACGTACACCTCTTCCACCTTTTGCTGGAAAGTCTTGATCTGAACGGCAAGCGGCGTCAGCAGTTGCGAGAGATTGGTCTGGTTCTGCTCGGTGAAACGCTTCGTCTTCTCTTCCAGAATTTCGTTGGCAAGCGTCTTAAACTGGTTGGAGAGCTCAACTCGCGCGCCGATCAGCAGCTCGAGTTTCTCGTTCAACTGTTGTTCTTGCTGCAGGAACTGTTGCGAAAACTGGAGCTCTTGTTGCTTGAGCTGTTCGTTCAGCCGCACCACTTCTTTTTCCGCCGTCGATCGCGCGTCGGCGTTCATCCTGAGCTCGTTGCCGGATTGATTCAGTTGCTGCTGCAGCGCGCCCAGGCTGTTGCGGCTTGCTGCCAACTCCGCTTCTGCGGAGGCTAACCGCGAGCGCAACGTGGAGGAACGTCCGCTTAGAACGACGGCGGTGATGCAACCTCCTACTAGGAATGCGAGAATAGCTGTAAGGAAAAACGTGAACATGAGAGCAGCTCCGAGTTCTTGGATTGTAACTCACCTTCGCCGCGGAAGTTTACCGGCGCGAACCTTGCGCTGGTTGCTCCCGTTGCTGTTCCTAGCCGCCAATTCGTTTGCGCAAAATGCCAGCTTCTCATCAGGGGACGAGCAGGAGATCGTGCGCCTGGTGAACAGTGAGCGGCAGTCGCTCGGCTTGGCGACACTTGTTACAGACGAGCGGCTACAGGAGGCTGCCCGCAAGCACAGCGCGCGTATGGCCGCCAGTGGAGAGCTTGAGCATCGGGTCGGAAACGAGCCTGTGCTTTCGCGCCGACTCGGTGAGACGGCGTTGCGTTTTAACGTCAGTGGCGAGAACGTGGCGTTTGCCGCCGATGCCGCCCGCGCCCACATCGCGCTGATGCACTCGCCGCCACATCGCGCCAACATTCTCGATGCGCAATACAATGCCATCGGCGTCGGCGTGGTGCGCACGCCAAAGGGAATCTACGTCACCCAGGATTTCGCGCGGCGTCTTCCCGAGGTGAGCGTGCCGGAAGCGGAAGAGCAAGTGGCCTTAACCCTGAACCGGCTGCGTCGCCAGGCAGGCACGCCCATGCTGAGCCGCGTGCCCGCGCCCCAACTGCGCGAGGAAGCCTGCGAGATGGCCAGGAAAAATAAGCTGAATGCGCGTGCCGGACTCACGCCGAAGGTAAGTGATTCGATTGTCTTCACCGCAGCCGATCTCAGCCAGCTTCCCGATTCACTGGTGCGACTCAGGACTCGTCCGGCCAGCGGCTTTTCGGTGGGAGCCTGTTACCAAACCAGCAAGAGCTACGATAATCCGGTCTTCTGGATCATTGTCGTAACGTACTTTTGATGGGGCTTAGTTTTGATCTAACGGAATTCGTCCAATGAAAACGCGGGCGCTCAGGCCCGCGTCCGTTTTCTTTGCGAAGTGGAGCTAAACCTGTGCCGGTTCGTCCTTCTTTACGTACTTGGTTTCCACGTATCCGTCCAGAATCTGCTTGAACTCTTCGACGATGTGATCGCCTTTGAGCGTGGTTGCCAGGTGTCCGTCGATGAAGACCGGAGCCTTCGGATCTTCGAACGTTCCCGGCAATGAGATGCCGATGTTGGCGTGCTTGGACTCGCCGGGTCCGTTCACGATGCAGCCCATGACCGCCAGCTTCAGCTCTTCCACACCCTCAAAGCGTTTGCGCCACTCCGGCATCTGCTCGCGCACGTAGAGTTGAATCTTCTCGGCCAGTTCCTGGAAGTACGTCGACGTGGTGCGTCCGCAGCCGGGGCAGGCTGTAACCTGCGGCAAAAAGTTGCGAATTCCCAGCGACTGCAAGACTTGCTGCGCAACCTGAACCTCTTCGGTGCGGTCGCCGCCCGGCGCCGGAGTCAGCGAGACGCGAATGGTATCGCCGATTCCTTCCTGCAAAAGAATGGCAAGACCCGCAGTGCTGCTTACGATGCCCTTCGCGCCCATCCCTGCTTCGGTCAGTCCAAGATGCAGAGGATATTGGCAGCGCGAAGCCAGGTCGCGGTACACGTCCACCAGGTCCTGCACGCCGCTCACCTTGGCAGAGAGCAGGATGTGATCGCCCGGCAAGCCATAGCTCTCCGCCAGTTCAGCCGAGTGCAGCGCGCTGGCGATCATCGCCTCGATCATCACGTCGCGAGCGTCCTTGGGCGCGGCGGACTTTGCATTTTCATCCATCATGCGCGCCAGCAACGCCTGATCCAGCGAGCCCCAGTTCACGCCGATGCGCACCGGTTTATCGTTCTCAATCGCGCACTCGATCATGATTCGGAAGTTGTCGTCGTTCTTGCGCCCAATCGATACGTTGCCGGGATTGATGCGGTACTTTGCCAGCGCTCGCGCGCATTCGGGAAACTTCTTAAGCAGGAGGTGTCCGTTGTAGTGGAAGTCACCCACGATGGGCACGTACACTCCCATTGCTGCCAACTCGTCCACAATCGGACGGACAGCCTCAGCGGCGGCGTCATTATTCACCGTGACGCGTACTACTTCCGAGCCGGCGCGAGCCAGTGCCGCGACCTGCTTCACGGTCGAAGCGACGTCTGCCGTATCGGTATTGGTCATCGACTGCACCATTACTGGCGCGTCGCCGCCTACAAATATGCTTCCAATTTTTGCCTTGTAGCTTGTTCTGCGTTTGATGATTGCCATGGAGAGTCTCTTAAGAGTCTACCAGCACTGGGTCGCCCTTGGAAAAGGCAGTGTCAGCCTCAATTCAGCGAAGCCGCTTTCGTTTGACTCCTACTGGCCGGGGAGCATCTTCACCACATCATTGAAGATCACCATCCCCGCAAAGAGGATCAGGCAGACGAACGCCGCCTGATAAAGACGGATCTTGATTGCTTCATTGATGTCGCGCCGCATTGCGGATTCGATCAGCAGCATGGCGATCAGTCCGCCATCCAGAATGGGGATTGGCAACAGATTGAAGAGACCGAGCTGCAGGCTCATCATCGCCATGAATTCCATCAGATCGTTGGCGCTGCGATGATGCACCATTTCGCCGGAGACCCGTACGATTTCGATGGGGCCTGACATCTGCTTCACCGAAACCTTGCGCTCGACCATGCGCCCGAGCAGATCAAACACTAGTCCAGAGAGCTTTTTGCATTCATCGAGGGAGCGTCCGAAGGCTTGCGCGATGGGCAACTTCTCCACCTGCATGGGCTCAGAGGCAAAGCCGATGCGATAGTTCTGCACCGGTCCCTCTGCCGGAGTCAACTTTGGCGTGATCGTCAGTGCAAGCGGCTGATTGTGGCGCAGCACCTCTAAGTGTACCGGCTTGTCTTTGGTCGTCTGCAGATATGCCTGCATCGCTCCCGTGGCACGGATTGGCTTTCCATCCACGGCAATGATTTCATCGCCGATTTGCAAGCCGGCCAATGCGCCGGGCATGCCCTTTTCCAGCGCTGTCACCTCGAAGGGCTGCTTCGGAAGCCAGCCCGCGTCGCCAATCTGCTGCTTGCCGTCAGCCTTGGGCGTCAGCGTGACAGGTAACACCTCGTTGCCGCGCTTGAGACGAAGCTGCAGAGGCTGGTTCGGGCTGATCAGCACCTTGTTGTGTACGTCCTGCCATGTGGGATTCTGTGTGTCGCCGATTTGCAGGATCTGATCGCCTTCTTTTACTCCGGCCTGGTCTGCAGGAGAGCCTGGCAAAGTCCAGCCCACAACGGCCGGCTGGTAAAGGCCATAGGGAATCTCGTGATGAACGGCAAACACCGCGGTCAGTAACACCACCGCCAGCACCCCGTTTGCTACGGGGCCGGCTGCGGCAATGATCAGCCGTTGCCAGCGCGGGTGCCGCAGAAACTCGCCTTCGTCAGCGGCGCCCGAAGCAGCCTCGGCAGGGCGCTCCTCCGGCATCTCAATGGCGTTGACCCCGGTCATTTTGACGTAGCCGCCCAGCGGCAGGGCTGAGATCCGGTAATCGGTATCTCCCCGCCGGAAGCCAAAAAGGCGCTTTCCAAAGCCGATAGAGAAGACTTCAACCCGCACGCCCAGCAGCTTGGCTGCGGCAAAGTGGCCGAACTCATGCACCAGGATCATTACCCCCAGCACGAGAACGGCGCCGATCAGAGTGTAGAAAGCGCTGATCATAAATGTGATATGTTTTCTCCCACCAGCCTACTTCGTGAGTGCCGCGCGCAAGTTCGCCGCGCCTGCGTGTACAAACCGTCGCGCCAGTTCGCGCGCTTCCGAATCCATACCAAGAACCTCGTATATAGATTCCGGTTTGCGTGCTGGCGTTTCATTCAAAACCGCCTGAATCGTCGCTGGAATTCCTAAGAAGGGGATTTTTCCATCCAGGAACGCCGCCACGGCCACTTCATCCGCCGCATTCAGGGCCACGGTCTTTGCACCGCCCGCCTCCACCGCTTCATAGGCCAATCGCAGGCAGGGAAACTTATCCAGATCCGGCGGGCTAAAATCCAGATGCTTGAGCGAGAGCACGTCAAAACGCAGATCGCTCGCGATCCGCTCCGGCCAGGCCAGCGCGTACAAAATCGGGAGCCGCATGTCCGTGACGCTCACCTGCGCCAGAATGCTGCCGTCCACGAATTCCACCATGCTGTGAACGGTACTCTGCGGATGCACCACAACCTTGGTTCGTGAGGGTGCAATGTTGAACAGCCGCACCGCCTCGATTACCTCGAAACCTTTGTTCATCAGGGTCGCCGAATCGATGGTGATGCGCCGTCCCATCTTCCAGGTCGGGTGATTCAGCGCCTGGGCAACCGTGATTCCGGCAAATTGCTCTCGCGGTGTGTGCAGAAACGGCCCGCCTGAAGCGGTCAGCCATACCTGCTCGACCTCATCCATACGTCCGCCACGCAGGCATTGGTGAACCGCGTTGTGCTCGCTGTCGATCGGCAGCAGCGGCTTGCCCTGGCGTCGCGCCTCGGCCGTGATCAGCTCACCGGCGGCGACCAGGCATTCCTTGTTGGCCAGCCCGATCTCCTTGCCCGCTTTTACCGCCTCGTAAGTGGCTTCCAGGCCAGCGACGCCGACAATGGCGCTGACGACAAAGTCGGCCTCGGGATGGGTCGCGACCGCTACAGTTCCAGCCGTACCCCATACCACTTCGGTCTCGTCCGCACCGGCATCGCGCAGGCGCTTCCGCAACCTGTCCGCGTCCTTCTCGTGAGCCACTGAGAGCAGCTTCGGACGCCAGCGCAGCGTCTGCTCAAAGGCCAGCTCCAGATTCGAGCCCGCAGCCAAGGTTGCGACCGCAAAGCGGTCCGGATAACTTTCAACGACTTTCAGAGTGCTGCAGCCAATGGAGCCGGTTGAGCCCAGAATTGCGATTCGCTTGATCAAAGACACACCCTTAGTCTAACCTGCCGGCCTATCCTTGTACGAATTTCTGTCCGAAGGCCAGGAACAGAAGAAACGCCACCGGTAACGCCAGAAGCAGGGCGTCGATCCGGTCCAGAATTCCCCCATGACCGGGCAGCATGGTGCCGGAATCCTTCACCCCCGCGCCACGCTTCAGCGCCGATTCCAGCAAATCCCCTATCTGCGCGGCGATATTGATGATCGCCGCCAGCAGAGCCGCAGTCCATAGCGGTGCGCGCCCATACGGCGGAGCGCCGATTAGCAGCGATTCCTGCACGTCGACCAGCAGGTGCACCCGCTTGAGGGCCGCCGCAATCTCCGGCAGGTAGTGCGCAAACAGGCAGCAGACGCCGACGGCGAAGACCAGCGAAGCCACTGTGCCCTCAATCGTTTTGCCGGGGCTAATTCGTGGCGCAAGCTTGTGCCGTCCCATGCTCTTGCCGACGTACATAGCAGCGGTGTCTCCCACCCATACGGCCAAAAAGGTAAACACCACATAAACCCAGCCCCGGACGGATTCGCGCATAAATCCCAGCAACAGCAGCGGCAGTCCAATGTAGGGAAGCGCCAGGTAGCTCATGGCCGCCCCCGGCAGTGCGGCTTTCAGATCTTCCCGTGTCATCGCCGAGATCATCAGTAAAAACGGAGCAAAGAGGAACAGCATCAGGATCCCGGCCAGCACCGCCCCGCCGCCAAACTCCTGGGCATAGTAAAAAACCACAAAAAGCGCGGCGGTATAGAGATAGGTCAGCAACCGGAAGGGTTCCAGGCTATAGCCGGCCGCGATGCCCAGATATTCAAAGACCGCCGCCAGCGCCACCACTGCGGTAATCAGCAGAAAAAGCCAGAGCGGCGCGCGAAATACGGCCAGCAGCACCAGAGGAATCAGGATCAAGGCTGTGAGCACACGTTTCATATCGATACGTCAGGGTACCTTCTGGCGCGCTCAGGAAGCAAAGCAGGAGGGAGAATTCAGGGAGCCGGAAACAATTCTTTACAGACTAGAACGCCGCGCCAACATTGCCGTAGCGGCGCTCGCGCTTCTGGAAGTCGGCCAATGCCATCAGAAGATGATTGCCGTCGAAGTCCGGCCACAGGGTCTGGGTTACATAAATTTCCGTGTAGGCCAGCTGCCAAAGCAGGAAATTCGAGAGCCGCATCTCACCGCTGGTGCGGATTACCAAGTCTGGGTCCGGAAGGTCCGCAGCATACATGTGACGCGAAACCAGCTCTTCGTCAATCTTCAAATCGGCCAGACCGCCGTTGTTCGCCGCCGCTTTCACAATCGTCTGGAAGGCATCGATCAACTCTGCCCGTCCTCCATAGTTCAGCGCCAGGGTCATGATCATTCCAGTGTTCTTCGCGGTCTGTTCGGTTGCCCAGGCCATCCGCTCCTGCACCTCTGGAGGCAGTTCGTGAATGCGCCCGATGTAGCGAAGCCGGATGTTGTGATCGTTCATCAATGGGACTTCGTGTTTGAGGTAAGTTCGCAGTAAGGCCATCAGGAAGCTGGTCTCAGTCTTGGGACGCTTCCAGTTCTCTGCTGAAAACGCGTACAGCGTCATCGCCGTGAGATTGATGTTCGACCCTAGTGTGATCACGTCGCGAACCGCGTCCACCCCTCGCTTGTGTCCTGCGATGCGAGGCAAATGACGTCGCTGGGCCCAGCGGCCGTTGCCGTCCATGATCACTGCGATGTGTTTTGGTAGCCGTTCTGGATCGAGCTTGGCGAATAATGCTGCTTGCTTACGAGTCAGCCCGGCAGGGACGGTGGTGTGCAAAGCATATCCTCAAAAACGAGTAGTTTGAAGCTAGCACACGCTTCGGCTTCTTGCAACGGCGGGTCCGTTATGCCACGTGCCGGTGCCGGACCAGTCGGTATTCGTGCAACCGGCGGTCGAAGCGCAAATCGAAATGCCGGGCGCACTCCGGACAGAGCCAAAGCGCCTTCTGCTTCGGCTCCTTCTCGCTCGTCGCGGCAGGGCGCACAAACAGTTTGCCCTCGCCTAGCCGCCTGAATTCATTCCTGCACTCCGGGTTCGCACAGCTGGCGAGATTCGCATTCTCCATGATGATGTCCTCTTTGGTCGTACTCGCGTCCGGGCGGGCCTGTGCTTCCCGTCACTCCCGGCCTGTGGCTATTTTAAGACATTAGGAAGCCCTCCGCTTCCATGGAGTTATCCCAGCAACCTGATCTCGCCGCAGCCCGGATTCAGCCAGCGAGGCACTTTCTCAACCGGACTCAGGCGCTACGCCGGGGCAGTGCATTGAGCTCGCGCACCTGGTTCAGAACGCTCGTCCACTGCATCCCATTCAGCCGGCGCATGTAGGGCATCAGCTCGGAGATGAACTCATCCTGAGACAGTTCACGGATGTCATCCTCGTTAGTGCGCCCGGTCGTCAACAGGTCGCAGACGCGTACCCGCAACGCTCCTGCCAGCCGCTCCAGCGAGCCCAGCGTCGGACATGCCTTCTCATTTTCGATCTTCGATACATAAGTCCGCGGCACGCTCATGCGCATCGCAAGTTGGCGCTGGCTCAGCCCCGCCCGTATCCGCAGAGACCGGATCGCGGCGGCCACCGGCAGTTGATGCGAGGGCATCGTCTGCACCGGCGCCATGGTGATAGCAGCATGCGTTGGAGCAGCGTCTGGAACCACGTCCAGGGGCGTCTTGCAACGGCGGCAGATATTATTGGCGGTCCGGAATTGGACCAAATGACAATCGTCGCAACGAACCACTTCCCGCGAGTCCACAGGTGCCAGCGTTGTAGCCATGCGAATTGTACGGAGCGCCAGAGCGGGGGCAAACTCCCATCACCGTATCGTTAACCCGAAAAGATCGAGCAGCAAACGATGACAATGTGTAATGTGCTGGTTTGGCCGTAGTAATGTCAACAACAATTTCGGGTAATCTTCTGCGATTCACGATAGAAGCCGGGTTATATCCGACAAAAACCGGCGAAAAGCCAGAGAAGAGCCGGTAATCCGAGCCATTGCGCTCTGTTTACTAATCAGGTTCGTGGCCACGGCGCGCGCGGCATATAATGGGCCGAAGAAAGGGGTAAGAATATGGCGTCCTGCCAAGGGAGACGTTCTGGCGGAACTTGTTCTGGCGCTGTCTATAAATGTGCAAAATGCGGCAGTGTTGGGTGTGAAAAGGAGGGCTGCACCAATTACACATTTCACAGCGGTAAATGTTTACGGTGCGGTAATGTTGGAAGGCAATCAGTTTGACACGAATTACAGTGTAATCGAGGTTTGAGTAATGCTGGAGCCGTTAGAACGCGCACTTCGTGAGTACGAAAATAAATATCGACATCCGAGTCTCGGAGCTTTTGAACTCAGCGCACTCTATGTGTTGTTCCCGGAGGAGAGCGCGCCATTAGCGAGGATGCGATGGGATGAGATATGGCCTAATTGTGGCAGGGCTGGCGTTTACCTAATATTCAGCAAGACTGGAACGCTGTTGTACGTAGGAAAAGCTTGGGTGATCGGCAGACGACTATCGTGGTATTTCCAATATGGCGAAAACAAGGGCTGCAAGGTTATCCATGACGGCTGGACTGAGACGCCAATGTACGTAGCGACGGTTGCAGTGCCGGACGCCTCAACTTTCGAAGCCGCAGCTCTGGAAGAGTTCCTGATAAGGGAACTGAAGCCTTCCGATAACAAGAGAAGGTTGCGCGAGACGCAATGAAATCGGTATAGGCGAGGGAACAATCTCATCAGTTTGGCGAAGTAGCCCCCTAACAGATTTATCGCTGCACGCTCATCTCAGCACGATGGCCAGCTTTCCCTCCCGAATCACATCTGCGACCTTCGCGATATCCGCCGACAGCGAACGATCCTGGCTCAACATCGGCGAGACGGCGCGAATCTCTCGCAGGGCCTGTTGGCCACGTTTTCCCGGCCTCAGAGGAGCCAGAAGATCCACCGCCTGTGCGGCTGCCAACGCCTCAATCGCCAACACGTGGCGCACATTCTGGATCACGCGCTTCAACTTCAGCGCCGCTGTCATCCCCATCGAAACGTAATCTTCCTTATTGCCGCTCGTGGTAATCGAATCGACCGAGGCCGGATGTCCCAGCACCTTGTTTTCGCTCACCAACGCGGCCGCCGTCACCTGCGCCATCATGAAGCCCGAGTTCAGCCCCGCGTGCGTTGTGAGGAAAGGCGGCAGACCCTCGCTCAGCGCCGGGTTCACCATCCGCTCGATACGCCGCTCGCTGATGCCCGCCAGTGCCGCGATTGAGATGGCGAGAAAGTCGAGTGCAAAGGCAAGCGGCTGTCCATGGAAATTTCCTCCTGAGAGAACCTCGCCCTCCACCACCTCCGGAATCGCACGCGGTGACCCCGCCGGAGGCGCTTTGACGAAGACCAGCGGATTGTCCACCGCCGAGTTCATCTCAATCTCAAATACCTGCCGAACATAGTCCAGCACGTCGAGCACCGCGCCATGCACCTGCGGAATGCACCGCATCGAATAGGCGTCCTGCACCCGTTTGCAGTCGCGATGACGCTCGCGCAGCGCCGAGCCCTCCAGCATTGTGCGCAGATGCTTTGCCACCAGCATCTGCCCGGCATGAGGGCGCGCCAGATGAATCCGCTCGTCGAAGGCCACATCCGTCCCCTGCAACACGTCCAGCGAAATTGCGCCCAACACATCGGCGGTCGCCGCCAGAGTCCGCGCATCCAGCAGCGCCAGCGATCCCACGGCCAGCATCGCCTGGGTTCCGTTGATCAGCGAAATCGCTTCCTTGGCCTCAAGCCGGATCGGAGCAATCTGCGCCGCCTTCATCGCCTCGCCGCCGTTCATGCGGCGTCCCTCGAAGCAGGCCTCGCCCTCGCCAATGAGCACCAACGCCAGATGCGCTAGCGGAGCCAGATCACCCGATGCGCCCACCGAGCCTTGGGACGGAATCACCGGATGCACACCGCGGTTCAGCATGTTGCAGAGCGTGTCGATCACCACTGCTCGCACGCCGCTGAAGCCTTTTGCCAGCGAGTTGGCGCGCAGCAGCATCATCGCCCGCGACTCTTGCTCGGTCAGCGGCTCTCCTACGCCTGCCGCATGCGAGCGCACCAGGTTTATCTGCAACTCGCGCGCCTGATCGGCGGAGATGCGCACATCGGCCAGATGCCCTACGCCAGTCGTAATCGCATAGGCCACTCGATCTCCCGCGCCAGCAACCAACGCATCCACCACCTCGCGTGCCTGCTGAACCTGCTCCCGCGCATCCGGCTCCAGCAGTACCGGCTGCCGACGCAGCACCACCTGCTCAAAATCTTCCAGCGCCAAATCATTTCCATTCAGGTGCAGTGCGGCCATGAACTCCTCTCGATGGCGTCTTGCGTCTATAGTTCCTTACGTTGGCGGATGCTACCCTTCCGTCGCCGACTGTGCGAGTCCGGCAGCGGCGAGCAGTGCATCGCGGTATTTTCCCGTCAGCGGCGTCATCTTCATATCGCGGCCCACCACAACGTGTACACTCTCGCCCTCGGCCAGCAGCCGTCCGTCCGATTTGCGCACCAACTCGTACTGAAAACGCAGCAGGGAAGTCCTCATCTGCGCCAGCCGCGTGCGGATCGTGATCTCGTCGTCATAGCGCGCCGGATGCTTGTACCGGCACTTCACCTCGACAACCGGAAGGACCAGCCCATCGTCTTCCATCTCCCGGTAGGTGAAGCCCAGCTGCCGCAGCAATTCAATCCGTCCCACCTCGAACCAGATAATGTAATTCGAGTGATACACCACCGCCATCTGGTCAGTCTCGGCGTAGCGCACTCGTAGCGTTGTCTCGCAGATTGTGCTCATACGTTTAGGTTACATCACGCGCCGCGCGCCCGCGGCCGGAGCGGCATCCGTTGCCGCGTACCCGGCTGCGAAGCGCCGTTCGTTTCACCGCTCATTCGCTCCAGCGCGGCTTCCGCCGCTCCAGAAAACTTCTCACGCCCTCCTCGAAATCCGGGCTCCTGCGCATCGACGCGTTGGCCTCCATCCCGCTCTGGATGTCGCGCTCCAGTCGTTCTTTGGCATACTCCCGCAGCAGTGCCTTGGTCGCTCGCAGTGACGCCGGCGAATTCGCAAGTAACTCCTGCGCCAATCGTTGGGCTGCCGCGAGCAGATACGCCGGCTCGATCACATCGTTTACCAGCCCCATGCGGTACGCCTCTTCGGCAGAGATGATGCGTCCGGTCAGCAGCAGTTCGCGGGCGTGTTTCTCGCCTACCTGCCGGATGAGAAATGCCGAAACTATTGCCGGCACAAATCCGATACGCACCTCTGTGTAGCCGAAGCTCGCCTCCGTCGCCGCCAGTGTAAAGTCGCACAGCGTGGCCAGCCCCGCGCCCCCCGCAATGGCCGCGCCGTTCACTGCTGCAATCGTTGTCTTCGGGAATTCGTAGAGTGAACGGAAGAATGTCGCGATACGCTGGCTGTGGCGATGGTTCTCCTCGCCCGTCTGCGTCACTAGGGCCTGCAAGTCTTCCAGGTCCATCCCGGCGCAGAATGCCTTGCCCTCGGCGGCCACTATCAACACCTGCGCGGAGGAGCGCTCCACCTCCTGCAGCGCCGCCAGAAATTCATCAAGCATCGCATGATTGATTGCGTTGCGCTGGGCTGCGCGGCTCAGGGTGAGAGTGGCAATCTTGTCTTCGTAGTTCAGCTTGAGCGTCGTGTACATGGCGGCCAAAGCTTATCCTCGCGCGGGCAATCACGGCAACCGGATGCAAGAAAAGCCGCGAACCGAGGCTCGCGGCAGTGGGACGGATTGCTCGGCGCTTTACCGGAACAGATGCGGCACAAACCGGCTGCGATTATTCGTAATCATCGTCTCGCTCTCGCGAATTCCCATCCCTGCCGCGCCCTGGTCGGCGATCATCCATGAGCCAAGCACCGGATAGTTTCCGTCACAGCAGGGAATCGGCGCCAGCGCCTGGTAGACGAATCCCTCGCCGCCATAAGGGCCATACGACTGCTCTTTTTCGCCATTGCGGAAGACTTGCACGTTCGCCCCTTCGCGTCCCAGCAGCGGCTTGCGCACGTACTCCTGCATCTCGCGAGGCCCATCCAAATACGCCGGCAGCAGCAACTCATGCCCCGGATACATCTCCCACAGAATCGCCAGCAATCCCTTGTTGCTGAACATCATCTTCCAGATCGGCTCGATCCACTGCACCTTGTCCATGAAGTCCAGCGCTCGCGCCCCAAACTTTTCCTTCAGCATCCACTCCCACGGATACAGCTTGAACATGGTTTTGATCGGCTTGTTCTCAAGATCGACAAATGCGAATGTATTTACGTCGTAGCCGATGTCGAGCATCTTCAGGGCCTGCGTCTTGATCCCCGCCTGCTCGGCCGTATCGCGCAGATATCCGGTGGTGAACTCGTCTTCCACGGTCTCCACGTAGCCGAAGGAGACCGGCTCGGTAACGTAGTCTTTCAGGTCCTTCCACTTCGCAATCAGCTTCTCGTGAATCGAATTCCACTGGTCGGCCTTGGGGAAGCAATCCTGCAACCAGTACCATTGCACCACTGCGGCCTCCAGCAGCGCCGTCGGAGTGTCGGCGTTGTACTCCAGCAGTTTGATCTGCTTCCCGTCATACGCCAGGTCAAAGCGCCCGTAGAGCGCTGGAGGCTCATCGTTCCACGTCTTCTTGATCGCCGCAATCGCCTCCACTGGAATCTTCAAGTCGCTCCAGCGATTGTGGTCGATGATGAACTGTCCTGCCGCCAGGCACATTTCCTGCAGCTTTTCTGTCGCAGCTTCCAATCGGTCCACCTCGGCTGCGGTGAACTCGTAATATGCCGACTCGTCCCAGTAATTCCCGCTGTCGCCGTCAAGGGTGTGAAACACCAGCCCGACTTTTTCGACTTTCTGCTTCCAATCCGCTCGTGGCGTCGTCGTATGCCGCTGCATCACTCGCCTCCCGAGCCGCCGTGGCCGCCGAAACCGCCGCGCGAGATGCTGCCAAAAAATCCGCCTACACCGCCGCCGCTGCTCATGCCCGGCATGGGATTCCCATTGACCACCGCGTCGCCAATGTGGCCTCCCGAGCTTCCTCCGTAAAGGTAGTGGTAGTAGGGAAGCGAACCGGTGTAGCCCGAGTTCCGGCGCTGCTCTACCATTTGGCAGTTCTCTTCGTTTGCGATCCGCCCCGTTTCATCCACGCAGTTCCGGCGCTCCGCCCGGTTGCAGCCGGAGGTAAACGCCAGCGCCATCCCAGCCAGCAGGCCCAAAGTAATGTGTTGAGTTTTTTTCATGGTCCGGCGCGATTGTATCCCAAGCTGAATTGCGCCGCAGCACTTTACTGCTCAGTGTTCCCCTATCGCGCAAACCGCAGTGCTATGTCCTCGTTCATCCGCAGCACATTCTCCAAAGGTTTGCGGATGGGCACCTGTGCGCCGTGCTCGGCCAGCGTTCGCAGCACTACTTCCGTCGGCACGTTGCCCACCAGCGCATCTTGTGCAAACGGACATCCGCCCAGTCCGCCCAGCGCCGAATCGAATCGCCGGCAGCCCGCCTCGTATGCGGCCAGAACCTTCGCAGCCGCATTCTCCTTGCGCCCATGCAGATGCGCGCCCACCTCGATGTAATCGAATTTGTCGATCACCGCGCCCAGAACGTCGGAAACCATCTCCGGTGTCGCCAGCCCCACCGTGTCTGCCAGCGAAACCGTCTGGATTCCCAGGTCGGCAATGTTCTGCACCGCCTGCAGAACTTCGTCCACGTCCCACGAATCTCCGTAAGGATTGCCGAAGGCCATCGATACGTAAGCCACCATCGCAAGCCCATTATCTTCAGCCTTGCGCCAAACCGCTTCCAGAGCCTCGCTGTTCTCCTCGGCCGACTGGTTCTGATTCTTTTTGAGGAACATCTCGCTGATCGAGTACGGAAAGCCGAGCGTGCGTACTGCCTCGGTGGCCAGCGCCCGCTCCGCGCCTTTTTCGTTTACCACAATGCCGATAATCTCAACGTCGTCGGGCGGGTCCAACCGTTTCAACACGTCTTCGCTGTCGGCCATCTGCGGCACCGCCCTGGGCGAGACAAATGAAACCGCGTCGATCTGCTTGAATCCCACTCCCACCAGCGCACGCAGATATTCTGCTTTGGTCTCGGCCGGAATTTGCCGAGCCAGCCCCTGCCACGCATCGCGCGGGCACTCCACGATCTTCGCTGCGTTCTCGCTCATGCTGTCTCTCTTACGTCTGCAAAATTCCCACGTTGAATTTCTCCACCACCGGATTGCAGCGCGCCGCCGCCAGCGCCCACGCCAGGGCCTCGCGGGTCTCGGCCGGATCGATGATCTTATCGATCCACAGCCTCGCGGCTCCATACTGCGGCTTCATCTGCCCGGTGTAGCTGGCGCGAATTCCATCATAAAGCTCCTTGCGCGCCGCCTCGTCTACCGCTTTGCCCTCTCGCTCCAGTTGCTTCAGCTTGATCTCCACCAACGTGTTCGCCGCACTCTCGCCGCTCATCACCGAGTAGCGCGCGGTCGGCCAGGCAAAGACAAAGCGCGGATCGTATGCCTTGCCGCACATCGCATAGTGTCCTGCGCCAAACGAGCCGCCCACAATCACCGTAATCTTCGGCACCACCGAGTTCGAGACCGCGTTCACCATCTTTGCCCCGGCGCGAATAATCCCGCTCCATTCCGCGTCGCGCCCCACCATAAAGCCATTCACGTCGTGCAGAAACACCAGCGGAATCCGCCCCTGGTTGCAATCCATGATGAAGCGCGCCGCCTTCTCCGCGCTCTCCGTATAGATCACGCCGCCGAACTCGGTGCGCTTGTCGCCCTTGTGGTCGATCTGGGTCGCGTGCAGCTTCTGGTTGGCCACAATGCCCACCGCGTGCCCATCGATGCGCGCATATCCGCACAGCAATGTCTCGCCGTACCCCGCCTTGTACTCGTCGAAGCAGGAGCCATCTACCACGCGCGCGATAATCTCGCGCATGTCGTATTGCCGCGAGGGATCACTCTCGTAAATTCCATAAAGCTCTTCCGCCGGATAGAGCGGAGCCACAGGCTCGGCGCGGTCGAACGGCGCCTCCGGGCGCGCCCCCATCTTCTCCACCAGCGCGCGAACCCGTGCCAGGCACGCCACATCGTCCGGCTCGCGGAAGTCCACCGTGCCGCTGATCTCCGCGTGCATCCGTGCTCCGCCCAGCTCTTCCGCGCTCATCTTTTGACCAATCGCGGCCTGCACCAGCGCCGGCCCAGCCAAAAACAACCCGCTCCCTTCGGTCATCAGAATGTGGTCGCACATCACCGGCAGATACGCGCCTCCGGCCACGCACATACCCATGATTGCCGTGATCTGCGGAATCCCCTTGGCCGACATCACCGCGTTATTGCGGAAGACACGACCAAAGTCGTCCTGATCCGGAAACACGTCCTCTTGCAACGGCAAGAAGACGCCGGCGCTGTCCACCAGGTAAATTGTCGGCAAGCTGTTTTCGATGGCGATGTTCTGCGCCCGTATCACCTTCTTCGCCGTCATCGGAAAAAACGCCCCGGCCTTCACCGTAGCGTCGTTGACGATCAGCATGAAGAGCCGCCCATGCACCCGCCCCAGCCCTGTCACCACACCCGCCGCCGGAGCCCCGCCCCACTCCTCGTACATCCCAAAGGCCGCGTGTAGACCCAGTTCGAAGAACTGCTGCCCCTCGTCCAGCAGCAGGCCGATCCGCTCGCGAGCGGTCAGCCTGTGCTTCCGGTGCTGAGCTTCTACGGCCTTGTCCCCGCCTCCCTGGCGAATCTTTGCCTCTTCCGCGCGCAGCCCGTCCACCAGCGCGCGCATCGCCTCCAAATTGATTTGGTATCGCGGCGCGTCGGTCTGTACAGCAGTCGTAAGTTGATTGCGCAGGGAAGTAGGTTTCAACTTGCTCATCAGCTCCTCACCAGAGGGAGATGCAAACGCACCAGCCTACCGGAGCCCGCGCCAACAAGCAATGCGCAGCACGCAAATCCGGTGCAAACCTTTCCTGAGCGGCAAATTCTGCCTCTTGCGATTCTAAGAAACTTATCCGGGGAGAAAGCGCTTCTAAAGAAGGAGATCAACGGAATGGCGTTCCGGTTTTTATCGTTTCCCGGGCAGGGTGCATCGAAGAAGAACGGTCTGGCAGATGCCCACATTCCACAACCGGGCCCGGCAGGTCCGTAGAGCTCGCGGCTCCTGCCGGACCCATCTTTGTTTTTATGCCGTAACCCCGCGCGGCTTCACATTCTCACGTATAAATTTCACGATTTCATCCATCGGCGTGCCGGGTTGAAAGACACCCTTTACCCCTGCTGCCTTCAGCGCTGGAATATCCTGGTCGGGAATGATCCCGCCCACCAGCACCAGCACGTCGTCCATCTTCTGCTCTTTCATCAGCTCCGCAACCCGCGGAATAATCGCATTATGCGCGCCGGAAAGAATGGACAAACCGATCACGTCCACGTCCTCCTGCAGCGCCGCGTTCACAACCATCTCCGGCGTCTGCCGCAGTCCTGTGTAGATCACTTCCATACCTGCGTCGCGCAAGGCGCGGGCAATTACTTTAGCGCCACGGTCGTGTCCATCCAGACCGGGTTTCGCAACCAGTACTCGGATTCTGCCTTCGTTGGCCATAAGGGCGTCGGGGTCCTCAAAAACTCGCACCGTATCATACCGCGCCACACTGCTTTGCGGAATGCAAAACATTGCTGGCCTGTACCGTGCTTCCTGCGCTCAAACCCGGATTTACAGAAACGATGACTCCTCGTAGCTCCCGTAGATCTCACGCAGCGCCGCGCAGATCTCGCCCACCGTCGCATAGGCCCGCACCGCGTCCAGTATGTAGGGCATCGTGTTCGCCGCGGAAATCTTGCCGTCCTGCCCCGCCTCCGGCGTCGTGGCCGCCGCGCGCTTCAACGTCTCGAGAGACCGCCGCACTGCGTCGTTGTCGCGGCGCGCGCGCAACGCCCGCAACTTGGTCTTCTGCCGCTCTGCCACCCCCTCGCCAATGTAGAGAATCGCTGGCGGAGGTTCTTCGATTACAAAAGCATTGGAGCCCACCGTGATCTTCTCCCGCGCCTCGGTTGCCTTCTGGAAGCGATAGCTCGCCTCTGCAATCTCCTTCTGCGGAAAGCCGCGCTCGATGGCCTTCACCATCCCGCCCATCGCGTCCAGCTTTTCGAAATAGGCAAACGCTCCGTTCTCCATGTCCAAGGTCAGCCGCTCCAAGAAATATGAGCCAGCCAGCGGGTCGACGGTGTTTGCTACTCCGCTCTCGTAGGCGATCACCTGCTGGGTTCGCAGTGCGGTCCGCGCCGCCTCTGCCGTCGGCAGTGCCAGCGCCTCGTCGTAGCTATCGGTGTGCAGGCTCTGCGTTCCGCCCAGCACCGCCGCCAATGCCTGCAGCGCCACCCTTGCAATATTGTTCAACGGCTGCTGCGCTGTAAGAGAAACTCCAGCCGTCTGCGTGTGGAAGCGCATCAGCCACGTGCGCTCGTTCCGCGCCCCAAAGCGATCCTTCATCAAGCGGTACCAGATCTTGCGCGCTGCACGGTACTTCGCGATCTCTTCGAAGAAATCATTGTGGGCGTTGAAGAAGAAGCTCAACCGCGGACCGAACTCGTCCACGTCCAGCCCGCGCCGCCGCGCCCATTCCACGTATTCCACTCCGTCGTAGATCGTGAATGCCAGCTCCTGCAGCGCTGTCGAGCCCGCCTCGCGTATGTGGTATCCCGAAATTGAAATGGTGTTGAAGCGCGGCGTGTACTTCGAGCCAAACTCAAACGTATCAATCACCAGCCGCATCGACTCCGCCGGAGGATAGATGTACTCCTTCTGCGCGATATATTCCTTCAAGATATCGTTCTGCAGCGTGCCGGAGATCCTCTGCCAGTCCGCGCCCCGCCTCTCCGCAACCACGAGGTACATCGCCCACAGCACGCTGGCAGGAGAGTTGATCGTCATCGAAACCGTCGTCTTCTCCAGATCGATGCCGCGGAACAGAATCTCCATGTCCTCAAGCGAATCGATGGCCACGCCGCACTTGCCCACCTCGCCCTCGCTGAAGGCGTGATCGCTGTCGTAGCCCATCAGCGTCGGCAGGTCAAAGGCCACCGAGAGCCCGTTGCCGCCATGCTCTAGTAGATATAGGTAGCGCTCGTTGGTCTCCTCCGGTGAGGCAAATCCCGAAAACTGCCGCATCGTCCACAGCTTTCCGCGATATCCTGTCGGGTGAATCCCGCGGGTGTAAGGAGGCTCCCCCGGGTACCCCAGATACTGCTCCTCGCTCCAGTCCTCAGGAAGATCGGCGTGCGTGTAGAGCCGTCGGACGGGAGTTCCGGAGATCGTCGAAAACCGCGCTGCTCCGTTCTCGTCCAGGTTCGTTCCGGTGGCAGCGCCGATCGGCTTCTCCGGCTGGCGCGCCAGCGCCTCAGCCAAGGTACTTTCCGCCCAGCGCCTCTCGTTCTCCGAGGGCCGCCGTCCCCGCAGCACCTCCGCCGGCGGATTCACCGCAGCTTTCTTCTCGGCCATCGCTTGGCCTCCACTCTGTTTCAGATGCACCCCAGACGCCGGGTGCCCCACCTTCGCCGCGCCGCTCTTGCGCGGCTAAGGTGGGAACCAATGTCCTCCACCTCTCTCAGTCCTTGCTCTTGCGTTTGCTTTCCTAACCCTGAAACTCTTGAAACCGCCCTCTACTCCCGGCTCTTCTCCCAGGCCTTGGCATACTTCCAACTCACGTAAGCGGAGTGATACAGATGCAGCAGTAAACCCTCACGCCCATCCAGAAAGCCCAGCCGGAATACGTAATTTTTCACGAACGTCGCCGCGGGATTCACCACCACATTCACGAGAAACGCCGCCATTGAGCGGCTCGCTCGCCCCTTGCGCAGGGCCAGCGGAACGCTCTCCGAGCTGTAGCGATTCATGTGTTCAATGTAGAGAGCCAGCGTGGGATATTGGTAGTGCAGCAGGTCGTGCTTCAACCTTCCTGTCAGGTCTGTAGTCTGGAGGGTTTCGTGTACCTCGACGTCGTTCGGAAGCCGCGCCGCTCCCTTGCGGAAGAGCCGCAGCTTGCGGTCGGGATAGAATCCTCCGTGCCGCATCCAGCGCCCGAAGATCTGATTCAGCCGCGGTATCCAGTAGGCTTGAAATTCCGGCTTCCCGGCGAGCAGGGATTGGATCTCCGCTGCCAGTTCAGCGCTCACAACCTCGTCGGCATCCAGCAGCAACACCCAGTCACCGCTAGCTTTATCGATGGCGGAATTTTTCTGCCGCGCAAAGCCCTTCCAGGGTTCCTCGAAGATACTGACCTTGGCTCCGAGTGATCGCGCAATTTCCAGCGTGCGATCCCTGGAGCCGCTATCGATAAGAATGATTTCGCTGGCCAAATCGATCACGCTGGCCAGCGTTCGGGCAATGTTAGCCTCTTCGTCGCAGGCCACCATGGCAACCGACAAGGTGCTCCGTGGGCCGTGGCCCTGATTTCCGGAACTCTGCTCTGGCATGCCCCATGCTAGCAAACCACCGCAAATACCGGGCGTTTGTAGATGAATCAGCACCAAAAAGTTAAGGCCGGAGGGCCCCGTTTAGGGAACCGATCCGGCCTGAAGTCGCTCAATCAGGAGGTTACACGTGATAGACGCGCCTCCCAGAAAAAGGTTAGCGAATTATTTTGCGGTGGGCTGCGCGGTCACCGTCGAAGGCGTCAGATTCGGTTGCAACCCTGGAATTGACGGAGGATGCGTGACATGACCGCTGGCGGCGTCCTCCATGGAAATTCCGTTGCGTTCTAGGATTGTGGCTGTGACCTGGTCCAGCGCCACCCGGGATTTTTCGTAGGTGGAAAGCGCGGCCACATAGTTTGAAGCAGCCTGAGTCGAATTGCTCTGCTGCTGCAGAACCAGATAGCTCGTCGAAGCTCCCAGCGCATACTTCTTCTGCTCGGCATCAAGACTCTGCTGAGCGAAGTCGCGGGCGGCGCGAGCTGCCTCCACACCGGCGCGTGCCTGTTGCAGCGCAAAGGCCGCATTGCGAACCTGCAGGTTGATCTGGTTTTTCTGCTGCTGGAAGTTCAACTCGTTCTGCCGGTATTCCAGCTCCGAGCGGATCTGGTTCGCCTGGGCCGCGCGGTTGCGTATCGGTACTGTCAATGACACATACACGCCCTTGTCTGGACGGTTCAGTTCTACCAGGTCGTTTAATACGTCTCCGTAGTTGTTGTTCAGCCCGGCAGCACCGTAGTAGCCAACCAGATCCACTACAGGCAGCAGCGCGTTCTTCGCAGCCTTATTGTTGATCTGGTTATTGCGCAGGTTGAGCTCGCTTTCCAGCAGCTCAGGCCGGTTGGCCACCGCATAGTTCACCAGCTCCTCTGCCGGAGGCAACGGCTCATCGCTCAAAACCATGGTGTCAGTCGGAATCACCTGTGCAGCCGTCAACTCCGGATCATTGAAATTCCGGGCAATCGCGTTTTTTGTGATCAGCTGCTGATATTCCAGGCTAGTCCGCGACACGATCAACTTTTGCATCGCCGCGGCCACTGCGGATTCGGCCGAAACCACCTCGATCGGAGCCAGCGTGCCGATTGCCACCTGCTTCTTGTTATCGCTCAACGTGCGCTGCGCCAGTTCTACCGCCGTCTGCTGCACCTTCAGATCTTCGTAGGCATTCACCAAATCCCAGTAGATGTTCTGGATCTGCGCCACCGTCGAGATCACCTGTGCCTTGAAGCTGGCATCGGTGACCTTGCGGTCGTTCTGCGCGATGATAATCTCGCGCCGGTTGTTTTCAATGCCCCAGCCCTGTAACAGGTGCTGCCGCACGGATGCCTTCCAGGAAGACGTGATCGCAGGATTGAACGGAAAAACCTGGGGTGGAATATTACTGGGCAGACTAAGCTGCTGGTTGTTGTAGCTCACTTGCAGCAGCGTGCCCGTCACCCATCCCTGCGCGTAGTTGAAGTTGTCCTGGTTCGTGTCCTCCCGCAGCGAAGTAAACCCGCCGTAAATCACGGGATTTGAGATCGGCGCGAGGTTCCGGTCAAACGAGACCGTTCCCGTCAAAATCGGATCGTAGGAATCGATCGGGGAGCCCACGGAGTTCTGGGTCGAGAGTACGATGCCGCCCGAACCGGAAGCCGAGCCGCCTGTACCCGTCGTGGTGCCGCCGGCGCCACCGCCCGTAGCTCCAGCCGTGCTGGTGGAGGTGGCGTTGCCGCCCGGCGTGCCGGTCAGCAATCCAGTCGAAATGCCGCGCACGGTCCCGCCCGACTTGGCCAACAGAAGGTCTTGGTCCGCAATGTTCAGGTTGTAGCGGGCAATCGCAATATCAAAATTGTTCTCCAGCGTAAGCGCCACTGCGTCGCTCAGAGACAACATCAGTTTGCCGTTCTTCAGCATCGAGTGCAGCCGGTCGCTGTTCTTCAGCACCGGTCGCGGAAGCTCATGCGGCGCATACGGCCGCCAAACGCTCAATAGCGAATTCGGCTTTGTGTAAGGAGTTAGCGGGGTGGTGTACTCGGCCTGAGTTTGCGAACCGCTCTGCGCAGTCGCTTGCGAACTGCTCTGCGCGCCGTTCGGCCCCGCTGCCGTAGTCTGTGCCGGCAAAATGGAGGACGAGAGCAAAGCGAATATAGCTGCGGACGCAATCACCCGATGAAGCACGTGTACTGGACGCGAAACGGACACTCACTCTTCTCCGCTACAAGTTTTCTCTTCAGAAGCAGTTCAGCAACCCGGCAAACCGGGAACGGTTGCGGAACTCACCATGTGCCAATTCTCACGCATCGGCCCTCCGGCCCTTGTAAACTTTTGCAAAGCGCCGGAAGTGGCGATGCCTACCGCCGCCCTAAGCAATCGAGTATAGCTGACCAGCTTTGCTCCCAGCAGCGTCCGATTCATTCATGACGCACGCGGCTTCCGTTCAGCTGAAGCTCCTGCGAGATCGTATGCAGAGATGATGTAAAGAGTTGTGCCGGATGGTGGTGTGTTAACGCCGAGGGCCTACCCACACTCAGAGTACGCGCATTGCTGTGCGTAAGAGTCTCACGCGCCCCGATTACAGCCGGTCAAAGTTCAGCATTGCCATCCAATGTTGTAACAGCGTCCGGTCGCCGACCGAGAGCAGCGCCTTCAGAATGTGCTCAGAATTTTCATCTTGCGCGTTGCTCGTCGGCAGGCCTTCAGTATGCCCCGTCAGCTCTTGCACAGCTTGCAGCAAGCCACGCTGAAACGGCGCGTTCAGCACTGAATACCTGCGCTGGCGTGCTTCCCGACGCATTACCTTGCTCGCATTCGCCGGAACGTATGCCTTGCCAACGCTGCCGAGCATCTCCAGATCCGCCATCGAGTCGCCGATTGCGGCGCATGACTGGCGATCTGCCGACAGCCGTTCCATCACGCTTCTGGTGGCCGAGCCTTTTCCCGCCTCAATGGGGAAGATATAGGTGTCCACCGGGCTGGAGAGAAATGTCAGTTGCGGAAAATCTCGCAGCAGTTCGTGAATGAATGTTTGCGGCAGTCCAACGGCCTGGCAATTTTCAAAGCGGTAGGCGCGAATGGCCACTTCATAGGTCTGGTCGAGAAATACTCCGCTCTCGCTCTCCAGCCGCTGCCTTAGCCAGGCCAGCTTCTCACGGCTCTCCTCGTCAACCAACAGTGTTTCGTGCCGGTTGATCTGGTCCACAAACACGCATCCGTACTCGGCAATTCCTCCCGCCAGGGCATAGCTGGCGCAATACTGGCGCACGTGAGCCGCGGGACGGCCGGTGTTCAGCACCACCGAGTAGCCCTCCTGGTTCAGCATGCCAAGCGCTGTCATGCCCCTTGTGGTTGTGTGCGGAAAGAACATGCTGGAGCGGTCGAAGACCCCATCCAAATCCATAAAGAACAAACGGCGCGTCCATTCTTCGGGCTGCGGCTGGCCATATTGCTCCCCACAAAATCCAGCGAGGGTGTAGGTGAGAAAGTTACATGCCTCAATGTGCGTGGCTTCATGCTGCTTGCGGGAAAGCTCGGTCGCGGCGCGGCACACGTGGAAGCGTGCCAGTTCTGCCGCCAGATGACCGCAGCCAATGGCGTGAAGCACCATGCGCTCGCCGGCGCCTTCGTCTCCGGTCAGGCTGATGTATTCCGCCAGCAATTGGCGTTGTGCTTGCCGGGAAAGCTTGAGTTGCAAGCTGGCGAGCGCCAGGTCGTAGACAGCGTCCACTAGATTTGGCGAGGGATTTCCGAAGCCATGATGCTCGTAGTCGATCTTTCGCGGCTTGTTTCCGTCACTCAGCCATTCGCAGGCCCGCAGATTTCCATCGATGAATGTCGGCTGAGGCGTACCGTATGCCATCAGTTTGTTCCAGAGTGCGTGCATCTTCAGCGGTCGCAGATATGGCGGATACACACCACGCAGCACCTTAGCCAGTGTATAGCCGCCATCCGCGCCCGCTGTCATTTGAACCACGGCCGGATCTTCCGCGAGCGAAAGCAACTTCACTCTGGCAGCGGTGTAGGCGGCAACATGCCCCGCAAAGTGATCACCCGCTACCGCCGGGCTGCCCTTCGCTTCAATCCACTCGCTGAACAACATGCCTTCGTGCAAACCGTATGCCTTTGCGACGAACTCATGCAGCCGGGTTCCTGCCAAATATGCGTGATAGCCTAACCACCCCCAGCCGACGCTTTTTACCAGAACTCTATGAATCTTCCCGTCCGGTGTTTTCAGCGCATAGACGCGCTTGATGCGGACCTGAAAATCATCGTGCAGATGTGCTTCAAGAGCCTGGTTGGCAGCGTTCATCGGCTCGTCATCGATCATCTTTGCGCCGCAATGCTCGCCGGAAACCAATTGCTCAAGCACCGGTCGCAGCGTCTCCCCGGCCAGCAACCGGTGCTTGTAGGAGTCCTGCGCCGAAATCGTGACCAACTCTACATCCGTATAGCCGCCGGTCAGCGCCCCAGGATTGCTCTGGGCTTCATGGCTCGGAACCGCCACCGTGATCTTCCGCCGAGCAATCCAACACTCTTCAAGCGAATCGATCATCAGGCGGATGGTTTCACCGGTATCCGGATGGTCGTCTACGATTAATACCTTCGTCGCCCTGCCTGCCATGCCGCGCAAGCGACTTTTTTCCCAGCACCCCAGCCCTTTTTTCGGACGAATCGAAATCCACGTCGACTTCCATCCACGCTGTTTCAGCCTGGCATGGATCAGCGGAGCAAAATACGCGCCCGCCGTGCGAGCGCCTACAATCGCCACTTCGCCCCGTGCATTGCTGTGCGTGCGGTCAAATGCATCCGCCAGTGCAATCGCGTCGTGGTGGGTCAAGTCCTGCGCGCGGAATCCGGAAGGCAGCTGCATCCGTGAACTTAGTAACTTTTCCGGCAGCGCACGCCGAGCCATTACCTGGCTCAGTGCTGCCAATTGAGCCGTCTGCGGACTGTCCGCTCCCAATTCATTCAACAGAATTTCGCATGACAGCTCGACGCACCCTTCCCATTCCCGTTGCCATTTCCAGACGGAGTGATCGAAGAGCCAGCTGTGAAAGCGCTCCGCCGCGAGCGCTGTTTTTCCTACGGCTCTCAGGGCGAAAGCCGCCCGCGGCCAGCGCGATTCTAATTTTGCGAACGAAAGCAGGCGAGGGCTCAATGAATCGGCGACCGTACAGCTGATAGCGCACGTCAGCAGGTAAAGGTTGATCCGCGATTCCTGCCGCTGCCACTCCGCCCCCAGCGACGGAAACCACTCCAGTTCATCGCTGAGCCGGGCCATCAATTGATCGAGCGGTTGCAAGGGGTTCAGGCACCACGCGTAATGAGCGTAGAAATCCTGACCGGAACCACACTCAACTGCGCGCCTTCTCTGAAAACTTGCGGTGCTCACGTCTTCGCCCCGTCCCTTTGGCTGCACCGGATCGGATCAACATACTCCGGCTACTCAGGATTAGAGCCGATCTCGCCTCCTCGGGATGCACACAAAACAGCACAGTATTGTTAAGTTTGGTCAACCCTGTCACCTTGACTTTGCCCTCGAAACTCTCCACCCTTGAATACTGCCGAAACTCTCGAATTCCTGTGGAACATTGAAGGCTGCGCAAACTGTGGGCTCCCGCACTCTCAAACTCACGCTCGCCTATGACGGCTCTGCCTTCCACGGCTGGCAGGTTCAGCCCGGCAAGGCCACCATTCAGGGCGCCCTGGCCGCCGTCATCGAAAGCCTTACCGGAGAGAAGCTTCTTCCCCAGGGTTCCGGGCGCACCGACGCCGGCGTTCACGCCCTGGCGCAGGTCGCAACCTTCCAAACCGCCAGCTCGATTCCGGTCGCAAACTTCCGCACCGTTCTCAATGACCGGCTCCCCGCGGCCATTCGAGTCCTCGCGGTCGAGGAGATGCCGGAAGGCTTCCACGCTCGCCATTCCGCCCGTGCGAAGTGCTACCACTACCGCATCTGGCGCGGCGATGTCGTCCCGCCGTTTCTCGCCCGCTACGTCACCCACCACCCTTATCCCTTGAATGAGACCGCCATGCAGCAGGCTGCCGCTCTGGTCGCCGGAGAGCACGATTTCACCTCGTTCGCCGCCGTCGATCCCGACCGCACCCTTCGCCTCGCCGAAGCCTCCACCACGGATCAGTCCACCACCAACATCCGTATCATTCACGAATCGCGATTTGAGCGCCACGGCGAAGAGCTCATCTACATCGTGCGAGGCAACGGCTTTCTTCATCACATGGTCCGCAACCTTGTCGGTACATTCCTGCTCGCAGGCAAAGGAAGCATCGCTCCCTCTGACATCCTCGCGATCCTCCAGGCGCGCGACCGCCGCGCCGCCGGCGCCACCGCCCGCCCGGACGGTCTGTATCTGGTCGAAGTAGAGTACTGAGAACACAAACCGCCGATGATTGCCCGCGTCAGCCTTACTTTCGCAAATGTGGGCTCGAGCGGCTCTTCCGCCTCGTGTACCATTCCTGCAATGCCATTCCTTCCCTGGACCCGGTGGAAGTCCGAGCGCACTCAGCCGGCGGCTGCGCTTTCGCAAGAGGTCGAACGCCTCTGCGCCGACTCGCGCGTCCATCGCCTCTTCGACTGGTTTTCCCGACAGGAGCGCGAGATTGCCGAATTTCAACTCGCCATCACCGCGCTTCCCGCTCCGTCTTTTGCCGAGCAAGCGCGCGCCGGTTGGCTGCGCGAGCGTTTCGATCTCCTCGGCCTCAGCACATCCGTTGACGCAGTTGGCAACCTGCTCGCCGCCCGCCCCGCCCTTCGCGCCGGAGCGCACCCGGAAGCCCCATCCGTGGCCCTCAGCGCCCATCTCGACACCGTCTTTCCCGCATCCACTCAGCTCAACATCCGGCGCGAGCAAGCGCGTCTGCTGGGCCCCGGCATCAGTGACAACGGCGCTGGACTCGCCGCTCTATGGGCGGTGGCCGCGGCGTTTCATGATGTGGGCATTGTTACCGCCATGCCGCTGCTCTTCATTGCCAATGTCGGCGAAGAAGGCGAGGGCAATCTGCGCGGCATCCGTCACCTCTACCGCGAGCGCCTTTTTACCTCCGGCGATGCTGCCTCCGGCGACGCGGTTGAGGATGCTCCGCCTCCGCCGTTGGCCGCGCTCATCGCGCTCGATGGCGCAGGCACGGATAACATCATCTCGCAAGCTCTTGGCAGCCGCCGTTTTGAGATAGCCATCTCCGGCCCTGGCGGCCATTCCTGGAGCGATCACGGAGCGCCCAATCCCATTGTTGCCGCCGGCCTTCTCATCGGCACCCTGTCACGAATCCCCCTGCCGGTTGCCCCACGCACCACGCTCAACATAGGAAGCATCGAGGGCGGAACCTCCATCAACACCATTCCCGAGCGCGCCGTCCTCAAGGTCGATCTCCGCTCCTCCGATCCCCTGCGCCTCAACGAGCTCGAGCAGCTCCTCCGCCGTGCCGTGGCTGACGCCTGTTCCGAGGCTCAGGCACATTCTCGCCCGCGCGCCCATCTCGTCCCGGTTATCACCCTGGTTGGCGAGCGGCCTGCCGGAGAACTGCCCGCCACCTCGCCTCTTCTGGCCGCTATCCTCGCAGTGGACAAACAGCTCGGAATCCAGTCGCAGCTCCAGCGTGCCTCCACCGATGCCAACATCCCACTCTCCCTCGGCCTTGAGGCGGTCGCACTCGGTGCCGGAGGCTCCGGTGGCGGAGCCCACACGCTTCACGAGTGGTTTGACCCCGTCGGACGCGAGCAGGCACTCAGACGGCTCGTCCTGCTCGTCCTGTTGCTCGCCGGACTCGAGCCGGAGGACGGACGTAGCTCGCCCGCCGATGCGGCGCCACCACCGCAGGAGCCCCTTTCCCGTGAGCCCGTGTAATGTCGCGCTCGCTGAAAGCCCATCTCCTGCTGCTGATCGCGACCTTCATCTGGGGCTCCACGTTCATCGTCATCAAATCTGCGCTCGCCGAATCCTCACCACTCGCCTTCAACGCCGCGCGGATGACCATCGCTGCGCTCGTCCTCTGCGCCATCTTCTTCCGCCAGTTGCGCGCACTGCCCGTGGGAGCCCTGCGCGCCGGATTTGAGATCGGCACCCTCTTGTGGCTCGGCTATGAATTCCAGACCCTCGGCCTGCTCTATACTTCCGCGTCTAAATCCGCGTTCCTCACCGGAATCTCTGTCGTCCTCGTTCCGCTCTTCCTCGCCATCTTCTGGCGCCGCCATGTCAATCGCTATATCCTCGCCGGAGTCTGTGCTGCCTGCATCGGCTTATATCTTCTCTGCATCCCCGCTGCGCAAGGCCTTTCGCTCGCCTCGCTCAATCGCGGAGACCTTCTCACCCTGGGCTGTGCCGTAGCCTTTGCCTTTGAGATCATCATCCTCGGACGCAGTGCCCAGCACTACGGCTTCGCCCACCTGGTCCCCGTTGAAATCAGCGTCTGCGCCCTCTGGATGCTCATCTCCCTCCCCGTCGCCGACCGCCACGGATTCATCCGCTTCACTCCCGGCATGCTCTGGGCGCTGGCCATCACCGCCCTGCTCGGGACCGTCGTCTCCTTCATCATCCAGGCCTGGGCGCAGCGCTTCACTCCGCCCACTCACGCCGCGCTCATCTTCTCTCTTGAGCCGGTCTTTGCCGGAATCACCTCTTACCTCGTGATCGGTGAGCGCCTCGGCTCACGGGCCCGGTTCGGAGCCGCCCTTATCCTCATCGGTGTCCTCGTCAGCGAACTGCGCGGCCACGTTCAACAGCCTGAAGAAGAGCTCGCCGAAGAAGCCAGCTAGGCATTCTCGTTCTTCCTGTTCATTCTCGTTCTTCCTGTTTTTGATCTTGATCCAGGTTGTCATCCCGAACAACGTGAGGGATCCCCGTACCGCTCAAATCTCCCGTGCCACTTCAGAGGCAATTCAAGCAGCGTTCGATTTGGTGCGGTATCCACCCCCCTTTTGGATGGCGTTTGACATTGCCTTCTCGCTATCGTAACCATGGTCTGGTCGCACCCCATGACCACCCTTCCCACCAACTCACCTCCGCTCCGCACCCGCCTCATCCTGCTTCAGTCCCTCACGCTTGTCTGGATGTTGATCGAGTGTGCCGTCTCGCTGATCTCTGCCGCCCGAGCACACAGCCCTGCGCTCCTCGCCTTCGGCTTTGATAGTTTTGTCGAGCTGCTCTCCGCCTCGCTCGTCGTCCTTGCCCTTGCTCCCCGCTTCGGCTCCAACCACCTCCGAATCAACAAAGCCGCCGGCACCCTGCTTTTTATCCTCGCCGCCGTCGTCGGCCTCACCTCCGTGCTGGCCTTGGTGGGTAGAATCCAGCCCGAGGCCAGTCCCTTTGGAATCGCCATCACTCTGGCTGCTCTCATCGTCATGCCGTTGCTTGCATCACAAAAGCGCAAACTCGCGCGCCAGACCGGCAACAACGCGCTCGCCGCCGATGCAGTGCAATCTGCCACCTGCGCCTATCTTGCCCTTCTCGCTCTCGCCGGCCTCGCCCTCAATGCCGCGTTTCACATTGCATGGGCGGATCCCCTCGCCGCCCTTGCCGCCGTTCCCATCCTCATCATCGAGGGCCGTCGCACCATGCGTGGCCAGAGCTGCGGTTGTTGCTGAACTCCGGCCTAAGTTCGATTTCCCTATCGTCGATAAAGCCAAGTCCCTAAATATTCTTGCCTCCAACCCTTTGCTGCGCGTCTAACAACCTGAACCGGTGCAGCGCGGCCACGCAGGGACCCAGCGCACGCCCCTCTTTTTAAAAGGGATAAAATAGGTGAGAATACTGATTTTGCCGGAGGGCACATGGAACCGCTGAAAGATGCAAGCGGATCGTCGCAGGATTTCACGACGAGCAGGAAGAAAAACCGTTTTGCGGTACTTTTTGTAGGATCGGTTACCGTGGCTTTGGTGCTGTTGATCGGCACCGTGGTCACCTATACGGCTCGCGCCAAAGGCGTGGACAGCGTTGATGCACCCCAGTTGAGCGTGCCCTCCGTCCATACGCATGAGAACGAATTTGCTCGTGTTGCCAAAGCCGTCGATCCCGCCGTTGTAAACATCAGCACCGAGTCCACCATAAAGAATCCACATCGCCGCCTCCATCGCATGCCACAACCGAATAATCCCGACGAGGATCAGGCGCCTGATAGTGGCAACGGCCTGCAGGATTGGTTCGACCGCTTCTTCGGTCAGCAGCCCGGTGGCCCGCCGGACGGAGGTCCTGGAGGCGGTCCGGGCGGCGGTGAGATGACCACCCAAAGCCTCGGCTCTGGCGTCATTGTCAGCGCCAACGGTTACATCATCACCAACTTCCACGTGGTCGATAAGGCTGACCGCATCCGTGTCAGCCTGATGGGCGATCCTGGCTCCGTCAGTTATCCGGCCAAGGTCATCGGCACCGATCGTGAAACCGATCTCGCCGTCATCAAGATCGACGTGAGCCATCCCTTGCCCTTTGCCAAACTCGGCAACTCAGACAGCATGCAGGTCGGCGATTGGGTTCTTGCCATCGGCAGTCCCTTCGGTCTCAAATCCACCGTCACCGCTGGAATCATTAGCGCCAAGGGCCGCAATATCGTTCCCGGACGCCAGTTCCAGTCCTTCATTCAGACCGATGCTGCCATCAACCCTGGTAACTCCGGCGGTCCTCTCGTCGATATGGATGGTCAGGTCATCGGCATCAATACCGCCATTTATACCGAAAGCTCCGGCTACCAGGGCGTAGGTTTCGCAATGCCGTCAGACACCGTCGCCCAGGTCTTCAACCAGTTAGTTTCGCCCGCCCACAAGGTTGAACGCGGCTCTATCGGCATCACCTTCAGCGCGGAGACCAGCCCCGCCGTCACCCGCATGTACGGCGGTGGCAAGGGTATCGTGGTACAGGACGTGACCCCCGGCGGTCCTGCCGCGCAGGCCGGCCTCAAAAGTGGCGACGCCATCACCAATGTCGGCGGCAAGACCGTTACCAATGGTGATGAATTGGTCTCCGAGGTCAGCTCCCATCATCCCGGGGACAAGCTAAAGATCGGATACCTCCGTAATGGGAAACAGGAGGAGGCCACCGTCACCGTAGCCGACCGCCAGAAGCTCTTCGGTGCGCAACTCGGCACCAGTGATGAGGAGAACGAGGAGCAGGCGCCTAAGGAAGGCAAGTTCGGAATCACCGTCAAACCGATTCCTGCTTCTGCCGCCAAACGCTTGAATCTGCAGCCTAATCAAGGTGTTGTCGTAGTCGATGTCAAGCCCGGCGGCTTTGCCGATTCCATCCAGCTCGCACGTGGCGATGTCATCCTTGAAATCAATCGCCAGCCGGTCAATGATCCCGAAACCTTAGCCAAAATCGAGTCGGGATTGAAGTCCGGGCAGGATGTCGTTTTCGTCGTTCGCCAGGCCGGACAGGGCCGCGAGGCAACAAACACCTTCCTCGGAGGCACCCTCCCGTAGTACTCTAGTGAAACCCGTACCACGCCGCGGGGCATCCAAAGAAGGATGCCCGCGGCAGGGCGGAAAACCGGCCGAGGCTGTTTTCAAGTTCGCAGAACAATCTCGGGCGATTCCGTCTTGGTCGAGTCCTTGAATGCGCCACGGGGGATTACTTCTTCTCCGAGAGGTGTTTTTTGATGTCCTTACAAACGAAGATAGTAAGCGCGGCTCTGCTCGCCTCCGCCCTGCTTTGCACGTCACCTCTGGCGGCGGCTCTTAAAACCAGCGGTCACCTCCGAACCACAACCCAGCACGTAACGGCCCAGCACCTGAAAGCCACATCGTCCCGCACCCCATCTCGAAGCTCAAGGCACAAGTGCACAGCGAGCGCCACACTCAGCACTCGCAAGGGGCACGGCAAGGCTCGAATTGCCGTAGTCAGCAAGCCCAAGTTCCGCGTCCAGCAGTCTATCGACGTCGACCGCACCATTGAAATTCAGCAGGCCCTGATCCGCGAGCACTATCTGGACGGCGAAGCCTCCGGCCAGTGGGATCAGGCAACGCGCGACGCCCTCACCCGCTTTCAGAACGATAACCACTGGCAGACAAAGATCCTTCCCGACTCCCGAGCCCTCATCAAGCTAGGTCTTGGTCCCAGCCAGCAGAATCTGCTCAATCCCGAGAGCGCCGCAATCGCCATCCCCTACAACCCAGGCCTCGAAAAATCCTCCCACGCAGGATCGAACTAGAGAATACGAATCAGCAATTATCCGGTGATACAAAAGCGCGGCCTCATCGGTCGCGCTTTTTCTTGCTCTCTCGGTACCCCATATCTGCCGCATTCAGTGTTCAGCAGATGTGGGAAATACCAGCACCCTCCAAAACCGGCGCTTTCATTTACTCTGCGTAGAACCCCGTGCGCATTTGAACCGTCAGCTCTGAGTTTCGAGTGCTTAAATGCAGCTTGTGATAGCCGCTCTCGGCCTTGTCCGGCGTATAACTCAAACTGTACTGATGGTGCATCTCTTGCTCGATCTGCTCATAAATCTGCGCAGCCGTCAGCTTTCTTGAAAGCTCAAAGTACCTTCCGCCGGTCTCATTCGAAATCTGCTGCAAAATCTTCTTCCCGTCTGTCTTGTTCTCAGTACTCTCCGGACCACGCCGACGTCCTCCACCCGGATAGGGCCCACCTCCACCCGGAAAAGGCCCGCCACCGCCGGGGAATGGCCCACCGCCCGGATACCCGCCACCGCCCGGATACCCGCCTCCATGCTGCCTTCCGCCATTTTCAAATCCTTGTTCCTCGCGCTCAGGCGCAACGTACACGCAGTAAACAAGAGTATCGGCGCGCTGTGCCGATTCAATCGCGCTGTTAAGCGATGTCTTGCTGTTGCGGTCTACGCCATCGGAGAACAGCACGATCGCCTTGCGTCCCGGCTGACCCTTCAGTACCTCATCGGAAGAAAGATAAATCGCGTCGTAGAGCATACTTCCGCCGAAAAAATAATGTGGTGTCTGCGCGTCCCCATCATCGCGCCTGCGTCCGCTGCCCCCGCCTCCACTGCCGTGCGGCGTCTCACCCACCGAAATCTGGTCGATTCCTTTTGCGAGTTTGTCATGCGATGTCGTTACGTCCTGCAGCAACTCCACCTCTTTGTCGAAGTGCAGCACAAAAGCCCGGTCCTTGTTTTCGCGCAGCAGACGGTTAACGAAGTCGGTCCCGGCCTTGCGCTCATCGGCCAATTCCTTGCGCTGTCCCGGTCCGGTGTCTGCGACGATTCCGATCATCAGCTGTGGATCGCTTTCATGCGCGACCTGCGTGATCGTCTGCGTGCGTCCATCCTGCTCCAGCACAAAATCCTGCTTTTCCAGCCCGTTCGCCGGTTGCCCCTTTTTGTCGCGCACAATCGCAAGCAGGTTCACCTCCTTCACCTTCACGGTAACGGTCGCTGGCGGCGTGGCGGCGCTCGCCGGGGGAGCCGGCGCTTGCTGCGCAATCAACGGCAACGCACAGATGAAGACCGAGAGCACAAAATTCAGAGCGTGGGCATATCGAGGCGTTCGCATGGTAAACAGGATGGCATAACCCAGCCGCGAGTGAAACCGAGGGAAAAATTCCCAAACCTGAATAGCTGCGCTCCGTTCAAGGCAAAAGAAAAGGCCCGCTCGTCGCGGGCCTCCTGTATTTCAGCGCGCTTCAGGTGGAGCTTTCTTCTCTTTGCGAGTTGCCCGCGAAGGTGGAGTACAACGCCGCTAGCGCAACGATCACGTTCGCGACAACCACTGGCAGGGCATGGATCAGCAATCCGTAGCTGATCCACAGAATCGCCGCGCCTGCCTGAATGAGGCGAAGCGTCGCTGGCTTCTTGAAGAAGTACGATAGTCCAAAGCAAGCCGTTGCGATCCAGCCAATCCAACTCAGCATCAGTCTGCCTCCGCAGCCATAGAAGCCGATGTAGAGCGCAGCGTCAGGACGTCGGTGCGCATCCGCGCCCATTCCTGCACCAGGAATCCATTGGACTCGAAGAAGCGGCGAATCTCCGGTTGCGCCCAGTTTGCAACTTCTTCCAGGATGGGAACCAGCACGCTGAGCGCGTTATCGCTGAGCACGGTGCGTGCGGCGATCTGGGTCACGCAGCGCGACTCTGAGACCGCGATGGTCAACCCGCCGCCCTCGTTTACGTGCAGCATCGCGTTCATATCAGAGCTGCCATCACCGCAATAGACGACATGATCGAGCCCGATGGAGCGCTCGGCCTGCAGTTGCATGATGCGCGTCACCTTGCCGTATCCCGCCGTGCAGCGGATCAACCGCTCGATTCCACCGCTGGCGTTGTACTCGAACTCAGTGCCGTAGATGTGATCCGCGGGCACGATGCCCTCAAGCGCCGACTGCACGATCTCCACCGGCGCCGCCGACAGTACGCAAAAGTCGAACTCGTAGCCCGGAATCCCCTCGCGCAGTGTGCGATAGAGAAGCTCAATGTTTTCCTTGAGCGGAATGCGCTTTCCGGTTTCAATCAAATGCTCGCGGCGGACGCGTGAGTGGAACGCCGGATCGTGCAGCAGCAAGTAAGCGAGCTCCGCCCCTTGCTGTACCAAATTCAACTGCGCCATACCCGCCGCTTTTGCCTTGAACTCTTCGGCCGGAATGCCGAGCAGTTCAGTGAGAACCAGGCCAGAATCGTTAAAGCTCAGAGTCTGGTCGAAGTCGCTGGCGAACAGATACTGTTTAAGAATTATTTCTGCCATAGACTCCTATGATAGGCGGCTGGGCGATTTGGATGGTGAATTAGAGGTCAAACTGCTATTCAATCATTTGATGGAGTGCATTAGTACCGCACCGTACAGTGTTTTGTCCTGTGTTGAGAGCAGTTTGCAGCCGCTAGCGAAATTTCCGGAAATGTAATGTTTTGTTGCGGCAAACATCGAATGGTGAAGTAGAGCGCGGATTACATGCTTTAGCTCAAGAAATGGACAAAAACTCCCCACCCGTTATGGGTGGGGAGCGTTGATTGAAGCCCGGAGATAACGAACGCCCTGATGAACTAACGCTGAACTAACGCTGCGAGATGAACTCCGTGATCCCCTGGTAAGCCTGCTCCAGCACTTCTTCCTGCGGCAGAAAGACGATCCGCATGTGGCGTGTTCCCGGTCTCTGTCCAAAGCCTGCGCCGTGGACGCACAGAACATGCTTCTCTTGCAGCAGCCCGGTGACAAACTTCATGTCGTCTTCCACGATGTCGAGCTTGGGAAAGGCGTAGAACGCTCCCTGCGGCGCTACCAGCGAGACGCGAGGTGTGCGCGCGGCCCATGCCACGGTCAGATCGCGGCGGCGGCGCAACTTCGCACGCACTTGCTTCAGATGATCCTGCGGCCCCTGCAGTGCGGGGGCAATGGCGTGCATGAATGGGTGCGGAGCCGAGAGCCGCGCACGCAGCAACTTGTATACGGCTTCCAGGTAATTGGAAAGTGACTCAGCCGGGCCGGTTGCAATCGCCCAACCAATCCGCCACCCCGGCACAAGATACGCCTTCGACAGTCCGTTGAAGGTGATCACCGGAAGATCGGGCGCAAGCGTCGCAATGGAGTGGTGCTTGCACTCGTCGTCGATGATCAATTTGTCGTAGATCTCGTCGGCGAGGATGAGCAGGTTGTGCCTCCGCGCCAGTTCCGCGATCCGCTCCAGAGTGGCGCGCGAGTAAATCGCGCCCGTGGGGTTATTCGGATTGATCAGCAGGATTGCCTTCGTCCGCGAATTGATGCGCGAGGCAAGGTCTTCCAAATCAGGCTGCCAACCGTCCTCCTCGCTCAGAAAATATTCATTCGGCTCGGCTCCAAGTTTGCCCAACACCGCGCCATACAGCGGGTAGTCGGGGCATGGTGTAAGCACATTGTCGCCCGGATTGAGCAGCGCCGTAAGGCAGTTGTCGATCACCTCGCCGGAGCCGTAGCCCACCATGATGCCTTGGATATTTTGAAAGCCATTGGCCTCGGCCTGGGCGCGAATGGCCTCCACCGCACTCCGCTCTCCGAGCGATTCGCCATAGCCGTTGTAGCCATCGCGCATCGCGCGTTCAGCGGCTTCGATCATGTGTACCGGCGTGGGAAAGTCGAACTTGCAGGGGTCTCCGATGTTCAGGTAGAGAATCTTGTGCCCCTGGCTCGCAACCTGATCGGCAGCGACGGCGAGGTCGCGGATGGCATAGCTTACATTCGCCATGCGAGTCGCAGGCGTTATCTGGAAAGTCACGTTGGAGGTCATTGAATAAAGTCCCTGTGCCATTGAACCGTATGCTGGAGCGAAGTGCAAGCCCGCAACGCGCCCGGAAGCCGAATCGGCACGCCTCAGGAAAGATTTCCTCACCCCTTGCCCCGCCTCAGCCGCACCGCCGGGTGCCCCACCTTCGCGTCGCGCCGCTTTTGCGCGGCTAAGGTGGGAAGCTATGCCCATGGGCCGATCGAAGCTCGCTATTCCGGGCGATCGATCTGCGCCCGCTGCAACCGGTCGGAGTAGTCCACGTAGACAGCCTTCCATTCGGTGTAGAAGTCGAGTGCTCCGACTCCGCCCTCGCGATGGCCGTTGCCGGTCTGCTTCACTCCACCGAACGGAAGATGAACCTCGGCCCCGATGGTTGGGGCATTGATGTAGGTGATCCCCGCGTCAAGATCGCGAATGGCGGCGAAGGCGCGGTTTACGTCCCTGGTGTAGATCGCCGAGGACAAGCCATATTTCACGCTGTTGGCAATCTCAATCCCGTCTTCCAGAGATTCGCAGGGCATACAGCAGACGACCGGCCCAAAGATTTCCTCCTGCGCGATGCGCATCTTCGGATCCACATCGGAGAAGACTGTGGGCTCGATAAAGAATCCGTGCGCATAATCCCCGCGCTCCAGTCGATTGCCGCCGCAGGCCATTCGTGCGCCTTCGTTCACTCCGACGTCGATATAGCCGAGGATGGTCTCCATCTGCTGCTTGCTCACCACCGGCCCCACCTCCACCGTCTCATCCAGGCCGTTGCCGATGCGAAGCATCTTGGCGCGCTGCACCAGTTCATCGACGAAGCGTCGGTAAATGCCCTTCTGCAGAATGATGCGGCTGGTGGCCGTGCAACGCTGTCCGGTGGTGCCGAAGGCCCCCCACAGCGCGCCTTCCAGCGCCAAGTCCAGGTTGGCGTCGTCGAGGACGATCATCGGGTTCTTGCCGCCCATTTCGAGCGAGCAGCGCTTAAGGGTACGGGCGCAGTGCGCGCCAACAATGCGCCCAACCTCGCTCGATCCTGTAAACGAAATGGCACGAACCTCCTCATGCTCCAACAGCGGCGTGCCAACCTCCGGGCCGTGGCCGGTGACGATGTTGACCACACCGGCCGGAACTCCGGCTTCGGTGAGCGCACTGACGAAGTTGAAGACCGAAAGCGGCGTGTCCTCGGCAGGCTTGATGACACAGGTATTGCCCGCAACCAGGGCAGGGAAGAGCTTCCACGAAGGAATCGCCATCGGGAAGTTCCACGGGCAGATCATGCCCACCACCCCAACCGGCTGCCGCGTACACATGGCAAACTTGTTGGGCAACTCGCTCGGAGTGGTCATCCCATACATGCGGCGTCCCTCGCCGGCGAAGTAGTACCCCGTATCAATGGCCTCCTGCGTGTCGCCGCGCGTCTCCTTCAGAACCTTGCCCATCTCGCGCGTCATGTCGCGCGAAAAGCCATCCTTCTGTCGCTCCAGAATGGATGCCGCCTTCAGGATGATCTCGGCGCGGTGCGGCGCGGGCACGCGGCTCCACTTCTTGAAGGCCGCCTGAGCGGCCTCCACTGCAAGGTTCACCTCGGCCGCGCCCGAGCGCTGGAAAATGCCGACCACCTCGCGAGTATCAGCCGGATTGCGGTTTTCGCAAGTCTCGCCGGAGCTGGCCGGAACCGATTTCCCATCGATAAAGTTGCCGAAGGTCTTGATCTCGGAGCCAGTGGTTGCCATTGGAATCGATCTCCAGAAACGATTGAGGTGGAACCCACCTTGCTTTTTTGCAGCGCGCTCCAGCCAATCGATCGCATATCGTAGTTGGCGGCGGCGTGCGGTGGCAAGTTCAGGGGTACCCGCTCTGTGTCGGCGAGCACAATCTGTCGGCGTCAACCGCCTCTGCGGCGCCAAATCCGCCAAATCTAAGGCGAGTGCCTCGGCCGATCCATCCGAATGCACACGTAAGTAGCTGGTTCTTCGTATTCTTCCGCCAGGAATTTTGCGGAACTGAGTCATTCCAGGGCTGCCGGAGTAGTAAGATAGGGGATGAGTTCAGGCTAGTGCTCTTAACGCATTGGTATGCAGCGCTCCTGCCCGTATTATTCTGTGAGCAGATCCAAGACAGGTTTTTGATCGCCGGGGTTGGCTTCCCAGCGACGGCCTTGCCGAGGCATAGTTCTTTTATTCTTTTCCTACGGAAAAAGAGAGAGACAGCAAAAAAGATGTCAAACAATGGCTTCCACACTGGTTCGCGTTTCGGGAATTTGCGTTCGTTGTTCAGCATGTTCTCAAGCGACCTTGCAATTGACCTGGGCACGGCGAACACGCTTGTCTATGCGCGAGGCAAAGGCATCGTAGTCAACGAGCCCTCGATTGTCGCGATCAACAAGAATACAAACGAAGTGGAAGCGGTGGGCAAGGAAGCCAAGGAAATGCTTGGCCGCACCCCCGGCAACATCGTTGCCATCAAGCCCATGAAAGACGGAGTGATCGCCGACTTCAAGATCACCGAAAAGATGCTGAACTACTTCATTCAGAAGGCGCACAACCGCAAGATGCTGGTGCATCCGCGAATCGTCATCGGCGTGCCCAGCGAGATTACTCAGGTGGAAAAGCGCGCCGTCATGGACTCGGCATATCGTGCCAAGGCCAGCGAAGTGCATCTGGTCGAGCAGGCCATGGTTGCTGCCATCGGCGCCGGTCTGCCCATCACCGAGCCTAGCGGCAACATGGTCGTGGATATCGGCGGCGGCACCACGGATATCGCAGTCATCTCGCTCAGCGGCATCGTCTACTCGCGCTCGGTTCGCATGGCCGGCAACCAGATGGACGAAGCCGTCATGAACTACCTCAAGCGCAAGTACAACCTGCTGATTGGCGAGCGAACCGCCGAGCAGATCAAGATCGAAATCGGCTCCGGCTACCCGCTTGAGAAGCCCTTGACCATGGAGATCAAGGGGCGCAACCTGATCGAGGGCGTGCCCAAGACCATCACCATCGATGACAGCGAAATTCGCGAGTCTCTCAGTGAGTGCGTTGGGACCATCATGAACGCGATTCGTGTGGCGTTGGAACGTACCCCGCCTGAGTTGAGCGCCGACATCAGCGACCGCGGCATCGTACTCACCGGCGGTGGCGCCCTGCTCAAAAATCTGGACAAGCGAATCCGCGAGGAAACCGGCCTGCCGGTTTCCATTGCCGATGATCCTTTGGCCAGCGTCGTATTGGGCACGGGGAAGATGCTCAGTGACTTCAAACTTCTGCGTAAGATCAGCATCGAATAAGGCGCCCGGCCGGAGCGGTGCTCCGGCCTCGCATTTTTTGCGCATTTCCGCGTTGCACGAACAGGCGCAAGCCCCGCCCGCCCGCGGTCATAGGAGATGCCGCTACGGATGCCGGCTACACTTCTGAAACTCTGAAGACATGAATTTCTTCTCGCGGCACAAGAATACGGTGGTCCTGGCAACGGTGCTGTTGGCTCAGTTCCTGGCGTTGGCCGTACAGGTCAAGCGCCAGACCGTTGCGGGGCCTGTACGACTGCTCCGCCTGCTGACCGTAGGGGCTATTACCCCCCTCGAGCGCCTGTTCATCTATTCGGGAGAAAACGTCCGCGGAGTCTGGACGAACTACGTCGACCTGCGCGACGTGCGCCGCGAAAATCTCCGCCTCAAGGCCGAAGCCGGACAGATGCGTCTGGAGCGCGCCAGGGAGCAGGAAGATGCGCGCCAGGCGCGCCGCATCCAGGCCCTGCTGGAATTCAAGGAGCACTGGATCGACACCACCGTCGCCTCACAGGTGATTGGAACCAGCGGCACCGAAACCTCGCGCCTGCTTTATATCGACAAAGGGATCAAGGATGGCATCAAGCCTGACATGCCCGTCATCACACCCGACGGCGTGGTCGGCAAGGTGCTCAGTGTCTACGGTGAGACCTCGCAAGTTCTGTTAATCAACGATCCCACCAGCGGAGTCGGCGCGATTCTGGTGAACTCGCGCCTTCAAGGGGTGGTGAAGGGGAGCTCAACCGGAGAGGTGCAGCTCAACTACATCATGGGCGATGAAACCGTGCAGCCCGGCGAAACGCTAGTGACCGCCGGCGGCGATCGGGTCTTTCCCAAGGGCTTGCCGATCGGTACGGTGTCGAAGGTGAGCATGGGGCGCAACCTCTTTCTTGAGATCAAGCTGAAGCCCTCCGCGGATCTGGATCGTTTGGAGGAAGTGCTGGTCATCACCTCGCAAAAATCGCGCGCGCCGGACACCGCCGGTCTGGGGCCGATTCGTGCTTCCGATATTCTTGCCGGGCATCTGCCTGGAGTGCCTCAACCATCGCAACCGCAGACGCCAGCTCAAACGACACCCGGTGCGGCGCCCCAAACCCCTGCGCAATCTTCAGCCGCATCCAGTGCCAAGCCTGCGCCCGCAATCGGAAGTGTGCCCGCACATGCGGCTCCGTCACAGAATGTCCCGCCGACGAAGCCGCGAACGGTACCCCCGGCGGCGGGAGCCAGCGCAACCAAACCGCAGACTTTCGCCCCAGCGAGCGGGACCCCGGCTAAACCTCCGCAGACCGCAAAGCCCGCGGGAGTCAATGCCGTTGCGCCCACCGCAGCTCTAAAACCTGCGCCGAAACTCGCCTCTCCGAAACCGCTTTCGCCAGACAGTCCGGTCTTGCCGAAACCCAAACCAAGATCCACTGCAACGGAAGGGGCGCAGCCACAATGAGAGCCATGGATCTCAGCTACACCTCCCGCGATCAGGTCGAAGTCTATCGCTTCTCCTGGCCGATTTCGGTGGGTCTGCCCTTGCTTATGGTGGGTCTGCAGGCGTTCATGCCGGTGCGTCTGCACTTCTTCAGGGTCTTCGACCTCGGGCTACTGCTGACCATCTTTTTTGCCGTCTCCCGGCGCAGTCAGGTGAGCGGAATCCTCACCGGTGCGTCCATCGGATTGCTTCAGGACGGGTTGACACACACCCCTTTCGGCGTCTTCGGAATTGCGAAAACGCTGGTCGGCTACGGTGCGTCGTCAATTGGAATTAGGATTGATGTAGAGAATCCAGGTTCGCGGTTCTTGCTTACGTTTGCTTTTTATGCGATCCATAAAGCCGTGTTCACAGTCATTGAGCGCAATTTGGTGGGGCAACCGGTTCATATCAATCTTGGGCACGAGGCTGGAGCGGCCGTGGTCAACTCCGTCATGGCAGTGTTTCTATTTGCGCTGTTGAATCGTTTCAAAATCAGGGAGTAGGAATTACGGGTGGCCCACATCCGCCTGCAGTTGGCGAATGTGGGGTGGGTGGCCCCAAAGTTCCGGGTTTCATGTACGGTCGCGAAGAAAAAGTTCCGCTAATTCGTCTTGCCATCACCCAGTACATCATTCTGGGAATCTTCCTGCTGCTCATCTTTGGGCTCTGGCGTCTGCAGGTTCTGCACTCGGATCTCTACTCCAGCATGGCCGAGCAGAACCGTGTGAAAGAAGTTCCCATCCTCGCCCCACGCGGAAAGCTGCTGGATCGCGAAGGCCGTCCCATCGTCGATAACTACCCCTCCTTTTCGGCTCTGTTGCTGCGCGCGCAAGGCAAGGTCAGCGACTCCAACCTGGACGCCATCGCCTTGGGGCTGCACCTGGATGCCGACGAACTGAAGGCGCGAGTCAAGCGCTTGTCGGCGATGCCCGGCTATCAGCCGATCTTCCTCAAATACGACATCACCCCGGACGAGCTCGCCTTCGTCGAATCGCATCGTAACGAGTTTCCCGAGCTCGACACCATCACCGTGCATCGCCGCCTCTATCCCCGGAATGGATTCATGGCGCACCTGATCGGCTACGTCGGCGAAGTCAGCGAGGACATGCTCAACAATCCCCGCTACGAGTTCTACAACTCGGGAGACGTGGTCGGACAGAGCGGTGTCGAAGCCGAATACAACGACATGCTGATGGGCAAAAATGGCTCGCGCCGCGTGCTGGTCAACAGCAAGGGGAAGGAAGTGGGCGAGCTGAGCGATACCCCGGCGATCCCAGGCAAGCCGCTACAACTCACCATCGATCTGGACCTGCAGATTGCTGCGGAAGAGGCTTTGGGCGACAAGCCCGGTGCAATCGTGGCGATGGACCCCAAGACCGGCGAAATTCTCGCGATGGCGAGCCGCCCCACCTACGATCCCAATGCCTTTGCCGTACGCATCAGTTCGAAGGAATGGAAAGCTCTGCTCACCGATCCAGGCAAGCCATTGATGAACAAGGCGATCCAAGCGCAGTTGGCCCCTGGCTCGGTCTTCAAGATCATCATGAGCGTAGCCGGATGGCAGGAGGGCATCGCCCAGACGTTACACGTCAATTGCGGCGGCGGCGCTTCGTTTTATGGCCGATACTTCAAGTGCTGGGTTAAGGGCGCGCACGGCTCCGTGACCCTGACGAAAGGCATCTATCAGTCCTGCGACGTCTACTTCTACACCCTCGCCGAGCGCCTCGGCATCGGACGCATCGCCAAGTACGCCACCGCCTTCGGGATGGGCCAGAAGACCGGAATTGACCTTCCGCAGGAGGTCAGCGGCGTCATGCCGAGCGAAGAGTGGAAGCTGAAGAATTACCGCCAGAAGTGGTTTGCCGGAGAGACGATTTCAGTCGGCATCGGGCAGGGTGCCGTCGCCACCACTCCGGTCCAACTGATGCGCGCCATCAGCGCCATCTCAATGGGTGGACACTTGGTGCGCCCGCACGTGGTCTTCCCCGAGAAAGTCCCCGAAACCTATCGCACCGCCCTGCACTACACCGACACTCAGGATGTCCCTATCGACCCGGCGGGCTGGCAGACAATCACCGACGCCATGGGCGAGGTGTTGTTGCCCGAGGGAACCGCGCCAAGCGCCCACATACAGGGTGTGGATATTGCGGGAAAGACCGGATCGGCGCAGACGGTTTCAAACGCAATGAAGGCCAGGATGTCCAATTCAAACAAGGAAGCCTACAAGGACAACGGTTGGTTTGTCGGCTTCACCCCGCGCCGCAATCCAGACATTATCGTCTGCGTTCTCTTTCAGGGCGGTGAGCACGGAAAGCTCGCGGCGCGGCTGGCGACGCAGGTCATCAAGGCCTATGACGACAAAAAGAATCACAGGCCGCTCCAGCACCTGTTACCTCCTCCGGATGACGCAACTCCCGCCCCGTCGCCTCAAGCCGCCAAGCCCACCGAAGTAACCGGGCTGTGGAGCGAGGGCGGCAGCGACTCCGGACATCTCCAGGCAGCACGCTTCCGCCAGCAGGATGGGAAGGGCGTCACGCCGCGCCAGTTCCACCGCGCAATCGCCGCCCCTGGAATGGAGCAGTTCGCCCAGAACACTGCGCCGCATTCCGATCCCTCACGGTACAATCCGCAGCATGATCCGCAGCCCCAGCGCAGTTCCTGGCAAAACTTTCCTCCGGTCGTGGCCACCTTGCCGGAGCCGCTATCGCGCGCAGGAGAGGTACATTGAGCCGCTACATAAACTTTCGCGATTTCGACTGGGTTTTGCTCCTCTTCGTCGTAATCATTTGCATTCTGGGCGTCTCGGAGATCTACTCGGCTACCTTGCATACCAAGTTTGAGGGAATGCAGATCAAGCAGGTGTACTGGATCCTGGCCGGGCTTTGCCTGATGTTTATGGTCAGCCTGATCAACTATCAGGCGCTTCTGGAACTCGTGCCTTGGTTGTATGGCTTCAGTCTGGTCTCCCTCGTTGCGGTGCTGCTCTTTGGCAAGCGCTACCTGGGTGCAAAGCGCTGGATCGATTTTCATCTCTTCCACTTTCAGCCCTCTGAGTGGGTCAAGCTGATTCTGATTCTCACCATGGCAAAGTACTTCGCCGAGCACCGCGAGAACGATCTACCCTTCCGCGAACTGGTCAAGGCGGGCCTGGTCGTGCTCTTCCCCATGCTGCTCGTCCTCAAGCAGCCCGATCTGGGCACGGCGCTAACGTATATTCCAATTGCCTTCATGGCCCTGGTACTCGGTGGCATGAGGCTCAAACATGGCATCATCCTGGTGCTCATAGCGGCCGTTCTGATGCCGGTCGCGTGGAAGTACGGCCTCAAGCCCTACCAGAAGGAGCGGCTCTCTACCTTTGTGGCACCGGAAGCCGATTCCCACGGCTCGGGTTACCAGGTGATCCAGTCGCTGGTCGCAGTGGGCTCGGGCGGAGTCTGGGGCAAGGGCGTGGCTAAGGGAACCCAGACCCAGGGCCAGTTCCTCCCTGTACCCCATACCGATTTCATCTTTGCCGCTTGGAGCGAGGAGCATGGCTTTGTGGGCGCTTTGGTGGTAATGCTGCTATACTTTGGGGTGTTGATGCGTCTGATCCATGACGCACAAACGGCGCCGGACCGGGCCGGGGTCTTCCTGATTATGGGAGTGGTCGCGGTGCTGGCGTTCCACGTCTTGGTGAACGTGGGAATGGTAGTCGGTTTCATGCCCGTTACGGGGATTCCGCTTCCATTGATGAGCTACGGAGGATCGTCGATCCTGTTTACCTTCCTGGCGCTGGGCATTGTGATGAACGTCCGTATGCGCCGGTTTGTGAATTAGGATCACGCGTGAAGTGCAGGAGGCTCCGCAACCACGGAGTTCTTCTCAGCGCCCGCGCAAGCCTCAGAGCGAGGCGCGCGGAACAAGGTCTTTTGCAAAATCCCAGGAAGACCGCCGGAAGAAGGCGGAAGGAATGGGTCTTCGGTGGTGATCGCCGGGGCTTTCGGCCGGGGAGTTCCCGGGCCGCTTACACGAGATGGAGCCCTCGATGGGAGGGCAAAGCCGGCCAGAAGGCAATCAGGTCGGTCACGATTGAAGAATTGCGCTGCGGTGCAAGGGCAGGGAACGGCCCCATTCGGCATTCCAGAGGTCAGGCTTTTCTGGAATGCGGGAGAGAAGTGGCCACAAAACCCAGACGTAGCGCAACCGGACCGGGTCGATAGATCCGGGGAGTACGGAATCGGTGCATAGGTTCACATCAAACCCAGCCGGAGCCCCGAATGGCGCAATGCGCCATGGCGGAACCGGCGGCATGATCCCCTCAAATCAGTCGAGCGGGCGAACTCCGCTCCGCGCCCCGGCCCATCGGCCGGCGGCTGCGGTGCGGCGCATTGATCTTCAAAACTGACCACCTGCCTTCGTGCCTCCGGCTCAAAACAGGCTGCTCATTGTGAGCTAGCCGGGAGCGAAAATGAATAAAGAATTGTACGTTTCAACCACGCCCCATGAAACCAAGGTGGCGCTGGTGGAAGATGATCAACTCGCCGAGGTGTACTTCGAGCGCGAAAACGAATACACCCTGGCTGGGTCGATCTACAAAGGACGCGTCACCCGCGTGCTGCCCGGAATGCAGTCGGCGTTTGTCGATATCGGACTCGAACGCGACGCATTCCTCTATGTCTCCGATTTCCTGGAACTCCAGGACGAAGACGAGGACGGCGAATTCTCCGATGTGAAGGTCACCGGAGCCACTCTGGCCCAGGCTAACGGTCTGATCCTCGCCGAGCCAATTGCCCAGGAAACAGATGCCGAGGAGTCCCAGGAAGAGGCCGCCGCCGAAGGCGAAGACGCCCAAGGTGAGGGAAAAGATGCTGGCGCTCCGCGCTGGCGCGGACGCCGCCGCCGCCGTGGCAGACGCGGCGGACGCGAGCGCGTCGCCGGTGACCGTCCAGTCGAGGCTGGGGCCGCAGATTCCGGCGCAACCGAATCCGGCACCTCGGCGGATGAGTCCGCGAGCGCCGATGATTTTCGTCAGCCGCCCGCAAACGACTTTGAAGCCCCTGCTCCGCGTGAGCCAAGGCAGCGGCGCGAACTGCGCGGATTCGAACCCCGTGGCCTCGTGGTTCACGGCCTGGCTCGAACCGTGAATGACGATGACACCGAAGAGATCGAACCTGAGATCACGGCGGAAGCCGGCGAAGCTCCGGCTGGCCAGGGCCTGCCCGAAGGAAAGTCCGCCCCATCGGCGGCCTTCACCCCTATGCTTCTGCCCGGTGAGTCGATCTCGAAATACAACCGCGCCGAGGGTGAAGCTCCAGCGCCCGCTCCTGCCCCCGAGGGTGGCGCAAGCCAGGAATCCGATCACGGTTACAGCCGCGGTCGTGATCGCGACCGTGGTGGACGTGACCGTGGACGTGGACGTTATGGTGAGCGGGATCGTGGCCGTGGCCGCGATCGCGAACGTGAGCCGCGCGAGCAGGAGCACGTCGCTCTGCCGGAGAACTACACTCCCATCGTCCTGCCCGGCGAATCCATTTCAAAGTATCGCGGTGTCGAGCTCTCCGCTCCGGATCTGACCGCATCCGCGTTTTCCATGGACGCTCCGGAAGCCATAGCGCCCGAAGCCTCTGCTCCGGCCGAACACCTTGAACCCGCTCGTCCCGTCGAGCCCGTTGCCACCACCAAGGCCGAAGAGAATCCAGACGAACCGTTGTCCAGCGCCAGCTACTCCGGCGTAAGCGCCCTCCCCTCTCTGACCCAGCGTTACGCGCCGGAAGCGGAGCTGGAAGCTGAAGGCAAAGAGGAAGTCGAAGAGGAAGCCGAGGCCGGGAAGGTTGATGCGGAAGCCGCTGCCAATCAATCCTCCGAGCTTCCCGTCGAGCACACCCCTGAGCCATTCCAAGCCGAAGCCGTCGAGCCTCCTGCCCAAATCGTCCCGGAGGAGGCCGAAGTCGCGCCTGAGGCAAGCGAAACGAAGCCCGCTGGCCGTCGCTCATGGCGCAGTCGCGTCTCGAAAATATTCACTGCCGCCGAGGATCAACCCTCGCCCGCAGAGCTGAAAACTCCAGAGGGGCCCGAAAGTGAGTCTGCAGCGCAGCCTGTGGACGACGCCTCGACCGTACATTCGGCAGAAGAAAAATCCCCGGCCAATCAGCTAGGCAGCTTCGTAATCGAAGGCGGTCACGTTGAACACGAGGAACTCGATGCCGATGAGATCGAGATGCCGGCTCTCGCCGCGCACGTAGATCGATACGAAGATAGCGATTCCGAAGAGGACACACTCGACGATGGAAGCGGCTCCCAGATCGGTGCTGCGGTTCGCGAGAGCGGCGAAGAGAACGAACTGGAAGACGAGGAGTATGACTTCGGGGGCGAGGAGTTCGAGGAATCCGAGATGCTTGCCGACGAAGCCGGCGAGGTCGAGGAAGAAGAAGACGAAGAGTCCGGCGAGAGCGAAGAGCCTGCAGTCGCAGCTGCTCCCGAAGCTGGACGTCAGCGCCCCGACCGCTTCGACCGCCGCGATCGTCGCCCACGTCGTGGCACGCCACCGCCGCGCACCGGAGGACGGATGCGCCCGCGGCAGCAGTCGCGCGCCGTGCCTCTCATCAGCGAGTTGTTGAAGGAAGGCCAGGAGATCCTGGTCCAGATCGCCAAGGAACCGATCGGCAAGAAAGGCGCCCGCATCACCAGCCACATCGCGCTTCCCGGCCGTTTCCTGGTCTACATGCCCACGGTGAACCACATCGGCGTCTCGCGCAAGATCAGCAGCGAGGAGGAGCGCCAGCGCCTCAAGCGCATCGTCTCCAGCGAGCGTGAGAACGGACACGGCGGCTTCATCGTTCGTACCGCGGCGTCCAATATCAAGGAAGACGAACTGCGCGCCGACATTCGCTTCCTCAAGCATCTGTGGACCGAGATTCGCACCCGTGCCGAGTCCGGCAAGAGTCCGGCGCTTATCTATCATGATCTGAACTTGGTCGAGCGAATCCTGCGCGATCAGGTGACCAGCGACTTCTCACAGATCTGGGTGGACAACGAAAGCGAGTACGAGCGCGTCGTGCGCTTCGCCTCCCGCTTCCAGCCCAACCTGGTGCGCCGAATCAAGCTCTACACCAAGGACACGCCGCTCTACGAACAGTTCGGCATCAACGAGGAGATCAACAAGAGCCTGAAGTCCAAAGTTTGGTTGAAGAGCGGCGGCTATATCGTCATCAACCAGACCGAGGCCCTGGTGGCCATCGATATCAACACAGGTAAATACGTCGGCAAAACGGCGCGCCTGGAAGACACGATCGTCAAGACCAACTGCGACGCGGTCAAGGAGATCGTCCGCCAGATTCGCCTGCGCGATCTCGGCGGCATCATCGTAGTCGATTTCATTGACATGGATGAGCGCAAGAATCGCCAGAAGGTGATGCAGGCGCTCGAAGAGGCCATGAAGGCCGACCGAGCCCCCTCCAAGATCCTTCAGTTCAATGACTTCGGACTGGTGGCCATCACCCGTAAAAGGGTCAAGCAGTCGCTTGAGCGGACTCTCGGCACGCCATGCCCCTATTGCGACGCCACTGGCTTCGTCAAATCGGTGCAAACCGTGTGTAATGAAATCTACGTCGAGATGCGCAAGGTGCGCCGTCACATCCAAAGCAAGGAAGTCATCCTCCGCGTCAACCCCGAGGTCGCCAAGGAGTTGAAGGGCGGCAACGGAAAGTGGTTGCAGGAGATGGAAGAACTGCTCGGCCACTCCGTCCTGGTGAAAAGCGATCCGCAACTCCATCAGGAGCAGTTCGATATGAACTACTAAGAATGGACCGATGTTGTGAGTCCATTTAGGAACCTGTTCACCTCGCCAGGTGCAGCGTAATTGAATGAAGGTGTGGAGGAGGGGGCGTCGGCCCCATCCCCCACACCATCAACACAGAATCTCAATCGGAAGAACCCCTGCGGGGTACGCCAAGTCCTTGCCGATCTTCATGCGAAGCCTCCCGCCTCTCCTCACTATCTGGGAACGAACGTGCGATCGTGGTTTTCAATCGTACGTGCCAGGATTTGAGCGCTGGACGGTGCTCTTCCGGAACAAACCCAGTCAGATCAGCAACGAGCGCGTTCATTCGCCGCATGACCTGTAGGCTGGTAGCGCCATAAAAGCAAATCTCACCAAAAGCCAGGAGAAGGAGATCGTCCCACGTGGGAAACGGAACCACGAGTCGCAATCTGTTGTCGCCATCGAGATAGCTTCCAATTTCCAGGTAACATTGCCCCAGGCGCAGCAGAAGGTCCTCGATTTGGTCAAGCGCCTGGACTGCCGTTGTCGGGTCGTTGACTGCCGGCGACAAAGCCCTGATTGCGATATCCACCAGCAGGCGAATCGCGTACTTGGGATCCTGTTCGAATGTGCGTTCGTCTCCCAATTCGATTCCATTCCTCAACTTCTCTTCAGTAATAGGGTGTCGAGTCCCGTGGACGTGCAACAACTGCATCGATTCCACGACCGTGTCGCCTACCGCCACGACCATCTCGATCATTCCACCGGACGCTTTGGCCAAGTTCACCAACGCGGCGACATCGACCGCTTGTATTATGCGAGGTCGTCCGTGATGCACCAGCGTCTGGCTGCGAGGTAAGGCACGAAACTTGTCCGTCCCAGTGACCGTAACTACGGAATCGAATGACGGATAAGTTCTCGCTATCACCCTGCGTCCCTGGTCACCGGTAAAGATCAACATCCGGTTGATCTGAAGGAGACCAATCCGTTGAATCAGGCTGATGAACATGCCCACGCTCGCCAGCAGGAGAGCGATTACGACATAGACACTGACAAATGGAACTTTCCCCGACCCGCTCCGGTCGACCCCGGCGAGCGCTGATGTCGCATAAAGAAATGTGGCTGTAAACATTCCGAGGGCGTGCGACATCACCGGATCACGAGCAATCCACAGCACCAGGCGCGGTGAATACGCCGTTGCGCTGAACTGTACCATCACGAAGGTCAAGGAAAATACGATACCGGTGAGGGCTATCATCCCGGAGGAGATGGAGGAGTAGATTGCCGTCGCGGAGGAAACGCTCAATGGGGAGACTAACCCAGGAAAGATGCGGCTCTCAAAACGTGGAATCGTCAACCCGGCCGCGATTGCGGTTCCGGCATACAGCGCAGGTATTCCCCAGGCACTGAACCAACGCAGGTGACGCTTATAGTGCAATTTCAGCATAGTTATATCGCTGGTCCTAAAGATGCTCGAATATGCCGTGACGCTCGCATATCAGTGAGTCTGGTTGATTGCTGGAAATCCTTAAACTGTCAGAAGTTGCAGTTACATCGAAGCCGCTCGTGATAGGAGCAAGGGTCTTGTAGTAGATCGAACGCGTCGCTCTCGCCCAGGTACTTGTCGTCGTAAATGGTCGCCAACCAGAAGCCGTCAACCGATGGCATTTGCCCCTGGCCTCAGTCGTCTCCAGCTGTTGTCATCCCGCGCATCGTCGCTCTCAGTTTTGTGGACTGCCATCCCACGTATGCGACGGAAACCGAAGGCCAATGCCCTTGCAAAGGGAGTAAACATGGCTGACTTCCGGGTGGGTTACATCCCTTCGTAATCATCTTCTCTGGATCCCAGCATCCTTTGTATTACTACCCCAGCATTTTGTGGTGTATGTTCAATTTACCTACAAAGTATGGTGAATTGGGATCGGCTCAGTGCCGGAATTCGGGTGCAATTACCGGATATCTCCCGCTCTTACCGGAAGTTCAGGTTGACTTGAATCCCCTGAACTCTGCTATAACCAGCGCGTACTCACCCGAGAGTAGAGGATTTTTCCTCGCGTCACGCCTGATTGGAAGCTTTGGCTTCCAGGGCGCAGGCGAGGGCCTCTCGGCGGCCCCGGTAGGAAGGGCCAGGGAGTTTGAGCATTGGTTATCCAGGCTGCGTTCTGGTTTTTGAGAGGGCAATGAGTATGTCCAATTCGCCTGAGGTCATGAACATTCGGCAAGCGTCCGAGTATCTCGGCGTCAGCCCCGATACGCTGTACAAATACGTGTCCGAGGACAAGATCCCGGCCTTCAAGCTGGGCAACCGTTGGAAGTTCAAGAAAGCGTTACTGGATCGCTGGATGGAAAACAAGAGCAGCGGGGGAGAAGGCACGCTGAAGAAGAAGCCGCGAGCGGTTCGTACCTCCGCGGTGGGCTAATGAGGGTGTCGGCTTATGTTTGGTCTTAATGTTTTCGGCTCTAACAAAACGATTGTCGGTCTGGACATCGGCTCCAACAGCATCAAGGCCGTGGAGTTGCAGCGCAATCGCGGCGAGATCGTGGTGAGCCATCTTGGCATCGAGCCTCTGGCCAGCGACATCGTCGTCGATTCCATGATCGTCGATAGCGGCAGCGTCGCCAGCGCCATCAGCAAGATCTTCGCGGAGCAAGCCTTCAAAGCCAAGCAGGTCGCGACCTCCGTCAGCGGCCATTCCGTGATCGTAAAGAAGATTTCCATGCAGACCATGGAAGAGCCGGAGCTGGGCGAAGCCGTACGCAACGAGGCCGCGCAGTACATCCCCTTCGACATGAACGATGTAAACGTCGACTATCAGGTGCTCAGTGATGTCCTTGACGGGCCTACCATCGACATTCTGCTGGTGGCCGTGAAGAAGGACAAAATTCTGAATTACACCAACGCCCTGCAACTCTCCGGGCGGCAGCCGGCCATCGTTGACATCGATGCATTCGCTCTTCAGAACTGCTACGAATACAACTACACGCCGGCTCCGAACTCCACTGTCGCTCTGCTCAACATCGGCGCCAGCGTCATGAATATCAACATCGTGCGTGGCACCAATCCACTCTTCACCCGCGATGTAAGCGTGGGTGGTAATCAGTACACCGATTCGCTGCAGAAGGAACTCGATCTTAGCTTCGACGATGCCGAAGCATTGAAATTGGGCAAGAAGGTAGGAACGGTGAGTGAAGACGCCAAACTGCCGATCCTGCAGCAGGTCACTGAGATTATCGTGCTTGAAATTCAGAAGACCTTTGATTTCTTCCGTGCCACCGCCAGCGGTGAACACATCGAGCGAATTTACCTTGCTGGCGGTTCGTCGCAGGTTCCCGGATTAATGGAAGCTCTGCGACAGGAATTTTCCATCCCCATCGATCCCATGAATCCGTTCCTGAGGATCATATCGCCCATTGGCGAAGGCGCGGACCTGATCGAGCGCAATGGGGTGCAACTGGCGGTTGCCGTGGGCCTGGCCCTGAGGAGCTTTGAAAAACTATGATCCGAATCAATCTGCTAGGGACGGCAAAGCCGAAGAAAGGAAAGAAGACACGGCTGTTCTCCATGCCGCAGCTCACCACCGATGGACCTTCTCCGGTGATTGCGGGGCTGGCGATTGTGGTCGTTGCCAGCGCGGGACTCTACCTGTACTTCCTGAAGTTGCAAAGCACGCATGAAAAGCTTCAGGTCTCGCTCGCTGAGGCCAACAAATCGATTGCCTCGATGACCCAGGTGAAGCAGGCGTATCTGCAACGGCAGAAAGATTACGATGCATTTAAACGGCGCTTTGACATCATCGATCAGTTGCGCGCATCCCAGGCAAGCCCGGTTCCATTGCTAACCAGCGTCAGTAACACCGTGAATAAGACCGATGGCGTCTGGCTGCTAAACATGCGTGACGATGGAGCCAGCGTGGCCTTGGACGGAGTCGCGCTCGGACCAAACTCGGTCGCAAATTTAATGACCAATCTACGCAGCTCCGGCTATTTCAAGGACGTCAAGTTGCACGAGACCGCGCAGGAAGAAACACAGAAGATACAAACATTCAGTTTCAGCTTGGTTTGCGAAAAGACGAAGGCTTAAAAGGTCATGACGAGCTTTAAGCAACTGCCCTATCTGGCACAAATCGGAATCGTGGCGCTGGTCATTCTTCTTATGGCGGCCGGAGCCTATATGTTTGCCCTCCAGCCATTAGCGAAGGCGAACCAAGCGGATGCGCTGACCTTGAAGAGCAAGCAGGCCGAAGTCGCGCAGCTGTCCCCTTACAAATCCCGGCTTGCAGAGCTCAATCAGCAGACCGAAATCTTGAAGGTCAAGATGGAGGCGCAACGCAAAGTCGTGCCCGAGGAAGAGGAAGTCCCAAGCTTCATCACTCTGGTAGAGGAACAGGCTTCTGCCGCCGGAATCGAAGTCCGCCGCTATACACCGAAGGAAACCACGGCAAAAGAATATTACGTCGAGGTTCCCGTTGATATCGACGTGGATGGGCCTTATTACTCGGTGCTCAAATTCTACGATCAACTGCAGAAGTCGGAGCGGATCGTGAATGTCTCAAAGCTCACCATGGGCTCACTGAAGGGCGGGAAATCATCGGTGAGAAGGGCCTATAAATGGTCGCCCACTGAAACCGTATCCGCCAATTGTTTGTTGACGACTTTTTACAGTACTTCCAAGGGCGGAACACCGCCCGCCGCCGCAAAGAAGTAGGAGGGGCGATGAACAGCAGCAAGTTGATCTTGGCACTTTGGCTCGGAGCGAACGCGTGGGCACAAACATCGCCACAGAAACCGGTGAATCCCCCGGTTGCGGCCACGCCCCATGTCCCGGCGAAGCCTCCTGCTCCGGCGAAGCCCCCTGTTGCAACCGGGGTGCAGTCGAGCAATGCACCACAAAACTCGTTAGCCCTTGCGGCCAAGTCTGCCGGGGTGAAGCCCGTCATCGTACAGTCCGCACCAAAGCCTGCTGCGAGGCGGCCAATGCGCAGAAAAAAATCGGTCCAGCCACGTCCTGTCGCAGTCGTCCAGGCGGCGGAAGTCAAGCCGAGTGCCGGCAAGGCGCACCGCGATCCCTTCGTCAGTCCCGTCGTCGAGCGCGTCCGCGAAGCCATGACCTGCACCGGCACTGGCAGACAGTGCCTCCTCGTTGGAGAAATCAGTTTGCGTGGCGTGGTTCGTTCACCCAACGGATTTATCGCCGTCGTAGTCAATGGCGAACATACTTATTTCCTGCATGAAAACGATCCCCTCGCCGATGGTGCAGTGGAGCGTATCACCAGGGACGCAATCATCCTGCGTGAACACTCGTCCGATTCCGTGGGACGGCCGTTGACGCGCGAAGTGGTCAGGAAAATCGGCGTGGTGCCTGCGGTTTGAGGCGAGAGCCACTGAATGAAAGCAGTTTGTGAAGATGAGCTCGGATCTTGCAAAGCAAGTGACGGAGAGGCGCGCGAAGCCTGGCAGCAGGTTACGCGGGGAGAGCTATGAATAAGTTAAAGCGACTGCTGACGGTAGGACTCATGGCGCTGCTTTGCGCCGGAACGGCGACGGCGGCCTCACAACTGAATTCTGTCCAGGTGATGCCATCGGCCAATGCGGCCACGGTGAACCTGCACACGACAGGTTCGTATGCCCACAAAGAATACAGGCCTGACGAACACCTCATGCTTGTGGACCTGACAGGAGTAACTGCTGCTTCTGCCGTGGACCACACCGCCACGGTAAATTCGGCGGCCCTGAAGGGCTACAAACTCTCCAGCTACACCAGTGCTTCGGGTAGCGAAGTCACCCGCATCGAACTCGCACTGGGTGATGGCGTCTCCGTGAGCGTCAACGACGCGAGTGATGGTCTGAAGATTCAATTGAGCAGTGGCGTCTCAAGCGCGCTGGCTCCTGGAGCGCCGCCCGCCTCCGTGATCACTCCTCATTCCTCGCCGGCGAGCGACGTGCCCGCGTCAAAGCCCTCCCTGGCCGAGACCAACACCTCGTCGCATCCAACTCCCGCTCATCTCGCGCCCGTAGCAACCCCGGTTTCGAATCGCGTCACGAAGGGTGCCGCAAACAGCGCGTCCAGCAGCGCCGGGAACCCTGTCGCGAAGAACGCTACGAACAACGATGGGAAGAGTGATGTAAAAAGCAGTGTGAAGGGCGACGTCAAAGTTGTGGCGAAAAATACGCCGCCCCCGGCCCTTCCAGTCACTGCCCCCGCGACGCTTGTGCATCCGGCTCAGCCTAGCGCCGCTGGTAGCGCGCTTCCCTTTGCCACCATTCGCAATGTCAGCGTGCGCCCCGGACAAGGCACGCTGGACATCACCGTCGACGGCTCCAATTCGGCCCGTTCATTTCTGCTGAAGAATCCCGATCGCCTGGTGCTGGATTTCACCAATGCGGTGCTCCAAACATCGGTCAAAAACATCGCGGTGCATACGAAAGACGTGCTCCGGGTTCGCGTCGGCCGCTTTCAATCCGAGCCTCCGACCGTGCGTATCGTCGTCGATCTGAGCGGTCCCCGCACATTTGATGTGGTGCCTTCGGATAAGCAGCTCATCGTGCGGGTTAAGACCGGCGATGCGGGAATCTCGTCCGCGCCGCTCAAGGCGGCCCCATCGCCGGCCCTGGCTTCATCAGTTGCGCCTGAGCTAGCCGGCCATACGAACTCCGGCAACAGCCTGGGTGCTCACGCGGCACTGGCCAATGCGTCCGTTACCAAAGCCGGAGCGACCGCCTCCTCCAAGCCCGTGCCCGCTGCCGATTCACCGCGTGCCGATACAAAAACATCGGCGTCCACAGCATCAGCAGCTGAGCCCGCAGTCGTTGGCCCTAAAGCTCCGTCCCCGGCTACGGCGGCGATTGTTACTCCCGCGCCCACGCAGAAAGTTGCTCCGCCTGTAATCGAGACCGCTCGCCTGAGCCCGCCGGCCCCGGAGATGTCTCCCGTAACCTCTGCAGCCGCGCAGCCTGTGCGCACTGTCTCTGCCCAGATTGCCGATTCACAGATCTCGGAATCTAAAACTTCGGCGGCTGTTACTCCGGCCATCGCTAGCGCCTCAACAATTCCTCAGCCTCCGGTCGAGCTGGCCTTGGCCGAGCCCCCGGCCATCGGCCCCAAAGCCAGTGATTCCCCAGCTCCTGAATCCCCAGCTCGTGAATCCAAAGTGCCGCCCGCTGCTCCCGAAGCCGATAGCACTGCGCCGAAAACTGTTCAGCCGGCAACCGAGAGCGCCCGCCTGGCTCCACCGGCCCCGGGACCGTCCACAGCTACCCCCGCACAGTCGCTTACTTCTGGCCCCAAATACACGGGCGAGCCGATTTCAGTAAATTTGAAGGACGTGGATTTAAAGGATTTCTTCCGCCTCATTCATGAGATCAGCGGACTCAACATCGTCCTCGATCCCAGCGTGAGGGGAAGCGTGACCCTGGTGCTCGATGATGTGCCCTGGGATCAGGCGCTGGATATCGTTTTGAAGAACAATTCGCTGGATCGCGAACTGCAGGGAAACGTGCTTCGCATTGCGGCTACCGACACCCTGCGCAAGGAGGCGGTTGATCGTCGCGCCCAGTCCGAGGCTATCGCTCTCGCTGTCGATCGCCAAACCATCACTCGATTCCTGAGCTATGCCAAGGCCACCGAAATCGTACCAACAGTCAAAAAATTTCTGACTGCGCGCGGCGATGTGATCTCGGATGTACGCACCAACGCACTGATTATCTCCGACATCCCGAGCGTGCTCCCCACTCTGGATCGCCTGATCTCGCAGTTGGACCGGAAGAGCCCGGAGGTGGAGATCGAGGTACGCGTAGTGTCAGCAACGCGATCCTTCTCCAGGGATCTTGGCGTCCAGCTCGGATTTAACTGGGGCAATGGCGTCAGCACCATTGGCGGCTCCAATCCGAATGCAACTACCTTGCTGCCCGTCACCACACCCTCTGGTATCACCAGCACCGTACCCCTGTTCTCTAACTTTCCCGCAACCGGCCCGACCACTGGCCTCTCGTTCAGCAACATTACCAAGACTTATGGTATCGATGCGATTCTGACTGCGGCCGAGACTCACAACCTTGCCAAGGTCCTTTCCCGTCCAAGGGTTGTGACCCAGAGCAACGTCAAGGCAGAAGTCAAGCAGGGTGTAAAACTGCCTGTTACCACCGCCGCCACTGCCAACGCGCTCGCCACAACCTCCTATATCGATTCAGTTCTGCGCCTCTCGGTCACTCCCCAGATCACTGCGGATAACACCATTTTCCTGACCGTGGATGTGGAGAACACGCAGCCGCAGGGCGTGGCAAACAGCCAGGGTAACTTCATCCTGACCACCCAGCAGACCACTACCCAGGTACTCGTTACCGATGGCGGTACGGTTGTGATCGGTGGCGTCATCCAGACCAGCAACTCGGTCAGCACCACCCAGACTCCCGTGCTAGGCAACATCCCGTGGCTTGGCAATCTCTTCAAGGAGCGCTTCGTCAAGACCGAGACCGACGAGCTGATCTTCTTCATTACCCCCAAGATTGTGCAAACCTAGGTCTTCCGTTATGCTTTCCCGGCGCAAAGCGGAGTCTTAGGAAATCCGCTTTGAGCCGGAGCATGTACAATCACTCGATGGATTTTCAAGGGCGGCGGAAGAATCTACTCAAAGCGCTGGAACGGCAGAAGGTGGATGCGCTCGTAGTCACCCACCTGCCGAATGTGCGCTATCTCTGTGGCTTCACAGGCAGCGCGGGAGTCCTGCTGGCGATCCCGCGCCCCCTCTTTTTCACCGATGGAAGGTATGCCGGGCAGGCCGCTGCTCAGGTTGAAGGCCTTCGCATTTCTATCGTTCACGGCAGCAGTCTGGCTGCCGTCGCCGCAACCTGCATAAAGTTGGGATTCAAGCGTGTAGCGATCGAGTCCGAGCACCTGACGGTGGCTCAGTCCGATGCTTTTAAGCAATCACTCGGCAAGGGGATCAAAGTCGTCGGCCTCGCCGGGGCCATCGAACAGCTGCGTGCCCTCAAGGATGCCGATGAGATTGAAAGGTTACGCAATGCCGTCGAGCTGTCCTCCAAGCTTTTCCGTCCCCTGCTCAGAACCATGCGCCCTGGCGTAGCCGAGTCAGACGTCGCCGCCAAACTCGAATATATGGCCAGAAGGGCGGGCGCGGGCGGAATGTCATTTGAAACCATTGTCGCCTCGGCCGAGCGTTCGGCGCTTGCTCATGGCGTGGCTTCCGCCGCAAAACTGCCCGCCGCGGGATTCGTAGTGTTAGACTATGGAGTAGTGCTCGACGGTTATTGTAGCGATATGACCAGAACCGTCCATCTTGGCAAAGCTCCATCTGAGGCGCGTGCGCTGTATCAAGCGGTTCTGGATGCGCAATTGGCGGCAATCAGCGTGGTACGGCCCGGAGTGACCACCGGAGAGGTCGATCAGGCGGCGCGGCACGATCTAAAGCGCGCGAAGCTGGATCGATTCTTCACCCACTCCACCGGACACGGTGTAGGATTGGAAATTCATGAGTTGCCCCGTCTGGCAGCAGGCCATGATGCAATTCTGCAGCCGGGCATGGTGATAACCATCGAACCCGGTGTTTATCTTCCAGGTAAGTGCGGCGTTCGGATCGAAGACATGCTGCTGGTGACCGAGCGCGGATATGAAGTCCTAACCCCTGTTGGTAAGAAGCTAATCGAGTTAAACTGAATTGTTAGTTACTGGTAAGTGTACAAATAGGAACTAAATCCATACCCGCGTCGCCCCGTTGCGGCGCTTCTGGCGGCCAATGAATCAGAACGAAATCAAAGAGCTGGTCGAGTTTCTCGTCGAAAAGGACATCGCCGAGTTTGAATTGGAACTCGACGATATCAAATTACGCGTAAAGCGTCCGCAGCCGGTTGTGGCTGCTTCTGAAACTACATTTTACGCAGCTCCGGCGCCATACACACCGCCTTACCAGACGCCCGCAGCGCCGGCTCCCGCGGCTCCGCTTCCAACTCCGGCAGCGTCTCCGGCTGCAGCGGCCCCGGCACCTGCTGCCGAGGTAGGTGTCGAGGTCATCAAATCTCCTATTGTTGGGACCTTCTACGAGGCTGCGTCTCCGGGTGCGCCAGCGTTTGTTAAGCGTGGCGACACCGTCTCAGTGGGCCAGGTGCTCTGTATCGTCGAGGCCATGAAACTGATGAACGAGATTGAGGCCGAAAAGTCCGGCGAAATTGTCGATGTCCTGGTTTCGAACGGTCAGCCGGTCGAGTACGGCCAGCCGCTGTTCAAGATTCGTACCAAGTAAGCCAGCGGAGCCCTACCGGCTCCGCCATTTTTTTCTGCGGCGTACCGGAAGCGCTCTGCGCCTTCCTGCGAACCGCGCCGTGAGCCGCGCATCCGGAAAAAGGCGGCCACGCCAACGCCGGTCGGCCGGCGGGAGCACATTGAAGCATGTTTAACAAAGTTCTGATTGCCAATCGCGGTGAAATCGCACTTCGCGTTATCTGTGCCTGCAAAGAGCTGGGCGTCAAGACCGTTGCGGTTTATAGCGAGCCCGACCGCAACTCACTTCATGTCCGCTTTGCCGATGAAGCGCTTTGTATCGGACCGGCGCGCGCTGCTGAAAGCTACCTCAATATTCCGGCTGTCATCAGTGCCGCTGAAATTGCCAATGTCGATGCCATTCATCCCGGCTACGGACTGCTGAGCGAAAACGCAAATTTCGCGCACGTCTGCGAGACCTCCGGGCTCAAGTTCATCGGCCCGCCAGCGGAGATCATCCGCACCATGGGCGAGAAGGACAGGGCGCGTCGGGCCGTCAAGGCTCACGGAGTGCCCATTCTTCCCGGCTCCGACGGTGTCATCGATACCGTGGAAGAGGCTCAGGAATGGGCGCAAAAGATCGGCTTCCCGGTCATCGTCAAGGCGGTTGCGGGCGGCGGCGGACGCGGCATGCGCATCATTCGCTCGGCCGAAGAATTGCCTCACCAGTTCAATTCCGCGAACTCGGAGGCGGCGTCCGCCTTCGGCAATGGCGACCTCTACATGGAGAAATTCATCGAGCGTCCCCGCCACATCGAGTTCCAGGTGCTGGCCGACGAGCACGGAAATGTAGTCAGCCTGGGCGAGCGTGACTGCTCCATTCAGCGGCGCCATCAAAAGTTGCTCGAGGAGTCTCCCTCCCCCGCCGTCTCTCCTGAATTGCGCAAGAAAATGAACGGCATTCTGGAAAAGACGATGAAGGCGATCGGCTACTACAATGCCGGAACCGTCGAGTTCCTCATGGACGAAGAGGGCAGCCTTCATTTCATCGAGATGAACACCCGAATTCAGGTCGAGCACCCGGTGACCGAATTCATCACTGACGTGGACCTGGTGAAGAGCCAGATCCAGATTGCCGCCGGAGCGAAACTGTGTGACATCATCACCCAGCCTGTCACTCCCTGGGGCCATGCCATCGAGTGCCGCATCAACGCCGAGCATCCCGAGAAATTCACCCCCTCGGCAGGCAAAATCACCGCCTTCAACGTGCCCGGAGGAACCGGCGTGCGGGTCGATACGGCGCAGTATCAGGATGGCGTAGTGCCCCCCTATTACGACTCGATGATTGCAAAGTTGATCGTTCACGGGAAGGATCGCGCGGATGCGCTTGCCCGCATGAGGCGCGCTCTGGATATGTTTATCGTTGAGGGTATCCATACCTCGATTCCCCTGCACAAGCGCATTCTGGCGGACCCGGATTTCATCGCCGGAAAGTTCGATACGAAGTTCATGGAACGCTTCATGCCGAAAAAATAGCTTGGCAGCAAACTTGAAGGGCGGCCCTGTGCCGCCCTTTTTCTCGCCCAATTTCTGGTAATCTTTCGTGGAGTTCGAGCAGTCGTTATGGACCTCCCAATTCTCTATCCCATCCTCGACGCGGATAGCCTGAGCGCCGCCTGCGAACCCGGAAAGCTGCTGCAATTGGTCTGCTCTCATGCCTTGGCTCTGGCCGAGGCCGGCTGCACCCTCCTGCAGTATCGCGCCAAGCGGCTCAATCCCCGCGAATTTCTGGCGCAGGCGCGCGAGCTGCGCCGCCTTCTCCCGGCCGTCACCCTGATCATGAATGATCGTGCCGACCTCTGCCTGGCTGCGGGCTTTGACGGCGTACACGTAGGGCAGGAAGATCTTTCCCCCGAAGGCGTCCGCCGTGTTTTGGGCCCCGGCAGTATCGTGGGTCTCTCTACCCATAACCCCGCCCAGATGGCCGAGGCGTTGACCAAGCCTGTGAACTATGTTGCCATCGGTCCCGTCTTTGCCACCGTCAGCAAGCTCCACCCTGATGCGGAGGTGGGTGTGCATGGAGTCTCGGCGGCCCGGCGCTTGCGCGATGACTCCGGCCGGGCGCTTCCATTGGTGGCCATCGGAGGCATCACCCGCGCCAATGCCGAGACCGTTCTCAAAGCAGGTGCGGATTCTGTGGCCGTCATCGGCGACATCTCCCATTCCCCGCGCGAGGCAGCAAAGGAATTCTTCCGCCTGATGGTGTCCTGATGGTGTGCTGATTGTGTGCTAAATGTCGCGCTAATGATGTAGAGTTCTGTGCAACCGTACTGAATCGCCCCCCAATTGAAACTTGAAGGAGAGCGGTGAAACAGTTAGTAAAGGAAGCTCCCAGTCAGGATCAGGAATTCGTAAAAGGTCTCGGCCTTACCAGCGCCACCACTCTGGTCATGGGCTCCATGATCGGTTCGGGTGTCTTCATCGTCGCTGCTGAAATGGCGCGCACCGTGGACTCGCCTGCCCTGCTGATTGCGGCATGGCTGGTTGCCGGCTTTATGACCGTCGTCGCGGCGCTCTCCTATGGCGAACTGGCGGCCATGATGCCCAAGGCCGGCGGCCAGTACATCTATCTGCGCGAGGCACTCGGCCCTCTGTGGGGCTTCCTCTACGGCTGGACGCTTTTTCTCGTCATTCAGTGCGGCACCATTGCCGCTGTCGGCGTGGCTTTCGGCAAGTTTCTCGGCGTTTTCTTTCCCTCGGTCTCCTCCTCCCACTGGATCCTCCACCTCTGGAAGGTTCCCGCCATTCATCTCGGCCCCATGGTGCTGGGCAACATGGATGTCGGCCTGAACACGCAGAACCTGGTGGCCATCACGATCATCCTGTTGCTCTCAATCGTCAACATCTTCGGCGTCAAAACCGGAGCCGTCGTGCAGGTTGTCTTCACCACCGCCAAAATCGCCGGGCTGCTCGGGCTCATCCTGCTCGGCATCTGGGTTGGCAGCACGCCGGAGGCGCTCAGCGCCAACTTTGGCGCGAACTTCTGGCTCCATGCCGGACTCGGCGCCCTGCACAAAATTCCCATCGGCGTCAGCGGAGCCACCGCGCTGGTGTCTACCATCACCGTCATCGCAGTGGCGCAGGTCGGCTCCTTATTCTCCGCCGATGCCTGGAACAACGTCACCTTTACCGCCGGAGAGGTCCGCAACCCGCAGCGTAACCTGCCTCTCTCACTCGCCATCGGAACCGGCTCGGTCATCCTCCTCTACATTGCCGTAAATTTCATCTACTTGCTGGTGCTGCCACTTTGGGGCGAGCCTCACGCCATGACCACCGTCGGGCGCGGAATCCAGTACGCTTCGGAAGACCGCGTGGCCACCGCCGTCATGCAGCAGATCATGGGACAGGGCGGCGCGAAACTGATGGCCCTTGCGATCCTTGTCTCTACCTTCGGCTGCAACAACGGACTCATTCTCGCTGGCGCGCGCGTCTATTACGCCATGGCCCGCCACGGACTCTTCTTCCAATCCGTAGGGCGCCTGCATCCGCGCTACCGCACTCCTCATCTTTCGCTTATCGTCCAGGCCATTTGGGCCAGTATTCTCTGCCTCAGTGGAAGCTACGGCCAGTTGCTGGACTACACCATCTTTGCCGTGCTCGTCTTTTACGTGCTCACGCTTTTAGGCCTCTTCGTTCTGCGCCGCACCCGTCCCGATGCCCCGCGTCCCTACCGCGCCTTCGGCTATCCATGGCTGCCCGCCATCTACATCGTGATGGCGTTGTTTATTGATATAGTCTTGTTGCTCTACAAGCCACAGTACACGTGGCCTGGGCTGGTCATTGTGCTGCTTGGCATTCCGGTATATTTCCTGTGGTCGCGCCATGGGTCGCAGGCTTCCGCGGCCGTGGCTCCCGTTGAATAAGGGCTTCGTATTTTTTGCCAGGAGAACGAATCACCCATGTCGAAGCTGCTCCTAACCAAACCATTGGACATGCTGCTCTCCGAGGCCGGCGAGACGGGTGAGCACAGCCTCAAGCGTGTCCTCGGTCCCGTCAACCTCATCATGTTGGGAGTGGGCGCCATCATTGGCGCCGGAATCTTTGTTCTCACCGGCTCGGCTGCGGCGCGTTACGCCGGACCCGCCATCGTAGTTTCCTACATTCTTGCCGGAGTAGCCTGTGCTTTTGCCGGCCTATGCTACGCCGAATTCGCCTCGCTCATTCCCATCGCAGGCTCGGCCTACACCTACGGATACGCCACCCTGGGCGAAATCTTCGCCTGGATCATCGGCTGGGATCTGATCCTCGAGTATGCCTTCGGCGCCGCGACCGTCGCCTCCGGCTGGAGCAGCACACTTATCGCATTCCTGCAGGACTACGGCATCAACCTTCCTCCGCAGATCTGCGATACCCCTGGCTCGGTCTGGGTTCTGTTGGACCATCGCTGGGTTCCGGCCGTCACCTTGGCGGGCAAGGGAATTGACATTGCTTTGCTGCCTCACGCCACAGCGCAATTCAATCTGCTCGCCTTTCTTGCCATCGTCGTTGTCACCACGATTCTTGTGGTAGGCATTCAGGAGTCGGCGACCTTCAACACCGCCATTGTCTTCGTCAAACTCTTCGCTGTCATAACTTTCATCGCCGTGGCCGCCGGATATTGCTTTCATCATCAGGCACAGACCATCGCCAACCTCCATCCCTTCGTGCCTCCGGCGTTTGGCTGGGGCGGAGTGATCCGAGCCGCGGGCGTCGTCTTCTTCGCCTATATCGGCTTTGACGCCGTCTCCACCGCGGCACAGGAGGCTCGCAACCCTCAGCGCGATATGCCGATCGGAATTCTCGGCTCGCTCATCATCTGCACCATTCTGTACATCCTCGTCTCGTTCCTTTTAACCGGAACGGTGCACTACACGCGGCTCAACGTCGGTGCTCCGGTCTCGCTGGCAATTCGCGAAACCGGCGTGCGTTGGGGTAGCTATGTCGTCAACGCCGGTGCGCTCGCAGGTCTCAGCACCGTAATGCTGGTCATGTTGCTCGGCCAGTCGCGAGTCTTCTATTCGATGTCGCGCGACGGCCTGCTCTGGAAGTGGGCGGGAGAGATCCACCCCCGCTTCCGCACCCCATGGAAGTCTTCGATTGTCGTGGGCCTCTTCGTCGCCTGCTTTGCCGCCGTGGTTCCCATCGGCGTCCTGGGTGAGCTGGTCTCCATCGGAACCCTGTTGGCATTTGTGATCGTCTGCGCCGGCATCTGGGTCCTGCGCCTCCGTAAGCCCGAACTGGAGCGCCCCTTCAAGACTCCGCTGGTGCCCTTTGTGCCCATCATGGGCATGTTGGTTTCGCTGCTGATGATGGTCTTCCTACCCTGGGAGACGTGGTTGCGCATGGTTGTCTGGCTCGCCATCGGGATGGTGATCTACTTTACCTATGGTCGTCACCACAGCAAGGTGCAAATTGCCAACGCCCACACCCTCGCCTCAGCCGATTTGGCTCCGGGTGTAGAGAAAAATTGAAAAGCGAAGCGCACATAACAAAACCCGCCGGTGAGGGCGGGCTCTGCTATGAAGCGGGCAATGAATGGATGAATCCGTACTAAATAGGGCCCTTACATATTTCAGCTTTACATCTTCTTTGAGGAGAGGAATAACCGCTGCAAAACGCTTCGTCGGAGCGCGTTGCAGTTGACAAAAAGATAACCAATTTCCGGTCGTCTCGATGTGATAATTCTCACAATGAAGCGTGATTCCTGAACGATTGGCCCTGCGATCAGCTCGGGAATTTCCAGTTCTGTCCAGAGGCTGCTATCCTTTCAGCACAGACCAATGCAGTTCGCAATTTGGGAGCAGAGTTAGATGCCAAATACCCTCGATGGGCGCGTCGCCGTAATCTTCGGCCTGGCCAACAAGCGCAGTATTGCCTGGGCCATTGCCCAGAAGCTTCACGCCGCCGGCGCGCAGGTAGCAGTCACATACCAGAACGAGCGGCTTCGTGAGGAAGCCGAAGCCATGATCGCCAGCCTGCCCGGAGCGCAAGGCTTCCAGTGCGACGTGAGCAAGGACGAGGAGATCACCCGGGTCTTCCAGCAGATCAGCGAGCGCTACAACGGCAAGATTCATACGCTGGTTCACTCGGTTGCCTTTGCTCCGGCCGAGGATCTCAAGAACGACTTCCTGCTCACCAGCCGCGAGGGCTTCCGCGTCGCCCATGACATCAGCGTGTATTCGCTGATCGCGCTGGCGCGCGGCGCCGCGCCGCTGATGACCGAAGGCGGCAGCATCATCACCTTGAGCTATATCGGTTCCGAGAAAGTGATGCTGGGCTACAACGTAATGGGCGTGGCCAAAGCCGCGCTGGAGGCCAGCGTGCGCTACCTGGCGGCATCACTTGGCCCCAGGCAGATTCGCGTCAACGCCATCTCCGCCGGCCCCATCAAGACGCTGGCCGCGCGAGGCATCGGCAGCCTCACAGAGATTCTCAAGTTCGTCGCCGACCGCTCCCCTTTGAAGCGCAACGTGGACCCATTGGAAGTCGGCGACACGGCCCTCTTCCTTGCCAGCGACGGCGGCAAAGGAATCACCGGCGAGGTCATCCACGTCGATTGCGGCTACCACATCATGGGCTATTAGTTAGAAGTGAGTACAGGACAATTCGCCGCGCTGACGTCAGTGCAAGATGGCTGACCGGCGCGGCGACGCTGTTTATTAAGCCCCCGTCGTCAGTCTCACCTTGCGTTCGTCATGCCCGACGCGGCGGATGACGATCTCAGCGTCCTTTTGCTGCACAATGCGCGGAAACTTCTCGCCCCACTCGACCAGCAGCAGGTTACGCTCCTCGTGCATCAGGTCTTCCAGGCCGAGCGAGTCCAACTCGCCGGGCTTCTCCAAGCGATACAGATCGATGTGGTAGACGTCTCTGTCCGGTCCCTGGTACTCATGAATCAGCGTGAACGTGGGGCTGGTGACGTCGTCGGCCTCGGCTGCGCCGAAACCTTCTGCAATGCCCTTGACCAGCGTAGTCTTTCCCGCGCCAAGGTCGCCACGCAGCAAAACCAGACGAGCATCCCGGAGCAGCGGCGCAAGTTGGCGTCCGAGTTCGACGGTGTCCTCAGCAGAGTGCGAAGTGAAGTCGCGCGTCATTGCCCGCATCATAGCATCCGCGGGCAGGAATTCGAGCGCGGAATACATCAGCAGAGGCGAATGTTTTTCGCTTTGGCACGCTGCCGCATCTTGCGGAACGCCAGCGGCAGATAGCGCAACAGGTCGGTTGCGACCAGAGCTTCTTGGCCGACGCGCCCGCTGCCGGCGTCCCCCGCCAACCCGTGCAGGAAGACGGCGGCGCGAACCGCCTCTTCGATATGCGAGGGAAACTGGGCCACCGCGCCCGCAATCATCCCCGTCAGAACGTCGCCGGTCCCTCCCGTTGCCATTCCGGGATTCCCTGGGGCGGCCACCCAGACCTCGCCGCCGGGGTAGGCGACCACGGTGCGAAAGCCCTTCAGCACCAGGATGCAACGATGCCGCCGCGCGAATTCGCGGGCAGTGGCGACGCGGTTGGCTTGGATCTCGGCGACACTGCTGCCGGTCAATCGCGCCATTTCGCCGGGGTGAGGCGTCAGAATCAGCGCTCTGCTTCCGCCCTGCAACCCATCCGGCGAACCCGCAAACGCATTGAGCCCGTCTGCATCAAGTACCACGGGACAACGTGCGCCTTTGACCAGACGATGCACGAACTCCGCCACACCAGGGCGCTGCGACAAGCCCGGGCCAATCGCCAGCACAGTTCGGGACTTCGCCAGTTCTAGGCAATGCGCCGCGTCGGCAACGGCTGCGCTCTGTGCCGAGAGATCCCCGAGCGGCTCGGTCATCAGCTCCGGCGCAAATCCGGCAACGCTCGGCAGCACCGAGGCCGGGCTCGACACGGTTGCCAGTCCGGCACCGGTGCGTAGGGTTGCCATGCCGCACATCGCCGCGGCTCCGCTCTTGCCCACCGAGCCAGCCACGACGAGAACGTGGCCAAAGCGGCCCTTGTTGCTATCCAACGGGCGCGGGGCGAATAGGGCCGAAACCTCCTGCGGAGTTACTATGTTCAGATTCTGCGCCGAGACTATGGCACTCTCCGGCGTTCCTATCGGCGCAACCACAATAGGTCCGCGTGTCAACGGGACGAACGCGTGGGCAGGCTTGGGAGCCGTGAACGTAATCACCGCGCTGGAGCGGCAGACCACACTGCGAGCTTCAGCCCCGCTGGTCGCATCGGCGTCGGTGCCTGAAGGCAGATCGACGGAGAGCACCGGCGCCAACGTCTTATTGATCGCCGCGATCGCCGCTTCTGCCAACTCCTGCTCGGGCGAAACTGTTGGGCGTGGCTTGTAGCCGGTGCCGAAAATTGCGTCGATAATCAGCTCCGCGCCAGCCAGACTGCGCTCGTATTCGCTCGCAACTTCCTCGGCGCTACGTATCGAGATCGGCCGCAGAGGCAGGCGCGCCAGCATGTTGGCCGCGTCGGCCTTCAATCCCTCAGGCGAGCCCAGCAGCAACACCTCAACCACCTTGCCGGCTCCGTGCAAGCGCCGCGCCGCCACAAAGCCGTCGCCGCCGTTATTCCCCCGGCCACAGACCACGGTGATGCGGTTGGCCGCCGGCCAGTAATCGCGCGCAAAATTGGCCACCGCGCTTCCTGCATTCTCCATCAGCGCCAGCGAATGCACGCCATACTTCTCGCTGGTCGACCGATCGATTGCAGCCATCTCGGCGGCTGTGACGATCTTCATCTCTTCACCCCCGCCAAGGCTTCCAACTGCCGCAACCTGGAGGGCTCTCCCATCACGATCAGATGATTGCCCGCTCCAAGAAGAGCATCTGGCCCGGGACTATACTTCATCGGCTCGCCCTCACGCTTGATCGCAAGAACGTTTACGCCCAGTTCCTGACGTATCCCGGATGAGCGCAAACTCTGGCCCACATAGACCGACGAGGGCTCTATGGTCAGCTCCTCCAGCTCCAGTCCCAGCTCGGAGCTGCGTTGCAAAGCCACCTCGATGAAGTTGATCACGTTGGGACGGAGGAATGCCTCCGCAATGCGAAAACCTGCGAACCCATAGGGTGAAACCACCTGGTCCGCACCCGCAGTGCGCATGTGTTTCTCTGCGCCTTCTTCGCTGGCGCGGGCAATGATTTTAAGTGTTGGGTTCAGGCTGCGCGCGGTCAGCACCACATACGTGTTGGTAGCGTCGGTCGTGGTCGCGGCCACCAGTCCGGCCGCATGGTCAATGCGTGCGGCGAGCAGTTGCGCTTCCAGGGTTGCGTCGGCATGCACAACGAGCCAGTTGTATTCGGCGCGAATCCGGTCGGCTTTGGCTGCATCGCTTTCTAGGATGATGAACTGCGCGGGCTTGCTCTCCAGTTGACGGGCCACCGCGCGCCCCACGCGTCCGGCGCCGCAGATGATGTAATGCGAATTCAATCGCCCAATCTCTCGTTCCATTCGTCGCCTGCCAAACAGATTGTTGAACTCAACTTCCAGTAACGCCTGACCTAACGCGCCCAGGATTAAAAAAACCAGTCCCACACCGGCCAGGATGATTGCGACGTTAAAGTATCGTCCCACCGGCGAGAGCGCGTGGACCTCACCGTACCCGATCGTGGTCAGCGTGGTGAGCACCATGTAGAAGCCGTCAAACCAGCTCCAGTGCTCGATATAGTGGAACCCCGCCATGCCAATCAGGACCACGCAAAGCAAAGCGGCCGATAGGAATCTTACATTTCGCAGTGCTCGCATAAGTGCTCTGGCCGCGATTGTACCCGTACAGGCGATGCGGCGAAAGAAGCAAGAGAGTAGCGAACGCCGAAATCGTGCAGTTATCGTTCCTAAGTTGTCATTCGAACGCACTGAGAACCTCCGCCCCGAACGCACTGAGGAACCCCCGCCCCAGTTGTCATTCCGAACGGCAGTGAGGAATCCCCGCCCCGCCCCAGAGGCAATTCGACCAGCCCACGATGGGTGCCCCATCTTCAACTCGCGTTCTTTGCGAGTTAAGGTGGGGTCGTTGACTCTGCTTTTACTCTTGCCCCTGCTCTTGCGGCGGGTGGGCCGTCCTATCTCAGCATGGGCTGCAAACTGTTGCGCATCCAGTCACTCTGTAACTTCCAAACAATTAGCGGATCGTTCACTAATGCTGCACTCATATCAGTGCAAACACCGCAAAACGTCCTTTTTCATCCTCCCCAAAACGTTCCAGGAATCGCCCCAAAGCTCCTGAAATCCGCGTTTTTGCGCCACAAAATGCCCCATTTCTTCCGGTGTCAAGTTAAAAATCTTCCCGATTCCTTCCAAACACATGATTCCCGAGGAGATAGAGTTCTTCTTCAGGTGAGGGGATCACCTCTCAATGTTGTTATTCTGGAAATAGGTATACGGAAGCAGGCACAAGAGATGCTTGCAAATATCTTGTTTTCAAATTTTTACCGGGAAATATAGGGGGAGGGGGCCTGGTCGTTTTATTGCCTTCAGACTGACCCAACTCTACGGCTCGCGCCACAGCGGAAACTCTGTCTCCGGCATGTTAGTATCAAGGTTTCGGGCATGTGAAGAACTTCTCCGGCGCTGAGCCGGATTATCTCTGCGGCTCGTTTAGCTCTGGCCGTTCAGGCCTGCCACTTTTCCGAAGGGTTCCCGAGAGAGAAACGGATGTCGCCAGAAGTAAAGCAAGCTGTGAACCGACGCGTACTGAGCGGCATGAGACCGACAGGCAAGCTGCACATCGGCCACTATGTTGGTGCATTGCAGAACTGGATTCGGCTCCAGAAAGAATACGATTGCTTCTTCTTTGTCGCCGACTGGCACGCCCTCACGACCGATTACGCTGACACCTCGCGGGTCAAGGACAACATTCTTGAGATGGCCTTTGACTGGCTCGCCGCTGGCCTCGATCCCGAGAAGGCGACCATCTTCATCCAGTCGCACGTTCCGCAACACGCCGAGCTTCATCTGCTGCTCTCCATGATGACCCCGCTCGGCTGGCTTGAGCGCGTCCCGACCTACAAGGACCAGAAGGAGAATCTCAAGGAAAAGGACCTCAACACCTACGGATTCCTCGGCTATCCCGTCCTGCAATCGGCTGACATCCTGATGTATAAGGCTTCCTACGTTCCCGTCGGCGAAGATCAGGTCGCGCACGTGGAGATTACACGCGAGATCGCGCGCCGTTTCAATCAGTTCTACTGGCTCAGCCCCGAGCACTGCTTTCCGGTGGACCGGGCGATGCCGGAAGATCAGCGCGTGCAGGTCTTCCCCGAGCCGCAACCGCTACTGACGCCTGCCCCAAGGCTTCCCGGCACCGATGGCCGCAAGATGTCCAAGAGCTACGGCAACTCCATCCTGCTCAGCGAGCCCGACGCCGACGTACGCAAGAAGTTGAAGACGATGGTGACCGATCCGGCCCGCGTCCGACGCACCGATCGCGGCAATCCCGATGTCTGCCCTGTCGGCGATCTGCACAAGATATTCAGCAGCGCCGAGACCATGGCCAAGGTTCGTGAGGGCTGCACCACGGCCTCCATCGGGTGCATCGAGTGCAAGAGTTGGGTCGCTGATAACATCGTTGCCGTACTGAACCCAATCCAGGAGCGCCGCCGCAAGTACGAAGAGAATCCCCGGCTTGCCTGGGATATCCTCGAAGCCGGTTCAGTCCGGGCGCGAGCCGCCGCCGACTGCACCATGGTCCAGGTGCGTGAGTCCATGCGCATGTCGCTGGACTACCCAGCACCTACAGCGGGCGGCGCAGAGTTATCCCCGGCGCCTGCGTTGCCGGAGAAGTGCGGGGAGTAGCCGATGAGCGAACACCCCACAACCCCGCCCACCCCGGCCCCTGCGCGACCGGATTCGGCCAAGAATACCAGGCAGAACGCGTGCAAAACCGCGCTTGATCTGGCCGAAATTTTCCCGTTTTCGGTAAGCGTTGGAACCGTTTACGACGGTCCGCTCGACCTGCTGCTAGATCTGATTCGCAAGCAGGACATCGACATCTATGACATCCCAATTGCGCAAATTACCGCGCAATACCTCGCCTATGTCGAGCATATTCGCAATTTCGATATCGATTTGGCGGCGGAATTCATCTACATGGCATCGCTGCTGATCCAGATCAAGTCCAAGATGCTGCTGCCGCGCGATCCTGACGCGCACGCCGACGAAGACCCGCGAATGGAATTGGTGAACCGGCTGCTCGAACACGAACGCTACAAGCAGGCGGCGCAGATGCTATTGCAGAAGCAGCAGCTCGAAGAAGCCGTACTCACCAATCCTGCGCTCAGGGAGTTTCTCGATGCCGAGGGCACCGAGCCGGAGTTGGCCGCCGATGTCATCGATTTGGTAAAGACCTTCCAGCAGATTCTGGATCGTGCCAAGAACAGGCCAACCCTGCAGGTTGATGAAGATACGGTCAGCGTGGGGCAGATGATCGATTACGTGCGACGCCGCCTGATGGTGGAAGACCGCCCGATCCGGCTCAAGCGGTTGCTGCGGAATCTGCGCGCTCGTCCCACGCTGATCTGCGCATTCCTGGCAATCCTGGAGATGATCCGCTTGCAGGCTGTGGTCTGCCGGCAGGATGATGTCTTTGGCGAGGTTGTTTTGAAAAAATCGATTGGCTTTGACCGCCTTGTGGACGAAGGCGGCGCAGCCGTGCGCGACGATTGGCAATAAGATTTCTGACAAGCGAGTCACGATGAGTTTGAAAGCAAAAGTCGAGGCCATTATCTACGCGGCCGAAGAGCCGATCACGCTGGAGCAGATCTCGCAGCTGCTCAAGGACGTTGTGCTCGCCGATCTGGCCGCAGCCAAGGAGAACGCCGCCATCGAGCAGGCCGACTTGGATGCCGAAGCACTAACTCCTTACGCTGTGGAGTCCGCTGACACCACTTCGGAGGAATCAGCGCTGCTGCCCGAACTTGCTACTGATTCGGAGGAACTGGTCTCCCCGGAGGCTGGTCCACTGATGCCCCAGGCAGCCGCACACGAACCCGCTGTGCCAGCCGATGCAGCGCAAGGCGAAAGCGTTGAAGAGGACAATGCAAGCAGAAAAGCTCGGGAAGCGAACGATCAGGCACAAGAAGCAACTGATGCGGCTCGCATAGATCAGGCCGAGCCGGCAGCCGCTTCGGCTAGCGTCGGCGCGCCGGAAACGAGCTCGCGCAAGCGCCAGCCGAAAAAGTCCGAGCAGGAGATAGCTGAGGACAAGGCCGTGCGCGCGCGCGTTCGCGAAATCCTGATCGAACTTGTAACCGACTATGCCGGCGAAGAGCATGGCATCGAGATCCGTCAGGTTGCAGGTGGATTCCGAATGGCCACCAAGCCCGAGCATCATGATGTAGTTCGTGCCTTCGCAAAAAGTCTGAAGCCGCCGATTCGTCTCTCGCTCGCCGCCCTTGAGACCCTCGCCGTCATCGCCTACAAGCAGCCCATCACCGGCCCGGAGATTTCGGACATTCGCGGCGTCGAATCAGCCGGAGTCTTGGGCACGCTGCTTGATCGCAAGCTCATCACCACTGCCGGACGCAAGCAAGTCATCGGACGGCCCATGCAGTACAAGACCAGCAAAGATTTTCTGCTGCGCTTCGGCTTGAATGACGTAAACGAGTTGCCCAGCATGGAGGAGTTCTCGCAACTAGCCTCCGATGGAACCATTGAAATCGCGCCTCCAGAGCAAACTCCATCATTGTTCGAGCCCAGCAGTGAAGTCACAAGGCCAGAGTCAGAAAAAGCAGAGCCGGAAGTACTGGAAGCGCACGAACAGGCGGCACCGCTTCCAGAGTCGCTGGAAATTGCAGAGCCGCAACAACCCAATGCAGCAGAAGCGGCAGACAGCCAGCCGCAATCAGACGCTGAGTCCACCAATGCACCCGAAGCCGAGCACACCATCGGCCAGCAATGAAATTCGGATGTGTTCTCAGGGCGAACTCTGCCCTGAAACTTCAATTGTGATACCTTCTTCGATCGCCTGATGGCGAGCGGTTTTAGTGAAAGGCTGTTCTTACCATGGAAGCAAAACCTGAAAGATTACAAAAAATTCTTGCCGCGGCCGGACTGGCTTCGCGGCGCAAGGCAGAGGAGTTGATCGCCGCAGGCCTCGTCTCAGTGAACGGCCACACCATCACAGAACCCGGCACAAAGGCCGATCCGCGTCTGGATGAGATTCGCGTCGAGGGCAAACTGCTGCGCGGCCCCGAGCGCCACGTCTATCTTGCGGTGTACAAGCCCAAGGGACACATGACCACGGTTAGTGATCCGGAGGGCCGTCCGACGGTAATGGATCTGCTCAAGGGAGTCGAGGAGCGTGTCTTTCCCGTGGGGCGGCTCGATTATATGAGCGAAGGTCTGTTGCTGCTCACCAACGATGGCGACCTGATGGCGCAACTCACGCGCGCCGGTTCGCACGTCGCAAAGACCTACATGGTGAAGGTCAGCGGCAAGCCGTCGGAAGAAGAGATTGACAAGCTCCGCAATGGAATCATGCTGCCTCCCGAGCCGGGCCTTACCGGCGCGCGCGGTAAAAAGCAACCGGGAGTCGAGCGCCGCTCATTCGCCGTACTTACTCAACCCGCCGACATTCAGCTCGCCGTGGATCAGGAAAATCCCTGGTATGAAGTGACCCTTACTGAAGGACGCAACCGCCAGATCCGGCGCATGTTCGAGCAGATCGGCTATCACATTGAAAAGATCAAGCGTGTTCGCTATGGCTCTCTCACCCTCGATCTTGAACCCGGCGAATTTCGTCATCTCACGCCTAAAGAGGTCAACCAGCTTCGCAAGTCGCTGGACACTCCTTTCAAACCCAAGCCCATCAAGGTCAAGCGCAAGGACGAGCGTCCTGAACGCAAGCCCCGCGCCGATTCAGCCCGTTTCGTCAAGGGCCGTCGCGGAAAACCGAGTGCGGACGCAGCGCCGGTGCCAATCAACCGCGCTGCCGCTTCGACGCGAAGCACCACCGGTGCCGGATACAGTGCAACACCGCAGCGCCGGGAATTCACAGCCCGTGAAGATCGGGGCGCGCGCGGCAGCTTCGCCCGTCCCCGTGGTCCAGAGTTTAGTCAAGGCGAGCGCCGCGATGGTGCCTTCGCGCCCAAGCGCCCCTACACGCGCAAGCCCGCAGGCGAGTTCGGTGGTGAAACCACTGGTGGTTTCAGGGATCGTCCTAAGCGTAGCTACACGCCCAAGCCCCCAGGCAGCTTCGATCGCAAACCTGAGCGCGAGCGCAAGGCCAGCAGTTCTGATCGCAAGCCCGCAGGCGATTTTGCCCGGAGCTATGGTAAACGTGAAGACCATGCTAAACGCGAAGGTGGCTATGGCAAGCGCGAAGGTAGTTTTGCAAAGCGCGAAGGTAGCTTCGACGCAGAGAAGAAGCGAGGCGGCACGAGCGGCGGCTTCGGGTTCAGCAAGTTCGCGCAGCCCAAATTCGTCAAGCCCAGCAAGCATCGCGACCTGGGCAGCGACAAGACGGAGAATTTCGAGCGCAAGCCCTTCACCTCGGGCCGCCCCTATTCCAAGGATCGCCCCACAGATCGCGGTTTCGCCAACAAGCCAGGCGGATTCACCGGCGACCGCAAGTACTCGAAGGGCCCCGGCAAGCCACCCGGCGCCGCGCGCAGTGGAGGCGATTTCCAGCGTAGCGGAGCTGGCGATTTCAAGAGTCCGCGTGGCGATTTCAAGCGCAGCGGTGGCAGTGATTTCACGCGTAGCGGTGAAGGTCGTCCGGCGGGACGCACTGGAAGCTTCGGCAATGCCTCCGGTGGGCCACGTCCACGAACAGGTGCAGGTGGCAAATCGCAGGGATTCGGCGGCAAGCCTAGCGGCTTTGCCCCATCCCGCGGCTCTGCTGGTGGCGCGCGCCGCCCCTCGGGTCCGTCTCGCGGAGGTTCAGCCCCGCGCCGTCCGTCAGGTCCGCCCCGCCGTCGTCCTGATGAAGAATAGAGTTGGGAAAGGTAATTATCATGGGTAAGTTTGCGGAGATGGTACCGGAGCGCGTGCGCGCTCTGGCAAACTACATTCCCGAAAAGCCAATTCACCAGGCCGGAGCTGAATCCGGCTTGAAGATGACCAATCTCGGATTAAACGAGAACCCATTTGGCCCCTCTCCACTTGCAATTCGTAGCATGGAGGCAGCGGCTCGCGGCGTTCACCTCTATCCGGACAACGACACAATGGCGCTGCGCGAGCGACTTGCCGTGCATCACGGCATTTCGCCCAACCAGTTGATCGTTACCGCCGGTTCCAGCAACCTGTTGGACATCCTCGCGCGCACGTTGCTTGCCCCGGGACTCAACGCTGTGACGAGTGAGCGCTCGTTCGTCGTCTACCCGATTGTCACCCACTCGGCGGGCGCGGAGTTACGCCAGGTTCCGTGCCGCGATGAGGGCTATGATCTCGACGCCATCTCCGACGCCATCGACTCCGAAACTCGAATCGTTTACATCGCGAATCCTAACAATCCCACTGGCACCATGATTGGAGCCAGGGAGATGGACCGCTTCCTCGACCGCCTACCCGAAAACGTTGTGGTTGCGCTTGATGAGGCTTATTTTGAATACGCCGATTGGCTGGCCCGCGAACGTTGCGTCGAGTACTCGCATGCCCTCGACTACGTGCGCCAGGAGCGCAGCGTTCTGGTGCTGCGCACCTTCTCGAAGGTGTACGGATTGGCGGGCGCTCGCGTCGGCTACGGCATGGGCCCAGCCGAACTCATCAATTACCTAGCTCGCCTCAAGAGCGCGTTCATCGTCAACAGCATCGGAGTGGCCGGAGCGCTGGCCTCACTCGATGACCGCGAGCACTACGAAAAGTCGATGCGCAACAACTCCGCGCAACTCGCAGTCCTGACCCGGCAATTGCGCGAACTGGGCTTTGCCCCGGTCGAAAGCTGGGGGAACTTTATTTATCTTGATGCCGGGGAAGATGCCAGCGCCTTGGCACGACGACTGCAGATGAGCGGCGTCATCGTCCGTCCACTTACTGGAAGCTGGGGTGCGCGCACTGCGATCCGGGTCAGCGTCGGCTCACCGGAGGAGAATCGTACCTTCATCGACGCGCTTAAGCGAGTAACGAACGGAGTGACGGCGCGATAGGGAGCTCTTATAGAGGCCAATCACTGTGCTCATGCTTTGCTCGTGACGGCCGCCTGCATCATCGGAAGACGTGCCGCGCCGTAGAGTCCGCCGTCGCCGCCCAGCATTGCCGGCGTGATCTGGGTTGTGCGCTGTCTCCCGCCGATTCCTGTGCCGTCCCGCGAGGTTGTCCCGGCATAAACGAAAGAGCGTTGTCGCACCTCGTCGAACATTGCCGGCGAGAATGCATTCCATGCGCTGGATACACCGCCGCCGATCACATAGAGCGGAAGGTTCAGGCTGTTCACCATGCATGCAATGGCTAGTCCCAAGGCGCGCCCTACGCGTTCGAAGACCTGCTTCGCCACCGCATCTCCGCGCTTCGCGCACTCGAAGACGAAGAGTGCGCTCAGCGCCGCATCGGCGGTTGTGCGCAACTCGCTGGCGGCTCCGGTGGCCAGAGATTCGCGGGCCATGCGCACCACTGCCGTGGCCGATGCATACTGCTCGAGGCAGCCGTGGCTTCCGCAATTGCACGGATGTCCATCGGGCTCCACATTGCAGTGCCCCAGCTCCCCGGCCATGCCGTTCCAGCCACGCCATATGTTGCCATTGAGCACCAGGCCTCCGCCGACTCCGGTTCCCAGGGTGTACATGCACATGCTCTCGAAGTCGCGTCCTGCGCCTATCCACTGCTCACCCAAGGCGGCTGCGTTGGCGTCATTTTCCAGGATCACCGATGTGCCAAGCCGCCGCTCGATCTCGCCCTTCACGTCGTAGTTGCTCCAGCCAGGGAGGTTGGGGGACTCCAGCAGCCGTCCGCTCTCGCTGTCGATCAGTCCCGGCACGCCGACACCGATGCCGCACAATTCAGCCACGCCCTTGTACTTGGCTTCCATAGCTTCGGTTGCACGGCAGAGGTCGTCGATCACGTGCTCGCGGCCTAGCGCGACTCCGGTCTCCAGTTCGGTCTTTGAGAGCAGTTTGCCGCTCTCATCCACGGCGGCGATGCGCAGGTTCGTTCCGCCCAGATCCACTCCGATGGCGTAGTAGCCCATGTCTGCTCGCGTTCCTTTCCGGTTAGCGGCCAGTTTCTAGTGCTGGCAGGTTGGACAATAATGGCTGCTGCGGCCGGCGATTACAACCCGTTTGATGCCCGTGCCGCAAACCAGACAGGGCTCGCCTGTGCGCTGGTAGACACGGTGTTGCAGCTGGAACAATCCGCTGCCGCCGTCCGCATCCACATAGTCGGAGATCGACGATCCTCCCGCGCTGATGGCCTCGGCCAGCACCTGCTGAATCGCATCGTAGAGCCGCAGGAGCTCGGCGCGGGTCAGGGAAGCGGCTCTTCGGCGCGGCCGCACTCCGGCGCTGAAGAGGCTCTCGTCCGCGTAGATGTTGCCGATGCCGGAGAGCAGAGACTGGTTGAGCAGCGCGCTCTTGATCGGCGTCTTGCGCCCCTTGAACAGCTCGATGAAGCGCTCGCGGTCCGCTGCAATCGGCTCGGCTCCGGGAGCGGCGAAGCTGCTGCCTTCGAGCACCTGCAGCTTGCCAAATCGCCGCGGATCGACAAAGCGCAACTCGCGCCCAGAAGTCATAGTCGCGATCAGATGCGTGTGCTTGGCGTGCTCCGCCGCAGGCTCGCAGACAAGGCAGCGGCCCGTCATGCCGAGATGAATGATCCATTGCGCCGGGCCGTTTTTTGAGGCCAAGTCTGCGACGATGTGCTTGCCGACGCGGCGGAAGCCCTCGATGCGCGATCCACGCAGCACGCGGGCAATCTGCTGGGCTGGCGATTTCAGCAGGTTGGAGTGATCTCCGATCCAAACTTCCTCGATCCGGTCTCCCGCTAGTCGTTTGTTCAGGCCGCGTGCGATGGTTTCGACCTCGGGCAGCTCGGGCATGGCACAGTGTAAACCACGGCGCGCGAGCGCATGATTTGCGGTGACACCCCTCCCCCTATATATCCCGGCAAAAATTTGAAAACAGGAGGGTTACGAGGCAAGTTTCAAGGTTTCAAAGTTCCAAGGTTTCAAGGTTGAAGGTCAACCGCAAGCTTGGTCCTGATTTCAGAATAGCAGGATTGGAGGGTGAAACCCTCAGATGGGAGTGAACTCTATGTACCGCGCATTCAGTTGGTTGGGAGGAAGTTGAAAGAATTTTCGCTTGACAGAGTGCAATCGGGGGCGAGTTTGGTACGGAAAACGCGCAATTTCGAGACCAGGACGTGTGTTTTCGGGGCGATTTGGGGGAGATAGGTTTCGGCGATTTGCACCGTGGGTGATGCATTGTATGCGAAACCGTTGGCGGAGTGGTTAATCGTTTGGAATGCGAAGTGTACTGATGTGCCAATCGTTTTGGGAGTCGGCCTGCAGCCACTCCTGTGCGTAAAGAGAACGGCGTTTGTACTAAGCCGCTAGCGCGGCGGACGCTACCGCGTGGTCGTCCCCCAGCATTTCAGCCAGTGTAAGGTTTTGGGCACAAGGAGGCTACACTGTGACCCGACTCAGGAAGCTGATGCTGGACGAGCTCCAGCGCCGTAACTACGCCAAGAACACCGTTCGAACCTACATTCACGCCGTAGAGGATTTCGCAAAGTACTTCCATCGCTCGCCAGAGCGCCTCGGCCCCGAGCATATCCGCCAGTATCAGGTACATCTGTTTCAGGACTGCAAGCTCTCACCGGGTACGATCCAAAGCCGCACTTCCGCCCTGCGATTTCTGTTCGTCAAGACACTACGACGGCCGTATCTCCCCGATGACATTCCCGTGCCGAAGCGGCAGAGGCGCATGCCAACCGTGTTGAGTCAGGAAGAGGTAGAGCGGCTCATTGCTTCCGCCCGCAACCTGATGCATCGGACGATGTTGATGATGCTGTATTCAACCGGCTTACGCCGGGCCGAGCTCTCCCATCTCAAGGTTTCCGACATCGACAGCGAGCGCATGGTCATTCATGTTCGCCAAGGAAAGGGTGGCCGTGACCGCGACGTGTTGTTATCCCCGAAACTGCTAGAGACCCTGCGCGAGTACTGGCGTTGGATGAAGCCGAAGACCTATCTGTTTCCGGGCACGGTGAAGGGTTGGCGGGCTGATGTGCCCATTACAGAGAAGATCATCTGGACTGCCGTGGCCGAAGCTGCGAAGCGAGCCGCCATCGCAAAGCGTGTGTCCCCTCACACGCTTCGACATAGCTTTGCCACTCACATGCTGGAAGCCGGCGCCGATCTACGCACCATTCAGGTGCTGCTCGGTCACTCCAAGCTGGACCATACGACTGTCTATCTCCATTTGTCCCGGCGTCATCTGCAAGCAGTTCCCAGTCCGCTGGAAGCTATTGAGGTGTCCAGCGCAGGCGAGGCGAAGCGCTCCAGGCTGAAGAAAAAGAGATGAGTCGGCCCACCCTTGAGGTGGCCGACATCGTTCGCATATCAGGCAACAGATTCTGGGAGCACCACGGATCACAACTTGCATGGCAGCATCGCAAGGTGCTCGATGCCATCGTTCGATGCCGCACGGCGGCCTTGGGCGGCCATCGTGATCAGTGCACGCGCTGCGGACATCAGGCCATCTCGTACAACTCGTGCAGGAACAGGCACTGCCCAAGATGCCAGGGAAACGCACGCGCCAGATGGATGGCTGCCAGGGCGGCTGAGCTGTTGCCGGTGCCGTACTTCCATGTCGTCTTCACTCTGCCTCACGAGCTCTCTGCTCTGATTCTGCAGAACAAACGACTGCTTTACGATCTGCTCTTCCGAACCAGCGCCGCCACACTGCTCGAACTTGCCCGCGACCCGAAGCATCTGGGAGCAGAGATCGGGTTTCTTGGCGTGCTCCATACCTGGGGACAGAGCCTTCAGCATCATCCCCACATCCATTACGTCGTTCCTTCCGGCGGCCTTGCTCCCGATGGCTCCAGATGGATCGCTTCGTCGAACCGTTTCTTTCTCCCCGTCGGCGCACTCAGCCGCGTCTTCCGCGGCAAGTTCACCGCCGGACTTCGACAGCTCTTCCGGCAGCACAAGCTCCAGTTCCACGGTTCACTCCGGAGTCTCGCCGAGCCACGCCGTTTTCGCGGATTTCTGCGACAGCTGTTCCGAGAGAACTGGGTCGTCTACGCCAAACCACCCTTCGGCGGTCCCGAACATGTTCTGCATTATCTCGCGCGCTATACCCATCGCGTCGCGATCTCGAACCATCGACTCGTTGCCTTCGAGAATGATCGAGTTTCATTTCGCTGGAAAGACTATGCGCGTGGCGGCAAGCAAAAGATCATGACCGTCTCCGCAGAAGAGTTTCTGCGCCGCTTCCTGATCCATGTTCTGCCTAAGGGACTGGTTCGCATCCGCCACTTCGGACTCTTCGCTAACCGCAGGCGCGGCGATGCGCTCTCACGCTGCCGCATTCTGCTCGGCGGAGCGGCCCGCTCGAGTGATCCTGAGATCATCAATCAGTTGCGCTGCCCTGTCTGCACCGGCCCCATGCTCGTCATCGAACGGCTGACCAGCAGCCAACTCTTTTTCCGGTCAGGGCCTATCGCGTCAGCTCCACGGAGGTGCACCGTTGATAGCTCCTGAGAGATCCTTGGTACACCGAGTTTCCGGTAACGTGCTTGCGGCGTGTTCAAACATGCCACGATCTCGTGCGCTCGCTCAACGCCTTTGCACCTCGGATGCGCCCCCCACTGCCCGTCCGAGAGACTCTATCGAGGCTGCCAAAGGCGATTCAATGGCCTTCCCGGCCACGTCCACATCGCGCAACACCGCGCCCTGAACAGCAAAATCAAATCCAATTCCCATAGACCTGACCGCGTCCCCCGCAAACGCTAGCGGCTCAGTACAAACGGCCCTATCGAAACTGCCCCGACCATGAACATTTACGCCCGCCCGCACGTCTGTCTGTCGGGGCAGTCCCGATAGGGTTCTAACGTCTATCGTTACTAATCCCACGGTCGGACATGCCAACGCGTCCAGCCCTTCTGAAAGGCGGCGGCCCGAAGGGCTGTCGCCAGAAGGCGGTCGGCTCTGCCCTTTTGAGACAGCTGGAGAGCACGGAATTCTGTCGTAGTTGTCCCCAAAAGGTCGTCGATCATTCGTTCGTAACCTCAACAAATCATTAGACCATCCCTCCCGTCGCTCCTTATTCCACCTGCCTCAAGAACTCTCCTTTACGATCCGGTGATGCTTGGTGGCGGTTTCCTTTGCGGGGCAGCGCATTTTTCTGCAACCTTCATTTATGACGACCATCCTAATTGACGGTCGGTCATCGGGGAGGAATCATGAAACTCGCAGGCAAGAAGGCACTCATTACCGGAGGCAACAGCGGCATCGGTCTTGCCACAGCCCGCCTTTTCATCTCTGAAGGCGCTGAACTCGCAATTACGGGTCGCGATCAACAGAGACTGGATGAAGCGGTCGCCGAGCTAGGATCGAAAGCGCACGGCTATCGCGCCGACGTTACTGTTGCAGAGGACCGCAAGAAGCTCTTCGCTGAACTCGCCAAAGACTTTGGCAGACTTGACATCGTCTTCGCCAATGCAGGCATTTCTGACAGGACACCGACTGGCACGACCGACGAAGCCATCTTCGAGAAGGTAGTTCACACCAACCTCAACGGTGCTTTCTTTATCGTCAATTCAGCCGCTCCTCTCATGAATGACAACGGCAGCATCATCTTCAACGGATCGGTGCAGAATTATCTCGGTCAACCAGGCCTGGCTGCCTACGCTGCCACGAAAGGCGGACTCGTCTCCATGGCACGATCCATCGCCGCAGACCTTGCACCGCGCAAGATTCGCGTGAACGTGGTGGCCCCTGGAGCGACGAAAACTCCCATCTGGAAGCGCGGGCCGGGCGCCAATGCCACTCAAGAGGAATCCGCAAAGCTTTCCGACTTTTTCTCTTCCACGGTTCCACTTGGCCGCTGGGGCGAGCCAGAAGATCTGGCCAAGGCTGTGCTTTTTCTTGCCTCGGACGATTCGTCGTACATCAACGCGGTCGAGCTGATCGTGGATGGCGGACTCACGGGTGCTCCCTTCGGAGCTCCCATTCTTCGCGGATGACCGTAGAGAATAGTTTCAGCAATCTTTGGTCTCCATTGGTCATCTTAGGGGGAGCGGTCCGATAGCTAATTGCTTTTCACGGGGACTCTGTATGTCACATCATTTCGATACCAAACTGGCGAAGGAAGATCCGAGCCTCAACCTCTGCGACTTCTATCTCTTTGACGGGCCACCGGGCAGGACAGTGATGGCGATGACGGTGAATCCGGATGTGGGATTATCGGCTCCGGATACGCTTCATCCAGAAGGGCTCTACGCGTTCCGGTTCGACCTGAACGGAGATGCGAGGGAAGAGGTTACGTTCAAGTTCAGGTTTGGTGAACCACGACACGGAGATCGCAGTGAGCATACTCACATTCAGCCGTTTGTGGTGCGGAAGGCAACGGGTGACGATGCTCTTCGTGGTGACGCCGGAGAGAGTCTGGTTGAGGGTGAAACCGGTTCGGTCGCGACTGATTCGGATCTTCGCGCGTATGTTGGGATTGCTCCAGAGCTATTTGCGGCAAATGCTGGATTCCGCACATTTATGACTGCTTTCTATAAGGACCAGCGCTACGATGGGGACGCCTTTCTGCATCAGCAGAATCCCTTTGCGAGGCGGAATGTTACGGCGATTGTGCTGGAGGTGCCGAGCGAACTGATTGGGAAGGGAAAAATCAACGCATGGGCGACGATCTCCCTCTTTGGCCATGCGCCGGAGGTACAGGTTTCGCGTTGGGGCCTGCCTATGGTTACGCATCTCTTCCTGAACGACCCGAGCGATCAAGAAGTGAAAGAACAATTCAATGCGTCGGTTCCGTCTGAAGATCTAGAGCGCTTCGCGAAGTCGATCGCGGATTTTGCGGAGAAGATGACGACCTATGCCGGTTCGGCGGCGGACCCAGGTGAATACGGGAAACTGATCGCTGCACGGCTTTGTCCCAACACGTTGCCTTACGAGCTTGGAACGCCCGCCGCATTTCAGGTGGCCAGCTTCAATGGACGCGCGCTCGGCGACGATGTGCTGGATGTGATGTTGACGCTGGCGGCCAACAAACCAATTGTCGATGGACTTGCTCCCGACCGCGGGCGCATTCGCAAGGATTTCCCGTATTATGGAGCGCCGTATACGGCGGAGGAGCAGGTCGGGGTGACGCCGATGCCGCGCCCGGCTAAGAAGTAGGCGGGAAGCGATGCTTGAGAATGATGTTGGGGATCAGGGCGCTTCCGTGCGCAGCTGTTATTCGAGATCGTACTTGCCTTCGGCGATGATCGGAAGCCATGGAGGGGGCGCGGGGAGGGAACGGACCCGCAGTCCGGTATGAGCGTAGCCCAAAAAATGGGAGCTGCGAAGCGCAGCTCCCTGGCAAACTGTGGCAAGAATGATTCTCACCAGAAGCTGGAGACTCAATGCAAAGAGCAGGACGCAAAGCGGAATAACTAGCGTATATTCTGCCCGTTCCAGATACTCTTCGAGATAGGTCCTCTGAAGCGTGCAACTGGCGCTGGCCAGACAGGATGAAAAGGAACGCGAGTAGAGCGAAGATGATTGGCGCTGGTCGGATGACAGCTACAGCCCGCGCCGACATTGGTGCTCGATTTTGGAGCCCGACCGTGAAGCGTGGGTCCGGGGTCTGCGTACAGACGTGTGATGACGTTCGTCGATCTCGACGACGATCTCGATTGGGAGTTTGTCTTTGATTCGCATCTCGGGCATCCGACCGGCAGCTCGGAGGAGCCAATGGCAAAGCGATCAAAGAAACGGTGCGAGGAGTTGCCGATCCTGCACCCGGATGCAGCCGGCATCGATGTAGGGGCAAGCGAGTTGTTCGTCGCTGTTAGTGGTGATCGTGACCCAAAACCTGTTCGCAGCTTCCCAACATTCACTCGCGATCTGAATGCGCTGGCGGACTGGCTGCAACAATGCGGGATTCGCTCCGTTGCAATGGAGTCCACTAGCGTGTACTGGATACCTGTGTATCAGATCCTGGAGTCCCGTGGGTTAGAAGTGTTTCTTGTCAACGCGCAGCATGTGAAGAATGTTCCAGGCAGGAAGACCGACGTCTCCGATTGCCAATGGCTTCAGTACCTCCATTCTGTGGGACTGTTGCGTGCCAGCTTCCGGCCTCCCGGACTCATATGCGCGATTCGTTCCCTTTGGCGTCACCGCAGCAGCCTGATCCAGATGGCAGCAGAGCATGTCCTGCATATGCAAAAAGCTCTTGATCAGATGAACCTTCAGATCCATCGTGTCTTAAACGACATCACTGGATCCAGTGGCCTCAGGATAGTGGACGCGATCCTTGCTGGTGAACGAGATCCCGTAACCTTGGCTCGGCTCTGCCATGGCGGCGTGAAGAGTAGCGAAGATACCGTGGCGAAATCGCTCGAGGGTGACTACCGCCCAGAGCACGTGTTTGCGCTTCGCCAATCGCTGGCGGCATTTCGTTACTATCAAGAGCTGGTCGTCGAAGCAGACCAGGAAATTCAACGTCAACTGAATAATCTCGAAACGGCCGCGACAGCGGAACCGACGATACCCAAGCGAACCAAGGCATCGGGTTACCAGCGACGCCGGTATGAGCCAAAGACGTTCGACCTTCGCAGTGAGTTATATCGGATCTTCGGAGTGGATCTTACCAACGTGCCGGGGATCAGCGCGATTACAGCCCAAACCATCCTATGCGAGATCGGTACAGATGTGTCCCGCTTCCGAAATGCGTCTGCCTTCGCGTCCTGGCTGGGGTTGTGTCCAGAGAATAAGATCAGCGGCGGCAAGGTGCTCTATACCAAGAGCCGCCGCGTGAGGAGCCGAGTTGCCACTGCTCTCCGCATGGGAGCGCACTCGCTGCATCACGCCAAAGACTATCTCGGTGAGTTCTTTCGGCGCATCACGCGGAAGCTCGGCCGACCCCAAGCAATTACAGCCACCGCTCACAAACTCGCTCGAATTGTTTACCACCTGCTCAGCACCAAAGAATCGTACAACGAGAGTGTCTTTAAGCGGTGCGACGAGGAGACCCTGAAACGCGCTGAATTCCGGCTCCGTAAACAGGCTGCGCAACTCGGTTTTCATGTCGTCCCTGTAGAGAACAGTTGATGTTCCTTGGGAGTCGGCTTCCCGGTACTAATCGGTTAGGGGAGCACGTCGCGTGATCCATCGCCATCCCTTTTAGGCGGATAGCGCGAACTGCTGATGTATCGTGAAGCGAACTCGGTTGGCCGCAGAACTGCTGCCTTCGCGGGAAGACTGGCTTCTGCCAGGATGATCCGTTGTTTTAAGATATGAACTTCCGCTACTCGGAGCGCAACGCTTCAATGGGATCAAGATATGCCGCTTTTCGGGCAGGGTAATATCCAAAACTGATTCCTACCAATGCAGAAAAGAAAACAGCCAATGCAACTGCGCCCACGCTGACTACCGTGTTCCAACTTGCCAAACGTGAGATGACGATAGACGCAACGACCCCAAGAATAACTCCAGCACATCCTCCAGCAATCGACAGCGCTACGGCTTCCACCAGGAACTGGGTAAGAATGTCACGCGTCTTCGCACCGACTGCCTGCCGAAGCCCAATCTCTCGCGTTCGCTCCCGAACCGAGACCAGCATGATGTTCATGATCCCGATGCCGCCCACGATCAGAGAAACCGAGGCCACGGCCGCGAGCATGATGGACATGATGTGCGAAGACGCTTCTTGTGCGGCGAAAATCTCTTCCATGTTGCGGATAGAAAAATCGTCGTCTTCCGAAGGCGCCAGATGGTGCCGCTGCCGGAGAAGTGCCTTCGCCTCATCCTGCGCCGGTTGGATCTGGTTGCCGCTTTTTGCCTCCATCATGATCGCGTCAACGGCATCGGCGTTGGCCGACTTGATCCCAATCACCTTGCGCTTCGCGGTGGAAATCGGAAGCAGGATGACATCGTCTTGATCTTGTCCGGTCGGCGACTGCCCCTTCGGTGCGAGCACGCCAACCACAGCGAATGGCACATTCTTGATGCGGATCGACTGCCCAACGGGATCGATATCTCCGAACAGATTTGCCACCACAGTTTTGCCGAGCAGCGCGACCTTATTGGCTGAATCTACATCTTGCTGAGAGAACGGAGAACCCTCGGCCACAGATAGGTCGCGAACTTCGAGAAAGCCGGGGGTGATGCCATAAATGATGGTTGCCCAGTTACTGTTTTCATACACGATCTGGGCTCCGCCGCGCACCATCGGCACGGCAATTGATATGTCTGGACACTGCGTGGGGAGTTCATGCGCATCGGATTCCGATAGGGTTATCGCGTTGCCAGTTCCCATGCGCAAGCCTGAACTGGTCAAACTCCCTGGAAGGACAATGATGGTGTTACTGCCGATACTCGCGATCTGCTGCTGAATTCGCTGTCTTGCACCTGAACCGATGGCCGCAGTCGCGATCACCGCAGCAACCCCTATCACGATTCCCAGCATAGTAAGCGCAGAGCGGAGCTTATTCACCTGCAACGCCCGAAATGCGATACGGATCGATGAGATCAAGTGCTTCATGTCGAGACCTCGGTGCGAGCATCAGAGTTCGCCTCGTCTGTGTCTGTGGCAGGTGAATGAGACTCCGAGCTTCTGCTATCGCCAACGATCCGCCCATCCCGGAAAGTGATGATTCTGCTCGCAAATCGAGCGACTTCATCGGAATGCGTGACCAACACGATGGTGATGCCGTGCGTGCGATTCAGTTGCTGAAATATCCCCATGATTTCGGCGCTGGTACGCGAGTCGAGTTGTCCGGTCGGTTCGTCGGCGAGCAGAATTTCCGGCTCGTTGATGAGCGCGCGTGCAATCGCGATCCGCTGCTGTTGTCCGCCGGAGAGTTGAGTCGGCAAACTGTGCTCTCTTCCCGCCTAGACCAACCAGAGCCAGCACGCGCCTGGCTCGCTGGTCAGCATCTTTCGTATCGTCGCTCTTGTACAGCAAGGGCAACTGTACATTTTCCATGGCGCTCATTCGGGGGAGAAGATTGAAGTTTTGAAATACGAATCCAATCTTCCGGTTCCGTATTTCTGCAAGTTGGTCGCGATCGAGTCCTTCCACCGGAACTCCGTCTAGCCAATACCGGCCTGAGGTGGGCCGATCCAAGCAGCCAAGGAGATTCATCAGTGTCGATTTACCTGAACCCGATGCTCCCATGATGGCTACGAACGAACCGCGCGCGATTGTAAGCGTCACCCCTTGCAAAGCGTTCACCGTCACTTCGCCAAGCGTGTAGCTCTTCGTCAGGCCATTCGTTGCTATGAGCTCTGGCATGGTGCTGCTCACATTCTGGGAGCCGTGGGCGCCGAAATGGTAGATGAGCCGCTCGACGCGCTTCCGCTCATTGTCGCCCTTACCACAACCTGTTCGCCGGCTTCGAGCTGGTTCGAAATTACAGCTGTGTACTTGCCATCTGAGAGCCCAAACTTGACAGGCACAGCTTTGAGCTTTCCTCCTGCAAGTACGTAAACCTGCTGTTTGTCTGCTTGTACCGGCGGCAGGCCGGTCTTTTTCAGCACGGCGGCAGAAGGCCGGAAGCGCAAGACAGAGTTTGGCGCCTTTAGCGCGTTATCCAGCTTTGCGGCCAGTATCGTAACATTGGCGGTCATGCCGGGAAACAATTTGAGGTCGGTGTTATCGACAGTTATCACCACATCATAGGTGACCACGTTCTGAGTGATGATGGGAGCTTTGCGTATGTCGGCAACCACACCCGTAAACGTGGTGTCAGGATAAGAGTCCACGATGAAGGTTGCCTTTTGACCTCTGGCAACATTACCCACGTCCGACTCGTCCACATTTGTGTCTACTTGCATCTTGGTCAGATCCTGCGCGATCTCAAAGATCGTCGGGGGATTGAGTGTTGACGCCACGGTCTGGCCGATATCCATGCGTCGTGCAACGACAGTACCGTCAACCGGCGCCATAATTTGCGTGTGGTCGAGATTAATCTGAGCCTGTTTCAGTGCTGCTTGCGCCTCGCGCTCCTGAGCCTGCGCAGTCGCCAATTGGCTCTGAGCTACTTGGACGGAAGCTTGTGCCGATTGTATGTTTTGTTTGGTGGCGTCAATTTGAGCCTGATCAGCTTTTACTTGTGCCTGCGAGGCGTCGTAATTTGCATTGGCCGTATCGTAGTCCTGCTGGGCCACGATTTGTTCCCGGAGCAGCACCTCATCCCGTTCCCACTGACCTTTGGCATTTATTTCATTCGCTAGATCCTTCGCGGCGACTGCTTCTGCATTTTTCGCGCTCGCGACTGCGGCACTTAAGTCTGCCTTACTTTTCTCTAGCTGGGCGCGCGCGGTCATCGTAGCCGCGTGTGCAGAACGGAGCGTGGCGTTGGATTGATCAACCTGCGATTGAAAGATCTCAGGGTCGATCAGAGCGACAAGTTGGCCTTTCTTGACCTTACTGTTCCAATCGGCATAAAGAGCCTTGATGTTTCCAGAGACCTGGCTGCTTACGAGTACATCAACAACGGCGTTGAGTGTACCAGTCGCAGTAACTTTTGCCTGTATCGAACCGCGTTCCACCGGAACCGTTTCGTAGGTAATCGCGCTCTGCAGATGTGCCCGCCAAAGCGCTCCGCCTGCGGCCAATGCCAGAGTGAGAGTAGACGCGACTCCCCATCGCAGCCAAGTCGATCGAGGACGTTTCGTAGGAGATGGAGCGGTGACAATGTCTAGTAGCGCCGCGGCGGGTTCGATCTGAGTTGGTGCCGTCATAATGGCACCTCCCTGAAGGCCATTATTGTGACTCCGGGAGCAGTCTGCTGCGGTGACGCAAGTCACATAGGGGCGTGGCTCCAAGCACAGAGCATAGCTACGAAGAAGATTAGTACCGATATGTGTGCGTCCAGCGAAGGCTGGCATGAACAGTGGGTGAAAGTCCCACCGGGGTAAGAGTCCAAGCCCCGTAGCTTGAATAGCAGGAAGGAAGGAAACTGAAAATCCTGAAGCCTATTGACAAAGCCTTCTGAAAAGGATGGCGAGCGAGTTGCCGGGCCGTAACGCAAGTGAACCCATATGGCCTCGAAAGTACTGAAATCCGAAGGCCGAGCCCTCACTTTTCGGGCGAAGGCAGCATGGTGCGTCGCAAGGACTGATGCGGCGAAACACTTCGGCGGGGTTGGTAGGGACAGCACGGTGACAAGGTCATGCTAAGCAACTGGAGAAACCCTCCTCGCCCCGTTGAGAAATCGGCGGAGCAGGGAAGCCGTATAACCGGTGACACCGGGAAGTCGGCGGACGGCGAGAGGGATTCGGCTGGGTCTGTAGTAGCGAGGAAGCGGAGTAATTTCCGTGGAGCGAAGAGGCCCTGCTGTTTGTGATGGCTCTAACAAAACGGGAGGCAAGGGTGAGATGACAAAAACGCCCATCAGTTTGCAGGACCTGAGAAGGAGTCTATATGTCAAGGCGAAGGCAGAACCGTCTTGGCGTTTCTGGGGACTATACGTCCACGTCTGCAAGATGGAGACTTTGCTGGGAAGCCTACCAGATGGCGAGAAGTAATGACGGGGCTCCGGGTATTGACGGGGTCACGTTTGAAGCCATCGAGGAAAGCGGAGCGGAGAGTTTTCTCGTGCAGATTCGGGATGAATTAGTTACCAACACGTATCGGCCCATGCCGGCACGGAAGAAGGAGATTCCAAAGGACGGGGGAAAGAAAGTCCGCGTCCTTTCGATTCCTGCAATCCGTGATCGAGTGGTCCAGGGGGCGTTAAAGCTCATCCTGGAGCCGATCTTCGAAGCTGACTTCCAAACAGGGTCGTTTGGATATCGACCGAAGCGGACGGCGCATGAAGCCGTAGCCCGGGTAGCCAGAGCGATCGTCGAAGAGAAGACGCGCATCATTGATTTGGATTTAGCCTCCTATTTCGATAACGTGCAGCACTCTCTGCTGTTAGAGAAAGTGGCTCGGCGGGTCCATGATGATGCGGTCATGCATTTGCTCAAGATGATTCTGAAGGCGACCGGAAAGAAAGGCGTTCCCCAAGGCGGTGTGATTTCACCTTTGCTCAGTAACCTCTATCTGAATGAGGTAGACCGGATGCTGGAGAAGGCGGTGGATACCACGCGAAGGGGCAAGTCAACCAACGTCCAGTACGCACGTTTTGCGGACGACATGGTGATCTTGATCGACGCTGAACGGCGGAATGACTGGCTGGTGAAGGCGATAGACAAACGGCTGCGCGAGGAGTTCGCGAAGCTCCGCGTTGAGATCAACGAGGACAAGAGTCGGATGGTGGATCTGAAGAAGGGAGAGAGCTTCACTTTCCTGGGTTTTGAATATCGGCGTGTACTGAGCCTTCAGCGGAAGTGGCGGCCATACTATGCGCCCAAGCTGAAGAAGCGGACAGCGCTGTTTGAAAAGCTCAGGGAGATCTTCCGACAGCACGTCAGCTGGCCCGTCGAGACTGTGATTGCGAAAATCAATCCGATTCTGCGCGGTTGGGTGAACTACTTTCGGGTCGGCCATTCGAGTATTTGTTTTGGGGTGGTCAAACGCTGGGTAGAGGAGAAGGTACGGCGGCATTTGATGCGTGCCCGGGGGCGCAAAGGTTTCGGCTGGACGCGATGGAGTAGCGAATGGCTATACGGTCGGCTGGGTTTGTTTAACAACTACCAGCTCCGTCGATGGTCAGGTGCGAAAGTCGCCCCAGCACGATAGGCCACATAACTCTTGGCACAAAGCAAACAGGTGCGCCCAGTGCGGGAAATCCGCACGCTGGGTGCGATGTGGCGGGGGCTGGAAACGGATTCACGGTTTGGCTATTGAGGCACTCCCAGAGGAAACGGGGAGCAACAAGCTAGGCTGGACCTTCGGAATACCGCGCCAGTCCTCGACCCGACCGGGCTACAGTGGCTAAATTTACGATGGCGATCAGTACCCATAACTCCCAGGCAATCCGGGAGCTGCCCCGTTACCCTTTTCAATGTTCTCTTTGGGCTGTGGCGCGAATACGTTAAATTTGACCACCCGGTGCTCCACCCCACATTCGCCAACAGAGGGCGGATGTGGGCCACCCGGTTCGTTGCACGAAACGCAAGAGCAACGGCTTTCCTAGAAGCCGGTTTCGGGAGACACTGGCTGAGTATGGGTACTGTTTCTGTTAGGCTGTGCGCTCGACGTATTGTTGATCGGATTTGGCAACGCTGCTCGGAAGAAAGACACTGACAGATGTGCCACTCCGTCCAGGGGCGTTGGTGCTGCGCAACCTGATCGATCCCTCGTACTTCTCCACAATTCCCCTGGAGACCCAGAGACCGAGCCCAGTACCTTTGTCGGCCTTGGTTGTGAAAAAGGGTTCAAAAGCGCGTTGGCGAGAGTCAGCGTTTAATCCCTGGCCGTTGTCTACTATGGTCACGCGAACGCCTCTACCTTGTGCCTTGCCCCAATCGCACCCCAGCGCCACACGTATACTGATCCGTGTGGCGCCAGCTTCGGTCGCGTTTGCAACCAGATTGGCGAAGACCTGACGAAGCTCGCTAGGGTGTCCAACTACCTCGCCGGTACAAAGATATTCGCGCTGCACAAGAATGTGTTCGGAGGCGATAGCAGGTGCGAAGACCTCGAGAGTTTCATCAAGGAGGCAGCACAAGTCGACTACGGCTGCCTCGCCATTATCGCGGTAGAACTGTAGCGTCTGCTTAACAATGTGCGCGACCCTACCCAACTCGCGTTCTGCCTGCTGGAGATACTGACGAGCGATTGGGGTCAGCTTTCCCGTGTTCAGCAGGTACAACAGGTTCGTCACGGCTGCCAGGGGATTGTTTATCTCGTGAGCGACCGAGGCTGCCATACGGCCAGCAGCAGCAAGTCGTTCTGCGTTGCGAAGTTTCTCTTCGGCTTGTTTGCGCTCACTAATGTCTCGCAAGATAACGGTGAAAAGCCTTTGCCCATTGCTCTCGACCTGGGAGATGCTGGCTTCAATCGGAAACTCTTCCCCATTGCTGCGCAAGCCTACCAGTAGGCCAGGCGAGTGCATGGATCTGCCAGTCACACCCGTGCGACCGAACATGCGGACATGCTCTCGGTGCAAATCTCGCAATCGCGGTGGAATGAATTCATCTAATTGTTGGCCGAGGGCGTTTGATGCCGGGCAGCGGAAGATTGCTTCGGCCGTTTTGTTAAACACCAGCACGCGCTGATTCGCATCCACCGTGATAATCGCGTCCATGGCAGATTCAATAATGCCTCGCAGGCGCTCCTGGCTCTGCCGCAATGCTTGTTCGGAAGATTCCCGTTCCTTGAGTAGCCTTTGTTCTGTTTCCAGCGCGTCTTCCGCCCGCGTGCGCTCTGACATGACCGATGCCAGGATCATTCCGGTGACGGAAACAACGGCGATGAAGGCCTGCATCAGTACAGCAGCGTGCAGCGGGTTATGCTTGATAAATGGTCCATACCCGGTGGCGGTGCCCCAGATGGCAATTGCTGCAATGAGGGCGCTGGCAGCAGCTGTTCCAACAGGTCCAAAACGCACGGCCGCCCAGATCACAAACGGGAAAACGGCGAAGGCAAGAACGTCGTCAGGGGTGGCCCAAGCAGGCATGTGAAAGATCATTGCCGCAGTCAGCGCGAGCCCAATGGTTAACAGGAAAAGTTCCTGCTTACGACGTAGCCCGCTGATCTGAGTAACGAGACTCGGTAGCGCAAGCACGAGCGGAGTAACAACCAATATCCCCATTGCGTCGCCCAGCCACCAAACCAGCCAAGCTCGCCCAATTCCGAACCAAGGCCTGACACCCGCGACGGCTAGTGTTGTTACCCCCAAGGACGATGCCAGAGTCGGGCTTGCAATCGCAGTGAACGTCAGCCCGAGCACATCTCGCAAACGAGTCAGGGCACGTTGAAATCCAGAAATGCGGTTTAGCAGGTATCCTGCGAGGAGTGCGCTGGAGGTGTTCCCTACCGCAATGCCAACCGCAGCGATGGGCGGAATAGGCGTTAGGAAATTCACTAAAAATGCGGCGGCAGCAATGCCGGGCCACACGCGGTATCCCCAGAGCAATACGGCAGCCAGAGCAATCCCAGAAGGAGGCCACACCGGCGAGACGTTGCCGCTGGTGAAGGGGACGGCTAGACCAAACTCGCCAGCTATGAAATAGGCCGCAAACACGACTGCCACTTTTCCCACGTGGAGTCGATGGTGATTACCGCTAACCTGAAAGCCAAATAGAATTTTAGCTTCGTCATTTAGCTTTCGATATCTGGAAGGCTTCGGCACAGAGGAACCCATTATCTCAACCACGAAAACGAGAGCTGCAACCGTGTTTCTGGGCCGAGAAACTCCATCGAGTATACGCTTGAGCACCCAAAGGTTTGGTGCATTACATTCAATTTAGTAGACAGCTGTGAACATCCCAAGAGCGCGAATGTGCGAATGGGTTGCACGAAACTCAAGAGCGACGGCAACTACGAAGTCTGCAGAGGTGGAGGTCATTGCTTCCCACCTTAGCGTCGAAAGGCACGACGCGAAGGTGGGGCACCCGGCAAGGGCAACAATCCCATCTTATTGACCGGAATGAGTGCGAGACGCGAGTAATCCTGGGAAATCCTTGCACGGCCTGAAAAGACGAGAAGAGACCTTAACCTTCACTGGGTCCCGAGTTCGGACGAGGAAATACACAAGCATAGATTGCAGGAATAAACGCAAGGCTAGCCAGAGGCAGACATCGGCGCATGGACTTGTTCATTCAAAGACTCATGGACAAGGAAGTAGAAGTGCGAATTCCTCGCGGACGATCAGGCAATAAACGCAAGACAATGGGAAATCACAAGGGCAGCCGAAGTCGTAAGTCGCGGTTCTTTCCGCGAATCGACGAGGTGATCTGGAAGACGCTGATTGTAAGCTGCCTGGTCATCGCTCTGAATGTAGTTGCCAATTATGCTCTGGCGCGAGGATTACGGCAGAGCGGCGTTCTCGAAAGCTGGTCACCGATCGAGTTTGTTCGCGCCCTGCTGCATCTCTGGACCGGAGTGGGTGTGGCCTGCATGGCCGGGTGGTTTGCTGTCCGTCTGACGCTGCTCAGTTGGGCCGACCTGAGCTACACTCTGCCCGTCACGTCGTTCTCGTACGTTCTCAGTGCGATAGCGGGATCGGTGTATCTGAACGAGCAGGTAAGCTGGCTTCGCTGGGCGGGCATTTCTACGATCACAGTTGGGGCCGCATTAGCTGCGCTGACGTATCCTGAAACAACTCCTGAAACATCCAATCCGGAGCGGCACGAATGAAGTGGCTACTTGTCGCTTTAGTAGTCATTCCCGGCACCGCCGGCGACCTGCTGAATAGCGCGGGCATGAAGCGGCACGGCGAGGTGAAAGATTGGAGTCCACGCGGGCTGCTGCTCTTATGCCATCAACTTATGCACAATTACTACATATTGGCAGGTATTCCAGCGATGGCAGTTTCATTCTTCGCATTGATGTCATTGCTTTCGGTGGCCTCTCTTAGCTTCGCTGTGCCGATGACCGCAACCAGCTATATCTTGGAAACGCTGCTCGCCAAGTACCTGCTCAAGGAGCGTGTCGATTGGCGGCGCTGGGCCGGTGTGTCATTGGTTGCTATCGGCGTGTGCCTACTTGCTCTTTGAAAGGTATCCTTGTTCGACTTCGTTAAAAATGGCGCGTTCGTGGCGATCATTGCACAGGGCCTGATCGGAATTTCGCTGATTTGGGACAAGGTGCTGCTGAAACGTCCTGGTACCAGGAACCTGTTCAGCTATGTTTTCTGGCTCGGCGCAATGAGCGTCCTCGGGGTTCTGCTGGTGCCATTCGGATACAACTCGCCCTCGTTCACGGTGATGTGGATTGCATTTGTAGCCGGGGTTGTACATCTGGCTGGGAACTTCTTCTATTACGCCGCGCTAAAGAGCGGGGAGGCGTCTGACACGCTGGCTATCATGGGCGGCTTTTCACCGGTTGCAACCGCCGCGATAGGAGTCGCGTTCCTCACGAAGCAGATGAGAGGAGCACAACTGCTCGGGTTTGCGTTGATGACTGCGGGCGGGTTTCTGATGTTCTTCTCCGAGCAGGCCCCATTAAAAAAGCTGCTTCCTCCGGTTTTGCTGGCTTCAGGGTTGCTGGGTTTGGTGAACGTGCTGGAAAAGGTCGTCTACAATCAGACAAATTTTGTGTCCGGCTATGTCTGGTTTACGATTGGCACGTTTGCGGGCGCATTGGGCCTACTCATCCCTCCGGCCTGGCGCAAGCAAATCTTCGCTGAGTCCGGGCAGGACCAGCCATCGAATCGGTTCTGGTATTTCGTGAACCGGTTTGTCTCCGGGGTAGGTTCATTCCTGATCTTCTACGCAATCAGCCTGGCGCAACCCGCGATTGTGGATGCGATCGCGGGGGTGCGATACGTCGTAATTTTCCTATGCGCCTTTCTGCTGACAAAGCTCAAGCCGAATTGGCTGCAAGAAAACTTTGGCGGTTGGCAGCTGGTGACAAAAGCGGCGGCTACAGCTTTGGTGGTGGCCGGTCTTGTTCTGGTCGGGCTTCACGGCGGCAAACAAGGGAACGGAGGCGGTCCTACCGCGAGCCCGCGGCCAAATCTTTTCGAAGCCGGTGTGGTCCGGGCAACCGAGAGTCTGGCGAGGCTGAAGGCCGGAATGCCGCCCTCAACTCCGGGCCGCGAAGAAAGCAGAGTGCCGCGTTTAGGAACTTTTTAGGAACTATTTAGCCTCCGTTTAGGTGCGACCTTGTCTAATTGAGCTCTAGATCAGAGCAAAAAACACCAAAAAGCAGAGTTTATGACCCGCTCGTTTGGAAGGTTCGTATTTTGGTTGAGGTAACTTTTCTTGCGATGTGCGCTACGGGTGGATTTTTTCTGCTTCGAGTCCGCAAATCAGCTTCAGACCTCATCCTGGTTTACTCGGCAATGCCCCACGAAAGGCGTGTGTGCGTCCCGCGCCCGCGTTTCGGTTTCCTCACATGAGGTAAATTCTCGAATTGCTCGGGCATAAGAGCGACACGCCTTGATGAACAACGCCAAATTTGAATTGAAAAGAGAGAGCAATCTGTATTCGGAGCTTTCACTGAATCAGGGCTCACGTTAAAACATGGGAACTATTTCTGGAAATCTGAACCCTGCGACAGCGAACCCCGGCACCAGGCCGGCGATCAAGGTTTTTGTAGCCACTACGGTGATGCTGAGCTTCATCAGCTTCTGGCGGGCGGCGGCCATCGTGCTCAGCGATCTGGCCTCGTCGGCGTACTACGTGGGCGGCGACACGGAAAATGTGCTCGGCAAGAGCGCGCCTTGGTTCGTGCTGGCAGTGATGCTGTTCAGCTACGCCGTGCGTTCCCTCTACATTGAGTCCAGCAGCATGTTCGTGCGCGGCGGCGTCTATCGCGTGGTGAAGGAAGCGATGGGCGGCTCGCTGGCCAAGCTTTCGGTATCGGCGCTGTTGTTTGACTATGTACTTACGGGACCGATCAGCGCGGTCTCCGCCGGACAGTATTTGGCGGGCTTCGTAGCGGATCTTTCCACACGGCTCGGCCACCCGATCAACATGGCAGGCTGGCACGGCGATTATTTCGCCGCCGGATTCGGCGTTCTGGTGACCGTGTATTTCTGGTGGAAGAACATCCAGGGCATGCACGAATCCAGCGAAAAGGCGATGCGCATCATGCAGGTCACCACGGTGATGGTGGTGATGCTGATCGTCTGGTGCAGTCTGACGTTGCTGCTGCATCCCGAGATGCGGCACCTGCCGCCGGTGCCTAGCAGCCAATCGATCCTGGCCGCCAACGTACATTCGCATGGCGACACCCTGGGCTGGCTGTCGCACATGCCACTGTTGGCGATGCTGCCGCTGGTGCTGATGCTTGTCGGCTTTGGCCACTCGGTACTGGCCATGAGCGGCGAGGAGTCGCTGGCGCAGGTCAATCGCGAGATCGAGCATCCCAAGCTGAAGAATCTGGAGAAGGCCGGAGCCGTCATCTTCCTCTACAGCTTGTTATTCACCTCGCTGGTCTCGTTTTTCGCGGTGATGATCATTCCGGACAACAAGCGTCCGGAGTACTTCTCGAACTTGATCAGCGGCTTGGCCATGTACATGGCCGGACCCTATAACCTGAAGCTCATCTTCCAAGGCTTTGTGGTGCTGGTTGGGGTGCTGATTCTCTCCGGCGCGGTGAACACGGCCATTGTGGGCGCAAACGGAGTGCTCAACCGCATCAGTGAAGACGGGGTGCTGACGCCGTGGTTCCGCAAGCCGCACGGCAAGTACGGAACCTCGCACCGGCTGATTAATCTAATTGCGATCCTGCAGTGCGTGACGATCATCCTGAGCCGCGGCAACGTCTATCTGTTGGCGGCACTGTATGCCTTCGGCGTGATTTGGAGCTTCTCCTTCAAGGCCCTGGCAATGCTGGTGCTGCGCTTCACCGAACCGGGCGAGCGCGAGTTCCGCGTGCCGGGCAACATTAAGATCGGAAAACTGGAGATTCCTGTTGGACTGGGGTTGATCACTCTGCTGCTGTTCGTCACCGCGCTGGTCAACCTGATGACGAAGCCGATGGCGACGGTTGCCGGGGTCAGCTTCTCGGTACTCCTGTTTGGCGTCTTCACGGTTTCTGAGAAGATAACGCACAAGGCGCGTGGGGAGCAGCATCATGAGATGCGGGAGGAGTTCCGCGTCAGTGAGCAGCCGCTGATCGATCGCGAAGAGATGAAGGTACGCCCAGGCAACGTGCTGGTGGCCATTCGCGATCCGCGCAATCTTTACTACCTTAAGACCCTGCTTCAGAACACCGACACTACCAAGCAGGACGTAGTGGTGATGACGGCGCGGATCTACCACCGCGAGCACACCTTCGGCGGCAATGCGAGCATGGATAGCGGGGATCTGTTCGAAGAGTACGAGCAGCAGTTGTTTACCAAGGTGGTGGAACTCGCCGAAAAGCAGGGTAAGCACGTTGAACTGATGGTAGTTCCCTCGGCGAACGTCTTTGATGCGATTGTGCAGACAGGGGCTCGCCTGGAGTCATCCCGTATTGTCTGCGGGCTCTCCAATAGCCTTACGCTCGATGAGCAGGGTAAGCTGACCGGCGACGCGTGGGAGCGGCTGCCGGAGCCGCGTCCCAATATGGCGCTCGAAGTTCACTCTCCCGATCACAGTGTTGAGCAGTATTTCCTGGGGCCGCACACACCGCGAATGCGTGAGCAGGATCTCGAACTGCTGCACAAAATCTGGCTGGACGTTAGCGGGGATCCGGAACTGGTCTCACTGCATCACTACCACGTCATCGGCATGGCGTTGGAGCGTCTGCAGGATCGTCTGCAAGGTCCGCAGCGGGTGGAAATGCTCGCGCAGCTCAAGAAAGAGTTGCAGAAACCTGATCAGGGGGCGGTCGCAGAGTAGGCACACAAAGCAACTGCAACTACGAAAGTCTGCAGAGATGGAGTGCATTGCTTCCCACCTTAGCGTCGAAAGGCACGACGCGAAGGTGGGGCACCTGTGATCTTTCAAGAGGTTGTCCATTCGATCAGAACCGGAGAAGCTGATTGTGACGAGCAATCCAGTTTCCCAGGAAAGACCGAATGGACATCCACAAGAATGCCCGACTTACGCTCCGCAGTCGAGAGCGACTAGCCCAGTTTGTACTCTCCGGCCAGACTCTCAGCGCCGCCGCACGGCGCTTTCTGGTGACTCCCAAGACCGCCGCCAAGTGGGTCCGCCGCTTCCGCACCTTGGGTCCCGAGGGGCTCGTCGACTGTTCCTCGCGACCGCTCCGCAGTCCACGCGCCGCACCTGCCGAACTAGTCAACCAGGTCATCGAGCTGCGCCGGCAACATACTCCCGGCTATCAGATCGCACGCGCCACCGGGCTCAGTCCCGCCTCCATCAGCCGCATGCTGCGTCGCGTCCATCTCAGCCGCTGGCGAGATCTGCATCCCGCTCCGCCCGTGGTGCGTTACGAACACCCCTTCCCAGGCGATCTGCTGCATCTCGACATCAAGGGCCTTACCCGTTATCAGAAGGTCTTAATGCGCGGCGACGGTCGCCGCCGCGGCCTGCATGAGCACCCTGGTTTCGAGGCCCTGCACGTGGCCATCGACGACCACTCGCGCCTCGCCTTTACCCAGATGCTTCCCGATCAAAAGGCCGAAACCACCATCGGCTTTCTGCACGACGCACTCGCCTTTTATCAGCGCCACGGCATTCACGTCCGTGCCCTGCTCACCGACAATGGAAGCTCCTATCGCTCGCACCAGTTTCGGTCAGCCTGCAGCAAACTCGAAATCAAACACCAACGAACCCGCCCCTATACGCCTCGCACCAACGGCAAGGCCGAACGCTTCATCCAGACCGCCATGCGCGAATGGGCCTACGCAAAACACTGGGCCGACTCTGACGAACGCGATCAGCACCTCCAGCCCTGGACCGCTTACTACAACTTCGCCCGACCCCATGGTAGCCTCAACTACAACCCGCCCATCAGCCGAACCGAATCGGGTACAACGTCTTGATCATCTACAGGCACCCGGGTTTTCTCTTTGCTAATTCCCCTCCGGGTCACCCGGCACCCGGGTGACCGTTACCTTTTTTACTGAACTCTTTGCGCTGCGGCGCGAATACGTTAAAATTTGGTGTACACGGACTAATCAGGATTCCTTCCGGCTACTCCTCCTGAGACTTTGCAGCGAGGCCTGTGTGCGACTTTTCCGCAGCCTGACTGCGTGTGTTTGGAGATAAGAGTGAGCAAAGCAAAAACTGCGGTGGTTCTCGGCGCCCAGTGGGGCGATGAGGGCAAGGGCAAGATCGTCGATGTGCTCTCAGACAGTTTCGAAGTTGTTGCGCGCTATGCCGGCGGACACAACGCGGGGCATACAGTCACCATTTCCGGCAAAAAGTTCGTTCTGCAACTGGTTCCCTGCGGCATTCTGCGTCAGGAATCGGTTGCGGTAATCGGGAACGGGGTCGTCCTCGACCCTTTCGCGCTGATGAAGGAAGTTGACTCGCTGCGCAATGCGGGGCTGGAGGTCTGGGGGCCGGGAGATCGTGGCGCCGCCGCCAACCTGTTCGTCAGCAACCGCGCCCACGTGATTCTTCCGTACCACCGCATGATCGAGCTGGGGGCGGAGAACGCTCCTGGGCGTGTGAAGATTGGAACCACCTCGCGCGGCATTGGGCCGACGTATGAGGACAAGATGGCCCGCCGCGGCCTGCGCGTAGCTGACCTGCTGGACAAGCAGCTCCTGAAAAAGCACATTCAGAATGCCTGCCAGGAAAAGAACGCCATCGCGCGTGCGCTGTTTGACGGCGAAGGAATTGATCCTGACGAGATGTACGAGCAGTATGCTGCAATTGCCGACCGGATTGCGCCGTTTACGGCCGACACCGCTCTGCTGCTCAATAAGGCGGTCGAGGCCGGCAAGACTGTGATGTTTGAAGGCGCGCAGGGCACGATGCTGGACATTGACCACGGCACCTACCCGTTTGTCACCTCATCGAGCGCCACCTCAGGCGGCGCATGCATCGGCACCGGCGTTCCGCCTACCTCGATTGGAACCGTGATCGGCGTGACCAAGGCGTACTGCACGAGGGTCGGCGAAGGCCCTTTCCCCTCGGAGATTCATGGCGAACTGGGCGAGGTGGTGCGCAAGAAAGGCAACGAATTCGGTGCCGTGACGGGGCGGCCACGCCGCTGCGGATGGATGGACCTGCCGCTGCTGCGCTACTCCAACATGATCAATGGGAGCGAATGGCTGGTGGTCACCAAGCTCGATGTGCTTGACGAGCTTGCGGAGATCCCTGTCGTTGTTGGATACAAGATCGACGGCAAGTGCGTGGAGGAGATTCCTTCGCAGGACTCGGGATATCGCAAGATCGAGCCGGTCATCAAGACTTATCCGGGCTGGCAGGAGGTCACCTTCGGGATCACCGAACAGGAGAAGCTTCCGAAGAAGGCGCAGGAGTATCTGCGCTTCATTCAGAGGGAATCAGGCGCGAAGATCGGCATGATCTCCACCGGGCCTGACCGCGACCACACCATCTTCGTGGATGAGTTCTCGGCTGTGCTGAGAAAGTAGGAGCAGCCGATGGTCGTGCTGATCGTACACATGATGGTGAAGCCTGGCACCGGAGGAAGAGTGCATCCGGCTCTGTCGCGAGATGGCGGAGGAGAGCCGCAAGGAGCCTGGTTGCGTGCAGTATGTGGTGCATCAATCCAAGGAGAATCCGCGGGGCTTCGCCTTCTATGAGAGTTATGTGGATGAAGCGGCTTTGGACTCGCACCGTGCCTCGCCGCACTTTGGGCGATTGATCCGGGGCGGAGTGGATGCGCTGGTTGAAAGCCGCACGCGCGAACTGTTTGTGCCACTCAGCTAGTTTGTTACGCGCTGATGAAAATCCGGCTCCGGCCGGGTTTTTCATTTTGTCCGCATGCTAAACTTCCCCCGAAAAAGAAATCCTGACCCCGGAGCAGGTTCAGGAACGTGCCAAGCAAATGTGGAATCAACCCGCAAAATAGCTGAAAGGCGCGAGACGTGGGGGCGCTTCGTCCCACCTTAGCCGCGCAAAAGCAGCGCGTCGAAGGTGGGGCACCCGAGCGACTACGAAACACTGCAAATAAAATAAATAAAAAGGTGCAGGGAGATCCTGCACCTTTCGCGTTTGAAGCAAAAAAAAACTACTTCGCGAGTTCGTATCCCGAGAAGAAGAAGCTGAGTTCAAAGCGCGCGGTGTCTTCGGCATCGGAGCCGTGAACGGCGTTGCGCTCGATGTTTTCGGCATGCTTCTTGCGGATGGTGCCGTCTTCAGCATTGGCCGGATTGGTCGCGCCCATCAGTTTGCGCCAGTCGGCGATTGCGTTGGACTTCTCGAGCGCCAACACCACGACCGGGCCAGAGGTCATGAATCCCGCCAGCGAATCGAAGAAAGGCTTGCCCACGTGAACCGCATAGAAGGCGGCGGCCTGCGCCTTTTTGAGGTGAAGCATCTTCATTCCGATGATGCGGAAGCCACTGGTCTCGATGGAGGCGATGATATCGCCGGCTGCGCCCTTGGCTACGGCGTCTGGTTTGATGATGGCGAGGGTACGTTGCAAAGTTTCCATTGGGTCGTCCTGACTTGTGTGATTACAGTGCGAAGGGCTGCCGGACAGGCCAGCCGCACGGCTGATACCAGCTTAACAGCTTCGCCTTTTTAGATCAGCTTTTCGCGCTCAGGGCTTCCACCATGGTTTCGCCGAGCAGTGCCGGAGAGTTGACGATGTGTACGCCAGCGGCTTTTAGAGCTTTGAACTTTTCCGCCGCCGTACCCTTGCCGCCGCTGATGATGGCTCCGGCGTGACCCATGCGGCGCTCCGGAGGCGCGGTTTGACCGGCGATAAAGCTCACCACAGGCTTCTGAACGTGGTGCTTGATGTACTCAGCTGCGGTCTCTTCGGCAGTGCCGCCGATTTCGCCGATGAGAATGATCGCATCGGTCTCGGGGTCGGCGTTGAACATGGCCAGCACCTCAACGAAACTGGTGCCGATAATGGGATCGCCGCCGATTCCAATTGCGGTGGACTGCCCGAGGCCAAGCTGCGTTAGCTGGTGTACGGCCTCGTAGGTCAGCGTGCCCGATCGCGATACGATTCCAATGCGGCCGGGGAAATGAATGTTCCCCGGCATGATGCCGACTTTGCATTTGCTGCCCGGCGAGATCACGCCAGGGCAGTTGGGGCCGATCAACCGTGACTTGCTGCCTTCGATATAGCGCATTACGGCTACCATGTCGCGTGATGGAATCCCCTCGGTGATGCAGATGATCAGCGGTACCTGGGCATCGACTGCTTCCAGGATCGCGTCAGCGGCAAAGGGCGGAGGCACAAAGATAATGCTGGTGTTGGCGCCGGTCGCAAGCACCGCGTCCTCGACGGTATTGAATACCGGCCAGCCTTCATGGGTGGTCCCGCCCTTGTCCGGCGTCACTCCGCCCACAACGTTTGTGCCATAGGCGGCGCAGGTTTTAGCGTGGAAGGTTCCTTCGCGACCGGTGAGGCCCTGCACGATCAATCGAGTGTTCTCATCGACCAGAATGCTCATTGCTTGTCTCCCTGCCGCCGCGCGGCAACCGCCTTCTCCGCCACAACTTTCGCTGCGGCAACCACCTTCTCCGCGGCGTCTTTCATGGTTTGCGCCACAATAAAGTTCAAGCCGCTGGCCTGCAGAATTTGGCGGCCCTCATCCACGTTGGTGCCTTCGAGGCGCAGCACGACAGGCAGCTTGATTTTGGTCTTGTGCGCCGCCTCGACGACGCCATTGGCCAGCGTATCCACTCGCAGGATTCCGCCAAAGATGTTGATAAGCACGGCCTTCACACTTTTATCGGCGAGCAGGATTTCAAATGCGCGGGTGATCTGGTCGGCGTTGGCCCCGCCGCCAACATCGAGAAAGTTTGCAGGCTCGCCGCCGGCAAACTTGATGATGTCCATGGTCGCCATCGCCAGTCCAGCGCCGTTCACCATGCAGCCTACGTTGCCGTTCAGTTTGACGTAGTTGAGGTTGTATTTGCTGGCCTCGACCTCGAGCGGCTCTTCCTCGGCGAGATCGCGCAATTCCTTCCACTCCGGGTGGCGGTACAGGGCGTTGTCGTCGATGTTGACCTTGGCATCGAGCGCAAAGACGCGCCCATCGGTGGTGGTGATGAAAGGATTGATCTCAATCAGAGAAGTATCCAACTCCTCGTAGGCCTTGTAGAGCGCCAGCATAAAGTTCACAGCGGGCGGGATGAACCTTTTCACCAGCCCCAGTTTGAATGCGATCTTGCGCGCCTGAAAGGGCTGGAAGCCTATCGTGGGATCGATATGCTCCTTGATGATCGCCTCCGGGTGCTTGGCCGCAACCTCCTCGATGTCCATGCCGCCCGAGGTCGATGCCATAAAGACGGGACGCGACGCCTCGCGATCCAGCAGGATGCCTAAATACATTTCGCCGGAAATCGGCAGCATCTCTTCGATGAGCAACCGGCGTACCTTTCTGCCCTCGGGACCGGTCTGGTGTGTGACCAAGTGCATCCCGAGCATCCGTTCGGCCAGTTCACCGGCCTGCGTATAGCTTTTGGCCAGCTTCACGCCGCCGCCCATACCGCGGCCTCCGGCATGAATTTGCGCCTTTACGACTACTCCGGCAGCTCCTGCGCTGATGAGATCTTTGGCGGCGCGCTCTGCTTCCTCGCGCGACTCCACCATTGTGCCGTGCGGCACCGACACCCGGTATTTCGACAGAATGGCCTTGGCCTGGTATTCGTGAATGTTCATAGGTGATTTCTCATTCGACTTTCGTGACGTTCACTGGCAATCGTTCACTCGCAATTCTCTCGCGATTCTATAGATGGACAGACTCATTCATCGTATGTCCGGCTTGGCTTTTGCCCGACATTTTTAGAAAGAGTCGGCAACATTTCCCTGGTAATGCCCGCGATTATACTGAGCCGCCGTGCAATCCTCAAAGAGGATTCACTGAACGGGCAGTTGAGGTGCTCAGTAAGGTAACGTTCCATTCCGCAGAGAGTTGTTCAGCGTTGGGTAATGGTGACCTGATCGATGCCAAGGGTCGCCGTGTCAATGCGCGATGGAAGGTGAAAGGTGGAGTCCAGGCCGACGGCGTTGCCGTACTTGGGCCGAAGGAAGCGGTCGGAGAAGTACTCCAAGGCGATGCGCGGAATCGTGATGCCATCGAACATGACCGACTCGACGTGGATGCTGCCGACTCGGTTGGCACCGGAGGCATGGGCGATGATGGTGACATGGTGCTTGCCGGTGAAGAGCGCCAGGAGGGGATTGGCGCGGGTACGATTGGCGGTGAGGCGATCAAAGTCAACGTCCGCATCGCCATGGGCAACGCCGGGCTGGCTGGAAATGCGAATGTTGGAGACGCCGTCGGGCAACTTCACGCCGCCTTCGTTCAGATAGGCATTCCATTCTGCGGCCGTCAGCACGGTGGGGCGGGTGGAGGGATTTGGAGTTCGTCCGTTCTCGGCGATCCATGCGAACTTGTGTTCGGCGGTGGTGAAGGCCGGGGAATGCGCATTCTGAGCGTAGGAGGCGGCAAGCAGCACGGTGCCGAAGGCAAGGACTGTGGCCATGGAGCGATAGTGGGAGAGAGAAGGAGAGCGATGAGGCTTCATCTACCTCTGGCTTGAGTGGGTTGCGGCGCCGGCGTACCGATCTGCGGCGCGCTCAGTTGCGGCTTGAGGAGCGTTCCCGTCAGCTTCCAGACGGCACCCTTGTCTTTATCCTGGGTAAAGTCCAAGGCGAGAACAGAGTCACGCGAGACCGTTCCACTCAATTGATAGATGCCGGCCGGGGTGTTCCACTTGGAGGCGGAAATCGTCCATCCATCTTCATCGAGCGATACTTTGCCTTCGCCGAGCAGCACGTGCATGGGCGTTTTGGGGTCGGGAGAGATTCTTAGCTCTCCACCGTGCCATGTGAATTCCGCTTTGGCCGTGGTGGAAGCTGCCAGAGCAGCCGCATCCCAGCCGGACATCTTCAGCTTGTAATTGATCTCCACTGTGCCGCTGCCGACGGGAGCTTTGAGGAACGCGCCAAGTTTTTCCGCCTGGACGCGCGAGGCCGCCCCGACGCTCTCGTATTTGGGCTCCTTGCCGGTAAAGTCAATTTTCCAGTCGCCGGAGATGCCGCCGCCGAGCAGGTCAGCGCGGGCGTTCTTCAGTTCCAGTATGCCGTTGGCGATGGAAAAGGAGGTCTGAAAATCGGAGCCGGTGGTTGTGCCAAGGGTGAGCCGGCGAGAGCTGAGGCGTCCGGAGGAGCGAAGATTTGCGATCACATTGCGCTCGGCCGCATTGCCGCCAAAGAGCCCGTACCAGGGACTTTTCTTCAGCTGCGGATTGAGCACCTCATTCCACCGTTCTGGATTGAGATCGTCGGTGCGGAGATCGAAGCTGGAGACGCAGGGGGATTCAGTGTCGCAGAAGCGCGGGAAGCTGGCGCTGCCGGTGAGCGAGACCTTGCCGATGGTTGCGGAGGCGTTGCGCAGGAGGAAGCGATTCCGGTCGAGTTCGACACGGGCATTGGCGATTGCGACCGGCGCGGAGAGTCCGGGGACTTCGGCGCGAGCGTTTTTTAGCTGCGCTGTGCCGGTCACTTCCGGTGCGGAAATCGCCGCCCAGTTACCGCCAATCACCAGATCGATTGCGGCAGGACCTGCGAGCGCGAGCTTGGGCGCACCCACGCCGACAGCGCGGGCAAATTGCTGCAAGCGTTCGAGAGTTGCGTCTCCCTTGACGTGCAGAGCAAAGCGCTCGTCATTGAGGATTCCATCAGCGGTGGCCGGAGTGGCGGCGCCGAGAGGAAGATCAAAGCTGTGCACCACGAGGGCGCGAACAGGGGGCGGCATGGTTTTGAAATGGCCGGGGGAATACCCGCGCTGCCGGCGTGCGGGCTCCTGGGTGGTATCGACAGTGGCCTCGGCTTTGGTGAGCGCGAGGTCTTTGCCGAGGACCGCAGAATGAACAACGAGGTCGCTAACAGCGATGTTGCCAACCCAGTTTGAGGGCGCCTCGCTCATGTGGCTGGCGTGAAAGGAGGCCGAGATGCTTCCTTTGGCGGCTAGGTCGTCGGGCAGGTCGCGCTTGGCATGGCGCGCCAGCTTCAGCACGGCATCGGCCCCCAGGTTCTCGGCGGAAATTGCGATGTCGTACTGGGGATTGCGAAGACCGCTGAGTGTACCGTGGACCGAAAGCAGTCCGCCTTCCAGCGGCAGGTGGCACTCAGTTTGTTGGAGCAGGTTTGCGCTAACGTTCAATTCGCCGGAGCAGGAGGCGTTGAGAGTGGCGGAATCGTCGCTGGAGATATCAAAGCGCCGGAAATCGCGGAGTTTAGCTGCCGTGGTGAAATGAAGCGCGCTGGGGGTTCCGCTGAATTGCGCACTTGCCTCCAGGGCGCCGCGCCAGCCGCGATCCTCGCCATCGATGAGGCGGGTGAGATTGCCAAGCTGAACGCGCTCCCAGGTGACGTTGCCCTTCATCGGCGCGTCGCGCAGCAGAACGGCGCGCTGCATGGTGGCCTCGGCTTTTACGGTGCCGGTGTCACTCACGGGCATATCGGTGCGCACGGGGCGCGCCGTGAGCCTCATGCGCCACTGGTTTTCAGAGGGGCTCCACAGGGTGAAGTCGGCATCGGTAAAGGAGAAGACGCTTTTTTCCAGGCCGTATTTGAAGTTAATGCGGCCGCGGGAGGCTTCGATGTAGGGGAAGCGAGGGCGCGTCGTCTTTGAGAGCGGGGAGAGCGGGCCGGAGGTGGGTGCGGCCTGGGTGCGCGAGGCCTTCCAGAGAAGCGATTCGAGATTCCAACTACCATCCTCGCGCTCGACAAGGTTGAGGCTGGGGTAGTTGAGATTCAGGCGGGAGATCTCCAAGCGGCCGCGCCAGAGCGAACTGAGGCTGAGATAAGCGGTAACTTCTTCGGCGTGGAGGATGGGCTCAGCGCTGTAGGCGTGGTCATCGCCAATGGAGACATTGTCCAGGTGGAATCCGGGCTGAGGCAGCAGACGCAATTCGACCGAGTCGACGGTAACAGGACGCCCGACTGCATTGCTGATCGACGCAATCACCCGGCCTTTGTAACGGCCCACGTTAATGAATGGCGGCAGCACGAGCGCAGCGACGGCGAGAGCGACTGCAATCAAGACTACGCGACGAATGGTTCTCCCGGTGTCTTCGGTCGCCATTAGCGCACCACGTGCAACATTCGCGACCAGCGGGTATCCGTGAAGAAGTTGGTGAGAATGTGGCCGAAGAAGGCGATGCGATCTCCAACGCTTGTCTTGGTGTACTGGTCGTCGGGGGTCCGGAATGACCAGTAGATGAACATGGGGCGTCCTACGACGTTCTCACGCGGAATGAAGCCCCAGTAACGGCTGTCATAGCTGACGTCTCGATTGTCTCCCATGCCGAAGTAGGAGTTGGGCGGAACGACGATGTCATCGCCCTGAATGTGATCCTGCTCGGTGAGCTGCCAGTCGGGCGAGAGCTGGTCTTCGCGGGTGGGAGCCACGGCAGGGAATTCGTCACGATAAGGGCGGTAGTCGCCAATGGAATGAATGGCGTAGGGCTCATTCTGCAACTTTCCGTTGAGGTACACGTGGCCGCCGCGCAGATGAATTCGATCGCCAGGGACGCCGATGACACGCTTGACAACAAACAATCCGGGCTCGGAGGGCGAAACAAAGACGACGATGTCGCCGCGTTTGGGGTCGCGGTAGGGAATGATCTTGTCCATGAAGCTGGATTTTGGCGCCAGTCGGACGCGATCGACGAAGAGGTGATCGCCGATGAGGAGGGTGGAGACCATGGACGAGGTTGGAATCTCAAAGGCCTGCATGCAAAAAGTAATAATGAATAGGCCAATGACAAGCACGGAAGCGATGGAGGCCACGAACTCCGGCGTCGTCTCTTTGGGTTGTACGGTTTGCTGCGTCTGTTCCAGTTCTTTTATAGCTTTCGCCAACGTAGTCCAATCCTGATCCGGCCGGCATCAAGGCGCCAGGCGCAGAATCCGCCGCCAACGCAACTCTCCGAGCACATGGGAGATGCGAGCGGGTAGAGTAAGAAGTTTACCATTCGCGACGGTGCTTGCCACGGGGTCATCGTCATCTTCGTCAGCCTGGACAATGCTGAAGTAGATCAACACGGGACGGCCAGCGATGTTTTCACGGGGGACGAATCCCCAATAACGGCTATCCAGGCTTTGATCACGGTTATCGCCAAGGACGAAGTACTGGCCGGGCGGAACCGTAAGCTCTCCGCCGTGCACCAGGGAACGCAACCGCGTGGCCCATTCGACCCGGACATTTTCATTGACCCGATTGCCCGCGGGAAAATTATCGCGAAATTCATCGGGGAAATGCTCTTTGAAGACCACGTAGGGCTCGTGAAGCAGGCCGCCATTAATATAGACGTGGCTGTTCGATAAATGTATTCGATCGCCGGGAAGACCGATGACGCGCTTGACGAAAAACTGGATCGGGTCCACGGGATAGCGGAAGACGACGATGTCTCCGCGGCGAATGGCCCGGTAGGGCAGAAAAGCCTGCCAGTGGCCGCCAGGGCCGAAGCGGGTTTTATCCACGAGCAAGTAGTCGCCCACCAGCAGAGTGTCTTCCATCGAGCCCGATGGAATTCGAAAAGCCTGCACGACAAAGGTGATGACGAACAGCGCGATGATCAGCGCCAGCAATGAGAACTGAAGGTGCGCTATCAGGTTCCATGGCCGACGCTTGGGCTTTGTGGCGCTTGGCTTTGAGCCCTGGAACTCGACGTTGCTGGAATCTGGCCTGGAATCTGGGCTGGAGCCTGGGTTGGAGTCCGGGCTGAGATCTGGCTCATTCATTGACACTGCTCTGCAGCCGTTCGAGCGCCTTCTGGGCCGCCAACTGGCTGGCCGCTTTTTTGCTGTTGCCGGAGCCTTCGGTGGAAAATTCAGCTTGGTTGCCGGAATTGAGCACGACCACCTTCATTGTAAAACTCTTACGATGCGCAGGTCCTTGCTCGTCGACCATCTCGTAGACCGGCTCGGGGCGTCCGCTGGCGCGCAACAACTCCTGCAGCCGGGATTTGTGGTCGGCAACGAGGAGAACTTCGCCGCTGGCGCTGGAGAGCCTGTCCAACTCGGGTTCCAGAATATGCGAGATGACAAACGAGCGCGCAAGGTGCAGGCCGCCATCGAGATAGAGGGCGGCGAGCAGGGCTTCGACGGCGTCGGCGAGCAGGGCAGTCTTGCGGCGGCCTCCGGTTTTTTCCTCTCCCCGGCCTAGCCGGAGGTAGCTACCCAGATGCAACTGGTGGGCGCAGTGCAGGAGATGATTGGCATTGACAAGATGGGCGCGCAGCTTTGAAAGCTCACCCTCCTGATAGGCAGGGAAGCGCTGAAACAACTCCTGGCTGGCGACGAGTTGCAGGACGGCATCGCCGAGGAATTCGAGTTGCTCATTGTCGGCGGCGGGGCCGAGGCTCTCACTGGCGTAGGAGCTGTGGGTCAGCGCCTGCTCCAGCAATGCGCGATTTGCGAATTGGTGGCCGAGCGCGGCTTCGAGACTATCTAGCGGAAGATGCTTCATAGAAAAACTTGCGAAGTCGGGCTTCCGCACTTGGATGATAAGCGCGGAAGCTCCGAGATGATTACCGGTGGGACTTGGCGGAAGAGAGTTTCTTCTCCAAATTTGACTGCTCCTGCTCCGCCAATTGACGAAGCTGACTACCGGGCTGCGAGGCGTCAATTGCTCTGCGCACGATGATCGCAGCCGTGGTGTAGTTTCCAGTCTTGTCTTGCGCAACGGCGAGGCGCAGCCAGACTACGGCGTCGGTATGTTCCTTCTCCTCGGCAGCCGCGAGGTTGTATTCCTGAATCGCAATGGGGTAATCCTGCTTCTTGAAGGCGACGGTGGCGAGAACTTCGTGTGCGGTCCCGCGGATTTGAGCGAGCGCGGCGGCGAACTGCTCCGGGGTGAGGTTGGTTGGAGGCGCGATGTCGCCGGCATTTTGCAGAGCGATGCGCGCATCGGCATTGGCTTCGGCGAGACGGTCATTGCGGTCGAGATCGCTGTCATGGGTGCGCTCGGCGAGCACCTGAGCAGCGGTCAGCAAGGCGACCGGGTTGTTGGGATCGTACTTAAGGGTGGTGCGCGCCATCTCCAAGATTTTGGCGGGATCGTTGACCTGCTGATATAGGCCCATCGCCTGCTGAAAGAGAATGGAACGCAGCTCGCTCTCGGGAAACTTCTGTGCGAAATCGGTGGCCGCAGCTTCGACCTTCGCAGGGTCGGTCAGCGAGGCCGCAGCCTTGTAGGCCTCGAACTCAGCCTGCGTCTTTGGCTGTGGAGACTTCCTGGCATTCGTGGGCGAGCCCTGTTTGACAGGGGCCGCCGGGGATTGCGCAGGCGCCTGGGCAGCGGATTGAGCCATCGCCATCGTAGAGGAGAGTAGGAGGACAGCCGGGATTAAGTTTGCCAGTTTCAAAATCGTTCTCCGTATTTAATCAGTGGGACGCTTGGTGGGTGGTTGGAAAGCCTGCTTCAATCCTTTTTCAGCCGCTGCCTTCAGTTCGGGTGGTCCACCTGCATTCAACGCGGCGCGATAGTGTTCGACTGCCTCGTCGCGATGCTCCTGCATGTCGAGGATGCGTCCCAGATAGACGTGCGACCAGCCGCGGATTTTGCTATCGCTGGAAGCCGATGCGGCACGCTCAAAGTAGCTCTGTGCATCGTTGAGCTTTCCCTGAGCAACAGCGACACGGGCCAGCACGAAGAGCGCTCTACCCGCATCTTCCTGCGTTTGCATCGCCTGCTCGGCGTAGTTTTGCGCGCCCGCGAAATTGCCGCTTGCCAGGGCTCGCTCGGCCAAATCTACCAGCATCTGCTTATGCTGGCCCTTGCGAACCAGTTCGGGGGTGCTGCTGCTGAGGAATGGTATGGTGGCGGCATACTTCTGCTGCTCTTGGACATTGATATCGTGCAGCCAGTCGGCATAGGCCTGGTCGAAGCCGACCTCGTCATTTTCAAACGCGACCAGCTTGGCATAAAAGTAGCGGGTGAGGATAAAGCCCTGGCGAGTGGAATCCCAAACGAGCTGTTCTTTTGGCTTCTCCGGACCTTTGAGCCCGCCGAGCAAACGCGCTTCGATTGCGCGAATGAGCGACTCGGTCAACAGCAGGCCCATGTCAAAGCGATAGCTCTCTTCCAGAGGCGCGGACTTCACAGAGTCGAGCAGTGGAGAGAGGCGTTCCAGGGTGGTTCCGCGGGAGAGCAGCTTGGCGTCCAGAATGTAATGCAAGTAGGTGTGGCGAAGCTGGTCGAGGCGAACGGCGCCTGTGCTGGTGGGAGCAATCACCACGTAGTAGTCGTCGGCATAGTTGCGCGAGTTGACCTCGCCGGGCGCAGCGAGCGGCTCCACGTACACGACAAACTCGTGTTTAATGTAGCCGCTTAAATTGCGCTTGAGGTAGAGATCGGTGGAGACGAGAGTGCCCTGGATGGGCTGGTGCAGGCTCTGAACCAACTGGTCATAATCAGGGCGGTGGCGCAGCCAGATGGCATTGAGATCCGCAGCCTGATTGAAGCGCTGCAACAGTGGCAGAAATCCAAGAATGAAGATCGCATCCGGCGGAAGATCGCTCTCCTTGGTGCGCAGCTCGAGCTTGGGGCCATCGGCCATGTTCAATGCCAGCGAGACATAGTTTGAGAGCGTGCGTGAGGCATTGTCCTGCCGGTGATCTTCATAAAAGCCGCACAGATTGCGCAGGGCCGATTGCGCCTCCTGCGATTGTGCTGCTTTCAGTACTTCTGCGCGAATCTGCTGGCGGAGCGGGGGTGACTGCGAAAGATCCGCGTCATAGCCGCAGGCGTTAATGGCCGCCATAACGGAAAACAAGGATTGGCTGGTCTCGACACTCATGCGCGGCGGCTGCTGGGCGATGGCCGGCAGCGCAAGCATGGCGCAAAGCACAAGCGCAATCGAAAGGCGGGTCTTCAGGCGAGGCTCCAGATACGAATCAATTGAATCTTCCAAGTCAGGCTTTTGAGCCAGTGTAAGAGCTGCGGGCCAGAGAAGCAAACCAGAAGGACACTGGCGTCTCTCCATCCTAACCAATGGAAGATCAGCCGCCCACATTGATGTGCGAGAACGAGATTACAACCTTGCCGCTGGTCGGCACTCCAAAGTTGGTTGCAGGGCGGAACTGGGCAAAGATCAAGGCGTTCTTGATCTCGGGACTCAACTCGGTTTGCCCGGAAGGGTTCAACACACGGTAGTCCTGCACCCGGCCATGCGCGTCAATCACTGCTTCAACCAGAACGGCGTCCGCGTTGGTGTTGCCACCCTGGTCAAGGCCGAAGGGCGCGGCCGTCATCTCAGGCGGCGTGTAGAGATTGGTCGGTACATCATTCGCCGCGGGCAGGTGTGCCGGCGTAAGAACGCCGAACAACAATCCGAAGATCAAAACTGCGGAGAGCAAGCCTCCCGTGGCGGGAAGCATAAATGCATTGAGAGCGTCCTCCCAACGCAGGAAGCGTACCAGCAAGGCCGGGCGCCGATTCTGCTGCCGTGCCTGCAATTGCTGCGAGATTGCAAGCTTCAGACGAAGGGATAAGTCAGGCGGGAGGGCGTGGGGCGTCATGGTCGCCATGAACCATCGGGTGCGGCGTAGTGCGGCAAATTCGTCGGCGCAGCTTTCGCACTCGGCTATGTGCAGATCAAGCGCGCGGCTGTCGCACAGGTCCAACAGTGAGTCTAGCTTGGGAGAAAACGACCGTTTTGCCTCGCTACACTTCATGGCGTGACCTCAACTTCCCGATTCCCCGGTGCGAAGTTATGAGCACGGCCTTTTGCATCGGCTTCCGGTAATACTCCTACTTCCGGACCTAACTCGTGCGCATAGCGTTCCATGCGTCTCCGCAGAGCCTCGCGTCCGCGAACCAGCCGGGACTTGACGGTGCCCATGGAGGTTTCCGTCATCTCGGCGATTTCTTCGTAGGAGAGATCTTCGATGTCTCGCAGAACCACCGCCGTACGATAGTGCTCGGGCAGTTCCTGCAACACCTGCTCCAGACGCGCCCGAACCTGGCTGCGCGCCACGCATTCAAAGGGTGACTCGGAATCATCGACAAGGCTGTCTCGCAGAGAGGCTGCTCGACGTTCGCTCCCATCATTGGCGGAGCCAATGGCAGGCTCGATCGAAAGCTCCTGCACTTTGTGGCGGAAAAACCAGCGGCGGCGGTTGCTGGCTTCGTGGACGGCAATGCGATAGATCCAGGTCTTCAGGCTGCTTTCGCAATTGAACTTTGAGATTCCGCGAAAGATCTTGATGAAAACTTCCTGAGTGGCATCGGGTGCGTCGCTGGGATCGTCGAGAAGGCGGTAAATCAGGTTGTAGATCGTGTGGTGATACTGTGCAATGAGGCGCGCGTAAGCATCCTCGCTCCCCGCCTTCAACTCGGCGACAATCAAAGCATCCTGCGGGCGCATCTCCCAGGATGCGCTGGCCAGTTCCCCCAAGGTCGTGACTCCTGCGGCGATCACCGTACCTCCATGTTAATCCTCTCAACGGCGGCGGCTACAGACGCAAGTTTCTGAATTCACGAAACTTTCGCAAAGAAGCCCGTCCTGCTCAGTGCAGCGGAAGGCGCTGGTACTCATCACCTATATAGACGCCGGCAGCGGCAAAAATGTTCCCCGAAAATCAGCGAAGCAACCAGAATTGCTTGCGAGTACGGTTACTGCACCGGTTGCGGTTCAGGAGCTTTCTTCTTTGGCTTCTTTTTCGGGGTTGGCTTGCTGTCGTCCACCACGACCTTGGTGGGTGGTTTGTCCGCGGACGGCTTGGCTGGCCTTTCGGAGCGAAGGCGTGCCAGTTCGGCGTCGCTGGCGCTGGCGAGCAGGTCTACGCGCTCGGCGAACTGGCGACGAAGCTGGTCAATTTGAGTGAGGTCCGTGGACAGTGATGCGTATTGCTCCTGTGCGCCGAAGGCTCCAGCCGAGTCGGCGAGTGCGGAAAAGGAATCATAGAGCGCGTTCAAGTTGCGGTAGAGCCTGAAATTTGCAATCAGAGAGTTGGGTTCAGTCTGAATTCGCAGCAGCAAATCCGGAATTGCGTTCGTGAGATTTCTGCGGATGGACGTTGCATTGGCCTCTGATGCTTGCTTAGTTTGGCTATCCGCCTTCCATTTCTCGATCCGCAATCGGCTTAGGTCTGCATCGGACTTCTGAGCCATCGCTTGCACGGTGACCAGTGACTCTCGCAGCGCCAAGTCAGATGAGGTCGGCGAGCTGGCCTGTGGTGATTGAGTTTGGCTGGTGGAGGTAGTCTGACCGGGCAACTGCGTGGGAGCCACACAGGCAAGTAGGAGACAAAGGACAATTTTCATACAGGGATTTTACCCGTTGAACCCAGCGAGACTGAAACACCTTTCGGCCCTTAGGATGCGGAGCAGGGTATGAAAGCTGCAATTCAGGGGATCCTCTGTACTAGACCCGAACTCTGCTCCTGCTGCTGCGGACTGCGCGGCGCGGGAGCCATCCAGTTGTAAAACAACGCCCAGGCGAGAAGCGCAGACAGAACCAGAACTGAGGTGGCGCCCAGCAGCATCATCGACAGACCCGGCTCGGGCGCGATCATCGCGGGATTTGGCGGTTGATATTCGACGCTTGGATCGTGAGGTTGGGTTTGATACGCATTCCGCGACTCGCGCGCCGGGCCTGACGGGAAGTGAATTAAAGGATCAGCCCGCGCGTCCTTGGGCGATTGCACGATAGCGAGCCCGGAATAAAGTTGCTCGTTGCGAGCTAACGATTGCTCTCCGTACTTACCCCGCTCACTCGCAGGATTCTCCCGCCATCGCGATCGATCTCGCGATGGCTCCTCTGGTGGGTATGCGCGATTCTCGTTGGCCATGACCATAAGTAAGATGCGTGTCAACCCATAAGTTGTTAGCATCGTCGGCAGTTCTTGAGAGTTAAAAGGCAAAGAAATCCTAGGCCTCTGCGGCAGAGAAGCAACGGGCGCTCGCATAGTCCGTGTGCCTGCGTTTCCGGGCGTGGGTTGAGAAACCCTTCTCAACCTTGCGGTTCCACAACACTGTCCGGCGGCCTTCTCTTCGCTAAATAGCCAAGGCTATATCTTCCTATTTTTACCAGTAACTTTGCCGCTTGACGGTTCGACAACACTGTCCGCGACCTTACCTTTGTGTCGAGTGACGTTTCTCATTCTTGTAGCTCGACAACACTGAATGTGCGACCTCCGCGCTCTCAAGCAGAAAAAGAGTAACTCGCCTCTTATTGCCAAAAGTGAAGGGGCATACATTCGAGGCTGCAAATAGTGCGGCGCGGGCAAAGGTGAATGATGTGATGCTGCAGGACAAAACGTGAGTTATGGGGAGCATGTGAAGCAGTTACGAACCTCTTCCCGGTTCACACTCCACTTTTTCGTACGTTTCCGGTGGCGTGATAACACCGGGACACATTTTGGAGAGGGAGATATCCGAGACATTAGCAGTAAAGGGCTGTTCATCGTCACCGGGACACTGCCTCTTCTTCACAGTGTAATTCGTTGCTGGTTTTACTTGCCTACAAGGGAACAACTTTTTTTTGAACATGGGTACATGGTTACCACAGTAGCCAGAGTTTTAAGGGTCAGCACGGATGTTAGCAGTAAAGATGTCGGATTTGCGGCGTTCGTAAGGGGGATCGCTCTTAAAGACTGTGAAGACCACAGAAAAAGCGGGGCTTTCGTTAATAGGAGTCCCATGAGGAAAAGCAACTAGAGCACGGGCACGATGACCTTGAAAGCCTATTGCAGTTCGAGTAATCACCCGACAAACAGCACGACAAGTCGTGAAGAGGAATAGAAACATGAAGCGCATTCTGTTGTCCATTAGTTTACTGTTAGGAACTGCTGTATCGGCCAATAGTCAGATTAACTCAACCTACTTCGGCCAGCATATGGAATTCCTTGGAGGTTATGTAGCACCCCCTGCCACCCCGTTTCCGTCCGCATCTGAGGGAGGGAAGTTCGGAACGTTTCGATTCTGGGATACGGCCTACTGGGCCTCGATTGAGCCAATAAATGGCCGATACAGTTGGACCGTGCTCAATGAGCTTGAAGCAAATCTAAAGAGTAACGGTGTGAGCAACATGATCTTCACATTTGGCCATGTTCCCGCCTGGGCCAGCACAAAACCAAATGGTAGCTGTACTCCTGCCACGGCGGGTTCGTGCTACCCTCCAACCGACAGTGCCTGGACAAGTTTCGTTACACAAGTTGTAAAGCAGAACTGTGGAGTGATCACATACTACGAATTGTGGAACGAAGCGAACCTATCAATATTCTACAACGGAACTCCAAGTGAGCTTGTGCACCTGGCATCGTTGGCATACCCGATTATTAAGAGCACCGCGAATTGCTCCGTGGGAGGCACCAATCCAAACCAGGTGTTGATGCCATCGATCAACGATCTGTCGAGTGGTAGCATTTCCTGGCTGAACAAGTATCTTGCTGCGGGAGGTGGGAAGTATGCAGATATTGGCGCGTTCCATGGTTACAGCTTGTCGACTACAACACCTGGTTACGTGCTGGATAGCCAGCTTGTAACGTGGGTAGCTAACTACAAAGCGGCGTTGGCGAAATATAAATTGAGCCTGCCCATTTGGAATACGGAGTACAGTTGGGGTGATACGAATGATTTTCCGATCAATACTTTAGGCGAAGCGGCGCGCCAGGGGTTCATCGCTCAAACGATGTTGTTATTTGCCGCATCCGGTGTGTCGAGAAACATATGGTACATGTACGACGCTTGTGACTGGGGAACCATGTATGGACCGAACTGCGGCATAGCGCCGAACACCGATACCGATAGCGGCCCCCGCATGACCGCGACCGCTCTCGGCAGCATTCAAAATTGGATGATCGGTGCGACGTTGAGTGGCTGCACACAAAGCGGCAACACTTGGGTGTGCGGGTTGACGCGCTCATCCCCGGTTGGATATTCCGCGAAAGCCGTGTGGAGTCAGACCGGATCAGGTACATACACCGTTCCGTCAGGGGCGATACAGTATCGAGATCTCAACGGCAATTTGTATAGCGTTACCGGAACGACGGTCAGCATTACAAATTTGCCGATTCTGCTGGAGAACATGTCTGCCTTCTAGCCCAACGACGGTTCTTTTTAACCTTTGTCCGTGACTGCATTCCGTCCTTGGGTGCAGGTCACGGGCCGGTTTTGTCGTACAAAGGGTGCGAAGCAGGTCGCTCTTTGGTCGAGTACAGGGCGACTTCCACTCGACTGGAGACGTTCAGCTTATCGAAGATTCGAAAAAGATGGTTCTTTACAGTGTGCTCGCTCAGATACAGCTTCTTCGCGATTTCCTGATTGGTATAGCCCTTTGCGACCAGAGAAACGATGTCCTCCTCTCGTTTCGTTAATCCTTGCTCCTTAGGCTCTACGCATCTCAGGGGTGCAGCAAGTGACAGTGCCTCCAGGATAAACTGCAAATCACGGCTACTCGCCCACACCTGTCCTGCATATACCGCGCGTATGCACTTAAACACTAAACTGAGAGATCCCGAACGGACGAATACACCCTTTGCTCCGCCGCGAAAGGCGCTGACCACGATCTCGCGATCGGCCTCGTCCGCTAGCATAATTACGCGTACCTGCGAGTAGGAAATAGTCAGTTCACGAAGAGCTCTGAACCCGCCCAAACGAGCGCCTTGTAAGTGAGCACTCACCAAGGCCACATCCGGAATGCGTTCGCGAATATTACTGAGAAGTTCGTCAACAGTGGTGACGCAACCTGTCACTTCAAATCCGGCCCGCCGCAGTGCTCCTCCCAGCAATTCGCCCGCGAACTTACTTAGGTCAGCCACGAGGACAGCAACATTCAAATCCGCCGATTTACTATCAGTCACAGATTTCATTGGACCACGGAGTAGATGCGGGGCAAGGCTCAAACCGATGTGTCTTTACTGAACATTCCCAGATTTCAGGCAAGCGTACTTGGAAAATTTACATCACAGAGCTGTTTGGCTAATCCGCACGGGCCAAATTACCGGAAATCTCCCCTTTCAAAGCAAAACTCCCGGTTGTTCTTCTCAGGAAAGCAAAGCAGAACAATGTTGAGTTCTTTGCTTTCCTGAGAAGAACAACCGGGAGTATGCAGTTCGCGAGTAACGCGGTCAAAGTTTCCGCAAAGGTTAGTGGGTGTACATTTCAGGTGCGGGAGTACCACCAACGACCAACTTGATGCCAGCATTTAACCAGCCGTTTACGTTGCGCCGTGGACAGAGTGCGACTTGCAGCAGTTCGGAAAATCTCCGTAAGTGCAAAGAACGCGTTCACGCAGCTTCCGAGAAACGTACGGGAATACACATGTACTGACCCTTCTTCACACGTCTGACATCCAATGCGCCGGTTATATTCTTCATCACCGTCGCCCAAATTGACCTGCTGAACGCCGGTGGCTGCCAGTTCCTCAAACGCCCATGCCGTCAGTAACGATCCGACGGAGAAGCGTACAAAATCCGTATGGCAGCCGACATCTTGGCAATAAAATGTGTTTTCAAAAAGCTGACCAATAAGGAACGCACAAGGGAGGTCGTCGATATAGAGGACAAAGATGCGGAGCCATCCCTGTCTCGCAAAAAACTTCATCTTGTCGTGAGTTTGCGGTTTATCTAAAAGGCTGACGCCCCAAGAATATTGCCAAGTCGAGGTTAATACGGACATGGCATCACGAATGCCATGGTCCAGTTCGCTTGGGTGAGAAAAGCACTTAACTCGAACTTTGCCTGGAAAGGCACTTTGCAGGATGCGTGTCTTCCTTTTCACCTCGTGTTTTGCTTTTCCCACAAAAATCGATGGCGGGTTCCCGGTACGAGCGGGTAAGCACAATGCCGAATAATGCCAACGTTCAGAAACGCGCACGTCGAGAGGAGAGCCGGATAATCTTTGAAGCTCGCTGAAAAGATTTGAATGCAACGATAGGCGCTGAAAACAGATTAAATCTACCCCCTCGTGCAAGATGGTTTCGAAAAGTATCGAGGCAATCAGCTTATCGATGGCGGCCTGCTGACAGCCCAGTCTGCCGCCGTTCGTGATTTCGAGAACCCTGACCTTAGGGCCGGGAATGTGAAGGAACAAGACATCGGCTGACACTCTACGCTTTTTCACTTGCCCTAAAAGCATCGCCTGGGCGATCCCATCCTTGTAAACTGTAATTACGTGAGGATGTAAGACATCTGAATCGTTCTTCAGAGTGTGCAGGTAGTAGTCGAAGCTGGTGTCTAAAGAATGGGCCCATCCATCCCACAGCGGCCTGAGTTTCTCGAGTTCAGGTATGGTGACGGCAACGCGTGTGGTGAATCGGTTGGCTCCAACAATCTCCATCTCACTGAGACTGTCAAACAAAAGTCGGCTTTCGTGGGAAGCGTATATTTCGGCTTTCTGAGTATTCATCTCGTATACCCGCCGATAGAGTTGCGATTTCTGTGCTGATATTCTCGATCGATTTCTTCTTTGCGCTTTTCTTTAGAGTTGCAGCTCTGATCAAGTCAAGTGCATCAGCTGGTCTTCGATTTTGGCCGCCAACCGGCGCTGGACCTAGGCGACAGAGCTGTTTATTTCCTTTCCTTTCGTCTCGGTGGTGAGTTCACCCCGAGGAGTCCTGGAAGCCTGCGCCGCCTGGGGCTCGGCTGACTGCTTCCGGACCGGTGTCCGCAACGCATCTTCAAAGATGTTCATTAACATCGCATAGTTCCTCTCCTCCGTGTAGTTCGCCAGATAGGTGTTGCGGCAAGCCGTCCTCATCTCCTTCCACTGCTCGGGATGGCTGCACATCCATCCGATTTTGAGGAGCAGATCTTCTGGATTTCCCGGTTCGTACTTCAACCCGGTCCGAAACTCTTCAACCATCGCATCCATATTTCCGAGGCGGGTCGTAATGACGGGCAAGCCCTTTGCGAACGCCTCCACAATCGTTCTTCCGAAAGTTTCGTAGCAGATGGAGGGGAAGATAAGAACCCTAGCTTTGCCCATTAGAGTGAGCACGTCTTGAATCGGCAGTGGACCAAGATATTGGATTTCGGGAACAGCGTGCGACGCCTGTTCTACTTCCGGTCGCAAAGGGCCATCACCGACAATTTTGATCGGGAGCCTAGGTAGCATCCGCTGCCAGGCCTGGAGCAATGTCGATATGCCTTTTTCAGGCGAGAGCCGGCCGACGAACAGCGCATAATCTCCGTCTCCAGAGCCAACCTCAACGTCAGGCACGAAGTCTGGTTTCACGAACACGCGATGGGCGGGAAAGTCATTGTCGACCAGAATGCGTTTGACAAACTCGCTCACGGCGACGTACGCCGTGACGGTGTTCGACCAGGTACGCAGGAGCTTGTGTATGGTCAACATTCCTACCACTGCTGCAGTCTGGATACGACTGGATCGGTAGCATCCATGCACCAGGCTTGCAAGCGGAAAAGCTTTGCAGGAACATTCCTGACAGATTTTTTCATCCCGGATGAATCGTCCCTCCGGACAGATTAGTCGATAGTCTCGGATAAACTGGACTACCGGCACCCCTTCCCGCCTGGCGGCGTTGTGCACCGATGGGGAGAGGAGTGGGAAGAAGTTGTCGATCTTTACCATCTCAATGCCGTGGTCGCGAATGAGTTTGCGGACCGCGCTGTAATCTGAAGTACTCCACATGGCCCGAAATCCGACTGACAGCGGAAGGCGACCTGTGATCTGGGCGTTATCGATCACGTGGTCGAGGACCACATGGCCGCGCTTCCGGAGCATCTCTGCTTCGAGATCGTGAGAGACGTCCTCACCGCCGCGAAACTGGAAATAATTGTGTACGGAAAGAATTCGCACTCGCCTACTCCTCGGAATTCGGAATCAAGCTGCTTTTCGGACTTTGGAGACGCTATTTCGTTCCCATCGGCTTCGCCAACTCGGATCGAGGGTTTGCAACCATTGCACTGTCGAAGCCACTCCCTCCTGCAATGTGAAGCGCGGCTGACCCAGCGTTGCGTAAGTCGGCGCCATATCGACTTGATAGTCCTGTGTCATGCTGCGGTATCTCGAGCTAAAGAGAGGAAACGGATAGCCGGCCTTTTTCACAAGATCCCCAAACAGCGCCAGCGCACGCATGAGGGGACGTGGAACTACTCTTGGCTTGTTTCCGCGCAAAGCGTAAGAGAAGGCAGTAACCCACGTTGCAATATCATCGATCGGGTCACCCAGATAGAACACCTTTCGGTCTACCGAGTTGTTTGGCAAGGTAAGTAGCTTCCACATCTGATCGACGACGTTGCCGACATAGCCATAGGCTCGGAGAACCGGCCCACCGCCGGGATGCAGATACTTGCCATCCCGCAACACCCGCCAGAACTCACGGGGATAGCGCGGATGCCAACTGCCCCAAACATTCGTTGGCCGTCCCATCGTCCAAGTGCAAGGCAGGTCGGCATCCCACACCATATTTTCCATTACACATTTGCTGGCGCCGTATACCGTGTGCGGTCGATGCTCTCGCATGCTTACAGGCAGAGGACCGGGGCCAACTACATATTGGGTGGAAATGAACAGTACCCGTTCTATGGTTCTGCACTCTCGCAAAGCGGCGATAAGATTGGCCGAACCTTCCGTATTGACCCGGTAATCTTCAATCTTGTCTCCTTCGGTGTCGGTTCGAGCCGCCAGGTGCACAACATGAGTAGGAGAAAAGCTGCAGAGGTCTTGCTGCAACTCCGTTCTCGAAAGAATATCGCCGCAGCGCCAATACTTCTGGTGCTGTTTCAGGCGCGGCCCGGCAATATCCAGGTTGCGAATTTCGGGACTCGGGACTACGCCAGCGACATGCTCGATGAAGTGCGTGCCAATGAATCCGCTCCCACCGGTTACATAAATTCTCATGAGTACCCCCTACGAGGCGAACGTTGTTGAAGGTGACGGACACGGTTGTCTATGACTAGAAACGGTGACGGAAAGCTTTCTGCCCAGTTGGATCAGTGGCTGCTCGAGCGTGAAATGTAGTACTCCGGCAACGCAGATGGACAAGACAGCGGTAACTAGAAAGGAAGCCGATGGACTATGAAAGAACTTTTCTACGACATTCAGGCAGAGAATGTGAACCAAATAAATTCCGTAAGAGACCTTGCCGATGGCCACCAGAGGACGAAATCGAAGTACCTTTCCAATTGCAGTCTCACCGGAAAGCAAAAGACCAAGAAACGCGGTGAACAGAGAAGCGTAAACAGCTTCTTGGAATCTCCAGTGAGAGTGAGGTAACACGAAGATGTGTAGGGCAACGAAGATTAGCAATATTGCATAGCTGCCGATTCTTGAGCCCTGCGATGCCAACTGCTGAACCCAATCGTGCTGAAATAGGAGCGCGAGCAGACAACCAGCGAGGATGGAAGCGTATGGCGAAATCAAGGGACCCATGAAAATGCAGCCAACGATCAGAGCGAAAGTTACGGGGATACGCTGGGATCGACTGTGGCGCAGGAGTAGAAAACATAAGGGCGGCCAAATCAGGTAGAACTTCTCCTCAATGCCGAGCGACCAGCTTTGATAGAAGGGAAGGCCGTAACCGCCGTGAACAAAAGGAATCTCCTGCAGGTATGTGAGGTAATAAGGAAGTGCGTGCATCAGCGGCGCGCGCTTTTCGGGACCCACGTGAAGTCCCAAAATCAACACACAATAGACTGCGAGGATGACATAGTACACTGGAAAAATCCGGAAGCAACGCCGGATATAGAAGCTCGAAAACGATACCTTGCCATGCTCCTTTTCTTCGCGCAAGGTGATAGACGTGATCAGATAACCGCTCAGGACAAAGAAGATCACTACGCCAAAATGCCCTTTTGCTAAATGCATAATTGGCGCGTGCAAGTGAGCAGTTATCACCAGGAGAACGGCTATGGCCCGCAGACCATCTAGTTCGGGGATGTATCGCCGCGACATAGGTGGAGCGATGTCCGGGAACTCGGCAGTGAATTGTCTGGTTCGAAGCGGTGACTGCAGTGTGTCGATCATCCTTTTTCCTCAGGACGAACCACGGCTAATGTGCTGCATTACTTTTCCGACTTGTCGCGGCTGGTCACGAGCGCTTTTATTGCTGCACCATGTCTGCCAGGGTTGTGTTGTCAACGAACCGTGCTCGCCCTTTGTACTGAGCGAGCAGGGCGAAGACGCGTTTGACGTTCGTCCATTGCTCCATCTGATCGATTTCCCGGGAGTGTCCCCATAGATGGAAGACACCGCCGTGCTCAACCACTTGCGCGAGCAGAGCTTCGGCGGTGGCTACCCAATCCGGCTGGCCGTAACGCAAGTAGCGGAGCAGGTTGCCGGGCCGTAGTCGCTTCAGGCTGTTGCGCGCAAAACAGCCGAGACCCGAGGGAATTGCCTGCAGGGTGGTTGGCATCAGCGTCAGGCCATGTTGCCGGATGGGTTCGTGCAGCGACATTAATTCCACGGTGCGCGCCACTCGATAGCCCGCGTCGCGCACGCACACCAAGTGATGGCGGTTGAAATGTCCTAAAGGAAAACAGAACGCAGTGCACGGTCGTCCGACAATTTGTTCCAGTGCGCCTTTGCAATCGGTGATTTCCCGGCGCGCCACCTCGCGGGGTGTGCTAAGAAGGTCGCAGTGGTGAACGGTATGTGCTCCGATTTCGAACTGACAACTCAATTCTCGCATCTCGCGCGGCGTCAAAACCGCAGCACCGTTCGCGAGAGGCAAATAGAAAGTAGCGGGCAGGTCATAGGTTCCCAATAGTTCGGCCAAGCGCAGATCCAGTGGGTCGCCGTCGTCCCAACTCGTAGTGATATAGGCAGGCAGGTTCATAAGTACACGGTTAACTCAGCACTACGCTGTACATTTCTATTTAAATAATGGGTTACCCGAGCACGCATCTCGCAAGAACCTTCAATGCAAGAAAACGGGGTTAACGATCTCAAGCCCCGCGCTGAACATTGTTCAGAACGCTCGCTTCGACATCGGGCAACACGCACAGGATTTCGTCATAGAGCCGGGAGTATTCCGCCGCCGCTCCAGCTTGCGAGAATTTCGGCCCATCGGCATCTTGCTGGGCAGGCGCCTGCAAGACATTGATGATGCCCGCAGTCAAATTCTTTGCGGTGTCTCCGTCAAGAGAGAAGTAGACACACCGCCGTCCGCCAGTTTCCCGCAGCACAGGAATATCGGAACACACGACGCGGGCGGAATTGGCCAGAGCTTCCGCCACTGGAAGGCAGAATCCCTCCACGCTTGAGCAATTGATCAAAGCAGCACAATGGCGGTAAGCCCACTGCAGTTCGCCGTCGGTTACCCAGTGGACAAAGGTGACACAGGCTTCGAGCCCCAGGGAGCGAACCAGATGATTCAGGGTCGGAGTTTCCGGGCCTTGAGCTCCAATAATGATTAGAGGGTGTTCGAAGTATCCACGGTCTCTCAGTTGCCGATAAGAACGCAGCAGCAAATCCAGATTCTTGTTGCTGCGGTGCTGCGCCACCGCCAATAAAAACGGTATTCCGTGCAACTTTTCAGCAAACGCCGGTCTCTGCGGTAACTCATCGTTGAATCTGACGAAATTCGACACCACGCTTACCGGCACCCTTGTGCTGTGGGTGGGGAACAACGCTTGTAATCGTCTGCGGGTGAACTCCGACACGCATGCTATTCCATCCACATTCGCGAGGCAGTAGCGCAGGACAATTCGATTCATCAGGTAATTTGGAAAGCCAAACGACCGGGGAGCGTCGTAAGGGAATAAGTCGTGCAAGGTAACGACGAGGGGGCAATTGAACGCCGCGCGATTAACTGGTACTGGATAGGCGAGATGGACCAGGTGGGCCCCGATGCTGCTCGCCAGTTGCGGAAGCTGAGTGACCGACCAGAGATTACGGCTAATCGAAGTATTGCTCACCTTGTCAGCCACGTGCAACTGCAACCGGGACTCAGGTGCGTTGCCCAGCAGCATACGATAGTACGCAACCTGCCAGGGGGCGATCACCAGATGTACTTCGTCGACCACTTCATGTTCAAGCAGCGTCAAGGCGTGATTTGCGGCGACCCGGCAAATACCTGCGGGTTGCGTAAAGCGACTGACCTCAGTAAGTAAGACGCGCATCTACAAGCCTCTTCAGGAAAGTCCTGCCTCAGGATTCATGGCGGTCAATCCGCCGCTACCTCTTTCGAGCGCAGATCTGCGTGGGAGTCGATATCGACATCTGGCCGACCGATACTCAGGTAACAGAAGCCACGGCTTCGCATGCTGTCAAGGGAAAGCAGATTGCGTCCGTCGATCACAATCGGGTAGCGCAAATAACGGCGGATACGAGCCCAGTCAAGGAACTTGAATTCTTCCCACTCGGTCAGGATCAGCATCGCATCCGCACCTTCGGCCGCCTCGTATGCCGAGTTCACATATCGTACGCCGTCGGGCAGCAGTTCACTCGCGCGCTTCATGGCCGCGGGATCGTAAGCTTGAATCTCAGCGCCTTCCTGGAGCAAGGATTCTACAATGGCTATGGCAGGGGACTCCCGCACATCGTCAGTGCCGTTCTTGAAGGCCAGTCCCAGCACACCCAACCGTTTGCCCTTCAAATTCCACAGCGCACCGCGAATTTTCTGCAGAAAGCGCTGCCGCTGATCGTTGTTGATGCGCATGACTTCTTCCAGCAGTCGGAAATCGTAACCACACTCGCGCGCCACAGCCCGGTAGGCCGACAAATCCTTAGGAAAGCAAGATCCGCCGTAACCGATCCCCGGAAAGAGGAACTGGCGGCCGATGCGCGCATCGCTGCCGACGCCTTCACGCACATGGTCGACGTCGGCGCCCACTGACTCGCAGATGGTCGCCACAGCGTTAATGAAGCTGATCTTCATGGCCAAGAACGCGTTCGAGGCATACTTGATCAGCTCCGCCGATTGGGTGTTAGTGATGATCAATTGTGTAGGGCCCACGAATGCTGCTGGAGCGGGAATCCTATCTGGCTGACGGTAATAGGTGCCCTCCAAGATGGGTTGGTAAATCTCGCATAGCAACTTGGAGGCGACCATAGTATCGGCACCGATGACGATACGGTCGGCGTAGAGAAAATCGGTAACGGCCGTGCCTTCACGCAGAAACTCCGGGTTTGAAGCAACATCGAATCCATTACCCGGCGCGCCCTCCAACAGCATTACTCGACGTACCCAGTCGCTGGTGTATACCGGAACTGTGCTCTTGGAGATAACCACTTTAAAGCCATTGACCGCGCTAGCGATCTCACGCGCCACCGACTCTACGTACGACAAATCAGCTTCTCCGTTGCGGTTTGGCGGCGTGCCTACGGCCATGAATACGGCTTCGCTGGCCATCACCGGCTCGCGTAACATATTGGAGAAAGAGAGGCGCTTGCCACGATTTCTGGCCAGCAGTTCCGGCAGGTACTGCTCGTGAATGGGACACTCTCCACGAACCAGAGCGGCATACTTCACCGGATCATTGTCCACCAGGATCACATCGTGGCCGATTTCTGCGAAACAGGCGCCCGCCACCAGGCCGACATATCCAGAGCCGATCACAGTAATTCGCATTTTTAAATACCTTTCAGACTAAGTTGACTGAACAATTTCTGCACACGCTCTTATATTTCGAAGGACAGTCCAACGACAGGTTCGCACACTGCTATCAATGACCGCGCAGCCATGAGCCACCTATTCGCAAGAGAAACTCGGAGTTATAGATGAGATACCGGCGCCACAAACGCCTTGGATTGGTCAGCAGGCGATAGAACCACTCGAGACCGTGCTCGCGCATCCATCCAGGAGCCTGCGCGACTCTGCCCGAATAGATATCAAAGGCCTGCCCAACCCCAACAAGTACCGGAATATTGAGGCGATCGCGATGCTCATACATCCAAATCTCCTGACGGGGGCAGCCCAATGCGACCCAAAGAATATCTGCTCCAGATGCATTAATCGCTTGCACAGCGGCCTCATCTTCCTCTGGCGTCAGCTTCCGAAAGGGCGGGGAAGAGATGCCCGCGATCGACAGATTGGGGTAGTCATGCCGCAAGTGCTCTGCAACCTTTTCGCCGACTCCTGGGTGGCCTCCATATAAGTAATGGCGATAGCCCTTCGTGGCGGTTGAAGCCGCGAATTCCTGGAATAGGTCAGGGCCGTAGCATCTCCGGGCCAGAGGAAATCCACCCCGCCTTCCAATCCAGATCAACGGACTGCCATCCGGCACTACGAGTGCGGCGTCGTCGATCACCTTACGAAAGCTAGCGCTCCGCTCTGCCTCCACCACCATATGAACATTGCAGACAGCGACATACCGGCTCGCCTGACGCTCTCTTATCCAGTCTTCAAAAATGGTAACTATATCCGGAATCTGCACCGCAGCCACTCGCGTACCGAGAACGCGATATTGGGAGTACTGTTTCAATCCAACGGAAGGATTAGTTGTAAGTTCTGTCATCTCGTTATGACACCCCGAGGAGTTCACGAAGAAAGCAATACCTGAAGCTTTGTAAGGACTGCTGCGCCGATTGCAGCTTAGGCGCAAGCCGGGAAGCGAAAGATGTGGCGAGTAGGCGGAATCAGCGGACCAAGCATGCGCCCCATGACGGATTCGGGCTCGAACTCCTGTCGGAACGGGAAATAGGCTGGCTGGCCCGCTCCCGCCTTTACGATCAGATCGGCGGCGGCGTGGCGTCCATAGCTGCCAGGGGTGAAGTTCTCGGGCATAAGGCCAATGCGCCGCAGCGGATTGTGATACCAGTTATGAAAGTCCACCAGCGCGAAGCCGTCCGGCCGGAGCGCGCCCGACAAACTTGTGAGTAATGTCGTCTCATGTCGCGGTCCTTGGATGAGCGTATCGAAGCAAAGCAGCCGATCCACGCTGCGACGCAACGGCAGGCGAAAGTAATCGGCCCGCACGAAGATGATGTTGTCGTGCTTGCCTTTCTGTACTCTCTCCAGGTTGTAGCTGAGATTATCGACCGATAAATCGCAATGCAGCACCACGTCAAAGCGCGCCGCATACGCCCGCGTGTAGTAACCTGCGCCAGCGGAGACGTCGCACAACACGGCATTCTTGGCCGGTTCCAGCAACCTTTCCACAAAGTTCACTTGACGGTGCTTTCGGCGTACCCACTCGGTCTCGAAGGATTCCGGCGCACCCCAGGCCAGGGCCGAGGGATTGCGTTGAAACTCGCGGCTAAACTCTTTCTGATATCCCTGCAGGTACACGTCGTCTGCCTCAATCGATGAAGGCGCGGAGGGTAAGAGCTCCACGAATCTGCCGTCGTAAACCGGAAAGCTGCGCCGGCAAGCGGGGCACAAAAGGTTCCGGCCATCAACAACGAGCGACGTCCCGTCATCGGGGCAGGCAAACAGCTTATAGATGGAAGTGATACTCATGTCTTCTCCCACAACTGAATTGAGCATAGTGCGTAGTGTGTTGCGAAAAATCAGAGAGGGTGAAATTCAGCTAATCTGGGCTGCATGTCGGCTTTCACATTAGGTGGAGCGGTTTCGACCGCGTGCCCCGTAAGATCGGTTATCGTCCAGAAGCCCTTTCTGTTGGCTACAAGAGTGGGAATGGTGAGCCTTGCAGCGTGAGCGGGATTCCAGAAGATATACGCGTCCGATAGCGCGCCGCTCAAACGGCAAACCCAAGTGCCGTCGCCGCTGGCCGCGCAACTTTCCACGCGCTTACCAAGCATCCAGCTCTCCATAGTTTTGTAGGCGAAGGCGTTCGCATTGGCGCGCAAATCTTTTTCGTCAGTCAACTCCAGTGTCACCCAGCCGTGGTTATCCCAGGCATACCAGTAGAAGCGGGCTATGCCCGAGGCCCAGGACAGCAGTAAGGATCGGGCGACATAGGCACTTGCTTCATAGTCGTTAGCGAAGTCTTTGGGCTTCGACCAGCCGATCTCGGTATTCCACAGCGGCAGTTGTATGTGGTACGCGGCCATGGCCGAGTGAACTTTCTGTGCAAGCACTGGGATCTGCTCGGGGGCATCCGGAGTGACATAGAAGTGATATCCCACAACATCCACGTACTGCGCCCCTCCCTGGCGAAAGAACTCGCGCAGCGTCTGCACGCCTTCCATCCCAGTAAACGAAGGGGAGACAACCAGTGCCGTCGGGTCGGTGGAATGTATGATCTGTGCAGCCTCTCGGGTAAGCTCTACCATGGTGTGAATATCGCCGCTGTAGAACAGATCCAAATTCGGTTCATTCCAGATTTCGTAGGCATGGATCTTGCCCCGGTAGCGCCGGACGACCGTCCGAACATAGTTGCGCCAATCTTCAAGATTCTTCGGAGGCGCTGTCTGCCCTTGCCGGTCGGCGGGTGGCGCAGCAGGATTGGAGGAGGCCCACGCAGGTGTTTGTCCAAGGCAAAGCAGCACTTCGACATGATGTTGGGCAGCGAGAGCAACCAGTCTATCCAGTCTCTGGAAGTACCACTCGCCTTTTTGCGGCTCCAAATTTGCCCATGTCGTCACCGTGTCCCAAAGTCGCCAATTTGTAAAAGGAAGGTCTGGCCATGGCGTGTGGTCCAGGGGTGTGTGGATGTGCATGCCGAAGTAACTTGCAGGAACGGCCTCTACGGGGCCGTTGATCTGTGCTGATGCCACGCCCCAATTCGTTGGCTGCAGCAGCGCTGCGACCAAGATTAGAAACGCGGCTTGCCTCGCAATGCTAACTACCATCCCCACTCCAGTTCTCGCAGCGCACACACGTTACGACTGATGGCACTGAGACTTACCCCGCAGGGCGTCCATCGTACCGGCAGCGCGGTATATCAAGTGGAGGGCGTGAAGAGCCCGATGCTTACCGGCGGCAGCGGTGGGAAGCAGGACCACTCCGGTCGTAAACGCGGCAGCGGCTTTTAAAAAGCGACCAGCAATCGTTGCTATTCCTGGATTAAGATTCAAACAGCACTGGGTGTAGGTATTTGCATTCCAGCGGGCGCGCTGCAGGAGCCACTGAGCTGTGGCCCGGTGCTCCGGAACAGCCTCGTATACTTCCGCCTCCTGCGCCCAGACGATCCGCACTCCGCGTCTTCCGAGACGCATGAAAAAATCCGTATCTTCGCCACCGATGTGATCGAAGCGACGATCGAAACGCACATCCTGGGTGACGGCTGTCCGAATCAGAGTGTTATTCGTAGAGACGAATCTTACTTGCGTTCCGGTCTCGTGAGTCTGGGTACCGGTTTGGCAGGTCTTGAAGCTGCGGACCAGCCAATCGGGTGCATGGTCGAACACCGGAACCACCGGGCCGGTGACGACATCGGCATCGAAGTGGCGCTGGGTCTCAAGAAGAGTCTGTAACCAGAAAGGCGACGCCCATTCATCATCGTCCAAGAACACAATGAAATCGGCATGAGCGGATTCTTCCAGGGCCCGATTGCGAGCGTGAGCAATGCCTTGCGGAACGGCGACTACGTATCGCGCTGCGGGATCATCCGCACCAAAGACTTTATAAAAGGCTTCGCGCCCGCTCTGCTTTTCGTCATTGTCGACCACTAGAACGCTTTCCTTTGGCCGAGGTTGGTTCGCGAACTGCTGGTTCCGTATCGATTGTAGGGCCGCCGTCAGTAGCGCCGGTCTCTTGTACGTCAGAATGCAGATCTGGACTTTCACATCACTCATCGCTGAGAGCTTTGTCATAAGACTCCCGCCATCTTCCTTCGATCAAGCGACCACCTCTTGAAAAGCGGCATGTTCTCCTGATAGTGCTGCGTTCGTGGCGAAGACCTGGTTCTTCCGAGCATTCCGGTACTCCTCTAACTTCAGCGATGCGAAGATGGTTACGAACAAAAGACAAGGAAGCTCGTTGCGCAGAAGCAGGGCACTTTCGACCGTGTTGTGAATGGCAAGAAAAATCACATAAGCCATAGGCCAGATCGCTGTCGCCCCCGTCGTGCGGCGCAAATAGCGCATCGCTGAGATAACCAACGAGATGTAAATAAGTACGAAAAGAGCAAGGCCCGGAATACCGAGTCCGAGTGCCAGTTCCAGATAGCCATTGTGCGAATGCGGCGCCAGCCACCCTGCGTTAATGGCCGCTTGTAGTGATTCCCCTTTTAGCCCCTGCCAAAAAGCATCATAGCCGTAACCCAGCAGGGGATGCCTGCTGATCGCAATCATCACTGCCTCCCAGAGATCCGTTCTCCCGGTGAACGATGAGTCGCGCCCTAACAGGCTGAGTAGTACCTGCGGGGGCCATACGACTAATTGGGTCAGACACAAGATTGCAACCGTACCAATCGGCACAAACTGAATAGCCGGCAGCTTGGCCAGCCGTAACAGTGGCATTGCGACAAGAATGATTCCTCCCAAGACCCATGCGGTAGCCGAATGCGATAAAAATACCAGGAGCGCCGATGCGGCACAGAAGGTGTAGTTCACCAATGGGAATCTTTTGCGAGCACAAACGGCGAAAACCAGCCCACTCATCGCCATGTAGGCGCCAAAGGTATTTTTATGTAAACAGATTCCGCGCCACGCCATTTCGTGCCCGGGATCAAATACGTAGCTCGGATGAGCGAAATACAGCGCAAACGTCACGGTAATCACTACGGCGAAAGCCGATCCGAGCAATTGAAGGAATTCGTCGATCGAATACCGCTCGCCAAAATAGATGCCGACGATCAGCCACATCCATAAAGGAATTACTCGCCGAAACGTCAGCATAGGATCGATGCTCCACAGAATAGAGAGCGCTGCAACTACGAACAGCATGGTCAGAAGGCGCATCTTGCCCATGGCGCGGAGCACGCGTGTGAGCCTGGGTGCTATTACAATGAGAAGCAGTAAATAGATAAGCGCCTGTGCCATGAGCACGCCCGGCCGTAGATTGGTTGCGACGGAGCCGTTTTCACGTATTTCGGGATAAAACTGCCCCACAAATGCCTGCATGCTGAACAGCAGCACTAGCACCGCGACAGCGCGTTCGAAAAGACGGTACACATTAAGCTCCTTCGGTGATGGTGGTCGATTCAGGCGGACATTCGATCTGGGACTCGCGGTGTATGTGCCAGCGAATAATCAAGTACAGTGCCACCATGAGCAGCGCATCCGTCAGCACGCAGGACCACGCCGCGCCCCGCCACAGGAATGCCCGGATCAGCCACAAATTGAGGATGACGTTAAAGACAGCGACGAAGATTTGTGTGGAGGAGCGCTGCCATTGATAATTCGCGCCGGTAAGGGTATCGGTGAGAAACGCATGAATGCTCTTGATCACCGGCAGGATGCAAAGCCACCGCAGAGCGACACTGCTCTCGGCGTATCCTGCACCCATGATCGAAGGTATCAAGCCCGCGGCCAGCAACAGGACGATCGAAGTGACGATCCCGTAGACAACGGAGCGTCGCAGGATGTGTCGGGCAAACTGATAACTCGATGTGACACCCTGCATACCTTTCCGAAAGAATTCGGGATATGTAACCGCGGCCAAGGACCGAATCGGTAACATCGCTGCCTCGATGAATCGGTAGGCAACCGCATAAATGGCTGCTGCCTCCACTGTACCCAGCCGTGCCAGCATCGCCTTGTCGAGATTGCTGTAAGCCGTTTGCGCCGCTGCCGCGGTCGCGAAGTGAAAGCCTTCCCGCACCGATGGCAAAAAGAGGTTGAACTGCAGCCGCGGGCGGCCGAAACACCAACTCACCTCGATGACTGAGGCGGTGGTGGCGACGAAGGCCGCTATCGCGTACAAGTACGCCCAGCGCATCGGCGTGGCAGTGGTGCCGGCCAGTACAATGGCCGCGACCAACCGCATCCCGGCCGACAGGGCCAGCACTTGAGCAGATCGCCGCGCCCGTCCAACTGTCAAAAAGATCTGGCTGCATACGCTGATCACCTGGGTGCCAATCAGGTCGGCAGGGCCAACCACCGCCACCATCGCTACGGTTACGGAGGAGGGCAGCATGATGGGGCGAATCAGCAGCGCGAGCAGCGTCAATACCGACCCGAACCCGATGGTGATCAGGAGGGCGTTGCCGAAATAGACCGGCAGCATTTCGGGGTCACGCGCAACGTACTTGACCATCACGTCGCCGGTCCCCCAGGAACTGAATGGCGACATCATGATGACCAGGGCCGTACAGGCTACGAAAGTACCGTATCCCCGTGGACCCAGAACATGGGCGATGATGACGAAGTAGCCGAACTGCGCGGCGAGTTGCAGGCCTTGGCCGCCCAGCATCCAAGTCGCATTGCGGCCAATATTGGATTGCAACTGCCGGATTGCAAACTCTCGCAGCTGCTTCCACACGGTTTCATTCACCCGACCGTCTCCTGCTTAGTGGACAGCTGCGGCATAGATCGATGCGCTGCCAATGGATGTAACGATGGCTTGCGTGCTTTGGCCTACCGACTTCAAAACGCTGTTGGGGACATAGAGTATATCGTTCGGATGCAGTTCGATATCTTCCCCGCGACCGCGCACCAGGTCTCCGATGCGGATCTGTTTCGAAACATAGCCACTGGAGCCTTTGCTCAGCAAGGTCGCACCATTCATGGATGCCGACCGATTGGTGCCTCCCGCCTGCGCCAACGCCTGGAGCACAGTAATCTTGCCGTTATTCTGCATCGTGAACCCGCCGGGACGGTTCACGTCGCCGAGTACGTAGACGATGCCCGCTCGCGGTACTACGATCAGGTCACCGGGAAAGACTTGGACATTATTTGCCAGCGATGCTTTAGCATCATCATTCTTCAAGTTAACCGAAACGTTTTCCTCGGTCCCTGAACGGCGCCGAATGGTGATGTTTGTGTCCGCCGTGCTGCTCAAACCGCCTGCCATGGAGATCACATCCAGCAGGGTGCGTGAACCGAGCACGGAGTACACGCCGGGGTGTTGCACTTCTCCCGTCACCGAAACTCCTTGGCTGGAGTACTCCTCGATGAGAACATTGACCTGGGGTTGAAGCAGGAAGTTGCGTCGTTGAAGTTCACCGGCAATTAACGTCGCTGCTTCTTGCGCAGTAAGGCCCACCACCTTGGTAGCTCCAATCAGCGCCAGTTGCACCGAGCCATCGGCCTCGACCCGAACCTTTTGCGTGAGTTCCGGAGAGTCGTAGACGGAAACGCCCAGCAGGTCTCCGGAGGCGATCGGCACCGCCACTGCCGGAGGTTGCGTGGACGAGTCTCGTATGGTGAGTGTGGGTTTGCCTGGAGAGGACTGTGCGACCGCCGACGATGGCCACGAATAAGTGCCGGCCAGCAGAATCACAAGGTAAACATAAGTATTCCATCGGTGTCGGATCATGCGCGCCCTCCCTTTGACTTTTTGTCGGCCAACGCGCCAGCTTGACGCGAATCCGCGTAGCCATAGTTAGATTCGTCTGCGTACGCTCCCGAGTACTGAAAGTACTCGGCGGAACGGATGTCCATGGCGTTGACGATCGCTCCGCGGCACTCCACCTGCACATCCCGGAAGGTGCGGATGACACGGGCGATGGATTGACGAGTGCTGACGGCAAAGCGTACTACCAGGACCACCGCGTCCACGTTAGGCGAGAGGACGATCGCATCGGTAAGCGCAAGCACCGGCGGAGTATCGATCACCACGAAGTCAAACTTCTCCCGCCACCTTCGAATGGCATCCGTCATTTTCTTCGACCCCAGCAACTCCGCCGTATAAGGCGGACATGTGCCGGCGCCTAAGAAGGTAAGTCCCGGAACTTCCTTGATCGGTTCATAAGGGTCATCGCCAAAATCTTGCAGCAGAAGCTGCGACAAACCGATTGGGGATTTTCCTGTCAGATTTCTGGTTAAACTTCTATGCCGGAAGTCCGCATCGACCAACAACACCTTGCTGCCGTTCTGTGCGAGTGTGGCTGCGAGATTCAAAGACGCAAAGCTCTTGCCTTCGAACGGCAGGCCGCTGGTCATCATGATCACTTTCGACGGCAGCTCTGGGCGCGATAGCAGCAAGGATGCACGCAGCGCTCGAAAAGCCTCAGCAGCCATGGATTGTTGTGAGCTTACAAGCAAATTGGGGCGGTGAACCACCGCTGTACCTTTGCCGACCAGGCGGTTCTGTGCCTTACCCTTGTCTTTAGATTGCAACTGCTCACGTGGAATTACCCCCAGAACCGGCACGGAAGTTGTGGACTCAATCTCTGAGGGATTGCGCAAAGTGCAATCCATAGTCTCGGAAACAAAGGCGCAGGCGATTCCCAGCATTAATCCCGTCAGACCACCGAGCGCCATGTACAGCGGCACATTTGGAGCGGCAGGATTATCGGGAACTAAGGCTCGGTTCACCACGTTGATGTCGTTGGAATGCAATCCAGCCACTACCCCGGCTTCTTTGAGCCTCTGCTGTAAGCGATCATAGAGCTCGCGGTTGGAATCGGCTTCGTGTTTGGCAATCACGAAATCGATTGCTTTGTCGTTCATCTTCGCGGCGACCGTTGATTGCTTCTTGAACGCATTCTTGGCCGCAGCTTCGGACGATAGCGCTACAGCGTACTCATCTCCCGCGCGCTTGGATACCTTCGCTAACTCATTCTTGAGATCGGCGCGAACCGAGTTCAATTGTTGCTTGATCTGCAGGAGCCGGGGGTGGTCGGAACCATACTTGGCCGCGGCCTCAGCATATTGGGCATCGAGCGCGGATTCCTGCTGACGCAGACTAACGAGCAGGGCCGGCGTAGTTCCGGAGAGAGAGCCCGCTGCCTGGCTGGAACCGAGTAGACTGGCGACGACCTCAGGGTCGCCGTCGCGGGCAAGTTTGTAAACAGCTTCTTTCATGAACCGGTTTGTCTCTGTGGCGGCAACCTGCGCATTGAGTTGTTCCAGGCGGGTGAGCGCCACATTGTGCGTTTCATCGGTTCCAAAGATTCCGGTATCTTTCTGCAGCTGGGCTGCGTGTTGCTGGGATCGCTCCACCTGCTCCTTGAGACCGGTCAATTGGCCGCCCAACCAGTCCGACGCCTTGGAAATCGCCGTGTAACGGACCTGGAAGTTGTAATCCATAAAATCTGAAAGTAGTTGGTTCACAATGCGTGCTGCCATCGCCGGGTCCCGGTGCGTATAGCTGACGTTGATCAGACGCGTACCCGAAACGGCATCGACATTTAAGTTCTTAAACCATTGCCGCAATATGTAGGCACGCTTACGCGGCGCCTGCTCATACGGCAAGTCCATCTGCCGCCTTATTTCCGCAGTCGTGAACAGTGGGGCATACCGGAAATCCGGGGTTTCCGCGAGATTGAGTTCCTTGATTACACGCAAGGCGAGCGTTTCCGACTTTAGAACAGACACCTGCGTTTGCAGACTCAAATTGAAATCCAGCGCGTCCGAGTTTATCTCCGGATTTTCGTGATCATTCAGCGAGATCGCTCCCAGATCGTGCTTCAGAAGTTCGAGCTGGGCCTGCGTTTTGTACCGGGGCCTCATGAGCAGGCAAACGGCAGCCGCCAAGATAAGAAACATCGCGAGCGAGGTGTAGATCCAGACCTTCCGCCTTTGCAGAACTCGCATAAACGAAATTACATCGAAGGTTGGACCGTCGATCCCTTGGGCAGGGGCCGGCATTAGGCGAATTTCATGCTGAGAGAGTGCATCACCCCGGCGGGGTTCAAGAGCAGAGGATTGGGTGTTCAAGGTAGGCTCCTTGTCTCTACATTGGAAAAACAGATTTCAAAGAGGCGACATCAAAACTCCGGGACAAACTTCGACATCGGAGTAGATGGAGAGGCCGTCTCATTCGGACGGCCCGTTCGATGGAAACAGTTGCAACAACTAAACACCCTTCATCGCGAACACTAAGGTATGCAGAAGGATGGCGAGATCCATAAAAAAGTTCTGGTTATGGATGTAATACAAGTCGTACTGAATGTTTTCATGGATCAGAAAGGCGCGATCGGCGCTCAATTGCCATAGCCCGGTTATGCCGGGTTTCACCTGTAGACGTTGCCGGTGCTGTTCGGTATATTGCCGCACAATGAACGGCATTTCCGGACGAGGGCCGACCAGCGACATATCTCCGTTGAGCACATTGATCAATTGTGGGAGTTCGTCCAGGCTGGTCCGGCGCAGCCAGCGGCCCACTCGCGTCACCCTGGAATCGCGCGCGCCGCTGGGGTGAAAATCGTATTTGGGGGTATCCACTTTCATCGACCGAAACTTATACATTCTGAAATTTTTTCCATTCTGACCGACGCGCTCCTGTTGAAAGAAGACGGGACCTGCCGATTCGAGGCGGATCAGCATGGCTATCAGGAACCAGAGCGGCGCGGTGGCGATCATCAGCACCAGGGCGGCAACAAGATCGAGCACGCGCTTGGCTGCTACGTACCAGAACTTCGTGGGCGTCGGGTTCAATGACGCAATCAACACGCCGTCGAGATCCACATACCTGTCCATGCCCCCGCTGCCGTGTGACAGCCGCGGGATGAAAGCCACGCTGGCCTGGGCAGCGAAGGCTTCGGTCGCAACATAGTCGAGTAACTCATGGACAGAGGAAGGGATGGCGATCAGGACCATGCTGGCCCCGCAGTCGCGAATGAGCTGGCGGGTGGGTGGTCCCGCAATGATCTGGGCGGAACGCTCGCGCTTGTAGCCGTATTCGTAAATGGTTTGACCGGTAAGTTGCTCGTCGTCATCGACGATGGCAACCGGATTCAAACCCACTTTCGGCGAGTGTACAAGCGTGGAGAAAACCTGCCGGCCAGTGTACCCGGCACCATAGATCAGGACGTTCTGTACGCCGTGTCCGTGGCTATGGAGATAACGGATCATTAAAAAAAGAAGTTGCTTTTCAATTACCAACAAGAGAGGTACAAAAACAATTCCAAGCACAATTACCCAGCGGGAAAATGGATAACTGAAGAAAAACGCAACCAGAAATACCAATGCGAAGGCGCGCACTGACATCCGAAGAATTCGCTCGGTCTCGCGAATCCGCAGCAGACTGTTACCTTCCTGGTAAGCTCCGGCCTGCTCCAACATCAACACGAACAACACGGCAAAAGCCAGGCTGGTGCCCACAATTATCTTGGGAGGGTATTGAAGGTGTTTTCCAATGCCAGATAACTCATAACAGTAATGTGCCGACAGCGCCCCGGCCGAGACAGCGGCAAAATCGGCGACTCGTTCCATGATTCCGACAAGCGCGTCAAAGCGGTCACACGCCCGCTGCAACGCGTTTGCGCTGGTGTGCGGAATCGCCTGTGCATCCCAAGTCGGTTTTTTGAGTTCGATAGAACGCATATCAGATTCCTTTTCACGTGTGTTTACGGAAGAGGTTTAAGCAGCAACTCCGCTACTGCTGGGTCCACCTGAAAGGCACAAGAAAGATGAAAAAACTTTAGAGTTACACGTCGGCATCCAGTTGCAAGCTATCGAGGTGAAATGGAAAGCGCGGATTCTGCGGCGGTTCAGAAACTGTTACAAAAATGACAGGGAGCGCAGCCGGGAGTACGCAGATCGTTCCGGGGTGCATTATTCAGTGGCGTCGGCATTAGCGAATGAAACCGGCACGCGCTCGGGCGACTGTGCAGTAGGGGAAATAATGGGCGCTGTTGTGCTAAACCGGTCCTTGAGCGATAGACAGCTGCTCTCAAGTAAATACCAATCGACTTGGACATTTTTCGATGATCAACTGGCGCCGTCTCCGGTGAAAACTACGGTGATGGTCTTGGCAAGCAGGTAAATGTCCATCCACACGGACCAGTTGCGGACGTAGTAGGTGGCGACCTGCATTCCTGTTTCCTTCCTAGGCCTGGAACGGCGGGGTATGGGACGGCTCTTCCGGGGCTGTCCGCTCAATTTCATAATTTTGCAGTGAGATCGCAACTGACTGCCCGACAAGGTTCACGGAGATGACTAGCTTGGGTTCATTCTCCAGCAGAATACCTTCAACACCATCGAGCGAACCGCCGCGTATGCGCACCCGCTCGCCGAGGTTCATATAGCTATGCTGTCCAACCGGAACTCCAGCGCGCATCACTGTTTTAAGAGAGACAATTTCTTCTGTGGGTATTGGCGAAGGACGTCCTTGGAAGCCAATCCAGCGCAACACGCTCGGATGCTGCAAGACGGTTGATTGCACATCGGCGAGAACCGCCGCAGAAACGAATGCGTAGCAGGGGAAGAGTGGCACTTCTAAGACTTTGACCCGATCACTCCAGCGGTGGACTTCGCGTGAAACTGGAACAAATGCTTCAATCCCTCTTTCCTGCAATTCTGCTGCGACCCTCTTCTCGTGCTTGGCGCGGGTGTGAATCGCATACCAATGCAGAGTATCGGCAGCTTTCGACTTAATCGAAAGAGGAACTGGCGCATCCTGCTTAATAAGCACCTTTTCGACCGCTGGTATCATAACTCCTCCTGCCCCCACATACGGTCAGGGTTCGTCGCACATACGGCTTCAAAGATTCAGGCATGCCGCGTTTTTCTGCGGCCTTATTCGGATTCCTCCGTGTCGCAAACGCTTCGGAGTTGTGAGTTAAAACTGTCGGCTCATCAGTCAATTCCACCCTAGATCGCCGGATATAGCTTCGCCCTCAAAGTCACATCCGAGGGCTACTCCGGTTTGTGTTTCGCCGCGGTAAGGCTTTGCAATTTCTTACTTTAAAAAGTGTTGCTATTTACAAATCTGAGTTCCTACGAATGTGGCATTCAACTCAGCGTGGCTGATAAGCGCGGCTTCGCCCTCACAGTCACAGAACAGACATTTCCTTGTAGACTACTTTGCGCCAGCAGAATCCTGCTTTGCCCTTTGTAGGATGGCTGACTTCGAAGGAAAGCTGCCTTGGATTTCTCAAATTTCCGAGCCCCGCAACTTAATGGAACAGAAAAGCTTAGTACCAAAAACAGAGCTGCTTAACACTTTGCAGAGACACGGAAACCACTGACTCCGAGAAGTAAATGCATGTCAGGAGTTCGAGTTAGGGCAAAGAGGGAGAGTTCCGGAATGTACTTGCAGCAGAATGGGTTAGAGGCAGACACTTACAACGAGACAGCTTAGCTTAATGGCGCGGAAATGTCGCCGGCTCTGAGAAATCTTCTACGCGGCTGCGCTCCCTGAACTCTGCGACAGCAACCCTAACAAATTCTGCAATCGAGTTTTTGAACGTTTCCACGTCAAATTGCATTGAATGTTCGCGAATCGTTCGCGGACAGAATTGCTCTTCCATCGACTCGAAGTTAAGGATCGCCCTCTCGATGCTCGCAGAAGTTTGCTCGGTAAAGAAAACTCCGGTTGGATTCTCCATCCCAGATTCGCCAGGCAAAACGCCTCGTACTGTTTCCAGTACACCACCGGATGCATACGCAATTACCGGGCGTCCGAAGCTCTGTGCCTCCACCGGCACGATTCCGAAATCCTCTTCGCCAGGAAATAGCAGCGCCCGACAATCCGCCAGATGCTTTCTCAGTTCGTTGTCGCTCACCTGCCCCAGGAACTCCACTGTAGGTCCGGCGATTCGCCGAAGAGCCGTGGATTCCGGCCCGCCGCCAATAACCTTCAAACGCCTGCCCAGCTTTGTACAGGCGCTCACGGCCAAGTCAAATCGCTTGTAGTGAACCATCCGTCCAACTGCCAGGTAGTAGTCGCTGGGGCTGCTGCTGATCTCAGATGCTGCGGCGTCCACTGGAGGATGAATTACCGTGCTCTCGCGTCCGTAATGCTTCCGGATGCGCGTCGCGATGAAACGCGAGTTCGCCACGAAATAATCCACCCGCCCCGCGCTCGCATAATCCCATAACCGAATGTAGTGCGCGGTGAGCGAAAAAATGCTGCCTACGATTGCTCCCATGCCGCGCCTGTACTCGGGATACATGTCCCAGATATACCGCATGGGAGAGTGGCAATAACAAATGTGGCAGGTCCGTGATGAGGTGAGGACTCCCTTGGCGGGCCCGGACTCGGAGCTGATTACCAGGTCATACTCGCTGAGATCAAACTGCTCCAGTGCCAGGGGCTGGAGAAAGAGAAAGTGGCGGTGAAACTTTGTCGCGCCCGGAATTCGCTGCAAGAATGAAGTCTGCAACTTTCGCTTCTGCAGAATTGGAGCCAGCGTTGAACGGTCGGCCACCAGCGAAAACAGGTCAGCCTGCGGAAACACCTCTGCCAGAGCCTCCACGACTCGCTCGCCTCCGGCACGCCCAACGAACCAGTAGTGGACAATGGCGACGCGAAGTTTGGATAGATCAGAACAAGCAGAAAATGAAATCAACCAGCGTTGCCTCCATCTCCATCATAAGCAATTGCACGCAAGATTGCCTCCCCTTCGTGAGTGTGTGTTATAGATCACAATCCAGAAATTCTCGAAGCTGGAGGGGCGAGAAGCGTTATGCTTGCGAACCTTGCTGTCTGCCCTTAACCTGCACAGGAGCTTTCGAGACTCACAACCCACTCTGATCAGCAGGCCGTTCCAATACAAGATTGTAAATCTCCCGAATGCGGTCCGCGTGTTGCGCCGGTGTCTTGAGGCGCTTGATTCCTGCAGACATGGTTTCCAAGTCCTGAATGCTGACGTTTTCCAGCCAATCAACAATGCGATCGATCTCCGCCTCGCTATCTGGGTCAAAAAGCACTCCATTCTCTGGTGGCACAATGTCTGGGATGCCGCCTCGGCGTGTTCCGACAACAGGAACCCTATAATTCACAAACTCCATGGCAACTTGGGGACCATTATCCTCCCATACGGGCAGCACAAGGCCTATGTCAGCGTTGGCCATAATTCCCGGGAGATCCTCTGGCTTGTAGCTACCGTGGGACATCAACCCGAGAGGGCGCAAGCGTTTCTCGAATCCTTCCCAGGCTCGACCATAGAAGTGAAATTCCAAATCGCACCGACGGACGCGTGTCAATAGTTTTTCAAGAACCTTTCCACCCTTGCTGCGGCTCAATGTTCCAATGAAAACCATTCGTATTCGTTCAGAACTAATCTTCGTGATCGGTTCGTGCTCGGCAGATTCGTTACCGATCTGTTCCACGATGAATTGGCCCCCAGGTACAACCTCCCGGTATATCTCTGCCGTACGATTCGAAACAGGAAGGAGAACTCTCGCGTTGCCAAGAAAAATCTTCATTTCCCTTAACCGAAGCTCTGCGGTGGTGGAAGAAACTCGTGGTAGCCGAAATTTCAGCCTTCGCGAAGCTTTGCTCAGGAGATCGATTTGATCGAATGCCCCTATACAACGGCAACACTTTGACACGTCGATTCGTCGACACACTTCATTGGCTGAATCGACCATATATATACGCGGGCAAAGATAATAATAATCATGAAGACTTACAACGTAAGGAAGACTTGAACCCGCAAATGTGCGAAGTGTTCGCATTGGAAGGTCAAGCGCCATGTGGAAGTGCACGAGGTCGTATCGCTCTCCCTGAATCCAATTCCACAGGGCGGCGTCACCCACATCGCTCTCTACCGTTTTCAGCGAGAACGGAACGACTTTGAAAGGGATATACGGTTTCAAGGCTGAGTCTGCGGGAGCAGAAATGTCAGGTCGAGCAAGCACATCAACCTGATCGCCCAGTGCTGCCTGCGATTTTACAAGTGATCGTACATAGTTCGTTATTCCACCAGGGTAGGATAACTGGAACCCGGTCGAAACATGGAGAATCTTCATTGTTTAGCTACTCCCCGGCTTAGATCCGGTCCTTGGTTGGCTGGACGAATTCCAAGAACATTATTGGCAAGCCTCAGCGCAGCGGCCACCACCTGATCCATATTGTAGTAGCGGTACTCAGCCAAGCGACCGACGAAGTGAACGCCCGTTTCCGCGTCCGCAAGTTGTTTGTACTTCTGATAGAGTTCCTGGTTTGCCACCGTCGGAATCGGGTAGTACGGGTCTCCATCAGCTTGCGGGAACTCCCGTACGATCGAGGTACCAGTATGCACCTGACTTGTCAGGTGTTTGAACTCGGTGATCCTAGTGAACTGAAAATCATTTGGGTAATTCACAGTTCCAACCGGTTGATATTGGGCCAGTCCAGCAATATGCTGATGTTCGAACCGTAAGGACCGATACGGCAGTGCTCCATGGCAGAACCCAAAGTACTCGTCGACCGGACCACTGTAGAATACCGTTCCAGCGGCAACTCGCGAACGCATCTGCTGGAAACTCACACCGAGTTCGACTCGGATTCTAGGATGATCAAGCATCCGCGCAAACATGGCAGTGAACCCGTCTGCGGGCATCTTCTGGAATTCATCCGTAAAGTAGCGATCGTCGTCGTTCGTGCGCACGGGAATACGGCCAGCGACACCAGGGCTCAACTGCGAGAGATCTAGGTTCCACTGTTTGCGGGTATACTCGCGAAAGAACTTGTCGCACAGATCTTGCCCTACGCTATTCAAAACGAGATCTTCGCTGGTCTCGATCCGATCGCGTCTTTCGCGGACGCGCTCTAAATGAGCAGCTACACCGGCTTCATCAAGAGATAGGCCATAGAGCAAGTTTATGGTTTTGCGATTGATGGGAATGGGATACAACCGTCCCTCCACCGATGCCAGTACTCTGTGTTCATAGTGCCGCCAGTCTGTAAATCGCGAGAGGTACTCGGCGACATGAAGCGCATTCGTGTGAAATATGTGCGGTCCATAACGGTGAATGAGCATCCCTGCTGCATCCTTCTCGTCGTAGGCGTTGCCGCCGATGTGGCCGCGCTTATCGATAACCAATACTGATTTTCCGTTACTCGCAAAACGATCGGCTATCACACACGCCGTGAAGCCAGCTCCAACCACCAGGACGTCTACCATCATGCGCCAGCACTCCTAAAGCGAAAAACATTGATGTCATGATTCCGCAGTACAAAAATCATGGTCAAAGTAACGACCGCCTCAGTAATAAGTAACGAGGCGCCCGCGCCCTGCGCCGCGAACAGTTTTACGAGCGGCATTGCCATAAAGATATTCAGCAATCCAGCTCCTATCAGAATGCGGCTGAACTGGCGGTCCAGTCCAAAAGTAATCATCGTCTGTGTTCCCAAAACGTTGCTGATCGCGATGAGAAACGGCATAAGTGCAATCCAGCGTACAACGACCACGCTGCCTTCCCCCGTCGGTCCGAAGCACATCAGCGTAACAGGCTTCGCAAGCAACAACATCATCAACGATGGGACAATGGTCAGGCCAGCCATCCACGCTAAGCTCTTTGAGATGAACGCCAATGCTACTTCACTCGAACGACTAGCCAGCGAGTTTATATGGGGAAACAACGCTTGCGTTATCGGCCCGATCACTCCGATCATTGCTCGTACCAGTTTCTCGGCGGCGCTGAAATAGCCGGCTTGCACGTTCCCGGCCAACATGCCAACCAGAAAAACGTTCGTATTCGTGTAGAGGCTGATAGCAGCAGTCGACACGAAAAGATGCCAGCCTTCATCAAATGTTGTACGCAATTCAATCCATGATGGCATTTCAAACTGAATTCGAATATCCCGCAGTGAGAACCAAAAACCTAGCACACCAGCTATCACCACACCTGTTGACTGAATCGTAAGGGCGAGCAACCCATCTTTGGCACTATGAACAAATACAAAGAGCATGACTGCGGAGAGTACCTTCGGAATTCCTGTGAGAAGAGAGATGTAGCGCATCTTCTCCATGCCCTGGAAATACCAGGTTGGAAACAGGACGTTGCCAACAACTGCAAAGAAACCAACCACAAAAAAAATTGCGTCGTGGCGAAATTTCGGAATTACGGTCAATATGACCACTAACAGGACTAGGCCAAGGCACATAAGTGCGGCCTTGACGAGATATACCCGACAGAACGCTCGGGATACGACATCAGAGCTCTGCTTGTTTTGTGCTATAAATCGTGTTCCAGAATAGTTGAAGCCGTAATCGGTAAGGACGTTAAAGTATTGCGCAAACGACTGGGCGAATGCTATTAGGCCATACGTTTCCATTCCCAACACGCGCACCAGGTATGGAAGTACCGCGAGCGGAATAATATAGTTCAATCCCTGCAGGAGATACAGGGAAACAATATTGTCGAATAGGCGCGCTTTGCTCGCTTTGCGATCCTGAGATGCCTGCATTCTTAACTAATCCTTCGGCGACATAAATCTGATTCTCACTTTCCCGGTTCAGGGCCAATCCGGGCATGCTAGTTCACGAAGGCGAATAACAGTGGATCGAAATTTGCAATCCTAAGTCAACCGGTATCGAATCTTGCGCCAGGGAGCCTGCCAGAACGATTATCAGTAGCAAAAGCGCCTTCTAAAGTTCTCAACGTACATGGCTGTGCGTTCAAATCTGAGTTCATTACAGATTTCGCATCATTGTCTCACAAATTACATGATTTCACGCTTCGCAGTGATGCTTCCATACTTCACTCGACAACCTCAATGAGCGAATGGAGTTCGCTGATCGGTTTCGGCAACTCGCAGTCGAAATCTACCTCCGACCGCCCAAAAAAAAGTTGGTCTCAAGTTCCATTGTCTCGGGATATTCCAAAAACTCGCGGCCATACGGACGAGTTTTTCTGAAAAGCATGAACACGGCCCAAGCCATCGACGGGAACAGCCTGGCCGCAGGCCGTGCCAGCACAGGCGGTAGCGGATAGAAATTGCTCCCTCTCCACGTTCGGAGCTCATACCCTGCGGGAAAGCAGCCCAGTAAATTGACAAAATCGCCGCGCGTATATCCGCGCACGTGGGCTGAGTTGTTCTTTATTGATGTTGGCTGGCGGCCGACCGCTAACAGGATTCGGTTGTGTAAAGAAGCGAGATTCGGGATGCCTATGAGAAGCGTCCCGCCGACTTTCAGCACCCGAGTCGCCTCGTGAAGAGCCCAAAAGACCTCTTTCAAGTGTTCGAATGTTTGATTGGAGATAACAACGTCGATGCTTGCCGACGGAATCGGTATCTCGTCACGTTCGATGTCTACGTCATAAGTGCATATCTTAGCCGAACGAAGCTGTTCGGCATTCGGCCCCCAACACTCAATTGCGTGCAGTGTTGCCTGCGGCTCCATCGCTCTTGCCGCGAGGAGGTCATGCCCTCTGCCGGCTCCGATATCAAGGACAGATGAAAACGGCTTGGCCACTTGCAAAAAGCAGTTGACCACGTCTCTACCGTAGTTAAGTTGTCGATCAATCATGTGATTCTCGAGTAATTCGTCTGATTTGTCGTATAAGGACCGAACGCTTAAGGCCTGCCAAGTGCCATAAATGTGGTCTTTCGCAAAATGAGCAGAGAAACGGGAACGCCTATTCCAATCACAAACCAAACGATAAAAATACCTTGAGTAAATAGATCCAAGCGCCATAATTCGGCAGCGGCGTAAAGGATTGTGGCGCATGGCAAAAGAAATACTGTTTTCCCGAAAGAAAACAAAATAGAAAAGATCATTCCCATCAGAAAACAGTTCATGGCGATATAAGGCCAGGACAGGTATCCCATCTCTTCATGGAGCGCAACAAATGCAGAGTTCGTATTCAAATTAATTTCAACATCGATATATTTCCTATAAGTTTCAGGCTCCTGCGCAGCGATTTGATCGAGGACCTTTACAGCTCCGACTTCAACTTGGAACGGAGATCCGAGATATCTAAATATCTCCGAGCAACCAGCAACCCAAAATGATTGGTTTTCATCCTTGTAGAATCGAGCGTTTCTGGAGTAATTCAGTACAGACAACAAAGAAAATATCACGGCAATGCAGATGAAGAGTTTTGCCAGGTTGATGGAAATAAGCTTTTTCTCAGATGTAAGAATAAAGAACGTTGTGAGAAGAGTTGCCATAAGGATCAGCCGCGACGACAACAAGACAACCAGCAACAACGAGACAAGATTGACTATAATAAGCGGCGAAAGTTTCTTGTAGCGAGCTAGTCGCCACAGCGAAAGAGATGCAGAATAGACTACAAGATAACGAAGTGAAGCAAAGCCAACGCTATAATTTTCGTACAGTCCTTCCTTCAACTCGTTTCCCTGACCTGATGACAAATAGATCATTGCTGCAGTAAGTTGTAAGGATTTAAGGACCTCGTGATAAGCTGCAATGCAACCAATACAGCTTATTATCGTAAACAAATAGTAGATAATGTTGGAATCGAGGGATACCCCCTCGATCTTTACTCGATATTCGCGCGAAACGAAACAACCAACTTGTTGACCCGCATAAAAACCTAACCAGATTAGTAAATACCAAGCCATAAGTAGAAGTATCGCAAACGGATTAAGACTTTCGCCGACAGTAAATCCTTTTCCAAGGATACCGAAGCTTGGGCATAACCAAGCGGCGAAACTCATCATGGTGGTGAGCGCTGCAATATGAGATGGCCTGTTAACTCCCGCTATTGGTAAATTTATTTGCATAAGATACTCAAATTGTATCTCTTGGTAATGACCACGCTACCTATGACACCGCAAGAGTAAAAAGTAAGGACGGACGAGAACAAATAGTTCCCATTGATCTCCTGCACTTCCTTCATCGTGAAACTGCTCCGATGTGAGGCGATCGGCCTAGAACCCTTCGCACAAGTCTGGTGAACCCATCAAATCGTTTTTCTCCTAAAAAGTACGCGACCAAGAAATAGAAATGAAACATTTGGTACTTGGAAAATCCCATCTTCCCAAAATCTTTGTACAGCTTCCAGTACTCTCGAATCGGAAGGTCCAGCTGATCTTTTAAATACGGGTAGAAATAATTCGCATAATCGTGAAGGACATCCTCCGTCACATCGATTCCCTGTGTCTCTTTCAGGTTGCGAATAATCGAAATTGCCCCGCCAATCATGTTAAGCCGGGCCTGTGGTGTGTACCTGCCCGGAACGTATTTTCCCTTTTCCTTGGCACTGTTTCCGAAATCTGGCGGCTCGCCGTTGCGGCACAGCACTAGCACCTTCGGCGTACAAACAGCGGTTTTGTGCGCCAAAACGCTCGCTGTCAGGTGCATTTGGTAATAAAGAGTCCCATCAAAATTAGGGGTTGCCGCCTCGTGTGCGCTCTCACGGTGAATGATATATCCGGAGATCACACCAGAGCGGCGAAATGCAAGACGGATTGCAGGAGGGCCGGCCGCGAACTCCCTTTCATCGTTAAACCAGCGAATCTCCTGGTTTACTTTCTCCGGCACCTCGTCGAACCATGCATAGCTCTTCAATACAAGTCCGACGTTCGGATGGCGGCTTATCACGTCGGCCGCGTTCTGCAGTGCATCTCTGCACATGAGGTCGTCATTTCCCATGAAGAAACAGAACTCTCCTGATGCCTGGTCCACCAGGTTACGGATGTTGCCGTCATAACCCAGGTTCGTTTCATTCTCCGAGTAACGTAACATTCCAGGAAAACGTATCTGGAAATCGCGCACAATCGCCGTAATCTGCTCGCGTTCCGGGGACATGTCTTCGCAGATAACGACTTCAAAAGCACGGAAGCTTTGCGCGAAAATCGATTCCAGAAGTGCGGCAAGATGGTGGGCCCGGTTATACGCGGGAATACAGACCGAAAAAAGCATGCGGGTCTGAGTCATGCTTTATCCCAAGAACCATTTTGTGGTTCAAACATCTTGATAACTTTTGCCGGTGTGCCAGCTACAACGGAGTTGGGTGGAACCATCCCTCGAACCACTGAATTTGCGCCGATGATCGCGCCGCTCCCAATCGAAGCCGGGCCAACTATCACTGAATTATCGCCAATCCACACGTTATCTCCGATAATAACCGGTCCGCCTCCGCCCAAAACCCTGTGAGACGGAGGCTCATCGGGATGACTCTGATGATCTCCTTTGTAAATCCCATGATTGTGGTCCGAGATGTAGATCTTGCTACCCATAAGGACATGGTTACCGATCACAATGCTGTCGATGGAGGATATATGTACACCATCTGAAAAGCAGACGTTGTCGCCAAGCTTGATTGAAGGATTGAAACGCTGCGATCGATAAGATGTGACCGCCTGCAACCAAAGGTTGCGATATGCGTATACGTCGCGACCGAAGACGATATGGTGTCCACCCATCACGCGGCAGCCAGGGCCAAGATGTACTCCAGGTGCATGTAGGTGTGATGCCATCAGCGCGTCCGTTAGACGATAGAACAGACGCTGGGCGATTTGCCCCAACGCAAGGATCGGCGGGTCATGTTCAAACAGATTCTTGAGCTTCTCGAAACCCATGATCAGTCGACTGGTCACTGAAACCTCTGTACGCACCTAACTGCTCCGGGAAGTAGTTCATGCACTCTGGCGGTCGTAGCTGCCCATGAGAACTTGGCGGCTTGCGCCAGCCCTTTATCCCGAAGCTGTTCGCGTAGTGAATTGTCATTGACGATTCGTCCAATCGCCTCTGCGATCTCCTCCACCGAAGTTGGATCCACCTGCAAGGCTGCTTGTCCGGCAATTTCCGGTAGAGCAGAGGTGTTTGATGTCACAACCGGCGTACCGCAGGCCATCGCTTCCAGCACAGGGAGACCGAACCCCTCGTAAAGCGAAGGAAATACCAGCGCTTCAGCGCTGCGGTACAAGGAAGGTAAGATTGCGTCCGGAACCACGCCAACGTATTGCACGCGTGCGGTCACCCTGCAGCGTTCAATGCAATTGATAAGTTCGGCTGTAGGCTTGCCAGTGAAGATGAGCCGAGTGTCTGCGGCGATACGGGCCCGCGCAAATGCTTCTACTACCCGGAACTCGTTCTTGTGTCGTTTGCGGTTGCTGACACAAAGAAGGTAAGGAAACGGGAAGTCGTAGGGTTCAACTCCGGGATTATACTCCGGATCCACCCCGCAGCCGACGTTGAAGACCCTTTCCGGCGCAACACCAGACCATTCGACAATCCGTTTCCGCGAAAATTCAGAGACGGTAAGAATGCGCACGGCACGATGACATGCCGGCTTGAGAACCGTTGCATAGTACAGACGCTTGAGCGGGTTACTATTTTCTGGGCGGTCGATGTGATTCAGATCGTGCAGCGTGAATATGAAAGGCGAGTTGCAGAACTGTGGAGAGTTGTAGCCTGGGGAAAAAAACAGGTCTTTGGCAGTAAGTTTGCGGAACTCACGCGTGAGCCTCCATGGATCCAGCGGGGAGGCCGGATGCGATACCAGCGAAACCGGACGATAATCGAGAGCTGAAAGCACCCGGCGCGCAAAACGACCGATGCCGTGGTCTCCAATCCATCTCTGATCCGCATAGATCATTTCAGAGTCGCTCCGGACCTCGTTCTGAATACCGCCCGCAGTGCATCGAGGCGCTGGCGGTCGGCCGGTTTTTGCTTCATTTTCTGGAACCCTTCGGAGGCGATGCTCCATCCACAGGCAGCAAAGAAGCCGAGAACCGTCACCAGAATGACGATGAGCGTGCGTTGGGGAGACGACTTCTTATCCGGAGCCACGGCTATATCGGCCACCTGGATCACTGCCCCTTCGCGTGCTTCATCCAATTTGGCCAATTCAAACTGCTTGGCGATCAGTTCGAATACGGCTTCGTTATATTTCAGGTCGCGCAGTTTGCGGAGATATTCCATCCCGGCCTCGGGGGCCTTGCCCTTGGGAACGATGAATTGGTCAGAGTCATGTCCGGCAAGTTTGCTGATCTGGGCTTGGATCTCTGCAAGTTGCCGCTTGGCAATAATTAGATCCGGATTGTCCTCGGTGGCAAATGAGCGCATCGCCTGAATCTGGACCTCCTTCGCCACCGCTTGCGCGCGCAGAGTTGCTGCGGATTCGATCAGGGCCTTTGCCTGGCTATCGATTTGAAGAACGCCCGTGGATTGCTCGGTACTCTTCATCGCCTCTTCTGCCGCCGTGAGGTGTTCCCTTGCTTCCCGCAACTGCTGCTGGAAAAATAATCGGCGCTGTGATGCCTCGGTGACTGCGAGGCTGGCAGAAAGCTTTTTGAACTCATCGACATAGCCATTGGCAATATCGGCGGCCAACTTCGGATTCCGATCGTCTACGTCGACGCGGATCAGTCCATCCTTGGTTCCGAGGATTACCGTGGAATGTCTCTCAAGTGACTTGCGTGCGTCGTACATCGTTTTCGTGCGATACCTACTCATCAGCCCAAAGCGCTGAATCACTGCATCTTCAACTGTCCGGCCGCGAAAGAAAGAAACATACATATCACCTGAGTTTTTTATGCCGAGGCTACCACCCGCAATGGAGGCAAGAGCTCCGGCTCCTGCACCCCCAATTTGGCTGAGCAGGGCGGAACCCATCGAGGAGGACTGGCTGGGAGGCAGAACGACCGTTTCCGCCGTATATTGGTTTGGAATTAAGACCACCGTGATCGCTGCAAGAATTGCCAAGCCGACAGTGAAACGCAGAATGAACTTTCTGCGTTTCGAAAGGATAATCAATAGGTCCAGCAGGTGAATGTCTGCGGGCTCACCTCGAGTTTCTATCTCGCTGATTTGCTCGCCGATGGATTCCGACTTCATGCTTGTCCTGCTCCCGTACGCATTACAGATTTTAGCAACGCTTCGTCCAATTTCGCCCTGCTCATCGACTTCAGATGGTTTTAGCTCACTTAATGAATCACGGCCAATGACGCTCCGGTTATGGCCAACTGCCCGGAGATCTGGCTCCAGTCACGCAGACCGCGAATAAGGCTTCCAGTTGGAATCTTGGTCGGCACCACAATCTCGTCTCCAGGATAAAGGCGCAGTGAAGCAAATTTATTTCCCTCAAGTGGCCCGTTGACCGACTTGCTGGAAACAACCGTGCCGTCTGCGCGAAGCACGAAGGCGTGGCGCATGTCGGCGTGCGGCTTGTCCTTACCCGCCATCTTCAAATAATCACCAACTTTGCGCCGTGGGTCGTAGACAAACGAGCCTGCATTGTAAACATTGCCCACGACCGATACGGTCGAAGGAACATGCGGAATTACAATTCGGTCATTATCTTCCACGGCGATCTTTGGATAATCATCGATCGACTTTGCCGTCGGCTTCAGGTCCAATACCACGCGACCCGTGGCCTTCAGATTTCTCAGTCGCCCAACCAGCGCATCGCCTGCTTTTTGTTGGGTGGCAGCCATCGCCGCGTCTTCGGGAGTAGTTCCATTGGCCGTGGAAGCCGATGCCTGACGCATCTCCACATCCATCTGGTTCGCCAGCTCGTCGATGCTCTGCTGTTGCTGTACCCGTGCCGATTCGCGCGTCAACTCAGTACCGTAAATATAGGCGTCCGGTGTCACGCCTCCGGCGCGCCTGATCACGTCGCTAAGCAATTCATCCTTATCCGTCTTGTAGACTCCGGCTCGCACCACTTCTCCTTCCAGGCGGATGTAGCGTGCACGTCGGCTCTGCGGGACCGCAACATCGGACTGCGAGAAGACGGTGATGATATCGTCCGACTCGAGTGCGAGATTATTGTCCTCATCGCCTTCCAGCACCGCTTTACCCAGGTCAAAAGACAGCAACCTGGTGGAGAGATCCACAGGATTGACCCGCTGAATGATCGCGTAGCTCCAGTTGATCTCCGGAGATGCCCGATGCATATCTCCGGTAAGGGTTGCGGTATTCGGGTTTTTCTCGCCGAACATGCGAACATCTGGCTGCAATGGATTGGCAGAGGCATTCACGGAAGTAATGTCAACCGACTGAAAACCTTTGGAATTGGCTGCATTAAGCTTCGGTTGAACGAGGCGAATTGGATACTCCGTGCTGCGTCCATCGGTCAGATCGGCGCGGCTCAGCCAGTAGGGCCGAGTCAGCAATGCCTGCGCATCCGGAATCAGATCCCGCACTCTCATGCCGGGCTTCCATCGATAGCGTCCTGGGTTGACAACATTGCCGCGCAGCGTAACAACGCTCTCGAAGCGCGGAACAATGGATAACACACGCACAATATCACCGCCGTTGAGAGGCAAAGCGCGGGATTGCGCGTCAAGCGGAAACTCCAGCACCGTACGCATCTGGTGATCGCCTATGCGTTCCACCGTTATTTTGTTGGAATCAGCCACGGTGGTCAGTCCGCCTGCGATTTCGATAATGTCTGAGAGCGTCGAACCAGGCTTGAATTCATAAATTGCGGGTGTGTTCACCGAGCCTGCGATTGCGACTAGCGGCCCCACCGCCGGGTAATACAGCACATCGCCCGATTGCAGCCGGACGTCCTTCGATTTATCGCCTTTGACCAGGAGATCATAGAAATCCAGGTGCGCGATCGTCTTCCCATCACGTTGTACCTGCACATCGCGCAATGAGCCTTGCGGAGTGGGACCGCCGGAGGCAAAAACCGCGTTCACGAGTGTGCTGAGTGAACTGATGGTGTAGGTTCCGGGATAGAGTGCCTGGCCCATCACGAAAATCTGGATTGAGCGAATCCGTCCGATGCTAACCGTGAGACTGAAATTGTGGAACACCTTGAGAATCTCGTTTTTCAGATACTGATCGAGATCGCTGTAGTGAACTCCCGCAACCGAAATCTGGCCCACCCGCGGAATGTAGATTTGCCCGGAACGATCCACAACTACGCGAAGGTCTGCGTTGATCTGACCCCACATGCGGATCTGCAATTCATCATCCGGTCCCAGTATGTAGTCGCCCGGAACCTGGGTGCGGTCGGTAGGAGCAAATGTGCTGGGCGACTGAACAAAAAGCGTGCGTCCGAAGAGCGGAAGCGTTCGTCCAATCGTGTCCGCAACAATCTGCTCGAACTCGGTTTGGGGCTGCAGTGGTGATGCCGCACTCTTCCCAGTCGACGGATTCTCCGGAGGCACAACATTTTTTTCCGGAGTCTCCGGGCGCCCAGCGCTTAACTGAGGCGTGTTCATCAGTGTCGGAACAGCTATTTGCTGGCGCATCCCCGTCCCGCTGCTGCTATCCTCCTGGGCGCAACCAGCGCTACCACTACTGCCAGCAGCTAAGCAGTCCGCCTGCGAAGATGAACCCATGTTCTGGGCGGAGCAGAGGCCCACGAGAGCCGCGATCATCAGCAGAGAAAGACAAAAGCGGGTCGCAATGTTTCCCACGTACATGGTTGTCCGTTCGTGTTCAAATTCGTTATGAGCTTCTATCATTGTCTCACCAACATGAATGTAACTTTTGCACAACGCCTAGCGAGACTCACATTGCATAGGTTCTAAGCATTTAGTTCGACAAAATCTGTGACTCGCGCGACAGGATCTCGCGGATCACTTCAGCGAGTCCCGACTGCCAACTCCCCAGTCTGAATCCAAACGTTCGCTCAAACTTGCCGTTGCACAGCAATGAGTTCAGAGGACGGCGCGCCGGTGTCGGATACTCGCTGGAGCCGATCGCCACGATCCGTTGCAGCTGGAAGCTCTCGTGCTCACCGAGGGCGGCAACAATGGCCCGCGCAAAGCCGCACCAGGAGACAGTGCCGGCGGCAGTCATGTGGTAAAGGCCTGCCGGGAACGCGTCTTCGGCAACCGCCACATACTGCCGCACCAGCCTGGCAGTGGCGCGCGCGATATCGATCGAACTGGTAGGTGCACCCACCTGATCGTCCACAATTTTCAGCTCTTCTCGCTCACGCGCCAGCCGCCGGATCGTCAGCAGGAAGTTGTTTCCATTCGCACCGTAAACCCAGCTCGTACGCAACACCAAGTAGCGTCCCCCGGCTGCGGCCACCGCGCGCTCTCCCGCCAACTTGCTGGCGCCGTAAACATTCAGCGGCGCTGGCTCATCGTCCTCCGTGTAAGCCCCAGGCTTGCCGCCGTCGAAGACATAGTCGGTGGAGTAATGTACGAACATCGCCCCAAACTTTCGCGCCTCTTCCGCCAGTATCCCCGCTGCGGTGCCGTTGATGGCATAGGCCAGTTCGCGTTGCGCCTCGGCGTCGTTCACCGCTGTGTAGGCAGCCGGGTTCACAATCACCGATGGCCGCACCTCGGCCACAACTTTGCGGACCGCATCCGCCGAGGAGAGATCGCAGTCGGCGCGGCTCACCGCCACGACCTCGCCCTGCTCCTGCAGGAGGGGAAGCAAATCCTTGCCTAGCTGTCCGGTGGCACCCGTCATTAAAATTCGCACAATGAAGGTCCTATTCGAAAACTTCCGCCTGGCTTAGCAAGGTGCCGGCTCGATCTTTCTGAGAGAGCAACGGCTCACCTGTCAGTGGCCAGGGTATGCCCAATTGAGGATCGTTCCAAAGCAACGAACGTTCGCAGGAGGGCGCGTAAAAATCGGTGGTTTTGTAGAGCACGTCCGCCGAGTCGGAGATCACCACAAAGCCATGAGCAAATCCTTCGGGAACCCAGAGCATCCTCTTGTTTTCCGCGGAGAGTTCCTCGGCAACCCACTGCGCAAATGTTGGAGAGCCGCGGCGAAGATCGACAGCAACGTCCCAGATCGCACCGGCGACCACGCGAACCAGTTTCCCCTGCGGCTGCCCAAGCTGGTAGTGCAGGCCGCGCAGCACATTCCGGGCCGAGCGCGAGTGATTGTCCTGGACGAAGTTCCGCCCCAGTCCAAGCTCTTCAAATCTTTTTTGGTTATAGCTTTCCAGGAAAAATCCTCGCTCATCGCCAAATACCTTCGGCTCAAGCACGACTACTTCCGGGATATTTGTTTTCGTTATGTGCATCTTATCCTGTGACTATGGTTGTTTGTTGATGGAGCTGGGGGCCGCGCCGAATCGCACCTTCGGAAATATATGGACCTCGAAGGATGCGGCGACGTCGGATTGTGTTCCCGACGCCAGCAAGGGAAAGTTCCAATTCTCATACTGGCTCATAGCGGAGACTTCCATCCACGGCCGGACGAGCCAGGTGACGCTCGCGGAGAAGTCCGTCAGATGCCCGCCTTCCAGAAATGATTTATCCACAACCGCCTTGCGATAGCTCACCGTAGCCCTGTTCCGCGCCGAGAACCAGTAGGTACTGGTCGCAGTACCGCCGTTCCCCTGCCTTCCCAGCCAGCTGCCCAAAATCTGCCCATAGTTCGTATATCCCTGGGGATAGTGAAAATTGCTGTAGATATAAGCTGGGCTAGTTAGGCCAGGAAGGTTCGTATTCACTTCCTCCACCCTCAGATCCAGTTTCCGTAGGCCCGGCAGCTGCGGCATGTAGATGCCCGGGTCAAATGCATATCGTTCCAGGGAGATTCTGTCCAAGGGATTGTCGTATGCAAACGCCTCGCTGTAGAGAACCAGCCATTTTCGCAGCCCAGGCACGCGGTAGGAGAAGTTGAACTCCGTCACCCTTTTTCCCGGATCGACGGCCTGCCCATTGCCCGTATTTGAAAAGGTATGAAGGAAGGTGTGGAGGTTCAACGGACGGCCATAGCCGGCAAAAATGGTCGTGTGGGCCGCGCCAAGCTCGAGATTCTCTGTCGGTTTAATCGAAAAGCTGCCGCCCCATATATAAGGTGGCGGCTCCAGCCCTTTGCTGGCGCTACCGTAAGTAGGAAGCCCCGTTTGCAGATTTACGTAATGCACTCCGCCCTGGCGCGCGATGAAGAACTCAGAGTGCAGCGCGCCCAGGAGTGGCAGTGTCAGCGGCTTCACCCGGTCAATGCGCAGCATCGGCATTGCCTGGGCATTATTGGAGAGAATCAGGGAGGTGCTTCTGTCCGGTCCCCACCACAGGCTCTGCTGTCCAAAGCTGAATTGCCAGTTAGAGACATTCAGCGCAGCGTAGGCTTCCACCGGGCGCACCCGGCTGGTGGTTCCAGAAATGGTATTCCATCCGTAAGGCAATCCGAACGAGGTCGAAGACGACGCAATCGCCTGCTGTGCGGCGGCATTATAGGCTGGAATCTCCGACGCATACTGGTACTCGCCGCGCACATACAAGGCGAGTGGTCCGGCCTCTGCGCGTTGAGAAACTCCCGCGATCATGTTTGCGCCCTGGCCATAAGGACGCCCGAAGTCATCCACCAGGGTCTGCGCAAAGTGGAAGGAGTCGCGCAACGGGGTTCCAGAGATTCCAGTAAAGCGCGCGTACACGTCTTCAACCTGGGCTCCCCGGTTCGGTTCGCCCTGCATCAAATCCCGCTCGTGCGCGAACTCCACATCCAGCGCTGCCAGCAGCGAACCAGCGATCTGCTGCTGAAATTCGGCTTCGTTGTACTTGTCATGGGCCTCTTGCAGCAGGCGCGCGCACTCGAGCCGCGGCCAGGGACGCATCATGGCCGAAGCATCGGGAACATATCCCATCGCTGCCAGACGTTCGAACGCCTCGTACACCCAGCTATCCACCGGAACGTAGGCGGAGCCCATGTGGCTGGTCGCCTCTACTTCCTCGCTGTTCTCGCTCTTTAGGAATTTTCCCCAGTTGTGAAAGTCGATATCGGCATCGCTGGAGCGGGCCCGATAAACCTGCCGCCCCAGGTACCAGCCAATTGCGCTTCCGATCACTGCGTCGCTCAGGAAGTGGTCGTGGCCCTCGACCCTCGCCGCGCTCACGGCGCCCGCGAGGCCGTAGCTTAAAGCCTTTGTCAGCGTCCCCGGATACTCATGGGCGATCACGCTTGCGATCGCCCAACTCATTGCCGAGTGCTGCGAAGGAAAGGAGCTACCGCCACTGAAGAAATTGCCCCGCCCACTGCCCGTGATATGGGCGTTCGCGGCCCGCAATGTACTTGATGAGAGTGGTGTCAAGATAGGCGTCAACTGCTGCTTCACCGCTCAGGAATCCAGTCTCGCGCTGGTGTTCATTCTTTGCCAACGCGCCCCAAACATACATGCCGCCGCCCACTCCGACCAGCCCGGCCAGCCCTGCATTGGAAAAGGTAGTGGCGTGCGAAACTGTCGAGGGATTCGTGGTGACGTGCGCCTCAAATGCCGTATCGGAGGCGACCAGTCCAACTGTCAGCATGCTCAGCGGCACTGCGGCTGCCCACTGGCGCTGGTTCATGCGGAAGGGCATGGTGAACAGCGCCTGCTGGTCCTGCAGAATATTCCGTGGAAAAGACTTCAGAGATACGCCGCGCGCACCATCCTCGGACACCGCCGCCGCAGCCGTTCCATCGCTTCCAGCTGCGGTCGGCGTGGATTGTGCGTGCGCGGACAAAGTAATTCCAGCAAACAACAGGCTCGCAATCCAGCTCCGCACCCTGGGTCTCCCACATGAAAAATTAAGCCTCAGACGGCAGCGCCCGCAGGGGCGCACCCCCGCGGCTTCCGCGTCAGCAGCTTTGGCGTAATCTGAGTATATTCCTTGCAGCCAACTACGGGATCATTTCAGTAGGCATTCTGTGCAAAGATCCCGGAAAATATGGTCATGAGGATGATCCGCAGGTCGAAGGCCAAACTCCAGTTCTGAATATAGTAGATATCCAGTTCAACCCGCTTTGCGATATCGGTGTCGCCGCGCAATCCGTTCACCTGCGCCCAGCCCGTGATGCCTGACTTGAGATGATGCCGGGTGTTGTAAGCATCGATCTCGTCGATAAACTTCTCCACAAAATGCCGACGTTCCGGACGCGGGCCCACAACGCTCATCTCGCCGCGCAACACATTGAAAAACTGAGGCAACTCGTCCAGGCAGCTCGCGCGCAGAAACGATCCCAAGGCCGTCCGGCGGTCATCGCCCACAGTCGTCCACCGCGTATCGCTCTCTTCCACCGGTGCCACCTTCATGGTACGGAACTTCAGCATCTTGAAGCCCTGTCCGTTGATGCCCACCCGCTCCTGCACAAAAAAAACCGGACCTGGCGATGACAATTTCACGGCAATCGCAATGATCGCCATGGGAATCGCGGTAATCGTAAGCGCCAGCAGCGAGAACACGATATCGAAGCTCCGCTTCAAAACCACGTAACTGATGGTCTCGGAAGGAGCAATGTGTACGTCAAGCAGATTGGTTCCTCCAATCCGGAAGAACCGGTCGCGCACCTTCAAATCTTTGCCAAAGTCCAAAATCAGGCGGATCGGGATGGCAAGGCCCTTCAACTGTTCGATTAGCTTCGAGATGTATGGCAGGATTTCGGGAGAGACCGCGATCACGATGTCGTTGGCGAAGTGCTTGATGTTCTGGTTCATCAACTGTTCCAGCTCAAAGACCGGAACGCCGGCCGCCGCACTCACCTTCTGGCCTGGGATGCGAACAAATGCAACGGTCTCACAGGGCGCCACAACACTCTTCTTCAACTCCTCCGAGGTCCGCTGCGCAAAGGCGTCGGCGCCCACAATGATGATACGGAGGCGCTCGCCTTGATTGCCGGCGCGGATCACGATGGTGCGGAAGATCACCCGTAAGAGCAAGACCGCGGCCAGCAGAATCAGCGCACTGGTGCTAAGCAGCAGCCGCGAATAGGAGGCGCCGCGATAAAAAAACAGCCCGGTAAAGCCCAGCATATACGTCCAAGCAAGCGCCTTCAGGCAGTTCCTCATGCCATTGGATTCAACGAAAAGCGCTTCCACGCCTGTGATTTCGAAATGCTCCGCGCAGACGATCCATGCAAGCGAAAGCGTCAAGCATAAATAGAAATAGTCCTGCGATAGAGGGAGGATCAACTTGAGAGCGCGCAACGCGGTGCCCGCGAACAAAAAGGAGAGAGCAGGCAACAGGAAGCAGCAGAATCGGAAGAAGAACTGGTATAACCTAAGCCGACGAATCATGTTTTCCCTCACCCTGAAAATACAGCGCACGATCGTTGTGCCCTCTTACGTTGCGACACACGAACGTCAGCGCTTTCCGCATGGGATTACATGGACTTCAGTTCCGAAAAAACTTTTGAATTGCCTTCAAAGTCGAAGATCCTAGAAACACAAAATTGCCTCGTATGAATAGAGAAACAAACAGCTCTCATCAAAATGCGCTCGCCATGGTCCAGCGAAAATCTTCTACTCTGAATAGTATAGGGTGTCCCGTAGCACTTTGTACCCGGTTCCCTCAAAAGGTATCTTCCCTGCAACTCGCCCGCCTTTGCAAAACACTCGCTGGACCGATTTCGAGCCGTCATGGAGAACCGAAGCAGTGTAGCACAAACTGTTATTGGCAATGGGGTAAGAGCTAAACCAATCAGCTTAGGCTATCAGCACCTCTCACGCGTCCTCCTGCGTAGCAATTTCGACGAGCATGGATGACCTCCGGTTGCATGCAGTTTCTTTATCTTCTAAAAACCGTGCGATCCTGAGCGATCGGCAGTTTCCGGAACAACCGCCCCCACGTGAATGTTTCAAATAAAGAATGATATTCGATTCAGCTCACCAGCTCCACAGGTGGGGCGACACATAGATTTAGTAGATCATGGATGGGAGAGCTGATTAACATCAGCAGGTCTATTTCTGTCTGGTCCAGAACCAAAATGAGAAACTTCCAGTTCTAAAACGGTCCTTGACTTCGACTTCCAGATCACGTGCGCGTGGCGTACCGTCCATGCCGCTCCGTCACCAGCTTTCAACTCCCGGATCGGCGCGGTTCGTTACCAACGTCGACCTTGGGTTTCGGCGTTGTTGACTTTTCGATTACCTCAGGGTACATTCAAGGACATGAAACTGCTTGTTCAGAACATGATGTGCATGATGTGTCGTTGTTGTATGCCTCAGCACATATCTGTTCTGGAGAGTAGGTCGGATTAAGTAAAGCAATTCTTTAATCCGATTCAGAAGATTCAAGCCCGCTCACCAGATGGATTGAGCGGGCTTTTTGTTTTTGCCGCCTTTTATACCTATTGCCGATTTTCCCTGGGCAGCCAGCTAAGCGATGCGTTCCGCATGACGCATTCGAAAACGACGGATGAGGAAAGTATGAAATTCAGCGTCTTGCGCTTCGTGGTACTCGCACTCTGCGGGATGGCAATCGTTGCCAGCGCCGCCGCACAACAGCGCGTGACCCTGCTGAATGCCTCGTACGATCCTACCCGCGAACTCTATCAGGACTACAACGCTGCGTTTGCGCAGTACTGGAAGGGAAAGACCGGCCAGAACGTCACCGTAAAACAATCGCACGGCGGTTCTGGGAAGCAGGCACGCGCCGTCATCGACGGACTGCCCGCTGACGTGGTTACCCTCGGCCTGGCCTACGACATTGATGCTCTCCGCGAGAACGGTGGACTGGTACCCGCGAACTGGCAGTCGCGCCTGCCTAACAACAGCACTCCGTTCACCTCCACAATCGTCTTCCTCGTGCGCAAGGGAAACCCGCAGCACATCAAAGATTGGAATGACCTTGTCCGCCCCGGTCTCGCCGTCATCACGCCCAACCCGAAGAGTTCCGGGGGAGCGCGCTGGAACTATCTGGCCGCCTGGGGCTATGCATTGCACCAGAACAAGAATGACCAGGTCAAAGCGCGCCAGTTCGTAACTCAGTTGTACAAAAATGTTCCGGTGCTCGATTCAGGAGCTCGGGGTTCAACAACTACGTTTGTGCAGCGCGGCATCGGCGATGTGCTGATTGCATGGGAAAGCGAAGCATTCCTTGCAGTAAAAGAACTGGGCAAAGACAAAGTGGAGGTCGTCATTCCTTCGTACAGCATCCTGGCCGAAGCGCCGGTTTCAGTGGTGGATAAAGTCGTAAACAAGCGTGGCACTGCCGAGGTGGCTAGAGCCTACCTGGAGTATCTGTACTCTGACACCGCGCAGGAGATCGCGGCCCGGCACTTCTACCGTCCGTCCTCAAAATCGGTCGCGAGTAAGTATGCCGCACAATTTCCGAGGTTGAATCTCTTCACCATCAACGATGTATTCGGCGGTTGGCAGAGTGCGCAGAAAACGCACTTCGCCGACGGCGGAATCTTTGACCAGATCTACGGGAAATAAGAGCTGATCATGGCAGCACCTTCAACCATACCTGTGCGAGAACCGGCGGGCGACCTGCAATCTCGAACGTTGCCCACGGTCAGCAGTCGCCGGCCTCGGTTCAAGAAGCCGGGGATACTTCCCGGCTTCGGGATTTCGCTGGGCTTTGCCGTTACTTACCTGAGCCTGATTGTGCTGATCCCTCTGAGTGCGATTTTTCTAAAGGCCGCGACCATGCACTGGGCGCGCTTTGTTCAGACCGTAGCCTCACCGCGCGTAATGGCCTCCTACCGGCTGACCTTCGGAGCATCTTTTCTGGGAGCCGCCATTGACGCCGTCTTCGGATTCCTCGTGGCATGGGTGTTGGCACGCTACAGCTTTCCGGGTAAGCGCATCGCCGACGCGCTCGTCGATCTTCCATTTGCCTTGCCGACTGCGGTTGCGGGCATCGCGCTGACCTCTTTGTACGCGCCGAACGGATGGATCGGGCGATACCTTCACCCCTTGGGCATCGAGGTCGCTTTCACCCGCCTCGGAGTCGTGTTGGCGCTCACATTTATAGGGCTGCCGTTTGTGGTTCGCAGCGTGCAGCCGGTCATTCAGGATCTTGGCAGCGACATCGAGGAAGCCTCCGCCAGTCTGGGCGCCAGCTCATGGCAGACCTTTAGCCGCGTGCTCTTTCCCGCCGTTTTTCCCGCGCTGCTCACCGGCTTTACCCTGGCCTTCGCCCGCGGCCTCGGCGAATACGGCTCGGTCATCTTCATCTCCGGCAACATGCCCATGCATACCGAGATCACTTCTCTACTGATCGTCAGCAAGCTTGAGCAATACGATTACGCCGGAGCGACCGCTATAGCCTCCGTCATGCTCGTTGCCTCTTTCACCTTGCTGATGGTGATCAATGGATTGCAGAATCGCGCCCGTAGTTTTGAGGAGACGAGATGAGCACTTCGCACGCCTCAAGCCCGATTCGACAGACCGATTCCGCGTGGGTTCGCTGGACGTTGATTTCGTTTGCGCTCTTGTTCCTCGTAATTTTCCTGGTGCTGCCGTTGGCCGCTGTCTTCGTCGAAGCATTCGCCAAGGGCTGGCAGACATACCTCGATTCCGTTCGGGATCCTGATGCACTCTCCGCCATCCGTTTAACCTTGGTGGCGTCCGGAATCGCAGTGGCCTTGAATCTGCTGTTCGGCCTGATGGCGGCATGGGCGATCTCACGCTTTTCGTTTAAGGGTAAGAATCTGCTGATCAGCCTTATCGACCTGCCGCTGGCGGTCTCTCCTGTCGTCTCCGGATTGATTTTCGTGCTGCTCTTCGGACTGCACGGTTGGTTCGGAAGCTGGCTGGACGATCACAATATCCGCATCCTCTTCGCCATTCCGGGAGTTGTATTGGCCACGGTGTTCGTTACGTTTCCATTTGTCGCACGCGAGCTCATCCCGTTCATGCAGCAGCAGGGAAGCGACGAAGAAGAAGCGGCTCTGGTCTTGGGAGCCAGCCCTTGGAAAACCTTCTTCTCCATCACCCTGCCGAATATCCGCTGGAGTTTGCTTTACGGAGTCATTCTTTGCAGCGCACGCGCGATGGGCGAGTTTGGCGCGGTGTCCGTCGTCTCCGGACACATTCGCGGAGAGACCAACACGCTGCCTCTTCACGTTGAAATCCTTTACAACGAATATAACTTTGCCGCTGCGTTCTCCGTGGCGTCGCTGTTGAGTCTGGTGGCCCTGGTGACGCTCGTGGTGAAGAAAGTGATCGAAGAGAAAGCCGCAATTCGCGGAGGCAAGGCATGAGCATCGAGGTTCGTAATATTCGTAAGCAGTTCGGCAACTTTACTGCTGTCGATGACGTAAGCCTGCAGGTCGGCGCCGGCGAATTAGTTGCCCTGCTTGGGCCGTCCGGTTCCGGCAAGACCACCCTGCTGCGCATGATCGCCGGTCTCGAATTTCCAGACAGCGGAAGCATCCTGCTCAATGAGGAAGATGCAACCAAGCATGATCCCGCACGCCGCCGCGTCGGTTTCGTCTTCCAGCACTACGCGTTGTTCCGGCACATGACCATCTTTGACAACGTTGCCTTCGGGTTGCGTGTTCGCTCCCGAAAACAGCGCCCCTCGAAAGCCGAGATCCGCGACAAGGTTTCGCAGTTGCTCAGCCTCGTGCAACTCGAAAGGCTTTCGGATCATTATCCCAACCAACTCTCGGGCGGGCAGAGACAGCGCGTGGCCCTTGCCCGCGCGCTTGCCGTCGAACCCAAGTTGCTGCTTCTCGACGAGCCTTTTGGCGCGCTCGATGCCAAGGTGCGCAAAGAACTGCGCCGCTGGCTCAGGCGCTTGCATGACGAGATTCACATCGCCAGCGTTTTTGTAACTCACGATCAGGAAGAAGCCCTCGAGGTCGCCGATCGTGTGGCTGTGATGAACCAGGGAAGACTCGAGCAGGTCGGCACGCCTCAGGAGGTCTACGACAATCCCGCCAATGCTTTCGTCTATAACTTCCTCGGGAACGTAAACCTGTTTCATGGACGCATCGATAGCGGACGTGCTCGTATTGGCGCACTGGATGTGGATTTGCCGGAGAGTGCTTCGGGTGAGGATGGTCCCGCGCTCGGCTATGCCCGGCCTTACGAGATGCATATCACGCGCGATCCACAAGACCCCTCGGCCATCCGCGCCACCGTGCTTCATGTTTACGGAGTTGGACCGGTCGTGAAGATCGAACTCCAGACCACAGAAACGGGGACTCTGCTGGAAGCCGAAATCGGACGCCAGCAGTTCGCTGAGTTGGGCCTGAAACTAGGCGAAGTTGTTTTTGTTAGCCCGCGGAAACTGAAAGTTTTCGCGGAGGACTATTCCATTTAGTTACTGCCATAAGGAGTATTGCAGTGGGTGAGTTTCAGTTGTCATCGCATAACCCCGAAGAAGCTTTGCAACAATCATTGGAGAGCTTCGGTGTGTCCCGTATGGCGCTCGCGTCCAGCTTCGGCGCGGAAGATCAGGTCTTGACCGACATGCTGTTGCGAGCCAATCCTGCGGCCCGAATCTTCACGCTCGACACCGGCAGAATGTTTCAGGAAACCTATGACACCATGCAGCAATCACTCGAGCGCTACCATCATTCGTATGAGATTTACGCGCCCGAAGCCGCCGACATTGCCGCGCTGATCGCGAAGGATGGTCCGAATCTTTTCTACTCCAGCGTGGAGAACCGCAAAGCTTGCTGCGCCGTGCGCAAACTGAAGCCCCTGCGCAAGGTGCTCGCTACGGTTGATGCGTGGGTGTGTGGACTGCGCCGCGATCAGAGCGTTACTCGCACTGCGGTCGAGTTGGTGAGTTGGGATGCAGAGTTCGGCATCTACAAAATTTGCCCGCTCTATGACTGGAGCGAGGCGCAGGTTTGGGATTACATCAAGAAAAACAATGTTCCCTATAACGCTTTGCACGACCGCGGCTTTCCGAGCATCGGCTGTGCCCCATGCACCCGCGCCGTGCATCCTGGTGAGGACATTCGCGGTGGGCGCTGGTGGTGGGAGTCGCCCGAACATAAAGAGTGCGGACTGCACAAGTCTCCCGCGCACCGCAATCTAACGGAGCACAAATAACTATGGATCACCTCGACAAACTCGAAGCTAAGGGCGTGTACATCCTGCGCGAGGCCTATCGCGACTTCAAGAATCTCTGCATGCTCTGGTCGATTGGAAAAGACAGCACTGTACTGGTGTGGCTTGCGCGCAAGGCTTTCTTCGGCCACGTGCCGCTGCCTCTCGTGCATATAGACACGCATTTCAAAATTCCCGAGATGATTGAGTATCGCGACCGGCTTGCGCTCGACTGGAACCTGAACATGGTGTACGGCGAGAATCGCAATGCGCTGGATAAAAAGGAAACATTTCCCGACGGCAACGTGGACCGTCTCACCTGCTGCCGCAACCTGAAGTCGGATGCGCTGAAGCATACGCTCTCCGGCGACTGGCCGCGCTATCGCATGGACCATAACCTCCGGCACTACGTCCTGGATGAGAACAAGGAACCGTACACGGGCGTGATCGTGGGCGTGCGCGCCGATGAGGAAGGCAGCCGCTCAAAGGAACGTTACTTCTCGCCGCGCGACCAATACAACGAGTGGAACGTAGGCGATCAGCCTCCCGAACTGTGGAACCAGTACAAGACGGATTTCGCGCCCGGAACCCACGTGCGCATCCATCCCTTGCTGGACTGGACGGAGCTGAATATCTGGGAGTACATCCACCGCGAGAATATCCCGGTGGTCTCGCTCTACTTCAATCAAGGCAGCGGTAAGCGTTACCGCTCGCTTGGTTGCTGGCCCTGCACAACTCCCGTCGACTCCACTTCGCAAAATGTGGAGGACATTATCAAGGAGCTGAGTAGCGGCAAGTTCGCCAATATCGCCGAGCGTTCCGGACGAGCGCAAGACAAGGACGACGGCGGCGGGCTGGAGACACTGCGCAGAGACGGGTACATGTGATGCAAACAAATTCGAAAACTAATCACTCATCAGGAGCGACATTGCTGCCAACATCACCCGCTCGCGAGCAGATGAACATCGTCGTAGTTGGCCATGTTGATCATGGCAAGAGCACCGTCATCGGACGCCTCATGGCGGACACGCATTCGCTGCCGGAAGGCAAGCTCGAACAGGTAAAGGCGATGTGCCGCAAGAATGCGCGCCCCTTCGAGTATGCTTTCCTGCTTGACGCGCTGAAAGACGAGCAGTCGCAGGGCATAACCATCGATACGGCCCGCTGCTTTTTCAAGACCGCAAAGCGCGATTACATCATCATTGACGCGCCCGGTCACGTCGAGTTCCTCAAGAATATGATCTCGGGCGCGGCCCGCGCCGAAGCTGCGCTCCTCGTCATCGATGCCCATGAGGGTGTTCAGGAAAACTCGCGCCGGCACGGTTACATGCTTGGCATGCTGGGAATCCGCCAGGTAGTCGTGCTGGTGAACAAGATGGATCTGGTCAACCACGACCTGGATGTCTTCGCCCGCATTCGCGACGAGTATTCGGCCTTTTTGCGTGAGGTGGGAATCACTCCCATTGACTTTGTTCCGATCTCTGCACGCGACGGGGATAACATCGCGCAACCGGCAGCGTGGGCTCCCGGAGTACGCAGCGTCCTTGAGCACATCGACGCCTTCGTCAAGGAAAGCGAGCGTGAAAAGCAGCCATTTCGCTTTCCTGTTCAGGACGTTTACAAGTTCACGGCGAACAACGACGACCGCCGCATCTTCGCGGGCACGATTGAAACCGGCTCCGTTCAAGCTGGAGATGAGATCGTTTTTCTGCCTTCTCAGAAGCGGTCGCGAATTGCCACCATAGAGAGGTTTAATGTGCCCGGAAGGGAGCAGGCTCATGCCGGTGAAGCGATTGGCTTCACCCTCACCGATGAGCTTTACGTGCGCCCTGGCGAGGTCATGTGCAAGAGCGGCGACCAGCAAGCACACACCAGCTCGCGCTTCCGCGCCAACGTCTTCTGGATGGGCAAGGCTCCGCTCGTCAAGAACAAGAAATACAAGTTGAAGCTTGCAACCTTGCGGGCTCCGGTTCGCCTCGTAGAAATCGTCAGCGTGCTGGACGCATCGGACTTATCTTCAGATCGCGGCAAGCACGAAGTCGAAAGACACGAGGTCGCCGATTGTATCTTCGAGACAGCGAAGCCGATTGTCTTCGATCTTTCGCGCGATATAGAAGCCACCGGACGATTTGTGCTGGTTGATAACTACGAGATCGCGGGCGGCGGAATCGTCACCGAAAATGCATCCGCCACCGGTTCCAGTCTGCAGGAGCACATTCGCCAGCGTGAGGCCGGATGGGAGCCCAGCGCGATTCCGGCTGCGATTCGCGCCAGCCGCTACGGCCACCGCTCAAAATTTGTGGTCGTCACCGGCGCATCGGAGGCCGCAAACAAGACCATAGCTCAAGCGCTCGAAAGGCGTCTCTTCGAAAAATCCAACATCGCCTATTATCTCGGCATCGCCAACATCGACCGCGGATTGGATACCGATGTTATTGATCCATTCGACCTGCGTGAAGAGCGCGTGCGGCGTCTCGGCGAGTTGGCCCGCATACTGACCGACAGCGGTCAGATCTTCATCACCACGATTACCGATGTCGATGTACACGACATCGAGCGGCTAAAGGCACTCAATGCGCCCAACGAGATTCTGGTTGTCGTTGTCGGTGCGGCCGATTACCAGGACGTTCATGCTCACGTGCAGATTCCCGGCGGGGAAGATTTGCCTGAAGCCGTCGATCGCGTATGTGCCTATCTGAAAGAGCAGGAGATCATATCGGACTACTGCATATGATGGAGCGCATCTATTGAAGTGCGGTGCTGGATTTGCGGTGCGGCGCTGCACCTGACAGCACTCAAATGTGAACGGCGAGCACTGGCGCGGCTCCGAGCTGTATCACGCGTTCGGTTGTGGAACCAAAGATCGCTGCGTGCAGCGAGCCGCGCCCGCGCACGCCCATGATGACCAGGTCGGTCTGTGTTTCAGCGGCGGCCTGAGTAATCTCCATGTATGGCTTACCGCTCCGCACCATCACCTTTACGTTGCTGCCTTCGCGCGCTTCAGGCGCAATATATTCCTCCAACTGTTTCGTCGCCTGTGCCGTTGCACTTTGCAGGTCCTGTGACTTAGGAACATCTTCAAGCACGTGAAGCAACGTAAGTTCCGCACCGTACTCCTTGGCCATTGAGAACGCGTACTTTGCAGCATGATGTGCAGGGTCAGAGAAGTCCGCGCAAAGTAACATTCTCTTCAAGTGTACTGGCTCCGCATCAGGCAGCTCGCCTGCGACGTGATGAGCAGGTTTTCGTACGGTTAACACCGGGCACCCTGCCCGCCGCAACACTCTCTCTGCCACAGCTCCCAGCACCAGCCGGTCGAAACCGCGTAGACCGTGGGTTCCTATCACGATCAAATTCGCGCTCTGTTCTTCGGCGAGAGAAAGAATGGCATCCGTAACGGAGCTATCTTGCGCGGTTTCTTGTACGAAACATTTCTGCTGAATCGAAGTCCTCGTGTGCCGGTTTGCAAATTCCTGAAGCCGGCGCTCCATATCGGCGTGTTCTTTCCGGCAGCTCTCCTTGTAAGAGTCCGGATAGATGTTCCAAAACTCGATCGGCTTCGGAGTGCTCAGCACGTACGCTAACGTCAACGTCGCCTTGTAGTGCCACGCAATTGACTGCGCATATTCGTAGGCGTAAATCGAGAACTCTGAAAAATCAACCGGGCAAACGATCGACTTAATTTGCGGCATACGTGCGTCGCCCCAAGTTTAATGTCGGCAGACTCTTCCGGGAGCTAAGAGTCCGGGCAAGGTGAATAGATGCTCACACGCCTGCTCAGGTTGCAGCAGTCCTTCCGGATTATGGCCGATCCGGTAGCACCGGAAGCGCAGTGATGTTCACCGTGGACGGATCGTCTCGAAGTTTGATGTACAGAACGGTTCCATTCGGGCGCGGCACCGTCAGGTTTGTGTCTGCGAATCCCGCAGGTACCGCTACTGCATGCGAGAACTCTTGATCCGAGGCGATGGAGTCAATCAAATAGAAGAGATCACCGCTGAGCGTGCATTGTTTTTCTGGATCATCCGGGCAGTGTACCTCCTTCAGCTTTGGTACCCGGATAAGATGCGCCAGCGGTTGCCAGTCCCCCTCCGTACCGTCGGCTGCAACCGGCCTGAACTGAAGCGGCCCAAAGGCAGAATCGCCGAAGCTCTTAAGCGGATCAAGCACAGCGACTGCCGTCTGCGCGTCCAGCAATGAAAGATTCTTATCGGCCAAACTCAGCACCGTGTGGAAGAATCCATCGACGCTGGCGACTTCAATCGTCTCGTCGTGCGGAAAATGTGCAGGTATCTCCGATTTCAAAAAGAAAGAGATGCGGCCATCCAGCGGCACGTCATCCTGGCCGCTCAATCGAATTGCAGATTGCGCCGCCTGAATGCGCTTACTCTCCAGAGTCACTTTGGGGCGTTCTGGTTTGACGGTGGTCTGCAGCTTCAGCACACGTCCATCTTTCAGGTTCACCTGGCTTGTGAGTTTCTGCTCCGGCTCAAGACGCTCCGACAACGCATTCTGCGCCTGGACGCTCAATTCATCCATCTTTTCAGCGCGGCTCAAACTCGCGGGCAGAAAGTGCGTGCCATTGAGATCCACGCTCGCAACCAGGTCGAGCCGGGCGCCTTTCAGCACTCCTCGCTGATCGCCGGCGTGAATCGTGAATTGGTCCACATGACCTGCCTCAGCATATGTGTGCAGAGCTACATCGGTGGGATGCGTCAGTCCGAACTGCTTTACCGCCAGCGTCGCCGCACCCGGTTCTACACCCTGCAAGGAGACCTTCACTTCCGCGTCATCTGGCGCAATCAATTTCCAACTGGACTTTGCTGGCTTATCATGTTGATCCTTTATGGCAATGTCCTCGATACACGCAGCAACGTCGGAACGCAAATGGAAGGTGTCTTCGCGTCCGATGATCAGTGCATTCGTGTCCTCGGAAGTAAGTCCCCAGTGAGTCGCAGCAGGAGCGTTCTTCAATTGAAAGATCGGCCCTTCAAAGCTTTCAAATCCCCAGTTCCCCTGTAACGTACCGCTTGCGTCGGGGCTGAGATCCTCCAGCTTCGGAAGCGGCCCAGCCAATACGAGTCCACCGCGTGTTGGATCCGGCTTTACGGGAAGGTCAACAACCTGGCCGGCGATGCCGTCAACGTGGAGCGTCAAATCATGCGCGATCTCAGTCGCGAAGACCAGTGGGGCGCCGTCCACCGCTAAGGCCAGCGATGGATTCTGCAAACAGAACACCTGCTTCGGATCAATTGGGGTGAGAACGGGCAGGGAAGCGCGTCGCACCGGAGGCAAACCAACCACCAGCACAGATTGTGGCTTATGGAACGACGGCGGATTGTTGAGCTTCAGATTCAACTGCTCTTTTTGTGGCAAGGCCAGTGCCGGGATGTATTGATACTGGGCGGTGTGGAGATTCTCCATCACTCTCGCCATATCGACGATCACTCCAATGTAAGGACTGTAACTGCCGCCGCCGCCTTGTTTCGTAGCACTCACGGCCCCCACCAGATCAGCCTCTGGTCCCGTAGTGGCCTGTGCCAGCAACGACTGTCCATGCCCGTCGTCCATCACCATTTGCGCGGAGCTCTGCATGAGACAGGGTGCCTGCTGCTCGGGCGGCCGGTCGAAGCATTGTTCATCCACTTTGACTTTCAAGCTGCGCGACAGCAAAGTGGAACGCTCATGCAGTGCTTTTGGATCTTTTGGCGACGCATCGCCAATTGCATTCAAATACGTGTCCACGCGCAACCGGCTCTGACTTGCAAGGTTCAAGTCCTGGATGGCACGCACGAATGCCCCCGGCTTTCCCTGAACCGCCGAGCGTAGCGTGCTGAAGTCGCCTCCTGTCTGCGGAGCGAGGAAGAAAAGGGCCTGCTGTGCGTTTTCGGGGACAGTAACAACAATGCCTTTTTCGCGTACCTGCCGTGTCCATGTCTCGGCTCTTGTGAACCAAGAATCGGGTGGCGGATTGGTAGCTCCTTGCAGAAACGCAACTACCAACAGGTAGCGTACGGACTCCCCATCAGGGAAGGCCGGATGAATCCAGAGCTTGTCGTCAGGTTGCAGGTTCGGAACCTCAGATATGGGCAGAGTCTTACCCGCTCGGGTTACCTTCACCTCCATCCGCGGTCCTGAGAGATCAAACGAGCTATCGGCGTACGCACAACAGCTGGCGATCAAGACAAAACTAAGTAACAGGCAATAAATTCGCGAAAGCAAGCTGTTCTCCTCAGCGCCTAAGATGACCCTATTTAGGTTCGCACACCTCTCCTTATTCTATTTTGTTGAAGCCCATGAGTCATCCGTGCGGCCCCTGGATCGCACCGTCCATGATGCAACTTTGAACTTTAAATCCGACTGACAGACAAGGCCCAATGTGTCCTTCGTCAAGATATTAGGAAGATGAAAACGATGAGTTGATGGCCGGCTCAGCAAACTTTTCCGTGTTTTTGCCATCCATTGCTTAGGCGGTGACGCTCGTGCGGTGAGCTACGCCCATACCGATGCGTCTGTACGCCGCTCCCTAGCGCTGAAAAGAGCAGTGAATGAGCGAGGACAGGAATCCTGGCGGGCAGCCCGGCGATGAGGGACCGGGCTCGCCACAGCAAACCCATCACTCTACTCAGACGGAGCTGCAAGAGCCTGCGCGTACCCCTGAGGAGCTGCAGCACCTTAAACAGCGGCGGCGCAGAAGCATGTGGATCGTGGCCGCATTCGTTGCCTTCGCGCTCTTTCTCATCTATCACTTCAGCAGATCAACATCATCGTCCGGGGGGCCGTCAGGAGCCGGCGGGCGCCCCACGCAAGCACCGGCGGCGATCACGGTGGGTCAGTCCAAAACCGGCGATATGAATATTTACGTCACCGCGCTTGGGACGGTCACTCCGACCTACACCGTTACCGTCTACAGCCAGATTACGGGGCGGGTCATGGCCGTCCACTATCGCGAGAGCCAAATGGTTCGCAAAGGCGATCCTCTCATCGACATCGACCCACGCCCGTATCAGGCGACGCTGACCCAAGCCGAAGGGATTTTGGAGCGCGACCAGGGCGTGTTGGCGCAAGCCCGCATTGATCTGGAGCGCTATAAACAGGCGTATGCCCGGAACGCGATTGCCAAACAGCAGCTCGACGACCAGGAGCAGGCTGTCGTTCAGGATGAGGGTGCGGTCAAAGCCGATCAGGGCACAGTGGACTTCGATCGTGTGCAGCTGGAGTACTGCCATATCGTTGCTCCCATCACCGGCCAGGTCGGGTTGCGTCTGGTAGACCCCGGGAACACCATCTTTTCCGGCAGCAACTCTGTGCTTGTGGTGATTGTGCAGGTGCAACCGATTACGGTCGTCTTCAATGTGTCCGAGGACAATCTTTCCAAGGTCAAGGCGCAGTTAGTCAGCGGGCACAAACTGTCGGTCGATGCCTTCAGTCGTTCCGACGAGAAGCCGATCGAATCCGGGGTACTGATCGCGCTCGACAATCAGGTGGACACAACCACGGGGACGGTTAAGTTCCGCGCCCAGTTCTCCAACAAGCATTTTGCCCTCTTTCCCAACCAGTTTGTGAACGCTCGGATGCTGGTGGACACGTTGCACAACGGAACCCTGGTTCCCACGGCCGCCGTGCAGCGCAACGGAACCAACGCATTCGTCTACATCGTGCAGCCCAACAATACGGTAACCGTGCAGCCGATCACTACGCTGGCCGGTGACGAACAGTTCATCGCGGTACAGGGACTCAATCCCGGCGTGACTGTGGCGACGAGCGGATTCGACCGCCTCGAAAACGGTGTGCAAGTATCCGTGCGCGGCCAGGGCACGCAGGGTCAAGGCGGCAACGCAGCCGGCTCCGGCGTCGTGCCCCCATCCGGACCACTCCCCTCCGGCGGTCCATCCGTAACCAGCGGTCCATCGCCATCCACTCCATCTACACCCGGCAGTTCAGTCCCATCCAGCGGCGGTTCGCGATGAGTCCCTCCCGGCCATTCATCCTTCGCCCGGTCGCGACCTCTCTGCTGATGGTTGCGATCTTTCTGGCTGGCGGCGTGGCGTTCCTGCAGCTTCCTGTCTCGGCGCTGCCCGAGGTGGATTATCCGACGATTCAGGTGCTCACCTTCTACCCCGGTGCCAGTCCCGATGTAGTTGCCTCCGCCGTCACTGCTCCCTTGGAACGGCAGTTTGGCCAAGTCGCCGGACTCAGCCAGATGACATCAACCAGCGCCGGAGGCGTCTCGGTCATCGTCATGCAGTTCCAGCTCAGCCTCAATATCGATGTCGCGGAGCAGGAGGTTCAGGCTGCGATCAATGCGGCGCAGAGTTATCTGCCAGCTAACTTGCCCACGCCACCGATCTACAGCAAATCCAATCCGGCAGATGCGCCGGTTCTGACTCTTGCGCTTACCTCCAATGCCGTGCCGCTCTCCCAGGTTGAGGATCTCGCTGACACGCGCCTTGCACCCAAGATCTCGCAGATCTCCGGCGTCGGCCTCGTGAGCATCTCTGGCGGACAGAAGCCCGCCGTGCGCATCCAGGCCAATCCCACCGCCCTGGCCTCCTACGGAATCAATCTTGAGGACCTGCGCAACTCGCTCCAAGGCAACAGTCTCAACTCCGCCAAGGGAAGTTTCGACGGTCCCGAGAAGGACTACACCATCAACTCCAACGATCAGTTGCTGAGCAGCAGCGAATACACGTCGGTGGTGGTCGCATATCGCAACGGCGCGCCCGTCATGCTCACGGACGTGGCGCACGCAATCGATGGAGTGGAGAACGCCCAACTTGCCGCATGGGTCAACTACACGCCCGCAGTGATCCTGAACATTCAGCGCCAGCCCGGGGCGAACACCATCCAGGTGGTGGACAGCATAGAAAGAATTTTGCCCCAGCTTGTCACCACGCTCCCGCTCTCCGTGCATGTGCAGGTGGTCACCGACCGCACCACCTCGATTCGCGCTTCAGTGAAAGACGTCGAGTTCGAACTGCTGCTGGTCATCGGACTCGTGGTGATGGTGATTTTTCTTTTTCTTCGCAGTTTGCAGGGGACCATCATCCCCAGCATCGCGGTCCCCATTTCGCTGGTCGGCACCTTCGGAGTGATGTACCTGGCCGGCTATAGCCTCAATAACCTCACCATGATGGCCTTGACCATCTCCACCGGCTTTGTGGTGGATGACGCCATCGTCATGATCGAAAACATCTCCCGCTTTATCGAAGAGGGTGAGAAGCCGATGGAAGCGGCCTTAAAGGGCGCCGAGCAGATCGGCTTTACCATCATTTCGCTCACCGTCTCGCTGATTGCCGTGCTCATTCCGCTGCTCTTCATGGGCGATGTCGCCGGGCGGCTCTTCCGCCAGTTTGCGGTCACTCTCGCGGTCACCATACTTTTCTCCGCCTTCGTCTCTCTCACCCTCACGCCGATGATGTCGGCACGTTTGCTGCGCTACACGCCGCCGGAAAAGCAGGGACGTTTTTATCGCGCCTCTGAAAAGGCCTTCGCCGACATCATTGCCTTTTACGGACGCACGTTGAGGTTTGTGCTTCGGTATCAGACGATCACTTTACTGGTTGCACTGGCGACTCTCGTGCTCACCGTGGTTCTCTATATCACGATCCCAAAGGGTTTCTTTCCCACTCAGGACACAGGAATCATCCAGGGTATTTCGCAGGCAGCCGCCTCCACCTCTTTTGTCGCCATGGCCGAAAAACAGCAGGAGTTGGCGAAGGTGCTGCTGGCCGATCCCGCCGTCGAAAGCATCTCGTCGTTCATCGGCGCCGACGGAACCAACACCACCCTCAACAGCGGTCGCATTCAGATCAACCTCAAGCCACTGCAGCAGCGCGGCATCTCCGCCACCGAGGTCATCCACCGGCTTAATCCCAAGGTGGCCAAGGTCCCGGGCATCACCCTTTACATGCAGCCCGTGCAGGATCTCACGGTGGATGATCGCGTCAGCCGCACCCAGTACCAGTACACGCTCGAAGATCCGAACCCAATCCAGCTGAACACCGTAGCGCACGACCTCGTCGCAAGCTTCAAGGAGTTGCCTGAATTAGCCGACGTAGTCACCGACCAACAGCTGAACGGTGCGGCCGAGGCACTGGTTATCGATCGCGCCAACGCTTCGCGCTACGGCATCACCCCGCAGACCATCGACAACACTCTCTATGACGCCTTTGGGCAGCGCCAGATCAACACTCTTTACACCCAGGTGAATCAGTATCATGTGATCCTTGAGGCCGAGCCAAAGTTTCAGGTCGATCCGCGGATGCTGCATGACATTTACATCCAGTCCGCTTTGAGCAGCAGCTCGTCGTCAACCGCAGGATCGGGCTCAACCCCGGGGAATACGGCGGGCTCGTCTTCGGCAGCCGGCGCAGGCACATCGGCATCCGCGGGCAATGCGCTCTTGACTCCGTCCTTCTCCTACGGCGTCTCGTCGGCCACACCATCGACCTCCGCGCTTGCCAACACTACGAGCCCGGCATCGAACTTAACCAGCGTCAACTCAAGCTCCGCGCTCTCGCCTCAATCCACCTCCGGCGCAACTACCACCGTTCTCTCGAGCACCAGCACAAGCACCAGCGTCTCATCGAGCGCAAACACCTCTGCCAGCGGAACCACGCGCTCGACGGGCACCACCGCATCATCCTCCGGTAGTAATGGTGGCGGCAGCGGCGGCGGCAAGAGCAACTCCGGCGGTGCCGCGGTCTCCACGCCGGTTCCGTTGAGCGCGCTGGTTCAATTCCAGCGTCGCAGCGAACCGGTTTCGGTCAATCGCCAGGGACAGTTTCCGTCGGTGACGATCTCGTTCAATCTCGCGCCCGGATACTCGCTCGGCGAGGCGCTCACTTCCATCGACAAAACGCTCGCTCGCTTGAATATTCCGACTAGTGTGGTCAGGAATTATCAGGGCACCGCCGCCGCCTTCGAAAACTCGCTGACCAACGAAGGCCTGCTGATCCTCGCCGCGCTCGTCACCGTCTACATCGTTCTCGGTGTGCTGTATGAAAGCTTCATCCATCCTGTCACCATTCTCTCCACTCTGCCCTCGGCGGGCGTTGGAGCCCTGCTCGCCCTCGAACTCTTTCATCTCGACCTCAATATTGTTGCCATCATCGGCATCATCCTTCTGATCGGAATCGTGAAAAAGAACGGAATCCTGATGGTGGACTTTGCCCTGGAAGCCGAGCGCAACGAGGGCAAGTCCGCCACCGAGGCGATCTACCAAGCCTCATTGCTGCGCTTCCGGCCCATCCTGATGACGACCATGGCGGCGCTGCTCAGCGGAATCCCGCTGGCCTTCGGCACCGGCATCGGCTCAGAGCTTAGAAAGCCGCTCGGCGTGGCAATGGTCGGCGGCCTCATCTTCAGCCAGGTGCTCACGCTCTACACCACGCCGGTCATCTACATTTTCTTTGACAATCTGGGCGCACGCTTCTTGCATCGCCCACGCAGGGGCACCTTTCAGAATCCGGAGATCCAGCCGTCATGAACCCGTCGCGGATCTTCGTCGAACGTCCGGTGGCCACCACACTGCTCACCATCGCCGTCGCCATCGCCGGGGCGATTGCATTCGTCGTGCTGCCCGTCTCTCCTCTGCCGCAGGTGGATTTCCCCACCATCACCGTGGCCGCCACGCTGCCCGGCGCAAGCCCGGACATCATGGCCTCCTCGGTTGCCACGCCGCTTGAGCGCGAGTTCGGTCACATCTCCGGCATCACCGAGATGACCTCTGCAAGCACTCTCGGCACAACCAGCATCACCATGCAGTTCGACTTGAGCCGCGACATCAACGGCGCCGCCCGAGACGTCGAAGCCGGCATCAACGCAGCGCGCACCTACCTTCCCGCGAACCTCCCCGCGAACCCAACCTATCGCAAGGTAAATCCCGCCGACGCACCCATCCTTCTGCTCGGCCTGCAGTCGGATATCTACGACGTTCCCACGCTCTACGATGAAGCCTCTACCGTGATCTCGCAGCGTATTTCGCAGATTGCCGGAGTCGGCCAGGTCTCGGTCGTCGGAGCCTCGCTGCCCGCGGTTCGCATCGAATTAAATCCCGACCAGCTTTCCAGCTATGGAATCGGCCTGCCCGCAGTGCAGCAGGTGGTGGCTGGCCAGAACTCAAACCTCGCCAAAGGCCAGATCAACGATGGCAACGTTACCGCCGACATCATCGCCAACGACCAGATCTCCAGGGCAGCCGATTACAGGCCACTCGTCGTCGGATACCACAACGGAGGAGCGGTCCGTCTGCAGGACGTGGGCGATGTGATTGACTCTCAGCAAACCATCCGGCAGGCAGGCTTCCTCAACGGCAAGCCGTCAGTTATCATGCTGATCTTCCGCCAGCCAGGGGCCAACATCATTGAAACCGTGGACGCGGTCAAGGCTGCGGTTCCATCGTTGCAGGCCACAATTCCGGCAGGCGAGCATCTGGTCACGATTCTCGACCGTACGTTAACCATCCGCGCTTCGGTCAGCGATATCGAGCGCACCCTCATCATTTCGGTGCTGCTGGTGATTCTGATCGTCTTTCTTTTCTTGCGCAACATCTATGCAACATTCATCCCTGCCGTCGCGGTTCCCGTCTCCCTGATCGGAACCTTTGCGGTGATGTATATATTCGGCTATTCCATAGACAATCTTTCGCTGATGGCGCTGGCCATTGCGAGCGGCTTTGTGGTCGATGATGCGATCGTGGTCATGGAGAACATCACCCGGCACCTTGAAGCGGGCATGACGCCCCTGGAGGCAACGCTTCTCGGCGCAAAGGAGATTGGCTTCACCGTCTTCTCGATCAGTATCTCGCTGATTGCCGTATTTATTCCGCTGCTTATGATGGGCGGCATCATCGGCCGTCTCTTTCGCGAGTTTGCCGTCACGCTCTCCACCGCGATTCTGGTATCGATGGTCATATCCCTTACGACCACGCCCATGATATGCGCACGCGTTCTGATTTCGGAGAAAGACGTGATCCACGGCAGGATCTACCGCTGGAGCGAGCGCGTCTTCAATAGCGCGCTCGGCGGATACCGCCGCAGCCTCACCTGGGTGCTCGACCATCCCGCGCTGCTGCTGGCAGTCTTCCTCTTTGTCGTGGCTACAAACGTTTACCTGATCAAGCGAATCCCCAAGGGCTTCTTCCCGCAGCAGGATACCGGAGTGATCTCGGGAGGGATGCAGGGGCCGCAGGACTCTTCGTTCTACGCCATGCGGAATGCGGTGCAGCAAGCCATCGACGTCCTCAAGGCAGACCCTGCAGTGCAGAACGCGATGGGATTTACCGGTGGCCAGGGCGCCACCAATAGCGGCTTCACCTTTGTCGCTCTCAAGCCTCTCAATGAACGCAAGGTAAGCGCGCAACAGATCATAAACCGGTTGCGCCCCAAGCTCGCACGCATTTCTGGCGCGGCCACGTATTTGCAACCGGTTCAGGACATCCGCATAGGGGGCCGCCAGGCGAACGCACAATACCAATACACGCTTCAGGCCGAGACCACCGAAGACCTGCAGAAGTATGGACCGCTCCTGCTCACTGAGATGCGGCATACTCCGGGCTTCACGGACGTCAGCACGGACCAGCAAAATCACGGTCTGCAGGCGCTGCTTACCTACGACCGCCCAACCGCCGCACGCCTCGGCGTTACCCCTGCGATTATTGACAGCACTCTCTATCACGCCTTCGGACAATCCGAGGTCTCCACCATCTACACCGCTCTAAACCAATATTACGTAGTCATGGAGGTGGCGCCGAAGTACTGGCAATCGCCCGAGGGGCTCAAGAACACTTACCTCCTCCCGAACACCGGCGGAGGCGCGATCCCGCTCGATTCAGTTGCCGCTTACTCTCCATCCACGGCGCCGCTGGCGGTCAATCACACCGGGCTCTTTCCATCCGTCACCGTGAATTTCAATCTCGCTTCCGGCGTTTCGCTCGGCGATGCAACCAGAAAGATTCAGCAGCTTCAGCGCAACCTCGGCATGCCGAGTTCCATCCACGGCCAGTACTCCGGAACTCTGCAAGCCTTCTCGCAGTCCCTCACCACCGAGCCCTACCTCATCATGACCGCCATCTTCGCGGTCTACATAGTGCTTGGAATTCTCTACGAAAGCCTCATCCATCCCATCACAATTCTTTCCACCTTGCCTCCGGCCAGCATGGGCGCGATTCTCCTCATGATGATTACCAAAACCGAGCTGGACGTGATGTCGATCATCGGCATGGTTCTTCTGATCGGCATCGTAAAAAAGAACGCGATCATGATGATCGACTTCGCACTCAATGCCGAGCGGAACGAGGGCAAGAACACCAGGGATTCGATCTTTGAAGCCTCTATCCTGCGCTTCCGTCCAATCATGATGACCACGATGGCCGCGCTCTTCGGCGCCGTACCACTGGCGGTGGGCACAGGTATGGGCTCTGAACTCCGCCGCCCCTTGGGGATCTCGATTATCGGCGGCCTCATCGTCAGCCAGGTTCTTACTCTCTACACCACGCCGGTCATTTATCTGTTCATGGACAATCTGCGGCTGAAACTGCAAGGAGACAAACGTGCGCGGTTGTTCACCAGAAGCGAGCCTGCCACATGAAGGATATTCGGGGAGGGCAGGGAAGCATGAAAACGAAAGGCTCCGTTCCGAGCATCACTCATGCTGCGGCGATCTGCTTTCTTCTGCTCGGCGGCTGCACCGTCGGCCCAAAATATAAGCCTCCCAGCGTTCCCGCTCCACCGGCGTACAAGGAGTCGGCTCCCGAGGCTTACAAGACCGCCGCGCCCGGCGCATGGCAGCCCGCGCAGCCGCAGGACTCACTGCTTAAAGGCAAGTGGTGGGAGATCTTCAACGAACCCGAGCTCAACGCGCTCGAAGAGCAACTCAACATCAACAATCAGAACATCGCGCAATCATTCCAGAATTTCATGGCGGCCCGCGCCCAGGTACGCGAGGCCCGCTCCAGCTTCTTTCCTACGGTAACAGCGGTCCCGGCCTACAACCGAAGCCGAACCCCCGGCACCTCGAGCAGCACATCCGTCGTGGCCGGCACAACCGGAGCAGCCGTCCCGACAACCAGGCGGGCATTTACCTTCACCGAACTGTCCCTGCCCTTCGACGTCTCATGGCAGCCCGATCTTTGGGGACGCATCCGCAACACGGTTCGCGAGAGTCAATACGCCGCCCAGGTCAGCGCCGCCGATCTTGAAAACGAGCGCCTCACCGAGCAGGCTAACCTCGCTATCTTTTACTTCGAACTGCGCGGGCAGGACGCACTCCAGGATTTGTACAACCGCACCATCGAGGCCGATCAAAAGGCCCTGGAACTTACCCGCGTCCTGGTGGAAACCGGTATCGATAGCCCCGAGGCCGTGGCGCAGGCAGAGGTAACGTTGCTGGGCGCGGAGGCAACAGGAATCGGCATTGCCACCAATCGCGCCATCTACGAGCATGCCATTGCAACCCTCATCGGCAAGCCCGCTTCGGAATTTTCCATGCCTGTGAAGATGCTGGCCACGCCGGTTCCCGCGATTCCGGTCGGCATTCCCTCGCAACTGCTGCAAAGGCGCCCGGACATCGCCGCCGCCGAACGCGGCATGGCCGAAGCCAATGCGCTCATCGGAGTTGAGAAGGCAGCTTACTACCCCACGCTAAGCCTCACCGGGAGCGGTGGACTTGAGTCATCCACAATCGGCAATCTGTTTTCGACGCCCGCGCTATTTTGGTCGCTTGGCGCGTCAGCCTCGGAGACAATTTTCGATGCCGGTCTGCGCCGGGCGACCGTTGCACAATACACTGCCAACTACAATGCCAATCTCGCGCTCTACAAGCAAACCGTTCTCACCGCCTTTCAGCAGGTAGAAGACTACATCGCAAGCCTGCGCGTGCTCTCGCAGCAAATCGCCCGCCAGCAAGCCGCGGTGGAAAGTGCGCAGCGATACCTCACCATTGCTCTTGCCCGTTACCAGACCGGCCTTGACCCTTACCTCAACGTGATCACGGCCCAGACCACCTTGCTCACCGATCAGCAGACCGAGGTGACTTTGCGGGCCAGCGAGATGACAGCGGCGGTTCAACTCATTCAGGCGCTTGGCGGCGGATGGCAGGCATCGCAACTTCCCGCGCCCTCACAGGTCGCAACGCAACAGCCCTCGCCTCAACCCTGATGACCTTCCAGCTTTTTGCGCTTGTCTGCTTTGCCGATCGGTGTTAAAAACTTACAACGCGTTCACAATTCCACTAACTTTTGCAATCCCAGACGGATGTGTATGATGACAGCCCAGATTTCTGTCTCTCAAGTCGAGGACGCCGCGCATCGCTATTGGCGGATATTGTCGGAAAAGTTGGCCTCTGAGATGGGCAACTTTTACAGCTACGACGCAGTTGTTTTCAACCCCTTCTCCGTGCGATTAGAGCCGGGACGGGTCTCTGCCGCCCGCAAGGAGCGTGAGTACTTCACCCCGCAAACCAAATTCCAAGCCGAAATTCTTGGCCCCGTGAACGTTCAACTGCTGTCGGACACAATCGCCGTCGCGAATTACCAGTTCCGCTGGCACGCCAGCAACATGGAGCAAAAGGTTCTCGGCAAAAAGTTCGACAAAGCCGTCCGCGACGGTCGCGCCACCCAGGTCTTTTCCCTCAACTCGGAAGGCAAACTGCTCATTGTCTCCGAACACCTCTCAGACATCTGGCGCGACGACATCCATCATTCCCAGGCCAACCCGACCCCCGCGCGAGGGAAGTTTGGCTCCTAGCTGGGGCCCCACATCTGCCGCATCTAGCAGATGTGGGTGTCTGTTCCGCCTCACCCGGCCATTGTGTTAGGGAACACAAAGTAAAACATCAGACCGATCAATATCAGATAACCGAGAACCGCGAACGTCCAGACCATGTTGTGGCGGATCACCTCGCCCTCGCTGCGTACAAACCGGCTTGTGGAAACTCCGACGCTCGCAGTCTGTGGCGCAATCGGCTTGCCGACCTCCGCACCCACCGAGTTGAGCGATGGCGCAAGCAGCAGCGGAAAGTGTAGCAGGCGTCCCGTAACAGCCTGGATCGGGCCGAACATCGCATTCGTCGAGGTGTTGCTGCCCGACAGTGCCACACCAATCCAGCCCAGCACGGGACACACAATCACAAATCCCCAGCCCATCTTCGAGAACCCGAATGCCAGCGAGTTCGCCATCCCGGTAAACACAAATACATAAGCCACTGCGAAGATGAAAAACGCCACCAGCAGCGCTCCCCACATCTGCTTGAAGGTACGCGCAAACACCTGCCCCAATATCTTCGGGCTAGGACGCAAAAACAACGCAATCAAAATCCACGAAGCTAGAATCGAACTTCCACCGCTCAGCGGAGTAAAGCTGAAGACCGAATTAATCGGCTTGTTCGTGACCGAGGACACCGCTCCGATCTGCAGTTTATATAAGCTGATCGACGGCAGATGCGACCAGGGACCAGTCCAGAGGACAACGACGGCGATCAGAATTAGAAACGGAACCCAAGCGCGGAAGGCCGCGACTGTCGCTTGCGGAGGAGCGGCCGCCGCCGCTTCCTGAGGCGAGATGATGCGCCCGCCGAATGCGCGAATATTCTTAGGCCGCCAGACCTTCACAAACAGGAACAGTATCCAGAATGAAGTTAGCGCGCCGCTCAGGTCAGGCAAATAGGGCCCCAAATAATGAGAGACTGGCCACTGCCCGAGAATGTAGGACAACGATCCCACAATCGCCAAAGGCCACGCCTCCACCAGTCCGTCCCACCCGGTGACCAGGTAGATCAACACAAACGGCGGCAGCAATGCCAGCACCGCGACGATGTCGCCGATCGAGCCCGACAGCGCCAGCAGCGGAAGTCCCGTTACCGCCGACAGCGCCAGAACCGGCGAACCGAGAGCGCCATACGAGACAGGAGCATTATTGGCGAGCGCCGCTACACGGATTGCCTCTAAATCGGTGATCCCCAATCCAACCAGAATCGGCACCACCACCGCCCACGGGTATCCAAAGCCGACAAGCCCTTCCAGCAGCGCGCCAAACGCCCAGGCCAGCATGATCGTCTGAATCCGCACGTCCACCGTAGCCTGATTGACCATCCAGCTCTTGAAGCTATCAAAATCGCCGGTCAGCACAAGGGTGTTGAAGATGACCAAGCCCCAGAACGTAATCCAGTCAATGACCCACGCGCCCTGCAGTCCGCCATACAGGTACGAATGCAGGGTGTCCGCCAGTGGCGCATGCCATCCCAGCACACCGACCGCGACCGTGATCACACCGGCGAAGATCGTGGCAAGCCAGGCGGTAATCCGAAGCCCTGCAAGCATGAATAACAAAGCAGCAAGTGGAAGGAGAGCCAGCAGAATAGTTGACCAGAGACTGCCGGTTGGAGCCAGGATTTGATGAAACATGCGAGCGACCTTTTCAGGAAGAGAGCTTCGCATCCACTACAGATCGACGTACACCAGAGCCGCTTACCTGCCTGTTTCAGTCGAACGCGACCCGCTCTTCAATCTGGGTGCGGGCGCTTCCTCATTCTTCCACCTTGCCACGATGCCGCCTGCCATCAAGTAAGTTGTCCTGAGTTATTTTCTTCTCACTGCTCGAATACGTGTTCCGCCTTCGTGGGTAGCAGATAGCGCCTGCTGCTGAAGCCGGATGCCTTTGACGAAAAGCAGCAATTCGCAGTGTGCTGATTTGGATCGACTGGGCAGGAATCTGCTTCGCACAATTGACCGAACAAAATGTAGTTGATCGTGGTTTTTCCAGCCGGGCTAGTTTGGAACCGAAATATTCTGACCTCGTAGGCGAAGTATGAGACGGAGCAGCCGAGCCAAAACGACTCATGCTGTGCGTCCCACATTCAAGTGTGAAAATCTTTTCCTATGCGTTGCCTGTGTTTTGTCCCATGCAAACCTTCCCAAGTGAGTAAGAGACCTTCGTAGTGCCAGCTCTCGACGTGAACTCCCCACTGGCGAAGCAAGCTTGCCTGAAGCCGTATCCCTCACATGCCCTCTATCTGAAACAAAACACAAGAAAGTCCTTGATCGCTCCACTCCAACTCATGACCACTGGGGGCCGGAAGCTGCTCTTCCGTCGACTCTCCACCTTTGGCACTGAATGTGCAACTTGGACCTGTGTAAACGGCAGCACGGCCTCTGGCCGGTCGAGCTGGAGGATGACCGAGATTTCCACAAGGGTGCAATGGGACTCAGAGGGCGAAGCTATGTCTAGCTTGCAACAAAACCAACTCGTTTCAGCGGGCTTGCCGGGAATGTTCTGCGCGGGGCAACCCCGGTGGTATGCCATACAGACGCGCGCCCGTCACGAGAAGCGAATTGGCAGTGAACTTCAAAAGAGAGGGATTCATGCTTTCGTCCCGACCTTGCGCCAATCTCGCCAGTGGAGCGATCGAACAAAAGACGTGGATATCCCGCTCTTTTCCTGCTACGTGTTCGTCAATCTGGTTTCGCATTCCGCGCAGAGGCTGGAAGTACTCAAGACACCCGGGGTGTTTTGCTTTGTGCGGGTGAACGGCGAGCCGGCTCCGATTCCCGATTCGCAAATTGAGGGCATACAGACGGTTCTCGCTAAGAAGCTCCCAGTGTCCACCTGCGGATTCATCCAGATTGGTCAAAAAGTCCGGATTCGCGGAGGCTCGCTTGACGGCGTCGAAGGTATCCTGACCGCGAGTCAAGGCGGGCACAAACTTGTCATCTCGGTGGACCTGCTTCAGCAAGCTGTCGAGGTCACAGTTGAAGGATATGCCGTCGAGCCAGTATAGCTTGGCGCGGATTCGGGCCTGACAGGCTATCCAGTAGTGCGCATCAGGAACATTCAGGATGTTGTGGATCGAGTCCTCTGCACTGGCTGTGTGCCTGTGCTGGCGGATTATCTTCGGGACAGATTACTAGTGGCTGCGCGGCTGGGTCTCTTAATGTAGGGAAATCTTCCTGGCGAGGCTTCAGTTGTCGGTATATGAGATCGATCCGCTAAAAAGTGTCGAGTGGGACACCCTCGTAAGGCAGCATCCGCGTAGCGGTGTATTCCATACGCGTGGCTGGCTGCAATCCTTATTTCAAACTTACGGATATAGACCAATAGTCTTCACCACATCCGCTCCAGGCGAGTCATTGCGGAATGGCGCAGTTTTTTGTGAGGTGCGGAGCTGGATCACGGGGCGGAGGTTGGTGTCCTTGCCCTTCTCAGATCATTGCGACCCACTGGTCGACTCCGCCGCTACCGAAGCGGAGATCTTGGGTTACGTGCTCGATCGTACCATCCGTAATGGCTACAGGTACGCAGAGGTTAGGGAAAGATCAATGGGTGCGGAGGAATGGTCGAGGGTAACAGACTGGTCTCCGTCGGAGAAATTCTGGTCGCACACGTTGTCGCTGGATACGCCCCTTGAACCGTTGTATCGGAACTTACACAAGGACTGCATTCAGCGCAAGATCCGCCGTGCCGAAAAGGAAGAATTGCTGTATGAGAAGGGCCGATCGGAGTCTCTGCTGAGAAGGTTCTACCAGCTTGTGCTAAGGACCCGCCGACGCCACTGTTTGCCTCCCCAGCCGCGACAATGGTTTCGCAATCTCGTCGAGTTCATGGGCGACCGGATGACCATTTGCTTGGCTTCGAAGCGAGATATCCCCGTAGCTGCGCTTCTATGCTTATCCAACAAGAACACAGTTGTTTACAAATACGGCTGCTCCGACGAACGATTCAGTCACCTTGGGGGGACGCCGTTCCTGTTCTGGAAGGTCATTCAAGAGGCCAAGAATGAAGGAATGCGCCAACTGGACCTTGGGCGCTCCGATCTCGACAACGACGGTTTGATCAAGTTCAAGGATCGCCTGGGCGCCACCAAGAAGATTCTGACCTATCGGCGGAATTCCGTTGAGGGGGCCGCGCATAACTTGACACGAACAGCAAAGTACGTCTTTTCCTGTGTTCCAGACGCGCTCCTGGCCGCCTCCGGCAGATTGTTCTATAGACATATGGGATGAACTCAACGCATCCGTTTCATTGCAGGAAATGCAGAAGATGGCAGGAAGCGATAGGTAAGCCTCCTGGTGAAGCGATAACTTCAATTTTTCAACGTCGTATTCTGGCCTTGGCCTAGGAAACCTGGTTAACGATGCATATTCTTCACGTTGTGGGAGCCCGCCCGAACTTTATGAAGGCCGCACCGGTGTTCAAGGCACTCTCTCAACGCGGTGCTTTCCAGACAATTGTTCATACCGGGCAGCACTACGATGCGTTGATGTCTGATGTGTTCTTCCAGGAGCTTGGCATTTCGACGCCGGATGTAAACTTGCAGGTTGGATCTGGCACTCACGCGCAGCAAACTGCAGCCATTATCGCTCGCTTTGAACCGGTATTGCTTGAACGCAAGCCCGATTGGGTGTTGGTTTACGGTGACGTGAATTCGACCGTCGCTGCAGCCCTCGTCTGCGCGAAACTGCTTGTTCCAATTGCTCACGTTGAAGCGGGACTTCGCTCATTCGACCGAACCATGCCGGAAGAGGTGAATCGCGTCATAGTCGATCAGATTTCAACCATATTGTTTACACCATCGGAAGATGGCAATGCCAACTTGCTCAATGAAGGTATTACGAAGGACAAGATTAAGTTAGTTGGAAACGTGATGATCGATACACTCGTTTCTCTTCTGCAGAAGGCAAAGGAACAGTCCATCCCGGATCTCCCGAAACGATTTGCGCTGGTCACTCTCCATCGTCCAGCAAACGTCGATGATAAGGAGTTCCTTCGAGACATTATTCATGTGTTGCAAGACGTGAGTAGAGACTTGAAGGTCTTTTTTCCCGTCCATCCGCGTACGCGCCAGAGAATCTCAGCGCTTGGATTGGATAGCTGCGGGAATAACGGATTGTGCTTCATGGAACCGCTTTCGTATCTGCAGTTTCTTGCGATGCAGACAAAAGCAGAGGTGGTGATCACGGACTCCGGCGGCATCCAAGAAGAGACAACTTATCTAGGCGTTCCGTGCCTTACGCTGCGCGATAACACCGAGCGTCCTATCACAACAGAGATTGGCACAAACATTCTGCTAGGCCGCAATGCCATGCGGCTCCGTGAGGAATTAGGAAAGATCAACAGCGGAATACGCAAGAGTTCCTGCTTACCCCCGCTCTGGGATGGGCACGCATCTGAGCGGATCGCCAGCATTCTGATGACGTAGCCTTAGGTCCATCTGGCTCATCTCAGCTTGAGCAACGCATCTTGTCGTTTTGCGGTGGGCTTTCCGGGTGCGGATGGGGATGGATCAGAAAACCCTTTCCGAAAGTGAAAATGTTTTCCTACCGCCGGCCCCGTTATCAGAGCGAGCGCACAGCTTTAACACTGCTCCTAACCCCCACTGCACTCCGCAAAATTGTCGACCGTTTAGGCAAGCCCGCCTGTAACTGCTCCCTCATGGAAGTTTGTTGTCTACAACAAGAAACGATGACCAATCTCGATCCCCCACTTCGGCATACCGCAGCACTTCGCATTGAATGGGTTTGGTACTGAATGTGCAACTCGGACGTGTAGGGACGGAACGAACTTGCCACCTGACTTGACAAGGCAAAGGGAAGCCGATTCCAAGGGGGACGCGATGGGGCTCAGAGGGCGAAGCTACGTTTAGCCGGCAAGAAATCCGACTCGCTTCAGCAGTCCCGACAGCGTCAACCTTTCCAAGCTAGCCTCCTCAGCGGCTGATGATAGTGAACTTGTAGAGTAGGAATCCGCGCATTCGTCCCCCATGCGGGATCGTATATGGAATAGCAGGTCGATAGTCCGGTCATCCAGCAATTTCTTAGTCGGCGGAGAGATAGAATATGGCCATCGCAACGTCATCCCAGGTCTCCACGCAATCGCCACTCTCCACGAGGATCGGAAGCGACGCGGTGCGGGGAACAAAAAAAATCTGGATTGATCTGGACAACTCACCACATGTGCCATTCTTTATCCCCATTATCGAAGAACTAAAACGCCGAGGGTATACGATTTTCTTGACGGCCCGCGACGTGTTTCAGGTTAAGGAACTGATCGAACTCCATCACTTGGACTGCAAATGCATCGGGCGACACTACGGAAAACATAAGTTTCTTAAGCTGCTTGGGATTCTGATACGTACATTGCAGTTGTTGCCTGTCGCGGCGCGAAGCGGGTCGCATTTGGCAGTTGCCCACGGCTCCAGGGCTCAGTTGACGCTGGCCACCACATTGGGGATTCCAACCTTGCATATTGGCGATTACGAGCACGCAACCGTGTCGGCCGTAATCCATCCCACATGGGTACTGGTGCCGGAGGTGATTCCAGTGGAGGGAATTCGGGAACCCAGGGATCGTATTTTGAGGTATCCGGGCATCAAGGAAGACGTTTACGTCCCAACGTTCAAGCCTGATCCCGCAATTCGTCAGCTATTGAATCTAAGCGACGGTGACATCGTTGTTACTGTGCGCCCACCTGCCAGCGAAGCCCATTATCACAACCCGCTAAGCGATGAACTGTTCAATGCAACCATCGAGTTTCTGGGCCGGAATCCGCGGGTAAAAATGGTTCTTTTGCCCCGCAATCAGCGGCAGTCCGATGCGATCGAGAGGACCTGGCCTCAGTTGTTCTCGACGGGCCGAATGATCATTCCCCCGCAAGTAGTCGACGGCCTGAACCTCATCTGGTTCTCGGACGTGGTAATCAGCGGCGGAGGCACCATGAACCGGGAAGCCGCTGCGCTAGGGGTCCCCGTGTACAGCATTTTTCGGGGTAAGACTGGTGCCGTCGATCGCTACCTGTCCACAAGCGGCCGGCTTGTGATGATCGAAAGCGCCGAAGACTTGCCGACCAAAGTTCGCCTCGTACAGCGGAGTCATCCTCTTGCGTTGGATGGTGCGCAGCGTCCGGCACTGCAAGCGATCGTAGACCATATCGTCGCGATAGTTGAAAAGAAATGCGAACACGAGCACGCAAAGTGACAGCATGATGAGCCTGGCTGACCCTGGCAGCACGAACCGCCTCGTCGCCGAAATCATCGGTATGGCGAAGGTTGGTCTTCCCCGTATGTTCAATCCCGAGCGGCAACTCTTTTGTCACGCCCTTCGCCGGGACTTCGATGGACAACTGGTGCAGCAGGGAATTTCGCATCGTTATACGATGATGACCCTGCTGGGCTTGCACAGCCTCGAGGCTGCTGGGACGCACAGCCCGATTGCGATTGAGCCTGTGCTCGACCAACTCGTGCACGATTTGGCTTGGATTACCAATATTGGGGATCTTGGAGTTCTGCTGTGGTTGTGCGCTGTCGTCGGGCCAGACCGGATAAGGATGCTCTCGGCCAAACTGGATCTAACGAACGCGCTGGTTCGCTACAAAGATGCCCGGCAACGTTCGACCACCGAGTTGGCTTGGTTTTTGAGCGGACTCGCCCATGCTAAATTGGCGACGTCCTCAGCAGAATTGGATGACCAGGCGGCTATCGCTTATGACCTCCTCACGGCCAACCAAGGCCCGCACGGCATTTTCGGGCACCTCTCCACACGCGATTCATTGGCGGGCCGGATACGTGGCCATATAGGGAGCTTTGCCGACCAGGTGTATCCGATCTATGCCTTAGCGAAGTTCGGGAAGGCGTTTGGCGAAAAGGACGCACTACGGCGCGCTCACGAGTGCGCCAAAATGATCATACGTTTGCAAGGGCCACAGGGAGAATGGTGCTGGCACTACAACGCGACGCTAGGTCTGGTATTCGACTCATATCCCGTGTATTCCGTGCACCAGCATGGCATGGCTCCCATGGCGCTGTTTGCCCTCAGTGAGGCAACGGGGCTGGATTTCTCGGAAGCCGTGGAGCGCGGCTTGCGCTGGATACCTTCAGGCAACGTGCTCGATTTCGATATGCGACACCCTGCCGGCGGTCTGGTCTGGCGCAGCATCTATCGTGACGGCTTTTGGTCGCGGTTTCAGAAGCTTAGGTTCCTCTCTTCCGCCGTGCAGCGCCCCCCCAGGCGCCCTCGCGTTTGTTACGAGTGCCGCCCGTATGAGCTGGGCTGGGCTCTCTACGCCTTTGCTTCGCCGGGATTGAAACTCTCATGACGGCGCCTCATTTCTGCGTACCAGAAATGACGGATGGATTCACAATGCTCAATAAACTCGAGAAGGTGTCGACGCAATTCACGGTGAAAACCTTTTACAAACAGCAGCCCCAGAAGCGGGGCGATGAAGCTGCTCTCCGGATCATTGAGATCCTGATACCGGCTCGTGGGAGACAAGGCACATGCGAGTTCTGCTGATCGGGTACCGCGGCCAACTCGGCAGCGATTTGCAGAAGGCCTTTGCCGGAGAAGAGCTGGTCCTTGCCACACAGGAACAGATGCGCGTCGAGGACGCCTCGCAGGTGGATGCCATGGTAGGGCAGACTCGGCCAGAGATGATTCTGAACTGCGCCGCCTTTCACCGCGTCGACGACTGCGAGGACTGCGTCAGCCGCGCCTTCGAAGTGAACGTCTTCGGGGTACGCAATCTGGCCGTGGCCGCTGCCCGCGCCAACGCCGTGCTGGTGCACTTCAGCACAGACTATGTATTCGACGGATCGCGCCGTACCCCGTACACGGAGACAGATGTGCCCTGTCCCGGGTCTGTCTACGGCGCCTCGAAGCTTGCAGGCGAATTCCTGCTGCAATCTACCTGGCCGAAGTACTTCATTTTTCGGGTCAGCGGACTCTACGGTTATGCCGGCAGCCGGGAGAAAGGTACCAATTTTGTCGAACTGATGATCAGCCTGGCGCGCCAGGGCAAGCCTATCCGGGTGGTGGATGACCAAGTGCTCACGCCTACGAGCACGATGGACGTGGCTCGTATGGTTCGCCGACTGGCCGGAACGGACCAGTACGGGCTCTACCACCTGACCAATGCGGGCGAATGCAACTGGTATGAATTCGCTCAAGCGATTTTTGAATTTGCTGATCTCCGACCTGATCTGACCCCGGTAAGCTCAGCCGCCTTTCCCACGCGGGCGAAGCGGCCGAACTACTCGGTGCTGGACAACCAGCGCTTGCGCGACGCCGGGTTTCTGGACCTGCCAGATTGGCGCGAGGCGCTCGAACGTTACATCGCCGGACGCGACGCCGCCGGACGGTCCTAGGAGGATAAGCTATGCAATTGCGGGTTGAGTCCAGACATTTGAATGGGATTGCCGTAGTCGTGCCCGAAGTATTTGAGGACGAGCGCGGTTTTTTTATGGAAGTTTACCGTACCGACCAGTTCCAAGAGTTGGGCCTGCCTGACGGGTTCGTCCAAGACAACCACTCGAGGACGTCCCGGAACGTGGTTCGAGGCCTGCATTTTCAGTGGGAGCCGCCCATGGGCAAACTGATGCGCGTCACCATGGGCGAGGCTTTTCTGGTGGCGGTGGACATCCGGAAAGGCTCGCCGACATTGGGGCATTGGTTCGGGGCGAAAGTCTCGGCGGAAGATAAGCGGCAGGTGTGGGCTCCGGCGGGATTTGCTCGCGGTTTTTGCGTGCTTTCTGATTACGCTGAGGTTCAGTACAAGTGCACCGGCGTCTACAACAGCAAGGCCGAATCCGGGGTGCTGTGGAACGACCCGGCCATCGGCATTGAATGGCCGGTCCAGAACCCGATTTTATCCGCCAAGGATGCGAAGGCGCAGACCTTGGCGCAGTGGCTGGAGTCATCATCCTCAGACCACTTTCAATATACGGCATAGCGTCAGCCGGTAAACAGCTTTGCCTAGCCATTCGTCGACGTATTACCCCACACGAGTTCTAAAGGAGAAAACATGAAGCTTCTAGTCGCCGGTGGCGCCGGCTACGTTGGCTCGGTGTTAATACCGAAGCTGCTTGACCGGGGGTACAAGGTGGATGTAGTGGATCTGTTCTGGTTTGGGAATCATCTGCCGCCACGAGCCGGCATACTCAACAAGGATATCTTCCAGCTTACGGGCGAAGACCTTCAGCCGTACGATCAGGTGATTTTTCTTGGGGGACTCTCCAACGATCCCATGGCTGAGTATTCGCCGCACAAGAACTTCATCTTTAATGCGGCGGCACCGGCCTATTTGGCTTATATGTCGAAGATCGCGAAGGTGAAGCGGTTTATCTATGCATCCTCCTGTTCAATCTACGGCTATACGGAGAACGAACTCTACGACGAAACCAGGCCAGTGGGATCCATGTTTCCGTACGGCATTTCGAAGTTGCAAGGGGAACAGGCAGCCATTCAACTCGTCGATGATACCTTCTCAGTCATCGCGCTGCGCAAGGGAACCATCTCCGGATACAGTCCACGCATGCGCTTCGATCTCATCATCAACACGATGTTCAAAACGGCGATGAAGAACCACATCATCACGGTGAACAACCCCGCAATTTGGCGCCCTATACTCAGCATTGAAGATGCCAGCACCGCATACATCCGAGCGGTCGAAGCGAACTACGGAATCTCCGGTATATTCAACGTCGCCTCCGGCAACTACACGGTGGGAGAGATTGGAGATCTCGTCAAAGCCGCTATCGAGGAACGGCTCTCAATGAGAATCAATCTATGTATTAAGCACATGGAAGACTTCCGGAATTACAAAGTGACGACGGAGAAGGCACAAAATGTCCTGAGCTTCCATCCGGTCGGTGAAGTGAAGTCGATCGTGGGTAGCCTCATCGACCACATGGATAGTTACGAAGGCTGGGACAATCCTGCGTATTCGAACATCGAATGCTTCCGGGGAATCGAAAGTCGGATTGAAATGCATGACATGGTAGCGGCCACAAACCGATGACAATTTCTGCTGTCGGTAGCAACTCGGGAGAGCTTATAAGTTCGAACTGGAGGTGACATGGTCAAAGACATCAAATACGTGATCATCACCCCAGCACGTGATGAACAGCTTCACATTGAGGCCACCATTGCAGCAGTGACCAGTCAGACCATCCTGCCAACCGAATGGATCATTGTCGATGACGGGTCCACTGACCGCACTGGCATCATCATCGAAGAGTATGCGGCTCGCTTCCCTTGGATCCATGTCGTACACCGGGACAACAGAGGATTTCGAAAATCAGGCGGCGGTGTCGTCGAAGCATTTTATGAAGGATATCGCACCATCCAAAATGGCGATTGGGAGTTTATTGTCAAGCTCGATGGAGATTTGACGTTCCAAAAAGATTATTTTGAGAGATGCTTTGATCACTTCCAGAGAGACCCGCAGCTTGGAATCGGTGGAGGAGAGATCTATCACGCTGTCGGCACAGCCTTGAAACTTGAAGCAACTCCCCGATTTCATGTGCGAGGTGCGACCAAGATTTACAGAAGGGCGTGTTGGGAAGCGATTGGCAACCTATGGCCGGCCCCAGGATGGGATACGATCGATGAAGTTAAGGCCAATATGTTGGGCTGGAGTACATATGGGTTCCGCGACCTTCGTCTCCTCCATCACCGCCCTACAGGGTCTGCCGACGGGCTAGTGCGTGACTCCGTGAAGCACGGCGTCGTGTGTTACGTCTCGGGATACCATCCTCTGTTCTTCTTGGCCAGTTGCTTGCGCAGGCTTTGCCGCAAAGTTTACGTCATTAGCTCATTCGCAATGTGCTACGGATTTCTCAAAGGTTATGTCACTCAAATGCCGCGGGTCGATGATGCGGCTATGATCAAATATTTGCGCGTGCAACAGCTAAAGCGCCTTTGCGGACTAAAGACGATTTGGAGATGACTCTGGGACTCTCTAGGCCCAAGGTAAACGCATCTTATGTGTGGAATATGTGGAAAGCTGAATTTCGACCGGGGCGCTGAACTTGCCCCCGCTCTCATCCGGACAATGCTGGACGCTATACGGCATCGCGGCCCAGATGATGAAGGGGTTTATATTGCGCATCAAGTGGGCCTGGGTCATCGCCGACTCTCGATCATTGACCTGAACAGCGGCCACCAGCCACTCTCGAATGAAGATGGTACGATTTGGATCGTTTTCAACGGAGAAATCTATAACTACCGCGAATTGCGTGCCTTCCTTTTAAGCAAAGGCCATGTATTCAAAACCCAAACTGACACAGAGGTAATCGTCCATCTGTACGAGGAATTTGGACCGCAGTGCCTGGAAAGGCTGCGCGGGATGTTTGCCTTTGCCATATGGGACGAAAAGACTAAGACTCTGTTCCTGGCTAGGGACCGCGTCGGAATAAAGCCTCTTTATTACTTCCAGACCAGCAAATCGCTGGTTTTCGCCTCAGAGATCAAGGCCATCCTGGCGGACCCAGCGGTACCTCGTGAGATCGCGCCTGAGATGATCGATCGCTTCCTCACCTTCCTGTACCTTCCGGGCGAGGAAACTCTGCTGAAGGGAATCAACAAGCTCTCTCCGGGATGGTATCTCCTGGCTCAGAACGGCAGAACGGAGCTGCGGCAATACTGGGATCTTCAATTCCCCGAGTCACCGAGAAGTCTAAGCGTTCGGAAGGCGCAAGACGAGTTGCTCGCTCTGCTCGCTGAAGCAGTAGAACAGCACATGATAGCGGACGTTCCTGTCGGCGTTCTCCTGAGTGGAGGAGTGGACTCGACGGCGGTGCTCAGCCTCGCCGCGCAAAGGACGGACAAGGAGATCAGTAGTTACACGGTCGGCTTTTCGGATCCGGGTGTTGCCGACGAGAGACCCTATGCGAGGCTGGCAGCGGAAACCTATGGCAGCCGGCATCACGACATGACAATCACGCACCAGGATTTCTTGGATTTCCTGCCGCGATATGTCTGGCACATGGAAGAGCCTGTCTGTGAACCGCCCGCCATTGCGATGTACTACGTCTCCAAACTAGCCAAGCAAGATGTTAAGGTGCTCCTCTCGGGAGAAGGCGGGGATGAGGCATTTGCGGGCTACAGCAACTACCGGAACCTGCTTTGGCTGGAACGTCTGAAGCGGGTACTGCCTTTTCTGAATGGCGCGGCTGCGCGAGGGTTCGCTGCCGCCAACTCGTGGCTGCACTCGCCCGTGCTCGCCAAGTACGCGCCACTTATGAACGCCCGGTTTCCGGAGTACTACTACAGCCGCACGTCGAATGCATTCCGTCACAGCGGAAACGGGTTGGGCAATCTATACTCTGCCGACTTTGTTGCATCCATCGACCGCGAGCATACACTTCAACCCATGCGCGGACTGCAGGCGAATGTGCGGGACCTGAATCCGCTGGATGCCATGTTGTACATCGATACTAAGACATGGCTGCCTGACGATCTGCTGATCAAGGCCGATAAGATGACCATGGCCAACTCGCTTGAACTCCGGGTGCCGCTACTTGATCACAAAGTGCTTGAGTTTGCGGCCGGCTTGCCCTCGCACTTCAAGGTTCACGGCTTTACTACTAAGTACATCCTTAAGAAGGCGTTTAAGAGCCGGATTCCTGCACCTATTCTGGATCGCCGCAAAGTCGGCTTCCCGGTTCCTTATGAATCTTGGCTTCGGAAGGAGCTGCGTGGGTGGGTGCATGAAGTGTTATTCGACCGGACCACCACGAGCCGGGGCTATTTTTCCACCTCCGCAGTTCGTGAGTTGCTGGCACGCGACAAGGCTACCGGGGGATATTCCAAGACGATCTTCTCATTGGTTACGCTCGAGCTCTGGCACAGGACATTCTTGGCGCAGAAACAACTTGCCCTAAGCGAGGTTTCTTGTTAATCGGCAATCTCACTGGTGCATCTTATGACTTCAACAACCGAGGAACGCCAACGCCGGGGTTATCAAAACAGTTTGTACACCGGAACACCACTTGTTTAACAGTAACAATGATCATGGCGGCTGTCGGCGTGCCGCACTCAAGTTAGCTGCAGGAACACTGTGGCGAATGCCGTGCCGCTTCGGGATTGCCCGCATGCTTGGGCATTACTCGTTGCGATGCGTGGTGTTTCATCATATTTCCGTTACGGAATCGCCATTTACCCGGGGAATGGGCGTAAGTGTCACCCCTAAAGACTTTGAGGCGGCCCTGACATTCCTCACTCGGTACTACACTCCTGTGCGCTTACAGGATGTTATAGGAAGCGATGGACGGGACCTGCCGCCGCGTCCGATTTTGGTGACTTTTGACGACGGCTATGCATCGGTTATGGAGTGGGCAGCGCCTCTCTGCCTCAAGTTGGGGGTGCCCGCTGTCTTCTTCCTTAATGCCGCGTTTCTTGATAACCATCAATTAGCGCCAGATAATCTTGTATGCTACGCGGCCAACGTGTTAGGCATGGAGACCATAAATGCAGCGGTGCGTGCTGCCGAGGTCCCCGGTATTACCGAACTAAATTGCATGGCTGAGGTCTTCTCGAGTTTTTTTCCTTCGATTTCGATACTCGAGAGGCGGGTCTTTTTGGACGCCCTGGCTGATTTGGGAGGTATCGGTGAGCGCCAGTTGGCAGGAGAAGCCGGTTTGTATCTAACTCGCAAGCAGGTTCGCGAGTTGGCCGCTGCGAATTTTGAGATAGGAAACCACACTTACACTCATGTGCGATGCAGATCTTTGACATCCGAGAATGTTAGCGACGAGGTCGCCAGAAATAAGTCCGAGTTGGAGAGCCTTTCGGGGAGCAAAGTGCAATCGTTCAGCCCGCCCTACGGTTCCTCTGCGGATCTTACGAGCGACTTGCTGGAGCATCTTAAGCTATCCGGGCACCACGCGGTTTTTCTAAGTGAAAGTGTTGCGAACGGTTGTGGTGCCGACCAGTTCCAGCTAGATAGGGTAAGTACCCGCGCGCACGGCGACGACAGTTTATTTTTCGAGATCGAAGTCCTGCCGCGGCTTCGCGCAATACGGAACCGACTTTTCCGGGGTTATGGGCTCGGAGCCAACTGACGGCAGCATGAGTAGAAGTTGCATCGCAAACCTGGAGGACAAGCCAAAATGACCCGCGATATGTTTCTTTTGGAGATGGATGAGATTCTCGGACTGCCCGTCGGGACACTTCGAGGTGAGGAAAAGCTCGAAGAACTGGAGAACTGGGACTCCACATCCCTCATTACCTTGATCGCCTTGGCCGACACTAACAATGGCGTGCACATCTCTCCAGGCCAGATTGTAAACTGCTCCACAGTTGCCGATCTTCTACGTCTGGCCGGAGTGGAAAATTAGCGCCTCTTCAGGGCAAAGAATCTGTAGCAAGACCCACTCTTGTTTTGAGCCGGGCCTTGCTGGTCGCATAGCGGAGGGTTTCAGTGTCGTCAGAGATGAAGACCATGCAATGGGAGGTTCCGAAAACTTTGCGGCTCCCGACCTCGGTGGCGGAAATCCTGCGAAAGCGCCGGATGCTGAAGAAGGAACTGCTCAAGCAAACGAATCTGATCCCAACACGAATTGCAATCCTGGGTGGTTCCACAACAGCCGAAGTTAGGAGCATGTTAGAGCTCTTTCTCCTCGCACAAGGAATCCAGCCGGCATTCTATGAATCAGGATACAACTGTTATGGTGAGGACATCCTGTTCGAGAATGCAGATCTATGGAACTTTAAGCCCGACATCGTCTTCATCCACACCACCTGGCATAACGTGTCGCAATTCCCTGAATTACTGGAAAGCGAAGCCGACGTCGAAAACCTCGTGCGGCGTGAAATGGCGAGGTTTGAGTCTCTTTGGGAGAAGATTCACACCGGACTTGGCGCGCTCATCATTCAGAACAACTTTGATCTGCCGCGCCTCAGACCACTTGGAAATCTGGAAGCTTCCGAATCGTTCGGCCGCATCAACTTTTTGTTGAGGCTGAATGCCGAATTCGGGAGCTATGCACGCAAGCATTCGCGTTTTCTAATCAACGACATCTTTTACCTTTCGGCACAAGTGGGCATTGCGGCGTGGCTTGAGCATAGCTACTGGTATAACTTTCATATGGCCTTGGGTCCAACAGCCACGGTGGCGCTAGCTCACAATGTGGCGGCGATTGTTAAATCAGTTTATGGAAAATCCAAAAAGTGTATTGTTTTGGATTTAGACAACACGCTTTGGGGCGGAGTCATTGGCGATGACGGCGTGCAAAACCTCATTCTTGGCCGGGACCACCCTGTAGGTGAGGCTTTTCTAGACTTCCAGCGATATGTGAAGGGTCTGCAGCGGCGTGGCATCATTCTGGCGGTATGCTCCAAGAACGATCCGGAAAGCGCAAAAGAGGGTTTTTCGCATCCGGACAGCGTACTAAAGCTGGAGGATTTCAGCGTGTTCAAAGCCAGCTGGAATCCCAAGCCTGAAAGCATTCGCGAGATCGCCGCAGAGCTCAATCTTGGTCTTGATAGCGTGGTATTCGTCGACGATAATCCGGCCGAGAGGGCTCTGGTGGCTGACCAAATTCCTGAAGTAGCCGTGCCGGATGTGGGGTCGGACGTTTCGCTGTTCGCAGAGGTTCTCGAACATGAGCGATATTTTGAAGTCGATAAAGTGGTTCAGGACGATCTAAACCGCTCAGCATACTACAGCTCAAACGAGCAGCGGAGCACATACCAGGCTGGTTTCCGCAATTACGGAGAGTTCCTTGCGTCCCTCGAAATGAACGCGGAGATCGGCCCGTTCTCCCCAGTCTACCTTGAGCGGATCACCCAGTTAATTAACAAGACAAATCAGTTTAATCTTACAACCAGACGGTACACGAGCGCGGAGGTCGAGGCCATCGCTTGCGACCCGTCATTTATCGCCCTTTACGGACGGCTCACCGACAGATTTGGCGACAACGGTCTGGTGTCGGTCCTGATCGGGCGGGTATCTGACGAGACCGTCGAGGTAGACCTCTGGCTGATGAGCTGCCGTGTTTTGAAGCGCGATATGGAATTTGCGATGTTCGATGCCCTTGTCGAACAGTGTCAGGCGCGCGGCATTCGCAGGATCGTCGGGATCTACATCCCCTCGAAGAAGAACGGCATGGTCGCCGAACACTACGCCAGCCTTGGTTTCAGCCGCGTTGACTACACTTCCGGAGGCCGCGAGGTGTGGCGCTTCGAAGTGCCACAGAATTTTCCCAACCGTTCCCGCTTTATTCGTTGGACTGCAAAGATGGTTCCCATAGCCACGAATGCCTGAACTGTCGGCGGTTATCGGACAGTATCGCCGTCCGGGTAGCACTGCGCTCTGAGATTGACAATATGTCCGTAGATGCAACATTAACATGTGGCAAAGGTGTTCTTGCAAAACGCGACAGGGAACGGGTTTCCTCCGGTGAAGCTGAGTGGCAAGTCGAAGTGGATCGCACGACTGCTGCGGACTGGTCGCGGATGCTCGATCTTTTCAACGATGCGAACATCTATCAGACCTCGGCATACGGTGGAGTCCGCTGGGGTGAAAATAACCTCAGCCGATTGGTCTTGAAGCGCAGTGGCGAGGTTGTGGCAATCGCACAGTTCAGGATTATTCGACCTACGCCGCTCAAATTCGGGATAGCCTATCTGCGATGGGGTCCCCTCTGGGAGCGGCACGGGTTCCCCCTTGATCCAGAGATCCCCATACGAATGGTCCGCGCCATCGAGGACGAATACCTGGGTAAAAGGAAGCTGTTCGTGCGTGTCATTCCGAACGCTTTTGCCAGTTCATCGCGCGCCACAACCATGCAGACCGCGTTCTGCAGATTCAGCCCGGAATCTCTCAACGCCGGCAATACGTACCGTACGTTTGTCCTCGACTTGCTCCCTTCACTTGACGAATTGCGAAAGAGACTGGATCCGAAATGGCGTAACAAACTATCGGGCGCAGAAAGGAACAATCTCCGGATCATTGCGGGAAGCGGAAGGGATGAATATCGAGAATTTCTGCTCTTGTTCAACCAGTTGCGAGATCGCAAGACGTTTGAAACCACGGTGGACGTTGAAGAGTTTGAGCGCATCCAGGCGACCCTCGCTGAGTCCCAGCGCATGCGCATTTTGATCTGTGAGGATAAGGGCGTGCCTGTGGCCGGACTGGTTGCCTCGGCTATGGGCGATTCGGCAATTTACCTACTCGGTGCAACAGGTAACGACGGGCTGAAATTGAAAGGCGCATATTTGCTCCAGTGGGCCATGATTCAGTGGCTCAAAGAAAAAGGTATCCGGTGGTACGACCTCGGAGGTATCGATCCCGTTGGAAATCCCGGGGTTTATTCCTTTAAAAAAGGATTCTCTGGAAACGACGTTTTTCAACTGAGCCCGATGGTCGCATGTACCAGTGCCTTATCTTCTGCGGTTGTCAGAGCAGGCCTGGCCATGCAGCGGATGCTTCGTGGCTGAATTTAACTTGCCGGTTAGATGGTTCGCAGTGCGCCTGATGATTGAATCTTAGTCGTGTCGGAGAGAGTAATGAGAGTAATGAAAGCCGAGATTTCTGACAGCCAAGAGAAAGCTGTCCAGACCCTTGGAGAAGACCAAAGGTACAAATTCACGAAGCTCGTCTGCTGGATTGTATGTCTTATGTTCGCGCTGCTCGAGGCTTGGTCACAGCGACAATTCATCAACGAGGATGGAATCTCCTATCTCGACATGAGCGATTTTCTCCTCCGACACAATTGGCACTTACTGGTTAATCCAATTTGGAGCCCACTCTATCCGTTTTTGATCGGTATCGCAACTTGGCTCACGCACCCATCGCCGGAATGGGAAGTCAAAATCGTGCACGTGTTGAACCTCGTCATTCTTCTGGGGGCGTTGGCGTCCTTCGAATTCCTCTTGCGTCAGGTGATCTGTATTCTCGGACGAGGAAATAGACGGGAAGATGCGGGCTCCGCAGCACCCCTGCCGGTCTGGATATTGCAAGTACTAGGTTACAGCGTTTTTTGCTGGAGCACTTTTGGAATGATCTGGGCACCTCGCCACATAGCTCCCGATCTATTGGTGGCGATCTTTGTTTATCTCGACTGCGGACTTCTGCTCAGGCTTCGCGCCAGCACCAAGTTGACGCGGACTTGCCTGTTGCTTGGACTCACTCTTGGGTTGGGCTATCTCGCGAAGGCTATCTTGTTCCCAATGGCTTTCCTGTTTATCATCATCGCCGTTGTCTTGATTGGCGAGTGGAGGAAAGCAGTACTTCCCGTCACCATGGCCTTTCTTCTTTTTTGCGCGATAGCCGCACCGCTGTTCATCTCCATGTCCATTAGAGTAGGCCGGCCCAGCTATAGCGAGGTCGGAAACATGAATTACGTTTGGCATGTTAATCACTTTAGCCCCTACCTCGCTTCCGGCCCCGATCTCGTTTCCCGTCCACGGTCCTATTTGAAACACCCTATGACTCTCCTTCACAAGCGCCCTAATGTCTTTGAATTCAGAGAGCCGATAGCCTACACATACCCACCGCGGCAGGATATGGAGTACTGGAACGCTGGCACCAACGCGGTGATCAATCCGCGAGACCAATTTCGAGCGACCGGCGAGAACTTGACTGTTCTTTTTGCGGACTACCATATCGTGCCCATGTGGGGGGTGATTGGGGGAATATTCATTCTCATACTCATGAGCCGCAATGCGCTTCGGCGCTTCGAGAAAATCTTAGGAAGTTGGCCATTGCTCGTTTCTGGAGTTGCTGCTCCATGTTTGTATTTGTTGGTGTCGGTTGAACCACGTTACGTGGCCCCTTTTTTGGTGTTGCTGGTACTCGCCTTGTTCCCGGGACTGTTTCTCCAGAACTCAAAGGATGCCGCCAAACGAACTGCCATCTCGACGGTGGCTATGGCGACCTCTTTAATGGTTCTTACTGCGCTGCTCGTTATTTATCTTTTCGCAGGTTTTTCTCGTTCGGAAGATGGGGCACTGTGGGTTCAGATGGGTAAGTCTCTGAATGCGGCGGGGGTGCGACCTGAAGAGGATGTTGCCATAATCGGTGACAGTTCGGATGGATGCCGCTGGGCGCGAATGGCTCGGGTCCGAATTGTCGCTCAGATTCTTCGTGAGGATGTGGATGATTTTTGGCGGATATCAGACCCTCTGGCGAAGGCAGAAGTCTATGATGCTTTTTCGAGAGCCGGAGCAAAGGCAGTCATAGCGGAACAAACGCCGCCCTCCGACAGGTTCGCGGAATGGCAAAGACTTGGAGATACACATTACTACGTGCATCCACTGGTCCCTTCTCGAGAAGCAGATAGATCCGCGGGCCGACATCAAGGCAGTTCCGCGGATTCAGATGTCAATATTTCTATACAGCGGACACCATCGGTGAACCAGTGAAGATCCGGCGCTGCACGGCTCCGAACACGTCCTGTGCCGTGCTCGGCGGCTTAATCGGCTCGTGACCACAATTGAGGTTTATTCTGTGTCTTCCTCGTCAGTAGACATATCGGTTGTCATCGTCGCTTGGAACGCCAAGCACTATCTGGAACTTTGCCTGGACAGCCTCTCCACCGCGCCGCCACACCGCACCATGGAAGTGTTTGTGGTAGACAACGCATCGAGCGACGATACCTCGGCGATGGTCGAGTCGAGTTTTCCCTGGGTGAAGCTCATCAAGAGCCCGGAAAATCTCGGTTTTTCGCGTGGAAACAATGTGGCGATTCGGCAGTGCCGAGGACGCTACATAGCGCTCGTAAATCCCGATGTGATTGTGTTTCCGAATTGCCTGGATGCACTGGCGGATTTTCTGGATCAGAATCCCATGGTCGGGAATGTTGGTCCCCGCGTTTTCAACCCCGATATGACACAGCAGAGCACCTGTCGCCGGTTCCCTAATGTTTGGAATAACTTCTGTTCGGCGATGGGGCTGGCTACGAAATTCAAAAGCTCCAAATTATTCGCCGGCGAACACATGTTCTACTTTCCGCACGACCAGACGTTGGCGGTGGACGTGATAGTGGGCTGTTTCTCGATGATTCGCCGCGAAACCTTTGATGAAGTAGGCTTGCTCGATGAAGGCCTATTTATGTATGGCGATGACGTGGATTGGTGCCGACGGGCCTGGAACAAGGGATGGCAGGTAGTCTTTTACCCTGGCGGGCGGGCGATCCATGATCGGGGCAAGACCACTGCGCCATATCCAGTGCGCTTTGCCGTGGCGCAACAGCGATCGGTGCTCCACTACTGGAGAAAACATCACGGCTTCTGGGGCGTCTTGGGAATCCGGAGCATCATTTTGTTTCATCACCTGCTGCGCTACTCGTTGGCAGTTCTCGCCGGTCTGGTGCGCGAGAGGCCAAGCGCAGAGAGCGATGTGAGGAAACAGGTGAGCGGAGCCTGCCTGCGCGAACTTCTCTTCGGCAACGTTCTCCAGAAGGCGTAAGGTCCACTCGGTGTAAGACATGAGTATCTCGACTTCCATTACACGCATTGCCGACTACTATTCGCGTCATGGCTTCGGTGCCACGATCCGCCGCGTCGGCCTGCAGGCGAGCCGAACGCTTTTTTCCAGCCGCATGGTCGTCTTCTACTGTGACCTGGGAAAGCAGACATCGCCGCAAGCAAACATCCCAGACCCGTTGAAACTGGAGCGCCTGCTAACGTACGCCGAACTGAGCGCAGCGGACTTGCAGGAAATGACCAGCTTCTGGAACCCCAAGCAGGCTCTCCGCAATGTTGAGGAACGCTTCGAGAAAGGGGCCTCGTTGTGGCTGATCAAATCCGGCGACAGGCTTGCGGGTTACGGCTGGACTTTACAGGGGCGAACCGTCGCACCTTATTACTTTCCATTGGCTCCGGATGATGTGCACTTGTTCGATTTCCATGTGTATCCAGCATTTCGGGGGCGTGGCCTCAACCCATTGCTCGTCACGCACATTCTGAGCAGCGTTGCAATAGAGGCTGAGGGCCGCGCATTTATCGAAGTAGCAGAGTGGAACCAGTCACAGTTGGCCTCTTTAAAGAAGATGCCCTTCCGCCGCCTGGGATTGGCGCGAACGATCACGATTTTCGGACACTGGTTTACCTGCTGGAGCGAGGATCAAACCATCCTAGAGTTGCAGAATGAGACAGTCGCATGAGCCGTGAACCATGAACAGTGAGGATCGCAAAAATGTCCGTCCAGCGGAAGACCTCAAACTCCACCACGTTGGCTTCGTGGTTGCCTCAATTCAGCAGAGCGCCGGTTTGTTCGCAAGGTCACTGGGCGCAACCTGGGACGGAAACATCATCTTCGATCCATTGCAGAAGGTCCGTGTAACATTCTTCCAAGGTCGAAATGCTATCGATCCACTGATCGAACTTGTCGAACCGGCCGAGCCGGAATCACCGGTGACGCGCTTTCTCGAGCGCGGGGGTGGGCTTCATCACCTCTGCTATGAAGTCGAGGATCTGGAGTCGCATCTAGGCTTCTGCAGGTCGGTCGGAAATGTCATTATTCGTCCCCCTGTTCCTGCGGTGGCATTCGGCGGAAGGCGAATCGCTTGGGCAGTGAGCAGGAACCGGCTTCTGATGGAGTTCCTCGAAGGCCGGGTAATCGGGTAATGTTGTCCGAAGCGCGACCTGCGGGAGGATACTAACCTGAAATAAGTCGTTCTCCGTATCTCCCACGACTGAGCCAGCTTGTAATGTTTTTCTACAGACTTCCAGTTTAGCCCCTTCGTAACTAGCGCAATGGGTGACGATTCGGGATAATTTGGGCGTCGGAGGAGAAAAAAGTGATTACAAGTTTTCGCTGGGTATCACGCGGTCTGATATCGCTTCTGGCGAGCGGTGGCCTTATGTCCTGGGGCAGTGTACGTGCTCTCACACTTTGTGGGTCGGTTTTGATTTCCGTTAGCGCCTTTGCTGCGGGAGGAGCCTGCCCATCCGCGGCGAACTATCTCAACGCAAACGGATCCCTGGTGACGCTCGCTTCTCTCGGGATTACAAACTGCTACTACATTGCAGCAAACGGATCCGACTCGAATGCTGGGACCAGCGAAGCATCTCCATGGCTGCATGCCCCAGGAATGACATCTGCGACCGGGAACCCAGCGGCAGTGTGGAGTGGGACGCTGCCTGCGGGCACTGGACTTATCCTCCGAGGCGGCGATACTTGGCATTTTGGGAATCGCACCGCATCTCCGTATACTGGAGGCACCTGGGGCTTTAACAACTCTCCCGGCCCAGCAGGAACTAGCTCCCATCCCATCTATGTCGGGGTCGACCAAACATGGTATTCGAGCGGTTCGTGGGCACGTCCAGTTCTTACCTGGGATAACCCCCCAAGCACGTCCCAAACTTTAAGTTCTTGTACATATCCCAGCAACAATGTGATCGATATTTCAGGCGGTGCTTACTACATCATAGACAACTTTGAAATGACGGGGGTCTGTGCTACATCAGCCAATTGGAATCCTATTTACATGGCCTATGGTTCGATGAGTGGGTATGCGAATCTTTACAACCTATATATTCACGGCTGGAGTCATGTGGGATTTCCGAATCCCAACAATTGCACAGCCAACTCGACGTGTTTGAGCGCATTCCGTGGAAGCGTGAATAACTCTCCGCCTGGAGACACTCTTATGTACGATATCGTGGATGGCTCGGACTCTGACCCAGTTCCTATGGAGTTTTGCTACTGTGGAGCATGGCACGTGGCATATTCCCGATTTAACAACGGTTCGCAATTTATCACACGTGATCAAAATTCTTTCCATGATTCAGCAATCCTGAATTTTGTGGACAACGGGCACGCAAACGTGATGGAAAGTGTAGGTGATTCACCGGGACCGTCTAATGCGTATGCCTTTTACAACAATATTTTTGGTCATATTTACGTGTCTTCATCGGTGAACTCCAATGTTTGTTTTTGGCCTAGCAGACCAACCGGATCAACGCTTTATTGGTTTAATAACATTGCCTACGATGTAGGTCCGTGCGAATTTTATAATGTAGGTCTAACCGGGCAGAGCGAAGGTACGCTAAATCTGTTTAACAACACGTTTCAATTCAATCCTCGTAGTGATGGCGGATCGGACGGTTTCAGCTGTAGCTCATCTGGAAGTGCCGCCCCGTATGCTGATGGGAACAACCTTTTCATCACAGATGACAATGCCTCGGTCTCAGCGATGTATGCGAGTAATTGCAGCGGGCAAGGAACGGACACGAATAGTCTGCGCATGACTAATGGAACAGCGACCGCCGCTAATTACACGTCTTCGCAAAGTTTTGTGTTCTCGCCAACCTCTTCCGGTTCCTCGACAGTTGGAGCTGGCGCGAATCGAAGCGCGACGTTCTGTTCAGCGCTGACGGCGTCCTCAGGCACAGACTCCTACTTGGCGGACGCAGCAGCGGCTTGCAAGAATGACACCCGCTACGCCTGCGCATACAACACGACGAACCACGCAATCAGTTGTCCAGCGAGATCGGTTGTGGCTCGGCCCGCGACCGGAGCGTGGGATATAGGAGCGTACCAGTACAGCGGCGGTGGTACATCGGTGCCGAATCCGCCCAGCGTAACCGTGACCTCCGTGGTTCCGTAATCGCGCCAGTTGTGCCGCAGTGCAAATGCCTGCCGTCCCGTTTAGCGACGGGACGGTGGCTGCTGGTGCTGTTTCTCGGCTCGAGGACCACCGGCTTTTCGTCTAGGAAATCAGGGGTTCGTGGGACTGTTGGGTTTCTCGCAAAAGGGCCGGCACGTCTTCCATGTGGGCGATGTACCCGGCATCGACATCAGCCACACGCCACATTGTTTCTCTCGGATATACAACTATCTGTTACACCTAGGAATTCTGAGTCATGTCTTGTCCCACTCGCCATTCGGAATTCTCCTAAACTGACAATAAGATGCTCGATCATTTGTTATCGATCATTTGAAAACGTAGTTTTTTGAACATCTGCCGACCCCGGCCTAGCGGATCTTGCCGCTGGCGATATGCCGCAGTTTGAGACGCAAGTACTCCAGATAGTTTTCGGGTACAGGATTGGTAAGCAGCTCAGCGATGACGGGTTGGAAGTAGGCCAGCGAGCGAATGGGCGATAGCGGCGGTGCGTCCGCAGGCCGGAGTAACCGGCGTAGAGAACCCAGCAGGAAAGCCGACTCGACCACGCCCAAAGACACGCCACGATCGTAGAGTTGGCGAGCGCACCTCTGATCCTGACCGGTTGTGCGCAAGGGCGTCTCCGGCAGTTCCAAGTACAAAGACAGGACTGCCGAAACGTAGCTGATGGCATCGGAGTCGGTTGCCGAGGCGTTCATTTCTTCCTCCTGCGAGCGGCCGCTTCTTGTTCGCTTTCCCGGACGCGATAGCTGTCGCCCTCGATCACGGTCACGTCGGCGTGATGAAGGAGCCGGTCCAGCAGAGTGGCGATGCAGGTGGCATTGGGAAAGACTTCGTTCCATTCTTTGAAGGGTCTGTTCGTTGTAACAATCACCGACTTGCGTTCGTAGCGGCGGTTGATGACTTCGTACAACAGGTCGGCGGCTTTATCATCGAAGGACAGGTACCCGACCTCATCGACGCACAAGAGATCAACGTTGGCATAGGTGCGAAGCTTGCGGCGGCGCCCTTCCGGGGTCTGGCGCTGGAGTTCTTCCAGCAGCGCCGGCGCGGAACGAAACAGTACTGAGCTGCCGGCCAACACGGCGGCGTGGCAGATATTCTGGGCGATCATGGTTTTGCCTAACCCATTGCGACCAACGAGGACAAGGTTGCGCGCCTCGTGCAGGAAGTCCAAGGCTAAGCGCGCGTTCAATGATGTCGCGCTCGATCTTGCTCGGCCATGTCCATTCATAGTCCGCCATCGGTTTGAAGCTCTTGATGCCGGAAACTCGCAAGCGCCGTTCCAGGCTGCGCCGGGAACGATCCTCGGCTTCGGCCTGCGCCAGTTGCTCCAAGCAGCATGCCGGGTGACCAGCGACCCTTGGTGGCCCGCGCGATAAAGTCGTCCAGGTCCGCAGGCAGCGCCCGCAGGCCGATTTGTTGGAGTTGAGCAGCGAGGTTATTCATCGGGGTCATCGTCGTGGCGAGCGAGTTCATCGTAGGTCTCCAGGTCGTGGGGCTGAACATCGATGGATTGCGCTTCGGGGTGACGGCTGAGGTCGACCTTCGGTGCAGCGAAGGCATCGTCTGCTCCCATTTACGCAGCAGGAATGCCACCGAAGAGGCGCGGGGAGTGTCCCGCTCCAGTGCTTCACAGATGGCCCGGCGCAACGCCGCCGCACCATAGAGATCCAGCAGCTTGCGCAGTTGGGCGGTCTGCCTGCCTGCCGATTCCCCACGGGCGAAGGCCTGATCGAGCAAGGTTTCGCTTTCCGGTACAGCTTGGGCAAGCCGGCCGGTCGGGGTGGAGTGAAAGGCCTTTGCGCTTTTGTTTGAGCAGCGTCTGTTGATGATCCGGATCCAGCACCGGCTGGTGGCGGTCGTAGCTGCGGCGGTGACAGGCGATCTCCTGGGTTCCGTCTAGGATACGAACCCAGGTGTCGGAGGCCACCAGGGTGAGTGGACGTCGCACCGCATTCGGCGGGATCGAGTAGTCGTTGAGATCAAAGCGGACATAGATGGTCTTGGCCGAACGAATGGGAACAATCAGATCGGTGTGGAAACGGGTGGAGGGGCAACGGCAACAAGCGCGGTTGTTCTTCGGCGAAGGCCTGCGCCACGGTGCGACGATCGTCCCCGGGCCAGGGCCGCTGATGTGCAACCTGGTCGCGCCAGAGCAGGGCCTGACGGTTGCATTCCTCCAGGGTGGTGAAGTCGCGGCCGGCCCAGAAGGACTCGCGCACGTAACGAATCGCCCGTTCGACGCGGCCTTTCTGATTGCCGGCCCGAACCTGGCAGGGACGGGCTACGCAGTGATAGTGAGCGCACAGTTCCAGCAGACGGGGATGGAAGTGGATCTGGTTGCCGCGCCGCTCCAACACGGCACTGCGGAGATTGTCATGAAGAATGACTCGCGGTTGGCCCAACCAGGCTTGAAAGGCGTGAACGTGGCCACGCAAGAAGTTCTCCATGCTCTGATCGAAGAAGAACTCCAGATAAAGCGCTCGGGAGTAGGAAAGGGTGATGACAAAGCAGGAAAGACGTCGACGGGCGCGACCGACCATGACTTCTCCGAAGTGTGCCCAATCGACTTGCGCTTGCTCGGCTGGAAACATATGCAGGCGCAAGAACGGTTCTGGCCGACAGGGTCGCAGATTGGCCACGGCACGCCGCAACTGGACGACGCTACCCCGGTAGCCGCGCTCACCGAGCATCTGGTAGATGCGGGTGGCGCGTAACCGGGGATACTGATCCAAGGTTTGGCGGATGAAAGGTAAGTAGGGATCGGTGATGCAGGGGCGCAGGGTTTGCGCACGATGAAAGCGGTTGGACTCAATCGCAGAGCGGACGGCATCCGGATGGATGCCAAGTTCTTGAGCAATGGTGCCGATCTTCCAATGTTCGGCGTAGAAACAATGACGGATCTGCATCCGTGTTTCTGAGTTAATCATCAAGGTTCCTCAGAATCGCGGGATTTTGGGGAACGGATCGATGAAACGGCCGTGGCAACCGCACCAGGCACAGCAAAGAAACGGCGGATGAGGCTTCTCCGATGGCCTCCGCCACGCCGGCAACGCCAGCGGTTGGACAGAAGCGGCGGCGAAGCCGACCCGGGTAGCAGTCCGCGCTGATCTCGCATCCCACTCTGGCATCTTGCCCGGCGAGGTGATCGAAGCGGAACCTTGATCCGTCACGCAGGCCCGGATTCGGCGGCGCCGCCGATACTCCCGCTGCCGGTCACGATGGTCATCTCGCCCTTCCGGACTCTGCTGGTGGCGGCGGTTGGCACAGCGCCGTCTGCTGCCGGCGCGCCTGGATTCGGCACGAGGGGCAGCAATAGCGTTGTCCGCGGTCACAGTGCGGACAAATCCAGAACACCGCGTTACACCCGCGGCAAACTCGTTGCCGGAGAACAACCTCGCCATGAGTCGTCATCCACGTTGCCAGGTGGGGCTGGACAACGGCGACCGATCATGGCAAGGTAGAGGCCATCTGCTACAGATGGCTACCTGATGAAGGTTGCCCAGCGGGGTCTCGCCGTTGCAAGCGACGAGACCCCGCAGCTTTCCCACCGTCGAGGATGAACTTACACCTCAACCGACTCCAAGGATGATTGACAGATGATGTGCGCCTGCGGCGCAGATGATGGTGTTCTGTATCTGATAATCCGGCAGATGTTCAGAAAACTACGTTTTCAGATGATCGACTACAGATCATTTCCTTGGCAGCGGCGCACAATAGGTTCAGGTGTTCTTATCTGCGAAGGGAAGCTCTATAACTGACAATTCTGTTCTATGGAGCCGGATTCAAAGCCAAGATTAATGGACCATTTACACCCAAAACTTAGATCCATCTCCATTATCGTTCCCGCCTACAACGAGGAGAAACGGCTCCCGGCCACGCTCGGCAAAGTCAAAGCCTACCTGGATGCCACCGAGTGGGAGTTCTCCGAAATCATAGTGGTGAATGACGGTTCGCGGGATGATACCGCTGGATTGGCTCTCAACTCTGGCGCGCGCGTGCTCGAAAATCCCGGCAACTGCGGTAAGGGCTACTCAGTACGCCACGGCATGCTGGAGGCTCAGGGAAAGTGGGCGCTCTTTACCGACGCTGACCTGTCCGCTCCCATAGAAGAGTTGGACAAATTGCTTGCCGCCGTCGAGCGCTGGCATGTGCAATCCGCCATCGGCTCGCGCACGGTCGACCGCTCGCTAATCGGTGTGCGTCAGCCGCTCTTTCGGGAATACATGGGTCGCCTCTTCAACTTGGCGATGCGCGCCACCACGGGGCTGCCTTTCGGCGATACACAATGCGGCTTCAAGCTGTTTGAGACTGCTGCCGCGCGCGAAATCTTCCGGCGCCAACGGCTGGACGGCTTCGGTTTCGACGTGGAAGTGCTCTTCATTGCCAGGCGATTGGGCTACAGCGCCGTGGAGGTTCCTGTGTGTTGGAGCGACGTCGCGGGCACTAAGGTGAGCATGTGGCGCGGGGCCGCGGCGTTCCTGGACCTGCTGAAAGTCCGTTGGAACGGAATTATCGGGCGCTATGGGCGAACCCATATTGGCGTTACAGAAAAGATTGGCTCCGCCGGGTCCCATCTGTCGTGAGCAAAGTTTGAAGCAATTTACGATCTTGTGGATTGAATAAGTTCCCCAGTCCGGGTCCCCGCCGTCGACGAAACACACAAATTTGGAGAGTAGCCAAATCGATTGGGCGAAACTCACCCCTCGAATAGAATCGTCAGTTTTTTCTACTTTAAAAAGAAACCAGGGAGTCGCTCAAACTGAAGCCATGGAAGAATCAACACTAAATGTCAGGGTTCTGAAGACGCTGCCAGAACTGGAAGAAATCCGTTCGGTGTGGGAGTCCTCGCCCGGGAATCGCGATTCCGAGATCGATTCCTACTTGACTTTTCTAAGGTCCAGCCCCGCGACGGTTCGCCCACACGTTGTAGTGGTCTACAGGGACAAAAGGCCGGACGCCGTTATGGTCGGGCGCATTGACCTCGGTCATGTCGCTTGCCGCTTGGGGTATTTGCGGCTGAATTTGCCCGCTAAGGTCCTATGTTTTGTTTATGGGGCACTGCGGGGAAACGCTTCGAAGGAAAACTGCAATCTGATCGTGAACAGTATCTTGAAGTGCCTCTCAGACCGTGAAGCGGATGTGGCGTACATGAACTTCCTTAAGGAGGATTCGGAACTGTGTACGCTGGCTATGAAAAAGCCTTGCGTGCTGAGCCGTGATTACGTTCACGTCACCCAGCAACACTATGCTGCCGCCCTGCCCGCCAGCGTTACTGAATTTTATCTGGGCCTGTCGCCCAAGGTCCGCAAGAACCAAAAGTGGCAGGCGAAGAAGCTCGTCGATCATTTCTCTGGGGATGTAACGATCCGCTGTTTTCGCGAGGTTTCCGAGATTGGAAGCCTTGCAGAGGAGGTCGAGCGACTGGCGAGCAGGTCCTACCAACGTGGTCTAGGTGCCGGGTTCTCTGACAATCCTATGGTACGAGATCAACTCCGACTCAAAGCAGAGCGCGGATGGCTACGTGGTTACGTGCTCTATCTCAAAGGAAAGGCGTGCGCTTTTTGGATCGGGGACGTCAATCAAGGCACGTTCGGGAGCGACTATTTAGGGTACGACCCGGACCTAGGAAAGCACTCACCGGGAATGTATTTGATCATGAAAGTAATTGAAGGTTTCTGCGGCAGCCACCGAGAGGGAGTCACCGCAATCGATTTCGGACCCGGACCTGCACAATATAAGGATGTGCTTTCGAATCAGGGATGGCGCGAGACGTCAGTTTATATTTTTGCCCCAACCCTCAGGGGAATAAGCTGTAACTTGGCGAGAACTGCGATAGTTGGAATGGACCAAATAGCCAAGAAGGTGTTGGCCCGCACGAACCTTCTGCAAAAAGTAAAAAAAGCTTGGCGTGCCCGTGCAGGATCCGAAGTGAGGATGCAAGCCCAGGGGCAGACTGATGGAACCTGAACACCTTCGGTTCGGAGGCGGCGCGACCGAAACGATGCTCCATCCGCTGGTGGCGGTCTGGATGCTGATCGCCATTGTGTTGATCCTCGTATTTCCGCGCAAGACAGCTATCGCGCCTTTTCTTCTGGCTGTTTTCACGATCCCCGTTGGACAAGTTGTGGTGATAGGGGGGCTGCACTTTACGGTACTGCGCATTTTGATTTTGGCCGGATTGGCTCGAAGGGCCGGTTTTCGAGAATCGTCAGGGGCAGGCAAATTCCCGGGTGGTTTCAATGCCGTGGACCAAGTTGTGGTGCTCTGGACGGTGTCGGCTCTGACCATCCTTTCTATTCAGTGGATGAACATGCAGTCGCTCATTCATAACTTAGGGGATTTCGTGGACGCCCTCGGAGGCTATCTGGTGGTGAGATTTCTAATCCCCGACGCCGAAGCAATCCGGCGCACGATTAAGGTATTGGCTGCGATTTGCGTAATCCAGGGCGCCTGCATGATCTACGAGCAAATCGCTCACCTGAATGTATTCGGTTTTCTCGGCGGGATGTCGCTTGCCGTGACGGTGAGAGACGGGAAGATACGTTCGGAAGGCGTGATGGGATGTATCTACGCCGGTGCGTTCTCCGGCGTTTTGGTCCCCTTGTTTCTCTGGCTTTGGACCGCAGGAAGGTCCCGGATGGCAGCTTGCGCGGGACTTGCCGGGGCCATTGCCATGGTGATCACATCGAACTCGAGCACGTCGTTGCTGGCCTTCGGCGGAAGTCTCCTGGGACTTGCTTTCTGGCCCTTGCGCAAGCAGATGCGCCTCGTTCGTTCGGGACTCGTGCTATCGCTGGTAACGTTACACCTCGTGATGAAAGCTCCGGTTTGGGCCCTGATCGCCCGCATTGATCTAACCGGCTCATCCTCGGGCGATCACCGTTACAAACTGGTGGACAGCTGTATCCGGCATTTCAGCGATTGGTGGCTTCTCGGATATAAGTACTACAACACGTGGGGATGGGACATGTGGGATCTCTGCAATCAGTTTGTTGTCGTTGCGTTGACAGGAGGCCTGGTGACCCTGGTTTTCTATATCGCAATTTTCAAACGGAGTTTCGGGGCAATCGGGACGGCAAGGAAACGAGTGAACGGAGACCGCAGGCAGGAATGGTTGCTCTGGTGTCTGGGTTCGTCTCTGTTAGGCGTCGTGGTGGCGCATTTCGGCATTAACTATATGGCTCAATTGATGATGAGCGTGTTTCCCTTGCTGGCTTGCATTTCCGTGGCGTTCATTGGGACAGGTTCAAAGCGTGACGGGTCGGGATCAGGGCGCAGTCCCGGTGTAGAGCAATTGCCCAGCGGAACGATAGAAGAAGCACGGCAGAGTTTCTGCGGAGTGTTAGGCACTTAGTGGGAGGGAAACGATGAGCAGCAGCAACGAGCGCGTGCGAGTGCTATTCAGCTTCCCTCTCCGGTTGGGTGCGGACCGGATATGCTATACGGCTTGGCAGCAGGTGAATGGACTGGCGTCAACGGCAGCTGTGGACCTTCTCGTTTTCCCAGCGTCTCTTGGACGGCCAGTGGTTTCAAGCGTGCAAGTTTCCCAGACGCTGGCAAGGGGAAAATTTCGCCTACCGTACCGCATCGTGGGCACAATGAGAGCCGTGGCTCTGCACGACCGCATAGTGGCTCATCGCCTCGAGGCACTGGTTGGAAAAATTGACATCGTTCACACCTGGCCTTTGGGATCACGGGAGACGTTGAAGACGGCAGCAAGGTTGGGAATTCCGAGCGTTTTGGAAAGGCCCAACGCCAATACGCGTTTTGCCATGGAGGTCGTCCAAAAAGAATGTGAACGCCTGGGTGTGATGTTGCCGCCGGATCACGAGCACGCCTTCAACGCGGAGAAGTTGCGTAAAGAAGAGGAGGAATACAGGCTGGCCACGCGCCTCTTGTGTCCTTCGGAGTTTGTGGTGAAAACCTTCCTGGATAAAGGATATCCGAGGGAGCAATTAGCGCGGCACATCTACGGATATGACGAAAAGGTGTACTACCCGAGCAACGAACTGCGAGACCCGAAGCGCGGATTGACCATGCTCTCTGTGGGGGTATGCGCCGTGCGGAAGGGATTGCACTACGCGCTCGAGGCATGGCTTCGGTCTCCAGCTTCGAAGAACGGGACTTTTCTCATCGCTGGAGAATTCCTGCCCGCCTACCGGGAGAAACTGGCGTCCATGCTCGCGCATCCGAGTGTAAAAGTCCTGGGTCATCGGAACGACGTGCCAGAGTTGATGAGGAAGAGCGACATCCTGGTGCTCCCTAGCATTGAAGAAGGTTTTGGTCTGGTTATTACTGAGGCCATGGGCAGCGGATGCGTTCCGCTAGCCTCGGACGCCTGCACCGAGATCTGCAGCCATATGAAGACTGGACTCGTGCATCGCGTAGGAGACGTCGAAGCGCTGACCCAGCACATCACGATGCTGCACGAAAATCGCGCCCTATTGGATAAGTTACGCGCTACGTCCCTAAGAACCATCCCGGAAATTACCTGGACCGCAGCCGGAGTAAAGCTCCTCGATGTATATCGGGAAACCATTGCGGCCCACAGGGCAGGGGCGTTGTCGAAGACCAGCGACAGCCGGGACGGCGTGTACGTAAACCCATAAGTTTGCATCCGCTTTTTTTTGCTAAGAGAAACCACGAACTTAAAATAAGGCAGCGCTATGAATCCCAAAGTATCGGTTGTAATCCCTACCTATAACCGGGCAGCCAAGGTCCAGGGCGCGATTGAAAGCGCCTTGGCCCAGACATTCTCCGCGCTCGAAGTCATTGTGGTAGATGATGGGTCGTCGGATGATACCGGGAAGGTCCTCAGCAGCGCTTTTGGCGATCGGATCCGCTATTACGCGCAGGCCAACCAGGGAGCGAGCGCAGCGCGGAACAAGGGGATCGAGGAAGCGCGGGGAGAGTGGATCGCTTTTCTGGACTCCGATGATCGTTGGGAGAACGACAAACTGGAGTGGCAGTTGAAGACCCTGGAACAATTTGGCCCCAAGTGCGGCGCGTGCTATACGGATGTCCGATTCTTCAACCATCCGGAAACACGAACCATGTTTCAGTTGGCGCGAGAGAGCTATCGGCATGAAGGCACAATGGGCGTCAACCCGGACGTGCTGAGACTCGTGGTGAGACCCGGGGGCGCAGGCATGGTCGTCTGTCTATCCTCCTTTCTGGCACGCGCTAGTGAGGTAAGAAGAACGGGAGGATTCGATCTCAAACTGCTGTATAGCCAAGACAGTGAATTCATGTTCAGGTTAGCTATGCTGACGGAGTTCTGTTACGTTAACCGTGCGCTCGTGAGGTTCGACCGATCGCCCGCGGAAATTCGTCATGTCGGGGTGAGCACGGAATGGAACAAAGTGGAATTCTGGCTTCGCGATAGTCAGGCCCGGCTTGAAGGGCTCTTGCGCTTGAGCGAAGGCCTGCCGAGGGAGATTCGCGCGCTCGTTCGAGAGCAGTTGGGAGCGGTTCACAGCGGGTGGGCCAATTGGTATCTGCAGACCGGACAGGACGGAAAGGCGCGCGAAGCAGTGTCGAGAGCGGCGCAATTGGACCTGACGTTCAACATCGCCGTGAAATGGCTGCTGACGTGGACGAGTCCCGGACTAGCGCGCCGCACGATACAACGTCACGATGAAAGAAAAAATTCATTGGGCATCGTGTGAGAACCATGTGGTATAGGCACAAGCCGATTAAGCTGTGCGACGGAGTGTTGCCTGAGAGAGCCGACGAAAGATCTTTTCTGTAAGCGGACCCGACAAAAAATGAGGCGATTCCAGCATGTTGCACCGCGAAGCTGGCGCATACAAGGCGTGGGCTGAGAGGCTTCCCCCGAAATGGGAGCTTTCTTCTGGATCATGATCTCTAAGAGAAGATTCGCTCCAGGTGTGAAAATGTTTTCCTACAGCTTGTTCATGTTTTATCCCCGTTCAATCGCGCCGACTAAACGAACTTCGTTGCACTACATCCCAAGATGAACGTCTGCTGTTGAAGCGATTCTCCCAAAACCGTTGCTCATTGCAGGGCCATATCCGAAAGAAAACAAAAATCCTACCTTGGTCGATTAATCCAGGCTTATGACTTTTGGTGGCCGGAGCTTTGCCTCAATGCCCCCGCCTCTGGTTTGGCCCCGAATGTGCAACCTGGACCTATGGGCACGCGATGACTGCTTTCTGCCTGTCAAAGTAAGCGTTAGCTTGGATTTCCACACGAGGCCGCAATGGGACTCAGAGGGCGAAGCTATGTCTAGCTGTACCGACGGAGAACCGATGAACCAGAGGAACGAGGGCTTGCTTGTTGTGCGTGGTAGCTCGTCGCGAGCCCCGAGTTCAGAGCCGGACCGGGTTGGGTACTGCGAGGATGTGGCCAGTGCCAAGTGTGACGGACCGGAGCCCTGCCCTATTTGCGGGCAAGCGGGCGCGCAGGAATTGCTGCGCGGGCCGGACCGATTCCACAGCCGGCAGGAGAAGTATACGTTGGCGCGCTGCCCGACGTGTTCGCTCGTCTGGCTCAGCCATCCGCCCAAGCCCGAAGAAATGCACCTGCACTATACAGATGCGTATCACCGACTGATTTCGGCGGGGGGCCAGAACTCGCCAGGACGCTGGAGGGCACGCAAGGCTACCCTTGCGCAATATAAGCAGTCCGGAACGTTGCTCGAACTCGGATGCAGCTCGGGATCTTTTCTAGCTTCCATGCCGATAGAGCTCTGGAATCTCTATGGAATCGAGATGTCCGCCGAGGGCGCTAGAACAGCCCAAGCGCGGAGCGGTGCCCAGGTATTTGCCGGCGATATCCTTGATGCGCCCTTCCCGCGTGAATCCTTTGACGTGATTACCTGTTTCGATGTGCTCGAGCATCTCTATGAGCCGCGACGGGTGATGGCTCGCGTTGGCGAATGGCTTAAGCCAGGGGGAATCTTTTACGTCCTGGTACCGAACGTGGAATCTGCCGAGGCACGCGCGTTTGGAAGCTATTGGCATGGACTGGAGTTACCGCGACATCTGTTCCACTATTCGCCGGCCTCTCTAAAATTCCTTGCCGAGTCAGCGGGACTTCGAAAGGTGTCGCTCGAAACACGGCGTAATCCCGCAGTGGGAACCAGCCTACGCTACGTGTGGGATGATGTGTTCCGCGCCGTGGGTATTCGGCGAACGCCCGTAGCGTACCGTGGCGAACCTAGTCTTCCCTGGAGGGCGGCGCGAAAGTTGGTACGCGTGACCGTTTTGCGCGCTCTGCTGGCAATGGCTCCTATCGTGGGAGGAGGGGAGTCCATTCATGCGATTTTCCGAAAGCCGGAAGGAGAGAGGCCAATCTGTGAGTAGAAGGACGAAATTACAGTCCTCCGATCACAGCGAACCACCCTCAAGAAATAAGACCATGTATCCTCCGAACACTCAGCCTCCACTTGCGGACCCATTCGAGCTTTTGCCGAACGGACTTACGAAGCTGTATAGCACCTGGCTCAGCCTGACGTATCCATTTGCATCAATAGGGTGCAATGTATCATTTCACTTCACAAGTAAAGTGAGTCGCCAACGATCTCCCAGAATCAGTCTTGGTAATTCGGTACGCCTGCTGGAGTACGCATGGCTCAACGTCGCCAGTGACGATCCCAATGGTGAGCCCACGATTGTTATCGATGACGGTTGCAGTATCGGGTATGGCAGTATCGTATCCGGCAAAAATCGCGTTCACTTAGGACGCGATGTACTTGTCGGTCAGCATGTCGTAATTCAAGACCACAATCACGCCTACGAAGATATTGCCGTACCGATCATCAGGCAAGGTGTTACGGAGGGTGGCAGAATCCGAATCGGCGAAGGATCGTGGATCGGTCACGGGGCGGCCATCCTATGTTCACGAGGCGAGCTAACAATAGGCCGCCATTGTGTTATTTCAGCCAACTCTGTGGTGATGCGAAACATTCCAGATTACTCCGTAGTTTTTGGAACGCCTGCAACCATAATTAGACAGTACGATCCGGAAACTCGAGCGTGGCGTATGGGGCAGGTAAGAGGTGCAGGCGCCGTCGACTCGAAAAACACTGTCAAGCTCAGTTCTGCAAATCGTGAAGCGGAACTGGTTGAGCAGTCATACAGCACGGCTAATGTAGTCGGGCCGGAAACGGAGATGACATAGATGAGCTATAGCGCTAGATCTCGCGCTCGTTTTCAAGACCCGCTGAAGCTGGTTCCTCGGATTTTGAGAAAACTTTACAGCGAGTGGCTGCGGCTGACCTATCCGTTTGCGTCTATGGGTTCGAAGGTGTCAATCCATCCGACATGCTTCATTGACAGGAAAAATGCGCACCGCATCAAGTTAGGCAATGGAATAAGGATAGAAAAAGATACTTGCCTGGGGTTGAGCGTTCCGGTGGAGGAGGAGCGAGAAGAGCCCGTCATCGTGATCGATGATAATTGCGTGATTCACTGGCGAACGCAGATTGGCGCCAAGAATCGCATTCACTTAGAACGTGATGTCATCGTTGCACAGGATGTCCTGATCGTAGACCAGAACCATGCGTACGAAGACACCACGATCCCAATCGGAGACCAGGGCTTCACAAAGGGGGGCACGATCCGAATCGGGCAGGGTTCCTACGTCGGTCACGGAGCGGCCATTATAAGTTCCCGAGGCGATCTGGTTCTAGGCCGAAATTGTTACGTTGCTGCTCACGCCGTGGTTACAAGAAGTGCTCCACCTTACTCTGTTCTTTCCGGGAATCCTGCCATGATTGTTAGGCAATTCGACCCAGTTAAGCAGACCTGGGTCGTCGGATCGGTTCGTTCGGCGGAAGCCGAGCCCGTAAGGTAGGGCACGCAGTGACGGTGTGACGGGAGGGAACATGAATTCAGGACCGATGCCTCTGGTGAGCATAGTTACTCCGGTGTACAACAACGAGGAATATCTCGCCGAGTGCATTGAAAGCGTTCTGGCGCAGACTTATCAGAATTGGGACTACATTATCGTCAATAACTGCAGCACGGATAAATCAGGGGAAATTGCACGTCGCTATGCCGCGAAAAACCCGCGTATTAGAGTCCACGACAACCAGCAGTTCTTGCGGGCGGTTCCCAACCATAACCTTGCCTTACGTCAGATTTCTCCTGAGAGCAAGTACTGCAAAATTGTGTTTGCGGATGACTGGATCTTCCCGCAATGTATAGAAGAGATGGTTGCCGTCGCCGAAGAGCATTCATCGGTTGGAATTGTTGGAGCTTATGGCTTGCAAGAGCACGAAATCCTGTGGAGCGGGCTGCCGTATCCCAGCCGGATGGTGCCGGGTCGCGAGATCTGTCGCCGCATGTTTCTTGAGGGGATGTATGTGTTCGGGACATCGAACTCCGTCCTTTATCGCTCTGATCTCGTCAGGAGCCGTGATCCCTTCTATAACGAAGCAAATTTTCATGCTGACAGAGAAGCATGCGTCTTACTCCTAAAGAACTGTGACTTTGGTTTTGTTCATCAGATCCTTACCTTCAAGAGATTGCAGGCGGGATCACTGACCGTGGACGTCGCCTTTGACCTGATGACGCACTTTGGCTGTATGTTGTCCACCTTGGTAACGCACGGCCCTGACTTTCTGACAAAGGGAGAGCTTGAGGGCTGCCTGGATCGGCTCTTGGATGAATACTACAACTTCCTCGCCGTAAGTTTCATGCGAGGCCGCCGCGACAAGAAGTTCTGGGAATATCAGAAGAGAAAGCTCGATGAAACCGTCGGCTTTTGCCGGACCCGTTTGATAAGAGCGATCCTAGCGAGGTGTTGTAGAGCTGTGCTGAATCCTTACGAAACCCTTGAGAAACTCTTCGAGCATAGGAACTCCCCGATGAGGGAAAACGTTGATAAACGGCAATTGCCGGTCCATGTCAATGGCATTATCGAATAGGAGCCTGGGTTTTATGTCTTCCTGTATTCTATCGCACTGCTCACAGGGTAAATATCGCAACACGCAGGGCCGGAATGGCTAGACGCAAGCGACGGCAGATCGGCTTGTTCGGGCACTTTGGGGCGGGAAATTTCGGAAACGAGAGTACGCTCGAAGCACTGCTCTACCACCTCCGGCATGTTATCCCCGACGCCGAAATCACATGCATTTGCAGTGCTCCTGAAACTGTGGCCGCCGAGTACAACATCGCAGCTGTGCCGATGATCGAGGTTGTGGCCAAACCTTGGACCTCTCGCAACCTTCTGGCTAGAGTAGTACGGAAGTTCTTTGTTGGAATACCAAGCGAAATTTATCGTTGGCTCAAGGGGATTGTGACCCTCCGGAGCACCGATGTTCTTATCATCGTGGGAACAGGATTGCTTACCGACGCTTTCAGCCTTGGTGGATGGGGACCTTATAGCACATTTAAATGGTCGGTGATCGCGAAACTGTGCCGGTGCAAGCTCTGCTTTGTTAGCGTCGGAGCCGGCCCCCTGAACCGCGCAACCGGAAGGTTCCTCGTCAAATCAGCGCTTTCATTAGCAGACTTCCGCTCATACAGGGACGGCTCCACGCTGCAGTATCTCAAAAGCATCGGCTTCCGCCCTGATGACGATCGGCTCTATCCGGATTTGGCCTTCAGCCTGCCCGCGGCGCTTTTATCTCACAGTGATTCTAGGAAAGGGCGCAGGTTGGTTGTTGGCCTCGGCTTGATGGCATACTCTGCGATGTATGGCATCGAGAGGACAACGAGCGCGGATTATGCGACGTACCTCGAGACTCTCGCGGAACTCGTAAAGTGGTTGCTGAACCGCGAATACGACGTCCGATTATTGATCGGCGACCTCGCGGACACACCAGTGACGAGAGAGTTCAAATCGTTGCTGAGGAAGAAGTCAGTGATGCAAGAGGAGCGAATTATCTGCGAGCCCGTGGGATCTGTTAGGGACCTGTTGTCGCAATTGGCAGCAACGGACCTCGTAGTGGCGACTCGCTTTCACAATGTCCTTCTATCGCTGCTCCTCAACAAGCCGTCGATTGCCATTTCCTTCCACCATAAATGCTCTTCGCTTATGGCCCAGATGGGACTATCGGAATATTGCCAGGACATTAAGCAATTAAGTCGCGATAGTCTGATCACCCAATTCTGCGAGTTGGAGAGAAATGCTGAGACGCTCAAGCCTTTGATTAAATGTAAGGCAGAAGAGTTCCGGAAAGCTTTGGATGAACAATACGAATATATCTTCAGAGAGAAAATGTGGCATGGCTGCCCGGTTCCCATCAAGGGCAATCCTTTGCGCGCAGATTGATGTCAGAGGGAATTCGAAAGCTGCCGCAAGTTCGTGCGGTGATTTGAAGTTGACGAAAAACAATGGAGATTCCCATAGCACCATGAAAACGCGATGAAGGATCTAAAGCAAAAGACGATTCAGGGTGGTTTGGCAAGACTTTGCGCCCAAGGCGCAGATTTTGTCCTTCGATTGGGTTCCCTTATGGTGTTGGCCCGTCTACTGGGTCCGAAGGACTTCGGTTTAGTGGGCATGGTCACAGCTTTCACCGGAGTCTTGATTCTGTTTCGAGATTTTGGCCTATCGGCTGCCGCAATACAACGCGCGGTCGTTACGGAGGAGCAGACTTCGACACTGTTCTGGATCAATCTAGTGGTAGGTGCAATGCTGGGGCTTCTAACGGTGGCAATGGCGCCGGTTATCGCCGCCTTTTACCACGAGCCTCGGCTCATGGCCGTGACGGCTGCTTTGGCGTCTAGCTTTGTCTTCAATGCAGCAGGGGTGCAACACGGAGCGCTTCTACAACGCCAAATGCGTTTTACTGCTTTGGCAATCATAAGCACGATCAGCTTAGTTGTGAGTACCGCCATTGCGATTGGCGGCGCCATGGCCGGCTACGGATATTGGGCTCTCGTAGCGATGACGCTCACTTCTCCAATCATCAATACTCTTGGGTTCTGGCTTGCAACGGCTTGGATTCCGGGACGTCCGCACAGACGTGTTGGAATCCGTTCGATGATGCATTTCGGCGGCACTGTCACTTTGAATGGGCTCGTCGTGTATATAGCCAGCAACTTTGAAAAAGTCCTGTTAGGTCGGTTCTGGGGAGCCGATGCACTCGGGATCTATGGAAGGGCATACCAACTCATAAACATCCCGACGGCCAACCTGAATTCGGCAGCCGGCGAAGTGGCGTTTTCGGCGTTGTCCCGGCTTCAGGACGATCCCGGTCGTCTTAAGAGTTACTTCCTAAAGGGCTATTCTTTGGTGTTGGCAATGACCGTGCCCGCGACCATAGCCTGTGCACTTTTTGCAGATGACATGATATTGGTCTTTCTAGGGCCAAAGTGGAAAGATGCGGGAACTATTTTTCGCCTGCTGGCGCCAACAATTTTGGTGTTTGCGGTGGCCAATCCTTTGTCATGGCTCGTGATGTCGCTCGGAATGGTTCGAAGAGCCTTGAAAATGGGCTTAGTGATCGCCCCTCTCATGATTGCAAGCTACGTGATCGGGCTCCCATACGGGCCCAGGGGTGTCGCGTTTGCTTACTCGGCGGTGATGATACTGTGGGTCATTCCAGTGATTGCCTGGTCCGTGCACGGTACAGTGGTTTCCTTTTGGGACGTACTGCGAGTTTTGATCCGCCCCCTTGCCTCAAGCATCGTAGCTGCGGGGCTGGCTTTTGCAGTACGCTCATTTTACGGCCAATCGCTGTCTCCTCTGTCCCGACTCGTGCTGGAGATTACGGTCCTTCTAGTCATCTTCTTCGGACTGCTTTTGTTCGCAATGGGGCAGAAATCACTCTACTTCGATCTCCTTCGCGGATTAAGAAAGCCGTCATCAGCTAAGGAAACGATCCTAGTTTCCGCTTAACAAACGAAGAGTCTGATTTCTACGACACAGCATGTATACGTCAACCGAACCAATCTATAGCGCTGGCCAAATGATCGGACGCGTCGCAGTAGTGACCGGAGCGAGCAGCGGAGTCGGGCGGGCTATTTCCCTGGCATTGGCCCGCCAGGGTGCTGAGTTATGTGCCGTCGGAAGAGACTGCAACGCGCTAATGGAGACGGTTGCGGCAGCTCAACAGTTTGCACCGGCGACCATCTTTCCAATGGACATTGCTGTAGAGGAAAACTTTGAGAATCTTCTCGATCACCTGGAAAAAAAACGTAGCAAGCTCGACATTCTGGTTCACAGCGCCGGAGTTATTCATCAAGACCTGATGGAACGTGGCCGCATCGAGGATTTCGATCTCCAATATGCCACTAATGTTCGCGCACCATACCTGTTGAGTCAACGCTTGCTGCCCTTTTTGGCGAGAGCGCACGGGCAAATCGTATTTATCAACTCGAGTGTCGGGCTTGCAGTAAAGCGGCCGGAAGTCGGACAATATGCGGCTACGAAACATGCGTTGAGGGCAATTGCCGACAGCTTGCGCGAGGAAGTGAATCCGAAAGGAATCCGCGTTCTCACGCTCTATCTTGGGCGCACCGCGACGCCAATGCAGCAGGCGCTTTTCCAGCAGGAAGGGCGCGAGTACTATCCAAAGACTTTGTTGCAACCAGAGGATGTAGCCTCCGTCGTCGTTCATGCTTTGATGCTTTCCCGTACTGCTGAGGTGACGGAGATCTCAATCCGTCCAATGGCCAAAAGTTCTTCCTGATTTTCGGCATACCATCAGCGCCTGAATTGTCCCGATTCTCAGTCTGATAATGCGCGGAATTACACAGCCCAAACGATTTTCAAGTCGAATGCGAGATATGAAAAGAAACGGCCTGGGAAACTCGTCAAGAGTTGGAGCGACTCTATGGACGTAGGTTCAAAGAAAACCGCTTGGCTACAGGCCGCCATGGACACGATGTCTCAGTCACGGCGTCTTAGAAGATTCCTGGGGCGTCCATATCTTCGTGTGAACATGCGGCTGTGGAATCACTTGCCGACTTCCTTGACCTCCTCGCGTCTCGGCTGGATGTACGGCGCTCATTTGCACAAGTTGATTCAATTGCGATCGGAGCGGAAGCAGTACATGGGTACTTTCTTTTTTAGAAATCGCCCGGAACTCGAGTTGCTGATTCGTCTGCTGGATTCCACGGCACAAGAATCGGACCTCGACATGGCGATTCTCGGTTGCAGCAAAGGAGCTGAGGCCTATTCCTTTTCGTATTCGATCCGTTGTGCAAGACCGGATCTGAGAGTTCGATTACGTGCATTGGACATCGACCCCAATGTTTTGCAATTTGCGAAAGAAGGCGTCTATTCTCTCAAGGATCACGCTCCGGAACGGAACTCTAGTTTAGGCTCTCTCGCTCCAGGGGGAGATTTGGCTTCAAAAACCTTCGGAGATCAGAAGACATTCGTTTTTGAACGCATGTCCTCAGATGAGATCGCCGCGATGTTCGAATGCGAGGGCGAGCAAGCGAGGGTTAAAGCGCGGTTCCGCGAGGGCATCACTTGGCACCTTGGGGATGCCGGAAATCCGGAATTGGTCGACGTTATTGGTCTTCAGGATGTTGTGGTCGCAAACCGGTTTCTATGCCACATGCAGCCAACGGAGGCGGAAACCTGCTTACGTTCTCTGGCGCGTCTGGTGAAGCCTGGTGGATACCTCTTCGTTTCCGGAGTTGACCTTGGAGTGCGCACTAAGGTCGCTCGGGAACTCGGCTGGCGGCCGGTGACCGAGCTGATCGACGAAATTCACGAAGGGGACCCGTCCCTTCGGAAAGACTGGCCTTTGCAGTACTGGGGTTTGGAGCCTTTTGACCGGCGGCGACGCGACTGGGATACACGCTATTCGTCGGTTTTTCAGATCGGCGGAGCATCCTCAGGAACCCTGCCTACAAAAATACTGGGAGAGAAGCCAGAACAGATGTTTTGTAACCGCTAGTGCGGCAGCAGTCAAGGTAGTCGGAACAAAGACCCAAGGTAACGAGCGACCCGGTGCAGATTAGCCGATATTCAGAGGCTGCGGAAAGCCGGGCAACTGGACAGCTTCTTGCGGTGGAATCACCAGCGGTTGAGAAACCTGCGCTTGCCTGAACTGATCTCATCTTGAAAGAGACCCATGATGATAACAATGCCTTGTTTTGAAACTCAGCAGATGTCGGCAACTAAGCCTTGCCGATTTTGCGGCAGCGGCTTGCAGCGGACATTTATCGACTTGGGATTGTCTCCGCTTTGTGAGACTTATCCCTCGGCTGCTGACCTGAACCGCGGTGAAACTTACTACCCACTTCATGTGTTGGTTTGCGAAAAGTGCTGGTTGGTGCAACTGGACGAATATGAGACTCCGGAGAAGATTTTTAGCGACTATCCGTATTTCTCTTCCTTTTCCGATTCATGGCTAAAGCACTGTGATAAGTACTGTGAGGCCATGAAGAAGCGTTTCGACTTGGGATCCGACAGCTTCGTCGTGGAGGTGGCCAGCAATGATGGCTATCTGCTGCAGTATTTCGTCACGCGCGATGTGCCGGTGCTGGGAATCGAGCCGGCGGCGAATGTCGCCAAGGTAGCTGTCGAAAAGGGAGTTCCAACGCTGGTACGTTTCTTTGGAACGAAGCTGGCCAAAGAACTCGCAGCCGAAGGCCGCTACGCCGACCTCGTGCTTGGCAACAACGTGTTGGCACAAGTTCCGGATTTGAACGACTTCGTCGAAGGGCTCAAGGTGATTCTGAAGCCCGAAGGTGTGCTGACGCTCGAATTTCCCCACCTGCTGCAACTGATCCAGCTCAACGAGTTCGACACCATCTACCACGAACACTTCTCGTACTTTTCGCTACTCAGCACCATCAAGATCATGGGGGCGCACGGGCTGAGGGTGTTCGACGTGGAGGAATTGAAATCGCACGGTGGATCTCTTCGCGTATATGCATGCAGAGCAGAGAGCAAGACTCATCCATTAGAGCCAAACATGCGCAAGGTTCTGGCTGATGAAGCCAGGGCCGGACTCGACAAGGTGGAAGGTTACGAGAGCTTCGCACAGCAGGTGAAGGAAACGAAGTTCGCGCTCGTAGATTTCCTGCTCTCTGCAGCGATGCAAGGCAAGAAAGTAGCCGGGTATGGAGCGCCGGGCAAGAGCGCCACTCTTTTGCACTACTGCGGTATCGGTAAAGATCTGATCGAGTACACGGTAGATCGCAGCCCGTACAAGCAAGGACGGTTCCTGCCCGGCAGCCGTATTCCGATTTATGATCCGGCCCGGATCCGCGAGACCAAGCCAGAGTATGTCGTGATCCTTCCCTGGAACTTGAAAGACGAAATAATGCAGCAGTTGCAGTTCATTCGCGCATGGGGCGGACGCTTTGTCGTGCCGATTCCGAAAGTAACGGTCTATTAAGAGGCGGAGGCAAGCCATGAAAGTGGTTCTTTTTTGCGGAGGAGCCGGGATGCGGCTCCGAGGGTACGCCGATGACGTCCCCAAACCCATGGTGCAGATCGGGACCCGACCGATTCTGTGGCATTTGATGAAGTACTACGCCCACTTCGGTCACAAAGATTTCATACTTTGCCTGGGATACAAGGGCAACAGCATCAAGGATTACTTCCTTCACTACGATGAATCTGTTTCGAATGACTTCGTGTGGTCAAAAGGCGGGACGAACGTCCAGTTTCTGAATCGAGACATCGACGATTGGACGATCACCTTCGTTGAGACAGGTGTTAACGCCAACATCGGTCAACGTCTAAAGGCTATAGAGCCGCATGTACAGGGCGAAGAAATGTTTCTCGCAAACTATGGCGATGGCTTAAGTGATGTTCCGTTACCAGCGCTACTGGAAAGATTTCGTGAGAGTAAAGCCATTGCTTCGTTGCTGCTGGTGCAACCGACAGCGAGTTTTGATATTGTCCAAGCCGGATCAGAGGGGATTGTCCGCGAGATCGACCCATTAAGCCAGACCGACATTTGGATCAACGGGGGCTTCTTCGCGATGCGCACTGAGATATTTAGCCATATTCAACCCGGTGAGGAACTGGTGCGCGAGCCGTTTCAGAGACTGATCGAGAAACAGGCTTTGTTAGCCTACAAGTACACGGGATTTTGGCAGTGCATGGACACCTTCAAAGACAAACTGCTTCTAGAGGAACTCAACCAAGGCGCCGCGCCATGGAAGGTCTGGAATCATGGCTCCAGTGCAAATTCCAACCGCTTGGAAGCGGTTTCGGACGGCGTATGATTCAGCTGAAACTGGACGCACAGAGGAATGGAGCGCGTCAAATTCTGTGTCTCGGCTGTCATTCGGATGATATCGAAATTGGTTGTGGTGGCACCATTCTCCGGTTGACCGAGCAATACGCAGACTGCGACTTTCACTGGGTCGTGTTCAGCGCCCTTGGAGTCCGGGAGGCTGAGGCAAAACGCAGCGCCGAATCGTTCGTTTGTCCGGCGCGGCTGAAGGGGCCTTTCCTGAAGAGTTTTGCCGATGGTTTTATGCCTTTTGTAGGCGCAGAAGTCAAGTCGGTGTTTGAAGAATTGAAGCAGAAGATCTCCCCGGACCTTATCTTCACTCACAACCGAAAAGACGCTCATCAAGATCACCGGCTAATCGCTGAACTAACTTGGAACACCTTCCGGGATCATCTGATTCTGGAGTATGAAATCCCCAAGTATGACGGTGACATGGGGCAACCCAACGTGTTCGTGCCGCTCGATCTGGAGGTTTGCCAGAAGAAGGTTCATTGCATCATGGAAGCCTTTCAGTCTCAGCGTCATAAGAGTTGGTTTCAGCCAGAGACATTTTTTTCCCTTATGCGGCTGCGGGGGATGGAATGCAACGCTCCCAGCGGCTACGCCGAAGCCTTCTATTGTCGCAAGCTGGTGATGTGAATTGAAAGAGATCACCTCGGCATCTATAAAGCGCCATCGAGGGAATCGCCAATTATCTTCGTAACGAACTGCCATCGAAATGACCTTTAACGAGACTAAGCTGCCAGGTGTTTTCGAGATTCACCTGGAACCGCACCCCGATGAGCGTGGCTTCTTTGCCCGCTGCTGGTGTCAGGATGAGTTTGAAAAAAACAAGCTGAGTACTCGGCTTGCACAATGCAGTGTTTCGTTTAACACCCGAAAGGGAACGCTTCGTGGAATCCACTATCAAGCCTTGCCTTACCCGGAGACTAAACTAGTGCGCTGCACCCGAGGAGCGATCTACGACGTGGTGGTCGATCTACGACCTAACTCGCCGACATTCAAGCAATGGATAGCCGTAGTTCTTACGGCTTCCAACCGTCGCATGGTTTACGTGCCAGAAGGTTGTGGGCACGGCTTAATGACACTTGAAGACGAAACCGAGGTGTTCTATCAAATATCGGAATTCTACAATCCGGAATTGGCCCGGGGGGTACGCTGGGATGATCCGACTTTTGGGATCGCGTGGCCAAGCCAAGTACAAGTGATTTCCGAGCGGGACGGGGCATACCCGAACTTCAAATGATGGCGATGAATCTGAAAAAGCTAGACCAAATGGACCCGGTAGAAACTGGCCACGAACTGCACTGCTTCGTTGCAGATCTCTATCCGATCTGCCGGAGCATTACAGGTGACGGAATCCGGGACACGCTTAAGCGGATCCAGAAGCTCATTCCATTGCAGATATTTGAGGTGGAAAGCGGGACGCAGGTATTTGACTGGACAATTCCGCAGGAATGGAACATTCGCGAAGCATATCTCAATGGGCCGGACGGGAAACGGGTTGTGGATTTCCGGCAGTGCAGTCTGCACGTATTGAACTACAGCACGCCAATGCATACCACGCTGCCGCTGTGCGAGTTGAAAGAACACCTGTTTACGTTGCCGGAACATCCGGATTGGATTCCGTACCGGACGTCGTACTACAAGCCGGAATGGGGATTCTGCCTGACGCATAAGCAATTGATGGCGCTTAGAGAGGGCGAGTACGAGGTATGCATTGACACGACACTCGAGAATGGGCACCTGACTTACGGAGAGTGCTATCTTCCGGGGCGGTCGAGCGAAGAAGTCCTGATCTCGGTGCATGCTTGCCATCCGTCGCTGGCGAATGACAACCTTTCAGGATTGGCCGTGGCCACTTTTCTGGCGCAGTTATTGGCCGGAAAGGATCTTCGTTACTCATACCGCTTTCTGTTTATTCCCGGTACAATCGGCGCGATCACTTGGCTCGCACGCAACAAGGAGAAGGTAGGACGGATACGGCACGGGCTGGTACTAACCTGTATAGGGGACGCGGGCGGTTTTCATTACAAGAAGAGCCGGCGCGGAGATGCTGAGATCGACCGGGCGGTTGCGCACATTCTGAAACACTGCGGCGAAGTGTCGGAAGTGCTGGACTTCTCGCCCTATGGATATGACGAGCGTCAGTACTGCTCCCCGGGGTTCAATCTTCCGGTCGGCTGTTTGATGCGCAGTGTCTGGGGCTCCTTTCCGGAGTACCATACGTCAGCTGACAATCTTGACTTCATACATCCACAGCAGCTTGCTCGATCGCTACGCCTGTGTGCGTCAATTTTCGACGTGCTGGAGAACAACTGCTCCTATACGAGCCAGAACCAATGCTGCGAGCCTCAACTGGGCAAGCGAAACCTGTACCGCAGCACTGGCGGGGAGTCGATTGGCGTCGAGATCAATGCTCGGCTTTGGGTCCTTAATTTTTCCGACGGCGATCACTCGCTGTTGGACATTGCCGAATGCTCTGGAATGCCGTTCACGGCCATTCGTGACGCTGCGGAACTTCTCTGCGAGAACGGTTTGTTGATTGAAAGTAGCCGCGGTGCTTGCGTACCCGAGGGCCTATCGTAGCATTCACGCGTTCAACCCCCTCGATTGATTTCGGTTCTGACCTCACGAATCTGTGATGTCAATATCTCCAAACAAGTATCGTGTCGAGGTCTTCGCGGTTCCGCGAGGTGATCGCGGTCGTTCGGAAAGGGAGCTATATGAAAGTACTACTTACTGGCGATAAGGGTTACATCGGCGTGGTTGCCGGATCTATGTTGCATTCTGCCGGCCACGACGTTGTCGGCCTAGACACGGAACTATATGGCGGATCTACTTTCGGAGAGCCGATCAAGGAAGTCACGGGAATCCACAAAGATCTCCGCGATCTGACACGGTCGGATCTGGAGGGCTTCGATGCCGTCGTGCATCTGGCCGCACTGTCGAATGATCCGATCGGGAACCTCAATCCGCAGTTGACCTATGACATCAATCATCTTGCCTCGGTCAACCTCGCAAAATTGGCGAAGGAAGCCGGTGTAGAGCGCTTTGTCTTCTCCTCTTCTTGCAGTACCTATGGTGCCGCCGGAGATCACTTTTTAGACGAGACGTCTCCGGTCAATCCTGTTACTCCATACGGAGAATCCAAGGTTTTCGTCGAGCGTGACCTTGCGTCGCTGGCTGACGATAATTTCAGCCCCACTTATATGAGGAATGCGACTGCCTATGGAGTGTCTCCGCGGTTGCGGCTCGACATAGTGCTGAATGACCTTGTGGCATGGGCATGTACCACGGGCCGTGTGTATATCAAGAGCGACGGCACCCCCTGGCGTCCGATTGTGCACATTCGCGACATCATAGCGGCCGTAATTGCCGTGCTCGAAGCTCCCCGCGAAGCGGTTCACAACCAGACCTTCAATGTCGGACGCAACGACGAGAACTTCCGCGTTCGCGAGTTGGCCGAGATCGTTGCGGAGATAGTGCCGGGGTGTCGAGTAGAGTACGCACCCAACGGTGGACCTGATCTGCGCTGCTACCGCGTCAACTTCGACAAAATTGGACGGCTGGTACCGAGCTTCCGTCCAGAGTGGACCGCCCGCAAGGGTGCTCAGGAGCTTTACGACGCTTACCGCAAAGTGGGCCTGACATTCGAAGATATCGAGCGCGGACGTTATGTTCGCATCAGCGAAATTCAGCGCCTACAAAAGGCCGGGCAGCTTGATGTCTCTTTGCGTTGGAGCCACAAGCATGCTCAGACAGCGGCCCTTTCCTAAAATTCGAAAATCGAGAGATTACGACGACCGTTCTTCATTCGTGGAGTCGCAGAGGGCGAACAAGATCTGCCGTTTTGCGGCGCGGGCCTGCGGGGCACATTTGTCGAAACCTATGACTGAAAGTGTGGGGCGCATGATGATCAAATCAATCTCATTACGCTCCGACAATGCATATGGCACGGCTCTCCGTGCTATGTTGTCGGTGATCGTGGCATTTGCTTACGGGCTGTGCACTTTAGTCGCCATGGCGGCAACCACGATCACCTACGTCCAAGGAAACAGTGGGACCCCGCAAACGCCTCAAACGACCCTCAACGTCTCCTATGCCGCTGCGCAGGTTGCCGGGGACTTGAATGTTGTCGTTGTCGGCTGGAACGACAGTACGGCGAGCGTGAGCTCTGTTCTAGACTCGAAGGGCAATGTGTATAGCCGCGCTGTCGGTCCCACGGTCGTCAGCGGGACGTTGTCGCAGTCCATTTACTACGCAAAAAACATCGCTGCTGCTGCTGCAGGGGCCAACACTGTTACGGTAACGTTTTCGACGGCTGCTCTTTATCCCGATATTCGCATTCTTGAATACAGCGGAGCAGATCCTAACGATCCTGTAGACGTGAATGTTGCGGGTTCCGGCAGCAGCAGCTCCACCAACAGCGGTTCGGCAACTACGACCAATGCGACGGATCTCATATTTGGCGCGAACACTGTTACCACCAGAACAACTGGAGCAGGCAGCGGATTTACCAAGCGCCTGTTGACCGCGCCCGACTCGGACATTGCCGAAGACCGAATGGTGACCGCTACGGGCAGCTATAGCGCCACTGCCCCGATCAGTCCCTCCGGAAAGTGGATCATGCAGATGGTTGCCTTCCGAACAGGAGCAAACTTTACAGTTTCGGCGTCGCCTGCCTCTGTCAGTATCGTGCAAGGCACTCAAGGCAACTCCACAATTACCACGGCAGTCAGTGGTGGGTTCAATAGCTCGATCAGTCTTTCGGCCAGCGGCATGCCAACTGGCACAACCGTCACCTTCAACCCAAGCACGATTTCGGCACCGGGCTCTGGCACCTCTTCTATGACCATCGCAGTCGGGGCGAGTACTCCGGTGGGGACCTATCCAATCACAGTGAGTGGGAATGGCGGAGGAGTCCAACAAAACACAACCGTAAGCCTCACTGTAACTGCAGCTGGGAGTTTTACGATTTCGTCATCGCCGACTTCCTTGAGCATCTCACAGGGGAGCCAGGGTGGTTCCACCATTACCACCACGGTTAGTGGCGGCTTTAATAATTCGATCAGCTTGTCTGCTAGCGGCAGTCCCACGGGCACCACAGTGAGCTTTAACCCGAGCACAATTCCAGCACCGGGTTCCGGCGCCTCAACTATGACTATCACAGTCGGAGCGAGCACCTCGACAGGAACGTATCCGATCACCGTGACAGGGAATGGTGGCGGACTCCAGCAAACGGTTGTAGTTACGCTGACCGTAACTGCCGTGCCAAGCTTCACTATCTCGGCATCTCCTGCTTCCGTGGGCGTCGCACAAGGAAGCCAGGGTACTTCTACTATCACGTCTACGATCAGCGGCGGATTTAACGGTTCGATCGCCCTGTCTGCGACCGGCGCTCCTACTGCGACTGGTATCAGCTTTAACCCCAGTACGATTCCTGCTCCGGGATCGGGCAACTCGATCATGACTATCACGGTGGGGGCCAGTACACCGGTCGGTAGTTATCCCATAACTGTCACTGGGACTGGCGGGGGACTCCAGCAAACCGCCACTGTGACGCTAACGGTCACGGCACCATCCACAGTTGTCAGCTACATTCAGGGCAACTATGCCACCCCGCAGTCACCGCAGACCTCGGTGAATGTTACGTTCACAGCAGCACAAAGCGCCGGCGACCTGAATGTGATTGTGGTGGGGTGGAACGACAGCACGGCCACAGTCGGCTCAGTTGTCGATTCCAAAGGTAATGCTTACGCGCTCGCCATTGGCCCGACGGTGATTAGTGGCACACTATCTCAGTCAATCTACTACGCAAAAAATATTGCCCCTGCGGCGGCAGGAACGAACACCGTTACCGTAACCTTTTCCACCGCTGCGGCATATCCCGACATTCGCATCCTCGAATACAGCGGGGCGGATCCGAACAGTCCCCTGGATGTAACGGCGGCAAGCAGTGGCAACAGCGCCAGCAGCAGCAGCGGTTCTGCAACCACCACGAATCCATCTGACCTTCTTCTTGGTGCGAACATTGTCGTAACGCTAACCAGTGGTCCGGGCGGCGGCTTTACCAGCCGCCTGCTCACGTCACCGGATGGCGACATTGCCGAGGACCAGATGGTCGCGACGACAGGCAGCTATGGCGCTACTGCCCCTCTCTCATCCAGCGGATCGTGGATCATGCAAATGGCGGCATTCAAGGCAAGCTCAATGAGCGGCCCAGCCTTGGTGTCCATTGCTGTATCGCCTGCTACTCCTCCTGTTGTGGTTGGAGGACAACTGCAGTTCACGGCGACGGGAACCTACAGTGATGGGACCCACAAAACCTTGAACAGTTCCGTTGCCTGGAGTTCGAGCGCTACCACCGTGGCAACTATCAATAACACCGGCGTTGCGACTGGGGTCTCTGTCGGCAGTACAACAATACAGGCAACCTTGGGTGCGCTGAATAGCTCCACGACTCTCATCGTCACGGCTGGATTTGCAATTACACCGCGTGCAGCTGTTGTAACGTTTACGCAGACACAGCAATACAACGCTACATCAGGCTTTGGAAGCGTCACTTGGTTGGTAGATGGGCTAGCTGGCGGATCAACCTCCTCCGGAACGATTACGACCAATGGCGTTTACACGCCACCCTCCAGTGCAGGCAGTCACGTCGTGAGTGCGACGACCACTGGGCAGTCAGCAAGTGCGACCGTGTATGTCAGTAACTATGCAGGCACATTCACCTATCACAACGATGCTTTGCGAACTGGCCAGAATAATAATGAGACTGTCCTGACCACGGCGAATGTCAACCAGACGCAATTCGGAAAGCTTTTCTCATACCCAATCGACGGGATTGCATTCGCTTCTCCGCTGTATGTCCCCAGTGTCAGTATTCCCGGTCAGGGCTATCACAACGTCGTGTATGTCGCAACTGAGAACGACAGTGTTTATGCATTTGACGCAGACGGCCTGAGCAATGTTCCTCTGTGGCACGTGAGTTTTCTCGGCTCCGGGGTTACAACCATCCCCTGCGGCGACGTTGGAGAGTGTGGAGATATTCCCGTCCAATACGGCATCACCGGCACGCCTGTTATTGATCCGTCTACCGGAACGCTGTACATCGTTGTCAATACGAAGGAGAACGGAACCAGCTACTTCCAGCGACTGCATGCTCTGGACATCACGACCGGTGCCGAGAAGTTTAGCGGCCCGGTCGTGATTTCCGGGAGTGTACCAGGGTCGGGAGATGACTCAATGGGCGGAATGGTTTCTTTTGATGCCCTGTATGAGTGCCAGCGGCCTGCCCTGCTGCTGAATAATGGGGTCGTCTATATAGGCTTCGGCTCCCATGGCGATATACGTCCCTGGCACGGCTGGATTATGGGATACAGTGCGAGCACCCTGCAGCGAGTGATGATCTACAACGTAACTCCCAACAGTTATGGAGGCGGCGTCTGGCAGGGAGGCGGAGGCTTGGCGACAGACGCTACCAACGATATCTACTTTGCAACAAGTAACGGTCCGTTTGATGCCAACACTGGCGGGGCCGATTATGGAGACAGCGTCGAAAAGCTATCCCCAAGCGGCACTGTTGCTGACTATTTTGCTCCCTACGACCAGAACAACATGGATGCGAACAATCTTGACCTGGGGGCGGGTGGCCCGGTTCTGCTTGTGGATCAGTCGAGTGGTCCCTATCCACACGAACTGATTGTCGCGGGCAAGACCGGAACCATCTATGTGGTGAACCGTGACAACATGGGACACTACAACTCCAGCAATGACAATCAGATTATTCAGGCACTCCAGGGTGTGTTGCCTCATGGAGGTATTGAGGCGGGCAACTTTAGCACTCCCGTCTTCTTCAACGGATATGTCTACTTCGGGGCGGTAAACGACTCTTTGAAGGCATTCCAACTGACCAATGGCCTGCTGTCGACATCTCCCACTTCCCAGTCGTCGGCGGTTTACCCGATTCGTGGTGGATCATTTGCGGTATCTTCGAATGGCAACAATAGCGGGATACTGTGGGCGATCCAAAACAATGGACAAAGCCCCGATAACGATACCGGTGCACCGGGTGTGCTTTTTGCCTATGATGCGACCAATCTGGCTGATGTGCTTTACAGCACCAATCAGGCCGGCACGCGGGACACGATGGATCTGGCGACTAAATTCATGATCCCGGTCGTCGCGAACGGAAAGGTCTTCGTGGCTGGCCAGACCGAGTTTATCGCGTACGGCTTATTGCCTTAAACGCCGGGCCATCACAGTTCAACAGAGCCTTCCCGAGATTCGACCCGCACGGGGGGGCATCGAGCCAAACACCTCCTCGCTTCTCTTCCGATTCCTCTGCCTCACCCCCCGGTAGGTGTCGTGACGAGTGTGCGGTAGTCCTGCGGCCGGCGGAGAGAATAAGAGCAGGCAACTGCCAGACTCCCGGCCACCCGGCGGCGCACTGACATTGGCGGTTTCCTCGCAACCAGGGAATCACGCCAACACCTTCCTCCTGGCCTTCCTGCATTTTTTCAAATTCATCAAATTCAGTACCACTCCGCGCCCGCGGCAGATCTCGCTCGGCCCAAAGCCGCTCTGATTCGAAACTTCACAGCATCCGCCGCGCAACAAAACAGGTGCGTCGTTCAGACGCTTACGGTAGAGTGGGAAAATATGACCGTGAACGTGGCATTCTGGCGGGAAAGGCGAGTTTTTGTAACCGGGGCCACTGGACTCCTGGGCGGATGGCTGACAAAAAGCCTCTACGAGAGTGGTGCATCGTTGGTGTGCTTGGTCCGAAACCAGGAGCACACCGGCGGGCTCGTATCCCCGGCGCATGGACTCATAAAGCAAGTGGCCACCGCGCGGGGCAGGGTTGAAGATCATGATTCGCTGGAGCGAATTCTGGGTGAGTATGAAATTGACACTGTATTTCATATAGCTGCGCAGGCTATTGTCGCGTCCGCAACACGCGATCCAGTTCCGACCTTCGAAACCAATGTGCGCGGCACATGGAACGTGCTGGAGGCTTGCCGTCGGTCACCAAGAGTGCGAGCCGTCGTGCTGGCCTCGTCGGATAAGGCATATGGTGAACATGAGGTGCTGCCCTACACCGAAAATATGCCGCTGCAGGCGCGCCAGCCCTATGAGGTGAGTAAATCCTGCGCTGATCTCATCGCCCAGGCTTATGCACACAGCTACGACCTTCCGGTGGCCATTACGCGTTGTGGAAACTTCTTCGGCGGTGGTGACCTGAACTGGAACCGGGTGGTACCGGGTACCATTCGTTCGGTAATTTGTGGCGAGCGCCCGGTCATTCGATCCGACGGCCGCTTTGTGCGCGACTACTTCTACATCGAGGATGCTGCGGCAGCGTACATGCTGTTGGCCGAGCGGCTGACTTGCAATCCGGAGTTGAAGGGGCAGGCATTCAATTTCTCGAATGAAAACCAGACTAACGTGCTCGACTTGGTTAGTCTTATCGTGCGCAAAATGGATTCGGACCTTATTCCGGAGGTCCAGAATCAAGCCAACAAGGAGATCCGAAATCAGTATTTGAGCTCCGAGCGTGCCCGGCGGGTTCTCGGCTGGGCCCCCACGTTCACCCTAGAAGAAGGCCTTCAACGCACCATCGCTTGGTACCGACGATTCCTGAAACAGCATGAATGCAGCAGCGGACACGGCACGCACTGATAAACTTAATGGCCATGAGACGACTGATCGAGCGATACCGGTTGCCAGATACATTGCAGCCGTTTTCCTACGACCGCGCTCCCGATTCTGGCCCGCAAGGATTCTTTCGGTTCGGCCAAGATGCCGTTTGTTATGGTTCGTGCTCGGCGGTTCCCTTGACCTCCTCAGTTGGAAGAGCGTTGCCCAGCGAGGCTCCGTGGGCGCGAAACAACGTTGGTGGCATACATCTCTCTTTCGATCCCGATCAGGTCATCGACAACTTGCTGTTGGAGCGATATCCGCACAACCCGCCGTCGATGCCGATGAAGGCCATGGTGCGCTCCGCTTATTATATGGTGCGACCGTTCTTATCCGTCAGCGCCAGAGCATATTTGCAACGACTCTCTCTGGCAGGTTGGCAGAAGACTCCATTCCCCGCATGGCCGGTGGACTACACAGTCGAGCAGATATTTGAGAAACTGCTGCTTCTGGCATTGCGTACACAAGGGCGCGACTCCATACCCTTCATCTGGTTTTGGCCGGATGGACATCAGAGTTGCGCCATCGTGACCCATGATGTCGAAACCTCCGTGGGTAGGGACTTCTGCTCCCGGCTTATGGATCTGGACGATTCCTGTGGATTTAAGGCGTCCTTTCAAGTCATTCCCGAAAAGCGCTATGAGGTCCCAGTCGCGTTTCTGAAGGAAATACGCCGCCGGGGCTTTGAAGTCAATGTTCATGACTTGAATCACGACGGCAACCTATTCCTCAGTCAGCAACATTTCGAGCAATGTGCAGCAACGATCAACCGGTACGGCAAGGAATTTGAGGCTGCCGGGTTCAGGTCCGGCCTGATGTACCGCAATCAGGAGTGGTTTCGCTACCTCAACTTCCAATATGACATGTCCGTTTCAAATGTTTCACATCTAAACGCGCAGCACGGTGGATGCTGCACAGTGCTGCCCTATTTCATCGGTGACCTGCTTGAGTTACCTCTGACGACGACGCAGGATTATGCCTTGTTTCATCTGCTCCAAGAGTATTCCCTGGAACACTGGAAGAGTCAGATCAACACGATCCTGCAGCGGCATGGACTGATCAGCGTCCTGATACATCCCGACTATATTATGGGATCGCAGAAGGAGGAGATTTATCTCCGTTTGCTGCGATATCTTGCTGATTTGCGGCGCGACCGCAATATCTGGACCACGACCCCGGGAGAAGTGAATGCTTGGTGGCGCGTCCGCGATGGCCTTAGCCTCATTCAGGAAGGATCGGATTGGCGCATTCGGGGCCCGAAACGGGAACGTGCCCGAATCGCCTATGCATCCATTGAGGGCGACGACCTAGTTTATCGTATAGAGGGAAAGCGCTGCTCGACGGCCGCTTCGGGTTCTCGAAAACCTTGAATATCGGATCGCCCGACGCACGCAGGACGTACACCAGATAGGAAAAAGTTTTCCCACTCAATTCATCCCCATAAGCCCGAAGCTTTTATACTCGGATCTCCAGCCGAACCGACACCTCTGAAATACTCTGCAATTCCAAGCTACCCGTGTCTTTAAAACACGCGGAACCCTTTAACTTCTAGACATTTCCTCTTTCCTACGGCGATAGTGATAGTACTTGCAGAATCGAGACTATGAGCTCTCAAATTGGCATCCGCCTTGCTCAATCCATAATGGAGAAGCGCGTGCAGTGAGCTGTAATGCGTTTTTGCGTTCCGATTACAGCGCAGAAATTAGGACCTATGGAAGAAGAACAGCAGTTTAGCGTTCAGAAGGTTGCTGCCATCTGTAAGAGGCGGTTCTGGTGGATTATTGTTCCAGTGTTGGTTGGGCCGCTTCTGGCGATCGCCGTCTCTTTTGAGGTGCGGCCAGTGTATACCTCGAAGACTTTCGTACTTGTGGAGCAGCCGAAGATCTCCGACAAGTTTGTTACCCCGATGATTTCAGATCAACTGGATACACGGTTGATGAGCCTCAAGGAGCAGATCCTGAGCCGATCCCGGCTCGAGCCAATCATCGAGCGTCTGGGCCTCTATAAAGAGAAAACCGGCAAGCTATCCATGGAAGACATGGTTGAGCGTCTGCGCACGTCGATTGAGGTTAAGACACTTCGGCCAGAAGATACTAATCGCGTTCCTACCGGTTTCTACATCATGGCCAGTGCAGACAATGCACAAACAGCGCAGCACGTATGTACCGAAATTCTCTCGCTGTTCATGGAGGAAAACCTGAAGGTGCGCCAACAGCGCGCGGAAGGAACCACCGCGTTCCTCGCCGCGCAGTTAGATGAGTCCAAGCGTACACTCGACGAGCACGATGCGAAACTCGCGGATTTCAAGAAAAGGTATCTTGGGCAACTCCCGACTGATGAGCAGCGCAACCTGGAAATGCTGACGGCCACCAGAACCCGACTGGAAGCCGTAAACCAGGAGCTGGGCCAGCTGCAGCAACAGAAGATAATTCAGGAATCAATGCTGTCGCAGCAGTCGAATTCTCACAAGGCGGTGCAATCGGGCGCCGCAAATCCCAGTGGCCTGCAGGTTGAACTTACGAGCCTGCAAGCACAGTTGGCATCGCTGCGGTCGCGTTATACGGACGATCACCCCGATGTTCAAAAGGCTAAAGCTCAGATTGAGATCTTGCAAAAGCAACTAAAAACATCGAAGGTCACCACCGAACCACTTCCATCAAAAGACGATACGGTCGTGGATACTCCAGAGGTCCGGCAAACGCGTGTCTCACTGCGCCTTACGGAAGAGAGCATACGGAGCAAGCTCGCCGAGCAATCGCGTCTCGAACAACAAGTCAACTCTTTCCAGTCCAGTTTGCAGATGAGCCCGGTAGTCGAAGAACAATACAAAGCACTAACGAGGGATCACGAAAGCGCGCTTCAGTTCTATAACGACCTCCTGAACAAGAAAACGCAGTCTGAAATGGCAACAGACCTCGAGCGACGGCAGGAGGGAGAACAATTTGATGTTATGGACGCTCCTGATCTTCCGGCAAAGCCAAGTTTCCCAAATCGTTTAAAGTTCGTGCTCGCTGGGTTAGCCGCTGGTTTCGCGCTGGGTATTGGTTTGGCATTGCTCATCGAGCGACAGGAGGACTTTATCCGCACTGAAGAGGATGTTGTACGCGTTCTCGCTTTACCCGTGCTAGTCGGTCTCCCAGAGATGACGCCAGGCCGAGTTGAAAAGACTGCGGCAACTGCACCCGCGAGGCCGAAACCGCGTAAAGAGGCTGGCGAACATCAACAGGCCAAGGCGTAGCCAATTATGTACCAAAAACATTTTAATCTCACAGTCGCGCCGTTCAATCTGAATCCCGACCCGCGGTTTCTCTATGTCACAGATCAGGTCAGGGAGGCTTTGGCGAACCTCGCGTATGCAGTCACTAACCGAAAAGGATTTGTGCTGCTGACGGGCGACGTGGGAACCGGAAAGACGACGCTTCTAAATGTGTTCATGCAGTGGCTTGCCAAGCGCTCGGCGGCCACTGCGTTTATTTTTAATCCTCGCATGAGGCCAGATGAGTTTCTCGATTTCATGATGGCCGACTTCGGCATCAGTTGTGATGCGGTATTGAAGAGTCGTCGCCTGCTTGCGCTCAACCACTGGCTTCTCGATCGTCATCAGAATGGGCAACCCGCCGTTCTTATCGTAGATGAAGCCCAGCAGTTGTCTGCCGAGATGCTGGAAGAGTTGCGCCTGCTTACGAATCTGGAGACCCCGACACACAAGCTTCTTCAGATCGTTCTTTCCGGGCAGACTGAATTGGACAATATTCTCGCGCGCCCATCGCTTCGCCAACTGAAGCAGCGCATCACTCTACGTTGCAGGACGGTGCCGCTCTCCGGCGTCCAAACCGCGGAGTACATAGCGCTGCGTATTCGCGTTGCAGGCGGTCAAGACAATAGCCCAATTTTCCGTCCGGAAACAATCCCATTGATCTACGGTTACTCCGGCGGCATTGTGCGATTGATCAATCTGCTTTGCGAGCAAGCATTGATTAGCGCGTTCTGCGATGGTGAGGACAAAGTCACGATACAGCACATAGAGTATGCGGCACGCGAACTCGAGTTTGGCCAAGAGCCATGTCCGCATCCCGCCGAACTGGCCAATGTCTTTGCGCGAATCAACGCAAATCCCGATCTTCAGACGCACGACTACGAATCAACGGAGAAGGGAACTACGAAATGAGCCGCATTCACGAAGCGCTGGAAAGAGCCCGCCAGCAACAGCCTGGCGGTACGCACGAACTTCCCAACGTTGAAGATATCCTCGCCACGGGTGCGAACTCGTCCGAGTCTGCGATTGCGAGTGGGAACGCCTCGGGTGCTGGGCCGCTCGAAACGTTGGAGACTGTCGCGGAGAGCGGATCGATTCTGGCACATTGCCCTCAGCGAGATTGGTCACCCAATGAGAACAATATGATCTTCCTTTCCGATCAAACCAATGCAGTCGGCCAGGAGTTGTTCCGGACCCTTCGTTCCCGTTTGTATCAGATGCGGGGAACGGGTTCACTACAGGTGATCGTCGTCTCCAGTGCGCTACCGGGAGAAGGTAAGAGTTTCATTTCAGCGAATCTGGCTCATGCCTTCGCGCTGCAGAGCGACCGGAAGGCGCTCGTGATCGATGCCGATATGCGTCGAGCCGGCGGACTCTCGACCGTATTGGGAGCGCCCTCCACCCCAGGACTGACCGACTACTTGCTTGGAGAGCAGGGCGCGGCAAAGGTCATTCAAGCGGGACCGCTCAAGAATCTCTATTTCATTCCATGCGGCAGGCGGGTTCCGAAGCCCGGAGAACTTATTGGCGAGTCCAAATTCGGCGCATTGATCGAACAACTGCGCCCCGCCTTCGACTGGATCATCATTGACACGCCCCCAGTACTTCCAATTTCAGACGCACGGGTGATTGCTGATTTAAGCGATGGAGTCCTGATGGTCGTAAATGCACGCTCAACACTGGCGCACCTTGCAAAACGTGCCATGCAAGAATTCCGGCGAGATAGCTTGCTCGGAGTTGCACTGAATCGTACGTCGGAAACGACAGCCACGTACTACTCAAAATACGGATACGGATATGGCTCAGACGTCCTGGCCACGCAAACCAAGTAGTACAGACCGTGGCGAGTCATAAAACAGCAGAGTCCTAAGGCATTGAATGAGGCTTCACTACCGGGAAGGTCTAAACCAGCGTGGTTCGGGCTGCGGAGCAGCATTTCCGGCTGAGTTCCAGTAGCTAAGTTGGACCATCACGTGCACTGAGGCAGGCAGGCTGACGTAATGTTTTTGGGCGGTGGGACCGCCAACAGGAGATAGGCAAATGCAATCACAACTCGCGACTATAGCCGGTGAGATCAAGCGCAAGATTGAGAATCGAACCGCCCGTGTTGGCATCATTGGGATGGGATATGTCGGTTTACCTCTTGCGCTCCTGTTCAGCGATGAGCGCTTCAAGGTCACTGGCTTTGACATCGATGCGGCGAAAGTGTCGTCGCTCAACTCCGGCAGTTCCTACATCGTTCGAATTCCGTCCACCGAAATCCAGGGTGCCCGGCAATACGGCTTTCAAGCTACCTCAGACTTCGATCAGATCTCCGAAATGGATGCCGTTATTATCTGCGTGCCCACCCCGCTGGATGAGTATCACGCACCCGACCTCAGCTTCATCTCCAAGACCACAGAGCAGATTGCGCCGCGGCTCCACTCTGGGCAGTTGGTCATCCTGGAGAGCACAACGTATCCAGGCACAACCGAAGAGGTCGTGATTCCTCTGCTTGAGAGTGGAAACTCGAAAGGCTTGAAGGTCGTACGGGATGGCTCCGACAGCGGCTTCTACGTCGCATTTTCGCCCGAGCGGGAAGACCCCGGCAACGACACAGTAGCACGTCGTGACATTCCAAAGGTGGTCGGTGGTGTGGATCCCGTTGCGACTGAACTTGCATGTGCACTCTACGGAACGATCTTCAATCGCACTGTGCCGGTTTCCACTCCGGCTACCGCTGAGATGACAAAGCTCCTGGAGAACATTTACCGCTGCGTGAACATTGCGCTCGTCAATGAGATGAAGCAGCTTTGCCAACGCATGAAGATTGACATCTTCGAGGTAATTGAAGCGGCTAAGACCAAGCCTTTTGGATTCCAGGCTTTCTATCCCGGTCCAGGATTGGGAGGTCACTGTATTCCGATCGATCCTTTCTACCTTTCGTGGAAGGCAAAGCAGTTCGATTTTCGGACGAAATTCATCGAACTGGCTGGCGAGGTTAACATAGCCATGCCCTACTACGTTGTCGACGCCGCAGCCGAGGGTTTAAACCAGCACAAGAAGTCACTCAACGGAGCTAAAGTCCTGGTGCTTGGCCTATCCTATAAGAAGGATGTGGACGACCTCCGAGAATCTCCATCTCTCACGATTATCGAGTTGCTGCAAAAGCGGGGGGCTATCGTGTCGTATAACGATCCATATTTCCGAACGGTTGGAAGAGGCCGTCATTATGATCTGCAGATGACATGTACGCCGCTCGAGAACCTTGGACAGTTTGACTGTGTGATGATCGTGACCGACCACTCCGATTACGATTATCCGCGGATCGTGAAAGAGTCTCAGCTGGTGGTGGATACAAGAAATGCTACGAAGGGAATTGACGCTACAAACGTTGTGCGTTGTTGATAGCCGAGTGGGAACAGTGCAGTCTTGGATGCCCATCCGGAAAGGAGTTTCACCTCCCGGATGGGCATTTTGTTTCAGTGCGCTCCGCCGGCCCCAAACACAGCGAATGGTGTTTGCAGCAGAATTTTCAAGTCGAGCCACGGAGACCACGTACGCGCGTACTGCAGGTCCAGTCGGACCATCTCATCGAAGCCGGACCGGCTGCGGCCGCTTACCTGCCACAGACCTGTGATTCCTGGCTTCACATCCAGCACTCTGCGTTGGTGCCAAAGGTCGTAGCACTCCACCTCGTATGGTATGGGTGGTCTAGGTCCTACCAGCGACATCTCGCCTCGTAAAACGTTCCAGAACTGGGGCAATTCGTCCAGGCTTGTCCTGCGCAGAAACTTTCCCAATGAAGTGACTCGTGGATCATGGGTGAGTTTAAAGACACCCTCGCCTTTTTCATTTTTGTTCTTGGCTGCTGTTCCGCGAATGAACTGCTTGACATAGTTCTCGTGAAGACTTGGATCGTTTGTTGCCGCCATCGAACGAAATTTGAGGAAGGTGAAAGGCTTCCCCTTCTGTCCAATCCGTATCTGCCGGAACAATACTGGGCCAGGAGACCCAAATTTTACCGCGACAGCGATGACCGCCATCAATGGCGACGCTGCGACGAGCAGGAAAATTGATCCAACCAAGTCAATAACGCGCTTTGTTCCCAACTTCAGCTTCACGTCCAGAGATGAGAGCGTTTCGAGATATTCGTAGATGCGTTTCGGATTGTCCTCAAATGCGACCTGTTTGTTAAGGTCACGCGGCAGGATGTAGGCTGACACGACAAGCCTTTCTGCATGGCCTGCCTGTAGTAACGCAAGCTTAATCTTATTGACGATTGTGTTACGCGCAGTCTCTGCCTGTGCGCCTCCCAGCTCAGGAAATAGAATGCCGAGCGTGGAATGGACCTCATACCACCCACAAGCGTCGGTCTCGCGGGTGACAGCGGCGAGTGAGGCTGTGATGCCCGGAATCTCCGCCTGCAGTGCTTCAAATCCTTCGATCAGGATCAACACAAACCTCTGCCTCGAACGTTCCGCCCTCCGGCATTCCTGCGCGATCCGCTGCAAAAAGTCTTGCTCTGGCTCTATCGGCTTCTCTCTGAGCGGCATCGGCAACTTTGTGCTTATGGCTTTGAAAGTCCGTTTCATTTAGTCCTCAACGAAGAGCGACAGCTATCGCAGTGCAGAGTGCAATTGTCTCGCCATAATTGAAAATCCGATTTGTGAAATTGTTGACCCAGCAGTTGGCAATGTTTTTAGTCAGATGGGCGTCAATAGCCTCGAACTGACGAACAGAGTGGCGTGCCAAACGAAACGCAGCTCTTGCCAAAAGCATCCCGAATCCTAATTCGTTGCTAGCTTGCGTCTCAATACCCGCAGTTCCGCCAGATCTGCCGCTTTTGACAGGAAAATGCTTTCCTTTAGGACAAACGTTTTCCTATTTACCTAATGATCGTTCGAACTCGGTCTGTCTTTCCGAAGACGAGCACGACAGCAACTCATCGCTGAAATCCGTTGTCGAAATCTTTCTGCCGGCGATATATGTTGATCGCAGTTTCACAAAACAGTTGATTGCACGGTTATTGAATTTGTATTGCTTGGACTCGTACTCGCAGCCGTTGGTGTGCTGTCCTGTCGTTTCTGAACTCATGATGAAAACAAATCGAGCAGAGCGGCAGGTGTCGCTCTGCTCGATTCAAAGTAACGCTAACTTAAGCTTAGTTTGCGTTGTAGGCATCCAAAGCCCAGCAACAGTCCCGTACCAAATACCAGGAGACTTGCGGGTTCTGGAACTAAAACTGGATCAGTTGTTATGTACTCCTGAGGGCCGATTCCGTTGCTTGTGGACGTTGCCGGGTTCGGGGTAAAGATCAGGAGGCTGGACTGGATCGCTGATAACTGAGCGCCAGTTGCCGAGGCATACCATGAGACGGCCGCTCCCGCCATTGCTTGAGCAGCCGCGTTGAATCCCGACAGGAAGTTGGCATACTCCGAAGGGTCGAGCGATTGCTGGTAAGCAGGAAGGAACAACGACCAAATGGCAAAGTTTGTCGCCGCTGCATTTGAAGGTGACGGATCTGCAAGATACTGATCGTAGAGCCAAGCAGCTTCTGTATAGGCTGTTGCAGCATCAAAGCTTCCAACACTGCCAAATGCCGTTTGGTCCAAGGTCGCCCAGGTATTGATAGTCCCTGTCCACGATTCCCCTAGGCTCACATCATTGAAGTAGCTGTCGCAAGCGACAGTGTACGTCGTGCTGCTTGAGCCCGACTGTACGGTTAGGTAGTAGGGAACGACATACACGCCCGCGGCAGTGTTGCTGCCGGTCCCGGTAAGCGTCATGTTGTCTGCAATCGCAGTCAGCGATAACGCCATCAGGAATACTGCGATGGTCGCGGTTCGTTTCACCATGTGGATCTCCAATCAACCAACTGCGATAAAGCACCCTAGACATATGCAACTTCCATTCCACATCTTTTCGGCTCGCACATGCTGGAATTCTGGGCTTTTTTGACTTGAGCGCAGATTCGTAACTCTAGCCGTGCCCTGGACTGCAATTTTCTGCACCTTGCGAGGAATTGTTTTGTCGTAACGTGAATTGAGAGTGGAGTTCTCTGTCGTTCGGCGCTTTAGCTCTTCCGGTCGCGATATTAGCGTAGCCGCTCGATCATCCACGCCAATCTCCGATAACGCAAATGCCCATTTCGTCATCTGTGAGCTGCGTTGCGGATCAACTTCAATGCTGCATGCCTGCCAATAGTGTGCGAATCTCATTTGCACGAGGTGTTTTTGGATCGAGTCTCAGGGCCTCCTCGAACTGGTGTCTCGCATGAGCCGGATCATGGATTTTCTGATAAACCAAGCCCAGGTGGTATCGAAATGTCGGGTTTTGAGGCGTTTGCTTTACCGCGAGTGTCAGCAGATCCACTGCGGGCTGAAAATTTCCTTTCTTGAAGTAGGCCCATGCAAGCGTATCAGCCGTATTGGGTGAGTCGGGTAGTCCGCGACGCGCAGTTTCCGCGAGCGAGAGTGCGGTATTAAGGTCGCGCCCCTCATCAAGCAGCAGGAACGCGAGATTGTTCGTCAGCAGCAGCGAATTTGGGTTGGCCCGCAATCCCTTCTCATAGGTAAGGCGGGCAGAGTCCGTAAGCCCTAAAGACTGCTGCAGACCACCCACCGTGACATAGGAGCCAATGTCCTGCGGAGACACCTGCATCCAGCGATTACCGGTAACCACCGCCTCCTTCGGCATGCCCCGTGATTCCTGAACCTCTATCAGCAATAAGTATGCGCTGCTGTTGTGTGCGTCGAGCGTAAGCGCTCGATTCAAAGCGTCTTCCGCTAGGGCAAGTTTTCCAGCCCGCATCTGCACATTGCCCAGAATTACGTAAAAGGGTGCATACTCCCCGGCCTTGCTGATCTGTGACTGGACCCTCTTCGCAGCCTGCTCTGGCTGTTTTTGTTGCAAAAAGATTGCCGAGAGATTCCCCAATGAAGCTGCGGATCGGGGATCCAACGACAGAGCCTTCTCATAGAGTGTCTCAGCTTCTTGAAAGCGCCTTTGTGCTTGCCTTATCCCTGCAAGACCGTTGTAGGGATCGGCCATCGCGGGGGCCAGCCTCATCGCTGTCGAAAAGTCGTCTTCCGCATGCTTCAGGTCATTGCGCTTAGCGAACGCAGCCGCGCGGAACAGATATCCGTCGGGCTGGTTGGGGTGCGTATTGATTATCTGCGTGGCGTGCTCATCCAACGCCCGCACGTCGCCTTTCTGCAACGCGTGCCTTGCAAGTGAGCGCTGAGCATCCAGAGAAGCCGGCTTTAGCTTTATCGCTGCCCACCACTCGCGCTCCGCCTGGTCCCAATCACCGCCGGCTTCCAGGCTGACGCCGAGCAGATAGTGTGCAAATGAAAGGTTGGGATCGTATTGTAATGTGTTTCTCAGCAGCTCTTCGGCGTTCCCGTAATCTCCGCGACGGAGGACGATTTGTGCCTTAAGTACCAGCGCATCAGTGTCTTTGGGAAATAGATGCAGTTGCTCGTCAACTAGTCTTTCTGACTCGCCAAACTGTCCCGCATGCAGCAAAACTTCGGCATAGCTTTTGCGAATCCGGCTGTCAAAGGGAAATTTCTCGTGCAAGCTGGCTAGTTCGTCCAACGCCTTATTGGACTGCCCTGTCGCAATATACATGTCAGCGAGCATGCGGTTCGCGATGACATCATCTGGCATCGCGCTTCTTGCGTCTGCAAGAGCTTGTTCCGCACCGACCTCATTCCCGCGCTCCATGTAAAAGCGCGCCAGTTCGGCGCGAGCCCCGATATTTCGCGGTTGAGCGGTGATTGCTTGCCGGTACTCTTCTGCGGCCTGTTCATACCGAGTCTGTCTTTCAAAAAGTTTCGCCAGTGCGACCCGAGCCGTCGCTGATGTAGGATCAATCCGAATCGCCTGCCGTATGCTTTGCTCGCTGTCGCCCTCCTCGTGCGCAGCCAGTTGCAACGCCGCGAGGGTCAGATACGAGTCAATGCGCTTCGGGGCCAGACTGATTGCCAGTTGCATCTCTTTCCGGGATCTGGTTTCCAGTCCCTTCGCCTGATCGATAGTGGCCATCAGAATGTGGGCGTCGACGCAATTCGCGTCCAATCGCAGAGCCGCTTCTGCATGCTGCTGCGCATTGTCGATGTTGTGCGACGCAACATCGAGGTTTCCCATCTCGACATTAGCCAGCACGTGGTCTGGTTTTAACTCGATCGTTTGCTTCAACTCCAGGTAGGCGGCAGACCAGTTCTCGAGCTTTTCTAACGACTGCGCCAGTCCAAAATGCGCATCCGCGAATTTGCTATCCGCAGCCAATGTTTCTGAGAACTCCGATCTCGCTTGTTCGTAGTTCCCCTTCTGATAAGCGGAAATACCATCCTCATAATGTTTTTGTTTGCGCGCCTCGGTTCGACCCGAGCAGGAGGCACTGGCGAGAGTCGCAATCAGCACCATCGCTGCGAACGACCATAAGAGGAGTGACTGCAAACGTAATCGAAACATGGCTGAGAGTTCCTGCGTCCCTTAGAAGCTGACAGCAATTCGGATTCCAAAAGATTCAGGGGCCCGTGGGTGCAGCCAAGTACCCACTAATCAGGATAAGAAAAGATGTGAAGAGATGACTAGGAAAAGCATTTCACATTCAGGATGGGTCCGCTGAACCATGGTGCCCCCTGCTGGCTCGTGGAGCATCCTGTAAGCCCTGCAGAAAAACAGCGTGGATCGAAAATCGGGAAAAGTTTTTCTATTCGCCTTGAAGAGTGGCAGGCGGTGTGCACAGAAGTTTATTGTGAAGACGAGCGTGGTGTTCAAAGCGCAACCCGAGTCGCGAAAAACAATCATGCACGTCACCTTTCTATGCATGTGCCTACTGATCGCGGCGATCAGCTGCCGCAGCATCAATGAATGGCTGAAGATATCGAGCAGCAGTGATCAATCATCCAATCTTTGGCTTATCCCACTGATATCTGCTTTCCTCATTTACGAGCGCAGAAGCGTGGTGTTTGCCGAAGTACAGTTTGCACCTTCTGGACTCGTCCTGCTCGCCTCGGGGGTCGGCATATACGCAGCGAGTTTCAGCAGATATCTGACGCTCGTCCCCTTCGATGCAACTGTTCTGGCCATCCTCGGATTGTTGGTATCTCTGGCGGGCGCCTTTCTCGCTTGCTACGGCATGGACTCTGGTCGCAAAGCCAGATTTCCACTCTGCTTTCTGCTCTTTGCTGTCCCCATACCGCAAGCGATTTTGCATCCTATAATTCGCTGGTTGCAGTCGGGGTCCGCAACCGTAGCAAACCTTCTCTTCAGCTGCCTTAGCGTCCCACACCTGCGCGATGGTTTTAAGTTTTACCTTTCCGGCCTCAATATCGAAATCGCCCCTGAATGCAGTGGAATACGCTCCAGCTTTGCCCTGCTGGTTCTCACCGCGCTGCTCGCCTATATCGCATTGCATTCGACATGGCGCCGGCTAGTGCTGGTCCTCGCAGTTGTTCCGCTGGTCCTGGTCAAAAATGGAATTCGAATCGTCACACTGTCACTACTGGCGATCTACGTTGACCATTCCTTCATCACCGGGTCATTGCACCGCCATGGCGGATTTGTGTTTTTTGGATTGGCGCTTGCCACCGAGGGCGCGCTGTGCTGGCTTTTGCAGCGTTCTGAGCTAAGGACGGAGACTTGTTCTCATTGAGCAACGAAAACGGAAAAAAAGTATCGAGCAGAGCAACAGGTTCGCCGCTCTGCTCAAGTTGAGGTAACGCTAACGGATGCCTAGTTTGCGGCGTAGGCATCCAATGCCCAGCAACAGTCCTGTGCCAAATACCAAGAGATTGGCAGGCTCTGGAACTGAAACTGAAAGAAGAACTGCCATTGGCGTCACTCTTTGCGCAAACGCGCACAGAGACAATGCCAACAGGAGTACTACGATGGTCGCGGCTCGTTTTGCCATGTGTGTCTCCACTGCAACTGGTACGATGCAGCGTCTATACTCTTGCAACTCGAACTCCAGAGCCCTCGCCGTGAAAGCTTGCAATTGCTTACGCCATTCTCCAAGACCGCATCAGCTGCAACTCAACCACTGTCACATATGCGCAATTCTCTGCACAGGCGATGGAATTCCAGTAGATATACCCATGTGGCTTATATACCAGTGTTCACCTTCTAAAAGGCGTTGATTCCGTCACTCTTTCCGACTTTGCCCGTCTTCGTGTCTACGTTGTCAACGTCAGAAGGTTCTGTCGCTTTTATGTTTCCAGTGAATGCACGAATTCGTGGAATTCCTGTATCGCGAATCTTGTACATTAGCGCACGATAGCTGATCTTCAATGCGCGCGCGGCACTCGTCCTGTTTCCATGGTGCGTTAACAGAACGCGGGAGATGATCTTGTGCTCCAGTTCGCGAACTGCGTGGCGCGTAATCTGCTTGAGCGAGATATCGCCGTCGAGAGGGATCTCAGGCGTATAGATCAGATCGTCTCGCCGACTGAAATCGGCAAGCAGTGCGTCTTCCTGCCCGAAAATCACATATCGCCGAACGACGTTCTCAAGCTCGCGCACGTTGCCGTGCCATTGGCAGTTCATCAACTTCTTTATCCCCAGCTCGGAGAACTGCGGCGTGCGGCGGCTGAAGACCCCGTTATAGTGATTCACAAAAAACTCTACCAGGCGCGGAATGTCTGCCCGCCGCTCAGCCAACGTCGGTAAGGTGATCGAGATGCCATCAAGCCTATAGAAGAGGTCCTGACGGAATATCCCGCTGCCCATATCATCCTCAAGATAATGGTTTGTGGCAGAAACGATGCGCACCTCAACACTCTGGTCGGACTCCCCACCAATGCGGCAGAACTTTCCATCCTGCAGAACCTGAAGAAGCTTTGCCTGTAACCCCACATCAAGGTCACCAATTTCATCGAGAAACAGTGTGCCCCGATGAGCGGATTCAAACCGTCCCGCCCTTCTGCTGTACGCGCCGGTGAATGCCCCCCGCTCATACCCGAATAGTTCACTTTCCAACAAGCTTCCGGGAATTGCCGGACAATTTACCTTTACGAATGGGCCATTACAGTAGGGGGAGTTCAGATGCACAAGCCGGGCGATGATTTCCTTTCCCGTTCCACTGGCACCGCGAATCAGAACAGGGATGTTCGTCTCCGCGGCCTGTGCCAGTTTCATGCGGACCGCATGCATAACTGGTGTGGAACCAAATATCACATCCAGTGGCGGCAGCTCCGGCCCCGACACAAAACTGCGCTCTGTTCCATTGGCGGCTAAAGGCATGGGCAACACTCACAATACGTGCTAGAACAGATTGAGAGCACGCCATGTGCCAAACTGAAGTATGTTAGGGAAAGCCGATTCGCTTCTTACTTCCTATAGGGCGCGACCCAAAAAACGTCGTCGCAACCGGTGCCCGCTCTTTAAGACGTGGGGACGACAGCCGACACCTGGGCCGAATATGCACTTTGAACGCCGCTTTCATTTACGGCCGTGACGACGTAGTAGTAGGTCTGTCCTGCGCTCACCGAAGCATCCGTATACGACTGGCCGACCACAAGGCTGAGGTTGATCTCAGTGTACGCTGTGCCGGACCGCGTAGACCGGTACACGTTGTATCCCACGACCGAGCTTGAGCTTTCGGACCACGAGAGTGTCACAGATGGCGTTGCCGCTACTCCAGTACCACTCGTTGTCGCTACTCCAGTACCACTCAACGATACCTGCTGGGGACTCGATGGGCCGTTGTCTGTGAGCGAGATGGCGCCCGTCCGCGTCCCAGTTGCCGTTGGGGTGAAGGTAACGGAGATTGTGCAACTTGCGCCCGAAGATAACGCACTGCCGCAGTTGTTGGTCTGAGCAAAATCGCCGCTCACACTCACGCTTGCCAAAGAAAGGCTCGCATTGCCGGTGTTCGTCAGAGTAACGCTTTCCGCTGAACTGACGGAGTTCAAACCCTGTTTACTAAACGTCAGCGACGCGGGCGTGAAAGTGGCCGCAGGTGCTGAGGTGCTGCCACCAGTCCCCGACAACGACGAAGAACCGGAATTACCCGAAGCTTGGCTACCCCCTCCACAGCCAGCAAACGACAGGCAGGCGAGGGCTATGAGAATAAGTAAGGAGTAAACCCGTCGAAAAGTTATCACGCGCAGTCTCCTCGGGCTCCGTGAGTCGGCTGATCACAAAATGCCGACAACACCAATGCTCTCTCCGATAGAGAATGCCTTGCAGTCTGGGTAGTGACAACTTGGGCAGCTCACGAGTTAAATCATGCAAAAGTTTGCAGATAACTCATGACACGAGCGAAGCACGCAATGGCGTGTATTCCTGTGAATTCGCCCAATGTAAATCGCACACCGTACCATGCACGGAGCCTTAAGCATTGTTTTCAGACGAAGCAGCGCGTAAAACGTCAGATCGATTCTTGCATGGGTGTTAAATGGCATCACGCATGCAATAAAGAATCTTCTGTGATTGATCTGATGATATACCGTTGTCGCTGGATGTGCACCCAAGAAAATAGCCGCATGTGCATTTGTGGTACACATGCGGCCGCTTTCCCAAAAGGATTTATGCAGCTCTTTAAGAAGCAGGGACGGAGCGCTGTCACCTGGGCCGAATATGCGCTTTGTTGGCCGCTCGCGTTTACGGCCGTGACCACATAGTAGTAGGTCTGTCCTGCGCTTACCGTAGTATCTACGTATGACTGGCTAGGCACTAGGCTGAGGTTGATCTCCGTGTAACCTGTGCCAGACTGCGTTGACCGGTACACGTTGTATCCGGTGACCGAAGTTGAGGATTCAGTCCACGAGAGGGTCACCTGGGGCTGTACCGTGGCAACCGCCGTTCCCGTCAGCGATACGGCCTGCGGGCTTGAGGCTGCGTTATCTGTCAGCGTGATTCCACCCGTCAGCGTCCCAGAGGCGGTTGGCTTGAAGGTCACCGAGATGGTGCAGCTGGCGCTGGCAGCCAGACTTGATCCGCAGTTGTTCGTCTCGGCAAAGCTTCCTGAAGCGGCGAGGCTGCTGATCGAAAGGGCAGCGTTGCCGGTGTTGGTCAAGGTAACAGCCTGAGCCGCGCTGGTGGTCGCGACCGTCTGGCTGGCAAACGTCAGGCTCGTCGGGGACAAACTCACAACCGGCGCAGCCACTGCCACCGCGGTGCCGCTCAGCGACACTTTCTGCGGGCTCGCTGTGCCGTTGTCGGTAAACGAGATGGCGCCCGTCAGCGTTCCCGTTGCAGTCGGAGTGAAGGTGATTGAGATAGTGCAGCTAGCGCTGGCAGCCAAACTTGAGCCGCAGTTGTTCGTTTCGGCAAAGTTGCCTGAAGCAACAATACCGCTGATTGAAAGGGCAGCGTTGCCGGTGTTGGTCAAGGTAACACTTTGTGCCGCACTGGTGGTAGCGACCGTCTGGCTAGGAAACGTTAAGCTCGTCGCGGACAAGCTCACAACCGGCGCAGCCGCTGCCACCGCCGTACCGCTTAGTGATACCGCCAGTGGGCTTGCGGCTGCATTATCCGTCAGCGTGATTCCACCCGTCAGCGTCCCCGTTGCATTGGGAGTGAACGTTACCGAGATGGTGCAGCTAGCACTGGCAGCCAAGCTTGATCCGCAGTTGTTCGTCTCGGCAAAGCTTCCTGAAGCACCAATACCGCTGATTGAAAGGGCAGCGTTGCCGGTGTTGGTCAAGGTAACAGCCTGAGCCGCGCTGGTGGTAGCGATCGTCTGGCTAGGAAACGTTAAGCTCGTCGCGGACAAGCTCACAACCGGCGCAGCCGCTGCCACCGCCGTGCCGCTCAGCGACACCTTCTGTGGGCTCGCCGTGCCGTTGTCGGTAAACGAGATGGCGCCCGTCAGCGTTCCCGTTGCAGTGGGAGTGAAGGTGATCGAGACGGTACAGCTTGCGCTGGCAGCCAAGCTTGAGCCGCAGTTGTTCGTCTCGGCAAAGTTCCTGAAGCAACAATACCGCTGATTGAAAGGGAAGCGTTGCCGGTGTTGGTCAAGGTAACAACCTGAGCCGCGCTGGTGGTCGCGATCGTCTGGCTGGCAAACGTCAGGCTCGTCGGGGACAAGCTCACAACCGGCGCAGTTGCCGCGATTGCCGTGCCGCTGAGCGACACCTTCTGCGGGCTCGCCGTGCCGTTGTCGGTAAACGAGATGGCGCCCGTCAGCGTTCCCGTTGCAGTGGGAGTGAAGGTGATCGAGACGGTACAGCTTGCGCTGGCAGCCAAGCTTGAGCCGCAGTTGTTCGTCTCGGCAAAGCTTCCTGAAGCAACAATACCGCTGATTGAAAGGGCAGCGTTGCCGGTGTTGGTCAAGGTAACAGCCTGAGCCGCGCTGGTGGTCGCGATCGTCTGGCTGGGAAACGTTAAGCTCGTCGCGGACAAGCTCACAACCGGCGCAGCCGCTGCCACCGCCGTACCGCTTAGTGATACCGCCTGTGGGCTTGCGGCTGCATTATCCGTCAGCGTGATTCCACCCGTCAGCGTCCCCGTTGCAGTGGGAGTGAACGTTACCGAGATAGTGCAGCTAGCGCTGGAAGCCAAACTTGAGCCGCAGTTGTTCGTCTCGGCAAAGCTTCCTGAAGCACCAATACCGCTGATCGAAAGGGAAGCGTTGCCGGTGTTCGTCAAGGTAACAGCCTGAGCCGTGCTGGTGGTAGCCATCGTCTGGCTGGCAAACGTCAGGCTCGTCCTCGACAAGCTAACAACCGGCACGGCTGCTCCTGGCGACGTTCCCGCATTCACGCCTGTGCCAGAAAGCAGGACGGTCTGCGGACCCTGCGGAGCGTTACCGACAAGTGACAGTGTGCCAGTCCGGTTTCCCAGCGCCATAGGTGTAAAAGTCGCATTTACCGTGCAGCTTGTGCCGGCGATCAACGATGTACCGCAATTGTTGGTTTGGGCAAAATCGCCGGTCACGGTCACGCTCGTAAGAGACAGACTAGCGTCACCAGTATTGGTCAGCGTGATAGTTACGGGTGAACTGGTGGAGCTCAGAGCTTGATTACTGAAAGTGAACGTCGTGGGCGTGATCGTGACCGCAGGCAGTGGAGTGCTGTCACTAGTCCCCGACAACGATAAAGAACCAGACTTACCTAAGGATTGGCTGGCCGCTCCACAGCCTGCAAAAGGCAGGCATGCGAGAGCTATTAGAATAATAAGTAAGCAGTAAAAAACTCGTCGATCATTCATCACCGCACATTCTCCTCTGGTCCGTGAGTCGCGGCTCAGTACGCAGCACCGATGGACACCTATGCTTTTGCTAGAGAATGCCTTGCAGCCTGGGGAGTGACAACTTACGAAAGGGACAGCTCACGGTAATTATGCAAGAACTTGCACGAAACTTCTGTCACGTGGACTCCTGTAATTCACCCAATATTGGTCGCACGCTGTGCCATGCACGGAGCCTAAAGCATTGTTTCCAGACGGAGTAGAGCGTAAAAATTAGATTTATTCTTGCATGCTTCCTAATGGCAACGCGCATGCGTTAGAACCTGTTAGTGATTGGTCTGATGGTACCGTTGTCGCTGGATGTGCACCCAAGAAAATAGCCGCATGTGCATTTGTGGTACACATGCGGCCGTTTTCCCAAAAGATTTGGCGCAGCTCTTTAAGAAGCAGGGACGGGCGCTGACACCTGGGCCGAATATGCGCTTTGTTGGCCGCTCGCGTTTACGGCCGTGACCACATAGTAGTAGGTCTGTCCTGCGCTTACCGTAGTATCGACGTATGACTGGCTAGGCACTAGGCTGAGGTTGATCTCCGTGTAACCTGTGCCAGACTGCGTTGACCGGTACACGTTGTATCCGGTGACCGAAGTTGAGGATTCAGTCCACGAGAGGGTCACCTGGGGCTGTACCGTGGCAACCGCCGTTCCCGTCAGCGATACGGCCTGCGGGCTCGAGGCTGCGTTATCTGTCAGCGTGATTCCACCCGTCAGCGTCCCAGAGGCGGTTGGCTTGAAGGTCACCGAGATGGTGCAGCTGGCGCTGGCAGCCAGGCTTGATCCGCAGTTGTTCGTCTCGGCGAAGCTTCCTGAAGCGGCGAGGCTGCTGATCGAAAGGGCAGCGTTGCCGGTGTTGGTCAAGGTAACAGCCTGAGCCGCGCTGGTGGTCGCGACCGTCTGGCTGGCAAACGTCAGGCTCGTCGGGGACAAGCTCACAACCGGCGCAGCCACTGCCACCGCGGTGCCGCTGAGCGACACCTTCTGAGGGCTCGATGCGCCGTTATCGGTGAACGAAATTGCGCCCGTCAGCGTTCCCGTTGCAGTTGGCGTAAAGGTGACCGAGACAGTGCAGCTGGTGTTGGCAGCCAGGCTCGATCCGCAGTTGTTCGTTTCGGCAAAGCTTCCTGAAGCAGCGAGGCTGCTGATCGAAAGGGTAGCGTTGCCGGTGTTGGTCAAAGTAACACTTTGCGCCGCACTGGTGGTAGCGACCGTCTGACTGGCAAACGTCAGGCTCGTCGGCGACAAGCTCACAATCGGCGCAGTTGCTGCTGCCGTTATGGCAATGGACAACTGCTTTGTCGCTGTATTCCCCTTCGAATCTACAACCGCAAACGTGAACGTACTAGTTCCTGCATTGGCAGGAGTGCCCGACAAAACACCATTTGAACCAAAATTCATCCCTGTATTGCACGAACCGCTACAAGCCGGATCGCTCCATGTGTATGGCGCTGTCCCATTTGCTGCAGTTAACGTAGTCGAATAGGCTGTCCCTACCGTTCCATTTGGCAGCGAAGAACTGGTAACTGTCAGTGCGGGAGACGCCGCCACTGCCGTGCCGCTCAGCGAAAGCTTCTGCGGGCTCGATGCGCCGTTATCGGTGAACGAAATTGCGCCCTTTCGCGTACCAGTTGCAGTGGGAGTAAAGGTAACGGAGACGGTGCAACTGGCGCTGACGGCCAGAGTCGAGCCGCAGTTGTTCGTCTCAGCAAAGTTGCCCGAAACGCCTATGCTCGTGATCGACAGGGAAGCGTTGCCGATGTTCTTCAACGTAACGATCTGAGCCGCACTGGTGGTGCCAACCGTCTGACTGGCAAACGTCAGACTCGTGGGCGACAAACTCGGCCGGTGTTCAGCCTGAGCCGCACTGGTTGCGAGGAGTACAGCAAACGTCAGAATCAACTTCTTCATAGGAAGTCCCGATTTCCTTTCGAAATCCGACTGCGCATAGCCCTAATCACGAATCTTCGAACTAAGTACGCAACGTGACGGCGATCCGGTCGTTGTTAAAGGTGCAAAGCACACTTCACCTGTCCCGCTTGAAAGAGCGAAACTTCCCGTGGGGAGTGTCGCAGGCAAGCAGGTGCCAGCAGATACTGGGCGTACGCGCCTAATAAACGAATGACTTAGCGCGATTGATCAGTCTGCCAAGAAGCCATAACCGTGCACAGTTGGCGTTCGTTGAGGTGACAGTAGCAGACGTAGACCAGCGAGCATTGCAAAAAGTAGAGTTGGAAAACTCCGAAGTACTACTCGTTTGCAATGCAAGGTCGTGTACGAAACGTTTAGCCTACTGTGTTGATAATAGGGCGGCATCCATGCGGCACCAATTAGCAGAGGCTCTTAGAACTAAGTACAAAGTTACCTCAATTGGCCATAGGCATCGTCTGAGCGATATGACAGGAAAGAAGGAAGTTAGAGAAATGGGAGTGCCACTCCATAAGGTCTAATCCGAGGCGATTCATGGTACCGGACTTTGGATTCTTAGGTATTTGCTTTAGATCAGGATCAAGGGGTTTCATATATATGCCCAAATCAAACAAGATGGCGGCTAGATCAGAATCCATACTGCTTTGCGGATGACGGTCGATATCCGGATTGCGCTTTCCGCGAATTCCACCCTCTGCACGGCCATTTGCGTTCTACCTGCAGCGATGAGAACTTTGCTCGCCGCAAAAGAGAAAAAGATTTCACACTAAATCGCCTTCTTGTGCCCTCACCCTCCACGAACCGCAGCGCGCAGTCCATTTCTTTGCGAAATGACTCGTAGTTGTGCCATAAGCAGCTGAAAAATAGAAAAAAACATCGCAATCGACGCTGCGGCGTGACCATCGTGGCATAAGCCTTGCACTCAGCAGGTTGGGAAGTAGTTATCTGCCACGCTCTGGAGCAATTAGCGTTTTGGCATTTCAGCCCGAGAGGAGCTTTTGGTTATGAAGAGGATGTTGCTTCTGGTGTCACTGATGCTCGGTCATGTGTCTGCGCAGGCGTTTGCTCCATCCAAAAATTCCGGCCCAGCGACTGCGGCAACCACCGGAACGGCACAAATTTCCCCTGTCAGAAATGCCGAATATACGATCGGACCCGAGGATGTCCTCAATATCAATGTATGGAAGGAACCCGATGTCTCGGGTTCTGTTCCAGTGAGGCCTGATGGCAAGATTTCTTTGCCCCTGCTGAACGACGTACAGGCAGCAGGACTGACTCCGGTGCAACTGGCAGCAGAAATTTCTCAACGACTAAAGCGGTTCATGACCGAACCACACGTCACCGTGATCGTGACTGCGATGAACAGCCGCAGGGCTTACGTAATGGGGCAGGTAACCAGGCAGGGCGCAGTGCCGCTTATCTCAAACCTGACGGTGCTGCAGGCTCTCTCGTCCGCCGGCGGGCCGGCTCAGTTCGCCAATACTAAGAAGATATACATCCTGCGTATGGAAAACGGAAAACAACAGAAGATCCCCTTCAATTACGTCGCGGTGATAAAGGGCAAGAACCCAGAACAGAACATCAATCTCCAGCCTGGCGACACGATTGTGGTTCCGTGAGGAGATGTCCGTGAAAATCAAAAGCCTGGGAAGGCTTGCGGTATTGGCCGGGTGCTTGTGCATTGCAACGGGACTGGCTGCCCAGAGTGCGCCTGTTCCCCCGGTCCAGGATTCCCTCTCGCCGGTGTTAGTAACCGAACCACTGGAGACCACTGTGATCCCCGATCAGCATCCGCTCACCGGCGGCCAAACCCTTGGAATTGGCGCTTCGGGCTCCAGACATAGTTTTTTTACGCCATCGCTGCGCATAGCCGAAACGCTTGATTCGAATCCATTGCTACTGAGTACCAGCAACGGCGGTTACAGGGGATTCACCAATTTTGGTAGCAATGTTCAATGGACGCAGTACGTTGGGCGAGATACAGAGGTTCGATATTCCGGGATCGCTACGCTATGACACGATTGCAACATCTCCAGGGGTTACAGCCCATTCACAAATACACACAGTCGTTGCGATATCCAGAACCGTTCGGTTCGGGAACTGGAATCTGCTGATTGACTGACCAGGCCCAATACTCACAAGGCTCGGCTTTCGGCGCAGCGGGAATGGAGGGCATGGACTTGCAGGGTACCCAGGTCGGCCTAGGGAGCAGTCTGGGTAACCCGCAATCGACATCGACATCCTTGCAGCCAAACCTGCAACCCAACCAGAGCATCCTGATTGGACAGGTTGGAACCATCACAAACACCACATTGCTCGAGCTCGATGCCCATCTAGATGCGCGCGACACCGCAACTCTGGCAGCTTCGTACGGATTGTTGCATTTCGATTCGAGCCAGCTTACGGATACTGACCAGGTTTCATTCATCGCAGGATACAACCGGGCCATAACATTTCGCGACTCGATCGCCCTCGAAGGCGCGTTTACCCGATTCAAGTTACCAGGATTCCAGTGCTTCGCATCTCCACGGAATATTGTTCCGCGCTCTATGCCAGGCGCATATCCGGGCGAAGCAGCATAGAACTCGGGGGAGGGCCGCAGATCACGCAGTCGAGTGTCTCCCAGGTGAACCAGATCTATCTCGGCTGGCAGGCGCGCGGCCCGTTTGCAATATAAGATGCGTCGGCTGAATTTGAGTGCGCAGGTAATCGCGCAACGTTTCAGGCGGGGCAGGTGTGCTCGATGGCGCTACCGTTACCACTGGTCAGGGGGCGGTCAATTTCGTCCTTTCACGTTATTCGTCAATGTCGCTCAACTCTGGCGTCTCCCGCAATCAGCAGCTGGGTTCCACGCAGAGTTATGACACGCAGTTCGCGGGTCTTGCTTTGAATCGCAAAATCGGACGTTATACGGACCTTTTCCTAAGCTATGACTTTCAGCATCAGACGACCGCGTCTTCCTGCACCGGCCTAGCCTGTGGCTATGTCGGGCTGCGCAACGTCTTCGGGATTGGATACGCGTGGAATTATCGCCCGATTAGTGTGCGCTAGCTTTACGGCCCTTTCTCGTCACCCCTGCAATCTGTAAGGACGAAACGATCGTGAGAAACGGAATTGAATTGCTTTCCTGCATACGCAATTCTTTGCAGAAGGAAAAGCAGGGTTGGCTTTGGAATGAGACGCAATACCTGAAAGTAATTCCTTCACGCGCCTTTTGTGAGCAGATTCAGGAGCATGGATGCTGCCACAACTCTGGCAGACAGATTGCACTTAAGAAAATCGTGAACCTCGTCGTTCATTCTGTTCCGACTCCTTACTGCGAAAACCAATTATTGGAGGAAAAATGGATAAGTCAATAGTCCCGGCTCCCGCATTGTTAGCAGTTGGAGCCGCGCAACAGAGAGAGATCGCTCCGAACCCGATTGGGCCTTTCATTTGCCAAAATCCAATGGACCTTCGGCTTCGGCCCAGGGTGAAAAAGGCATTATCCATCGGCGTAATTGGCTATGGATACTGGGGCCCCAACATTGTGCGCAACTTTCATCTGCAGAATGACTCTCAGGTTTCCGTCGTCTGTGACCGGCGTCCGGAAGCTCTCGCCAAGGTGGCAAGAGCATACCCCGATATGGAAGTGACTACCGACCCGATGCAGATTATTGAGTCGCCTGACATCGACATTGTGGCCGTGGTCACGCCAGTCTGGACGCATTTCGATCTCGCCAAATCCGCCCTCGAAAACGGAAAACATGTATTTGTCGAAAAGCCTTTTACGTCGACTTCCGAACAGGCTGAGGAACTGATCGAACTCGCCGAGCGCAAAAACCTGAAGATCATGGTGGATCATACCTTCCTATTCACCGGCGCAGTACGCAAGATCAAGCAACTGATCGACGCTCGAGAGCTCGGTGAACTCTACTACTACGACACCACGCGGGTGAACCTCGGCCTCTTTCAGCACGATGTCAATGTCATCTGGGATCTTGCTCCCCACGACCTGTCCATCATGGACTACCTGCTCTCCAACAAGCCCGAAGCAGTCGTTGCAACCGGACAAAAACACGTTAACGGCGTCGAGGACGTCGCATACATTACCGTTTACTACGCGAACAAGCTGATTGCGCATGTCAACGTGAACTGGCTCTCGCCGGTAAAGGTCCGGACTACGTTGGTGGGTGGTGATAAGAAAATGCTGATGTGGAACGACCTCGAATCCGACGAGAAGATCAAGATCTATGATCGCGGCGTGCGCATGGATAGCCGCGAAGGCGTCTACGATCTGCTCGTTAGCTACCGCTCGGGTGACATGTTGGCGCCGCAGATTGAAAACACCGAAGCACTCAAGCTCGAACTCGGATATTTCAACGAATGCATTCTTGAGGATAAGACGCCAATCAATGACGGCCACGCCGGGCTGCGCATCGTTAAAATGCTGCAGGCCGCAAACGAATCGCTTCGCAATCAAGGAGCCCAGGTTCTTCTATGAATGAATTCATCAGCATTGCGCCGGATGTCAAACTGGGGAAAAACGTCAAGCTTTCGAAGTTTCTCAACCTCTACGGCTGCGAGATCGGGGACGGAACAAAGATCGGCGCATTCGTTGAGATTCAGAAGAATGCCACAATCGGGCAGAACTGCAAGGTCTCAAGCCACACCTTCATATGCGAGGGTGTCACTATCGAAGATGGAGTCTTCGTGGGCCACGGCGTTACCTTTATCAATGATTCGTATCCTCGCGCCACCATTGCTAGCGGTCAGCTACAAACGGAGCAGGATTGGGTCGTCGAGCGAACTCTCGTAAAGAAGGGTGCGTCGATAGGATCCGGTTCCACAATCCTTTCCAAGGTGACGATTGGCGAACACGCCATTGTCGGGGCGGGCAGCGTCATCACCAAAGATGTACCTGCTTACGCAATCGTGGCCGGCAATCCTGCAAAAGTATTGCGCTATCAAGAAAGAGAGGCTGCTGCAAAATGAATACTTCCATTCCTTTTCTTGATCTCGTAACACCCCACGTCGAGCTTGAATCCGAGCTGATGGATGTTGTTCGTGCGGCTTTGCACAGCGCGGCGTTCATCGGCGGAAGAGCATTACAGAATTTCGAAGAGCACTTTTCCTCATTCACCGGAGCCGCGGAATGCGTAGGTGTGTCAAGTGGAACTGACGCGCTGCGTTTCGCGCTAATCGCAGGAGGAGTGAAGCCGGGCGATACGGTCCTTACCGTAGCGAATACTTTCATTGCGACAGCGGAAGCCATCACGCAAGCAGGCGCGTTCCCCGAGTTTATTGAGGTTGACGAACTGACTTATAACATGAGCCCCGCGATGTTGCGAGACTACCTTGAGGTCTGTGCGCTCGATGCTGATTCCGGGTTACGCCTGGGCCATCGGACCGGTACACCCATTTCTGCCGTGCTCCCCGTTCATCTGTTCGGTCAGATGGCCGATATGGATGCGATTGCCGAAATTGCGCAGGAGTTTAATTTGTTGCTGTTTGAAGATGCTTGCCAGGCACACGGTGCCGAGTATTTCTCGAATCGCGAGAATCAGTGGCGAAAAGCGGGCTCCGTCGGCAGGGCTGCCGCGTTCAGCTTTTATCCGGGCAAGAATTTGGGAGCTTGCGGAGAAGCTGGTGCAGCTACCACCAGTGATCCGGCGATTGCACATCAGATGAGAATGCTTCGTGATCATGGTCAAGCCAGAAAGTACTATCACGACATGATTGGCTACAACGGACGCCTGGACTCCATTCAGGCTGGCTTTCTCGATGTGAAACTCAAGCACCTGTCTCGCTGGACGGAACTGCGTCGCGCCGCAGCTGCCCGCTACAACGCCTTGCTCAAGTCTGTTCCCGGCGTCGTTGCACCCTTTGAGCCGCCAGGCTCAAAACCCGTTTATCACCTATATGTCGTCAGGGTGAGCAATCGCGATCAGGTTCAATCGCAGCTTACAAAAGCAGGGATTGGTACGGGTATCCACTATCCGGTACCGATTCACCTGCAGGACGCATACCGGGATCTCGGATACCAGAAAGGCGATCTGCCGGTGACGGAAAAGCTGGCTTCAGAGGTTCTTTCGCTTCCCATGTTCCCCAATCTCAAGGAGGAGGATCAGAAGCTGGTTGTACAAGAGGTGGCGAAGGTCGCCGAATCCGTGCCGAACATGTTATCGGAGGTTAGCCGTTGATAGCCATCGGGATTACTAGGATTGCCTCATCTTAGCGGCATCAAATTGCCGGCTAGCTTCGTTGCTCGCTAGACCGGCAATGTTGCAAGTGTGTTACTACTGGCCAGTGTCAAAACAGGAATTTGCTAGCCCCCCCCTGACCTTTTAATTGACAGACATTGTACTCCGGGGTACTCTGGATTCGTCTTCCTGATGTATCCGTAGAAAAAGTCGTCCATTAAGCGTTAGGTACAGCGTCTGAGGCTTCCATGTCTATGGATTCGTTTCAAGTGTCCCCGTACTCGCCATCAACCAAAGGGAAACAGAGCACGTCTGAACCGTCTGGACGGCAGGTTCTTATTGTGGGTAGCGAATCTGCGGTGCTCAACCATGTACGGGATGTCCTTGTTCATGATAAGTTGCCCATAACTTTGCTCACAAAAGAGCAAGCCCTTATAAGACTCCAGAAGGGCTTTGTTCCCGATGTCATCTTGCTTCAAGTGGTTGCGGGCCAAACCCTGGAGACTTTGACGACCCTTCGCACTGCTCGCCCCACCGTACCCATTATCGCTTTCTCTTGTTCCCAAGATATGCAGTTTGTAGTGACGGCAATGAAGACGGGAGCTTCCGATTACATTCAGCTGCCTTTTAATATGGATGGCTTAAAGGCTTCGGTACGGCATTTTCTATCGCCGGTCGGAGACGGACAGCGAGAGGGACCGGCACACGAGACTCCCTTGTCCGAGAATGCCTCGTTCGTCTGTGCGAGTGCGCGCATGAATGAGATCCGCGGACAATGCGCAATCTTGGCCCGCGTAGACCTGCCGATTCTCATTCTAGGAGAGAGTGGAACCGGAAAGGAAATCATCGCGCAGTACATCCACAAGATGTCCCTGCGTGGCCACCGGACGTTCCTGAAGGTGAATTGTGCAGCTATGCCCGCGGATCTGCTGGAGAGCGAACTCTTTGGCTATGAGCAGGGAGCCTTCACCGGGGCAGTAAAATCAAAGCCAGGGAAATTCGAAATTTGCAACATGGGCATGATCCTGCTCGACGAGATCGGTGAAATGCCTCCACCATTACAGTCGAAACTGTTACAGGTTTTACAGGACGGAACTTTTTCGCGCCTGGGAGGCCGTACCTCCATCAAGGTCGACGTCAGGGTCGTCGCAGCCACGAATATTGACATGAACGCAGCCATTGCGGCAAAAACGTTCCGTGAAGACCTTTATTACCGACTGAACGGCTTCTGCGTTCAGCTACCTCCATTGCGCGAGCGAAAAGAAGAGATTCCCATTCTGATTCGGCATTTCATGAGTAAACTGTCAGCTAAATATGCTCGGCAACCGCTAACCATTTCAGAGCTGTTGCTCCGCGCCTGTATGGAACATGATTGGCCGGGCAATCTGCGCGAGTTGGAAAGCTTTATCAAACGCTTCTTAGTGCTCGGGGATGAGCAACGCGCGCTCAGTGACCTGCGGAATGCCCGGGGAAATCGCTCCGCCGCGGCGCCTCGTACAAGTTTGGAGGTGGACTCTGTCGGGGGATTGAAGCGGCTGGCCCAGAGCGCCAAGGGCGAAGCCGAAGCGGAAGCGATGAGAGAGGTATTGAACCGCCACAACTGGAACAGAAAGCATGCCGCCACCGAATTGCAAATCAGCTACAAGGCGCTGCTGTACAAAATCCGTCAGTACGGACTCTCTCCCACCCAGGTATCAGAGCCGAATAACAAGACAGCGGCCCAATTGTGCATGACGATGAAAGATTCTGGCCGTTCGAAAGAAGAAGCGGAAAAGAAACACAAAGTAGTCATCTCGCGGCAGGATGGAACCGTAATTAAGGGATATGTTTATTCGGAAGTACCTGTTGACCTGAATTCGCTACCTGGCAATTTACAATTCCATTTTCACGAGATGCTCGAAACATGCGTCTCGGAAGACGGAACCCAACTCGATGTGAACTGGTCACAGGTGAAAGCATTTTTTTTCGTATCCTCTTTTGAAGGAGACCGCGACTACAAATCCGTGCGCTTCTCGAGCAGCGGTCCCGAAATCAAAATCATATGGGTTGAAATTGTCTTCCAAGATGGCGAAGTCGTTGAAGGCTACATGAGCAACTCTCTGCATCATCTCAAGGACGACGGTTTTTTTTTGTGTCCTTCCACGCCGGGCAGCAACAACCTCTTGATCTATGTGAACAAATCAGCGATCGTGAGTTACCGTGTTCTGGGTCTCCCCCACGATGGGAACCCAATAATGGTATAGGTGTTGAGCTGCCCCGATTCTTTCCTCCACTCAGAAGACATTTTTCTTTTGAAACCGCGGAAGCCGGTCCAAGTCGTGTGAGCCATCTTCCTGAAGCGTACTCACGCCTTTGTTCTGTCAACTGCTGAGCAGAGGAAGTGATATCTCGTGATCTTTATAGCCAAGTTCTCCGAACTTTCCGTTGGCTCTCTCCGGACGATCTCTCCGTCGCACAATGTCAGTAGTTTGCAAGACGTGGTAATCTCCTCGGGAAACGTGATAAGGAATCGCAGATGGTCGCGCAGTTGGAGACTCTTGTTCACACTGATCAAAATTCCACTTGCGCTTACGTTTCGGGTGAGCATGCTTAAAGAGCCACCGTTATTAAAGAGGAGTTCAACGAGGACCTGCATCGCATAACGCGGCGCTATTCTTCGGTCCAATCCGTCATTACTTGGCTGGAGTGATGTTATGATCGGATTCTCCCTGGCAATGAACTGAGTCGAATCTACTCCGGCCGATTTCCGAAACTTGATCTTCATGGCGACCGCAATGTCTCATGTTGGGGCATTTGTAGTGCCACAATGTTTTGCGTCAAACCATAGTAAACACTGGCTGCCGCCGGCGTGCGGACTGCAAGTTCATGCATAAATGTTACCTAAAGTCGCACCGATCCCGAATCTTTCCCTCGGCAGCTCCTGTCCCGAACGCCGATCCTCTCCCGCGAATGCCCGACGCGCACGGGCAGAAAAGACATCCGGAACCGAAAGCCAGAGAGCAGCTTAGACGGACAATGTAGCACCCGATAAAACGAGAGATGAAAGAGGTCGGACTGTAGTTACTCCGCCCCGCCAACGGCTGCCTGTCAGTTCTTCTATGAATGCGAGAGCTGCGAGACCATCCTGCGCCCGAAGTCGGGCGATCGCCGCGTGTTCTGTTCATATGGAACGGTGAAGTGGCCTGCCGATGCAGTTCCATGGTTGTTGTGGAACGGCGCACACCGATGTTTAAGCTTGCATCAGGCGCTTAGCGGCTTAGTAGCTTACGACCGATAGCTTACGACCGCAGCAACTCGATTCCGTACGTGTGTAGCAGCTTTGCCGCCGAGCGGCACCCGGTTCAGTTATTGACGCACCTTTAACATTGTCGCGAGAAATCGGGAATATTCTCATCGTCTAGCTGTGAGGGCTACTCGGTCAGGCTTTCCATTCGCCTGACAAGTCCTGGAGGTCTCCATGTCAGAGCTTGCTGCTTCCAAGCTGGCAAAAGAATTCATCAAGAACACCGAGAGAAAAGAGCTTACGGTCGAGGCGCTGACGAAGTCGTTTCTCGAAAACCTGTTCTTCGTTCAGGGACGGTCGCCTCAGAGGGCCACACGAAATGATTTGTACATGGCACTGGCGCACACCGTGCGCGACCGGCTAGTCGAGAGGTGGATCTCGACCGTCCAGAATTACCACGAGCAGGATGTCCGAATCGTATGCTACTTCTCGGCGGAGTACCTCACCGGGCCTCACCTGGCCAACAACCTGATTAATCTCGGCATTCACGATCAGACGAAAGAGGCCATGGAGCGACTAGGTCTCGAGCTGAACGCCTTGATTGAGCAGGAAGAAGATCCTGGTCTGGGGAATGGCGGTCTGGGACGTCTCGCCTCCTGCTTCATGGATTCGCTGGCCACCCTCGACATTCCTGCCATTGGGTATGGAATCCGATATGAATACGGAATCTTCGACCAAGTGATTCGCGACGGTTGGCAGGTGGAGACGACCGACAAATGGCTGCGCCTGGGAAATCCCTGGGAGATTGCGCGGCCAGAGGACGCCTTCGAGGTGAAGTATGGAGGACATACCGAATCTCATAAAGATGCTACCGGTCGGATTCGGGTACATTGGCTTCCTGATAAAGCGGTCAGAGGCGTGCCGCATGACACTCCGATCCTCGGTTACCACACCAACACCGCCAATACGATGCGGCTGTGGTCGGCCGAAGCCGTGGAATCCTTCTCCGTGAAGATCTTCAACGAAGGTGACTTTGTCGGAGCCGTAGCAGACAAGGTATCTTCGGAGAACATCTCCAAAGTTCTGTATCCAACTGACGAGGAGATCCAAGGCAAACAGCTTCGTCTGGCCCAACAATTCTTCTTTGTTTCGTGCTCCTTGCAGCACATCCTGCGCATTCTCAACATACAGGAACGGCCGCTCACGGACCTCTATCGCAAATTCGCGATTCAGTTGAACGATACGCACCCGTCGATTGCCGTTGCGGAACTGATGCGTCTGCTCATCGACGAACATCTTCTGGACTGGGATGCAGCATGGCACATTACGCAGAATACGATCTGCTACACCAATCACACCATTCTTCCCGAAGCGCTGGAGCAATGGCCCGTCGACTTATTCGGAAAGCTGTTGCCGCGTCACTTGGAAATTATTCTCGAAATCAATCGCCGGCACTTGGATGAAGTTCGTGCGAAGTTCCCGGACGACCCGGAGCGTATCGCCCGCATGTCGATTATCGACGAGCGGGGTCAACGGTTTGTTCGCATGGCGCATCTCGCCGCCGTGGGAAGCCACGCAATTAATGGAGTCGCTGCGCTGCATACTGAATTGCTGAAGAGCCTCGTACTTCGCGATTTCTATGATCTCTCGCCGGAGAAGTTCAGCAACAAGACCAACGGAGTGACTCCACGACGCTGGATGGTGTTGAGCAATCCGCGGCTGACGGAGGTTCTCACCGCGAAGATTGGGCCGGGATGGATTCGCGACCTGGAACGACTTCGCAGGCTTGAGACCTTTGTGGACGACGCGGACTTTAGGGCCCAGTGGCACGAGATCAAACAGAACAACAAGAAGGATCTTGCAACATTCATCCGGGAGCAGATCGGGATGGTCGTCGATTCCGAGTCGATGTTTGATGTCCTGGTGAAACGCATTCACGAATACAAGCGACAGCACCTACAGGTGCTTCACGTGATCACCATGTATCATCGCATCAAGCGCGATCCCGATCTTGAGTTTACGCCGCGCACAGTCATCTTCGGCGGCAAAGCAGCGCCGGGCTACCGTATGGCCAAACTGATCATCAAGCTCATTCACTCGGTCGGCAGCGTGGTGAATTCTGATGTCGACGTAAAAGACCGCTTGAAAGTTGCGTTTCTGCCCAACTACGACGTCACCCTGGGGCAGAGGGTGTATCCGGCTGCGGATCTCTCCGAACAGATATCGCTAGCAGGGAAGGAAGCCTCCGGCACTGGCAACATGAAGTTCGCGATGAACGGCGCACTGACGATCGGTACTCTCGATGGTGCGAACATTGAGATCCGGGAAGAAGCAGGTGAGGAGAACTTCTTCCTGTTTGGGCTAACAGCCGACGAAGTGCAGGCGATGAAATCTGCCGGATACAATCCCCGCTCGTTTTACGAATCCGACGAGGAGCTACGATGTTGCGTCGATTCGCTTGTCTCCGGCCAATTCTCTTCGGGCGATAACGACATATTCCGTCCGCTGTATGAATCCCTTTTGAACAAGGACGAGTACATGTTGCTCGCGGACTATAAGTCCTACATCGAGTGTCAGGACCGGGTGAGTGTGGCGTATCGCGACCGCGCTCGCTGGACCCGCATGTCTATCCTGAATGTTGCCCGTATGGGGAAGTTCTCATCTGACCGTTCGATCCGGGAATACTGTTCGGACATCTGGCGGACATGGCCGGTCAAGATCGAATTCAGCTCGTAAGACGATATGGAACAGCCACGGCAGAGAGATAGGTAGTGAAAATGTTGGTCGTGCCGCTCTCCTCTTTGCGATATTCAGACCACGTTCGGCAAAAATCTCTTTTGGATCGTGCCAACTTCAATTCGCCGTGGTTCGGAGCGATGGCCGGATCGCAGGAAACAACGGCCTTGGTGCAGCAGTTAGCCACAACTCATTTTGTGCATGTGCGTGCGGGATGCATATTGCCTTCCGAAAACATGTGTTTTTCTGCTCTCTCGACGTAAAGGCGAGCTGGCGTCAACCCCTGAGCGGAGTGTAAGGTTGTTGCTGCCGACGGGGTTCACCTCGACCCTGAGGAATGCAAGCGGGGGCAGATTTTTTGTTGCTGTTTCCAGCGTGGTGCTGCGAGGACCATATGGGATTTGTCGATCTTCTGTTTGGGAGACCGCTGGCGTCCAGTGAGGAACAGGGGGAGCGGATCACGCCGGCCCAGGGCGTCCCGACTTTTGGGCTGGACGCATTAAGCTCGGCCGCGTACGGCCCGGAGGCAGCATTAACGATTCTTTTGCCACTCGGCCTAGCGGGCACACGTTATATTGTGCCCTTGACCACCGCCATCATTGCTCTCCTGCTAATCATCTACTTCAGCTATCGGCAGACGATTGCAGCGTATCCCGGCGGCGGGGGCTCCTACACGGTGGCGAAAGAAAATCTGGGGCCCGGCGCAGGTCTGCTGGCAGCGGCAGCGCTGATGATCGACTACCTGCTAAACGTCGCCGTGGGGATCTCTGCCGGGATCGGTGCCCTGGTCTCGGCGGTACCCTCTCTACAGAGATACACCCTGCCTCTGTGCCTGGTGGTGTTGACAATTCTGACGATTGTGAACCTACGCGGAGTTCGCGAAGCCGGCTCCACATTCATCGCTCCCACCTACCTGTTTGTCGGCACGCTGGGAGTGGTGATCGCGATCGGCATCTTCAGGGTGATCATCACCGGCGGACATCCCCACGCACTCGCGCCACCTCCGCATGCGTCGGCGGCCGCGGGAACTGTGGGACTTTGGCTATTGCTGCGGGCATTCGCAAGCGGGTGCACCGCGTTGACCGGCGTGGAGGCTGTGAGCAATGGTGTGCAGGCGTTCCGTGAGCCCGTCGTGCCCGCAGCGCGCAAGACCTTGACCATCATTGTGCTGACCTTGATTTGCCTGTTGGGAGGAATCGCAACCCTGGTGTACTACTACGGCATCTCGGCGACCGACCCCGGCCAACCGGGCTACCAGAGCGTCCTGTCGCTGGTTGCCGCGGCGGTGGCCGGAAGAGGCATGCTGTACGGTCTAACGATGTTCTCTGTTCTGTTGGTGCTTTGTCTCTCTGCGAACACCTCCTTTGCGGACTTTCCGCGCTTGTGCCGCGCCGTGGCGCTTGACGATTACCTGCCGCACTCGCTGACAGCACGAGGCCGGCGACTGGTGTACTCACAGGGCATCTGGGTACTGTCAGTGTTGGCGGCTGTATTGCTCATCATCTTCGGCGGTGTAACCGACCGCCTGATTCCTCTCTTCGCAGTGGGAGCCTTTCTGGCTTTCACTCTCTCGCAAGCTGGGATGGTGGCGCACTGGCGAAGGAACAACGGATCGTTGCATCTCCTGCTGGTCAACGGACTCGGAGCGGCAGCGACCGGAGTGACCGTGGTCGTTGTCGTCGCCGCCAAATTTACGCAGGGCGCATGGATCGTGGTTTTGTTGCTGCCCGCGGCGATCCTGCTGATGGTGCGGGTGCAGCGTCACTATCAACTGGTAGCATGTGAGACCGAGTGCAGAGGGCGCCTGCTTCGAAATGACAGCCAGCACCCGCCGATCGTGATTGTGCCCATCGAGCGATGGGATGCAGCGACCCAGAAGACTCTGCTCTTTGCGATGACGCTTTCTCCGGAGGTGCACGCCGTGCACATAGCCTGTGGTGAAGACGACAGTATTTCCGCGGAGTGGCAGAGTACGGTCGAACAACCGGCGCGTGAAGCCGGAGCCCCTGTTCCGCGTCTGATCACCTTGTCTTCCCCTTACCGTCTGGTGTTGCGGCCTATAGTGAACTGTGTGTTACAGGTCGAAAAGGACAATCGGCATCGGACAGTCGCGGTAGCGATTTCCACCATGGTCGAGCGACACTGGTACCACTATTTCCTGCACAACCAACGGAGCGAGGTGCTGACAGCAATGCTACTTATGGGAGGAGATCGACGAATCAACATCATCAACGTGCCATGGTATCTGCAGGCATAAATTGGCGGGGGCAGTAGTGAAACCTCTGTGACTCATCCAAGATTATTCACGGCGAACACAACAGCGTAGGATTCTTCGAATGCAGCGATATGATCTGATCGTGATTGGCTCCGGCCCGGGTGGCCAACGAGTAGCTGTTCAAGGCCAGTAAATACATAGAATCAAGAATTTAGGGAGCCATTGGGCTCCCTTTTGCTGTCGGGGCAGATGAGGGAAGGGGGTCACATGCACTGCGACACCGAATCCACGCTCAACGCGATGAGTTTGAGAGCAGCCTCAGGCTGCCGATGACCAGCAACCTGAGGACTAACTCGATGCGGTGACTTCCTAAACCACGTTAGTGACTAATTGTGAACGCAGCCGAAGCCGTGCAGTCATTTGCACTATCAGTCTCCAAAACCGGGCTGTTGCTGCCGTTGGCACAGACCAGCACGTAATTCGTCCCGGTGATGTTCGTCGGCAAGATCATGCTGGTTGTGGCACTGGAGCTAGCTCCGGCAACCAAGGTCGCCACGGAGCGGTAGCTCAGCATCACGCCCTTCGTTGTGCCGTCAGAAGACAGATAGAACATGGTGTAGGAGGCGCTTGTCGCTCCGGCCCCCTGGTTGGTGGTCGTATCGGTGACTGAGATGGTGGCGCCAGCGACTCCGGAAGCCGGACCCGTAACACTGCTTTCGATCAGGTCAGGACCAGACACGGTGAATGCTGCCGAAGCCGTGCAGTCGTTAGCGTAATTTGTCTCAACAATCGGATTGTTGCTGCTATTGGCACAGACCAGCACGTAGTTAGTCCCGGTGACGTTCGCCGGTAGCGTCATGCTGGTGGTGGCACTGGAGCTGGCACCTGAAGCCAAGCTGGCGACGGAACGATAGGTCAGCATTGTGCCCTTCATCTTGCCGTCAGTGGACAGGTAATACATGGTGTAGGAAGCGCCTGCCGTACCGCCTCCCTGGTTGTTAGTGGTGTCGGTGACCGAAATGGTGCCGCCCGCGACCCCAGTGCTTGGACCGGTCACGCTGATCTCGATCAGGTCGGCACCGGCTACGGTGAACGCTGCCGAAGCCGTGCAGTTGTTAGCGGTGTTGGTCTCGACGATTGGGCTGTTGCCGTTATTGGCGCAGACCAGCACGTAGTTGGTGCCGGTGGTGTTCGCTGGCAGGGTCATGCTCGTTGTGGCAGTGGAACTGGCACCGGAAGCCAACGCGGCGACGGAACGATAGGTCAGCATTGAACCCTTCGTCTTGCCATCAGCGGACAGGTAGAACATGGTATAGGAGGCGCTTGCCGCCCCGCCACCCTGGTTGTTGGTGGTGTCGGTCACCGAGATGGTGCCGCCCGCAACTCCGGTGCTTGGACCGGTCACGCTGCTTTCGATCAGGTCGGCACCGGCTACGGTGAACGCTGCCGAAGCCGTGCAGTTGTTAGCGGTGTTGGTCTCGACGATTGGGCTGTTGCTGTTATTGGCGCAGACCAGCACGTAGTTGGTGCCGGTGGTGTTCGCTGGTAACGTCATGCTGGTTGTGGCACTGGAGCTTCCACCGGCAGCCAAGGCATCCACAAAACGATAGGTCAACATCGCGCCCTTCGTCGTGCCGTCCGTGGACAGGTAAAACATGGTGTAGAAGGCGCTTGCGGCCCCGGCTCCCTGGTTGATGGTGGTGTCGGTTACCGAGATGGCGCCACCCGCAGCACCAGAGGTTGGACCTGTAACGCTGCTCTCGATCAGGTCCGGCGGATACATGATGGTGTAGGTCCCCCTGGCTACAGTGCTCAAGCCATAGTCGCCGCCCGCCGATGGCGTCAATCGTGGTGGTGGTTGAGACCGGAATCGGCCCCGCGTACTGGGTGGAAGCGGTCGTCGGCATCGAGCCATCGTGGTGTAGTAGATCGTGACGCCTGGGGTCGAGTCTGCCAGCGTCACTGACTGCGGCACTGTGAATGTCCCAGGGGCCGGCGAGAAGGTCGGCGCCGCTGCCGCGCCCCTTACTACCGATATGCTGGCGGACCCTGTAACCGAACCCGTAGCCGTATCGCTGGCCGTTATCGTCTGCGAGCCCACGGTATTCAGGGTCGCGCTGAACGCGCCCGCGCCTTTGGTCAGGGTAGAGTTGGGCGGCAACACCGCCTGCACGTCAGAGCTGGTGAAGTGCACCGTGCCGCTGTAGTTTGTCGCTATATTGTTATTTTGGTCCTCCGCTGTCACCTGGAAGCTGAACGGTGCGCCTGCGCTGTAAGTTTCCGTAGCCGAGGCGGTCAACGCGAGGTGGGTGGCCGGACCAGTCACTATAAGAGGAACGGTAGTGGTTTGCGTGACGCCTGCACCTTTGGCACTGACGGTGATTGTGTACATACCGGCCTGGGTCGTCGAATCCACGGCCACGGTCATGGTAGAACTGCCGGTGCCCGGAGCGGCGATGGATGCGGGGCTGAAGCTCACGGTCGCGCCGGTTGGCTGGCCGGTCGCGGTCAAGGCAACGTCCGCATTAAAACCAGCCAAGGGAGTGCTGCTGATCGTCAATGTGCCAAAGTTGCCCTGTGGCACTGATAGCGATTCGGCCGAAAGGATAAGGGCGAGATTGGGAACCGTTAGGGAATTGATCAGGTTAGCCCCGTTCGGACTGCCCCAGCCGCTGACCAAATCATAGCCGGCTACTGCCGGAAAACCATTATTGCCGATAGCGATGTCGTGGAAATCCGTATCATAAGTGGATGAGAGACCGATAGAGTAAATGGCTGGAATAATGAAGCCAAGCGTCGAATCGCCTCGGGCAACTGCCTGCTGGTTGGCCAGAGCCATGTAGCCGGCCCAAATCGGTGCAGCAAAACTGGTTCCGCCATAATCGTTTGCGGTGCAGGGGGCTTGGTCGGCACAGACGTAAAAGGTAAAATCCGCATTTGCCGAAACGTCCGGGACGTTGCGGTATAGCGTGGACCCCTCGTTGCTCGAACTGATCACGCCCGAGAGCTGTTGCCAGGAGGGAATCGCAGTGCGGTCCGGGGAAATCCCGCCTCCACCGTAGACCCAACCGGTTTCCGAATTCCACGGTCCACCCGGGCTGCTGGTTGTTAATGACGTGCCGCCGACAGAGATGACGTTGGCATCCTCCGCCGGGTAAACGTAATCGTAGAATTCCCAGTCGCCATCGTCGCCAGAAGCTGCAAAGAAGCTCTGACCCTGCGCCGCCATCCTCTCGAAATATGGGTCGTCGGTGCTGGGATCCGCCGGGATCCAGCAGCGCGATGGCGTTCTTGATTGGATCAGAATGCAATGGGGATCGGACCGCCTGCCGGGTAATAGACTTCCGACTCAAGCGCGACGTCGCCGGCCCGGCTTCGCTCGAACCGTACCGTGAAATCCACTCCCTCCACTGGGAGCCACGTAAGCGACTGCAATGATCTCAGGCTTTCGATAGTATTGCCGCTGTTCGTGAGTTCCATAACAAAGGCGTCATAGCTATAGAGCGGTGCCGATCCGGAAGGGGGTTCGACGAAATGGTCACGAGCCACTACGCAGTAATGGACGACGTTGAAGGTTGAGATATCCCAGGCGATGTATCCCCGGTTAAGCAGATGTTTGGGATTTGCTTCTATGAAGTCCCGAATCCTTTTGATTTGAGAAAAACCCTTCAGCACCTCCTGATCACGATCTTCGCGCTCGCTACGCCCGCTCGGCTTTCGGCACCACTTCAGCTCACAAAGGATGAGAACCTTGGCTTCAAGGTCCTGCACGATAAGGTCGATGTCCGGTATTCCCTTTGGTAATTTGTGACCGCCGGTTATCAATCTCGTTCCTGACGTAAGCGCGATCAAAGGCCGCATCATCTCATCTTCCTTCGTCAGACTCTGACCCGAATACAGATCCGAATCGCGGCGCGAGAGGCACCGCAGTACATTTTCCTCCCAGTTTGCGGACAGCGAACAAAATGGAGCGAGTGCCAGAACCGCTCCTTCGCGCTTCAGCGGTACCAAAGGCAGGAGGTGAAAATCGACGGCGTGAACCCTACCGAAGGTTACATCCTTTAGCATCTCGTAGATCTGTTCGCGGGCGAGGTTCGTCAACTCACAGAGCAGGCTGACCCAATGCGATCGATGCTCGACCATAAGCAAGCATTCGGTGGGCAATCCATGCTCTTGGCTCCACAGGTAGCACAGGAATTCGTGCGCACTGGCAACCGCATTTATTCCTGAGTAGAATTTCCGGAAGTCATCGAGAGAATAAGCGCCGATTCGTATGTCGGGATATCGCCGTCGCATCGCGAGCGTTCGCCTCTCCTGCTCGTTATAGAGCTCTTTTTGCAATTCGCGAATGTCCGGAAACCTGACTCCCGACGAACTGATTTGAACGGCAGCGTTCGATGCCCGATTGAAGAGCGCCTGAAGAGTGGCGGTAGGGTCGATGGTAGAGCCGCCCCTCCCTCTGAAGCTACGGGGACGAATACCTTGCTGGTAGGCAGTAATACGTCTGCCGGTTATGGAGGCGTAGGAAACGAACCTCACAACGCTGTCGTCGATAAGCTCGCCGGCGTATTTGTCTGCATGCCAGTAGGGAAATGCAGTACAGAAAGTGAGGTACCCCCTGCCGATTTCGAATGCCTGGCGAGCCTGAGCCGCGATTCGCGGAGTCCAGTGCAGATGAGGAACAATGTCGATTGCTTGGGGCGCCGCATACTTCCGGACGAATTTATAGATCTGGGCGGCGACCATACTTTGGTTGGTAGCAGCGTTGCTGTGATGTCGCGACCCATAGAGGCGCGGCGGGACATTGAGTTCTCCAATCCTTATCGCGTCCGTGAGGGTGACCCACGCGGCGATATTCCACGGTAGTCGCAAGAGTGCAAGATTGCGGTAGCACTTATCGGCGCGCGTCTCTATGCGGTCGATCTTACGGATAATTTCGGGCGGACAGTCGCGTTTGAGTCTTGCTGTCATGCACTGAGTATAGAAGCGTGGCAAAGTCGAGCTTGATAGTCGGCGTCATCCTGCCCCACTCGTTGGCCGTCATTCCGTTGGAGTGCTCCGAAGCTTGGCGGGATTAGTCCTCTGAAACGCCGATCCGGCCGCGAATCGGGAGCCGACGGGGGCAGGTGGAAACCCGGACGCTGGCCGACTTCTAGGGAGTAATCGGCCGTCGATGAGCGCTTTGGCGATATTGCATGAATCCAGAAGTATTCAGAGCGTGCCCACTGTAGTTCAACATCCCCAAACTATGTTTAGAGCAGAGGATGAGGCTTTCCATCATGGCAGCCAATCATCTGCGGCGTTGAATGCGCGCGCTCTGAAAGCTCTTGAGTACTGCCTCGGCGGGCGAGAGAATCGGAACCACTTTCGAATTCCCATAGAGCATTCGAAGGGAGAAGGCGCCATCGATGACGCTAAGTATCGCCGCCGCCGCCGCTCTTTTGTCGATTGCGAAGGGCTCTAGCAGGTCGGTTAGATAGTCAACAATTTTGTTTTGGTGTTGGATCGCCAGGCGATGGAACGGGTGGGCAGTATCCGGGTATTCGGATGCGATCCGCAGGAACGGGCAGCCGATTATTTCGGGCCAGTTCGCCATTTGTTCGAATTTGGTCAGAGCCTCACGCAGATCCTTTGGGGGAGTGGGCTGAGAGAGATAGTCCCAAAGAGCTTGATCGCGGTTTTCGAGGTACGCGAGCACGAGGGCATCCTTGCTTTCGAAATGCCGATAAAACGTCGCCTTTGCGACTTCGGCGATGGACATGATCTTCTCGGTGCCGGTCGCCCGGACCCCCTCTGCGTAGAAGAGACGGTCGGCTACCGCAAGGATTCTCGCTCGCGGATCGGATTGTTTTTGAGTTTTCATCGAATTCATCTTGACAGTGGACAGACATATCTGTCTATACTCATTCTACAGCAAGACAGACATGTCTGTCTTGCAATCAAACTTTATGAAAGGGAGCCGGATGATGAGCACACTTTGCGGTTCGCGCGGAAATGACTTCGCGCGTGGGGTCGACGATGAATAACGTCACTATTTTCTGGTTGCAGCTTCTGACGAGTGTTTTCGTCTTCGGCATCATCGTGGCATGGTACGTTTGGCCGTACCTAACCAAACTTACTCGTGATTCTGCTCTTATTCCGCTGCTCTGGGTGCATGTGCCCCGCTATGTGGGAATGATTTTGTTGGTTACGGGTATGGTCGATCCGAAACTGCCCAGAGAAGTCCTTTCCAGTGGTGCTTACGGTGATCTGTTAGAAGCGGCGCTGGCCCTCGCTTCCATCTATGCTCTGCGGAGCAATTGGCGTATTGCCGTTCCTCTCGTGTGGGTGGCCAACACGTGGGGATTCTTGGACGCGCTAAACGTATTACGCACCGTCTTGCGGGTGAATTTGCCGAGCTTCAACCTAGGTACCACTTGGTATATCTATACGTTTTACGCTCCCTTGGTACTTGTTTCACATTTGATGATCTTTTGGATTTTGATCAAGTCCAGGTCTTGGAAGAAATAAGGTTTCGGGCTGTGTGGGAGATAGCTGCATCGGCCCCTGCGTTTCGGTCCGAGCGTTAAACCCTGGATCAGCGCCAATTCCGAAAGATGCCCGTGGGCTGGCGCTGTGAAGTCGAAAATTCCGAAAGTGAGAAAGAAAATGTCCAGCCGCCTAAGCAAGGCCTTATCGCTGTTCCTGGGAGTTCTGATGTTCCTGTTCGGATTCCTCAAATTCTTCCAGCCATTCCATGGTTGGTTTGAGATCCAGATTCAACAGAGTCATCTGCCCCACGAGGCGATTCTCGCGGGCAAACTGACGGAAATGCTTACGGGCGTCCTCTTCTTACTGCCATGGCTTCGGAGATCGCTGACCGCAAAAACCAAAGATCAAATCCTGCTGAGCGCATGTTTCATCCTCTTTACTCAGATGGCCGTGGCTATCTATGTCCATCTGCAGCCTGGCGTGCCTGCTAGCGTTCTTCCTCTCGGTATCAAACCGCCTGTGATTCCCGTTATCGTTCTCCTCCTCGGATTGCTCACTGCTTTTGATGTTTGGAAGCAACTGGGAGCGGAGAAGGCTTAGCGAGTTGCCGACTCATTTCCCCGAACAGGTACGAAGGCGGAGCCGAAGCAAGGAACGGGTAAGTAAGGACAGAAAGGCTGAGAGGCGGAGATCGTGGCAGAAACGAAAACCAACGGCTAGTTCGGCTTTCGCGCCTATCTGCAGCCGGCAACCATATTGGGTCAGATTGCCGAGCAGGCGTGTCGAACCTGATATGAGTTCTTCACCGCCGGCTTATCACCAGCAGTTCACCATGTCGTTGACTAGCAGGAGCACAAAAATGGCGAATCTCTTCGAATCGGTTCAGCTCGGGTCTTTGGTCCTGGCAAATCGTGTCTTCATGGCGCCCCTTACGCGCAACCGCGCAGACGCAGATGGCGTGCCGGGCGAACTCGCGGCGACTTATTACTCACAACGCGCTTCGGCTGGACTCATCGTGACCGAGGCGACGCAAATCTCGCCCATGGGCAAAGGGTACATCAATACTCCAGGGATTCATTCCCCCGAACAGGTGCGAGCGTGGAGCCGAATCGTCGAATCCGTTCATAAGAGTGGGGGCCGAATCTTCCTTCAGTTGTGGCATGTCGGCCGAATCTCTCATTCGTCCTTGTTGCCGAACAATGCGCAGCCAGTAGCTCCCTCCGCAATCCGTGCCAATAGCCAGACGCTAATTGCCACGGGTCTGGCACAGGTTGCGGAGCCAATTGCCTTGACGGCTAGCGGGATCAAAGAGACCCTGGACGACTATCGGCGGGCAGCCGCCAACGCGAAAGAAGCCGGATTTGACGGGGTCGAGATTCATGCGGCAAACGGATACTTGATCGATCAATTTCTCCGAACAGGACCGAATCGGCGAACCGATGAATATGGAGGCGCGGCGTCGAATCGAGTCCGCTTTCTCACTGAAACAGTCGAACGCGTCCTGGAAGTCTGGGATAGCGGGCAGGTGGGCGTGCGAATCTCTCCGACAGGTGGTTTCAACGATATGTCGGACGACAACCCACTCGAAACCTTCTCCGTCACGGTTGCAAGACTTAACAGCTATGGGCCCGGGTACCTTCATGTCGTTGAAACGGCGCAGAACAGCAAAGGAAGCAGCGAGGAGGATCTCGCCATGTCGGTTCACCTGAGAACACTTTGGAAGGGTCTCTATGTCGTGAATGGCGGATATAACGGCCCCAGGGGAGAGGAAGCATTACGGAGCGGGCATGCCGACGCTGTCGCATACGGCCGAGCGTTTCTGGCCAACCCAGATCTGCCAAGGCGGCTGCAACTCGGAGCCGCTCTGAATGAACCGGACCCAACGACATTCTACGGAGGAGGCGCTGCCGGCTACACGAGCTATCCCGCGCTCTCCTTAAGTTAGCCGGCGCTTTGCGGCCCGCAGGCTCGTGCTGCAGCGAGCGTTCCTCCGTGCTGCCGCCGAACCATGTCCGCTCTTTTTCGCAACCTGCGCGAAAGCGTTCACCCAAGCACGCATCGCTGTCTTGAGAGCGCGTTGCAGTTCCTCGGATACTCTGCGAATCGTTCTAAAGCTAAGGAGGCCATATCCGTAATGGCAGGTGGTCTTGTGTTTACTCACCGTTCGCGTTACGAATCTCAAGTGGCGCCTTCAGGGCAATGCACTCAGTATCCCATAGCGGGAATCGCCTTGACGCCGCCAGATTGTGATGCATGCCCAGATTGTTGTGCAGAGTCAGGCTGCAGGCTTGATAACTGCGCGATAGACGTGGATCGAGCGACGCCGAACCGAGCGGCAATTTCGGTGACCGGGATATCGGCGGTCTTGAGCAGGGCTCGGATGGCTTTTATCTTTGTGAGCTTTGCGGGGCGGTCTCCTTTGCAGCCGCGGGCGCGAGCGGTTTTTTAACCCTGCGATGGTCCTTATGCAACAAGCTGCTCTGACTCCTCCGGATGTAGTTGTCACTGATTTTGAAATGCCTGAGGTCAACGGCCTCGAGTTCGCAGCCTCGCTTGAGAAATTCTGCCCCGCCTGTCATACCGTCATGGTCACTGGCCACGTCGATACATTGCGAGAGAGTGCGGACCGCGGACCACACTTCATTCTGCTAACGAAACCACTCGGTCCCCGGCAAGAGTTCAGGCAACTGTTGCGTAATTTGTATGTTGGTGCGCAATACTAGAAGGTGGCTCGGGTGGTGTTGCGCGGGCTTGCGGAGCGCATTGCTGCTCCAAAGAGGCGCGTACACAATCGCCAGCCGGAACATGGGGACGCCGTTCGAGTCGCCATTCGTCCTGCTCGACTGCAGAAAGCGAAAGCGGAAGCGGTTGTTGACCGTCATGCCGTTGCGACCGCCCTTGCCGGGACAAGTCGGGTGCGGGCACTCGGTTGGCGTTTCGGTCAACGTGCATGCCTCCAGACTGGGAGCTTCGGTTTGTCATCGGGGTGGCCAGCGTACGCGCCGCCAAATGTGAATCAACACTGATTCTGATGTAAGATTCTTAGTTTCCTAGAGTAGGGTCCGGGAATCTAGAGGCAGGAGCGAAGTTGCGAGCAAATTCAGATTGGCCGTTGAAGCCCACTGGCCGAGCCGAAGCGAAAGAGACATACCCGTCTCCTCCTACTTATTCTGAAACACTAATCCGATCCGAATTGTTTTCCGGAATGTCGCACGGCGAAATGGCGGAGGTGCTGAGTCATGCCGCACTCTGTTATTGGAAATCGGGTGAGTCTATATTCCAGCAGGGGGAGCTCGCAAAACATTGTTTTCTCGTTGAGCACGGGCGCATCCGGCTTTATCAGCTGACCTCGGAAGGCCATGAGATCTTAATTCGGTTCGTCACTCCAGGACGGCTCGTTGGATTTTCCGCTGCCGCCGAACTTTCCAGATTTCCGGTAAATGCGATCGCAGTCCAACCCACCGACGCTCTCGTCTGGACAGGTAACTGCATTCGTGACCTGATGCTCAGGCACCCTCGCCTGGGGATGAACGCGCTTGCTGCTGCCGTGAACAACATGATTCGATACGAGAGCCGCTGTCCGGTGCTTGCCAGTCACCCACTCGAGCAACGCATCGAGAATGCACTGGAAGAACTTGCCCGCTGCATAGGGCGACGGGAAGGCGAGACGTGTGTCATCGATGGCGGCGTTTTTGTGAAGGACGTCGCCGAGTTGGCTGGAGCGAGTGTCTATTCCGTCAGTCGCATTCTGACAAAGTGGCGGCGTGATGGATACATCGAAGGCGGCCGGGGTAGAATTATGATCCGGTATTCAGGCGACCGATTGAATCTGCCATTGCTGCACCCATAGCTCCAGGCAATTCACAATCCTTAAGTAATGGCGTCAACTTGCTCTACCGCAAACAGTTTCCTTACTTCCTGGTCTACAATCGCCTTTATATCACCCTATTTTTCCACTTGGGAGAATGAATGAATGCGCCACCCGATGAGGCGGTCGCGCGACTTTGCGCGTGGAATATGGCCCGCTGTGCCGTGGGCTTCCGCAACTAGCACATTCACTTGTGTTACAGGGATCGCCGTGTTGATCGGTTGGCAGTTTAGGATTAAGTTCCTGAAGGAACCTATTCCGGGCACAGCATTCATGGTTCCCAACACTGCTCTTTGTTTCATTCTCCTGGGACTATCACTGTGGTTGCAGCGCGAGAAAGGAAGGGGAGCTCGGTCCAGCTTTTTGGGGAAGTCTTGTGCGGCATTTGTGTTTGTTTTCGGCAGCTTGACCCTGATTGAATACGCGACTGGGTTCAATTTCGGCATTGACTGCGTGTTTTTCGCCCACCGCTTGAGCGATTGGACACTGCGAAGCACTCCTGGGCGGTTTGCATCAAACTCGGCACTCGCGTTAGTGCCGCTGGCCCTCGCGCTTTTGCTGCTCGACAAGAAATGGAAGGAGCAGCCGATTTCCGAGATCCTCTCGCTGGCTGCTGGCCTAATTGCGTTTCTTGGAGTGATCGGATATTGGTACGGTGTTCCGTACCTCGTTAAGGGGAAATAAATGGCTCCCAGCAGAACTCTGTCAATTCTGCACATCGAGGCCTGTTCTGCAGATGCAGAACAGGCATTGTCCGAGCTTTCCAAAGCCGGATTCGAGGTGAGCGCCGATGTGGTGGACACGCTGGATGAGGTCGCCAGCCATCTGGCGGCAAAAACGTATGATGTGGTCTTCTCTGACTACCGCTTATCGGGGTGGATAGGGACAGATGCCCTGAAAACAACGCGGCAGTTCCAGGCAGATATTCCTTTCATCCTTGTGACCGGAACCTTGGGAGACGATAACGCGGCTGAATGCCTGAAGCTGGGAGTCACCGACGTAGTCTTGAAGGATCGCCTTGCACGATTGCCCTTCGCTACACAGAGGGCGCTCAATGAGAGGAATTTGCGGGCAGAGCACAAGGTTTTGCAAGATGCGCTAAAAGGAAGCGAAGCGAGATTTCGAAATCTGGTGGAGGCGTCTCCCGACGCGATTTTTGTTTACTGTGCCGGCAAGATCGTGTTTGCAAATCCCGCTACACTGAAGCTGCTTGGCGCGGAAACTCCGGAGCAAATCATTGGAAAATCTGCTTTCGAGTTTATTCATCCGAACTACCTGCCGGCAATCACTGAACGAATCGAGCTCGACTTTCGGCTGGGAAGGGCGTCTGCCCCCCTCGAGACCGTTTACATTCGAATGGATGGTTCGTTTGTTGACATAGAAGCTGCTGGGATTTCTATGGACTGGCATGGAATGCCGGCAATCGAGGTCGTGGCTCGTGATATTACCGAACGAAAACGGGCGCAGCGTACCGTTCTGGAATGGCAAAAGCGTCTGGAGTTGGCAGAGCAGGCGGTGCTCCCAATAGGATTGTGGGAGTGGAATGTTGGCGCCAATACGCTCGTCTGGTCTGATGAGGTTTATCATCAATTTGGATATACGCGCGACAGCTTCCGCGGCATCGAAGAGGATTTTCTCTGCCGGCTTCATCATGAAGACCGGCCCCGCGTCGAATCCGCGATCCAGGCGGTTGTCTCAGGTTCGAGCCAATCGTATGACGTGCAGTTTCGCGTGCTCCGGCCTGATGGAAGTGTGTCTTGGCTCCATTCCCGGGGTGCGATGGTTCCCGATGCGCATTCCAAGATGATCGGCATCGTGATCGACATTACAAGATTGCGCCGCTCTGAGGCGGACTATCGCTCGATGGTCGAGATGGCGCCTTATGGAATTTTCCGGTCTTCGCTGGATGGCCAGTTTTCGGTGGTCAATCCTGCCCTGATTAAAATGCTCGGCTACGACTTCGAAGGCGAGTTGCTTTCCCTTGACATAGGCCGCGACATTTACTGCAACGAAGAGGAACGCGCGCAGCTATCCAGCCAGTTGTTGATAACGGGGATTCTTAAGGATGCTGAGGCCAAGTGGAAGTGTAAAGATGGGAGCACGATAACAGTAAGCATTTGTGCGTCTACTAAGCGCAAAGATAACGGGGAAATCGAGGCATTCCAAGGATTTATTCAGGACGTCACCGAACGCAAGTCTCTCGAACAGCAATTCTGGCGAGCGCAGAAAATGGAGGCCATTGGGCGTCTGGCGGGCGGAGTTGCTCATGACTTCAACAATGTTCTGATGATCGTTGGCAGCTACGCGGATCTTATAAAGCAGCGCAACGTCCATGACGATCAAGTCAGCAATTATGTGAATCAGATTCGCGAGTGTGCATCAAGGGCGGTTTCGATCACGCGACAACTCCTTGCGTTCAGCCGGCAGCAAATTCTGCAGCCTGAGATTCTGGATCTCAACAAAACCTTGGAGGAGTTAACTAAAGTTTTGCCCAGGCTCCTGGGTGAAGATATTGCGGTCGTCACAACGCTCGAACCTGTACTGGGCCGGGTAAAGGTGGACCGCGGCCAAATGGAACAGGTCCTCATGAACTTGGCGGTCAATTCCCGGGACGCAATGCCGAAGGGTGGCCATTTCGAAATCAAGACTCAGAACATTGAGGTAGACGCCGCCTCTGCCGCCGCGCTCTTACCGATGCCCCCTGGACCTTATGTCAAGCTATCTGTCTCCGACTCCGGAACTGGAATGAGCGTCGAGACAAAATTGCGCATCTTCGAGCCGTTCTACACCACCAAGGAGAGAGGAAAGGGGACGGGGTTGGGATTGGCGACAGTGTACGGCATCGTTAAGCAGAGCGGCGGGTTCATTTGGTTAACCAGCGACATAGGACGCGGCACCATGTTTGAGATTTATCTCCCTTGCGTCCAGGAGCCGCTCACGCAGCTTTCGAGGTCAGACATACCGGCGGCGATGTCCAGCGTTTCGGGAACCATTCTGCTTGTCGAAGATGAAGCTGCCTTGCGCTTTGCCATTTGCGAGTTCTTGGAATCGAAGGGCTATAACGTATTAATGGCGGGAAGCGGCACGGAAGCAATAAGGACAGTTGAGCAGCATACCAGTACCATAGATGTGATAATCACGGATCTCGTAATGCCAGGGATGGATGGGATTGAGTTGGTGAATGTTCTCGCCCCGCATTGTACGGGAACGCAGATCATGTACATGTCCGGCTACACCGAACGTGCTGAGGAGCTACTCGATACAGGTGCCCTGCTGCTTAAAAAACCATTCAGCCTTTCAGAGTTGGCGAGCAAGTTGCGCTCTGTGTTAAACACAACGCGAATAAATCGCAGGTAAGTAGCAGGAACTGCGGACACATTGATAGGATAAATCCTGGGCAACATGGCAAATCACAAATTGTTACTGGTCGATGATGATGCTGCTTTGCGTGGCGCGATTTATGCTCAACTTCAGTTGAGCGGTTTCTCCGTTTCTGAGGCTAATACGGGTAAGGCATGCCGCGAATTTCTCGAGTTTCAGCGCCCTGATGCGGTCGTGATGGACTATTTGCTTCCCGATACTGACGGATTGCAGCTTCTTCGGGAAATACGGTCTGTCGATTCATCAATCCCCGTAATAATCATGACAGGAGTTGCAACAATCGACTTGGCCGTACGGGCTATGAAAGAGGGGGCGGAGCAGTTTATAGCAAAGCCTTTTGAATTATCTTCGTTGTCGACACTTCTAGAAAAGGTTTTCGAAAACAGCCGCTTTATCCGCCGTGAACTCGCGGTAAAGAGTCGCGATATACGCTACCGTCGCGACCCGTTCCTTGGAACATCGGATAGCATCCGTCGCCTGGAAGATTCGGCGCGGAGTGTACTCGGCACCTCTCTTCCTATCCTGATACAGGGCGAAACCGGCACCGGGAAAGGCGTTTTGGCCGAATGGCTCACCAAACAGGGTTCCCGTTCCAACGAGGCTTTCGTTGATCTGAACTGCGCTGGTTTGAACCGCGAACTGCTGGAGAGCGACTTGTTCGGTCACGAGAAAGGAGCCTTCACGGGCGCAATTACGCAGAAGATGGGGCTACTGGAAGTCGCGCATCGAGGAACCTTGTTCCTCGATGAAATTGGCGACATGGATCTCACCATTCAAGCGAGACTTTTGAAGGCGCTGGAGGAGAAGCGCTTTCGGAGAGTCGGCGCGGTTCGGGACCGCACGGTAGACGTCCACTTGATTGGTGCCACTCATCAGGACATGAGTTCTCTGGTGGCAGATGGACGGTTTCGAAGCGACCTCTACTTTCGAATCAGCACTATTCCGCTTGCGATTCCGCCCCTCCGCGAAAGGATCGGCGACATTCCGGTAATGACAGAGTGGCTTCTGGAGCGCTTACGCGAGGATCTGAATCGCGGAAGGCTACAAGTTGCCAGTGGCGTGATGACGACTTTGCAAAAATACAACTGGCCCGGGAACATCCGCGAGCTGCGCAATGTGCTGGAACGTGCTGCCTTGCTTTGCAAGAACGGAGTGATCTGCCAGGAAGACCTGCATTTTCAGCTGGTCAGGAACGGCTCGAAGCCAGCTCGGCTGGTGCCTCGCGCAGATGCCGGAATGACCTTGGAAGAATTGGAGCGGCAACATATCAGCTTCGTGCTGCGCAATGAGAACGGTAAAGTCGATCTTGCAGCCGCAAAACTTGGAATTCCCCGCAGCTCGCTCTACGTGAAGATCAAGCAATACAACATCACAACGAAGTAAGTCGCCAGTAAAACCCGGACAACGATAACGGTTCCTCCTTGCCAGCCCGTTCTGCTCAAGGAACTCATTCCGTGTTTTCCAGTCGGAGAGACTTTCTCAATTCCAGAGTCTGGACGGGCCGGATATTTTGCAACGCCCCGACAACGTGTTTGATGCCCTGAAATCTTGCACTTAGCGTTCTGCCCAATTGGCAAAGAACGTGCACAATCGCACAGCATGGATCGGAAGCCAATTTACAGTCGAACGGTTCTGAGAAAACGCAGTGAAAAGGATGTCCTGTGACCAGCGCGCAAACCATTTCTCCTGATACGAGTGCTTTTTCGTATTTCTCGCCGCCAAACGCTGAAAGCCTGCGGGAGGATGCACAGCAGCAACTTGTTCTCAGCCATATGAATGAGGTGAGGCAGGTCGCGCATTCCATTCTGCGCCGTCTGCCTGCCTCCGTGCAGCTCGACGATCTGATCCAGGCGGGCTCAGTCGGGCTCATCGATGCAGCCAAGCGCTTCGTCCCCGGTCGCAATCTGCCATTCCACCAATATGCTCGTATTCGCATCTCTGGCGCTATCTACGATAGCCTTCGCGATCTGGACTGGGCCTCGCGATACTTCCGCACCCGCCAGCAGAAACTTGAAAACACAACGCGCGCTCTTCAATCGAAACTCGGACGCAAGCCCGACAGTGATGAAGTGGCGGATTCCATGGGGATGGATTTGAACACTTTTTTCGAATTCGCCCAAGCCGTGCAGAACCGCCAGGAAGTTGATTTCGAACCGCACGAGGACACCGAACATTGCTCCGTGCAGGAGACTGTGGCCGATGATCCCGAGAAACGCCCCGATGCCATCTGCCACCAGAACGAGTCGCGATATGAGCTTCGAAAGTTCATCGCCCGACTTCCACAGGATGAAGCCCACATCCTGATTCACTATTATTTCAAGGATTGGACCATGCTGCGGATTTCCCGCTCGATCGGCAAAACCGAGGCTCGCGTCTCCCAGATTCACGGGAAAGCCGTGGAGCGCCTTCGCGCCCTCCTCGGTGATCGTGTCGGCGAATTCATGCCCCGCCTTCTCTAGCCGCGTACATCCTGATTAAAGCGCATTCAGCGATGGTAACGCCTATTTTCGGTCACGCTTTACAGCTCAGGCATTTGCAATTGCTTTACTAGGCTATGGGGTGCCATGAAAAACATGAACAAAAAGCCAGCTAACACGACCACTCTTGATCGTCGCTTGTCCGCTGCAAGCCGAAATGACCGCGAGATTTGGTGCACACGCATCCTCCTTTTGATTGCGGTGTTGGGGGGCGTGATTTCCGTTCTGGTGCGGAGAAGTTCGAGCCAGTTGCAAGTCGGAATTGGATTCCCGCCGCAACTGCTGATTGGGTTCGTGATTTTGGTGCTGGTCTTCTATCTCCACCTGGCTTCACAGCGCCAATTGCTGCGCAAAGTCTCCACGGCGCTGATTGCTGCCACTTCATATGTCGATCGGTTGGAGCAGTGTTCCTTTGTTGATCCGCAAACCCAGTTGTTTAATCGGGGATACCTCGACCGATTGTTCAATCAGCAATTGCTGTGGCTAAACCGTTGCGGCAAGTCAGCCACGTTATTGCTCGTTGAGGTGCTCACGGAGGAACAGAAATCGTCAGCTGAAGAGATTGTCACTGAGGCGGCATTCGTCCTGAGGTCGAATTTCCGCGGCTCCGACTATGTTGTGCGCAACTCCACCGATCAATTTCTTGTCTTGCTGCCGGATACCACCGAAGCTCAGGCGCAGTACGCGCTGAATCGACTGATTAACAAAGTTGACAACTGGAATCTTGAGACTGAGACGTCCGAGATGGTGCTGCGGCATGCACTCAACACTTGTCCTCCGGGTGGGAATCTCTGGGCGAAACTCGGCGAGCTAGAGGAGAAATTGCGCGATAACCCTGATCACAGGAGCGCCAACCGTTGTATTGCGCTGACAACTCGTAGTTCAAAAGTAATGTAAGTCGGCCAGTTCCTCCGAACCGGATACAGGGAGACCGAGCATATCTCGGTCTCTGGTGATTCCAACGCCATACCGTGGCCGGCAAACTGCTGCCGCGAATGACATTCAAATTCAAGCTGCCCTGAACCAAAGCATGATTAAGCCTCGCGAGCCCATCGCTCACGCCCACGAGATAAAACAGGCGGCCCGGAAAAGGCCGCCTGTGCTGGTCACAAAACATTAGGTTCAGAAACACTCCAAGAGCTCAATTGGAACTGATCGTATAACTAGCTCCGGATACGGTGCTGGAGTCATACCCATTTCCAGCAGCAATGGCATAGATAGTGGTGGTGGATGACAGCGTAATCGGCGCCGTGTACTTGGTCGAGGCAGTCGTTGGCGTCGAGCCATTCGTGGTGTAGTAAATAGTCACGCCAGGCGTTGCGTCCGTCAGGATCACCGTTCTGCGATAATTCCCCAACACTGCGTAATATCGCCCCAAAAACTGGTACTGCTGTCGGCACGCGCGTTGGTTCCACTTGTTGCTCGGGAGATGGGGATGGGAGCGTATGCCCATTCAACGCAGCAGAAGGCCATCAGATCCTCGGGTTGCCCGTGATAGGCAACCCGAGGATCTGATGCGGTGCTTCCATCAGGTTATTGAGTCACCATAAACGCAGCAGAAGGCGTGCAGTCGTTCGTGGTATCGGCCTCCGGGATCGGGCTGTTACTGTTGTTGGCACAGACCAGCACGTAGGCCGTTCCGATGGTGTTCGTCGGCAACGTCATGCCGCTCGTGGCACTGGAACTGGCACCGGCAGCCAAGGCCGCCACCGAACGATAGGTCAGCATCGAGCCTTTCGTCTTGCCGTCCGTGGACAGGTAGAACATTGTGTAGGAGGCACTCGCCGCACCGCCTCCCTGGTTTTTGGTCGTGTCGCTCACCGAGATGGTGCCGCCCGCAGTCCCAGAGCTGGGACCGGTCACGCTGCTCTCGATCAGGTCAGCACCGGCCACCGTGAAGGCAGCAGAAGGCGTGCAGTCATTGGTGGTGTCGGTCTCCGCGATCGGGCTATTGCTGTTGTTGGCACAGACCAGCACGTAGTTCGTCCCGATGGTGTTCGCCGGTAAAGTCATGCTGGTTGTGGCACTGGAACTGGCGCCGGCAGCCAAGGCCGCCACCGAACGATAGGTCAACATCGAGCCTTTCGTCTTGCCATCCGTGGACAGGTAGAACATTGTGTAGGAGGCGCTCGCCGTCCCGCCTCCCTGGTTTTTGGTCGTGTCGCTCACCGAGATGGTGCCGCCCGCAGCGCCAGAGGTGGGACCAGTCACGCTGCTCTCGATCAGGTCAGCACCGGCCACGGTAAAGGCAGCAGAAGGCGTGCAGTCATTGGTGGTGTCGGTCTCCACGATCGGGCTATTGCTGCCGTTGGCACAGACCAGCACGTAAATGGTGCCCGTGACGTTCGCCGGTAAAGTCATGCCGGTTATGGCACTTGAACTGGCACCGGCAGCCAAAGCCGGCACCGAACGATAGGTCAACATCGAGCCTTTCGTCTTGCCGTCCGTGGATAGATAGAACATTGTGTATGAGGCGATTGCCGCCCCACTTCCCTGGTTTTTGGTCGTGTCGCTCACCGAAATGCTGCCGCCCGCAGTGCCAGTGGTTGGGCCTGTAACGCTGCTCTCGATCAGGTCCGGCGGCTGCAGGACGCTATAGGTCGCGCTGGCTACCAAGCTCGGACCATACCCATTATTTGCTGCAATGAAATTGATCGTTTTGGTGGTAGACACCAGAATCGGCCCGGTATACGCAGTTGATGCAATCGTTGGCGTCGAGCCATCCGTCGTGTAGTAAATCGTCACATTTGGCGCTGTGTCCTGCAGCGTCACTGAAACCGGCGCGTAGAAGGTCTGATAGGAAGACGGCGTACTCGTCGGTAACGGTGCCGGTGGGAACGTGTAGCTCCCGGTCGTCACCGTGCTTAGACCAGCGGGGCCGGATGCGATGGCCTTGATTGTGGTGTTGGTCGGAACCGGAATCGCTCCCCCATACGGGGTTGACGCAGTCGTCGGCGTCGAGCCATCGGTGGTGTAGTAAATGAGCGCTCCAGACGTGACGTCCGTCAGCGTTACCGATTGCGAGGTGGTGTAGCTCCCGGCCGATGGCGAGAAGGTCGGCGGTCCCGTCTGAAAAGTGTAGCTTCCGCCTCCTACTATGCTCGTCATGTACCCCGGAGCTGTCGCGATGGCGTTGATGGTGGTGTTCGCCGAAACCGCAATCGGGGCGATGTACTGGGGCGATGAGAGGGTCGGCGTCGATCCATCCAATGTGTAATGGATGATCGCGCCGCTCATCGCGTCCGACAGCGTCACAGATTGCGGTGTGTAGTACACCCCCGGCGTCGGGGTAAACGTCGGATATGCCGTCAACGGATCTGTGGAGTGGATGGCATGGTGCCAGTCACTGAACTGGCCCACTGCAGCGTTTGCGAGAACAGTTTTGGAGAGGGGACGTATGCCGGACGACGGCGGGGTTAAACCGTAGGGGTTGCCGCTACCGGTGCCGCCTACATGGCATTGACCGCAGGCAAGGTCAACGTCTTGCCAGGATGCATTGGGAAGGATCCCGTCTGACGCCGTATTTGGCGTTATCTGGGGATTCGTCGGGTCGTGGAGTTGAGCTGCCGTTGGAAAAGTGCTGTAGTTGGGGTCCGTGCTGATCCTAAGGAGATGGCTTCGGGGGTGTCCGTCGGCGGCGACCATGTGGCATATCACACACGAGCCGGGGATATCGGCGGAGGTCCCCGTCGGGAACGGCGTTCCGGGCCCGGTCGGGTGGGGGGTATCGGTCAATATGGTTTGAGACAAAGCGTGGCAATCGCTGCATTGCTTCTTGAGAGGAGTGGCACTGGCTTGAGTAAGGCTCTGGTGGACATCGTGACACGCCGAGCAGCCATTGTTCTGGCTCGCGTCTCCCGGGTTCGGGCTAAACTGACTATTGTAGGTGCCGTTCACCGCGACCGAGAGGTCCGGAGAGTTCTGGGTGTTCTGGGTTATGGTTCCGCTAAATCGGGCATGGGGGCTGTTCAGGAATGTCGGACCCGCTTCGTGCTCCAGAACGGGCTTATATTTCCACGTTTGGCCAGCAGCGATGCAGCTCGCATAATTCGGTTTCGTCGGGTCGGAGCAGGACGACCCATGGTCGCTGACGAGAAGGTATGAGTACGCGCTTCCCGTGAGACCGTTTCCCGGATTTATAGTGTGGTTAACAGTGTCCACCGTCTCTCCCCGGTGGCACTGCAGGCACAGCAAAGTCACGTTCTGGTTTAGCGGGTAATTCGAGTAGTGATCACCTCTGACGGGGCTGTGACAGCTTTCGCACTGGACGCCGTCTAATTGCCACGAGCTGGCATGGCCGCTTGCAGGGTCATAGTCGGAGGGAACGCGGCTAAAGTTGGCGGTCGGGATGTGGTTGCCGAGGCTGTCTGTGGGTTCGACCCCAGTGTCGTCGAATCGATAGCCGGTGGTATGGCAACGCGCGCAATCGTAGTTGCCGTTGGGATATTGCTCGCCGGTAAAGCCGTTTTGGAATGTCGCGTCGGTCTGAGTCTTGTCTGCCCAGCCGCCGGTCAAGTAGTAGAGGGGCCGGGTGGTGCTGAAGTAGAGATAATTTCCATTGCTGTCCTGATTACCCGAAATCACGTTCACTCCAGGACCGTACGCGTCGGGGAGGCCCGAAGCCGAACCTACGGTTACATTTCCGTTGAGCCAATCGTAGGTGCTTCCAGAACCATAAATATAATTTCCCCCTGAATCGAGCGTGGCATACGGGAGGCCGTCGGCGCCTGCCCAGGGATTACTGGGAGAAACCTTCCGGAGCACGTTCTTATGTCCGGTCATCAGGTAGGAGCTCTTATCGTGGGCGCCCACGGAGCCCCCGCTTGAATTGTGGCAGGACAAGCATTGGTTGGGCCACGACAGGCTGACGTCCCAGCCACCTGTGGTGGGGGACCAAGCCGGGACAGTACCGCCAGCCAAGCCAGGGAGTTGGGTTGCGCCGTCGCCGTTATACCCTTGGGCAACCGCATCGGTTGAACATATCAGTGAGAATGCAAGAGTAACAACGAAAACAGCCAACCATGAAAATTCCCGCTTCGCCTTCATGCCGATAACCTCGTGCTGGATTTATTCAACCTTCTGGTAAGGCACACTGAACCCCAGGAACTGATACAGCCTTCGGAAAAGCAAGAGTCTCCAGGTGTTAGGAACAACCTAGCTCTCGCAGTTGGCTACACAGACAAATGCGCACTAACACTTCAACTTTGGGCCTTGGACTACAGGCAAGATGAGATAACACCCTGCCTTTCACGAATGGGAACTGCGGTGCAGCAAACAGCTACGCGGGAGCTAGCGTTTCCAACTTAACAAATTGGGATTGTTTGTAGCAGAACTGAATTCAGCTCGTCTGTGATTGTGAGCACGTTTTCGTGTGATTGTCTCAGAACAGTGAATGCAGACGAAGTGCTCGGTTCAATTGGTACTGCGATGCGACAAATTCAATAACTTACTTATACCGTTCAGGGTAACCAGTTAAATGAAACTAAATGGCCATCCTACGCCTTGAGGAAGTTACCTTCGTTCTCTCGGCCAGGGCAGGATTGGATCGGTGCAGAAACTGGGTGGGAGTTGAATCGCATCCAAATGCATTGGGTCGCTCTGGAGAGATGTGGATCAATTATGCAAGCTTGCAATGTTCAATCGGAGATTGGTGTACGCGTGGGGATAGGCATTTTCCGCAATAGCAGCTTAGGTGGCGCTTAAGGCCAATGGCAATTACCAGGCGGGAATTCCTTGCAATCAGTGCGGGTGCGCTAGCGGGAGGGGCTCTCGGAACGGGCCTTTATGAACCTCATGAGATTACGGTCAGCCAGGTTGTAGTGACACTCAAACGCCTCCCGGCTGCATTCGATGGGGTTCGCATCGCACAACTCAGTGACATTCACTTCAACTCGTTCATGACCGTCGATCATCTCGACAGGGTGATCGAGATGACCAACGCACAAAAGCCTGATCTCGTGATGCTCACAGGGGATTTCGTCACTGCGTCCCACAGGCGAAACAGGCGAAATAGGGACGCAAACGCAGAGCAAGCATGGCCGTGCGCTAACTTGCTGCGGCGACTTGAGTCGCCGCAGGGCTGCTTTGCAGTGCTCGGGAACCATGATTACGACACAAATGCCGATATCGTTGCGGAAGCTCTGGGGAACGGCGGTCAAATCCAGGTTCTGCGGAATCGGGCAGTCGCATTGGAAAGGGATGGTGCTCGACTTTGGCTGGCGGGAGTCGACGATGCCTTGGCGCACCATGCCGAGCCAGAGGACGCATTGCGAGGAGTACCCAAGCAAGAGTGCACGGTGGTTGCAGTTCACGAACCGGACCTAGCAGACGAGATGCGGAAGTTTCCAGTTGACTTCCAAATCTCTGGTCACTCTCACGGCGGGCAGATTCGGTTTCCAGTTGTTGGCGCTCTTTACCTGCCGCCTTTCGCAAGAAAGTATCCGTTAGGACGTTACCAATTCGGCGAGTTCCAACTGTACACGAACCGCGGCATTGGAGTGATTGGGCTGCCGATGCGCTTCCTATGCCCGCCCGAGATCACGGTCTTCACGCTGAAAGCAGGGTGAAGACCATGATCTTGACGGAGTTATTGCGGAGCCGGACCTCGAACCACCTGAACAAACTCTGCTGGATGTATTTTTCTTGCATAGGCCGCCTTCAAGTCGGCTGCGCTGATTTTGGAGTAAATTTCTGCTGCCCGAACCGGCTCATCAAGCGGCAGACCGATCTCGGCCCGGTGAAGGAATCCATCCGCAACCGCCTCTTCGCTGGATTCGCTCAAGGGAATCTGCCGCAGCAGGAGGGCTTTGGCCTGATGCAACTCATTTTCGGGAACGTCCTCGGTGCGCATCTGGTAAAGATCGCGCTGAATGAGCGCTCTAGCTTTCGAGACATTTTGTGGATCGCACCCGTAGGTAACGGAGTAGCTGGCCCTGGTCTCTGATGCGTTCAGGCCGACGTCAACGTTGTAAACGTAACCTGCAACCTGCCGCAGATCGTGGTAAAGACGGGTCGCGTAAAAACCGCCTCCTAACACGTGATTGCCCAGTTGCAAAGGATAGTAGTCCGGGTCGAAGCGATTGAGGTCAATCTGCTCGGAAAGGACTACGGAATCCTGCACGGCCTCCGGATCGGGAACGTTGGATGCGGAAGGTTTATTCGGCGAAACTTTCGGCAGGATGGTGTTAGGCTTTGGACCGATCGCCTTCCAATCGCCAAACCATTTCTCGATCACCGCCTTGGCTTCCTCAGGAGTAACGTCGCCTATGACAACGATGGTGGTCAGGTCAGGTCTCACGGTGGCGGCGTAGTATTGCTTTACCTCGTCTAAGGTGATCTTGGCAATGGTAGCCGGTGTGGCCTCCCGCAGAACAGGGTCGCCGGCGGGCAGCAACGCCGAATCCAGCGCTCGTGTTGCGCGGTATCCGGGGCTGACCAGGTTACCGGCGACAATCTCGGAGGTCTGCTGCTTCACGACGGGGAAGGCCTCTTCCGGCAGCGCCGGATGAAGTTCGTTGTCGGCGAGTAATTGAACTCCGCGCGAGAAATTATCCTTCAAAATCTTGAGCGAAAAGCTGTAGCCCGCACTCTCGTTTGCGGCAATGTCGTCCAACGCCTTCTGGAAAGCTAAGCGGTCCAGGCTCTGCGTTCCATAAGAGAAGAGGCTATCCAGTAGTTCGGAAACACCCTCCTGTCCGGGTGGCGTTTGCAGGTCGGAGTTATGTTTCACCGATCCCATCACTGTCACCGTGGGACTGACCGTGTCGTTTTTGACGATCAAGCGGATTCCGTTCGGCAGGGTGGTATCCGATACTTTTATGTAGTTGGGTGGGACTTTGAGCTGAGCCAAAGGACTTGCCGCCCACACGGGCAATTTGACTGGCTTGGTCGGAGCTGCCGTCAATTGCTCTGCTCCGCCGAAGCCTTTTGCAGCGACCGCCTGTCCGCTGGGCACTGGTTTCAAAATGGCGGTAATTGAGTTCTGGCTTACAAGGTATTGCTTTGCCACCCTGTTTACGTCCTCCAAGGTGACGCGGCGGATGGCCTCGACGTCCTGGTCAGGAGATGTCCGGCCCTCAGCGGCGAGAGCGTTGGACCAAACATCGGCAAGCCCCGGAACCGAGTTGCGTTGAAACTCAGCCGAAGCGAGCTCACTTCTCTTCGCTGCTGCTACCAGATCTTCGGGAAGACCTTTCGCCGCATAGCTGTCCAATATCTGGCGCATTTCATTGATAGCGGGAGTCGGATCTGCGTCGGCAGGAAGCCCCACCATTCCGTAGCCGACACTAGCCTTGGGGTAGGTCTCCGCCATGCCGAATTCAGCGGCGAGAGCCTTGCCCGCGGGCACCATTCCGTAGAGATCAAAGCGCTGGCTGGTTAGCACATCAGCCAACACCTGGGCCGCGGCATAGTCCGGGGAGTCTGTTCCTGGAAGCCGATACGCGATGAAGCCGAGAACGTAGGGGAGGTTGCTGCTGAGCGTGAAGGTCTCCGCTTGCACTGGCTTGATGTCCACCGCCGGGCGCGCCGGTACAGGATGACTCGGGATGCCTTCGAACAACTCCTTGATCCTCGCGAGGGTTGCGGCTGGTTCCATGTCGCCCACGACGATAAGAATCGCATTCCCCGGCGTGTACCACTTTTTATAGAAGCTCTTCAACATTTCAGCGGTGGTCGCATCAAAGGAACTCTTGGTGCCCAACGGATCGTGTGCATAAGGAGTTCCGGCGAACATGTCCGCATTCAAGCGGCTGATGAATTTGTAAGTTGGATTGGAGAGGTCGCGCGCCACTTCCTGCTCGATGGCGCCTCGCTCCTGGGACCATTGCTGCTGGGTGTCATCAATGCCGCGCAAGCAGGTTGCCTGCGCCCGTAGTGCGACGTCGAGATTAGCCGTCGGAACGGTCGCGAAATATTGCGTGATGTTCTGCTGTGTGTCGGCGTTGTTCTCTCCACCCAGCAGCGCATAGATGGCAGCGGTCTGATCGGCTGACATCCCTTCGCATCCGCGAAAAGCCATGTGCTCCTGCGCGTGGGCCATGCCAGGAAAGCCTTGCGGCGTCTCGTCGCCTCCGACCAGGAAATTCATCTCAACTGTGACCACCGGGGCCAGCGCGCTACGGATGAGCACGACTCGCAGCCCATTTGAGAGCGTGGCACGCGTGACCTCAGCCCGCACCTCGGCGGAGATGAAAGGGACGGAGAAGGTGAGAAGAAAGAGCAGAAGCAAGAGACGCTTGAGCGCCAAGTCGAATTTCCTCCAGGTTTACGACTCGGCTGGCGACAGTTGCCGGGATGGCAAACCAGCCGATGAACATGTGATCGACGGCATTCTTTAGAGTATGCGTGGAGGGCTCCAGTCGCAAATTTACTCTCAAATGCGCAACGCTGAGTACTACCACTCACCGCTGAGCAAACTGATATCACTGCCAAAAGCGCTGTAAGTAGTCACCCTTTCGCCGGCGCTGTACAATACGATCTCTTGGATTTCTCGATGGGAATTCTGTTGTAAGAGCAGGGTAAAGCAATGCTTAATGCGATCGAATGGCCCCGGACTCTCCTCCTCCTCGTCACCGCGGCCGGCGCTTCTTCCTTTTATTGATTCTCGCGATCTTTTTTGCCATCGCATTCGGTGGGCGGACGGCGCTGTCGTATTACGTGGACATGCTCTGGTTCAGCTCTCTCGGTTACGGGGGAGTGTTCTGGAAGACGCTGGGTATTCGTTGGACGGTCTTCGCGGCGTTTGCAGCTGCCACATTTCTTATTCTGTACGGAACTTTTCTGGCTCTGAAGCGAGCATCCCTCAATCACCTGCCGAGCAGTCACACAATCCTTATCGGCGAACAACCGGTGACACTTCCGGTCGAGCCTGTGCTGCGCGTGCTTGGACCCGCGGCCGTGTTGTTCATCGCTGCGGTGACGGGTGCGGGAATGATGGCGGAGTGGCCGACGCTAGCTCTCTACCGCTACGCGCCGCGGGCCACGGGCGGCGTGGTGGACCCAATCTTCGGCAAGCCGCTGAACTTTTATTTTTTCAGCCTTCCGGCCTGGGAACTTATTTCTGGCTGGCTGCTATCGATGGCCGTGATCGCCTGTGCGCTCGCAACCTTTTTTATTCTTATAACCGGCGGCACGCGCGTCGTCTCCGGGCGCCACGACAGCTATATACCTTTGCCTTGGCGCGGTTTCTCCATCGCGTTTGCGTGCGTGTTGCTGCTTCTGGCGGTGCGGTTGTATATCAGCAGATTCGAGCAACTGTTTGAGGATCATACGATCTTTGGCGGTGTCACCTACGTCGACGCACACGTTATGCTTACAGGCATTCTGTTGGTCTGCGCGGCGCTGGTTGTTGGTGCGGTGCTCGCAATCATTAATGCCGTAACTGTGCTGCCGAACGCGCGGAGGCTTGTGGTTGCGGTCCTACCCGCCGTGGTCTGTTATATTGCGCTTCAGGTAGTCGGCTGGTATGTCGGAAGCTTTATCGTGAAGCCGAATGAACTGGTTCGCGAACAGCCCTACATTGCCCACAATATCGAACTGACTCGGCAAGCGTATGGACTGGATCGCTTCGCTCAACGCGAGTTTCCCGCAGAGACAACCGTCGAAGCCGCCGACGCGGCGAACAATCAGGCTACGCTTCAAAATATCCGGCTGTGGGACTGGCATGCGCTACAAGATACGCTTCGTCAGATTCAGGAAATCCGTACGTATTACGATTTTCCAGATATCGACATTGACCGCTATGAACTCGAGGGCACAACGCGCGAGGTTATGCTCGCAGCTCGCGAGCTCAACGTGAACAAGCTTCCGGAGAGCAGCCGCAACTGGATCAACGAAAAGTTAATCTACACCCACGGCTACGGCCTCACGATGAACCCCGTAAATGGCTTCACTCCTGAGGGGCTGCCGACTCTGATTCTGAGCAACATGCCCGTTCAGAGCACGGTGCCTGGGCTGACGGTGACGCGCCCACAGATCTACTTTGGGGAACTGACCAACACCGACGTGTATGTAAAGACGAGGCAGCAGGAGTTCGACTACCCGCAAGGGCCGAGCAACAGCCTCACGTCGTATGAGGGGACCGGCGGCATCGTCGTTGGAGGTTTCCTGCGCCGCATCGTCATCGCACTCGAACGCGGCGATCTTGGGAAGCTGCCGTTCAGCGATGATGTGAACAAGGATAGCCGACTACTGATGCGGCGAAACGTGCGGGATCGCGTAACAGCCTTGGCACCTTTTTTGACGTACGATTCGGATCCATACATCGTCATCGGCGATGATGGACGGCTGTCGTGGATCATGGATGCGTTCACGGTTTCAGACAGCTATCCTTACTCGACCCATTACCGCCTCGATAACACTGCGATTAATTACATGCGGAACAGCGTGAAGGTGGTCATTGACGCCTACGATGGGACGACAACGTTCTACGTGTTTGATACGCAAGATCCGATAATTGCGGCGTACCGCGGAATTTTCCCGGGACTGTTCAAGGATGCATCTGCAATGCCGGCCGGACTGCGCAAACACGTGCGCTACCCAGAGATGTTGCTCAAACTTCAGGCGGAAGTGTATGGGCTCTATCACATGACGAATGAGGGTGCGTTCTACAACCGTGAGGACCTATGGACGGTGGCGACTGAGGTCGGCATGAGCGAGGGTGGACAGCAAACGACACAGACGATGCAGCCGAACTTTGTGCTGATGAAACTGCCCGGAGAAACTGGGGGTGTGGAATTCGTGGAAATTCTGCCGTTCACTCCGGCGAACCGGAATAACCTGATTGGCTGGATTGCCGGGCGCAGCGACGGCGCACACTATGGTACATCGGTGGTTTACGACTTCCCTAAAACCAAGCTGGTTGATGGGCCGCTGCAGATCGAGGCGCGAATCGATCAGAATGCGCAGCTCTCAGGACAGTTGACGTTATGGAATCAGCAAGGCTCACATGTACGACGCGGAACCCTGCTGGTGATTCCGATCGGGCGCGCGTTGTTGTATGCGGAGCCGATTTACCTGCAGGCTGAGCGGAGTCCGATGCCGGAACTACGCCTGGTGGTGCTGGCTCTTCAGGACCGGCTCGCATACGGGCCGACGTTCGAGTCAGCAATGGCAGGGCTTTTCGGTGGAGCGGTCTCTTCGACGAGTGCCGCTGCTGGTGCGTCGGAACCGGCGCGAGCCCCAGCGCCTGGAGCCGCGCCCCAGCCCGGAACCGAACGCAACATGCTCATCCAGGACGCCGCGAAAGATCTTGCCGATTATCAGCGGCTCACCTCGGAAGGAAAGCTCGGCGAGGCCGGACAGAAGCTTGAGGAATTGAAGCGCGCCATCGAAAAGCTGAACACGGGGCAAAGGTAGTCTCGTTTTTGCGTTGTTGCGATTGGCCTAGGCAAGTGTTACAGCGAAGCCTTCTAATGAAAATGCATGTCGGTAAGTAATGATTATGAACTGTTGTACTTACTCTGTTCTGTGGAGAAAGAGTTGCGGAAAGTTGTTCTTCTTGTGATTACCGTTTTGTCGATCGCAATCCCAGCGGCTGCGCAGAACGTATCGACATTGCTTCAGCGCATAACCCAGATAACTACACGTCCGATTTTCAAACATTCCACTGTGGGAGTGGAAGTCTATGATCTGACTGAGCAAAAAGTTCTGGTCGCGATGAACGCGGACAAACTGTTCACCTCGGGGTCCACCACAAAACTGGTAACCGAAGGTACGGCGCTGGCACTGCTCGGCGCGAGTTACCGCTTCCACACCCGCGTGTATTACACCGGCAGCATTACTTCGGACGGTACGCTGGAGGGTGACTTAGTGCTGGTCGCTAGCGGCGACCCAAATCTTTCCGGGCGCGTAATGGTGGACGATACGTTGGATGTTTTTCCATTCGACCATGCGTACGGGGGGGAGCTTGGCAAGCCCGTGGCCGGCGATCCTCTGCGGGTGTTCAAAGAATTGGCCTCCGGAATTCTTATGAAGGGTATCTGGCGGATTCACGGCAATGTGATCGTGGATGCATCCTTATTTCCGTCTGACCAAGTCGAACCTGGAACGCACACCACCATATCGCCGGTTGTGCTGAACGATAGCGTCATCGACGTCACGGCGACATCCGATTCTTCAGTAGGCGGGCCTGTATCGATTGATACGGCTCCTGCGCTGCCGTATCTAAAAGTGATAAACAAAGTTACAACCGGGCCGCGTGAATCTGACCCAGAGTTGCATTTCACCTCGGACGTAGCGGACGCGGACGGCTCACATACGGTGGTGTTGGAGGGCAGCGTGCCCGCCGGCAAGGAGAAGGCGCGTGCAGCTTACAAAGTGAAAGATCCTGTGCTGTTTGCGACCATGGGTTTTCGCGAAGCTCTGCGATGGGCAAATATTGTTCTGGAAGATCCAGCAGAGGCAAGCGCGCCAGCATCGAGCCCCGAGCGCAGTCCTAAAAGAACCATGCTGGTCGAACATATTTCTCCTCCTTTCAAGGAGGAGGTGAAACTCACACTCAAGGTGAGCCAGAATCTTCATGCGGCAACAACGCCCTATCTGCTTGGGGCAATTCTGGCTCACGGCTCCACTGACGCATTTGATAAAGGTATGGCGCTTGAGAAGCGATTCCTGGCGGATGCAGGACTAGAGCCTGAATCTGTTTCTCAACTCGACGGAGAGGGCGGGGTAGGCTCTGCCTTTTCACCGGATTTCATGGTGCGCTATCTCGCCTATATCTCGCGTCAACCGTATGGACGTCTGTTTTTCGATTCGTTGCCGGTGCTGGGCCGCGATGGCACACTGGCGGAGACGATGAACGACTCGCCGGCTGCCGGTCATGTACACGCAAAGACGGGCTCCTACGCTGTTGGCAATGCGCTAAATAACAGCGTGATGCTGCTGGGCAAGGGTTTGGTGGGCTATGTAGATGCGGCGAATGGACATAGATTGATTTTCGCCGCGTATGTGAATTTGGTGCCGCTCCGCAGCATGGATGACGTGGCTGATGTTGGTGAGATGCTATCCGAGATCGCCGCCATCGTCTACCAATACGCGCCTCCCCGGGCGATAAATCCGCGAAAAATAAGTAACCGCACGCCACACAACAACTGAAGACGCGACATCTGAAGAATCCCGTTTCTAGATGAGAGATAACCCTCTTCGGCAACTCGGCCCAACTCTGAATTGGGTGATATGAGCGCGGAGCGCGTAAGGTTCTGCGACTCGCGTCCTTTTGGTTGTGACATCTGGCGGAGTGCTGGCGGCATCCTATTGATCGCCTAACAGCATTCCTTTGCCTTATGAAATGCTGTGTAGTTGGCCTATCAGAAGTTTTCTCTCAACCAACCAGACCAAACATTTTCCCCATGTACGGAGGTTGCTTATGTCATCACAACAAGGAAACCCGCAAACAACATCGCAATCAGTTTCCAGAGAAGATCAGCGAAACGAAAGACAGTTACAGCGGCGCAGTGTCTCTGGCATGCCCTCGCTCTGGACGGAACCTTTCGATGCTTTGATGAATCCCTTTTCGCTGGTTCGAAAGATGCAAGAGGAAGTGAACCGTGTATTCGCACAATCCGGTCTCGCAGGCAGCTCTGGTGGTGAACAGCTAAGTAGTACCTCCTGGACACCGGCGCTTGAAATTGTTTCCAAGGAAGGGGAACTGGAGATCTCTGCGGAATTACCAGGTCTCACGCAGGATGATGTCAAAGTCGAAATCGACAACGATGTTCTGGTAATCCGGGGCGAGCGCAAGGTGGAAAGCGAGAGCACGGAGGGTGGAGTTCGTCGCAGCGAACGCAGGTACGGCCAGTTCTATCGCGCAGTCGCTCTCCCTGAAGGAGCGAATGCTGAGGGCACGCGCGCTCAATTCGAGAACGGACTGCTGCGCATTACCATCCCGACGTCGCAAGCCAAGAGCAACGCACGCGAGATTCCCATTCAAGCCACAGGAGCAAAATCAACTCAGACGCAACCCACTGAGAAGGGTACAGCAAAAGGCGACAAGGCCGCATGATCTGGAAGAGCTGTTTTGCTGGTCGCTCGGCGGAGCCGGTTCCGATAGCTGCGCGACCAGCAAGTCAACCTGCGGAGTAGGTCATAGTTGAGTAATTGGGGATACGCAGAGAACTGAAGAAAGGGTCCCAGCAGTCGTTTCGTATTCATCTCAGGTGGCGTTCTGGTTGCATGTAGGAATGCAACTGAATCACGAGCAAGGCGAAGCACAAATGATGCGGAGAGATGGCGGAAGTTGGGCCGTGGCATGGCGACTGTAAAGGAACAGCAATCGTCTGAGCGACGAGTTCTTCGACAGAGCGGAAAATTACACTCAGAGCGGACAAAGAGAAGTTACTGGCTCATCATGATCGTTTTCAGTCTGGCGGTTTGCATCTCGACGGAGGCGCAATTCGGAGGCGCGGCTGCTTCCAGAGAAGCTCCAAGGGCGCAGCAACTGCCGCTCTCTGGTCGACCACAGAATGACTCCGTCACACCGAAACAGGCGCCTGCCAATGGCGCGAACGGTTGGAGAAACCGAGCAGGGAATTGTGCGATTGCTGCAAGGAAAATGAAATGCAAGAAGATCAGGTGAGGCACGAACAGGAGCTTACAGAACTTCGTGAGGAAGTCCAGCGCCTTCGTGAAGAGCAGGATCGGAAGAATGGCGCGGCTTCGGAAGCACAAGACGAAAGCAAACAGGAACAGGAAAGAGCCGGGCAGGAGAAGGAACCAGGGCAATCTTCAACTCCAGCAATTAATAACACGAATGACAGCCCATTTCGGTGAGCGCTCCGGAGAGGCGCAGAGCCAGATGCAGTCGTACGGCCAGCTTTACGCAACTTTGCAGCAGCAAGCGTCAGTGCTCGCCTACATCGACACTTTCTCGTTAGCCGGAATATGTTGCTTGTTGGCGTTAGTCCTTCTGGTATTTGCGAAAAAGCCGAAAACCGGGGGAAGCCACATGGCTGGGTGAACCCGTGAATAAATAACAAGAATAAGGTAGCAGGCTCGTAAAACAGCTAATGCCGTGCAATGCGCCAGGACTCTTCGATCTCCTCGAGGCTGCGGCCTTTGGTTTCAGGAACAAGGTAGTAGCAGAAGATGAATGCGGCAATGGCGAGCAACCCATAGAGCCAAAATGTCCAAGATGGTCCCATAAGTTCCACGAGAGTTAGAAAGGTGATAGATACCAGAAGGTTGAAAATCCAATTCGTGCCGGCCGCGATTCCTTCAGCCTGTCCGCGGATCTTCAGCGGGAAGATCTCGGCAATCAATAACCAGAAGATAGGCCCCAAACTGATCGCAAAGAAAGCAACATAGGACATCAAGGTGATAACCGCCAGCCGTACAACTGCAGCGTTCTGCGCACCAGATCGAAAGACGAAACCAAGAACGATGAGGCTAAGGGTCATACCAACAATACCCGTCAACAACAGTGGCCGACGCCCCACCCGGTCAATCAGCCACATAGCCACGATCGTCATCAGCACATTCACCAGACCAATACCGGCGGTGGCCAGAATGGCAGCCGATGCAGAGGGAAGGCCCGAAGACTGAATTATCGTTGGGGCGTAATAGATGACAGTATTAATGCCTGTGATTTGCTGAAAGATCGCCAGACCGGCGCCAACAATTAGCGCTGGGCGAACCGCCGGATGCAGAAGGTCTGACAAGGTGCCGCGCTCTTCTGCGTGCGTGAGGCTTCCCAGAATTTCGCGCAATTCCAGATCGACATTGTGGGTCGCGCGTATGCGCATCAGCACGGCGCGTGCCGCGTCCGGGTGCGCGCACCTGGCAAGCCAGCGCGGGCTTTCGGGCAGATACAGCATGGCTACACCGAGTATGAGACCGGGAACTGCTGCCAGCCCAAGCATCCAACGCCATGCTTCGCTTTTGGCGAACGCATAATCGACAAGATAAGCAGCCAGGATACCAATCGTTATAGCTAACTGGAATAATGAAACCTGCCAGCCGCGCGCGTCGGGAGGAGACACTTCCGAAATGTAAACGGGTACCGTAGTAGAAGCCATCCCGATTCCCAGCCCAACAACTACTCTGCCAACCACTAGTGTGGTGAAAGACGGGGCAGTCGCGCAGATGATCGCTCCGGCGATAAAGACAATCGAAGTCCCGATCAAAGTGATGCGACGGCCGAAATGGTCCGAGAGCCTGCCTCCGGTAAGGGCACCGACAGTTGCACCCAGGAGTACCATGCTTACGACCAACTCCTGAGGAAACGTTGTCAGAGCAAAGTCTTTCTTAATAAAGATCACTGCTCCAGAGATAACGCCGGTGTCATAACCAAATAGAAGTCCGCCGAGCGCGGCAAAACTTGCGGCAATATAAACGAAGCTGCTACTGGGCTTCGAAAAGCGATCACTGGACAAACTATTTGACGATTGTGAACTGCGCATTTGGGCCCTCGACCGAGTTAGGAGCTATCCAGACGGTCACCTGTGCTGGCTCTACGAGATGTTGCATTTCGATATTCCAGAAAGCGAGTTCCTCATATCCAACCTTGAACTCCACTTGTTGCGATTGGCCCGGCGCGAGTGAAAGCAGCCTGAAGCCCTTAAGCTCTTTTAATGGAAGATTGACGCTGGTACCTCGTTGCCCGAGATAAAGTTCCACTATCTCCCGCCCTGCTTGTTTCCCGGTGTTAGTAACTGTCGCTGAGACTGCAATAGCATCTTTCTTATTTAATGCTTGCACGTGAATGGACGCGCTACTTACTTCGATTGCTGAGTAGGCAAAACGGGTGTACGAAAGCCCGTACCCAAAGGGAAACAGAGGTGAGTTTTGCTCATCGATGTAGCGCGAGACGTACTTCTCGGGCTCACCCCGAGGAGGATGACTTAGATCGGTATTGTCTGCAGGACGGCCTGGTTTCGGTGGGTTGTAGTACAACGGTTCTTGCCCAACCGTGCGCGGCACTGACACCGGAAGTTTTCCGGAGAAGTTCACATCACCAAATAGCGTCCTAACCAAAGCCGGACCCGCCTGTATACCGGGATACCACGCCTCCACTATGGCAGAAACGTTTTTTGCAGCCCATGTTAGCGCCAGAGGGCGGCCGCTAAATAGGACGAGCACGACAGGTTTTCCGATGGCCACTATGGTTTCGAGAAACTTCTGCTGATTGCCAGGAAGATCAAGGTACGCACGCGACGCAGCTTCTCCTGTCATGGATGCGGCGTCTTCTCCAAGGGTGATGACAACGAGATCAGATTGTTGAGCTGCGATCACAGCCTCAGAGAATCCGCGATCGCTGGTGCCGTCGATGTCAGTCCCTTTCGAGTAGAGCAATTGCCCACCGGTCTGCTGTATCCTCTCCATCAACGCAGACTTTAACGTGACAACCGTTCCGGCGTCTCCTTTTCCGGGCCACGATCCAAGCATCTCATTGGCGCTGTCAGCGAAAGGCCCCAACAATGCGATGGTTCGCAGCTTAGAAGAGATCGGCAGTACCGGAGCGCCATGAAACGCTTCATTCCTCAACAGCACCAGCGATTGCTGGGCGACTTGTCGCGCGAGTTCAATATGAGTTGCGTCGGGCATCGGCCCAGATGCCATGTCAGAAACATATGGATGTTCGAACAGGCCCAGTGCAAACTTGACGCGCAGCACGCGACGCACCGCCTCATCGACCACTGATTCGGGAACTCTTCCAGAGCGCACGAGTTCTAACAGAGATCGCCGATATAATCCGCTTTCCATGTCCATGTCAACGCCGGAGAGTATTGCCTTCTGAGCGGCGGTGGCTGCATTGTTGGCCACACCTTGCGGTATCAACTCAGCCACAGCATTCCAATCACTCACTACAAAACCAGAAAAGCCCCATTCGTGGCGTAGAATTTGGGTCAGAGTCATCGGGTTCGCGCTCGCTGGGATGCCGTTCAGTGGATTAAATGCGCTCATTACTGTTGCCGCACCGCTGTCGATTGCCGAGCGAAATGGGGGAAGATAGATTTGCCGCAACGTACGCTCCGAGATATCAGCCGCATTGTAGTCGCGGCCACCTTCGGCCGCTCCATACCCGACCAGATGCTTCGCGCAGGCTGCCAGGGAATCGCGATTCGCGAGGCTGCTCCCCTGGTAACCGCGTACGTAAGCTGCGGCCATCGTTTGTCCAAGGTACGGGTCTTCACCAGCGCCTTCAACGATACGACCCCATCGAGCATCGCGAGCAATGTCAACCATAGGAGAGAAAGTCCACCGAATGCCTTCGGCGGAAGCTTCCTCTGCAGCGATTCTCGACGCATGCTCGATGAGTTGCGGGTTCCACGTGGACGCCATCGCAAGCGGGACCGGAAATATGGTCTTGTACCCATGAATGACATCCAAGCCGAACAGTAAAGGAATCCTTAGGCGGGACTGCTCCATCGCGATGCGCTGTAACGCATTCGTCTCAGTGGCGCCGGTGACGTTCAGCAGGGAACCAAGTTGGCCTTTGGCGATCAGCTCTCGAAAACTTAGGTGCTCCGATGCTGGCCCGGTTGCATTTCCAGCCGAGTATTGCACGAGTTGTCCTACTTTTTCTTCGAAAGTCATTTGCTTGAGCAATGCTTCTACCTGGCGCTCGATATCGGGTTGCTCAATGCCTGCAGCCGCGAGAAGAGATGACACGAACAGCAGTACAAAGCTAAGAACTCCGAACGTTTGCCGAATCCGACGGCTGCAAGTTTTCTGTCGCATTCTAGCTCGCGATGGCAAGTTCGTCTGGACTTTTGTTTTGAGAAATGCGAGCGGACCGTGCCCCTAGGCGACGACCCGGTTTGACATGCTGAAAGACAGGACGCTCGTGAAGGAGCAGTTCGGTTGCTCGCACTCGGGCATCTCCGTGAAACCATTCCTGCATAACATTGCCGCAAAGGAAGTTTCCAATCGAGAGCAAAATCATGCCCTCATGGTGAGCCATCCAGGCCTTCACCAACGAGGGGCAATTAGTGTGCGGATTTGTCGCGCCAAAGTCGGCCGCTTCATAGAATCCGTAGGTCTGCAACCACCCACGTGCAGCCATCCTATGCAAATTAGCAAGAGAGTCTGCGGGGGCAACTGCGAGGGCCATTGCACTTGCATATGGCGCTACTACCAACCGTTCTGGAACGTGATCTCGAAGAGCGAGCTCCGGCACACCGATGGCAGTATAGTGATATATACCTGCGTCGTTTAACTCGGCATAGCTGGCTTCCGAGATGCCCCAGGGAATTTGCATTGCAGCACCATACGCCTTCTGCGCGCGGACCGCTCCCGCCATGCTTTGCCGCAACAGAGTGTCGTAGTGAGCGCGCATCCATATTGCCGGCATCAGATATTCAAACATGGTTCCCGCCCACGAAATCAGGGTGGGTGGCCCACCTGGGGTCGGGACATGTGCGCGCCCCAATCGGAACCATGTGTCTTGCGGTACATCACCCTTTGCAATTGCAATGAAGGACGCAATGCGCGCCTCCGACGCGAGCAGGTCATAGCATGCCAGATCGAGTGTTCCGGTGGCCAAGTGATAGCCGACCGAGAGAAGCTTGCGGCGCGGTTCCAGCAGAAAGCCAAAGTCCATCTCCGACACCCACTGTTCGGTTCGAGCAGCGACCGTGCGCAGGTCCTGCGTTAGGGATACAGAGCGCTCGTACGCGCCTGCAAGCAGAGCCAAAAAACGTTCGCGTTGCTCGTCATTTGTGGCAGACGTCTGGACTGCATCATTCACAAGTCGTCCCTGAAGTTGCTGAATGAAGGCCGGTAATTGCGCCAGAGATGGGATCTTGTCAGGGCCAGATTCGATTCCAATGCGGAGACATAAGCGTCTGAACTCCGGTAGAAACCATGGCAGGTAGTCAGCAAAGATCCGCTGCAACTGTTCTCTGCGAATGTGAAGTTCAGTTTGAAGCCATTGCGTGTCTTTGCCCTTGCTTCCGGAGGGTAGCGGGGCAGCATGCGGGACGGGCTCCGAGATAATCGCAAGTAGACGTTCCAACCACGTCAGCTTTTCTCGCGTGAAAAGTGGCTCAACCTCGTTAGCTGACTGAGATTGTGATTTTGCGAGCGCGCGGAGATAGTCCGCATAGCCTTCTACCAGCGAGGGTGATAGAAGTGGTTTAACCAGCATTGCAGTACATCCGACTTTCAGTGCGATGAGCGATGCTGCAAGATTCCCGCTATCTACGCTGGAAACAAAAAGAGGCAGCTCTGGCGCTAGCGATTGCGTGTCATACCAGTTGAGAAAATGTCCGCGGTAGCGCCGCATTTGGCTCATCGTCTCAACAGTCCTCCGAGTGTATTCCAAAAACTCAGGGACGGTAACAAAGCCAAGCTCGCACGCAATCTGACGAGCATTCAGCAAGAAGCCGAGGTTGGTCGGCGAGACACGCGCGGCGATCCTTGCTGGCTCCTCCTGAACGTTATCTGGAATGAGCCAGTGATGCTGGGATGAACTGAATTCGGCGAAATAGCGCCAGGTGTGAAGTGCGGCATCACGCAAAAAACTTCTATCCGAAGGAGCAATGTTATTGGGAGCCTGACGAGGAGGCCGGTCGAGCCACACAGAGAGTGCTCGGCCACAGGCCCAAAGCACAAGAACAGGCAGTGCAACCCAGAACGCAACGGGCCGAACGACGAGCAGTATCGCCCCGATAACACACGCGATCAGCGGTGTGAGAGCAAGATAAAAATCAAGTGAGGTACGTTTATGAAGTCCTCGCTCGGCCTCGGCTGCGGTCTCCCATTCGAGCAGGCGTTGCCGCGAGACCGCTCGACGATATGAGCTGCGAAGGGCCGCATCCAACGAGACTAGCGCATCGTGAATGAGAAAGGCGATAACCAAAAAAACCCCGGCGAGAGCGGTTGCGAATTTTCCGCAAGCATCACGAATCGAAGTGATCGTGCGCTCTGGTAGTGCGCGCACCACAGCTACCAGGAACTGCAGCAATGGCGGAGCGAAAAGAATGGAAAGGGCAACGAGTGTCCAATATAGCGGCCTACCGGGCAATACTGTCCAGCCAAGAACAAAGAGCGCGAGGGTTGCGGGCCCTACCATGCTACGACGCAGGTTATCCATAATCTTCCAGCGCGAGATGAGCGAGATAGGATTGGGTACATGACGACCACTCTCATCGGGAACACGCGGGAACAGCCATTCCACAATCTGCCAGTCTCCGCGAACCCAGCGGTGCTTGCGCCGCGTGTATGTGCTGTAGTGAGAAGGATAGCGGTCCACAATTTCGACATCACTAGCGAGTCCCGCGCGTGCGTAAGCACCTTCGATAAGGTCGTGGCTCAGAATGGCGTTACGTGGAAAGCGATGGTCGAGAACGCGGTGCATTGCTCGCAGATCATATAGACCCTTTCCAACGAATGTTCCCTCGCCATAAAGGTCCTGATAAACGTCTGAGGTCGCATGGGTGTAGATGTCGAACCCCGCAGTCCCGGAGTAAATAGATGCAAGCCGCGATTGCTTTGCACTTTCGACACTGATTGCAACGCGCGGCTGCAGAATTCCATAGCCCTGTGTAACAACATTGTGGCTATTGATTACAGGCCGGCACAACGGATGGGCCAGCGTCCCAATCAATCGCTGTGCCGCACCGCGCGGAAGCTCCGTGTCAGCATCAACCGTGAGCACGTAGCGCACGTGCGGCAATACTGACTGATCTCCTGCCTTGTACGGAAAACTATCATACTGCCCGAGGATCAACCGGTTGAAATCGAGCAGCTTGCCGCGTTTGCGCTCCCAACCCATCCAGACGCCTTCGCGTGGGTTGTAAACCCTGTGCCGATGAAACATTGAAAAAGTACCTGCGCGATTAGAAGCATACCTCTCATTAAGTTCCCGTATAAGTTGGCCACAGACTTCAACCAAGGGGTCGTCTTCGCGCGGTTGCTCGCCTGAGTCTGCCAGATCCGTCAGCAGCGCGAAATGCAGGTTGGGACTCATGTTTCCCAAATAACGAACTTCAAGGTCGCTGACGAGTTGCCGCACCTGCCTCTCATCCAGCAGCAGCGTGGGTACAACAACCATGGTCGTGCCCTCATTCGGAATCCCATAGCGGAAATCGAGTTTGGGCAAAAGTTGTGGCTGCAGTAAGAAGGAGGTCAAATAGTTCATTATCTGTACGGCACCCTCGCTGCAAGGCAGCAGCAAGACAAGTGCAGCAAAAAAGGCGCCCAACAACGAATTGAAATCTCCCCACCAAAGTGCGGCCAAAATCATACTTAAGGTGAGAAACTCAATGCCTCCCAGATAAAACTCGTTTGGAGTGCGGCGAAGAAAGCGTTGCGATCGCTCGCGGAACGGAAGCCGCACATTGGCCCGTCGGCGAAGTTCCTGCTCGCCCTCAGCCACTAAGTAATAGCCGACGTGTGCTCGCCGAAGGGCCAGAACCGGGTTATCCTCGTGAATCTGCTGCGCTTCGCGAGCTAGTGTTAACGCCAGCTCGGCAATCTCCAGCTCCGAAAGATCGGAGTGTTTTGCCAGTTTAACAACAGCGCTGCGATACATCTCTCGGCTTTCCTGATCCATGTTCGCATACGCGTCCGCCGGGTCGCGGCGCAACACCGCATCAAAGACGATCAGCGGTTCCAATAGCTCCTGCCACGGCGCCTGGCCGATTTCGCGAAGACTTCGAAGACAGGTCTCAACGCTATTCGTGCTCCTGTTCGCAATCGCTGGCGAGCTATCTGCGCCATCGGTCAATGCAAGCCCGGCGATTCGCTCGAGCAGTACGCACTGGAGCGCTGGCACGATTGAGCGCAGTTCATCGAGGCGAAGCACGAAGACACTCTGAATTGCGTTCAGGTAGGCGCTGAATTCAGAATCGTCGAATCCGTAGTCGAGAGACAAAAGCAGATCGTCCGCAATGACCAAAACTCTAGGTAGGGTCCGGCCGGAGCAGCGTACATATTCGGTCTCAGTCAATGCGGCTGTTGAATACTCGAGCGAACTCAAGGCAGAATGCAATAATGCAGAATTCTCGGAAAGCCAATTGCGCTCATGCGCATCGAAACAGCTTCTGTTCGAGGCAGATTGACTAAATACGAGCTGCAGTTTCTGGATCAGCTTTTCAAGTCGTTGCACAAAGTGCGGCGACGAACTTATACGCGGCAGCCACACCATTGTGCAGGCGCATCTCGCAGCTCTGGCATGAAGAAATTCCTTCCGTGCATTCGTAACATCTTTCTTGCCAGAAGATATTCCAGTCGAGCACCGGTCTAAGATAGCGATATGTTGAGGCATCTTACTCCCAATCAGCCGCTGTTATCGATAGCTGGCGGCCTGCAGTTCAAACATTTCAGCGTAGCGCCCGCCGAGGGCAATAAGCTGACGATGGTTTCCGTCTTCCGCGACGCGGCCATTCTTTAGTAGAACGATGCGATCAGCCATGCGCACAGTCGAAAAGCGGTGTGAAATAAAAAGCGTCATCTTTCCTTCCGTCAGTTCCGCAAATCGTGCGAACACCTCATACTCACTTCGCGCATCCAGAGCGGCCGTGGGTTCGTCAAGGATCAAAACCTGTGCGTCTCTCAGGTAAGCGCGAGCCAGGGCAAGTCTCTGCCACTCACCGCCAGAGATATCCACTCCCTGATGGAATCTTCGCCCGAGCATCTGTTCGTATCCGTCGGGCAGCTTTGCAATGACTTCGTCCGCCAGACTCTTACGAGCAGCAGTAAAAATACGCTCCGTGTCGTGTAGATCTTCAATCCTCCCCACCGCAACATTCTCGCGAGCTGTCATTTCATAACGCATGAAGTCCTGAAAAATAACTCCGATCTCTTTGTAAAGATCTTCTATGTTGTAATCGCGCAGATCCACACCATCGAGCAGTATCTGGCCACAAGTTGGGTCATAGAGGCGAGTCAGTAGCTTTACAATCGTCGTCTTACCCTCACCATTCTCGCCAATGAGGGCAACGCGTTCTCCCGGGTGCAGAGTAAAATTCAGGCGGTCTAGAACAAAACTTGTTGTTCCGGGATAAGAGAACGACACATTGCGAAACTCGAAGCCGCGAACGATTGGACGTGGTGCCGGCAACGCATAAGGCTTGGAGCGAATTGTCGGCTCCATCTTAAAAAAGGCCAACAGGTCGGTGAGAAATAGCGCCTGATCCGCGATGCTGGATGCTGTCGAGAATATCTGCTGAATGTTGTTACTCGCCTGCAGAATGGCCCCAGAGAGAAAGTAAAGCGTTCCAATGGTCAGTTCGCCCTTGACGGTACGCCAGATGACCCATGCGTATGCTCCGTAATAACCGAGAGTTCCCAAGACAGTAAGAAGTGCGCCTATGCGGAGCCTGCGCTTGGAGAGTTCGACATTTTCCCCGTAGATGTTGTTCGAAAGTGTGGTGAATCGTTCGGTAAGAAAGCTGCTAAGACCGAACAACTTCAGCTCTTTCGCGGCTTCTTTGCTGCCTCCAAGAATTCGCAGGTAATCAAGGTTGCGACGAATAGGTGTCTGCCGAAAATTCTTTGCGTATTCCAGAAATGCGAAGTGGCTTTCGCCTAAAAACGCGGGTACAACTCCAGCGATCAAAAGCAGCAGCAGCCAAGGCGAGAAGTAAACAATAGAAATTGATAAGGATAGCGTAGTAACGATCTGCTGAAGGAGCCTACCTACTGACTGGATCATTCCCAGCCGGTCTGTTGCCTGTACGCGGGCACGCTCCAGGCGATCGTAAAAAACCGGATCTTCGTACGCGGCAAGATCCAGGCTGGCAGCGTGCCGCATTACCTCTATGCTGACGTAACGGGTGTACTTGTCTGCCAGCAAAGAGTCGAGATAGTCGACACCTCGTGCCAGCATACTCCCGCAGGCGGCAAGCGCAAATTCGGCTCCCACTAGCCACCATAGCAACGGCGAAATCGGCTGGTGTCGCGCAGTCACCCCGACTATGTTGTCGATGATGAGCTTGCTGATTGCGAGCAGTCCAATTGGCAGCAGCGCGGTAATTACGCGGAAGACAACGCCGAGAAGCACGACCGTGCGGCCTGCCTGCCATACAATGTTGAGCACGGGAGGCAATTGGCGCAACGCTGACACGCGCTCGTTCCAAGGCATCCAGACACTGGGCTTTTCACGGGGCATCTTTAGAATTTAAAACTAACGCCTTTCTCTTATGGCACACAGATACATGATCGGCTGGCTTGGCAGCGACGGAGCTCTGCGCTTAAACGGGTGGCGTGTTTAGTTAGATGCACGAAAAACGTCAATGTGAATACATGAATTGATCGAGCTGTGAAGTTTGCTCGTGAAGTGCTTCAATGAAACTCGTAACCCGGCTTAAGTTCGCAGCGGTACGTTCTTGTATGGTCCATCTCGACTTTTACAGTACACTCGGCCCAACTCAAACATAGGTCTGGTCCAAGCGGAAACACGACACGAGCTCCGTTCACTTCGGCATCGATGCTGACTCCTTCTACTTCGACCGGTAACGTAAAGTTCAGGTCGCGGCCGAGAATCGCAGGGTAGGACTGGCGAATGAGATCGCCAATCGTAGGATGAACCACCTCAGCCTCAACCAGAAACGTTGCCGGGTCAGACCAATCGAGAACTGAAACTTTGAAAACTCGATTGCTTTCCCTAAGCTCATCAGAGTCGACCTTTGTGAAAGGGCATGGACCAGCGATACAGGACACCCGTGGGTTTCGAAACGCATTACCCTCGCCGGCATCGAGCGACATGGCGGCAGAAGTCGCTTTCCATCTTCCGTCAGGCGAGCAAGGGTTTTGACCACCGCAGGGAACGTTGCCGGTGTTTACCACCTCAAACGTTTTTACAGCGCTTCCAATGTCTAGCGATGTTGAACTCTTAACGGAATACCTGATTGAAACCTGGGCAATGAGCACCTTAGGCGCTCCGGGCTTAATACTGGAAGCAGAAGGAATCGGCGACATGCGTACGATGTAGAGCGTGCCAGTAAAGGGCTGCGTTAAGGTAAGTGGCTTGTAATCTGGATGCCTGAAGATGAGGGTGATCAGTTGGCCTCGCTTGACACCAGGACGCAGGCTGAGATGAAAGAGCCCTGATGAGTCAGACTTAGTGTCGCGCAGTGCCACTCCGTTTGCTGCGGTAATCTCTACGTTGCTGATGGGTGCTTGTTTTCTCGGGTCGGTGTCCTGAGTTATGACAGCCCCGGTTAGTGTTATTGGTTGTTGTTTTCTCAGAAGTATAAGCAGAGAAACCAGAGCGGCAATGACAGCGGCGGCCCCCACCCAAAATGCAATTGTGTGCCTGCGAGTCACTGGTTGCCCCTCAAAAACAATTATGATGCTGCTACCTGGAATTAGGATTAGGGCTAATAGGGAGTGTAATGTCCCAATCTGAAGACGTTTCTGAGTTTCAGAAAGTAAGTCTTTTGCAAAATAATCAATCCGGCGATATTGTTCTGAGATCAATTAGCCGAGTGGACAGAAATAGCTCAACGGGCAGTACACTTACGCGGCGCGCTATGCTGAGTGCGATGCTCGGGTTTGGTATAGCCGTGCCATTTGCTCGAGGTGAAATCCTAACTTGTCGGGCAAACCCGCCGGAGCCAACGTTTCTTTCTCCGGAAGATGACCAGTTTCTGGACGAACTGGAGCGCGCGAATTGTCTGTTCTTCGTCGAACAAGCTAATCCACTGACTGGATTGGTACGCGACCGGTGTGATGTTCGCGGAAATAACAACAGCACTGTGGCAAGTATTGCGGCCACCGGCTTTGGATTGACTGCGCTCTGCATCGCGCAGCAGCGGGGCTTTATCTCGCTTTCGGACGCAGGGACGCGAGTTCTTGCCACTCTGCGGTTTTTGTGGAGGAAGCTTCCCGTTCATCGAGGCTTTTTTTATCACTGGGCCGACATGAACACCGGCGAACGAACGTGGAATTCAGAGGTCTCCTCTATCGACACTGCTATCTTGCTCTGTGGCATCTTGACCTGTCGGCAACACTTTCCGGTGCCTGAAATCAAGCGATTGGCACACGACATCTTTAACCGTGTGGATTGGACGTGGCTCTCTGAAGATACCTCGCTCTTGCCGCATGGATGGACACCCGAAATGGGGTTCCTACCGTACCGTTGGGACTATTACAGTGAGTTGATGGCTATGTACCTGCTCGGCTTGGGATCATATTCCCATCCCCTGAAGGCGGATACGTGGAACGCATGGAAGCGGATCACGTTCGAATATGACGGCCTTCGATACATCGGGTCGTTTGCGCCATTATTCGTACACCAATACTCACAAGCTTGGTTCGATTTTCGCAATCAGCGCGATCAACATGCTGATTACTTTAAGAACTCGAGCATCGCAACGGATGTGCATCGCCGATTCTGCCTGGCATTGGCGAAAGAGTTTCCGGACTATAGTGACAATCTGTGGGGAATCACGGCCTCGGATTCGAAAAAGGGTTATGTTGTCTGGGGCGGCCCACCGGAAATGGGGCCGATCGATGGAACCGTCGTTCCGAGCGCAGCCGGAGGTTCGCTGCCGTTTCTGGTGCAACCCGTCATGCGTGTGCTTAGAACAATCAAGGATCAGTATGGCGCGGCATGGAGCCGTTATGGTTTTGTAAACGCATTTAATCCCTTGAAGGGCTGGTACGATAACGCCGTAATCGGGATTGATACTGGAATCACCTTGCTTATGGCAGAGAACGCACGGAGCGCATTTGTGTGGAACACGTTCATGAAAAATTCAGAGGCAAAAAGAGGGATGAAGCGCGCAGGGTTCTATCAATACAAGTAGCGTGGCTTTAGAAGGTGAGTTTCGTTGCCACAAGAACTGCTGATTTTCGGCAGCCGGAAGTCCAAAGAAGCCGCCTCGACTGCGGCCATAATGGCGAACACACTATTGCGATAAGCAGCACCATTATGTCCCGGACTGAGGGGTTTGAACTCGCGCCTGGGTTCGCGTTGCGAGCTGAATTGCTTTGAAGCCGGCGAGTGACGCTGTGCTTGTGAGCGGAAACGTGTCGCCTACCTGTTATTCTATTTGGAGAACCACTATTTAGCGAAAGAAGCTACGCAGGGAAGCTGGATGACCAGAGTAGGACCGCGTGCTTCTGACCCTGTTTGAGGAAATTATGGCTGCATTGATCGATGCCATTAGCGTAAAGCGAAAGACGTTTTTCGAATTCGAGAACACTCCATTCCTCTGTCTGGAGGCGGAGGTTTCAACCCCTACGGCCAGAGGCGCCCAGACCTTGGTCCGCCTGAAAATGCGCAACCTTCTCACCCGAGCGGTGTTCGAGAAGAGCTTCAAGGCCAGCGACAAGTTCAAAGAGCCGGACCTCGAAATGGTCCAGGCATCTTACTTGTACAGCGACGGCGATGGCTCCCATTTCCTCGATCAGGATAGCTTCGAGACCGTTGCTCTCTCGGGTGAAATGATCGGCGACGCCTTAGACTTCCTGGTGGAAGGAGCCATGATCGAATTGCATAAGTACAACGGCAATCCAATCGGATTACAGCTGCCACCCCATGTGGAGCTGGTAGTCACCTACACCGAACCCGGTGCCCGCGGCGACTCGTCAAGCGGCAATGTGACCAAGCCCGCCAAGCTGGAAACCGGCATCGAAATCCGGGTTCCACCGTTCATCAAAGAAGGTGAAAAGGTGAAGGTGTCCACGGAAACCCGGGAGTTCGCAGGGCGCGCCTGATGATTTGCTAAATTTGAGTGAGGGGCGGGATGCAACAAACCGCATCTGGTCTCCATCACTTCAGAAGGCTTTTATCGATGTTTCATATGACTACGCTTCCTCTCAATGTGATGTCACTGATCACCTCAATTGCAGGTGCGATTGCGGTGATGATTTGGCGGGTCAGGGAGTCGCGCACCGCGGTTTCGGCGAAGAAAATTATCATCCCGCCGCTAGGAATGGCGACGGGATTCAGCATGTTTATTGTGCCCGCGTTTCGGGTTCCATGGAGCTGGGCGGCGATCGCATTCCTGGGAGGGGCGGTCGCGCTTGCTTACCCGTTGCTACGCACTTCTCGCCTTGTGCGCGAAGGCGAGACAGTGATGGCCCAGCGATCGCACGCATTTTTCGCAGTGGTCATTCTGCTTGCCGGAATTCGCGTCGCGGCGCGTGGCTATCTCGACACAGTGATTTCTGTCCAGCAGACTGCGGCACTGTTCTTCATTCTGGCATTCGGAATGATCCTGCGTTGGCGTACGCAGATGTTCCTGCAGTATCGCGAGCTCGTTAAGTCACCCAGCTCCAATGTGCTGAGCTCAAAATAGCCGCACATCAATGAGTATTTCTGCCCACTAACTGATTAAATGGTGAGTACCGCGTTATGGCGGTCGCCAGTTCGGCTCCTCCGAGACTAAATCCCAATGCTTTGAGCCACTTGCGCTTCGCAAAAAGACCCATGCTGATGCCTGCGCTGGCAATCATGAATCTGACTGTTTGATCTTTGCCGCCGACGTTCCTCTTCATTACAAACCTCCGGATTAGTTCCAGTAGCTATGGATGCCGGATGGTGCGTCCGCGCCGCCTGTGCTTGGGAATGTAACTACGCCAGGGGACGTTCAAGATCTTAATTTGTATGAGGTCAGCGAATATTTGTTCTGGTGCGGGGAGGGGGACTTGAACCCCCATGCCTTGCGGCGCTAGCTCCTAAGGCTAGTGTGTCTGCCATTTCACCATCCCCGCATGTGCTTTCAGCTTGCGATGATTCACCGCGCTCACGCGGCGTCCCAAGGATCGTCGAGTGTCTCGTCAATTGTGCCACAGTACGCAGGTCAACTCCAGCCTCGACGGAAAATCAGCACGCGCAAATTTGAAGATGCACGGGCGAAAGCTCGCCGTCAAAATTTCATCAGGGCCCTGTTCTTGAAGAGCGAAGGAGCGAGATAATCTTAGGTGATGTTTTTAGATGGAGAGTGCTTAATGAGCTCGAACCAAGTGCCAACACCAGGGACGCCACAGAGCAAAGCTGCAGAGCATGTCGCAGATGCGCACCACCTACTCACGACTTTGCGGGAGCAGTTGGACCAGCATCCGGAACTTGACGAAGCCATCAGGAAATTGGAACTCGCGCTAAGCGCCCTGACTCTGCAGACGGGCGGTTTACTTTAGAACCGAATCTGCCCTTTCAGCTGTGTGGGCTGAAGGGGCAGAGAGTAAAGATAGGCGAGCACTTACCGGTGGCCACCGCCGCCATGTCCGCCACCGCCGAAGCCGCCGCCCCGACTGAATCCACCGCCACCATGGCCGAAGCCACCGCCGCCACCCCGGGCGAAACCAGCACTGCCGCGGAAAGCGCTACCACCGCGAGCAAATCCACCCTGCGCGTATCCGCCCCGGCCATAATAGCCCCGGCCACTATACCCACCGCCATAGTAGCCACGGCCATAATAGCCACGGCCGTAATAGCCACCGCCATAGCCTCCCCAGCCCCAGCCTCCACCCCAGCCGAAATAGGGCCAGCCCCAACCATAACCGTATGGAGAGACGTAAGGAGTGTAGCAGCCGTACGGGTAATAATAGGGGTCACACGCCCCGTAAGCATATCCACCGTATGGGACAGGCACGCCGACACCAATTCCGACTGACACCTGCGCGCTTGCCTTGGGCGGCGCGGCCAAGGCAAATGCCATAACTAAGCCGAGCAGACCGAACACCACTTTTTTCGTCATGTCCCAGACCTCGATGCTCTGTAATTATTCCAAACCCTCGCCAGCAAAAAAGTTTCGCCCCGCTTCGCCTGTGCTCGTCTCACTTCAGGGTGGAAAACGAAATCGCAAGGAAGGAATACAATGGGTACAGAAGGCGTTTTCCCTTCGAGCAAGGATTTCACAGGGCGCGCTGGCGGTTCGCGCGCGTTTGGAACCTGGGATCTTCAGCTCAGCAGATCGTTCTTTCGCTCATGGAGCGCTCGACCAGGTCTTGGCGATACTCTTTGCCTGTTCACGATTTGCTAATGCTCGGACGGCAGGAAAGCTTACGATCGATTCGGATCGGATCGAAACAAACGTTTACCGATTGGGGAGATGAATGGCAGGAAACTCAAGAACTACTTTCACTAAGCGCTCGAAGGAGCGGGCCCGCCAGGAAAAACGGGCAGAGAAGTCCCAGAAGATGGAACAGCGCAAGCTCGAGAAGCAAGCCGAACCAGTGGAACGGAGCGGTGAACCGGTCATCCAATATGACGAGGACGGCCAGCCGATCGCGCTGGATTTTAACGACTTCTAATCGGGATTCCGCCCACCACGCGAACACGCAGCTTTTGAAGCGGATCGCGGGAGCACCGGAAAACAGATATAGCAAGCTCACAAAGCCCCACTTCTTCGCGGAATGTGGGGCTTTGTTCCGTGCGCAGCAGGCGAACCTCATCGCGCGCTCGTCGCATCCAATGCGCAAAATCCAACCTCAGGAGGCCGTCATGTACGTAGTCATCGGAGCCAGCGGAAACACCGGATCTGTGGTCGCGAATCGCTTGCTTGCCGCGGGAAAAAAGGTGCGGGGAATTGGCCGGAGCGCCGAACGCATGCAGTGGCTCACCCAGAAGGGCGGTGAGCCATTTGTCGCCGACGTTACCGACACGAAGGCCTTGGAAGCGGCGTTTTCCGGCGCCGAGGGAGTGTACGTGATGCTTCCTCCCGATATGTCGGGCTCCGATTACCGTGCGCACCAGGACGCAACGACCGAGTCGATTGGCGCGGCGCTAGAGCGCACCCGAGTGACCCACGCCGTCACGCTCAGCAGCGTTGGCGCCGACAAGTCGGAAAAGACCGGGCCTGTGGTCGGACTGCATCGAATGGAGCAGCGGCTCAACCGCGTCGCCGGCCTCAATGTGCTCCATCTTCGCGCTGGATACTTCATGCAAAACACGCTGGAGCAGATACAGCCGATTCAGAAGCTGGGCATGTCCATGGGGCCCGTCTCCCCGGAGTTGAAGCTCCCCATGATTTCGGCGCGGGACATTGGCGCCGCAGCGGCAGACGAGCTGCTGAAGCTTGATTTTCAGTCGCATCAGACCCGCGAACTGCTTGGTCCACGCGACATTAGCTACAACGAATGCACAACCATCATCGGCAACGCGATTGGCAAGCCGGACCTGAGATACGTGCAGCCGCCGCCAGACCAGATTCGCGCTGCCATGCAGCAGATGGGAATGCCGGCGGATTTCGTGAACCTGATCCTGGAGATGGCCGAAGCGTTGAACTCCGGTTACATGAAGGCGCTGGAGGCTCGTAATGCGCGCAACACCACGTCTACTACGTTCGAAACCTTCGTACATGAGGAATTCCTGCTGCGTTACAAGAGCAGTAAAGTCGCAGCATAGCCTTATGTAAGCGGCGCACGTGCAGGACCCCCGCGTGTGGGGCACATTGCGCAGTTCAGCGCGACTCTCCGAGCCGTGATAATGCAAGCTTCGCCGCGTTGTAACCGCACATCCCATGCACTCCACCGCCGGGCGGCGTAGAGGATGAGCAAATATAAACGCTGCGGTCTGATGTTGCATACTGCCTCCATGTGGGACGAAAGAGGAGTTGCCGCCAGTCCGCAGCTCCGCCGTTAATGTCTCCTCCGATGAGATTTGCATCCATCGCTTCCAGCTCGGCGGCTTTGAAGGTGTGGCGCGCCAGAATGCAATCGCGAAAGCCTGGAGCAAAGCGTTCGATCTGCGCCTCAAGCCGGGGTAGCATGTCAAAGGTCGATCCGTTGGGAACATGGCAGTATGCCCAGGCAATATGTTTGCCTAGCGGGGCGCGACTGGAATCGAACAGCGTCGGCTGTGCGAGCAGAACAAACGGCCGCTCGGCGTGGCGGCCGTGCCGCATCGCATCTTCCGAGGCGGCGATATCCTCCAGGCTTCCGCCGAGATGCACGGTCGCAGTACGCTCGCATTCGGCAGCTTTCCACGGGATCGGCTGCGAGAGCGCATAGTCCACTTTGAATACTCCCGGCCCGTAGCGATAACGCTCGAGCAAGTGATTGTAGGCGGGGGTGAAGCGCTCTCCCGCAATCTTCACAAGCTGACGTGGAGTAACATCGCAGAGCGCGAGATTGAACTCTCCCAACATAGCCAGATTCTCCACACGGCCAGTCCGAACCGCGCCTCCGAGCTCGTCTAAATGGCCGATCAACGCCCGCGTGATGGATTGTGCTCCGCCTCGCGGAATTGGCCAGCCAACGGCGTGGGCCGCTGCGGCGAGCACGATACCAAAGGCAGCGCTCAGTGGCTCGTCTAAAGCGAGAAACGAATGCGCTGCCAATCCGGCAAACAGAGCTCTTGTTCGTGAGCTGCGGAAACATCGCTTCGAAAGCGTTCCGGCTGGAAGCAAGGCATCCATACCGAAGCCCGCCAGCATGAATGGATGCCTGGGCAGGTGAATCAGTGGAGATAGGATCTCAGCGGCGAACTCCGCCCAGTGCTCCACGAACGGAGCGAACAGCTCTTGCCACACCTTGCCGTCCGCACCAAGTACTGCTGTGGCTCCCGCCAAGTCACGCTCCAAAGTAATCGCGGTTCCATCATCGAAGGGGTGCGCAAGCGGCGCGGGAGAGTGAATCCATTCGAGACCGTGCTCGCGCAACGGCAGCGACGAGAAGAAGGGCGAACCAGCAGCCATCGGATGCACTGCGGAACCGAAGTCGTGGTGAAAGCCAGGTAGCGTAAGTTGCATTGTCCGGGCAGCTCCGCCCGGCTGCTCCTCGGCTTCAAAGACTTCAACCTGCAAGCCCGCCTTGGCCAGTACGATGGCTGCGGACAGGCCGTTGGGGCCCGCCCCAACTACAACCGCCCTGTCGGAGTTTGCCTTCATTACCTTGAGCTCTCCGCTTCGGGCATCGCCACCACGCCGATCTTGCCGTCTGGTTGCATTGCGAGAGTTGGCGCATAGAGTCCCAGAAATTTGCGCCGCCACCAGTTCCCGGTAGTTCGCTTTTCGCTGATGGTGGTAAACCAGTATTGCCAGAGCACGGCACGGACCTGCCGGGGTGCAGCGTGCGAAAACGGATTCTCGGCAAACAGGCTGAGAACATCCCGGTCATTCGACAGCAGACGAATTTCGGTGTTTGGCACGATTGCATTGTCGCGCCAGCTTCCGAGGGACGCAAACCACAAGTTCCAATCGAATCGCGGCTGATAGGGAGCATAGATTCTGGGCGCCTCGTTCAGCGCCTGCGGCTTGTATCGAAACGGGTATGCGATCCAAGTCTTTCCGTCTTGTGAGCCCTGAAACTCTATCTCGTAGCGCCCCCGCGTCATGACCGCGAAAAGCCCATACTGATCGGCGATCCGGAACGGCTCAAGCATCGCCACCGGAATGGTGGGCAGAGGAGCACGCGGCATCAGCAACCAAATCAGCCTTGCAGTCGAGGCGTAGAAAACCCAGAGCAGCATCACGGCAGAGATCGCCAATGTGAGCGGTCTGCCCCAGCGAAGAAACACGCTCGTTAGGTCGGAACCTAGCGCCTCTCCTGCTGCCGTAGGTCGCCCAGCCGCGCTCAAGCTGTGCACCGCAGCCCTGAGCGAATTCCAAGACTGCGGAAAAAGTCGCGGGATTCGGTTCAGAAGCAAGCGATCATCCAACAACAGAATGCCGAGTGCGAGTACCAGGTAATTCAGAAATGCATAGTTCGCGGTGAGGATCACACCCACTTGCCAGCATGTAACCAGAAAGAACAGAATGGCGCGAAAGCGGCGCGGCAGCAGAATCGCCCAAACCAGTATCAGTTCCATGAACAAAGTTGCGCCCACGGTTGCGGCGTGGAACCAGTGCGGCAAATGCTGCACGTACCAGCCAATCCAGGTTGGCAGCGGACAGTTCTGGTAATACTCATCCATCGCGGTGAAGTTGCGCCATTGCAGATCACCGCTCGCCAGTTTCACGATTCCAGACTCGAAGTAAATTCGGAACCATTCCCACTGAAGAAGAAAAAGGCTAAAGCGCGAGGGCGGATTCGCGGTTGCCAAGCCGGGGCGCAGCCCAGCAGGAGCAAAGAACAGCGATAGGAATCCCGCTTCGAGAAGCATTCCGTCCGATTGATACCCAGAGAAGTCGCTGGCCGCGGCGACAAACGAAAGAAAGCAGACGAAGCAGGCGACCAGCATGGCTCGCGGCCAAAGATTCAAGACCAGCAGCACAGAGGCGATCATTCCAACCCAGCACAGCGCAAGCAGCATTTGCGAACTGCCGGAAATCCAGAGCAGCGAAGGAGCGTACCAGAATCGCAGATCTCCTACAGACGAACGAGCGATCAGTTGCAGATATTCGCCGCAGGGAAGAATTCCATTGGGACCAATCAATCCTCGAATCTGAAAGACCAGCGAGTAGAAGGATGAAAAGTAGATGAGGCCAAGTGCGCGGAGAAAAAACCAGCGAGGAATCAGGCGATCTGACGCACCATACTCCGAAGCGAAAAGCCTGCGGAGTATCAATGCCCGTCCGAGCGAATCAGCCCCGGTTTCAGCACTCCCCGCGGACTTGGCTCCAGGGTTCATGATCGCTCAATCGTCGGCATTATACAAAAACAAAACCAGACGCGGAGCCGAAGGGATCGCACGTAAGAATTCCCGGTCACTCGTTCACGTTATCGAAAATAACTGAGCTCTGACGTGACAAAAATCACTGCGTTTGTTTTCCACCGGACTCATTCTTCAACGTGGGGAAGTGCGAAAGCACCTCCCGGGAGGTATACCATGTATGGTTCCTTACTAACTCCGGTTACTCCAGCACTCAAGAACATTCTCTTTGCCACTGATTTTTCACCGTGCTCACAGACGGCTCTTTCATATGCGCGTGCCATCGCAGAACGTCATAACTCTACTGTTCACATGGTTCACGTTGTAGCTCCCGAACCGGCAGTCGAGATAATGTACTCGGGTCCAGAGCTCACTTCAGAACAAGCGGACGCTGAAACTATGATGGAGAATTTGCTGGCCAGCAGGCCATTCGGCAGGGTTGCCTGTACAACGGCCATCAAAGAGGGGCCGCTATGGCAAGCTCTCGCATCGTTGATTGAAGAGAAGAGCATCGATCTGATCGTGTTAGGCACGCATGGCCGGCGTGGGCTGAAGAAGCTGGTACTCGGCTCCGTAGCGGAGGAAGTTTTTCGTCTCGCTCCGTGTCCAGTGCTCACGGTCGGTCCACACGTAATGCCCGAGAGAGCGGCGGCTGCGGACTTCAAGACGATTCTTTTCGCGACTGATTTTGACTCCGGCTCTCAGCACGCCTTGGCATACGCGATATTGATGGCGCGCGCCAATGATTCCCGCCTCATTTTGCTGCATGCTGTGGCGGACAGCCTAGAAAACCCCGATCTCGGACTTTCCGAGCGGCGAATGCGAGAGCTGATTCCATTTGAAACCATGCAGGAACTGAGGCCCGAAATCATTACCGAGCGTGGTTTCCCGACCGAGACAATTCTCATGACTGCAGAGAGTAAACAGGCGGATCTGATCGTGATGGGTGCGCGCCACGGAATGCCTTCGGTGTCCGCACATCTGCCGTGGGCAATCGCTTCCATGGTCGCGGGCGGGGCCTCTTGTCCGACCTTAACGGTTCGTGGTTGAGCAGAGATCGACGATGCGTACTGATAGAGAACTTATCGGAATCAGATCCCCGGTGAGATGTCCTCCAGTACGCATTCGCCTGAGATGAGAGGTCGAGAGAGTGCGAGTAATGGCCGAGCCTGCCAGATGCAGGCGAGAGAGCTGGTTTGTTGTTTTTTCAAAGTAACTGCACCCTCATATCCGATACAATCAAAGTAGCTGGCGTGAATCCTTTAAGTGAGGTTCATGCGTGATAGAGGGTGCGCGTCGTCGCCTGCCTGCCCTTCAACTCTGATTGCAACTAACCTTCATTTGGTGAGCCAGCGTATGCTGATGGTAGGGCTGTGAGCAAACTAATGCCTGGTTCAATTCGCAGGAGTGTAGGTATACTCCTGACCCTGTTGTGGCTGACATCTGTCCTTTCTGCGTACGCGCAACGCTCTGAGCCGCCTGAGCCGAATGCCGGAACGGCCACGCCAGCCCCTGAGGAACCGGCGACTGCGACGACCACTGCCGAGCCCGAAACCATGTTGCCGCGTCTTAAGGACACACGTTTCTGGCTCTCCGGGCAGGCAAACTTCATCTTCCAGACTCATCCTGACTTTCACGCCGACTACAGCGGGCCGCACAGCCTCAGCCCGCATTACGAGAAAGCCACATCGCGCGTAATGACGCTCTACACAGGCGTGCGGGCGAACAACTCAGTCGAGTTTCTGGTTGACATCGAAGAGGCCGGCGGCGCAGCGCTCAGCGAAGGCTTTGGCCTGGCCGGGAACACGGACCTGGACATCGTGCGCAATCCGTCGTTGAGCAAAGCGCCGTACCTCGGGCGCGCCATGATTCACAAAGTCTTCGCATTGAGCAAAGACAAGGTCGAGAACGAGCGCAGTTATCTTTCGCTCTTCGAGGAATTGCCGCGTCGCCGTCTGGAACTCCGTTTTGGCAAGTTCAGCCTGCCGGATTTCTTTGACGTGAATGCGGTGGGCTCGGACACGCATTTTCAATTCATCAACTGGACCATAGACAACGACGGAGCCTGGGACTACGCCGCCGATACGCGAGGCTATACCGTGGGCATCGTGGCTGACTTCGAGGACCGCAACTGGGGCTTCCGCTTCGTTGAGGCGTTAATGCCGAAGGTAGCGAATGGAATCGACCTCGTATGGCGGCCGTGGCAGGTTCATGCGGAAAATTGGGAATACGAATTGCGTCATGGCATTGTGCCGGGAAGGGCCGGGGTAATTCGCCTGCTGGCATACACGAACTACGCCAACATGGGCATCTACCGCGACGCCGTCATTGATTTTAAAGACCACAAAAACCTGGTCTACCCAGAATCGGTTCCGGACATCACGAACCACCCATGGCACATCACGCGCAAGTACGGCTTTGGCGTCAACCTGGAGCAGGATCTCAGCCGAAGCCTTGCGTCGTTTCTCCGCTGTGGCTGGAACAATGGAAAGACAGAATCGTTTGCCTACACCGAAGTTGACATGACCTGCACCGGGGGCTTTGGATTCTATGGCGCGATGTGGCACCGCAAGCAAGACCGCGCCGGCATCGCCTTCGTCTCGAACGGAATCAAGAAGGACCACCAGAACTACCTGGCAGATGGCGGCTTGGGCTTCCTCCTCGGCGACGGAGCGCTGAACTACGGGCGGGAGAACATTCTTGAATCGTATTACACGGCGCACATTTGGCGCGGAATTTATCTCGCACCTGGAGTACAGTACATCGTCAATCCCGGCTACAACCGCGACCGCGGACCGGTCGTGGTACCAACCTTCCGAGCGCACGCAGAGTTCTAATTCAGCGCTTAACCCTCTACAATCATCGAATCCGATACATCGGGCAGGGCATCAAACCAAACCATGGCTGTCAAAAAGAGAGCTCGCAGCGCAAAAACCGTTCCATTGCCGCTGGCAATGACCAATCTCATGTTGGCGTCCTGGGAAACCATCGCACGCCGCACAATGCTGATTTCGCAGAATAAATGCTCTCAGGCCGAATACCTGCGGATGGTTAGCGAGAAGGCGCAGGCGGCGGCCGCCACTGGCCTTACGCTCATGTCGAGCTACGGCCAGGCCTCTATGTCCTCACTGATGGCGCCTTGGCTCAAAGAGGCAACCGCGAACGCCAAGCGCCTGCGAAAGAAGTAGTCTCCAAAACCTGGTTGCGCAATGAACGCCCGTCTCAACATCTGCGACCGCTTGCGTTCAGCGCAGTGGCCCCAGGATGGACAGAGCTCCGTGCTTCCTCGATCACCGTGGTTCGGCGGCTAGAGGAGAGGATCAAAATCAGGAGCACGAATCCTATGAGGCCCAGCATACTAATTAGACGAGCAACTCACGGGAAGGTTATCGGGCTCACGCAAGTTATTCGCAACGAGGCCGCACGACTACATCCGCACGAGTGGAAGGTACAATCAGGGAAGTTGATCCCGCCGCGAGGCTGGACGGATTTTATGGTGGAAAGGTATTTATGTCGCTGATTCAACCCTTCAGAGCGTACCGGCCCAAGGCCGAACTTGCGTCCTGCGTGGCCTCTGTCCCCTACGATGTCGTCAACACCGCTGAGGCCCGCCAGTTGGCTGAGGGCAATCCGTACTCGTTTTTGCACGTCTGTCGGCCCGAAATCGATCTACCCGAAGGCATCGACGAGCATGAGGATCGTGTATATGCCACCGGGGCCGCGAATCTGAAGAAGTTTATCGCCGAGGGCATTCTCACGCGCGAGTCTCAGGATTCACTCTACCTGTATCAGCAGCGCATGGGAGAGCACGTGCAGACTGGCCTTGTGGCGCTCTGCTCGGTCCGTGAGTACGAGGAGAATCGTATCAAGAAGCACGAATTCACGCGGCGCGACAAGGAAGACGATCGTACGCGGCACGTCTCCGAGCAGAACGCCAATGCCGAGCCGGTGTTTCTTACCTACCGGGCCCAGGCAGAGATCGATGCCATCGTGGATGGCGTCCGTGCCTCCGTGCCTCTTTACGACATCACCACGCCCGACGGCATCGGTCACACCGTATGGAGAATTGCCGACCCGGCGATGATCGCGAAGTTGGTCGAGCTCTTCCGGGGCGTCGCGGCGCTCTATATTGCGGACGGCCATCACCGCACGGCGTCCGCCGTCCGGTACGGCGAAGCGTGCCGCGCCCGGAATCCGCATTCGAATGGAAACGAGCCGTACGAGTCCTTTATGGCCGTGGTTTTCCCGCATAATCAGCTCAAGATTTTCGATTACAACCGCGTCGTGAAGGATCTGAACGGCCTCACGCCGGAGCAGTTTCTCGCCAAAATCGGGGAGAAGTTCGAAGTGAGTTCCGCTGGGGATCAGAAAAGCTCCCGTCAACCGTCCCAGCCGGCGAGCTTCGGAATTTACCTGCAAGGAAAGTGGTACACCCTGAAGGCACGCGCCGGAAGCTATCCGGCCCAGGACCCGATCAAACGGCTCGATGTCAGTATTCTGCAGGACAACCTGCTCTCCCCGGTACTTGGCATTCACGACCCGCGCACCGACAAGAGGATCGATTTCGTCGGCGGAATTCGCGGCATGGACGAACTGGAGCGCCGCGTCAAGGAAGGGTACGCAGTCGCCTTTTCGCTTTACCCGACCTCGCTCGATCAATTGATCGACGTTGCCGATGCGGGTGAGGTAATGCCGCCCAAGTCCACATGGTTCGAACCAAAGTTGCGGTCGGGACTGCTGGTGCGCCTTTACGAGTAACGCCCGCTTCTACGGGTAGCTCCATTGCGGGACGGGGAAAGATTCGGCTTCGCGAGGGGCACACCCTAGCTCGTGCAAAGCTTCTATAATAATTGGTTCCAGCGTTCGTTTTTGAGTCCGCGCGGCTCGCCGCGATATCCACTCTCAGGAGAAGGCTTCATGTTCCGTAAGACTCGTCTCTTTACCCCCGGCCCGACACCTCTGCTACCCGCGGCTCAGTTTGCCATGGCCGCGGCGGACCTTCATCACCGCACCCCCGAATTCCGTGCGCTCTACCTCAAGGTGTTGGCGCAGTTGAAGGTCTTCATCGGCACCAGCAATGACGTGGTCGTGCTCGCCTCTTCTGGCACCGGAGCGATGGAAGCCGCGGTCAGCAATCTGACCAGCCCCGGCGACAAGGTTTTGGTTCTGAGCGCAGGAAAATTTGGCGAGCGCTGGGTTTCACTCGCCAAGGCCTTCCATTGCGAAGCCGTTGTGCTCTCCAAGCCTTACGGCCAAACGTTTTCGATCAAAGAAGTCGAGGCCCTGCTCACCCCTGACGTGAAGGCCGTTTTTGTGCAGGCGACAGAAACCTCTACCGGCGTGCGCCATGATGTGAAGGCGCTGGGCCAACTGGTGAAGGGAACTGACGCGCTGCTCGTGGTTGATGCCATTACCGGACTTGGCACCACCGCATTCAATGTGGATGCAGATGGGATTGACGTCATCATCGGCGGTTCCCAGAAGGCGCTGATGATTCCTCCCGGACTTGCCTACCTCGCCGCCAGCGAGCGCGCCTGGGCTCGTATGGGCACCAGCACTCAGCCGCGCTACTATTTCGATCTGCGCAAGGAACGGCAGGCCTGCGCCAAGGGCGAAAGCGCCTACACACCCGCGGTTGCGCTCATCGCTGCGATGGGTGCGGCGCTGGACTACCTCGAGCAGCAGGGAAGCGGCGATCTTGCCAGGGGACGCGACCTCCTGGTTGCCAACGCCGAGCTGAGCGCCTTGTGCATGAGGACCGCCGCCGCCGCGCTTGGCATGGATCTGTTCTCGACCTCGCATGCCGCCGCCGTGACCGCACTGAAAGCGCCCGAGGGCATCTGTTCCACCGATCTGGTCAAAGGCTTCAAGAAAGAGTTCGCCGGAGTGCTCTCCGACGGACAGGGCGAGATGAAAGGGCAGATCCTCCGAATCGCGCACATCGGCTACCTCGATTACCTCGACTGCATCGCAATCATCGCCGGGCTCGAACAGGTTTTGGCCCAGCTCAAGCCGGAGAGCTTCCAGTTTGGCGACGGCCTTCGTGCCGCGCAACTTGTCTACGCCAAAGCGCGCCAGAACGGAGATAAACATTGAAGATCGTCGTCGCGGAGAAGATTGCCGGGGCCGCGATGAAGGTGCTGGAGTCGATTCCTGAGAGCACCGTCATCGCTCCCGAACAGTTTGCGCTGGATCCCGCGGCTGCCGTCTCTGAGGCCGATGCGCTGATCGTGCGCTCGGCCGTTCAGGCCGACGCCGCGCTGATCGAAGCCGGCAAAAACCTTCGTGTCATCGGACGTGCTGGAGTCGGGGTGGACAACATCGATGTCGAGGTTGCCACGCGTCGCGGCATCCTGGTGATGAACGCCCCCGGCGCCAGCGCCATCTCGGTGGCCGAACTCACCCTCGGACTGATGCTCGCCATGGCCCGCCACATCTCGCGCGCCGACCAGACAACGCGCGCCGGAAGATGGGAGAAGAAGAATCTCCAGGGCACCGAACTGGCCGGCAAGACCCTGGGCATTATCGGCCTCGGCAGGATCGGAACCGAGACGGCGCTGCGTGCGCACTCCTTCGGGATGAAGCTCATCGGCAGCGATCCGTATCTAGCTCCGGCGCGCGCCAAGGAGCTTGGCATCGAGCTGGTCTCCACCGACGACCTTTACGGCCGGGCCGACTATATTACATTGCACGTTGCGCTGACCCATCAGACCTCCGGCATGATCAACGCCGAGGCCATCGCCAAGATGAAGCCCGGCGTGCGCCTGGTGAACTGCGCTCGCGGCGAACTGGTGGACGAAGCCGCTGTCGAGGCTGCGCTGCGCTCCGGACACATCGCCTCCGCCGCGCTCGATGTTTACCGCGAGGAGCCGCCCCACAACAGCACCCTGCTCTCGGCGCCCAACCTGCTTGCAACGCCGCACCTGGGGGCGTCCACCAAAGAGGGGCAAGAGGCGGTCGGTATACAGATTGCCCAACAGGTGCGCGATTATCTACAGCAGGGAATCGCGCAAAATGCCGTAAACCTGCCCTCTATCTCCGATGTCGAGTACAAGCAGATTAAGCCGTACATGGCCCTGGCCGGCAAGCTGGGACGTTTTGCCGCGCAGTTGTTCGTCTCCAATCTGGCCGAGATCAACCTGAAATTCCAGGGCGAGATTGGCGAATGGAAGACGCAACTGATCCGCAGCGCCGCCGTCGCCGCAATCGTCCAGTCGGACAGCGAAGAGCCCACCAACATCATCAACGCTCAGGCGGCGGCGGAGAAGCGCGGCGTGGTGGTCCGCGAGATGCGCGAAAGTCCCAATGCGCGCGTCAACCTGATTCACCTGAAACTCGACGGTCCCACCGGATCGGTAGAATGCAGCGGCACCATTGTTCACGGCTCTTCGCCGCGCCTCATCCAACTCAACGGCATTGAGATCGAATCGCACCTCGACGGAAATTTCATCGTCGTCTCAAACCTGGATGCTCCCGGCGTCGTCGGCTCGATCGGAACTTTGCTTGGCGCTCACGGAATCAACATCGCCCGCCTCTCGCTTGGTCGCGAGCTCGGCCGCGCAGTGGCCATCGTGCAGGTGGACGACTGCGTCTCCTCCGAGGTGCTCGCCGCGCTACGCAAGCTTCCTTCGGTGCAGGGCGTGGTCAGCGTCAAGGTGTAGCTTCCAAGTCCCACAGAAGCGGGTCAGCAAGCAAGGCCGCTGAGCGGGCTGCGGCTTGTTTGTGTTCCTTCTTTGCGTATCGTCATTCCATGCTGGTCAGCGGAGCGCTTCTTCTTTTAGAATGTTGTTCTGCGATGCCTTTTGACCAAACCTTCTATATCGATTCAGCACAGAAGTTCGAAGATCTGCTGCGTAAACTCTCGTCGCAGACCATCATCGGTCTCGACACGGAGTTCATCTCCGAGGGCCGCTACGAGCCTGAACTCTGCCTAGTGCAGCTCTCCACCGCAGATGATATCTTCGTTATCGATCCTATTGTGTTGCCCGACCTCAGGCCCATGTGGGAGCTGCTCGCCGCACCGGGCCGTGAGATCGTCACCGTCGCCGCCCGCCAGGAGATCAAGTTCTGCGCCAAAGGTGCTGGCGCTGCTCCGGCCTGTGTGCTCGATCTGCAGATTGCCGCCGGTTTGCTCGGCTACGGATACCCGCTCTCGCACACCAATCTCTGCCTGCGCATCCTGAATGCCCGAGTCAATGGTGGTGAAAGTTTCACTGACTGGCGCAAGCGTCCCCTTCGTCCGGTGCAGCTTGAATACGCTGCCGACGATGTGCGCTATCTGCTGCCCATGCGCGAAAAAATCCTTGCCTCCGCCCAGAAGATGTCCCGCACGAACTGGGTTCGCGGCGAATGTGACCGCCTCGTCAAGACCGTCATGCGCGAGGACGAGCGCTGGAGGATCTCCGGCAGTGCCCGCCTCAGCCGCCGTCAGCTTGCGGTGCTCAGGGAAGTGTGGCGATGGCGGGACCGGCAGGCCCGCGGGCTGAACGTTCCGGTTGCGCGCGTGCTGGGTGACAGCATGTTGATCGAGGTGGCACGCCGCTCACCGGCCACGGTGGACGACCTGTTCTCGATTCGCGGCCTCGACAGCAGGTTACTGCGTAAAGCAGAGCAGGATGTTGTGGACGCCGTCGCCGTGGCCCGCTCGATTCCCGAAGCCGATCTGCCCGGCAACGAACGCCGCGACGACCCGCCGCAGGTAGCCGTCCTGACGAAGCTGCTCTCGCTGGCCGTGGCCAATCTGGCTGCGGAAACAGACGTGGACACAGCATTGCTGGCAACTACAAGCGATTTGCAGGAGATTGTGCGCTGGTTCCTCGACAAAGACCGCACGCCCTATCCCGAGGTGCTGGAGGGATGGCGGGGCGAGATTCTGCATGAGGCGTTGATCGGATTTCTCGAAGGCAAAAAAGTGGTTCGGGTCGGCAACGTGCGCCGTCCCAACCCACTTCTCTTCGAGTCATTTTCAAAGGACTAGCTCGTCCGGAGAACCGCTTCTGGCTAGGCTAAAATCTGTTCCACCCACGCCATAGCCACAGGGCCACCATCACCAGCACCAGCACGCCGCTGGATGCGCTAAGAACAGTGACGAACGGGCGTACAAGGTTCATTCGTATCATCAACTGCTGTTGTTCTTTCTCCAGATGTGCTTCCGCGTTGTCCAAAAAAAGTTGGGTGTCTTCGTGCATCGTGAGCACGGTGCGATAAATCAGCAATACTACCAGCGCCGTCGTCAGCACCGCCCAGATCGTCAAGAGAACGGACATCGGTTCCATACGGCCACCTTCGGCGCCCAAATGACGCCTTCACGGGAGTGACTCGCGCCTGGTCCCGGAGTTGAGTCAGGCTGAGCCGAGGTATTATAGGCACGATTTCCTCCAGTGTTCGCTCTTTTATTTTTGCCCTGAACCCGTAGACCGTCCTGACAAAGTTGCCCATAACGGGAGCGCTTTTTGCGACCGCCCTAATTCCGCTTGCATCAAACCATTAGCGAAACGTTCCGTTTCAGCATTGCACAGGTGTGACATCGCATCCCGGAGTTTTGCTATACTGACATTTCATTTCTAGGAGACAAATCGCCCATGTCCACGCCCACATCGCCTGAAGTTAAGAACGCTCCTCTCAACCTGACCCCCGCTGCAATCAGCAAGGTGAAGGAGATCATGGCTCAGCAGACTCCCGTTCCCACCGGTCTCCGCGTGGGCGTTGTGGGTGGCGGCTGCTCCGGCTTTTCCTACAGCATGCAGTTCGAAAACGGCGCCGGAGCGATGGATAAGACCTTCGAGTTCGATGGCCTTAAGGTCTATATCGACGCAACCTCGCTGATGTATCTGCAGGGCGCGAGCGTTGACTATATCGAGACTCTGGAAGGCGCCGGTTTCAAGTTCGAGAATCCGAACACCAAGAGTACCTGCGGCTGCGGCTCCTCTTTCAGCGTATAGCTCCGCCGGCAAACCTTCAGAACCCCGTCACGCAAGTGGCGGGGTTTGTGTTTTTAGGGAGCATCTACTGCGTCGGCAGGGAAGGCGTTGGTTGGGCTGGCGGATTGATTGGGGAAGCCGGATTCGATGCCCCAATGCCCTGTGTGGTGGCATTGCCGGTCCCGCTGGCGGGATTGCTGGTGGTGCCAACCCCCGCGTTAGTCGTACCCATGAATGCCTTCGGATTGTAGGGTCCGGTCAGCAACTGGCCTTTGTCCTGATTGGGGTCGTAAATAAAAAACCACTCGTTGTACTTCGTCTTTCCGCCGAAGGAGTGAATTCCCTCGCGCTTCTGCGTGCTCACCACTCCGATGATAGGCCCACCACCGAGCACTTGTCCCGAGGTCGCTGCATTGTTACTTGTTCCCGTGCTGCCAAACGCGGTACCCGCCGCGCCGGTAGTTGCTCCCGCGTCGGTGGTCCCTCCGGTCGTCGCGCCGCCGCTCGTCGAGCCAGCACCCGGGTTGCTGCTATCAGGACTCTGGGCCGTAGGTGTGCCTGCCGCACCACCAGATGTGCTTGCCGCACCGCTCAGGGCGCCGGCATTCGCCTGCGGCTGACTCAGAGCATTAGCACCTCCGACTGCAGGCACCAGTCCGCCGGCGGGTGTCAGCGTAACGTCGGTGAGATGAGCCAGCTTCCATGCGCCGTCGGGAGACATCGGATCCTTGTATCTCTTACGCAGGTACCGGATATTGTTCGTCTTCTCCAACTGCTCGATCGAGGTCGGATAGCTGCCATTTTTCTTGTAGAAACGCTTGACCGCTCGCGCATACTGATCGCCGCGGTGCATCATCTCTACCTCGCGGTCACGAACGATGCCGCGGCGGTAATTCCGTGCCACTCCGAGCATCGTAATCGTCAGCACTGCAACGGCAATCATCAGGACCAGCAGCATGTAGCCGGAATCCTTTCCTCTGCCGCGTGCGCGCCGTACTGTGTTCCTGCACCTCATCTCTACTTTGTCTCTTTGACCCTATCCCTGCGTTTTCGATCCTATCCCTGTGTTCGAGCAATGCTCTGCCGGTTATTGTTCAGCAAATCCTCTATTTCCACGGCGTTCGGTGAGATGTGCACAATCTTGTAATGACGATTCACCACGTCTCCCTCGCGCGCAATCCAAACGTCATCGCCCTGGGAGAGGAACACCTTCGGGCTTTCACCATTGCTGTTGGTAATTCCAAAATATTTCAGGTTGATCGGCGGAGGAGGCGGAGGAACTGCGGCTCGTTTCGCCGCTTCTTGTTGGCTTAGCAGTGGCGGGACCTTCACACGCGGAACCTCCACGGGTTCGGCGCTCGCGCGAAAGATGTTCGTCCCCTTGCCCTCGTACTTCACATTTTCGGAGTTTGCCAGCAGGTCCAGCCGCAGCCGCGGATCCAGCGACTCGCCTGTCCACGCGCTTCCTTTGTCCGCAGTGGCTGCCGCAACCGGCGCGGAGCCCGACGTCGGTTCGCTAGCGGGCATCAGCTCCCAGGCTACGGTCAGTATCGCGACGATGCCAAGCGCAATCGCAATCCGTATCTTCGTCTTGCTCTCGGTTCCCGCCTTCATGCCGCACTCCTTAAAAAGGTCGAGAGGTGAATCGAGACCGTCAATGTGTCGCCCTGTATGCCTCCAAAGCTAACCGCGTCGATCAACAGCATCATCTTCTGCCTTTCGACCGCATTGATAAAGCGCATATCCTGCTGATAGCTGCCTTGAACCTGAATCGTGATGCCGACGCCGTCGTATCCCGGCGGGGTTCCCTTGTCCGGGCGCTCGTCGTACTTCACGGTAGAGACATTCACCCCGGCTTCGGTCGCAATATGGGAGAGCTGTTCCGACATCGCCGAGTAGCGCTCGGCCAGCCGCTGCTGGTTGAATTGCGCTTCCTCTTCACGCGCGTCCGCAATCTTCTTATCCATGCCCTGAACTGGGCCTGCGGCCTTTGCCTTCTCAATCTTTTCAATTCGTAGCCGCTCGTATTCCTGCTCGCGCGCGGCTCGTGACCGGCCCGCCGGAGACAGCAGCAAGGCAATCGCGGCCACGCACAGCAACAGCAGCACTGCAACCACAACCAGCAGTTGGGTCCGCACATCCCGCAGATTGAAGGTCATCGCGCCGCTCCTCTGGCTTCTGCAACTTTGGTCTCCGGCGTTTGCGCCTCGGCGCTGCCGGTGGGTACATAAAGCGCCGTCACCTGGAACATCACCGTGTCCGGATTATTCTGCTCATGCAGGGCGCGCTCTTCCGTGATGCGCGCATTGCGGAACGACGGTGATTTCTCTAGCCGTTTCACCAGCTCGACTGCGGCATCCCGCGAGGTTCCCGCAACCTGCATGTGTACTTCCATCGTATTCGTGCTGCGCTGCAACTCGGGCGAGATCGATACCACGTGCAGTTTGGGCGGCATGATCTGTTCCAGCTGCATGAAAACGCGGGTCCATGAGAACGACTTCCGCGTAATCAATCCATTCAGAAACTTTGAATTCTCCACCACGGACTTATTCTGCGGAAGCCGCAAGGTTGCAACCGCCAGATCATGCTGCCGGTCCAGTACGGCGATCTCCGATTTCACCACGGAGATTTTTGCGTTCACATCGCGCGACCGCCGCCAGGTGGAAGCTGCAGTCCACACCAGCGCAATCGTGCACACAGCAAGCACCACCACCACCCCGCCCCATCGCAGCAGAAAGCGGCGCACATCCTGGTACGGCTTGGTTGCCAGATTGATGTTCAGTCGCACCGTTACCTTCCTCTTTCCTTAGAGCAGCGCTCCAATGGCTCCCGCAAAATCGTAGCGCAGACTTTCCCCCAATATGCCCGGCCCGATCAGCTCTCTGACCTTTACACCGGTCTGCTGCTCCAGTTCGCGTGACAACTCGCGCAGCTCACGTACTCCGCTCACCAGCAACTGGGCTACGCTCGCACCGTAGTTATCCTGGAAATACACCAGAGAGGGATAGATGTCGTCGGCAATGCGCTCGGCCGTCAGCGTCCCCGCTCCCTCAAGGTTTCGGAAGAGCAATAGCTGGCCGCCTTTTACCACGGCGATTGAAGTCGCATCGGGCGATATCTTCAGCAGCATGGTGGGTTCCTCCGCATCCACCGCGCCCAGCGCCCCCAGGCTGGAAGGCAGCACCACGCCCGGCGAGCAGCCGGCGTCGCGGAAGGCCGATTCGTACTCCTCCAGGACGCTGTGCAGTACCACCGCAGCGGCCACGTGCAAGCCGTGCTCAGTCGGCTGCGCGTCGAAGCTTACCGAAGCTTTTTCGATATCGAACGGCAGCGACTTGCGCAACCGGAAGCGAACCGCGGCGTCGGCCTCCAGCTGCCGCTCGGGCAACGATTCGAAATCCAGCAGTGTCACCCGCACGGCTGAATCCGGCAGCACCGCAATCACGTCCTGTCCGCGCCCACCCACGCCGGTTAAGGCCAGTTGGATCGCTTCGCTCAGAGCCTGCGCGTCTTGTACGTTCTGTGAGCCCAGCGAAGGCGTCACAACCCCAGCCGCCAATGCCTGGCTGTGCGTTGCAGCAATCGTGTTGGACTTCTGCTCCGAGCGTATGGCGGCGACGCCCTGTGCGGTGACCTCGCAGGCGATGTGAGGCAGGCGAATTGCACTTCGTTTGTCGGCCATTATCGGGTTGACTCGATGAACGTGACCTTGTTGATTTCCTTCAACGTTGAAATTCCGGTCCTAACCTTGTCCAGCGCCGACTCGCGCAGGAAGTGCATTCCTTCTTCACGTGCCGCGCGCCGTATCTCCGAGCTGGGACGCCGTTCCAGAATCAGTTCGCGTATGTGATCGGTCAGATCCAGCAACTCGTGAATCGCCGTTCGTCCGTGGAATCCGGTTCCTCCGCACTCGATACATCCAGGGCCTTCATAGAACGGAATGCCACGCCACTCCTCCGGCTTCAAGCCCGCAGCATCCAGTTGCGCGTCGCTGTAATGCACCTCTTGTTTGCAGTGCTCGCAGATCAGACGCACCAGCCGCTGCGCCAGAATGCAGTTCAGCGACGAAACGAAGTTGTATGGCTCCACGCCCATGTTCAGAAAGCGTCCAATCACATCCACCACATTGTTGGCGTGTACGGTGGTGAACACCAGGTGTCCGGTCAGAGCCGAGTTGATGGCGATCTGCGCGGTTTCCTGGTCGCGAATTTCGCCCACCATGATCTTGTCCGGATCGTGGCGCAGAATCGAGCGCAGGCCGCGGGCAAAGGTCAGTCCCTTCTTCTCGTTCACCGGAATCTGTGTAATGCCGCGCAACTGGTACTCCACCGGGTCTTCGATGGTGATGATCTTGTCTTCGTCCGACTTGATTTCGTTGAGCGCCGCGTACAGCGTCGTCGTCTTGCCCGAACCGGTCGGTCCCGTCACCAGCACCATGCCGTACGGTTCTGCAATATATTGCCGGAACTTCTTCAGGTCGTAATCGCTGAAGCCAACAACATCCAATGTCAGCTTCTGAAACTTCTCGCTCATCGACTCCTTGTCCAGCACGCGGAGCACGGCATCTTCCCCGTGAATGCTGGGCATGATCGAGACGCGGAAGTCAATAAAGCGTCCGTTGTAGCGCACCCGGAAGCGTCCATCCTGCGGCACGCGCCGCTCTGCAATATCCAACTCGCTCATCACCTTGATACGCGAAATGATGGTCGAGTGATGTTCTTTGGCGATCGGCTTCATCGCCTCCTGCAGTACGCCGTCGATGCGGTACTTGATCACCACGCAATCGTCGCGCGTCTCCATATGAATATCGCTGGCGCGCCGCTGCAAGGCCGTGAAGATGGTCGTATCCACCAGCCGGATAATCGGACTGATGTCGCTTTCCTGGGTCAGCTTCTCAATCGAGATGGTTTCGTCGCCGTTGGCGTCATCGTCGTGGATCACGTCCAGCGTAAACGTTTCGCCGGCCTCGTCCAGCACGCGTTGCGACTGTTCGGTCTTTTTAAGGATGTCGGTGATCTCGGTCAGCGTGGCGACACGCGGAATCACTCGGCGGTTCAGCAGCAAGCTGATCTCGTCGATCACCATTAACTGGCTCGGATCGGCAAGCGCAATCGCCAACCGTCCATCTTCCAACTCCTGCAGCGGAATAAAATTAAACCGGAACATCAACTCGACCGGAACTTTCCGGAAGAGCTCATGCTGAATCTTGTATTCCTTTAGCTCGACAAATTCGCAGCGATAGCGGCGCGCCAGTTCATGCGCCCGCTTCTGCTCGTCGTTCGCGTTTGTGATCGGTTCTACAAAAAGTTGCTGTGCCATAAGCCTCGTTGCGTTGTTCGCGATTGCCCGCGCAACCGTTGCGCGCGTGAATCCTTTGCCTTGTGCTCCGCGGTACTCAGCCTGCCGTAAAGCTGAAGATCGGCAGGTAGAGCGAGATCAGAATAAAGCCGACGACAACGCCCATGAATACCAGAATCGCCGGTTCTATCAGCGACATTGCCGCCGATAGCGCCGACTGAACGTCTTCTTCGTAAAACTCCGCTACGGAACTCAACATCGTTGGCAGTGCGCCCGTCGCCTCGCCCACCTCCACCATCTCCACCGCAAGGTCTGGGAAGACTTCGGTCTGTTCCAGGCTGTGCGCCAATGATCGGCCTTCACGTACACTCTTAGATGCAGTGTTGATGCCGCGCACGATCAGCCGGCTGGACATGGATTGTCCCGCCGTTTCCAGTGCCGTGACGAGTGGCAGGCCGCCCGAGAGCAGGGTAGACATCATGCGCGAAAAAACCGCAATCTGGTAGCGCAGCCAGATGCTTCCCACCACTGGCATGTTCAGCTTGATCCTGTCGAAAATCTCTGCGCCCTGTTGCGTTTTGGTCCAGCGGCGCAGCAGCAGGTAAGCCGCAATCAGCACAATTACGATGAGCGGCAGATACTTCTTTGCGGTCAGTGCCGTGCTGATAGTGAACTCCGTCATTGCCGGCAGCTTCTGGTTCAGATCGGAGAACAACTCGGCAAACTTCGGGATCACGAATGTCACCAGCATGGTGACCAATGCCAACACGCCTACCACCAGGATTACCGGATACACCAGGGACGAGATCAGCTTCTTGCGAAAGCTCAGGGCCAATCGCTGGAACGAGACATAGCGCGAAAGTACCTCGTCGAGGTTGCCGCTCTTTTCGCCAGCCATCAAGGTCGTCGAATAAATCTTTGGGAACGCACCTTGCTTTTCAAACGCGTCGGAGATAAGCTCGCCGCCCTTGGTACGGTCGCGGACATCCTCCAGCAACATGCGGAAGTACTGGTTCCGCTGCCGCTTCGCCAGCAGTTCCAAGGCCTGCACAATCGGCAGGCCGGCACGCACCAGTGTCAGAAATTGCTGATTGAATATGACGAATTGTTCCAGAGTGACGCGTCGCCGCGTCGGCAGCCGAAGCTGACCACCAGAGAAAAGCCCGCGCGGCTTGACCCAGTAAACCAGGTACCCGGATTGCTGGTAGCGGTCGCGAATTTCCGCAGCGGAGTACCCAGCTTCGGCCTTTTCCTGCACCTTGCCGCGCTCATCCGCCATGCGTATTACAAATTCGGCCATATGTTTCCACTTACGGCAAGCACGCTCGGCGCGAGCCCGGCTTTCAGTGTAACATTATGAAACCTTGGGGATTGCTGCCCTGAAAACCTGCTCTTTATCCCAATCTCACAACTTCCCGGAACGCTCAAAGGTGAAGTCGCTTTTGCCATCCTCAGGGCTCTAATTGATTGCTCTGCAAGACCTCTACACCCGACGGAGGGCGGAAGCTGAACTCCGCGTTGCTGACCAAAACATTCTCCTGCTGGTTCTCCAGCCGGAACTCGGTTCTGCTCCCATCCAGCTCTTCCATCACGATCCGCCGCAGATATCCCTGCCCATCGCTTTCCAGCAATAGTTCTGAGATGCGGTCCTCCATTCCGACCGGAATGCCGCGTAAAACTACATCTCCGGTGATCTCCGGCCGTATGTCCGTTGCCAGCGATAGTCCGCGCAACTCCTTGTTCAGCTTGGTCCGCCCCAACAGAAAGCGCAGCGGCGAGCGCAGGTCATCCAGTTTTTTCAGAGCGGTTCGCCGTGCCTGCTGTTCGCCGGGCACATAGAACCAGGCCGTTGCACCGTCTGTTACAAAGAGCTTCTTCTGGGGCGAAGCATAGTCCCAGCGCATCTTTCCCGGCTTCTTGATCCACAACGTTCCACTCTCGCTGCGCCGTATCCCTCCGCCAGAATAAATTTCGGTGAAATCCGCGCGCAGAGATTTCATGCCGTTATAACGGGCATCAATTCTGGCCGCCACCTGTTGTGCATCTGTCGCAGCTGACTGCGCCCAGAGCGTCTGACCACAGACAACCAGCAGCAAAAAAAACGCCAAATTACATTTTTTCGTCATTGTTGTTTCTTTGTTACCACGAATCCCTTTTCGGTTGGCAGGTCCCCCAGCTCTCTTCCCGGCGGCAGTCCGCGCGTGATGAAAGGGAACAGTTCGGGCTCCGCGACTTGCACTCGCCCGCCGACCAGCCGGTAAGGATTATTCCTCGGATCTACTGGCTCGCGACGCAGCATGCCAGCCGAGATCAACTCCGGCCAGCCCGACGGCAAATAGCCCTTCTCTCTCGTGAACTCGTCAACCCGGTCCTGCAGAATCTTCACCTCGTTGTCCACCCTCAGGCAGACCAAGCGAAGGATGGCATTGGTCTTCAGAGTCTTGTCGTTGGTGCTATTCAGGATGTTGGTCCACATGTAGATTGCAGTTTCGGTTTCACCAGCGTGCCCCGCCAGAGCCGCCGCCATCACACGCATCCACGGATGCGCTCCCGGAATTTTCGAGCCACGTTCAAAGGCATCGGCTGCCTTGGCGGGATCTTTCAACTCCAGCCAGTAGATGTAGCCGAGGTCGTAATAGAGCCGCCATGCCTCAGGATTCTCCTGAATGCCTTTCTCTACCAGCTTCGCTGCTGCCGCCGGATCTCCCGCGCCCTCCGGCGCCTTCTGCGCCAGAAACACCGAGCCGAACTCGTAAGCGGGGAGCAGCTTCGGGTCTAGCGTTGTGGTCATATCCAGCAGGGGTGCCAGAATGAGGTACTGCTTCGATTTTGCCCTATGTTTCTCGCCAAAGTACTGCACCACGCGAGTCCAATAGATATCCGCCAGCACTCCCGAGTAACCCAGGCTCATCCGCTTCACCACCTTCGGCGAAGGGATATAGAGAACTTCCTGCAGCGGTTCGTCACTGCGCACGCGGTCAATGCGGCGCACCAGCATCGCGCTCGAAGCCAGCAGCGCCGCCAGCAGCAGAGCGTAGCTTGTCTGAACTTGCAGATCTCTGGTCATTTCAGGTTGCGCCGCTCAAAAATCCAGACCGATGCCGTCAGCACCGCCCCCGCATACACCACCACGTAAACGGTATTCAGCAGGATCAACGTCGGTTCCACCGCCGTATTGTGAGCCACCTGACTGATTACATTGAGCGATGCAAAGTTCGGCACCAGATACGCTGCGGCCGTCATCAGCCACCGCGTCGTACCGTGGGCCATCAGGGAAAATCCGCGAAGGTCCTCGGCGAAGGTGCCAATCGCAAACACCGCAAAAGCGAAGATAGACGAAAACACCGGGCTAGAAAACGTGGAGAACAGCAGCGCCAGCGCGGTAATCAGCACAAACTCCAGCAGGATGAAGTAGATCGCAGTCAGCAGTTGCAGGTCGCCGCGTCCCAGCCCGTGGGAGACGTACATCACAGCGGCAAAGAAGCCGACGCTCATCAGCAGCGCATTCACCGTCAACGTCATCACCAGGCCCAGGAACTTGCCTGTGATGAACTCCCACCGCCGCACCGGACGCGCCGCCAGAACCGTGTAGAGCGTCTTTTTCTCAATCTCTTTGGAGACCAGTCCAATCCCGATAAAGATCGCAATCACAATGCCGAACAGCGAGATCGCCGTCAGCCCCAGGTTGATCAATACGATCCGGTTGATCTCCAGCGAGATCTGGCCAAAGAGCACGGAAGCGCCCACAATTAGCAGTGCGAACAGAATCAAGTTGTAGAGCACGCGATCGCGTACCGCCTCGCGATAGGTGTTGAAGGCAATTGCTCGCAGCCGTTCGATCATGCGTGCACCTCGTTCGGCTTCGCTTCTCCAATGCGTGCCAGGAAGTAGTCTTCCAGGGTCGCCCTCACCGGTGTCACAGAGGTAAGGCGGGCCTGGCTCTTGCGCAGCAGTGCCAGTGCTGCTTCCAGCGATCGTTCCGGCAACAGCGCCCGAACCACATCGCCGGTCGCATGGCATCGTGCGCCCAGAGCGGAGAGCTCCGGAATCGCCCGGGTGCCGTTCCATACCACTTCCACCTCTCCGCTCACCTCGCGCAGCAGGTCTGCCACCACGCCGACGCCCTTCAACTCGCCCTTGTTGAGCACCGCAACCCGGTCACATAGGGTTTCAGCATCGCTCAGAATGTGGGTGGAGAAAAAGATCGTCTTGCCTTCTTCGTTCAACGATTGCACCAGGTCGCGAACCTCGCGGCGCCCCACGGGATCAAGGCCGCTCATCGGTTCATCGAGCAGCACCAGCTTGGGATCATGAACAATTGCCTGCGCGATTCCCACGCGTTGCAGCATGCCTTTGGAGAACTTGCGCAACTGCATCCTGCCTGAATCGCTCATTCCCACCCGGGCCAGCGCCGTGTCAACTTTGCGCTTCCGCTCGCGCGGTTCCACTCCGCTCAATCGGGCGTAATAGTCCAGCAGCTCCAGCGCGGTCAGGTGATCATAGAAGTACGGCTGTTCCGGAAGGAAGCCAATAAAGCGCTTGACGCTAATGTCGTTCAGATCGCGGCCCAGAATCCTGGCCGTGCCGCCGGTGGGAAATACCAGCCCCAACAACAACTTCAGAGTTGTCGTTTTCCCGGCCCCATTCGGGCCAAGATAGCCAAAGACTTCACCCTCTTCAACCGAGAGCGACAGCGGCTTCAGGCCCTGCTTCAACCTGTTCCCAAAGAACCCGGTTCTATAGGACTTTTCCAAACCTTGTATTTCGATGGCTGACATGGGCTTTCACAGAATTATAGCCGACGCCTTGTGTCTCGTCAGTTATTGCATGGCAGCTAAACTGTACCGAAGCACGATTAGCAGATGAAAAAAGCAAGAGGCACCACCTTCCGGTGGTGCCTTTGCTTTTAGCTTTGGAGCATTCCCGTGTACTTAGCCTGTAGACTGGTGCAACAGACCCCTTTGACTACTGCAGTGGTGAGTCGGTCGAGGCCGCGGCGGCAGTGGTGTTGTAACGGATCACGCCCGAACCGTCGCTATAGAAGTGGCGCGTGCCGGTCTGAGCGGAAATCGGATCTGCATTGGTCGCGTAAGTGGCATTCGGAGCTGTCGCAGTGCCGGCAGTCCCGGTGATGTTGAAGGCATAACCGCTCTTGTTGCAGATACCGCCGCTGGCAGTCGCGGTTGAGCAACCCAGGACATCGTCTAACAGACAAGCATTCGTCGTATTGGGAGTTCCGCAGGGCACGCCGCCGGATCCAAGTTGTCCCAGTGCAAACGCGAAGCCCGTAGCCGGGAAGGTCGAAGCGTAAGTGATCTCCGAGGTGTTGATGGTGCGCAGTGAACCCACAGCTGAGGCTTCGTTCGCGGCGATACGCGAGCGCAGCAAGTTGGGAATTGCGATTGCGGCGATGATCAGGATGATCGCCACAACAATAAGAAGCTCAATCAGCGAAAAGCCCTTCTGTTTGCGCATGTCAATAAGTCTCCGGAACTGAAGTGAATACAGAGTTGTCGCAAAACCGACTCGGCCTTAGTACCCGCAATCAGTCTGCCACCTTATACCGCCCGTGCATGCAATCGACTTAGTTCTTGATAATCAGAGACTTGCCTTAATGACACAGGGCTTGTCCAGCTGACTGTGAACCTGAGTGTGACACTGGCGGCCACCAGCGAGTGACAAAAAGTGCCATAGATGATGGGGTGTGGTAATGTACCGAGTCGGGCAAGTGGCGCGATTCCTGTATGTACCTATGGACATTACCGGGCGGCAAAAAACAAGAGGCACCACCTTCCGGCGATGCCTCTTGTCTTCAGGCTTGAACCCCTCCCCGGGCGCTTCGCCTGGAGATGATTGGTGGCCAGCTCCCCTTGACTACTGCAGTGGTTGATCGGTCGAGGCGGCGGCGGCAGTGGTGTTGTAACGGATCACGCCCGAAGCATCGGTATAGAAGTGGCGCGTGCCGGTCTGAGCGGAAATCGGGTCTGCATTGGCTGCGTAAGTGGCGCTCGGAGCTGACGCCGTGCCGGCAGTGCCGGTGACGTTGAAAGCATAGCCGCTCTTGTTGCAGACACCGGCGCTGGCAGTAGCGGTTGAGCAGCCCAGGACGTTATCCAACAGGCAAGCATTGGTTGTATTGGGGGTCGTGCAGACGCCCGCGCCCGGTCCAAGCTGTCCCAGGGCAAACGCGAAGCCCGTAGCCGGGAAGGTCGAAGCGTAGGTGATCTCCGAGGTGTTGATGGTGCGCAGTGAACCCACGGCTGAGGCTTCGTTCGCAGCAATACGCGAGCGCAGCAAGTTCGGAATGGCAATGGCAGCGATGATCAGAATGATCGCCACAACGATAAGAAGCTCAATCAGCGAGAAGCCCTTCTGTTTGCGCATACTAGTTACTCCCTCTGCCCTTCTTGTACGAAGGGGTCAGAATTTGGTGTTTAGACACCTATGATCACGGCAATTGCATTGCCACAATGCTACGGTCTACGGCCAAAGTGTTAGTGATTGTGCAACGTACTTAGTTCTAACAGCTTAACTCACAAACATTTAGTCAACGTCGTGGAAAGGGCAAGCCTGGGCGGCTCTTCCATTATGGAAATGACAAGTTGTGTCAGGTTGCGATGACACAACTTGTCATTTCTTGTCACATTTTCGTCCGTATCGCGGCCTCATCAGCAATCAATCTGTTCGCGTGAGAGCCTCAGCCCATTCAGATTTCCCAGCACCGTTACGGCGATCTGGTCCGCAATGAAAAACTCCTGTGCCACCCTCAGTACATCTTCCGCCTGCACCGCTTCAATCCGCTCGGTGATCTCATTCATTCCGTAGAAGCGGTCGTAATACATCTCCTGCCGCGCCAGGTTGCTCATCCGCGCCATCGAGGATTCCAGGCTCAGCATCAGGCTGCCCTTCAGTTGCGCCTTGGCGCGAATTAGTTCGTCCCCAGTCACTGGCACTTCCTTCAGTTGCCGGAACTCCTTCAACACCGACTGCACTACCTTCGGCGCGGAGTCCCGGGAGGTTCCCGCATAAACCGCGAGGCAGCCGGTGTCGCGATAAGGATTGAGTTCGCTAAAGATCGAGTAGACCAAGCCCTGCTTTTCGCGCACATTCTGGAAGAGCCGCGAACTCATCCCGCCCCCCAGCAGCGTGTTCAATATAAATGACGCATAGCGGTTCTCATGTGAGATCGAGTAGGACGGAACTCCAATGCAGAGCTGAACCTGCTCCAGCGATTTCTTGTTCCGCATCGAGATCTTCGCCGTCGGCTTCGGCGCCATGTCCTGAAGCTCGCTACTGCCGGCCGGCATATCCCCGAACTTGCGCGTCGTCAACTCCAGGAACTGATCGTGCTGCAGACTTCCGGCCGCGGCGACGACGATGTTTCCGGCCTGAAAGCGTTGCCGGTAATAATCAAACAGCAACGCTGGTCCAAACTTCTTCACCGTCTCACGAGTCCCCAGGATCGGCCTGCCCAGCGGGTGATCCTTCCAGAAGTTCTGCACAAAAATCTCGTGAACCAGGTAATCCGGATTGTCCTCGTCCATCTTGATCTCTTCCATAATGACGCTGCGTTCTTTCTTTACGTCGGTGTCATTAAAGGAAGGGTTCAGCACCAGATCGGTCAGCACGTCCATCGCGTCGGCCAGATGCTCGTCCAGAACTTTGACGTTGAAGCACACGCACTCCTTCGCCGTGAAGGCGTCGAGGTTGCCGCCAAACGAATCCACCTGCCGCGCAATCATCTCCGCCGTGCGCGTCGTTGTGCCCTTGAACACCATGTGTTCGGCAAAATGAGAGATGCCGTTTACCTCCGGCTCTTCGTGGCGTGACCCGGTCCGGATCCACACCCCCGCCGAGACCGAACGAATGTGGGGCATCTCTTCACTGATAATCGTGAGTCCGTTGGGAAGGACCGTCCTGCGCACATTCCGTAGCGCGGAGTTCAAATTCGTCTCTTTATTCATCGGGACTCCCTTTGCAATTGGTCTTGGCCTGACTCCGCACAGATCTATTATTGCCACTTTGCCGGACTTCCGGGTGATCGCAGCTTCTCAACAATAGTCGCTGTACAATCTTAAATGAGACTGATGCTTCCGGGTTTTCTGGAGCAGTCACTCTTTAGATGCATGGCGACACCTCCACAACTCGAACTTTTAGGCCTTAATCTTCAAGAGCTTACGGACTTGGCCCTGATGCTCGGCGAACCATCCTTTCGCGCGCGTCAGCTTTTTGAAGCCCTCTACCGCCAGCGGCTCGCTGTCCTCGACGATCTCTCGACCCTGCCGAAATCCCTACGCTCACGTCTGGCCTCCGAGGGATATTCCACTGGAATGCCCGCCATCGAGCAGCGCTTTGTCTCGCTCGATGGCACCGTACGCTACTTAGTCGGCTTTTCGGATGGACAAAGCGTGGAGACCGTTTGGATGCCCGACGGCGATGGCGTGGAGGAGACCGAGGAACTGCATCCTGGCTGGGCTGCTGCCAATGCGGCAGGCCATCCTCCGGATCGACGGCCCTCCAATCCACCGGCCAATCGTCGCGCTGCGATCTGCCTTTCCTCCCAGTCTGGATGCGCCGTTAACTGCAAGTTTTGCATGACCGCCTTACTTGGTTTGCAGCGCAATCTGACGGCTGGAGAAATTGTGGGTCAGGTACTGTTGGTTCTCAATGACCATCAGATCGAAATCGGTCGCGACCGGATTAATTTGGTCTTCATGGGCCAAGGGGAACCATTTCTGAACTACGAACACTTCATCCGCTCCGTTCAGTTGCTAGTGCAAGGCGCCGGAATTCCCGAATCGCGCATGACGGTCTCAACCTCGGGCATTGTTCCCCGCATAGCCAGCTTCGGCCGCGAGCCGGTCCGTCCCCACCTCGCCATCTCCCTCAACGGCTCCAATGACGAGGTGCGCGAGCGGGTCATGCCCATCAACCGCAAGTGGAACCTCGCGGCCATCCTGGAGGTCGCGCGCCAGTTCCCACTGCGCGCCCATGAGCGGCTCACCTTTGAGTACGTATTGCTCTCAGGCGTCAACGACGCAACCAGCAACGCCCGCGAGGTGGTTGAACTGCTGCGTGGAATCCGCGCCAAGGTCAATCTCATCGCCCTCAATCCCGGTCCCGGGATCCCATTCGAAACCCCATCCCAAAGCGCAGTCGATTCCTTTCAGCAGATACTCATTGCCGCCGGAATTCCCGCCTACGTTCGGCGTCCGCGCGGACTCGATATTTACGCCGCCTGCGGACAACTGAAGCGCACGACCACACTGATTTCGCCCGCCTAAGGTTTGCGATTTTAGTAACTCCAGCCCTGATATGAGCATCCCACCGTTGCAGCAAGCCATGGAGGTACCATATGACCGACCGCCTCTCAGGATTCCGCGTGGCCATACTTGCCACAGACCTCTTCGAAGAAGCTGAACTCATCGAGCCTCGCAAGGCCCTTGATGAGGAGGGAGCTGAAACCACCGTCATCGCCCCCCATGGGGGGGAAATTCAAGCCGTCCAGCACGAAACCAAAACCCAAAAAGTGAAGGTCGACCAGAGGCTGGCCGATGCCGATCCAGAGAAGTTTGACGCGCTTCTGATCCCAGGAGGAGCTAAGAACGTCGATGCTCTACGCAAAGAACGGTTAGCCTTGGAGTTTGTCCGCCACATTAACGAGACTCATCGGCCCATCGCCGTCATCTGCCACGGCGGCTGGCTGCTGGCCTCTGCCAATATGGTCAAGGGACGCCACATGACCAGCTTTCCCGCCATCCAGGACGACCTTCGCAAAGCTGGAGCCTTCTGGACCGACAAGGAGGTAGTGCTGGATGCAAACTGGGTGTCCAGCCGCAAGCCCTCCGATATTCCTCACTTTAACGAAGCGATGGTGAACCTCTTCTTCGAGTGCAAATCTCGCGCTCGCATGGCAGCCTAGTCGAACTGTTTTGATTGTGGGATTGCCGAAACGTTTGCTCGACGAATACCGCCGGATTCGAATACCGCAGGATTCGAAGATGCCGGACGCCCAAGCCGCAGCCGGGAAGCGCGTGCCGATTCCGCGCCTCCCGCTGCACTACAACTCACAGCGTCACGCCCGGTTTCTATCTGCTACCATAGCCACTAGCCACTGACTATGCCTGTGACGACCCCCATGTTCACCCTGCGCGACTATGACAAGCGCGACTTCGAGGCGGTGTTCAAGCTGGATCGTCTCTGCTTCGATCCGGGCATCGCCTACAGCCGTCCCGAACTTGCCAGCTACATCGAGCAGCGCCGTTCCTACACCGTCGTTGCCGACTGGAACCAGCCTGCTCCGGAGGCCTCAAACCCGGGCGAACTACAAACCCCACTCGTCCAGCCCGCGATTGCAGCTGCAAGTTCTTCCCGAAATCAGCCGCGCCCACCGCGTCTCCCCATTGCCGGCTTTGTCACCTTTCATTACCAGCGCCAGGGATATGGCCACGTCATCACCATCGACGTGCATCCTGATGCCCGCCGTCACCACCTTGGAACTTTGCTGCTCAATGCGGTCTACGAGCGTCTGCGCAAGATGACGGCCTTCATGGTGGTGCTGGAGGTAGCCGTCAATAACCACTCCGCCCTCGCCTTTTATGACAAGCACGGCTTCAAACGCGTCAAAGTTCTGGAGCGCTATTACAACCGCGAAGTGGACGCCATTTTCATGACCAAACGCCTCTAATCCGACACCCCAGCCAGCAGGATTCGGCGGGTGGCCCACATCCGCCCTCATTTGGCGAATGTGGGGGATGAGACTGTCCGCTGCCCCTACGCGCGCCCGAACGTCCATCCCGAAGAAGGGAAGCAGGTTCGCGCGCGGCGGAGGAATTTCGGTGCTATGGTTTCCATGATGCGGAATTCACTACGCGCAATCCTCATTCTCCTAGTTCTTGTAAGCGCAGCCGTCGGCGCACCCGCGCCCGACGAGGTAGCCGCCGCGGCGGCGGCCAACGATCCAACCGGCGCGCGCTGGGCTGAGCGCACCCTGACCCAGATGTCGCTGGAAGAAAAGATCGGCCAGCTGTTCATGGTATGGGCCAAGGTCGATTTCATGAACTTCAGCGGCCCCGAGTACCTCAAGCTGCGCGACGAGATGAAGACGTACCATCTCGGCTCCTTCGGCATCACCGTCCCCATCGATAGCGGCTTGTTGCTCAAGGCCAGTCCGCTGGACGCCGCTGCCCTCACCAACCAGTTGCAGCGAGATAGCGCCCTGCCTCTGTTCTTTGCCGCGGATTTTGAGCGCGGCTTGCCAATGCGATTCCGCGGCGGCACCATCTTTCCCCATGCGATGGCGATTGGGGCCACCGGCAACCCCGAATACGCCTATCAGTTCGGACGCATTACTGCCGAAGAAGCCCGAGCCATCGGCGTGCACTGGAATTTCTATCCCGACGCCGACGTGAACTCCAACCCCGACAACCCCATCATCAACGCCCGCGCCTTCGGAGAAGATCCCGCCGAAGTAAGCGAGCTGGTCAAGGCCTTCATCCACGGAGTCCATGACGGACACGGCATGGCCACCGCCAAGCATTTCCCCGGCCACGGCGACACCGCCACCGATTCCCATCTCTCACTCGCACGCATCGACGCCACTCGCGCGCGCCTCGATCAGGTTGAGCTGCCGCCCTTCCGCGCCGCCATCGCCGCCGGGGTTGATTCGGTCATGGTGGGCCATCTCCTGGTGCCATCGCTTGAGCCGGATCCTCTCCGTACCGCCACCCTCTCCTACAACATCAGCACCCGCCTGCTTCAGGATGAGTTCGGCTTCCATGGCATCGTCATCACCGATGCAATGGACATGAACGGCCTCACCCGCCTTTTCGGCGGCAACACCCCGCAGAGCGCAGGACGCGCTGCGGTCGAGGCCATCAAGGCCGGGGCCGACTACGTCCTCATTCCCGGAGACCTGGACGGCGCCTACAACGGAGTTCTTGCCGCTGTAAAGAGCGGAGAGATTCCGGAGAGTCGCGTCAATGAATCCGTCCTCAAGATCCTGCTCGCGAAGGCCGCCCTGGGACTCCACAAAAACCGCTTCGTCGATCTCAACGCCGTCAATAATATAGTCTCGCGCCCGGAAAACGTGGCCCTTGCCCAGCAGATCGCGAATGAGGCCGTGACCGTAGTCCGCTACAGTCAAAAACTGCTGCCGCTCTCTCCCGGAGTCGCGATCACATCAAAGTTCGCCTACCATTCCGCCCCGCCTGCCGGAAATCATCTTTTGGTGCTGGTCTTCACCGATGATTCGCGCAGTGAAAACGGGCGTGCTCTGGTGCATGAAATCCGCGACCGGGTTCCCGATGTGCGCGTAATCTACGTGGACGATGCGCTCGCCCCCGTCCTCGCCCCCCACGTGTTGGAGGCTGTCGCCAATGCCCGGCGGGTCATCGCAGCCGTCTACGTCGTACCATCCGGGGGACGCGCCGCAGTCGGCAACGCCGGTTCACCGGCGCTCGACCTTGGCCCCTCGACGTTGCTGGCCAAGGTTCTAAATGCTGCCAATGACAAAACCCTGGTTGTCTCCCTCGGCAACCCTTTTGTCATCGCCCAATATCCCGCAGTCCGGAACTACATCTGCACATTTTCCAACGCCCCTGTCTCGGAGCAGAGCGCGGTCAAATTCCTCTTCGGAGAAATTCCCGCCCTCGGCCACCTGCCGGTGACCATTCCCGGCATTGCCAATCGAGAGCCAATGCCGAAAACCATCAGCACCGAACCCAGCGCACAGATGCCTCCCGCTGAGCCCCTCGCCCCCTAGCCGAGCAAGCGCCGAAGCGTGACGGAGTTTTCCGCACACACTCCGGGCGGGGGAGGTTTTGGCGGGAAATGTCATGAGAGGAACTTCAGTGAGGAACTGCTCAACTCCGAGGAAGCGGCCCGTTACAAATGGCTGCCGAATCTGAGGAAAAACGCCCGGTGTTCATTCGCTGTTTGGATAGATGTTGCTCACCCATCCAGAGATGCCTGTCGAAAAGAAATAAATCGCCAAAAAGTAAACCGGGCGCGCTCGAAACTGCTACGCCCGGTCGCCAGTTCGAGAATGCTACGCCGCCAGTTTTTCCAACTTCTTTGATCCTTCCAGCTTCAGCACTTCAGCCGGACGACGAAATTCCGCCTTCTCTTCAGGGTGCCGGGCAAGATACAAAGCCTTGCTGATCTCGCCAGTGCTGTTGATAAACTGGGTGTAGGCGCCCGCGTCTTCAAAAACCGAATTCACTTTCGTTTTCATCCTTCCTCCGAGAAACCCGTGTCAACCAGCAGGCTGCTAAGCTTCCGAAACCCCCCGGCGTAACAACTGCGTCCTGAAAAGATGCGAAGCGGCTTCACATTGGTGCAGAATTATTTTCAACCTCGATTTGGAGTGAGGAATGACCGAATTACAGGGGAAGCTCCGGCGCCTCACCGGAATAGCTTTTCCATCTCCGACTCCAGCCGCACCCAGAACGTCGGCGCCACCCTCTTGACCCGGCAAAGGACCATGGTTCCATCTGGCGTCTGGATGGGGCTCAGGCTGATTTCTACCCGAAACTCACTCCCATCTTTGCGGATAGCGGACAGATTCAGCCCGGCCCCGATGGGGCGCACATGCGGACCCTGAGCGAAATATCCCTCGCGATAACTGGCATGTTGAGCGCGGAAGCGAGGCGGAACCAGGACTTCGATTTTCTGACCGTCTAACTCTGAATCGGCATAGCCGAAGACACGCTCACTCGAGCGGTTCGCAATCACAATTCGACCCCGACGATCGACGACCAGCATCGCATCAGCCTCGGAGTCGAGAAATCTACGGAAGTCGGGTTGAATCCAGGTAGGAGACGGTGGTTGCGCTTCTCGGTGACTCATGGAACTACTTCAAAACGGGCAACCCGCGGGGCTGCTCGAAGGCTCAGCCATCCTGCCAAAACGGCGCAGCGAAACTCACTCAAAGCTTCTCGCAGAACAGCTGGATTTACTAATTTGCGATGCTGGGCGGCGCCGGATGGTTTCCAACAAATTTTCCCCCGTATTCCGGCTCAGCGCCGCCAGTATCGGCGGTGGGGAAACTCCTGCCCCATCCTGCTCACCCTGGCGTCACCAACCTCGGTCGGTGCCGCTGCTTCAGCAGACTCCGGTGTAGGGGCGTAACCCAGGAAACCATTCGTTCATTCCAACCGGTGAACGGACGCCCGTTATCGGGGAACTCGATGGAATGTCAAAAAGAAAGATGGCGTGGGCTTACATTCGTGGCTCAAATAATGCCCTGCATCTACGCACTTCAACTGGCACTTATGGCACCGAATCGGACCCTTCACTTTGGAATCATCGCCGGCACTTTTCCATTTGATTGAAGCCATAGTGATGTACTCCCACTTTCATTTGCGTTATTTTTTCAATGAGTAGTGCACGTTGATCTCCCATGATCTGAAACTGAAAACGAAGAACTTAGTTCGCCCTGTGGAAAATTTCCTGCTCCCGATATTACGCGGGAAGGGAAGTTGTTACACTCCGAAAGAAATTTCCTCGATGCCCTACGAAGCAGAACTCCACACTTTAATGCGAGAGTAGATGTAGAATTCCCTTGTCTGTCTCTGACCATCAGACCCGGAGTGAACGATGAAGGGAAATCAACAGGTGTTGGAGCAACTGAATATAGCTCTTGCCTCAGAGCTAACCGCCATCGCCCAATACATGGCGCAATCGGAGATGTGCCAGAACTGGGGCTATGCGCGTCTTGGTGATCTCACAAAAGCCCGCGCCATCGAAGAGATGAAGCATGCCGAAGGACTGATTGAACGCATTATCTTTCTTGATGGCACCCCCGCCGTTAACGTCTCGCTGAGCCCGAAGTTGGGGACGAACCCGCAGACGCAACTCGAAATCGATCTCGCCGACGAACTCGATGCAGTCAAGGAGTACAACGCAGCCGTCAAGATCTGCCGCGAAGCAGGCGACGATGGCACCCGCTCTCTGTTCGAGAAGATGATTCATGATGAAGAGCGGCACGTCGATTTCCTGGAAGGCGAACTCCACTCTGCGAAGGAAATCGGTGTTGAACTCTACCTCTCGCAGCAGATGCGTGGCTAGTACCTGCAACGCATTATTCTCATTACGAACTAATTGCGAAACAACAACGCCCCTCAGCTCACTGAGGGGCGCTGTTCTGCAACAGTGCTGCGGAAATCTTATCGCCGCCATCCGTAGTCACGCGGCCCGGCATACCGGTACCCCCGCCGAACTAAAATCCTTTCCGGATAAATATGAGGCGGATAAATGTAACCTGGTGCCCACGCGACGTAAGGCGCTGGAGCTAGATACACGTAAGGCCGTGGCCGCGCAACAACATATCCATACCCAATGCGCGGAGCCACGCCGACTCCCACCACGACCGCTGCATTCGCCTTGGGCGGAGTAACAATCGCCATCGCCAAGACTATAGCGAACAATACAGCTACCGTTCTCTTCAACATCTTTCAGCCCTCCACACTCACTGAGTTGAAACCCATTCGAGCAGAAAAGTTGTGGCTCGCATCCACTCCAGATTCTAGTGATGGATCTTCGATGCGGTGAAAATGTTGTAAATTTCGAAGAGGCTTTCTATCCTTCAAAACCCCACATGATGTATCTTGGATTTGATTTAGGTAAATCGTGAAGAATTATTGTAGTAACACCAACCGCCTAATTCTTCGATGAGCGGGGAAGTGGCGCTATTCTTTTTTATAGGGATGAATCATGAATCCAACAATCATGCCGGCCGGCAATGCTTCGCATTCATTCGATGCCGTTGTTGACTTACAAACCCTCGGAATCGATCAGGCGTTGGCGATAGAGGAAGCATCGCTCGCCTCTGCAGTCCGCTTGCACTCCTGCGTAATTGACCTCTATATCTCTCCCGTATTGGGTCAATTGATGGACGCAGCGCGCCACGCCTTTAGCTTCTCAGTGGGATTGCAGATGGCCGGGCTCAATCTGGTTGCTCCTCATGCCTGGCAATGGTTGCCGCTTGCGAGCAGCTCGGGCCGGCAGAGCTGCCAATCGTCGGAACCCCTTGAACGCAGCATGGACATTGCGATTGGAGCGCGCGCCGCGTAAACTGCCGCGCTCCCGCGCTAGACAACTCAAATCGCCATCCCCTCGCTCCTGCATTCGAGCGTTCTATCCCGCACATAAAATCCCCGCCGTTTTAGTCATTTTGTTCGATGTTCAAGACTCGTGAATTTCGAGTATCCATTGCTGCTCCAAACAACCTGCGAAGCATGTTTCGAATCTAGTAAACACACGAAGAGGAAAGCAGGACGGACTACCCCCCGCTTGCTCTAAGCTCGAATTTGAGCCAAGCAATTTTTCTAAATATTTCACCTGAAGGAGTGGCTATGGACCCCATTAAATTGCTCTCTACCGGTAAGAACTCGGATGCCAGTGTCCCCAATGATTTCCAAGATCTCTGCCATTCCACGTTAGGTCAGGTCTTAGAAATTCAGAAATCGTCCATTGACACGGTGATCCGCTTCAATTCATGCATACTCGATTGCTTCACGTTTTTGTCTGAGCTCACGAGCCTTCAGCAGGCGGCGGCTCAGGCCTTATTTTGTTTCACGGAATTGCAGATGAATTGTCTTGCTGTGTTCTCACCGCAGGCCCTCACGAAAGCCTTAACGTATGTCGCTGCGCCATCGGCGGAAGCCTTGGAACGCAGCATGGATATCGCACTCGGGCTCTGCTTTACGCCAAGCAGTTGGATGAGCATCTCTGGCGATCGAACTTCAGCCGCGGAGGCAGCGCCCGAGTGGGAAGAGTCGGTCGCGATCAGCGTTCAGGCTGCATAAGGTACAAATCACAGGATAAGGGGTCAGCCGCTGTCGCTGGATAACACCGGAAGAACAACCGGTTAGAAGGACAGCGTGCTTACCCCTGCACCACGTTAGAGAAACCCCGTCCGTCTGTCTGGTAGCAGACCGTCATGCTCCGCGGAATATGCCACAATGTTGATCTGCATTACCCGGAATGCGCAACGCCCAGTGCGCCCTTCCGAAGCGAATAAAGACGAGGGTACCCATGGATGCCACCGTTCCTTTACGTGGAAAGCTTGTTTTTGTAGTCGATGATGAAGTTCTCATCGCCGACACCCTCGGGCTGATCCTGCGCCGCGAGGGATTCACGGTGCGCACCTTTTATGACGGCTTGGCCGCCTTCGAATTCGCTCAACAAGAAACTCCTGACATCATCCTCAGCGATGTCGTGATGCCGAAGAGGGATGGATTCATCCTTGCCTCTAAAATTCTTGAGCAGTTTCCCCAATGCCAGGTCTTGCTGATCTCCGGCAATGCCTACTCCGCCGAGTTACTCTCGAATTGGCGGAACAAGGGCCAGCCCGAAATAGAGATACTGGCCAAACCTATCCACCCAGAGCTCCTCGTCAGTAAAATAAAGACGATGGCCCTGAAGGTATGTGTTTTCCCAACCAATCGCTGCGCGTAAGTAGCTCGTATTGTTACGAATACCTTACGGATTGTCTGATATCAGACATACAAAAACGCGTACACTTAGGCTCTACATCTTCATACGCATCTCCGCCCGCCGCAGGAGCTGGTTCATATGCGCGTCCAGATGCCGTTAGTTGGCAAAGGAGCAATATGTACCCGCACGCTGCACAGCAGTACAAGAATCAATCTTGGCAGCTCTGCCGAAAGCTGAACTTGAACGCCTCACTCCGCATCTTTTACCCGTGACACTGAAAGCGCGCGCCCCACTTCTAAATGGGCAGTCCGGTCACGCATACTTTCTTGAAGAGGGACTTGCATCCGTCGTGCTGACTTTGGCCAACGGAGCAACCGTTGAAATTGGCGTGGTTGGTATTGACGGCGTGGTTGGGGTGCCTTTTCTTCTGGGATCAGAGACCATGCCGGGGGAAACTTTCATTCAGGTTTCCGGCTCCGGGTATCGCATCGAGGCCCATTTGTTGAAAGAGGAGTTCGAGCGCGGAGGGCAGCTACGGGATTATCTGCAAAAGTACATGCTTGGGTACATGATTCAGACCGCGCAGACCGCCGCCTGCAATCGCCTGCACACGATCAGCGAGCGCCTGGCGCGATGGCTTCTGACCTGTCATGACCGTGTGCACTCCGACCGTATGACGCTCACCCACGAATTCCTCGGCCAGATGCTGGGTGCTCCCAGAACCACGGTGACCTTGGCGGCAGGGATGCTGCATCAAGCCGGTCTCATCGACTACGCGCGCGGCCATGTAACGATCAAGAACCGAGCCGAACTGGAGCGCGTCGCTTGCGAGTGCCATCGCACGGTATTGGATGAATATCGCCGTTTAGGATTGCTGTGATCGACTCATCACCCGCATGATGCTCATTGCAGTTCTGTCGTGTGTTCTTTGTGTCGTAAAGCTAAACTGAGCTGTTGCGATTCACTATTTGCAGAAGACGCGAATGAGCAAACCTAACGCCAAGCCTACGGCGGCTACACCAAATGTGAGGAACGCGACGTAATCGCCCATGTGCCCGGTATGAATTGCAGCGGTCCTCGAAGTGGAGACATAGCCGCCGCGTTTCCCTTTCACTTCTGGCTGACGGACGCACGCGCCGTCGTTCCCACGCCGGTGCCTGCCGCTGTACTTGGCATATCCGCATGCGGCGAACGCCGCCGCCCCCTCATGGCGAACCTGCACGAACTTAAGTTTCCCCTGATGTGTTCGGAGTGCTTCAAACATGCCATCCACGCCATCGCCGGGCAGCCCGAAGATCATATCAACTCCCCAATCTATCAACCGCTCAACGATAAGATCAGCGACTATTTTCCTCTATGTTCTCCCGTAAACCTGTGAAACATTGGCGCTGCCAGACAGGCGGCGCACTGGTCATCGAAACCTCAAGCCAGAGCTTATTCCATAGAACCAAGCAGGCGGACACTGAATGAGTCCAGACTCTTCGTTATGATGTGGCGCCCCATCATAACGTGGCCTCATTTAACTCCTACCTTCATTCCTGGTTTCTCGCCAGCACAGCAATGTGAACCAACACCCGACGGGCTTGTTACATCCATCGCAACAGGACTTAAACAGGTAACTAGGAGGGATTGTGAAGAGAGAGGTGGTAGCGATAACCGGGGCGTCAGCCGGAATCGGTCGGGCGACGGTTCAGGAGTTTGCACGACACGGTGCCAAGATCGGTCTAATGGCGCGCGGAAGAACCGGCCTGAAAGGTGCGAAGGTCGACGTCGAGCGACTGGGCGGCAAAGCGATAGTGTTACCTACTGATGTTGCCGATTCGGAGCAGGTGGAAGCTTCTGCGGCTGCGATTGAAAAGCAGTTCGGCCCCATCGACATTTGGGTCAACGATGCTATGGCTTCGGTGTTTTCGCCCGTGAAAGAGACGAAAGCCGAGGAGTATCGCCGCGTGACCGAGGTGACATATCTTGGATTCGTCTATGGAACCCTCGCCGCACTCAAGAGAATGCTGCCGCGGGATCGCGGCACCATTGTGCAGGTTGGCTCAGCTCTCAGTCACCGCAGCATTCCACTGCAATCCGCATATTGTGCAGCGAAACACGCCATGGTAGGTTTCACCGATTCTCTGCGATGTGAACTCATCCACGACAAGAGCCGGGTGCATGTGACGGTGGTGCAGATGCCTGCGCTGAACACTCCGCAGTTTAGCTGGGTGAAAAGCAGGTTGAAGCGCAAAGCCCAGCCGGTACCTCCTATCTATGAGCCAGAGGTGGCGGCCCAGGCAATCTATTGGGCGGCCCACCACCGGCATCGTGAATTATGGGTGGGAGGTTCGACTTTGGAGGCGATGATCGGACAAAAGTTTATTCCTGGCATTCTCGATCATTACCTGGGTCGCACTGGTTATAAGGCACAACAAACGTCCGAGCCTGAAGATCCGAACCGCCGTGACAATCTGTGGGCGCCGGTTGATGACACACAGGATTACGGAGCTCACGGATCGTTCGACCATGTTGCCAACCCATCCAGTAAAGAACTCTGGTTGAGTATGCACCGGAGTGAGCTGATCATGGGGAGCATAGCCGCGTTAGGAGTGTTGTACGCGAGAATGCGGGGGAAGCGCGGTAGTCGTGCAACCGTGTACGAACGCATGGACGATGCGGCGTGACTTGCGGTTATACGGAGTGTTTGAGACACGAACTGGCAGAGCTAGTCCATCTGGAAGCCTTTAGGTCGCGCGTTTGCGCCTTCACTTATTCAGGTCTTCGGCCCATCTCCGAAGGCCACGCATTGGCGACCTTCTTTAAGAAGACGCCGCACGCATGTTCTCCCCCATCCGTCCAAGACCAATCATTCCAAGTTGCATAACTCACTCCTTTGCTAATCAGAGGCGTCCAGGGCGTTCCTGACGATCTCCTGAGCCTCGCCAACTATCGCGTTCAGGTGACGCTCGTCCTGAAAGCTTTCCGCGTAGATCTTGTAAATGTTTTCTGTGCCGGAGGGGCGGGCGGCAAACCAGCCTGTCGCAGCCACCACTTTCAATCCACCGATTGGAGCGTTGTTGCCTGGCGCACGGGTCAGCTTCGCGGTAATCGGCTCGCCGGCCAAATTCGATTCCTTGACCGCATCTGGCGACAATTTTTCCAGCTTCGCTTTCTGCTCGGGACTTGCCGGCGCATCGATACGTGTGTAGTACGGAGTGCCGAACTCCGCCGTGAGGTCGCGGTAGTGTTCACTCGGGTCTTTGCCCGTGCGCGCCGTGATTTCGGCGGCCAGCAGGTCCATGATTGGTCCATCCTTATCGGTTGCCCACACGGTTCCGTCCCGTCGCAGGAAACTCGCGCCCGCGCTCTCTTCACCGCCGAAGCAGCACGAGCCATCAAATAATCCCGGCGTAAACCATTTAAAGCCAACTGGAACTTCCGATAGTCTGCGGCCCAGTTTTTTGACCACTCGGTCGATCATGCTGCTGCTGACCAGAGTCTTGCCAACCGCTGCATTCTTAGGCCAATCACGCCGCTCCCCAAGCAGGTAGAGAATGGCAACACTCAGATAATGATTCGGGTTCATCAAGCCTGCGGAGGGCGTTACGATTCCGTGCCGGTCGGAGTCTGGGTCGTTGGCAAAAGCGACGCGGTACTGATCCTTGAGCCCGACCAACCGAGCCATCGCGTATGGGCTGGAACAGTCCATGCGAATCTTGCCGTCATGATCAACGGTCATGAACGAGAAAGTCGGGTCAATCCTCTGGTTTACTACAGCAATGTCGAGTCGGTAAATAGAATTGATTGGCTCCCAATAGGGAAGGGCAGCGCCGCCCAACGGATCTACAGCCAATTTGAGTCCAGCGGCGCTGATGCTGTCCATGTCGATCACGTTCCGCAGGTCGCGGACGTAGGGCAGAACGAAGTCTTCCTGATGCGTGCTGCCGGCTTTAATCGCCGCGCTGAGCAGTACCCGTTTTACGCCGAGATTGCCGCCTCGCAGCAGTTCGTTCGCCCTGTCTTCGATCCACCGCGTCACGTCGGTATCGGCTGGACCGCCGTTCGTCGGGTTGTACTTGAAGCCGCCATCCTCAGGCGGATTGTGCGATGGCGTTACGACGATACCGTCCGCAAAATGATCACTGCGGCCGCGGTTGTATACGAGAATGGCACGTGAGATGACTGGCGTCGGAGTAACTCCGCCGCCTTGTTGAATGATAGTCTCCACACTGTTCGCCGCCAGGACCTCGAGCGCAGTATCCTGCGCGGGCCCTGAAAGCGCGTGTGTATCTTTGCCCATGTACAGGGGCCCGGATGTGCCTTGAGTGCGCCGGTAATCGCAGATTGCCTGCGTAATGGCCAGAATGTGCGACTCGGTAAAGGTGCCTCGCAACGGTGAGCCACGATGTCCGCTGGTTCCGAAGCTGACCATCTGGTTAGGGTCGTCCAGGTCGGGCCGGCGCTCAAAATACGTCTCTCGGAGCCGTGCCACATTCACCAGCATCTCCTTCGTTGCAGGTTTGCCAGCCAGAGGAGAGATCGTCGTTGCGGTTTTCATTGCGCTTGCCTCTATCTCACGGGGCATGGGTTCACCTTCCATATCTCGGATGCGTATTCGGCGATCGTTCGGTCGCTGGAGAATTTTCCGGAGCTTGCCACGTTCAAAATTGCTTTATGCGCCCACTCATCAGAGTCGGCGTACAACTCTCCCAGCCGCTGATGAGCTTCGCAGTAAGATTTCAAATCCGCTAGATGCATGTAAAAGTCTTTATGCGTCAGCAGTGTTTCTCGCAACGGCTCAAAGATGCCCGGCTCATCCCGGCTGAAGTGGTCGGAAAAAATCAGGTCCAATGCTGCGCGAGTCTCGGGCTCGTGTTCATAGTGCCAATAAGGGCTGTACCATCCGCAGCTTCCGGCAACTTGCTCTGCAGTAAGTCCGAAGAGAAAGAAATTCTCCTCACCCGCTTCTTCGGCCATCTCGATGGTTGCGCCGTCGCGAGTCCCTACGGTCAGCGCCCGTTCATCATGAATTTCATGTTGCTCGTGCCGCTCGCTTCGTAGCCCGCAGTCGAGATCTGGTTGGACGCATCGCTGGCTGGAATCAGTCGCTCCGCTAACGTAACGTCATACTCGGGAAGAAACACGACCTTGAGTCTGCCTTGCATTGCAGGATCGTTGTCGATGGTGTCGGCAAGATTGTTGATGAATTTAATAATGAGCTTAGCGAGGCGGTACGCTGGCGCGGCCTTACCCGCGAAAAAGAATGTGCGCGGAACAATCTCGAGTTGCGGCTTCTCGCGGAACTGGTTGTAAAGCACTACGATGCGCAATGCATTGAGCAACTGCCGCTTATACTCGTGGATGCGCTTGACTTGGCAATCAAAAATGGAATCCGGATCCACCGTCTGCCCGAATACCAACTTGATCCAGTCCGCGAATTGAGATTTGGATTCCCGCTTAGCCTGTCGAAAAGCATCGCGAAATGCTTTGTCGCCGGCAAGCGGCTTCAAACTTTTCAGTTGGTTGAGGTCAAGAATCCAGCTATCGCCGATGGCCTCAGTGATCGTACGAGCGAGCGCAGGGTTCGAAAGCAGCAACCAGCGTCGTGGCGTGACGCCGTTCGTCTTGTTGTTGAATCGCTCTGGAAAGGCTTCCGCCAGGTCCTTCACGGTCGTCGTGCGCAGCAATTGCGAGTGAATCGCTGCCACGCCGTTCGTGCTGTGCGTCCCAACGATCGCTAGATTGGCCATACGGATCTTACGCTGTGGCTGCTCCTCCACAAGGCTGACGCGCTGGACGCGTCCTTCGTCGCCGGTGTAGCGGCTCCGAATGTCATTGAGCAGGCGTCGATTGATCTCGAAAATAATTTCCAGATGACGCGGAAGCATGATCTCAAACCATGCCAGGGGCCACTTCTCGAGAGCTTCAGGCAGCAGTGTGTGATTCGTGTACGCCAAGGTCTTTTGCGTCAGATCCCAAGCCTCATCCCACCCAAGGTGCGCGTCATCAAGCAGTATCCGCATCAACTCGGGAACCGCCAGCGCTGGATGTGTATCGTTGAGTTGGATCGCAACCTTTTGAGGAAGTGCGCTCCACTCTGCGTTGTTGCTGCGGAAGCGCCGCACCAGATCGGCAAGCGAGCAGGCTACAAGAAAATACTCCTGCACGAAGCGCAACGTCTGTCCTCTGCTCGTCGAATCGTCGGGATACAACACGCGTGTAATGGATTCGGCCTCAAGCGTCGCGGCCACCGCACCAAAGAAGTCGCCGCTGCTGAATTCCTGAAAATCGAAATACTGCGTTGCCGAAGCGGTCCAGAGTCGGAGCGTATTGATTGTGTTGCCTCCGTAGCCAACGACGGGGCGGTCGAATGGTTTTCCGATCAAACTGGACGGACGGCCATGGATCGCGTGCAAGATCCCATCGCGTAGTTCGAATGAACAGTTCAGCTTGACCTCGACCGTCTCGTTGGGACGGGCAACCTCCCATGGATCCGAGCGCCGGAGCCAATTGTCGGGATTTTCGCGCTGCCAGCCATCAACGATGGACTGCTTGAACATGCCGTATTCGTAACGCAGTCCGTAACCCATCGCAGGAAGCTGCATTGTGGCCATCGAATCGAGGAAGCAAGCTGCCAAACGGCCAAGTCCGCCGTTGCCCAGACCCGCGTCGGGTTCTTGCTCGACCAGTTCTAACCAATTTATGTTTTTTTCTTTAATCGCATGCTTCGCAACGTTATCCAGCAACAGGTTTATGACATTGTTGGAGAGCGAGCGCCCTATGAGGAATTCCATGGAAAGGCAGTAGATGCGCTTTGGATCCTCTCTTGCATACGTGTTCTCCGTCTTTATCCAACGCTGCGAGAGAATATCCCGCACTGATCGCGCGAACGCCTCATAACGCTCACGCGCATCGGCGGTTTCCAGATCGACGACATTGTCAAAGACGAGATGCCGTTCATAAAAGGCGTCCTCTGTCCCAATAAACTTAATAGGACCGACCCCGTACTGATCGACAAGCTTCGAAATGCTCTCCGAACTTGGCTGCATTGGTATGACCTTCTCAGACTTCGGATCTACCGCGTGCTTTGTACTCATAGCAATGTCCTGGGTCGAATTCGGATTTCATGCAAGATCTTTAACCACCATCTGCTTGCCGCAGCCCGGATCGGCGAAGAAACATGGTGATCGTCATTCCACAGTTGGATAACCGGTCGCGCCAAACTGTGCCAGCAAAGATTCGTACTTGTAATTCTGTTAGGTTGCAGATTGCCGTTACCTAGAGTTGACAGCCTATCACTTTATTGCGGAACAGCCTCGTAGATCACAACCGTCTTGGTATTCACAAATTCACGAATACCGTGGATACCCAGTTCGCGACCGTAGCCTGACTGCTTGATGCCCCCGAATGGAATCCGCGGATCGCTGGCGACCATGGCGTTGATAAATGCCGCCCCAGCCTCGATCTGGTCCGCAAACAACTCGCGCTCTCGTGAATCATTCGTCCAGCAGCTTGAGCCTAGGCCAAACTTGCTATCGTTTGCCAGTGCTACGGCCTCTTCAATCCCGCGCACCCGGAATAGCGATGCCACAGGTCCAAATAGTTCTTCACGTCGTGCTGGCGACTCTGGGGGTATATCGGCAAGCACGGTAGGCGCATAGAAATGTCCTGTGCGCTGGAGGCGCTTTCCGCCAAGCAGCACGCGCGCTCCCATCTGCACGGTCCGATTTACCTGACCTTCGAGCGTGGCGAGAATCTCGCCAGTCGCTAACGGGCCAATGTCGGTGCTCTCATCCAGCGGATCGCCGATTGTGAGTGCAGCCATACGTTGCACGAAGCTGTGCTCAAACCGTTCGTAGATAGCTTCATGAACAATGAACCGCTTGGCGGCAATGCAGGACTGGCCATTATTAATAACCCGTGCCTGTACGGCCATTCGGACTGTTCGCTCGAAGTCGGCGCTTGGCATCACGATGAAGGGATCGCTGCCGCCGAGTTCCAACACTGTTTTCTTGATCTGCTTACCGGCGGACGCAGCAACGTTGCTGCCAGCACCAACACTTCCAGTGATCGTGACTGCTGCGACCCGTTCATCTTCAATGAGACGATCTACTCGATCGGGGCTGATCAAAAGCGCCTGAAACGTACCATCGGGAAAACCGGCGCGGTGGAAGATATCCTCGATTGCCAACGCACATTGCGGCACATTGGATGCATGCTTCAGCAGACCGACATTGCCCGCCATCACCGCGGGTGCGGCGAATCGGAAGACCTGCCAAAAAGGAAAGTTCCAGGGCATAATGGCCAGCACGGGCCCAAGGGGCTGGTAACGAACAAAGCTTCGCGTTGCGTCAGTCTGGGCAGGTTCATCGGCCAAGAAACCTTCTGCATTCTCTGCGTAGAAGCGGCATGCACGTGCACATTTTTCTGCTTCCTGGATGGCTGCACGCAAAGGCTTGCCCATTTCCATGGTCATGATGCGTCCGAAATCTTGTTTTTCCGTTTCCAGAATCTCGGCTGCACGCAGCATCAATGGGGAGCGCTCTTTGAACGGCACGCTGCGCCAGTGAGGGAACATCTCCGCTGCACGCTGGAGCTTGCTCTCCAAATTGGCTTCGGAATCCTTAGGAAACGTGCGCAATACGTTTTCAGTGGTGGGATTGATGCTATGCAGCTCGCCAGCAATTGGCACAATGTTGCGAATCGCCATAATTACACTCTTCCGTATAATTCGAAAACACTTGGCGTTGCCTGACCTTGATGTTTTGGATGCAGTTGGTACAAGCCATGGCGAGTTCGACTTTTAAGCTGTCATCGGAGTGTCTGAAAAGGCCTGGGCCAAGGCTGCATAGCCCAGGTGGGGCGCTTCGAGTTCCACGCCTGTGCTGCAGTTTTTCGGTGATGTTTTTTGCCTATCTAGCATCGAATAATCGAAGGAGTGAATAGCATGACGACACGCACAAAGTCTCACACCACCACTCAATCACCATTGGCGACTCCGACGGATCTGCGAGCTGAAGAGGTGCGGGCAGTTTGCCAGGCCGTCAATCCACTGATTGCCGACGCTTTCGCGCTGTATGTCAAAACCAAAAACTTCCATTGGCATGTGGCCGGTTCTCATTTTCGCGACTTTCACCTTTTGCTGGACGAGCAGGCTGATTCCATCCTGGACTCGATCGACACTCTGGCAGAACGTGTTCGGCGGATCGGCGGGACTACTCTTCATAGCATCGGGCACATCAGCCGGTTGCAAACGATTGGCGACGACAATGATGAGTTCGTGTTGCCGGAGCAGATGATTGACCGGCTTCTCGCCGATAACCGGCACATCGCCGAAATGCAGCGCGCCGCGATTACTGTATGCGACAAAAATCGCGATTCCGCTACCAGCAATCGCCTGCAGGAAATCCTCGATGGAACGGAAAAGCGCGTCTGGTTCTTGTATGAGGTAAGCCAGGGTGAGCTGCAATTTGATCGAGCCCAACCTGAGCGAGAGGCCGCTTAGTAGATGGTCGAAAAACGAATGTCACGCGGTCTGTTTGAGTGACGCTGTCCGTAACGACTCCATCAGCGACAGACCGCATAATACCTGCAGCTTGTCGGAGCATTGCTTATCAGCTTGTCCGCGGCGGCACGGTCCGTTTTTCCTGGCCTTTGTATGTCACCACTCGGCCCCATAGGCTTGCGGTGCCCCATATCCCACGACGAAGACATTCCAGTTGTACGATTTGGCTGTGGTCGACGAACAAGTTGACCTCGGGCCCATAATTTTTCACATACCAGGCAAAGACTTCGGGATCGGCGGCCTCGAACATCACCTTCTCCAGTCCCAGCGCGTCGATGATACGTGCCGGAACATCGGTGCGCCAGGTCTTTACGTTTTCCGTTATGCCCTCACTCTCGATCATAATCATGTACGCGCCTGCGTCGAGAAAGCGCTTAGCCAGGGCGATCGGCCACGCCGGATCGCGGGTGCCTTCAGATTCCAACTCCTCGACACGGGTGGCGCCACCCGCTCCAAACTGGATACCAACCTCAGGCTTCGCCTTCAGTCCGGTACGTTGCACCCGTTCGATGAGGCGCATCCAGTCGTCGGGGGGAAGCGTGATGAAACCGCTTGAGACCTCGATTATGTCGAAGCCCACTTCCTTGCACTCAGAGACATATCGGTCGACCGCATCAGATCCCTGCGTAACCACGTATTCGATGAAGCCACCGGTGGAAACCAGAACATCGCTTTGATGACAAATATCAGTAAGCTGAACCAGCGACTTGCGAGGCATCAGGCTGAACGAGCCACCGGCGAATTTGAGCGAATCTACGTACTCACCCATTGTCTCCAAAACGTCCTGCAAATAGCGGCTTCCCATTGGCGTGTAGTAAGGTCCACGAATTTCCGTGATACCCTGACTTCGAGGCTTTGCCTGCCGCTCGTTCATACGCACAAAGCCGAAGGCGCGTTCGTTGTTCGCGTCCATGTTTAGCGCCTCCTAATCGAGACAACCTGCTTTGCCGGCTGCGTAGCGCCAATGCGACCCAACTTCGCCATCAAGTCTGCAACCGTGACATTTTCAAGATGAGCGACCGCATCACTGATCTCAGCCCGTTCCAGCTCTGAAGTGAATGGCCCCGTCAGGCGCTCAAATTTGGCGTAGGCTTCGTCCCAGCTCATCGGCTTGGCGCCCATGCCAGGATAGGTAAGAACTTCTCGCTCGAAAAAGCGGCCATCGCGCAAACTGATGGATACTCGCGCCGGCATCTCGCGCGGGAACCGCTGCGAATATTCCTCACTGGCACGCACCGAGATTTTCGGAATTAGCGTCTGCACATCCGGGCGAAGGATGCGATCCGGAGTGTACTGCTCAGGCATTACTTCTCCATCCAGCAGAGCCACGGCGACCAAGAACGGCAGACTATGATCGGCCTGTTCCTTGGTACGAACGTTTCGCTTTTCGCCTTCATCACCGCCACCAATGATGTTGTAGGCGACGTCAAAAACAGTCACGTCAACATGCTGGATGTCATCGGCAGCGAATTGGTGGAGTTCGCGTCGGAGTTGCAGCGCAGCTTCGATTGTTGTTTGAGAATGAATTTCGGCGTTGTACTTCTTCAGCACCGTCCGGGTAACCCGGTCGAGATCCTCCGCCGCCCAGTTCACATGGAATTCCCCGGCGATGACTTCGGCAAAGCCTTTTTTACCCTCGACTACCTCAATCGGTCCGGTAATTCCGTGGTGCGCCAGCAATGTGTTCCGGATACAGTCAGCGGCCATATGAGGATAAGCCAAGCCCTTCCAGTTGGAGAGCGCGCCGGTCCGGGTGACCCGCAATGCATTAAGTGCCGTGGCGCTGATCGCAATCGCGTTTGCCAATTCTTGGGGTTTCAAACCAAGAAGCTTTCCAACGCCGGCAGTTGCCGCATAGGTACCCTGAACCGTGTGATCGAAGCCCCTTGCGCGGACTGGAGCTTCATCGCTCAGTCGGCATTGCACTTGGTAAACGAGCGCCAGAGCAGTCATGAGCTCGCGGCCGGAAGCGGCGGCGTACTCGCCTGCGGCTAGAAGCACGCCCAAATTGTCACTGGGATGACAGGTTTCGCCCTTTGCCAGGTAGCTATCATTAAAATCAAGGTAGCGGACCAGGGCTGCGTTATATAGCGCTGCCGAATCCGGCCGGGCGCGCCCCCCACTAATTAGCGTGCACTTGCCATCCCTGTCCTGTTCCTGCACATACGCCCGCACCATTTCAGGCACTATGCCGTCAACCGCGCCAACAGCACAACCTAGCGAATCCAGCACGCGAATCTTCAACTCATCGCGAGCACGTGGATCAAGCTGGTCGAATGATGCTCGCGTCGCGAATTCAGCGATCTGTTCGACGAAAGTCATATCAAACTCCTGCTACTTTTTAGATTCTTTCAATCGTCAGTGCACTACTCTTTTTCTGGCGAGTTCCAGGTCACAGTTCCGGTGTTGCTGTGCGCCGGCGTACTATTCAATATCGCGTAATGCCTCAGAACAGACGCCTGCCCAGGCACGCCTAGATGAGACCGTAGACGATAATTGGCGATGAGCCAGCATTCGGAGTTGATCATCGAATCATCTCGCACCTTGAATGTTGGAATGGATAGGCAAGAATTCGCTCGGTGACCTTTGTCCCCCAACCGTAGGAGCTTGCGGGCGGCCAGTGCTATTGAAACCGTCGGTTGCTGAGGATAGCCCCACTGGGATTTCGCTGGTTGTTCGGATCAGGTTGAGCAGCGGCGTGGGATAGATCCCAAACCAGATCAGCAGAATCGCGAGTACAGCGAGAAGGAAAGCACCGCCCCGAGGTACCGTCTGCACCGAAGCAGCGGGCTCTGCTGGAGTTGAGTAAAGCGCCACAACAATACGCAGGTAATAGAAAAGGCCGCCGATGCTCGTAACGACGAGGATGATGATCAGAGACCATGCGGCGGCAGCCGCTCCGGCGGCGAGCACATAGAACTTGCCCAGGAAACCCATGGTCGCCGGAATGCCGGCGAGTGAGAGCAGCGCGGCGGTGAAGACGCTGGCGAGCACAGGCTGACGCCAGAATAGGCCGCGGTAATCTTCCAGTTCATCGGCGTCGCGCTCAGGACCGGAGAGAACTGTCACAACTCCGAAGGCCGCAAGCGTAGTCACTGCGTACGCCACAAGATAAAAGCTCACCGCCTCAATCGCCATCATTGCGCCAGCCAGAAACGCCACCAATATGTATCCAAAGTGGGCAATCGAAGAGTAGGCAAGAATGCGTTTTACATTCGTCTGCTGCAGTGCGAGGAGATTGCCTACGCACATCGAGGCAATCGCGATGACAGAAAATACCAAGAACAAAGCACGGTAGTGGAGCGCGCCAGCAAGATAAAAATAGCGCAGCAACAGCGCAACTATCGCCGTCTTGGAGGTCGTAGCGACGAATGCCGTCACCGGCGCCGGTGCACCCTGGTAAACATCCGGCGTCCACAGATGAAAGGGCACCACTCCAAGTTTGAAGCCGATCCCAATGACGGTGAGCACGATCCCGGCCAAAAGCATAGTGACTTCGGGCCCGCTTACGGAAAGTTTGCTGATGCTCGAGAACTCCATCGTGCCGGCGTCGGCATAAATGAGTGCCATGCCGAAGAGGAGGAATGCGGCGGAAGCCGAAGCCAGAATCAGATACTTGATTCCAGCTTCAAGCGCCAGCTTGCCATCTTTCAAATACGCAATCATGGCGTATAAGGAAACACTCAAGATCTCAAGTCCGAGGACAAACGAAACAAAGTGACTGCTCGCCACCAGCACCGCGCAACCCAGAGTCGCGATGAGCATTAGGAGATATAGCTCTTCGCGATACCCGCTACGATTTTCGAAGTAGCGGTAGGAAAGCAGTGATACGGTTGCGGCGGAGGCAATAATCAGGCCCATGTAGAAGAGGGCATAGCGGTCCACTATGAGAAGCGAAGTTACTTGCCGGGGGACTAGCGGCGTGGCTGCACTGATAGAGATGAAGGCCGCTGCCAGCCCGGCGAGCGTCAACCCCGCCGCAAGTGGGTGACTACGCCTGAAGGCGATGCTGAGCATCACAACAACCGATGTACCTGCGATCAGAAGCAGCGGAAGCAAGGCAAGTATGTCGGCAGTGTCCATAGCTTATCTCCGTACGGCCATGACGGGCATCTGCGCATCGCGGTGTAAGTTGCCCAGAGCCTGCCCAAAGGTATTGAACACCGGCTGCGGATAGAGTCCTAGCCACAGCAGGCCCACGATCATCACCGCCATCATTACTCCTTCCCGCGGCGTCAGGTCGGGAAGTTGCCACGCGTGGGCGTTTGGGCCGTAGAAGGCACGCTGCACCAGGCGCAGAGCGTAGAAGGTTGAGGCGAGAACACCGAGAGTCGCGAGGACCGTTATTGTGATGCTGATTCTGTAGGAGCCCAACAATACGAGAAACTCTCCGACGAAATCTCCCAATCCTGGCAGGCCAAGAGAGGCCAGACTAAAGAAGAGCGCAGCGCCGCTCAAGCGTGGCACCACGGACCAAAGACCGCCCATGCTCCCCAGATCACGAGTGTGGATACGTTCCTGTAAGCCGCCGACTAAAATGAAGAGTGCACCCGTACTAAGCCCATGACAGATCATCGTCATAATTGCGCCCTGGAGTGCAAGCGTGTTCCAGGAAAAGATTCCGAGCAGCACAAAGCCCAGGTGACTCACGCTCGTATAAGCCACCAGGCGCTTGAGATCAGTTTGCGAGAAAGCCATCACGGCGCCGTAAATGATCCCGATCACGGCCAGAACCAGGGCCACTGGAGTGAACTCATGAGCCGCGTGCGGAAAGAGCGGGATGACGAAACGGAGCAGGCCATATGCACCGGTCTTCAGCAGCAACCCGGCGAGAATTACACTTCCCGCGGTTGGAGCCTCGGTGTGAGCATCCGGAAGCCAAGTATGCAATGGCACGACCGGCAACTTCACGGCGAAAGCAACAAAAAAACCGAGCATGATCCAAAGCTCGGCGCTGGGACTTAGCTGGGTGCCGAGTAACTCCGAATACTCGAACGTGTAAACACCAGTCGTTTGATGGTGGAAAAAATAAAGTGCGAGGATGGCGATCAGCATCAGCAGTCCGCTGCCCTGCGTAAACAGGAAAAACTTCACAGCCGCATAGACGCGTCGCTCGTGACCCCATATGACAATAAGGAAATACATTGGGACCAGCATCAGTTCCCAAGCAAAATAGAAGAGGAACAAATCGACTGCCAGGAACACGCCCACGATTCCAGCCAGGACCCACATTAGGTTGAAATGAAAGAAGCCGATTTTTTCGCGGATTTCCCTCCATGAGGCCAGTACCGCCATGATGCCCAGGAAGAACGTGAGCATCAGCATCAACAAGCTAAGACCGTCCAACGCAAGATGAAAGTGGACTCCAAAGCTCGGCACCCAGTTCCAGTCCAGTTCGACAAGCCACGGCTTTGTGACGCCTGAAACTCTGTCGGCCCAGATGTTTGCGGTCAGCACGAGATCCACCGCGATCGCGATAAGCGAGATCCATCGCGCCAGTTGTTCGCTCCAACGCGCAGCGAGCCATGCGAGCACGCCGGCTATTAACAGAATGCCAATTAGCCAGATCAGGGCCATAAAAACACCAGGGCAATAAACAGCACCGCCCCTGCTGCCATCCACGCGACGTACCAGCGTGCGCGGCCCGTCTCAGTGCTGCTCAAAGCGCGATAAGACAGTTGAGCCAGCCGTGCGACACCGGTATAGAAGGCGTCAAAGAAATCACTCGCATTGATCTGTGCGGCCCAGATGAAAGGCCGCACAAAAGCCTTGTCGTATATCCAATCGAAACCCCAGTCGGCAAACCACCATCGGTGTAGGATGCCGCCGACGCGGTTTGCAACCAGGGTGTCCGCCAGGCCTCGCTTCTTCAGGTGAAACAGATATGCAGTATAGAGGCCAAGGAGAAATAGAAATGCGGCGATGGCTTCGGAGCCCAACTCTGTAAGGCCGGTCGTAACCTCGATAGTCGCCGGCAGAGCCGAATGCAAAAAACCAAGCAATGGCTGTTTAAGATACCCGCCCACGACCGAAAGGGAAGCCAGCACCACAAGAGGGATCGTCATCGCATAGCCCGGACGCTTTGTAACGGGAGTTGCCAAAGGCCCGAAGAACACCCGGAAAACCAGCCGGAAAGTGTACAACGAAGTCAGCAGCGCGCCAACCATTCCCGCAATCCAGAGTCCGGCGTGCCCCTGTTGCGCCGACCATGAGTCCCAGATGATTAGGTCCTTACTGAAGAAGCCGGCAGTGATGAATGGCAGGCCAGCCAGAGAACATCCGGCGATGAGGAACGTCCAAAACGTAATGGGCAGCTCTTTGCGCAGCCCACCCATCCGGAAAATGCTGTGTTCGTCATGCAGTGCGTTGATGATCACACCGGCACTAAGAAACAGCAGGGCCTTGAAGAACGCATGGGTCATGAAGTGGAAAATTGCCGCTTGCCATGCGCCGACGCCTAGCGCGAGAAACATATAACCGATCTGGCTAATGGTGGAATAGGCGAGCACGCGCTTGATGTCGTGCTGGGTAAGTGCGCTAAACCCGGCGAGCAGCAGCGATCCCGCACCCACAATTGCCACGGCAAATTGCACCGATGGCGCCAGTGAAAATAAAATATGAGTGCGCGCGATCAGATAAACGCCTGCAGTAACCATGGTAGCCGCGTGGATAAGAGCGCTTGTCGGAGTAGGACCAGCCATCGCATCTGGCAACCAAACCTGCAGCGGAAGTTGCGCCGACTTGCCGACCGCACCACCTAGCAGCAGAAGCGCTGCAACGACCGCGTAAGTTGACCCTGAAGGCCAGTGTTCGGAAGCCCGATGCATAAGATCCTGAATCTGCAGGGTACCCAAGCGGGTGAACAGCAGCAACAAGCCGAGCGACATCGCAGTGTCGCCGACGCGAGTTACGATGAATGCCTTGCGCGCTGCCTGGCCATTTGCCGGATCGCGATACCAGAAGCCGATCAGCAGATAGCTGCACAGACCCACGCCTTCCCATCCGAGATAGAGAAATAAAAGATTATTCCCCAGCAGCAGGGTTACCATCGACGCGACGAACAGATTCATGTAAGCGAAAAATCGGCCGTAGCCCTCTTCTTCAATCATGAACTCTGCCGAGTAAAGGTGAATCAGGAAGCCAACGAAAGTGACCACCAGTACCATCACGAGCGACAACGCGTCTAGATATAAGCCGATCTGCGGCTCGAAACCTGCTACGTTGATCCAGGTCCAAAGAAACTGCGTATAAGAGTTCCCGGCCGGAGGGGTACGAAAGAAACTTACGGCTACCAGAATCGCGATCAATGCTGAGAGTCCGATCGAACCTACCCCGATCGCCGCTGTCGCTCTTCGCGAACGCGAGCCAAACAGCGCGAGCACCAGTGCGCTCGCGAAAGGCAATGCCGGAATCAGCCACAACAAACTGATCACGTCACCCCCTCATCCTGCTCAGAACATCTATGTCAAGAGATTTGAAGCGGCGATAGATCTGCAGCACCAGCGCCAGTCCCACTGATACTTCAGCCGCTGCGATGGCCAGGATGAACAGAAACACGACCTGACCGTCAGCCTGATGCCATCGCGAGCCGGCGACAATGAATGCCAAGCCTGCCGCGTTCAGCATTACCTCAAGTGACATCAAAACGAAAATCAAATTACGGCGTACGAGCAGGCTTGTCAGTCCCAGTGAGAACAATATCCCCGCTAGCAGCATCCCGTCTCTCATCGGTATCTGTGTCATGTTGAATCTCCGGAGTTTTGATATTGCGGAAGCCCAGGTGGCATGCGCCCACCAGTCCGGCCAGTAAAAGCATGGAGGCAAGCTCCACGCCAATCAGGTAAGGACCGAACAGGGTTATCCCAACTTGCATCGGTCCAACTGCATTAGCACCCAGGCCCACTGTGTTGCCTCGCACCAAATAAACGACCTCAAAAATAAGAATGCTGGCCAGGAGCGCAGGACCAATCCAAATTCCAGGCGTCAGCCACTGTTTTTCCCGTTCGGCTGCGTGCTCTCCCAAGTTGAGCATCATGACAACGAACACAAAAAGCACCATGATGGCGCCAGCGTAAATGATGACTTCAAGTGCTGCCACAAATGGAGCGCCGAGCATATAAAACACTACTGCTACTCCGAGCAGCGACACGATCAGGTAGAGGAGGGCGTGTACAACATTCAGACTGCTGATCATCAGGACAGTCGATACGATGGCGACTGCACCCGCGAAGTAAAAAGCTAGTAACATAAACGTCTCACGGCATCAGAGAGCGAAGATCGATGGGCGGCGCTTCGTGTGCTGCCTCGCCCTTGTCCTTGCCGCCGATCTCGACTCCCGCCACCCTCCAATAGTTGTAACCCGGATACTTGCCGGGACCGTCGATCAGCAAATCTTCCTTTTCATATACAAGGTTCTTTCGGTGAAACTCTCCCATCTCGAAATCAGGTGTAAGCTGGATGGCGTAAGTAGGACAGGCCTCTTCGCAATAACCACAGAAAATACAACGCGAGAAGTTGATGCGGAAGAACTCCGGATAACGCCTCCCGGTTTCATCCTCAGTTGCTTGGAGGGCGATGCAATCTACCGGACACGCAACCGCACAGAGGTTGCATGCTACGCAACGCTCGCCTCCATCGGGGTCGCGCGACAGAATGATCCTGCCCCGATAGCGTGGCGCGAGATATGGTTTCTCCTCAGGGTATTGAACCGTGATCCTCTTCTGGAAGGAATGGAGAAAAACGTACCAAATCGTCCTAAGGATGCTGAACATCTTCTAACTCCATATGAGCACTGCCGCGCCGGTTGCGAGCATGTTAGCCAGGGCCAGAGGTAACATCACCTTCCATCCCCAGGACATGAGTTGATCGAATCGCGGGCGCGGAAGCGACGCCCGCACCAGAACAAAGAATGAAATAAAGAAAAAAGTTTTGATCAAAAACCAGATCAGTCCGGGGAGAACGGGCCCCAGCCAGCCGCCAAAGAAAAGAACTGCAATCATGCCTGAAATCAAGGTGATTCCCATGTACTCTCCGACGAAGAACATGCCAAATTTCATCCCTGAATATTCGGAGTGATAGCCGGCGACGAGTTCGCTCTCGGCTTCGGGCAGATCGAACGGGATGCGGCGCGTTTCCGCCAGGCCGGCGATCAGAAATAAGATAAAACCAGGAAACTGCGGAATCACGAACCAGATTTTCTTCTGCGCTTCGACTATAACGGGGAGACTGAACGATCCGGCAAGGAGCACGACGCCCATCAGTGAGAGGCCCATGAAGACTTCATAGCTCAACATCTGCGCCGCGGCCCTCAAACCACCGACGAGCGCGTACTTGTTATCTGAGGACCATCCGGCAAGCACAATGCTGTATACGCCCAGCGACGACATCGCGAGAAAGAACAACAGGCCAACACTCATATCGCTCACGATGATTCCCGGTGCCACCGGAAGCACAGCGAAAGACATCAACACTGTCACAAAGACGATGGCCGGAGCCAGAATGAATACGGGTTTGTCGGCAAAGGGAGGAATCCAGTCCTCTTTCATGAACATTTTGATCGCGTCGGCCACTGACTGAAGCAAACCAAAGGGGCCAGTGCGGTTCGGTCCGTAACGGTCTTGCCAGAGAGCGAGCAATCGTCGCTCGACCCAGATCAGGAAGGCCGCAATGCTGAGCGCCACGATAATGATTCCGAGAATCGAAAGGATGGGGTATGGACTCGTCATTTCGTCCTCACGATCTTTCCCCAGGCAGGCAGTGTGATTCCGGTCAGGGGAGCCTGCCCGGCCGATAACCCGGCAACACCTCGCGGGAGATCAGAACGAAGGCGCACAGGCAGCCGGAAGCTGCCGCCGGCACAACTCACTTCGACTTCCACACCCTCCGTGAGATCAGCGTTATTCATGGCAGCGTATGGCTTCGCTACGAGTTCGGAAATTCCTGGTGCTTCAAGACTCAGTTCATCCGAACCGAAAATATGAAACATCGGCACCAGCAGCCACTCACCCTCGCGCGGCTCAAACGCCGGTGGAATGGCGCTGAAATAGGACTGGCCATTGGCTGGTGCGGGTTCGACGACACGCACGCCCGCATCGCCACCGCGCAAGGGCCCACCAACCTCTCTCTGATAAGTGTTAGTCGCCTGAATGGAGTTCCAACTTGGTGACCAGAAAAACGGAATGAGAGCGGCAGGCGGTTGGACTGGTGCACCTTCCATGGAAAACGAAAGCGGCGAATCGGGATCGTCGGGTGGCTTGGGCTCGGAGACATCAATGTTCACGAGCATCGCAGTACGTCCGCTCTCGCGGAGCGGCGCGCGGGGAATCTTGGCCCCAGCTATGCGGAACGTGGCCGGCGGCGCGGCATCACGTATGGCCGCAAGTTTGGGTAACACGCTGGAAATTGCCTCGATCACATCGTCCAGATCATGCCAGTGGTCCGGCTTCAACCAGCGCCAACTTGCCAGAACATCATTACGTGGGACGAATACCTGGAAAAATCTCTGGGCTCGTCCTTCGCTGCTGATGAAAGTGCCGTCGGATTCGGCAAAGGTTCCGGCCGGAAGAACCAGTTCAGCTTTCTCGGTCGTGGGGTTGGCGAGGTGATCGAGGACGATCACGTGCGCTGCGGCCCTGAGGAAAGAGTCGACTTCAGCAGCCGGCGCGCGGCGGTAGATATCGTTTTCCAGGATAATCACCGTGTCGGCGAATCCATCCCTGACCGCCTGAAACGCGGCGCTTAACGGACCTCCACCCGTGAGTACCGCGCCGACGGTATTGCACTCGGGCGCCGTAAAGCTGAGCGCGGCCTGTGCCGCCATCGCCACATTTGCGGCTGCTTGAATAACAGCCTCGCTGGCACAACTCGTACCGGAAATCACAAGCGGCTTCTTGGCAGCCTTGAGTGCGCGGGCGATTTCACCGGCCAGAGGGAAGTCTCCCTGCGAGGGCGCGCGCGAGTCGAGCGCATGTGCGACGGCGAATCCCAGGCGAGACAGGTCGTCAGGCGCGGCGCGGAAGGTGGCTGTCGCGACATCATCCAGGCGTGTGGCATACGGGGTCGCAATGTAGAGCGGGCCCTTCGCGCCCTGCATCGCGTCTCGTACCCCATAAGCCATCCACAGCGGGATATTCAACTTCTTGGCAACCTCCATGGGTTGCTGGCGCACCGACTGGCGCACCGAGAGCGCCATTCTGGGGGCAACGTTGGTTAGGTCCTCACCCAGGATGAACACAGCGTCGCACTGCTCGACCTCGCGCAATGTAGGCGTCCGCATCGGACCGCGCCGTAGGATATCGAGCATGTGTCCAACCAGCATTGCCTCATCATCGGCCATGCCGGAGTAAAAGCGGTTTTGACCCACGAGGGTACGCAGCGCAAAGTTGGATTCAATGGACGCGCGCGGCGAGCCAATCCCGATCACTGTGCCGTTCGCGACCCGCTCCCCCAGATGTCGTCGGGCCAACTCGACGGAAGTGGGTTGGCCCTCCAGCATGGGCTGGCGGAAACGACGTTCGCTGTTCACGAACTCATAGCCAAATCTTCCACGGTCGCATAAGAAGTAGCCGTTCACTTCATAGTTGTAGCGATTGACGATACGGCGCAGCATCCCATAGCGCTCGCCAGCATCAGTGTTGCAGCCGAGAGCACAATGCACACAAACCGAAGGAGCAAACTGCTGGTCCCACTTGCGGACGTAATGTCGCTTCAGGGTCTTATCTGTGAAAACACCGGTCGGACAGATTTCGACCAGGTTGCCGCTGAATTCATTCTCCAGAATGCCATCTTCGTGACGGCCAAAGAAAACCGTGTTCCGCATGGCGAACGCATTCAAATCTTCGCCACCAGCGTAGTCGTGATAGTAGCGCACGCAGCGGTAACACTGGATGCACCGGTTCATCTCATGATTTACCAGCGGGCCCAGGTTCTGATTGCGAAACGTGCGCTTGTCGAATACGTAACGGCGGTAGTCGTGACCGGCCATCACTGTCATGTCCTGCAAGTGACACTCGCCGCCCTCATCGCAGACCGCGCAATCATGGGGGTGATTCAGCATGAGTCCTTCGATAATGGCGGCTCGGAAGGCAACTACCTCGGGATCAGCGATGGAGATGCGCGTGCCTTCCGTTGCTGGCGTCAGGCAGGCCATGACGATCTTGCCGTACTCATCGTGCTCGCCCTTGAACAGTTTGATGGCGCACTGACGGCAGGCGCCCACAGATCCCATCGCCGGATGCCAGCAGAAGTATGGCAATTTGAAGCCCCGCGAAAGACAACCGTGGAGCAGGTTCTCATCTGGGTTCATCTGGTATGGCTTATTGTCAACGTAAATGGTTGCCATTACCTATCTCCAGGGGCAGCGGCGCTCGCTGATATGTCGGTCGAAGTCATCGTGAAAGTATTTCAATGCACTCTGCAGGGGCTCTGCGGCGCCGGGCGCCAGTGCGCAGAATGTATTGCCGGGATTCCACATCTTGGCTTGAAATGCGAGTTTGTCGAGATCGTCCGGCTGACCACGGCCGTCCTCCATGGCCTTCAGAATCCGCTCTGCCCATCCCAGTCCGCTCCAGCAGGGAGTGCAGAAGCCGCAAGATTCCTGCGCGAAGAAGTGGGTCATGTTCCACGTCATACCGACCGGGCAGGTCTGGTCATCGAGAACGATCATGGTGCCGGTGCCCAAACGGCTGCCCACCTTCTTCAATTCAGTGAAATCCATGGGCGTGTCCAAGTGCTCTTCGAGGATGAAGTCGGTAGAGACCCCGCCCGGCAGCAATCCGCGAAACTTGATCCCATCGCGCATTCCTCCTGCGTACTCCTCGAGGACTTCGCGTGCGGTGGTTCCCATGGGCAGCTCCCACAGTCCTGGACGCTTTACTTTTCCGCTTGCGCCGAATAGCTTCGTGCCGGCATCAGTTGTCCGGCCCAGATCGCGGAACCACTCTGCACCGTGGTTGATGATATGGGGCACACAGCTAAGCGTCTCAACGTTGTTGACCACCGTGGGTTTCCCGAAGAGGCCCACCACAGGCGGAAACGGCGGCTTCGATCTCGGGTTGGCGCGTTTGCCTTCTAGCGCATTCAGCATTCCGGTTTCTTCCCCGCACATGTAACGGCCGGCGCTGACGTGTAGATAGAGTTCCAGGCTGTAGCCGGAACCGAGGATGTTCTTCCCCAGGTAATGACCTTCGTAGGCTTCGGCGATGGCGCGCGAAAGCCGTTCAGCGGCCAGCCTGTACTCTCCGCGCAAAAAGATGTACGCAATGTCGGCTTCGGTGGCGAATCCAGCAATGATCGCGCCTTCTATGAGCTGGTGGGGATCCCGCTCCATCAACAGCCGATCTTTGAATGTGCCAGGCTCCATTTCGTCGGCATTAACCACCAGGTAAGTCGGGTTGGGAACGTCTTTACCAAGCGGTACAAAGGACCATTTCAAACCGGTTTGAAAGCCAGCTCCGCCCCGGCCGCGCAGCTTCGCGTTCCCCACTTCCTCGGTGACGGCCTTGGGCGTCATTCCTCCACTCAAGACCTTGCGGATCGCCTGATACCCGCCTGCCTGCTCGTAGTCCTTCAAGGGCAGGGAAGACCCATCTGGGTTCATCCTCTGGGTTAGCGGCTTCTCGGTGTTGAGTGTCACTTATACTTCTCGAGTTCCGTGTCGATCTTCTGTGAATCCAGATCGCTGTGCAGGTCGCCGTCTACTGTCATAGCCGGAGCATGATCGCAGCATCCGAGACAGACGATCGGCAGCAAAGTAAAGCGATTATCCGGGGTGGTCTCGCCAAGTTCGATGCCAAGGCGCTCATAGAGATGCTTCCGCATGCGATCGTAGCCCATGATCCAGCAGCTCACGCTGTCGCAGATCATAATGACGTGGCGTCCTACGGGCCTGCGAAAAATAAGGTTGTAAAAGGTTGCCACGCTATCAAGGTCCGTGGGAGACATGCCGAGATGTTCGGCAATGTCACGAAGGTTCTCATCAGAGATCCAGCCACGGTGCCGCTGCACAATCTTCAATGCGTCAATGCAAAGCGCTTCGCGTGTTGGATAGTGCGGCGCCTCCGCCTCAATCTCGTCGATCTCTATCATCGTCAGCATCAGTCAGTTCCTCACCGGTCGATATCCGCCAATACAAAATCCAGGCTGCCCAGAATGACGATCAAATCGGGAATCATCAGGCCTCGGGATAGCAACGGCAACGTTTGTATATGAGCAAAGGAAGGCGTTCGTATCCGCGTGCGATAGGAAACTGTGCTGCCGTCGCTCACAAGGTAGTAACCGTTGTTTCCCTTTGTGGCTTCAATAGCGCCGAGCGCTTCACCTGGATGCAGTACCGGTCCCCAGCTCACGTTTAGAAAGTGCGTGATCAACGTTTCGATATCCTGCATGGTGCGAGCCTTCAGCGGAGGAGTGGCCAAAGGGTGATCCGATTTGTACGGACCCTCGGGCATATTCTTCACGCATTGCTCAATGATGCGCAGGCTCTGCCGCATCTCCTCGACATGCACCACAGCGCGGTCATAGCAATCGCCGTTTTGGCCGATTGGAATATCGAAATCAAACTGCTCGTATCCGGAGTACGGCTGGCGTTTGCGAAAATCCCATTCCAACCCACAGGCGCGGAGGTTGGGACCCGTTACGCCCCACTCGACGGCCTCATTCACTGTGAGGCCACCGATACCTTTCGTCCGCGCTTTGAAAATCCCATTTACCATTACGGCGCGGTCGTACTCGACTAGGCGGCGCGGAAGGTACTTTAGGAAATCGCGGAACATGCCATCCCAGCCTCTGGGCAAATCGGCGGCAACTCCACCGATGCGAAACCAGGACGGATGCATGCGCCCGCCGGTGATCGCCTCAATGATGGCGAAGGCACGCTCCCGGTCGTTGAACGTGAAAAAGACCGGCGACATCTGTCCAAGGTCTTGGGTAAATGTGCCGTACCAGACCAGGTGGCTGATAATGCGGAACAGCTCTACCAGCATCACGCGAATGACCTGAGCTCGAGGCGGTACCTTGATGCCAGCCAGCATCTCCACCGCGGTCAGATAAGCCAGGTTGTTCATCACGCCGCCCAGGTAGTCTATGCGGTCGGTGTAGGGGATGTATGTGTGCCAGGACTGGCGTTCGCCCATCTTCTCGGCTCCGCGATGGTGGAAGCCGATTTGGGGAACGACGTTGACGATCTCTTCACCATCGAGCTGCAGTGCGATGCGTAAGACACCATGTGTTCCTGGGTGCTGGGGGCCAATGTTGAGGAAAAGGAAATCCTCGCCGTCGCGCTCGCGACTCATGCCCCACTCCTCCGGCCGAAAGCGGAGCGCCTCCTGTTCAGCCAGTTCTTTGTCTTGAGGTAATTTAAAGGGCTCCATCTCCGTTGCGCGTGCCGGATGCTCTTTCCGTAGCGGGTGGCCCACCCAGCTCTTCGGCATCAGGATGCGCTGGAGATGCGGATGACCGTCAAAGACGATCCCAAACATGTCCCATACTTCGCGCTCGTACCAATTGGCAGCGGGCCAGATGTCCGTGATACTCGATAGCGAAAGCCTATCCTCCGCAAGCGCCACCTTGATGCGTACATATTCGTTCCGCTCAAAAGAGAGGAGGTGATAGACGATCGTAAAATCGCTTACCGGCTGGCCTTCGCGATGAACCCTCATCCGCTCATCGATGGCTGATAGGTCGTACAACATTTTGTACGGACGGTCTATCTCTCCCTTAAGGAAGCGAAGCAGACCGGGCACGCGATCTTTCTCCACCCAAAAGGTAGGTATGTGATCCTGCGTTTCCTGAAGCACTGTGTCAGAACCGAGCCGCTCACCGATCTCCTGTGTGATGGTCGGGGTGGCGATCATACCTCGTCATCCTCTCTTAGCACTGTGGCTTTCTGCCGTGTAGGCCGCATCAGGTCGCGCATGGATGGAAGACTCGGACGAACGATCTCTTGCGAGCCCACCACCCAGCTCAACGGACGCCGTTCCGTCCCTACAACGTTCCGTAACAACAGCACCCCTTCCAGGAAAGCTTCGGGACGTGGCGGGCAACCGGGCACATAAACATCGACGGGAAGAAACTTGTCCACGCCTTGTACTACGCTGTATATGTCGTACATGCCACCCGAGTTCGCGCAAGAGCCCATCGAAATCACCCAGCGCGGCTCCATCATCTGTTCGTAAAGTCTCTGAATAATGGGTGCCATCTTAATGAAAACAGTCCCGGCAATGACCATAAGATCCGCTTCGCGTGGCGTGCCGCGAATCACTTCGGCTCCGAAGCGCGAGATGTCAAACTTACTGGTGATGCTGGTGGCCATTTCTACGTAACAGCAGGAGAGCCCGAAGTTGAAAGGCCATACAGAATTCTTGCGACCCCACCTGACCAGATCCTCCAGCCGCGATAGAACCACGCTGCGGCGCACGGTTTGTTCCAATGGCTCAGGGTCTGGAGTTGCTACAAGCCCTGTGACGTCCGGCTTGGTTAATGACCACTGCATCAGATGCTCACCTTCGAGCGATGTGGTTCCTGCGCCCAATCCAGAGCGCCGATCTTCCAGAGGTAAACGAGGGCCGCGACAAGTACCCCGACGAACAGCAGCACCTCGCAGTAGCCGGTCCAGCCTAGCTCACGCGCAGCTACGGCCCAGGCGAACAGGAAGGCTGCTTCCATATCGAAAACCACGAAGAACGCCGCAACCAAGTAGTAACGTACAAAAAAACGTACCCGCGCCGAGCCTTCTGAAACGATGCCGCCTTCGTAGGGCTCACCGGTGGCGGGTTCGGAGTGTCTTTCACCCAACAGGTAAGAGACAAGCAGAACTGCAGTAGCCAGAACAACTACAACCGCGAAATATGCAACCATTGGCCACATACCGGGACAGAGACTCCTTCGACCCCTTCTTGTCGTAACCCGCGCGTCCGAGCAGGGTCAGTGCCTGAGCGGTTTTAGGTTAAGAAATTCTCAACGATGTGGTGCTCAAGCCCGCTTGACATCAATTCCGTCGATGAGAATAAGCTTTCGTTGAATTCCGATTCGATGGCATTTCACCATTTATCTTCCGTCATTACTCTTGCCTTAACTATGGTCGATAGAAGCACCAATCAGTTGCGTAACTTCCAATCGCTCCGTAGAGATATCTTGCTTGAAGTTAATTTGTGCTCTTACTGTCTGAGTTACTGTCATATTCCGTCGTCGCTCACACCGTTATTATCGATAAATATCGAAAAATATCGGCCTAAGCAGGACGATTCATCTCAAAGAAAACCATAAAGTATGGAGTGGCACGCCAGAGGAATTGGGTTGCACCACTGGTCCCGAAAATTGCAAAGACCCTGGGTCAGAAAAGGCATGCCGCTCGGAGCGCCGTCAATCTAGGGGGCTCCGACATGAGAGAGCATGCAAAGGTGGGCGCTGGGTAAGCTAGGGAATCATGTTCCCGATGGGGAGGGGTATTCCGCACTCGGGGGCTATTCCCACTCCATGCGTGAACCCTGTCTGCGGCAACGTCGGCGTGAGCGGCGGGTCGCCCTCACAGAATCCGAATCGAGAATCTTCCATTCTGGAAACAGGCCGCAAATGTGGCCAGCGTAGACGTATAAGGTGGGCATTCATAATTGCGGATATGTCTTGTTAGTCAGACCATCGAAGTTGATCCTCGATCAGTGATGGATCGTGGGAGAGCCACTTGCGCAAGGCGGTACTCGGCGCAACATGTTTGAGCCAGTCGGCGAGCGGCAGGTCTGCCTTCTTTATCCCACGTGGCAACCTTCCTCTATGGATCGAAGTCTGAAGTTTTTAGATTCGCTTTTCAAATCTCGATCTTCCAAAAGCTTCAACTCTGCGTGGAGGTCTACGATGTTCAAGGGTTCCATCACTGAGTGGCCCGTGCTCAAACAAATTCGCACTGGCGCCTGGAAAGGCACCGGCGAGGAAGTAATGAGCAAGCAGACCAAGCAACTCATTCCTAAGACCCAGGGCGCGGAGGTGAGCCACGCGGTCTGCCCGTATTGCGGAGTGGGCTGCGGGCAGCTAGTGTTCCACAAAGAAGGCAAGCTGATCTCGATTGAAGGCGATCCGGCTTCTCCCATCTCGCGCGGGCGTCTCTGTCCCAAGGGGGCGGATACCTTCCAGCTCCACACGCATCCTGCGCGCCTCTCCAAGGTGAAATACCGTCGGCCATATTCGCGAGTGTGGGAGGAAATTCCCCTTGAGGCAGCGATGGACATGATCGCTGATCGCGTATGGGAAACCCGAGAGCGCACCTTCGTGGAGAGAGAGGATGGCTCCAGTCTGATGCACACGCTCGGCATTTGCCACCTGGGCGGAGCGACACTCGACGTGGAGGAGAATTACCTGATTCGTAAGCTGTTCACCGGCGGGTTGGGGATGAACTGTATTAGCAACCAGGCCCGAATATGACACAGCTCAACGGTGCCCGGTCTGGGCACCTCATTCGGTCGTGGCGGCGCGACCACAGCTCAGCAGGATCTCTCCAACGCGGACGCGATTCTCATCATGGGTTCCAATATGGCGGAGAACCACCCGGTTGGGTTCCAGTGGGTCATTGAGGCTCGGGAGAAGAACGGCGCAAAAATAATCCATGTCGACCCGCGCTTCACGCGCACCTCGGCAATGGCCGATATATGGTTGCCCCTGCGAGCAGGAACAGATGTGTTGTTCCTGGGTGGCCTCATCAACTATGTCCTGACTCACAACAAAGATTTCCGCGAGTACGTCGTGGCGTACACAAATGCTTCGACGATTCTGCGGGAGGATTTCCGCGACACGGAAGATCTGGATGGCGTCTTCTCTGGTTGGGATCCGGAGAAAAAACAATACGATCCCACTTCATGGCTGTATGAAGGTTCACCGGAAAAAGGCACGTTATTCGCAGGTCCCATGCCCGGCCATGAGGAGGAGTCAGGCGGCCATGGCAAAGACCGGGGTGGCGAGGCCGGTGAGTTGGAGAAGCACGAGTCGGATCCTACGCTGCAGCACCCGCGCTGCGTATACCAGGTACTGAAGAAGCACTTCTCACGCTACACCCCTGAGATGGTGGAGCAGTACTGCGGCGTCCCCAAAGATCTGTTTTTTAAAGTGGCTGAGGCTTACTGCTCTGCTTCCGGTCCGGAGAAGACGGGCGCTATTTGTTACGCTGTGGGCTGGACGCAACACTCGAATGGAGTGCAGATTGTCCGCGCCGCCGCCATTCTGCAACTGCTGCTGGGCAATGTAGGTCGCCCTGGGGGCGGGGTGCTCGCACTGCGCGGTCACGCGTCCATTCAGGGATCAACGGACGTCGCAACGCTCTATGACATTCTGCCCGGATACCTGCCCACTCCGATATTTAACAAGGATGCGAATACGCTAAAGGATTACATTGCCAAGCACCGCGCGTCGACCGGCTGGTGGGCGAATTTTGATAAGTACATCGTCAGCTTTCTGAAGTCGTATTACGGAGAGGCCGCTACCAAGGAGAACGATTACTGCTTTGATTGGCTGCCCCGCGTTACCGGTGACCACTCGCACTTTGGTTATTGGCTGGACATGATGGATGGCAAAGTTGACGGACTCTTCATCATGGGCCAGAACCCAGCGGTAGGTGCGCCCAATGGGCGTTTGGAGCGCAAGGCGCTTGCCAAATTGAAGTGGCTGGTTGTCCGCGACATGGTTGAGGTCGAGCCAGCCTCCTTCTGGTACAACTCACCGGAAGTCGGGCGCGGTGAACTCAATCCGGACACAATAGCCACCGAAGTCTTTCTGATGCCCGCTGCGGGCGTTCCAGAAAAGAGTGGCACCTTCGTCAACACGCAGCGCCTGCTCCAGTTCCACAATAAGGGACCGGAGGCACCCGGAGATTCGCGCGGTGAAGTCTGGTTCATGTACCACCTGGGGCGGCGACTGAAAGCCAGAGCTGCGAACGATCCGCGGCCTCGCAGCGCTCCACTGAACGCCCTCACCTGGAATTATTCGACGCACGGCCCACAGGCTGAACCGGATGCGGAAGAAGTGCTGATGGAGATCAACGGCTGGACCATGGCTGATCACAAACTCGTCGCAGGCTATAGAGATCTGAAAGCTGATGGCTCTACGGCGTGCGGTGCCTGGATTTACTCCGGCTGTTTCCCCGACCGGGGCAAGAACCTGGCGAATGCGCGGGAGCCGCATGACCTGTATGGTCATGGGTGGGGCTACGCATGGCCATCCGATCGGCGCATCATTTACAACCGGGCCTCGGCCCGGCCGGATGGCACACCGTGGAGCGAACGCAAGAAGTTAATCTGGTGGGACGAGCAGAAAAGGGAGTGGACAGGACTTGACAATCCCGACTTCACCAAAGACAAGCCTCCAGATTATCAGCCTCCCAAGGGTGCGGAAGGCGATGCGGCCCTCGCCGGAGACAAGCCCTTTATCCTGCATCCGGACGGGGTCGGGTGGATATACGTCAGTAGCGGATTGAAAGATGGGCCGCTGCCCACCCATTACGAACCGCTGGAGTCACTTTTTTCCAATCCTCTGTATCCGAAGCAGGACACTGACCCGGCAGCGCTGAAGCATGAGCGACCCGACAATCGATACGCACCGCATGGTGACCCGCGGTTCCCGTATGTCTTGACCACCTATCGATTGACCGAGCACCACACGGCCGGTGGCATGAGCCGCACGCTCAGCCATCTCGCAGAACTGCAGCCCGAACTATTTTGCGAAGTCTCGCCGGAGTTGGCCGCGGAGCTTGGGCTTCATCATGGTAGCTACGCAACCATCACTACTATGCGCGCCATTGTCGAGGCGCGCGTCCTGGTGACCACCCGTATGAAGCCGGTACAGGTGGCTGGCTGCACTGTCCACCACATAGGTCTCCCCTATCACTTCGGCACCAATGGTCTGGTGACGGGTGATGCTGCCAATGACCTGCTTCCCATCTCAGAAGAACCGAACGTGCGCATTATGGAGACCAAAGCCTTGCTGTGCGACATCCGGCCAGGTCGGCGCCCACGGGGCAAGTCGCTATTGGCCGAACTGAAAGCGAAAACGGAGGAGGCCGCATGAGCACAGAACCCAGAAACGGAAATCGCACCACCGCATTTCTCACCGACTCGACACTCTGCATCGGCTGCAAAGCTTGCGAAGTCGCCTGCAAGGAGTGGAATGGAGTATCAGCCGATGACTTCAATTGGTCGGGTTTTTCCTACGACAACACTGGCTCAGTGGGACACTCGACATGGCGGCATGTGAAATTTGTGGAGCATGAACCGAAACCAGGATGCGGCGGCAATGCCGGCGATCTGAGTTCCTGGATTTTTTCATCCGACGTCTGCAAACACTGCGAGGTGGCGGGGTGTTTGGAGGCGTGCCCCACAGGTGCCATTACTCGCACGGAGTTCGGTGGCGTCTTCGTACAGCCGGATGTCTGCAACGGATGCGCATACTGTGTGGTGTCATGCCCGTTTGGTGTGGTGCAAAAGAACAAAGAAGATGGACGGGCCTTTAAATGTACTTTCTGCTACGACAGGCAGAAGGCTGGACTGAGTCCGGCGTGTGCCACCGCATGTCCGACGGAGTCGATTAAGTTTGGCGAAATTGACGAGTTGCACCTCGCCGCACAGGAGCGTGTACGTGAACTGCACGGCCGAGGAATCGCCGATGCGCAGCTCTATGACCCGCAGGAGACAAGCGTCAAAGGTTTGCATGCGTTCTTCATCGTGCGAGGTGATCCGCGACAGTACAACCTTCCGCCCAAGCCCGAAGTGCCCACTGTTTTCTTACGAGCGGGGTGGACCGCTTCGGCTATAGGATCAGGTCTGTTCCTGGCTGGCGCTCTACTCGCCTTCGCAACTGCGCGCGGACAAGGGAGGGCACACCGATGAGCGGTCTGCCAGAAGAACACACGCCACGCATCCCGGACACGGCTAGCGAGCGACGACTGCTGGAAATCCGGCGAAGAGCCGAGACAACTGGGTTCGTGCCGGAACGAGGTATCCGTCCCGCCGGTGCGCCCTTCCCGATTGCCTCTGTTGAGACAGGGTATTACGGCATTCATATGCTGAAAGAGCCGCAGTGGACGCCAGATATCCCGCTGTACTTCTTTGTGGGCGGAGCGGCTGGATCAGCGGCGGTAATTGGTGCCATGGCGGACTGGCTCGGCAAAGATCGGGCACTTGCGAGAAGCGCACGCTGGGTGGCTTTCGGCGGTGCTGTGGTTTCGAGCGCCCTGCTCATTCACGACCTCGGCAGACCCTCGCGTTTCTTAAACATGTTGCGCGTCTTCAAAGTGCAGAGCCCCATGTCCATGGGCGCCTGGACGCTCGCGGCATTTGGCAGCGCGGCAGGGGCTAACGTGTTTGCGAAGGAGGCTGAACAACGGTTTGGCAGCAGTTTTCCTATTAGTTTGATCGGCAATTTCGGCCAGTTCTTCTCTGCCTTCTTCGGACTGCCGTTCCACAACTACACCGGCGTGCTCATTGGAGCGACCGCAATTCCGGTGTGGAATAAGAACGTCGGAACTCTGCCAATACACTTCGGCATGTCAGGCGTGCAGGCAGGCGTTTCGATTCTGGAACTACTTGGCCACGTTGATAGCCGCGCGCTGAACAGCTTGGGAACTGGAAGCGCGGTCTACGAATGCCTGGAGGGCTTCCATCTTGAGACACGCTCAGATGCGGCGTTGAAGCCGCTGAAACATGGCGCGAGTGGATGGGTCACGCGTGCGGGCGGCGTGATGTCAGGCCCGTTAGCGTTGGCACTGCGTCTGCTCGCAGCCAGTTCCGGCGAACGCCGCTCGCGTACACTCCGGCGTTGGGCTGCTGTGTGCGGTATTGCAGGCTCTCTATTTACGCGGTATGGCTGGGTGTATGCCGGACGCTCCTCCGCCCGCGATTGGCGGCTACCCTTGGATATACCAGCCGAGTCCCCCATTAAAGAAGTGTCGGCAAAACCCAAAGAACCAAAATTGGAGGCAGCGTCATAAGCTGTGAAACACGAAAACATTTTGAGGGCATAGCGTATGCTTTGGAAACGCTGCATCCCGCTTATTTCGCGTTCGTTATGGCCACTGGAATCGTGGCCATCTCCACGCACTTTAATGGATTACGAACAGTAGCCGTTGTTCTATCCTGGTTCAATGCTATCGTTTTTGTCACGCTATGGATTATGTATCTCCTCAGGCTGTCGGGGAGAAAAACGACAAGGAACAGCGATATCCACCCATCAGTGTTCTTGAGTATGAGGGGAGAAGACCGGTGCCGGTTGCGGAATTGCTTCGCCGTCATGGCGTGGATCGCTGGCGCCGAAATGGACCCCGGTGCCATCAGCCATGACCGCCTGGCCGTACCCGAACGTCCGCGTGCGCAGCGGCACGGTCTGAACCTCGTGCCCCAGAAGCGTAAGCCCTTCTCTTACAAATTTAGGTACGGATTCTTCGACCTGGACGTCGCAGCCATCGAAACTTGCTTTCGTGAATCTGCCGGCTTCCAGCGCCTGCTGAATGGTCAGGCCATAATCCACTATATCGGCCACGAACTGTGCGTGCGCCTGAGCCTGGTTCCAACCCCCCATGATTCCAAAACCGATGTGCACATCACCTTTTTGCATGAAAGCAGGAATGATCGTGTGCAGGGGGCGCTTACGCCCGGCGAGCACATTTGGATGGCCTTTTTCAAGCGTGAACAGCGCACCGCGATTCTGCAGCATAAAACCTGTGCCGTTCGGCACTACGCCCGAGCCGAAACCAGTATAGTTGCTCTGAATGAGAGACACGATATCGCCATCCTTGTCGATGACCGCCATATAAATCGTATCTTTTCCCTCCGAGTCGGTTACTCCAGACAATTGCGACGGTTCCACCGAGCATTCTGCGCGTTCACCGATGCGTTCAGCGCGTTCAGACGCATGCTTCTTGTTCAACAACTCGTCAACCTGAGTCTTTGAAAAATGCGGATCGCCGACATAGCGCAGCAGGTCCGCATAGGCCAACTTCTTGGCCTCGATCATGGTGTGCAATGAGCGAACGCTATGAAAGCCGTACTCGCCCATGGGAAACTTCTCCATCAAGTTCAGCATGATCAAGGCTGCGATGCCCTGCGCATTTGGCGGAATCTCATAGACCGTCCATCCACGATAGGTGGTCGAGATAGGTGTTACCCACTCTGGCTGAAATTCAGCAAGGTCTTCGATGGCCATCGCCCCTCCGAGTGCGCGCGAAGCGGCAACAATGGATTCCGCGGTGGGCCCTCGGTAGTAACCGTCGCGGCCGTGCTCAGCTATGCGCCGCAAACTGGAAGCGAGGTCTGGATTGCGAAAGATTTCCCCAAAGCGCGGGGGGTGGCCGTCAATCAGAAACGTAGAGGCTGCGCCCGAAGTTTCACTGAGCAGATCCAGCGAATGACTCCAATGTTCCGATGTGATCTCATTGATCGGTACGCCATGCTCGGCATAGTAGATGGCCGGCGACAGAAGGGTCGAGAACGGCATTGTGCCAAAGCGCTCGCGCATTGCCGCCCATCCAGCCACAGCGCCGGGGACGGTTACAGTATGAATGCCGCGCTCCGGCATATTGGTAATGCCTCTAGCCATGAGGAACTCTGGCGTCAGGTCTTTTGGAGACCAACCACTCGAATTAAGCCCATAGAGTTTGTCTGTATTGGCTTCATAGATTATGGCGAACAGGTCGCCTCCGATGCCGTTGCTAGTGGGTTCCATCACTCCCATCGCAGCATTGGTTGCGATGGCGGCATCAACTGCATTGCCGCCGCGCTCCAAAATTCCTGCCCCGGTCATTGCAGCAAGAGGCTGGCTCGCGGCAACAATGCCATATCGAGAGGTGATGACCGAACGCCCGGGTGTTGGCAGCGGTGCGCCGGCCGATTTGGTTGGAAGCATTACCACGGGATTAATCTCATCCTCCGACTCAATATGTCTCTATTGTGAGTTGTGGCAGCGGAAGATCCTCTACTTCGACCCGCCAGGACTCGCTACGTCCGATTAGATGGCCAGCGGTCAATGTGCCTGAGCTGATGATTTCGCCGGGTTGCAGGGGAAGAGTACCAGGTTGATGCGCCACGGCGCGGGACAACTCAGCCAGGCATAACGCGGGACTGCGCAGCGAGTTCTTGCCGAATCCCTCTTCTACAAACTCTCCGTTCTTGAACGCCTTTACCCCAAACCGAGGCAGTTGCTCGAGCAGAATGGGAATAAGGTCCGCATCCACCTGCTTGCGCTCTCCTACGATCAGGGCGGCATGCAGGCCAAATGAAGCGACGAAATCAGCAGGTTGAAACTTCCAATCAGGGTAGGGGCAATCAATAATCTCGAAGCCGATGGCCAGCCACTCCACGGCTTTGAGCGCAGCAGCGGCGTCGAGAACGTCGCCACTGAGCGCTTCGCGAAGGCCGAAGACAATCTCGGGCTCGATCTTGGCTGATCGCATCCCGTCCAGACTCAAGCGGGCGTGATTTTCAGAAGCACACCGGACGGTGTCGCTATACATATTTCCCCAAACAAGTGTCTCGAGCTTTAGGATTCGCCAGACCGCCTTGTTCGCGTATCCGACCTTCCTTCCTACTGACATCGCTCCTTCCTCGGCGCGCAAACGCCTAAGCTCGGCTTCCACGGCGTAAGCGGTCGTGAGATCGAACTCGGGATCGCGTGACGTGGGCGGTGTGACCATTTCGCCGTTCTTGTACGCCGCAAAGAGTTCTTGCGCGAGGCTCCTCACATCGAGCTTTGACATCGGCTTCCCTGTCTTTCACTCTGCCGGCGTTCAGCCAGCAACTTCGTGCATGCATAGATGGCACTGGTTGCAGGCACCGCAACGGCTAGACGACCTGCTAGCTCCACAACTGCTCCAACAATGGCGTCCAGTTCCAGAGGTCTACCGGCTTCCAGATCTTGCAGCATGGAAGTTTTATGCTCGCCAACCTTTTCGGCTCCAGCGATGCGCTGGTCTATCGAGATTGGCAGTGTAATGCCGAGCTTGGTCGCAACACATTCCGCCTCCGCCATGATTTGTCGCACCAATGTGGAAACTTCTGGATGACGACACATCTGCGCCAGCGTGGCTCCGGTTAGCGCGCTGATGGGGTTGAAGGCGATGTTGCCTAACAGTTTCACCCAGATTTCCTGGCGTATGTGAGTTGTGATCGGACAGCGGAAACCGGCGGCAATGAGTGCTTCCGCTAGTTTGCGGCAACGCTCGGAGCGGCTGCCGCCTGGCTCGCCGAAGCTGATGCGATTGCCCTCATCGTGCCGAATGACGCCGGGCGCGACAATCTCGGTTGCAAAGTAGATGAGTGAACCGATCACGCGCTCCGGTTCAATGGAATCCGCTATGACACCGCCCGGGTCAACACTCTCCAAGCGCAGGCCGTCGAGTGCTCCACCATGCTGCTGGAAGTACCACCACGGAATTCCGTTCTGCGTGGTGACAACTGCGGTGTCCGGGCCGAACAATGGTTTCAACTGCGGAGCCAAAGCCGTCAGGCTGTGCGCCTTCACCCCCAGAATGATGAAGTCCGCGACGCCGATGCTGGCGAGATCGCCCGTAACTTGCGGACGCACTTCAAAGCTGGAGTCTTCGCTTTCCACACGCAGCCCATGTTCTCGCATCGCTGCAAGATGAGGTCCGCGTGCGAATAGCACTACATCGGCGCCGACTTTGGCGAGTTGCGCGCCAATGTAGCCGCCGATAGCCCCGGCGCCGGCGATTACGATTTTCACGCTTCCTCTGTGTACTTCTGCGCAACAAGGCGGCGTTGAATTTTCCCAGTCGCCGTTCTGGGGATCTCGTCTGCAATGTAAATACACTTGGGCCGTTTGAAGTCGGCCAGATGCAGCCGGCAGTATGTCAAAAGCTCTTTTTCGCTGATTTTTTCGCGCAGCACCACCGCTGCTGCTACCTCCTCGCCCCACATGTGATGTGGAAAGCCGAAACAAACTGCTTCGGCGACAGCGGGATGCGCCAGGAGCACCTCGTCAACCTCCCGAGGCGAGATTTTCTCGCCTCCACGATTAATCAGCTCCTTTTTTCGCGCAACAATGGTGAGATATCCCTGCTCATCGAGATAGCCTTGGTCACCTGTCCGGAACCATCCATCGACGAATGACGTCGCGTTCGCTTCCGGATTGTTTTCGTAACCGCGAATGACATTGGGCCCTTGAACAACTATCTCTCCATGCTCGCCAGGAGAGAGATGTCTCCCTTCCTCGTCCATGATGCTGACCTTCACATTGGTCCCTACACCGACGGACCCGGGCTTTCTGCAGGCAGGAGGCAACGGATTCGAGGCCATCTGGTGAGCTGCCTCGGTCATTCCATATGCTTCAAGCACGGGCGCTCCAAACGCCTCTTCCAGACTGTGCATCAGTTGTGGAGGCAACGGCGCGCTACACGAACGAATAAAGCGCAACCGCTCGGCTCCAGCCGGTCGCGGACTGCCGGGATGCGAACGCGCAACGAGTACCTGGTGAATCGTAGGAACTGCGGAGAACCACGTTACGCCATGATCCTGCGCAGTCTTCCAGAATGACAACGGGTGAAAGGTCGAGGGCACAACGACAGTGCCCCCGCTGTACAAGGTGGCCAATGCGGACGCGACCAACCCGTGAACGTGGAACAACGGCATTACGCAAAACGAAACATCTTCTGGAGTGAGCTGGTAAGTACGCGCAACGTTGCGCGCCGAGATCGTTAGATTCGCGTGCGGCAAAGGCACCCGCTTCGGCCGCCCCGTGCTCCCGCTGGTATGCAGGATCAGAGCTACATCGTCCGGCGAAGGTGGAGAAAACGGGCGCACGCCTGAAACGCCTTCGAGTCGCACGCTTCCGGTCTGGTCCATTGTGATCGGGAGCACGGGTATGCGATCGCCGGCCGCTCGGCGTGCGTGCTCGTCGTGTCCGCTGGCCACAATGAGCACGCGAGCATTTGTGTCCTCTAAATAGAAGCGAAACTCATCCTCGCGGTAGGCCGGATTCAGTGGCGCGGCAGTGGCGACAAGGGAGGCTGCAAGCACCCCGACGATTGACGGCAGTCCATTGGGTAACGCCAAGCCCACGCGATCTCCGCGTTGCACCCCGATAGCTGCCAACACTTGAGCTAATGCCTCAGCCTGATCCTTCAGGCAGGAGTAACTTATTTGAATATTTGTTTCCGGCAGGACGATTGCGGTTTTATCGCCTGGGTGAGCACTGAACAACTGAAGAAGTGTCGTGGGCTCTTCTGCCATAATCAAAGAAATTCTCCATCGAGTCGTTTCGTGGAACCTATCCACCAGAAGATGAAAGATGATCCAAAAGAATTCTGCGTAGATCGGGTTTGTAGTATCTGATGCAGAGAATTTGGAAATTGCTGGTTCAGGAATTTAGCAAAAAGGTGAGCGCGGTGGCAGGGAAGCCGTATTTCTCGTGTAGCGAATCGCATCACCGACCCGCATCGAGCAACGTGCTTCACCGACGATCGTCAGGAAGCCTTCGACAACTGTATGGAAAGCAGTACAGAAGCGATCGCGCTGGTGATCTCAGAAAACTCTTTGAGGTTATCTGTATCCACTTTCACTCCAGGACGGTAAATCAATAGCCAGTCAGGACTACCTTCCACGTGAAAGTGCGCCGCGTGCTCGCGGAGGTAGGTGAGCTTGGCTGGAGTAAGAAAGTTTCGAACTTCGCCCTTTGCCGCGCAGTGGACGAAGAAATTCCGTGTGAACTCGTGGTCCTCGAACTCATCCAGTTTTTTGCCAAAAGCATGTTCGATCCGTTCGACCACTCGTTCCATCGCGTTCTTCTCTCCTACCTGAAAAACCGGTAAATGCGCTTCAGGCATCCGGAAGGCAGCAATCGTCGTGATCAGAGTTGTGATCTCGCCCTGAGGCGATGAGTTGATATCGCAGATAAGAAACCGGCAACGGCCAATCGTGCGTTCGAGAAGATTCTCCACATCTGTCGAGGGGCCATCTTCCAGAATCGAAAGTCCTCGGACATCAGTATTTTCGAATGGCTGGGCTCGCGCCGAGAACATGAAGTTCAACTCGCGAGCCACTTGTTCCAGCTTTCTTGAGCGCCGGGCCGGGAGCGCGAAACCAAGCAACAATCCGGCGAGCGCAATCACGATAAAACTTGCAACAGCGAGGTAAAGGTACATTTGCCCACCTACCCTCGATTCCACTCAAAGTGATGCAAAGATGTAACGAAAATGTTCAAAGAGTTTCGGTGTACCTACGCCACATCCCGCACGTGATTTTTGGCCTCTATTTCCTGACGTTTAACCTCGGCGCGCTCGACGGTGCGGGCTGCCAGAGGTTTAAGCCAGAACAAGGCCAAAAGGGCCGCGGCGACATCGCACGCGATCATGACCCAGAACACCGGCACCCAAGATCCTGTTTTGGCGCTTGCCAAGGCAGCGACAGGTCCGGCGAAGATTGATGCCACCCCCTTGGCCGTGTAGACAACGCCATAGTTCGTCGTAGCCCAGGTTTTGCCGAATAGGTCTCCGGTAATTGCAGGAAAGAGCGAGAATATTTCGCCCCAGGCAAAGAACGCCAAGCCCGACAACAGAATGAACCAGAGTGGTTTCGCGATCAGCTGCAACAGTCCAAAAACCGCCACCGCTTCAAGCATGAATGCGATGAACATGGTGTTCTCGCGGCCGATCTGGTCTGACACCCACCCCCAGAATGGCCTTGTGAACCCGTTCAACACCCGATTGACCTCGATCGCCAGCACCAAGGCCGACATGCCAAAGGCGACCACCACCTTATCGACGTGGTAGAAGGTTGCGATGGGGCTGAGTTGCGCAGTGACCACCAAGCCACCGAAGGCCAGCATGGTCATCATGACGTAGATCAGCCAGAACGATCCTGTGCTGACCATCTCGCGGGGGGTGCAATCCAATGAAGAGGTGTGCACATGAGCTTTGACTTTGGCCTCATTATCTTTCCATCCGGGGGGCGACCACCCTTTGGGAGGCCGGACGATGAATGCCGCTGCGCAGAGTACAACAAGCCCCTGGATGATTCCCCAGAAGACAAATGTGTGCGCATAACCGGACCTCTTCATCATCGCGGCGATAGGGGCCACTGTGAGAGCGGTACCCACCCCGTAGGCCCCCGCGGTCAGGCCGACGCATAACCCACGGTGGTCGGGAAACCATTTCAGTGCATTGCCAATCGTTCCACCATAAACGACACCGGCTCCCACGCCGCCCAGGGCGTAGAGCAGGATGAGCTCTCGTACAGAGGTGGCCCGACCAGCGCCAATCCAGCCAAGGCCGACCAGTATGCCTCCGAGAGCAATCATCAGGCGTGGCCCGATGCGATCGACCAGGTAGCCTTCAAAGGGTACGAGCCAGGTTTCGGCCAGAACAAAGGCGGCAAATGCCACCTGAACGGCGGCAAGAGTGGCATGCAAGCTGAGGGTTAATGGTTTGGTGAATAACGTCCAAGCATATTGCAAATTGGCAATCGCCATCATGGCGATGATGCCTGCAACCAGTTGAATCCAACGATTGACTACGCGATCGCCCTGGAAAAGCGCACCAGGTGTGTCCGATGTACCCATACTTAACTCCCCGGTGTCTATAAAGCGGTTTCGAGTTGGTGCATTCCAAGTTGCCAAACCCCGGAGCGGATGGAGCTTCGGCTCTTCGAAGAGTTCGGCCAACCGACGCTCAGGGGGGTAGCTCCGGGATTCAACTCGGCGCGGATGAACTGCTCGGTTTGTGAATGGTTTGGAAGCCCGATGCCTTCGCCGCCGACAACGTTGCCATAGTGGACCGCTTATAGGACCAATGTCATAGAGGGGAGCCGGAAAACAAGGGTTGCTTTGGAATCGAGAGGTGACGGGTGCTGGCCCACGCCACGGCTGAGTTGAGCAGTAGACCTGGGGTTCCCTCTCTGGAAAAAATATTTGCAAGGGTCTTTCGAACGGGAGTATATTGTTGTCGTTTGGTCCGCTTATCGGACCACTATGGAGGCGCATGTCGCAAGCAGGGATCAAGTCCGACTTTGAAGTGGTCCGAAAAAACAAGGTCTACGAAGAAGTCGCCGAGCAGATCGAGCGTCTGATTCTGAGCAAACTGCGTCCCGGCGAGAAATTGCCCTCGGAACGTGAACTGGCGGGGATGCTCAGAGTAAGCCGCAGTTCCGTTCGAGATGCGATTCGAGGCTTGGAATTGAGGGGATTAGTTGAGCCTCGTCAGGGAACTGGGACGATCGTTCGCGAAGCCTCAACTACATCGTTGCCCAATCCTTTTGCCAATGCGCTTAGCCGGAGGAGGGAACGAGTGAGCGAGCTGCTGGATTTTCGCAAGATGCTCGAACCGCCGCTGGCCGCACGCGCCGCCATGCACGCTTCCCCCGACGAGATTTCCGAGATGGAAGAGATTCTGCACCGACAAGAGGAAAAACTGATTCAAGGGCACGCCGCCATCGCCGAAGACGCGGAGTTTCACTACAACATTGCTTTGGCTTGCGGTAACAGTGTCGTCCTGAAGGTGCTCGATATCTTGATGGACTTGCTGCGCGACACTCGTGAGCGCTCTTCGCAGGTGGAAGGGCGCCCACAGAAATCGCTCGCCGGCCACCGGCGGATTTTGGCTGCGATCAAGCGCCATGACGCTGAAGCCGCAAAGTCGGCGATGCGGCGGCACATCGAAGATGTCGAAGAGATCGTACTTGACAAGTTTTGTTCAGCTGAAGATTTTGCCATGGGCCCTGACTGGCCCGGGAAATGACATGACCACGCACTGAGAAAAAGGCGCATCTACTGATCGATGGCTGACTACGAGGTGATCATGAGTTACACGGAACTCACCGTTTGGACACGCGGAATCATTATGGACAAAGAGGGGCGCGACATCGTCAATTCCGTCTCCGCTGCCGCCCGCATCGAGGGCAAGTTCGCACAGGCGATGGAGAACTACGTCGACAATCCTGATCGCACCAATGCCCCCACGCGCAAGTATTGCCGCGTGAGCGACACCATGATCGAGAACGCGCTCACCTACGAGAATGAGCAGCCAAACATCGTTGTACTGGTCGAAGAGACGATGGTCAAGGGTTGGGATTACATGCGCGGAATGCCTCCGGGGGGAACGCTTGTGATCAACACACACTACGCTCCGGAGTACATGATTCGCTTCGTGCCGGGCCCCGAGCGGCTGGCCCAACTGGTCTGTGTTGATGCTGCAAAGCTGGCCGACCACAAGTGGCTCTATTACCGGTTGGGCGAGCTAGGGCTCGACCGTCTGTCGACCGAAGGCGCTGCCGAGCGAAATAAATCCATCGCACCCGATATTGCTGCTCCGCTCATTGCCGCAGTGGTGAAGACGACAGGTATCGTCAAAATGGAAACGATTGAACCGATGATTGCAAATAAGAATGCATTCCACATGGCGCTCGACGAGTTGCACATCTTGCAACTGAATCCTGTGGCGGTTTAGGAAGGATTGCATGTCGACCAAAGGCACACGCGTACCCGAAAGGCTAAAGATCCCGTTCGCTGGCATCACACCGGCACCGTCGCAGGAGAAGGGGCAGGACCTGTTCCCCACCGGCAACTGGCGTTCGATCAGACCGGTTTACCGAGACAAGTTGCCGCCCTGCAACAACGCTTGCGGGACCAATGAAAAGATCCAGGGCTATCTCGACCTCGTGAAGCGCGGAAAGTATCTGGACGCATACGCGCTCATCAAGGAAGACATGCCCTTCCCGTCAGTCACCGGCCGGGTGTGCTATCACCCGTGTGAGCAAGCCTGCAACCGGGGACAGTACGATGAGGCCATTTCGATTCGCGCGGTCGAGCGGTTTCTCGGCGATCTCGGACAGGCCCTGGAACACGACGTGGTGCACGCAGGCACGCCTAACGGCAAGAAAGTCGCCGTTGTCGGATCAGGGCCAGCTGGCCACAGCGCTGCCTACCAGCTTGCGCGTCTCGGCTACCAGGTGACGATACTTGAGAAATCTCCGAAAGCAGGTGGACTGAATCGCGGCGGCATTCCGGACTGGGTGCTTCCAGCGCACGTTCTCGATCGCGAGATCGAGCGCCTCATTGAACTCGGGGTGACGATCAAGACCAACATCGAAGTGGGGAAGGATGTCTCCTGGGACGACTTGAAAAAGAATTACGACGCCTGCGTGCTGGCCGTGGGCCTAACCGAGCCCAACAGCGTGCGCGCAGAGGGCGAGGACAGGGACGGGGTGCTTTACGGACTGCCGTTCCTTCGCGACATTGGCATGGGCGCATCGAAGGTGAGGATGGGTGCTCGGGTGGCCGTTATCGGCGGCGGAAACACGGCGATTGACTGCGCCCGCGAAGCATTACGGCAAGGTGCTTTGGAAGTGACCATGATCACCGTGGAGGCCAACACCGAGGAGATGCCGGCCATGCCCGAAGATCTGCATGACATGCTCGAAGAAGGGGTAGAACTGTTGCATGGGCGGGCGATGACCGCCGTGCTCGGTAACAGCAGAGTCGAGGCCTTGCAACTTCATCCGGCGCGCTTCTCCGGCGCGATCAACGCTTCGCCGATCGCCATCGATCGAGAAGTTCCTCCCGAGCGGTTTGTCGTCGACAACGTGATCATCGCGGTGGGACAGCGGGCGTCGCTTGGCTGGTTGCCGGACGAGTTCAAGAGCGAGCGCGGAACCATCAAGATCGACTCGTTCGGACGTCTCGGCGACACGAACTTTTTTGCGGCAGGCGACATCGTGCAGCTGGGCTCGGGGCAGCCGCTGATGGTGGTCAATGCCGTTGGCGACGGAAAACGCGTCGCGTTCAATCTCGACAAAGTGTTGCGCGGAGAACCGCTGCGGCCGCGGACGGTTCCCATCGACGTCATCGTGGATTTGAAGCGGATGAATATGACCTATTTCCCGCACTTCCCGCGCGCGAAGCAGACGCTGCTGCAGCCGGCAAGCCGGCGCAAAACGCAGGACGAGGTCATTCAGGCGTTCTCGGAAGAGCAGGCGTTCTCGGAAGCTAGCCGCTGTTTCAGCTGTGGTACCTGCAACGCCTGCGACAACTGTTATCTGGTCTGTCCAGAACCCTGCATTGTGCGTCCAGAGCGTTCAAACGGCCTGTATAAGATACTGGTCGATTACTGCAAGGGTTGCCGGGTGTGCATCGAGGAATGTCCGACGGGCTGCCTCGAAGGCGTGCCTGAACTCGACTTCGATACCGGTGTCGTGCGAATGGACACTGCGTTCGCTATCTCGCCTGGGCTGCACGGACGGCAGGCGGAAGAGCTTATACATCTCGGGGACCGGCCGGCGAAGAACATTTAGATTCGGAGTAAAGCATGCCAACTACTACCGAAAGAAAGAAGAAAACAGTCCGGATCAACGGCTGCGTCGCGTCGGCGCAGGCCGCCAAGTACGCCGATGTTGATGTTATTACGGCCTACCCGATCCGGCCTTACACTGCGACCATGATGGCACTTGCGCAAATGGTGGCTAACGGAGAACTCGATGCCGAGTACGTCGTGGCCGATAGCGAGCACTCGCAGTTGAGCATCGCGCACGGCGCTTCTTCCAGCGGCGCTCGCGTTTTCACCGGTAGCTCGGGTGTCGGCGTGACGTTTGCCTACGAACTCTATTCGCCAATCTCGGGTAGTCGTATGCCGGTACAGATGATGATCGCCGACCGCACACTCGATCCGCCAGGTGATTTCGGTTCCGAGCACACCGACGCGCTCTCGACGCGCGACATGGGGTGGCTGATGGGCTGGGCTTGCGACGCCCAGGAAGCATTCGACAATCACCTGCTGGCCTATCGAATTGGTGAAGACCGGCGCGTGCTCTTGCCCCAGATGGTCTGCCAGGATGGCTTCTTCGTCTCTCACATCACAAGTGAAGTCGAGTTGCCCGACCCGGGCCAGGTTAAGGAATTTCTGCCGCCCTACAAACATCCGTACCCGCTCGACCCGCGGCATCCGGTATCGCATGGTCCCCAGATCATGCCGGAGCAAGGTCCGCCGCTTCAACTCGAGCGCGCGCGCGCCATGGAAGAGTCGATGGCGGTCATTGAGCAGGCCTACGACGAGTTCGCCAGCATCTTCGGGCGACGATACGACCCATGGGTTGAAGAGTTCATGACCGATGGCGCGGAAGTCGCCTTTTTCATGCAGGGCGGGCACGCGGTTACGGCGCGTCATGCGATCCAGCACATGCGTGACCGGGGCATGAAGGTTGGTCTCGTACGGCTACGAACCATCAGGCCCTATCCAACCGATCGCGTAAAAGAGGTCCTCAGCAAGTTCAAAGTGGTCGGCGTGATCGAAACCAACATGGGGCTTGGCAGCGTGAGCAGCGGCGGCTCCCTCTATGCTGAGGCCTGTGCGGCTCTTTACGAAAGCCCCCAGCGGCCGCTCGTCGTCTCGTTCATGGCTGGAATGGGGGGCGAGGCAATCGTGCTGAAGGAGTTCTACTGGATGACTCAAAAAATGATCGAAGCGCAAAAACGCGGGAAAATCGAAAAGCGCACGCATTGGGTTGGATTCGAAGAGTAGTAGGTGCGGGGCCTCTGGCCCTGCCGTTGGAGGCATTGATATGGCGACAATTGAAGTTCAGAGGCAGGTGCTGCCGATTCTTGACAGTCCAAACCAGGGGGCGCGTTTCTATAACCCTGAGTTACCGTCGACTGAGCCGTTCGTCCCGGGCCACCGCACATGTGCAGGCTGCGGACCCTCTATCCAATACAGGATGACGAGTAAGGCGGCGGGCGATAATACGATTCTGGTCGGACCGACGGGCTGCATGTATGTCGCGAATAGTTCGTATTTATGTACCCCTTACAGTGTGCCTTGGGCACATACCCAGATCGGCAGCGCCGGCAGTTTTACCTCGGGAGTCGCCGCCGCTTACGAAGCCTTGATCAGAAAGGGCAAGTGGAAGGGCGCCTATCCGAACATTATTTGCGAGGCGGGCGATGGTAGCGCGTCAGACATCGGACTGGGCCCGATTTCAGGTGCGCTCTACCGGAATCATGACTGCCTGATTATCTGCTACGACAATGAGCAGTACGCGAACACCGGCATCCAGGCATCCTCGCGCACGCCCTACGGCGGCATGACGACCTTCTCGCCTCCAGGCCCGATGGTACCCGAAGGGAAGAAGCTTTTTCCCAAGGACCTCGCCCGCATGATGGCGGCGGGCCATCCTCACTGTTATGTAGCGACGGCGAGTGTAGGCTATCCCATCGACTTGATGAACAAAGTACGCAAGGGACTCAACCATAAAGGCGCTGCGTACCTGATGGTCTATACCCCCTGCCAGAAGGGCTTCGTGTATGAGACACCGCGCTCAATTGATCTCGGCCGGCTGGTCGTCGAATGCGGGCTCTACCCGATATGGGAGTGGAACCCCGAGAAACGTGCTTTTGATTATTCCTTCCGCCCGCAGAACATGCGGCCGGTATCAGAGTACTTGAAGTTGCAGGGCCGCTTCGGCCATCTCCACGCAGAACACATCGCCACTTTGCAGAAGTTTGCCAACCAGCAGTGGCGAATGATGGGTGTTCAACTGCCCGAGGCCTTGATCCGGGCTGAGGATGCGACGAACTTGGCCAGCATGGGATCTGCGGCAGAGGCCGAGGAGGTGGCGCAGACCATATGAATACCAAAGCAACCCCTCCCCCTGCCGCTCCCGAAACGCAGGAAAGCTATATCGTCAGCGAAGGCAAGAAACGCGGGGCGACTCGTGACGTACGGCCGGAAGCGGCGTTCGACCGCTACTATACCGTCCTGCGCGTTCATGCAGGTGACGCTATCCTCACGAACAACTGGCACACGAATGAAGTGTTGAGCCACGTGCGTAACAACTTCGAGGGATACACGTTCGTGATGCGCACCCTGGAGGCCTGGGGCGTGATGATCGAGAACGACCACCGCGCCTATTACACGGCTGGCGGGCGGGTGTGGGTTCTGGATCTGGAACCCTGCGAAGGCAAGAAGGCCCGGCTGCCTGACGCCGTAGCCAGGAAGAAGTAACGTACGGTTGCGCCGCATCCTGCTCATCGACGACACGCCGGAGATTGCCGAACTGCTGACGTTTGCGTTGCGCGACCTCGGCTACGAAGTCTTTGCAGCAGGATATACCGACACCGTCAACGAACTGGCTCTGGAACAACGCGCTGATGCCCTTGTGCTCGACTGTTCCGCCTATAACATGAGCGAGTCGCTGTTCGACATGGTACGTCAGCATCCGAATCATGTTGAGCTTCCCGTGGTCATTATCAGTGACACACCAGAGGAGGCTGACGCGAGCCTCCAATCCCGGAGCGCCCGAAGAGTCTTGTTGGTCCCGAAACCGTTCACGGGGGCGCAGGTCGCAAACGCGCTGGATCAATTGCTTCAATAAATATGCCGTTGTGGAGCATGGACGAGTGGCAATACCTTGAGCGCGAGGTCGTCAGCGACCCGAGTGGCAGGCGGTGGACTGTGGCGCTGATGGACGTGCTGGGACAGGAGGGCGATCCTGAGATGCCCAACAAGTTGCTCGAACTCCAGTACTCATCGGGCCGGTATTTCACGCTGATCTACTCGGATAGCGGAGCGCTACAGCGTGAACGCGGCTACGCCTTACTCGAAGAGGCGAGGAACGCATATGGAGACCTGCTCGTGGCCGTTATCGACGGCAGAATAGATCCATCTCAACCGGTGTTCCGGCAGGATCTGGAAGATTGACGATCCTTGTTTATTCTGCGCCTCTCGTGTCGAAATCCTCCGAACCACATTCTACCGACCGGGATCCAGATCTCTCATCACGACATGAAGCACCTGCGCGGCCTTTCGCGCATCACGCTCGGAGACAGTAGCCTTCGGTCCGCTCTCACCGTAATCTCGATACGTTCGCGCGACTGCTGGCAGGCGGGCCCACCCGCTGCGAATAAGTCCTGCCCTCTCTGCAACGGCGAGCCGCGTCTCGAACGACCAATCGGCTATCTTTGCTGGCAGGCCTGAGGCAGCCAGCGCACCCTGCCCCTTGTGTTCCAGCGCGTCGGTCACGATGGCTTCCAGAATTCCGCAAGAAGTAATGAGCGCCAGGTCGAAATTCCCTTGCTCGACGGCGCGCCGACTATCGGTGTAGGCCTGCTCGAGAACAGGCCTTAGCTCAGGGTTGCGAACGAAGTCGAAACGGCGAGGAGTCGGCGCCATCCCCGAGAATGCAGAAATCACCGCGCTATCATCCATTCGGGAGAGCGAGGCAACAGCTTGATCGAGGACGCTGAGCAGGCGGGTGACGATTTCGGCTGGCGACGCCTCTTCGACGGTACGGCCGTTCGCTGAACGCATCAGGAAGGCTCCGCTAAACGACCGGGCGAGCCAATGGGCCTTGCTGCCTCCGGACAATTGATTGATCGTTACCCCACAGTCTTCCTGCCAAACGCGAGTTACCGCGATCGCCGATTCGTTGCAGGGATCATTCGCCAACGTGTCGCTAAGCTGACGGCCGCGATGGATCAGGCCATCGAGATGGGACAGGTAAGTTTCGATCTGTAGTCTTTGGCTCTCATCCATCGGTTTCGTATCGCGCTGCCGGGCAGAGGCCGACAGCAACGTGCAGTCAGCATGATATCGAAAGCATGGACGTTTGGGGAGGTTCTGAAACTTTAACGATTCTTTACATTCCTCACGCGTGCACACTGTTTCAAACTTGGAAGTGCAACGACCCTGACGGAACACTGAAGTAGTGGAGATAATTGTGAGTATCACAAGCAAAGACCGCTACAATTCACGTTCGTGCTGTCTCCGCACGATATCGCTTTGGGGACGTGGTGTGAGTTGCAAACGTATTCTGAGCTATTTCCGTTTCTTGCTCTTCGGGCAGGTCCTGGCATTTTCGACAGCATTGTTCGCGCAAACGAATAATGCTGTCATTCGTGGTACCGTCACCGATCCCTCGGGGGCCGTGATTCCCAAAGCCACTGTCAAAATCACTATCCCCAGCGGGCAAGCCGTCACGACCGCAACCTCGGACGCTGCCGGCCATTATCAGGCGCGCGATCTGTCACCCGGAACTTATATCGTCAACGCGAGCGCGCAAGGCTTTGCGCCGTTCTCTTCCAAAGCCGTCACCCTCGAAACTGGGCAGAGCGAACAATTCGATGTCAAACTCCAAATTCAGGTGGAGGAGCAAAAGGTGGAGGTGAACGCCGAGACCATGACGGTGGATACCAGTCCGGAAAACAATGCGAATGCCATCATAATCAAGGGCGAGGATCTGAATGCGCTCTCCGATGATCCCGACGAACTGCTAAGTGAGTTGCAGGCGCTGGCCGGTCCGGCAGCGGGGCCGAACGGTGGAGAAATATATATCGATGGCTTCACCGGCGGACAGATTCCGCCGAAATCCTCCATCCGCGAAATCCGTATAAACCAGAATCCGTTTTCCGCTGAGTATGACCGTCTCGGCTACGGACGCATTGAGATATTCACCAAACCCGGCACTGACAAACTGCACGGGCAGATCGAGTCTCGCGGCAACGACTCGGTCTTCAACTCACAGAATCCTATCCTGAACGCAAATCTTAGGCCGGGAGAGTCACGGCTTCAGGAACCCGGCTACTACTCCTATAATTTCAACGCGAATGTTGGCGGCCCGGTCACCAAGAACAGCTCCTACTTCCTTAGCAGCTTTGTGCGCAACAACCAGAACGAGAGCATTGTGGACGCCCTCAATCCGGAAAACACCGTCGAGACGCTCAACGAGGCGATCGCGAATCCCAGTTCCCGCATCGACATCAGCCCGCGCTTCGACATCAAGCTTGGCGAGGCAAACACGCTTACCATCCGCGACGTATTCTATCGCGCCGTGCAGACCAATGCCGGTCTCAGCGCACTCACGTTGCCTTCACTGGCCTACGACACGCACAGCTTTGAAAATACACTGCAAATCAGCGATAGCCTGGTGTTGAATAAGCACCTCGTCGACGATATCCGCTTTCAGTACCGCCGTATTCGCAACCAGCAACTGCCGCAATCCAGTTTGCCTCATGTGACGGTTCAGGGCGCATTTAGCAATGGCGGAAGCAGCGCGGGCACCGTCGAAGACCATCAGGACGACTACGAACTCCAGAACTATTTTGCCGGCTCCGTGGGCAAACACTCGCTGAATTTCGGCGCACGGCTGCGCGCATATCGCGACGCAAACTACACGGATGCAGGCTCGAACAGCGCTTACGTTTTCGAGACGACGAAAAGTTATCTCGCGAGTACGCCACAGCAATACACCGTTACGCTCATAAACAAGTACGTGGCACGGGCGATTCTTTTCGATGCCGCGCTTTTCTACCAAGACGACTGGAAGTTAAGCCCGCGATTCACTTTCAGCTACGGGGTACGCTGGGAGACGCAAAACCGCATCCACGACAAAGACGACTGGGCGCCCCGCGTGACGTTGGCCTACGCCCTCGGCAAAACAAACGGAAAACAGCCGCCAAAGACGGTGCTGCGCGCCGGCTACGGATGGTTCTACCAGCGATTCACGGTGCCCAACAGCTTTGGATCTTTACAGGGTACGCCCTATATCATCCAGGCGATACACAACAACTTTGTGCCGCTTGGCTCCTCCCAGATACCAAATCAGCGAGGCATTACCATCGACAATCCAAACTTCTACAATCCCAATCAACCTGTGACAAACTTTTCCGCCTCTAGCAGCGCTGCCGCGCCCACCGGTTACTCGGTCGACCCGCATTTCCACGCCGCCAACGATATGCAGGCCGCCGTGGGCATTGATCGGCAGCTAAGTAAGGTGATGACCGCCAACGTGACTTACTTATATAGTCGTGGCGTTCACATGTATCTGACGAACAATGTCAGCGCGGCCGGAGTTTTCCCGCAGGACAATATCCTGTCCAATACCTATCCGGCCGTCCCTGTCCCTGTGCCAACGGAAAATAACATGCAATTTCAATCGGGCGGCATCTACCGGCAGAATCAGATTATTGCTTCGATCACGGCCCGCTACTCCCGTTTCAGCATCTTCAGCTTCTATACCTACAATAACGCCAGGGCAGACACGAGCGGCGTAAACTACGTCCCATCTATTGCGAGCCATCCTCGCTCCGATTACGGACGCGCTAACTTCGACATACACCATCGCTTGGTCGTCCTGGGCAGCATCACGGCGCCGTGGCGGCTATCGTTTGCGCCATTTCTATCCGTCAACTCCGGAACGCCCTACAATATCACCACGGGCAGAAATTTGACGGGCAACAATCAGTTCAACGCCCGCCCAACCTTCGCGGCTAGTTGCAGCCAGGCCAATGCCGTCTCGACGCCCTATGGCTGTCTCGATCCGGATCCGCTGGCAACCCCAAATGGCTCGAGTGAAAAGATCATCCCGTACAATCTCGGCATGGGACCGAGTAATGTGAGCCTCAACCTGCGCATCAGCAAAGTATTCGGATTTGGGCCGCTTATCAAAGGCAGCGGCGAGGGTAGTGGATCCATGGGCGGCCACCGTGATGGCGGCGGACTTGGCGGCCGCGGATTGAGCGGCAATCAAGGAGTACGTGGGAACGTCAATGCAACTACACCCCACAAATACAACTTGACCTTCGCCGTCTATGGCCAGAACATTTTCAACCATGAGAACCTCGGCACACCGAATGGCACCATAACATCGCCGTTCTTTGGCAGGTCACAATCACTGGCAGGCGGCTTCTTCGGGCCCTCCACGGCTGGGAACAGAAGCATTTTTCTTTCAACCACCTTTACTTTTTAGGAACAAAACTCGCTCAATGAATTCGGCGACTCACGCTCCAAATTACCCGGGTCACAGAATGATGAGGCCTTCCTTGTATCCGCGGCTCACGGCCTCAGTGCGCGTGGCTACACCGAGCTTGGCGAGAATTGAGCTGACATGAAACTTGACGGTGTGCTCCGAGATGCGGAGTCTCGAAGCAATCTCCTTGTTGCCTGCACCATCAGCCAGTAGCGAGAGTATCTCGCTTTCGCGGGAAGTCAGTGGTTCACCGAGCGGCGCATAGTCAGGAGCGGCGGCTTCGGCCGGAGCGGGTAGGAGTGAGTCAAGCACCTCTGGTGAGATGACGGCAAGTCCTGCGGCCGCAGCTTCGAGCGCACTGAGGATCTCGCGCGGCGTGGAGTCAGCGAGCAGAATGGCACGTACTCCGGCCTGCAACGTGCGACGAAGCTCGGCGCGAACCAGGTTTGCGATGAGCATCACAATGGCCGGCGCGCCTGGCTGATGCAGTATGCCTTGCAAGTTCTGTGGAAGCACAGCCGAAGGTGAGTCGAGCAGCAGGACTTCGGGAATGTACTCGCGGAAAGCGCGAAGAACGTCTCCATCACGATAACCCTCTCCCGCGAGTGTGAAGCGAGCGTCGCTGCGCACGAGGGTTTCCAGTCCCGCGCGCGTGACCGCCGACTTTGCTTCCACTAAAACTCGAATCAAACAGCCTCCGCCAGATGCATCCGGGTCAAAAAGCTCTCGACGGTATCGCTTGTGATGGCACATCCAAATCCGCCCACAACCATACTGTTAATGCCGATCACGTTGCCTTGGGCATCCGCCAGCGGGCCACCCGAATTTCCAGGCGCAAGCCGGATGTCCGCGATCAGCAAGGGTGCGTCGCCGACCGCGTGATGCACGATTCCGGTGCTCACCGCTCGAACTCCATCCCACGGATTGCCAATGGCGATCACCATCTCTCCAGCGCGCAACGTTCGGGCGCTGCGAAGTGACGCAGCGGGAAGTCTGATAGAGCTCACCGCCAGCGCGGCAAGATCCCGCTTGCGATCGCGCGCGACGAGCCACCCTTGCACGCGCCTGCCGTCGATCAGTTCGATCTCGTGCGTCTCGGAGTCGGCGACGTGTGCGTTGGTCACGATCAAGCCCTCGGAGCGCCAGATCACGCCGGAACCCTGCGCGGCGTGCGATCCGCTCACGCGAACCGTGATCTGCCGCAGCCACTCGGCCACGGCGCCCACCGCACTACCGATAATGATGCCGGCTGTCGTGCTTGGATTCACTGCCGCAGACATCTTCAACTCTCCTGCCTTTCGCCGACGATGACTGGCATCTTGAGCATTTTGCCGCCGCGCACGATGTCGATTGTGATGGACCTGCCGACGTTCTCGGTGTCAAGTGCGGCCTGCAGGCTGCGCACCCCGTGCACGGGCGAGCCCTCGATGGTGACGACGATGTCGCCGAGCAGCAATCCGGAACTCTCGGCAGGACTGCCGGGTGCAACGGTAATGACGAGAAGTCCGCGTTCACCACTGATGCCGAGTGATTGGCGCGTGGCGTCGGGAAATGCGACTGGTTGCACGCCAATTCCGAGATAGCCGCGAGCCACGCGTCCATGTTGGAGAACTTGATTCACCACGCCTTCAACGGTTGAGACGGGAATCGTCACTACCGAGCGCCGCGGCCCGGAAGTCGCAATACCGAGCACTTCTCCGCGCGCATTGACGATCGGGCCGCCGGAAAAGCCGGTGAATGGGTTGAGATCGAGCCGAAGCCAGCGATCTACGCGCGCTCCCTGCCATGTTCGCCATGGGCCGCCAATCGCGCTAATAATGCCATAGGTGGCGGCCAGTCCATCCGAGCCGCGCCTACCTACCGAGAGAACAATCTCTCCGACGCGTAATCGCGACTCATCCGCGAGCGAGGCTGAGCCTGTCTGCCGCATAAGCTTGAGCACGCCGACATCTGTGCCATGATCGCGGCCTGCTACCTTGGCCTGCGACTTTTCGCCCGTAGGAAGAACAACTGTGACCTCGTCGTGGCCGCGAATGGTATGCGCCGCGGTAACGGCTATGCCGTCACGCCAAAGGGTTCCACTCACACCTTCGCGTCCGCCCTCCGGAACTGCAATAACGGAGGCTCCGGCGTGCTCCACGGCTTCGACGAGATTGTCGGAGAATTGAACTAGAGAACTTGCCATGCGTTACTCCTGCCGGCTGATTGCCGGTATCCGGTAGATTGCAACGCATTCGGCACTGGCACATCCGCCGCATGGGTGGGAGGAACCTAGTCCGTTGGGCAGGAGACCAGCCGAGTTTCAATTCGCACATTCCGAGGTGACATTCCCGTTACCGGCATCCGCCGATGGCGCTGCCGTTCCTCACTGCTCGTCTCTATCTTCCGCGTTGATCGGCGGTATCCTTGCCCGGAGCTTGGATATCGTGTAGCGCTTCACTTGGGCGCACCACGGGGAATCGATCGTCGGCAGTCCCAGAATGTTCAGGTTCAGCGCAAGGTTGGTTACATATAGGAACTGCCCATCCTTGCTGAAGGCTGGACTGGCTGGAAAAAGCAGACCGTGAGGAACTCCGCTTTGATCAATCCCAAGGAAATCGCCGAGCTTTGCAACCACCTTGCCGGTAGGATCGACCACCACGATTTCGTCTTCCTGGTTCGCGGCTACCCAGATATTGTCGTTCGAATCGATGGCAATTCCATCAGCTCCGTTAATGCTGTTCACAAACGTGGCAATCGAACCCGCGTTACCGTCGGGGTTCACCGGAATTTTCACAAGCGTATCGTTGGCGGTATTCGCGACAAACATCGCGGTGCCTTCATTGTTGAATTCGATTCCGTTTGCACCAAACGGAGGCACTCCAACCTTGGGCGCTGGTGTGAGCAAAGTCGCATCGCTGGCCCAGACAGTTGCCGTGCCCCCAGCGGGGCCGGTCTTCCAGATGATTCCCTGGAACGAGTCCGAAACGTAAACGTTATTCGCCTTATCAAAGGTGATCCCGTTCGGGCATGGCCGAGTAGTCACCGTGGACAGAGTCATGAACACTGACGATGCGCCGGTCAGTGGATCTACAGACAGCACCTTTGGGGTCACATTCATGTCGTTCGCCGCGCAGTCTAGGACCAATAATGCTTGCGTGACTGGATGAAAAGCGATTCCCAGCAGATTGGGGCTCGATCCTGAGACGCTGAGTTGTCGAATGAGATTGCCATTCGGCGAGAACACGAACAGTTTTCCAGGGCCGGGTACTCCACCTTTGCTGTTGAAGCCGAATGTGGCTACGTACACGTTCCCATCGAGGCCCACCGTGAGGCCCTCGGGGCCGGACGAGCCTTCGGGCAGGATCGCGAAGATCGGTGCTGCTCCGCGCTCCCAACCGATCAGCGGCATTGCGCTGCACAGCAGTAAACTCAGTAATGCAATCAGTCCTGATGTTACCCATCTCTTGAAAGGGTTTTTGACGAGCATGGTATCCTCCGCAGGCAGTGCTTGGAACTAGCACATTGATGTCTTCACGAACTGCTTCAGTTGGCCGAGGCGTGCCACACCAGCTAGAGAATGTTTCGGTTCGGACCTGCCACGGTCAGACCGGAATGTAGAGTTGCTGCGTGTTGCCGAGATAACGGGGGGTAGCGCAACGAGAATACTGAGCTGGAGATTTGAACTTATGCCGGCACGACCAACCCGGCTGTACGATTAATGAAATAGGTTTTAGTCTGAATTGAGGCCGAGCGTCTGATAGCCGTCCTCAAATTCGATACGGGAGCCATGATGTTCCCGAAGAAAACTACATGGGCAATGGCTTACCTCTCGTTTCCGGTACAAACCATGGCACGATGAGGCCCAGCAGGTAAATCGTAGCCAGGCTCATTGCCGCCTTCGGGATGCTGCCGAACGTCGCGATGATGCTGCCGGCGATGATCGGGAACAGCCATGCGATCATCCGGGTTCCGTTAAAGATCACGCTCGCCGCCGTCGAGCGTACAGCGCTGGTGAACAGTTCGGCGGGATAGATCGCCATCCAACTATACGCGCAGCCCAGGGTGAAGAAGCCATTGATGGCCGCCACAAACATCATTGTTTGCGCCGAGTGTGTCCAGAGGTACGTGATCGGTGTCGTGATTAAGCAGCCCAAGTACGTCAGGAATAGGAACCAGCGTCGTCCAACGGCATCGATGATGAATCCCGAGAGTAGATAAGCAATGACTGCCCCGCTGGTGTAGAGCAGCGCCGCCCGGGTGCCCCATTGTGCCGGGTTGAGCAGGCCCTGCGTTTTCGCAAGCTGAATCGTGTAAGCCGGCAACCAACTGGAGATCGCCCACCAGCCGACCATCGTTGCCAGCGACATTAGGAACGTCAGCAGGATGCGCCGCCGGCTCTCGCGCTCGCGAAACACTTCGGTGAAAGTGAGCGGCCTCTTGTTGGCTTTGACCACGACGCCTTCCTCTACCGCACTCCAGCGCTGCTCGCGCACCGCACGCTCCCACTTCTCCGATTCCTTAATAGCGCGCCGGATATAAAGGGTGAAGAACGCGGGCAGAGCGCCGACGACGAACATCAAGCGCCAGCTCTGCGGACCTAGAGGATTCCATGCGCTCAGAACCCACCATGTCAATGCCGCCAGCAGCGTACCCCATCCGAAGCCGGATTGCAGGAATCCTGCGCCCTTGGGCCGGGCGTTCTCTGGCCAGGTCTCCGCCACCAGGGCCACTCCGGTGCTCCACTCGCTACCCATGGCTAGGCCAGTCAGGAACCGCAGGCCGCAGAGCATGACGAAGTTAGTGCTCAACGCGGTCAGTCCGGTAAAAACTCCGTACAGCAGCACGGAGTACAGCATCATCTGCTTGCGTCCGATGTAATCGGCTAATGTGCCGCCGATCAGCCCACCGATTCCCCACCCGAGCAAGGTGGTGCTGATCGCAATGCCGGCCCATAACGCGGGCGTAGCTGCCTGCGCGCGAGTGAGTAACGTTCGCAACGCGAACGGCAGTACGATGAACAGCGCGTAGGACTCATAACCATCGAAAATCCATCCCAGGAAACTGGCGGCGAGGATGCGCCAATGGTTGGATGTGAGCCCGTGATACCACACTGCTCGCTCGACGGGTGGCAGCGGCACGGGACGAGGCACATTACTTTGAGGGAACTGGTTGAGGGATGCCACAGAAATTCCACTCTACCGAACCGTTCGGTACGTTATAGGATGCCCGTACTGTGCCATGCACGACTAGCTTGACCAATTTTTTTTGCGCCTGGATCACGGGTTACCCTTCCTCAATGTGTTTCGGAAAACCGCTAGGGTAACTACGAATGTACAAGTAAGCAATTCAATTGAGCGATACCAGAGCGGTATTGACCTAGTCTTCCATTGCGCCCCTAGACTGTCGGATTTCGGGCCTGTTCGCTCCGTCTTTCAACCTGTTCGCCCATGCCGTTGCGGCAATGGACATCACGGTTGCCCATTGAAATCAAGCTAGCTGTGCCGACGCTGGTTCGGCAGTTGTATCTGCTGAATCGCATTGTGAAGGGGGAGCATGCGGTTAGTCATCCGCCTTATTTGTTCACTGGTGGCATGTGTACTGCTGGTTTCGATCGCTTCGTCCTACTACCAAATCCGACGTGAAAAGCGCGCCTTGCGGAGCGAGTTGCAAAAGCATGCTCAATTACTCGCCGACACTCTTCGGCATGATATTGGAACTCTTCAGCAGGAGGCGGCAACCGATCTCAAGCGCAAGGTGGAGTGGATCGGTCATAAGGAGCACTTCCTCGGGGTGGCCGTGTATGGGCAACAGCCTGTACCGTTATTGGTCACAACGTCGCTTGAATCGCAACTTGCGGGAAGGCCCGCAATTGTGGCACAAGCGATGGGCAACGACCGCGAGACCGAACAGTTTGTTCGAATGGCTCACGGGCTGGTGCATCTTTATGCCGTGCCGTTGCACGGTGATGGGGGTGTAATTGGTGGGCTGCTGGTAGCGCACGACGCCAATTACATTGCGTCGGCGACATGGCGCTCGTGGCGTGAGATGGCGGTTCGAGTCGGTGTGCAGATTTGTTTCCTTACCCTGACGACAGTCGTCATTTTTCAGCGTAACGTGATGAAACCCATCGCCCGTACTACCGCCTGGATGCGCGATTTGCGCCATGGACGTACACCCGGAGGGAGTGAACCGCCAGAGACGGAGATGTTCGGGGCATTGGCGCTCGAGGCCACACATTTTGCAAGGAGTCTGGCTGATGCGCGCGCTTCCGCCAAAGCGGAAGCGCGCCTGCGCGAAACCGGCGAGTCATCCTGGACAGCGGAGCGCCTGGCAGTGTCGCTGGAAACCAAGCTCAAAGGCAGCCGGCTTTTCGTCGCGTCAAACCGTGAACCGTACATGCACGTGCGAGAAGGGAACAAAATCCATGCGGTGGTTCCAGCTAGCGGCCTGGTAACGGGTATTGAGCCCATATTACGTGCGTGCGATGGCATATGGGTAGCCCACGGCAGCGGAAACGCAGACTATGAAACCGTAGACGAGCAGGATTGTCTTCGTGTGCCACCCGAGAATCCACGCTACACGCTGCGACGGGTATGGTTAAGCCGTGAACAGGAAGACGGCTACTATCTCGGTTTTTCAAACGAAGGCCTCTGGCCGCTGTGCCACATCGCCCACACGCGACCCACGTTCCGATCGGCGGATTGGCAGCGGTACAAAGAAGTGAATACGATCTTTGCCGAGGCCGTACTGGACGAGATGGCAGAGACGGAGCACCCGGTCGTAATCGTTCAGGACTACCATTTCGCGCTTCTGCCAAAGCTAATCAAAGAACGGCGACCTGACGCTCGGGTCGGGATATTCTGGCATATCCCATGGCCGAATGCGGAAGCCTTTGGGATTTGTCCGTGGCAGCACGAGTTGCTCGAAGGTCTGCTCGGGGCCGATCTCATCGGCTTCCATGTTCAGGCGCATTGCAATAATTTTCTGGAGACCGTGAACTCTGTTTTAGAGTCCCGCATTGAGTGGGAGCGTTTCGCAGTCAACCGTCACAACCATGTCACGTTGGTTCGGCCTTTCCCAATCAGTGTTGCGTTCCCTGACGCGCCTTTAGAGTCTCAGATGGAACCATTCCACTCGCATCAAGCAGCACTGCTGCAAGAAATCGGAGCAGATGCGCTGTACGTTGCTGTTGGGGTTGACCGGATCGATTACACGAAGGGCATTCTTGAGCGCTTTCGCGGTGTCGAGCGTTTCCTTGAGAAGTATCCTCAGTACCAGGCGAAGTTCACCCTCGTGCAAATCGGTGCTCCGAGCCGTACTGACATCCAACAATACAAGGAATTTCAATACTGTGTCGAGGAAGAAAGCCAGCGAATTAACCACCGGTTTGCACGCGGAACATGGCGTCCCATTCTCCTTCGCAAGTGGCATCATACTCACGCGGAAGTCGACAGATTTTACCGCGCCGCCGACCTATGCGTAGTCACGTCGTTGCATGACGGAATGAATCTGGTCGCGAAAGAATTCCTTGCGAGTCGCCATGATGAGGACGGTGTACTTCTCCTCAGTCCGTTTACAGGCGCGGCTCGCGAACTGCCGGACGCGCTGATCGTGAGCCCATATGACACAGAAGGCCTGGCGGATGCGATCTTCACAGCTCTGAACATGAACTCTGCCGAACGAAGGAACCGGATGGTCCGCATGCGCGCGGTTGTGAAAGAACAAAACGTCTATCGCTGGGCGGGAACCCTGATTGGTGAAGTTTGCGATATTCGCTTGGAACATACGAACTCGATGAGACGTCCAGAGATCTCGACGGCGCTAGTCGGTGCCAGGGAGGAGATCTCCGGCGAGCATCCGGTCTAAGATTTCGGCAACGCCAGCGCCATGCGCGCCAATGGCTACCACATCGACGGATGATTTAACTGATGGCAGCGCGTTGGCTACCGCCGCTGAACAGCCACACACATTTAGGAAGTCGCAGTCGTTTTCAGCATCACCGATGCCGACAACCCTGCTCGCATCAAGCCCGAGTTCAGCCAGGGCACGCTGAAGGCCGGTGGCCTTGTTGACGCCTGTGGGCAGCACCATCACTGATCCCTTATTGAGGGCTATCTGCAGATCCAAGCTGCATTGTTCAATTGCCTTTAGCACCGCACCGCAATGCGAATCCACGGTGGCAACGAGCGCGCGACCCACAGAAAAAGGAATGTCCAGCCCTTGCAGTGTGCTTATGAACGCGCGCGACACTGGCGTGCACAGCAACTCTTCTTCGCCGGTAGCTGGACGGTAGAGCAGCGCTCCGTTTTCAGCTATCACTCGCGCGAACAACTCTAAATGAGGAAATACTTGTTTCAGATCTGGAAGTTCGCGACCCGTAACAAGTAACAGTTTGTGTCCGGAAGCCAGAAACCGATTGAGAGCAGAGAGTGTCTGCTCGTCCACTGTGCCGTGAGTGGCTAACGTGCCATCGTAGTCGGTCGCCAGAGCGAAAATCCGCATAAACCTTATAGTACTTCGTAGGCTCGGCGCAGCACACGTCCGTGATCCGCCCCTTGGGGTTTAAATCTGACGTTCGGATTAGTGATCGGTTGCCCACGCGGACAGAGGGCAGGCTGCCATCCGCGATTAGGAAGATGTTATGAAGATTTTTAAATGGTGGAGGCGAGGGGAGTTGAATGTTAAGACTATATTGAAAACAAAGAAGTTACTGAAAACAACCGACGCCCATAACGCAGAATTCGCTCTTTGCTCCACTTTGGGTGACGCGATGGTGACACAGCGCCAGCTTCCAAACATGAGTAAATTCAACCCACTAGCTTCATAACATCTTGCGTCGTGCGAAACAGCTCACCGCAAGTGCCGGAGAATGGAGCCGTTTTTCCCTCGTCGTCACCAGCAGCTCGCCCAAGCGTGAGGATTTCTGCCATCGGATCTACGGCAATAGGTGAGACGGGTTGCATCCGGCTCTATATCTATCGTTTCCCAGGCCATCTCCTCCGGTTAATCGTGAACTCGTCAGGATCAAGCTCATCGAGCAACTCCGGCGTCTCATCGCGGTCGATCTCATCGTCGATCCACAGGAAGGACAGGACTGCGTCATAGTTTGTCAGGCGCATCGACTGTTCCCGGACGGTACAGCCGGACGCCACGCGATTCGCAGGGAGCCATAGCTCAGCGGGTACTTGCTGAGGTCCGCGGAAATCGAATTACCTTGAAACAGGTCGAAGGCACCAGTGCCGTCGCAGATCTCGGCGTGGCTGTATAGCGGAAACCCGAAGCTGCTCGACGTCTTGGACCAGACGATCCTGCCATCTGCGCTCCAGACGAATGCACATCTCACGTTCGCAAGTTCCAGTAGCGCCATCCTGTTGCACTCAGCGACGTACCAAACTTGGTTGCCATCTCCTTCAGTGCGTCCAAGGATGGTGTCAAGCCGGCCATGATTCGCTTCGCAATTCCGGTAGGTATCAGTAATTCCGCAGCGAATTGGTTGGCTTCTTGCTCATAGTCTTGCTTCGCCGGCGACCAGCGGTTCAAGTCCATCGACGTACATACGCCGTCAGATTGATCATGTCCCGGCAGGAGGAAATGCCCGATTTCGTGAGCAATAGTGAAACGCTTCCTGGAACTCTCCCTGATGTCTCGTCGAATGCCGATCATCCCAATGGGCATACCTACCGGCCTTACCAGGCATCCGTCAAACCCCACCAGGTCCTCTTCTTCGACATCAAGGTTTAGATGGCAAGCGATCTCCTCGACGTTAGGAACCTCCTCCCACCAGCCTAGTTTTCGAAGAACCGCCTCGGCATACGCGCGCGGAACATCAGGACTGGCCATCGCTCTGCTCCTTTTGCTTTATGCGACGGTTTAGCTTTTCTTCGAGTCTGTCCAGCGCAGCTCGGTCGTCCGAAGACACGGCTTTCTTTCCTCGGTACGAGTAGCTCAAACGCCCAACGTCCAGACCTGGAAAGGCCGCATCACGCGGTCAAGAACACCCTCGCCTGGTGTGTTGCCTGGGATTCTGTTCGTACTGGAAGATCATCTGGACGCAACTCCTCGAGAGCTTTTTTCAAGCGGTGAGGGAGGTCCTTATGTGCGTTCCAATACGTCTGAGCTGCACGGTAAATCCGGTCGTAAGCGGCACGCCGTAGCTTTTCCGAATCAATTCCTGCCGCTTCCAGCACATTGTCGGCGTCCGAGGCCGTCATGTCCTCGGGACTACCGAACATCGCTTCTGATTGCGCTTTAATCTTCTTCCAAGCGATGTTGAATTTCTCCCTTTCATCCATCGCGTCAACCCTGCCTCTCTATGCCTAAATGCCTCGCAAGCCTTCGGTGCAACGCCTTCTTGCGGTTTGTGACCTCATCCGCTGTAACGCCGAGGGCGTCTGCAATCTCCTCGCGCTTTTGCAGATCCAAATCCATCACCGCTACTACGACATCTTGAAGTTCAGGGCGATCTTGCACGAGTTGCAGAACGCCGTCTCTGAACTCCCGCTCACACACAATTTCCTCCGCGGTCCTCTCCCTGGCAGGAAAGTCCCTCAGCGATTTGCTTTTCCGGTCACCATCGGTCGCGCCATCGTCAATAGCTGGATCGAGCACATCCGTGTGTGAGTGAGCATGTAGTTTCACCCTGTCCATGAAATCCCTCTCCATGACAAGTGCCAGGAACGGAAAGAGCGGACCTTTTGATGAGTGATAGTTGACCCCGTCGGACGTCAAGAACTTCAGTAAGGTCTCAGAGGCCAAGTCTTCAGGTGATATGCCAATTCCAGAGAGCACACAAGCCGTTCCAGCCAGGCCGGCAATAGCGAACAGCCTGACTGCGTGAGCCGTAAGACGACGTACAAGGTCTGTGTAATCGATCGAGTCTTCTGTTCTCGGTCCGGCCAAGATCTTGCTCTCCGACTCCTATTCGTTTGAACTGCTCCGAATTTGCCATGATTCTAAACTTTCTTTTCGGTGGCGGCTGGGTTTTTCTTCGAAAATCGGCGGCAAGAATCGAGCTACTCACCCGAACCTCCACTGACGGCATTCCGTCGGAGAGAACTATGACCACCCACCACGAACACGAGCACGAACACGGCCACCATGAAGGTGGCGAGCATGAGCACCAACAGCCCGGCGGGCACCACCACGCCGAAGAACATGAGCATCATCACCACCACGAGCTCAAGATCAGGCTGATCAACGAAGATGACGGCCGAACCTACGAGACCGAAGGGGAGGGCAGCACGCTGGTCGGCACGATGATCGAGAAGGTGTATGAGAAGTTGCGCGTTAAGCGCGAAAAGACCGATCGTCTGCGCTGCGACAACGGCGAGGACGTGTACCAGTTCCACGAAATGCACCTGCGGGGGTACTTCGAGGCCGGCCATTGTGCCGACCACACCTGGATCTTCGCCGGCGGAACTGGGGGCGCATGATGCTTGGGAGACCAACGCCGGCTGACCCAGAGATCGCTTCCGTACTGTTCGAACAGCACATGAACGATTTCTGGGCATCCGGCATCCCCGATCAGAAGGGCCTCGGCCGCATTCGGCTTGACAGCCTGCACTGTGTGGTGGCGATACCTGCGATGCGAGCAGATGGTCAGCTGATTCGTTCTTCATTCGCCTGGGCGCTGAATTTTACGACAGCTTTCCGCCGACCGCTGCGTTCGTGAACCCCAAGGACTGGTCTGACGCTGCTTCGCGTAGCCGCTGGCAGCCGACGTTTGGCTCGGTGCCGCTCTGGTTCGGCTGGCATCCTGAGTACGGTTACCCTGATGGCCGAACACGTCAGTTGCTCTGTTTCACATTCACCGCAGAGTACTACATGGTAAACCACTCGCCGGATGAGGAGACCGTGTGGAAGCAAGGCAGACACACCGTCGCAGCCACAATCAACCGACTCTGTGAGGTCCTCGGGAAGCCCTATTACAGTCGGCCAGCAGGTGAGCAATGATCACGATCCCTATCTTCTTTTGGCGTGCGATGCTGAGTCGCTTTGCCGCGGCGCCCAAACGGGTTGAACAAGTCGGATACTTCGACGGCTACGAACTTGGTGATCACGGTGTCGTGACCACGACCACGATCCCGGAGGCGCGGCTCGAGCGTCGGACTCGAGGTTTCACCCGAAGCGATGAGCGCAGCCGGAAGACATCTGAGGCAACTGGGCCAAGTGAGGCTTGCGCAGATCCACACGCACCCGGGAACCTGGGTCGAGCATTCTGAGCACGACGACGAACGTGCGTATTCGCAACGAGCGGGCGCCCTATCCATCGTGGTGCCGAACTACGGGAGAGGCGGGGTGGTTCTCGAGGATTGCGGCCTTCATGTTCGCGAAGAAGGTGAGTGGAGGATGCTGAGTCTGGAAGAGTACGACTCCTATCTGCGGATCATCCCCGACCTATTTGTATTTGGAGGACGTGTATGAGCGTATCCAGCAGGCACGAGGGGGCGCTCGGTGGCCGCCTCCGGCCCTTCGATCAATCCTTGCAGGTTGACGTTGATATAGAGGTGGAGTCCGACTTGGCCGCGGAGCGCGGAGTGCAGCATTGTGCTTGGATGCTGGTGAACATCCTTTCGCGCCTTGAAGGAATCGTCCGCAGCATTGGCTTCACATGCCCGGAACACGTACGAATTCACGAGAGAGTCGTTCCAGAGGCATCAAGCGGCTACTTCGAGGTCGCCGTTTTAAAGGCCACGGAGAATTTGGATGTGGTTCCTGTCCATCGCGGTCGAGTGGGAGGTTTGCGTTTAGTGGTGGGGCTGACCACAGGGGAAAGTGATTGGGCAGTGTTTGGGGCTGGTTGGACTGGTGGAATCTCCAAGTCGGCGATACGACCTCCAGTAACCCCATCTACGCTGCCGTTCGGGCCATATATCGCGGCTTGCGTCGCAGCCGGGGAAGTCTTCAAGTTCGCCAGGCTGCCTGAAACCGTGTATACGGCACCAGACTCGGCATTCTTTTCAGCTTGGACCTTGCGTGTCTCGGAACGCCCAGATTAGCTGGTCCAAGACAAATAGCCGTAGAGCTCGATGCGCTGATCGCCGGAATCGGTGCAGTCGGCTCCACGGCCGTCCATTGCTTGTGGGCCTGCGATGGAATCAGCGGCCCCGTGGTGCTGGCAGACAACGACCACAAAGGCATTAATGATACCAATCTGAATCGCTATCCACTCTTCGAACGCGGATCGCTGGGAAAGCCCAAGGCTGCCGAAGCAGCCCGCATCGCCGGGACAGCGTCCGTCCATTGGATCCCGGTCGAGTCTCCTGCCGAAGAGGTGGAGTTCCAATGGTCCTCGAAGCGAGTGCTCTCGGCGGTAGATCCAACCGTTCACGGTCGGCGATACAGGATAAGTATCCAGCCCGCATCATCGGAGCATCCACAGCGACTTGCGAGCTGAAATCATCCGCTGCGGACCTCCGGGCAACGGACCGTGCTTCAGGTGTTTCAATCCTCCTGAGCCGCTAAAGAGTGATGATGAAATTCGGGAACAACTGGCGAATTCAAGAGGAAAGATGGTTCGCTCAATAGCTGCGGCGGCGGATGTGAGCGCCGAAGACGCCGCGGCATGGATCGCCTCCGGGCGGTGCGGAACCGCTGGCGGCCGATTACTATCACATCTGCGACGCACCGAGGCCGAGCCCGAGCAGTTCGCCGTGGGGTTCGTCTCCGTGTTCGCCGGAACTCTCGGCGTTGCCGAATTGATCAAGGACAGCATGGGTCCGAATGTACCGCTATCAGATCGTGAACAGCGTGCCGTCTTTCGAGTTCTGGACGACCACATCGCCAAGCAATCGCAGCAAAGGCGCGATGGTCGATCCCGATGCCCGAAGTGCGCCTCTCTCGATCGCACGGCGATTGCGCTCCGTAGGTTCGTTGCGCTCAATCCGAAGCGATAAGTCGTCGGGTAGAGACTCGATCGAGGGGGCGCTGGACACTGGAGGACTTCAGTCGGCTCCCGGTTTGGAGCAGAGGTCCCGCTGGGTGCTAGACGGTAAATCACATCGTAATGGTCATTAGCAAAAAGGCGGCCTCGACAACGAAGAGGAGTTCGTCGTCTGCCGTAGGTCTCCAGTAACCGCAGAGTGCATTCAACAACGTATCCCGCCACAATGGCCCACTCCTCACAGTCGTTCTGCTTGCGCGACCTGGAATGTGGAAAGGCAAAGGCTTGAGGACATGGAGAGAGCCTTGATTTTGTAGTTTTATCTCAAGAATTCTGGATTAAGCCGATTTGCTCGCGCTGGGAGGCGAGACTCGGCGGCGTTTGGTGGGCGCCGAAATTCGGCGCCACCAAGATGGATGTGGTTTA